>NZ_JASPJK010000002.1 GCF_030232265.1 Corynebacterium sp. MSK041
TGACTCACAATGAACATCCTCTCCTACGGACACAACATCCGTACAAGTTGGGTGTCCACTAAACGAGGGTAACCTCAGACACACTTGTTCTTTACAGATCTCGTGCTGATCCATCCCCCGTGTGCAGCGCAACTTATTTATCGATCCGAGGGTATTGATGCTCAAACGGCGGGTGGCCTCAAGCTCAATGTCCTTACCGGAGTATTTTTGGCAGTAAAACTTGTTGAAAAAGCCGACTTCGAAGCCCTGAGGGTGAGTGGCAAGAGTAGAGACGATATAAAGACGGAATTTGTTAGGTCTATTCCTCTTGCTCTGGCTCACCTAATGCATCGGGGCGGTTTACGGTCAGTGGAGAGATGGTCGTATTCTGATTCGTCCGAGAAGGTATCCGCAACTATCGCATGGTTGATCTTTGCAGTCGGAAAATTTGCTGATGTAGATGACCACTGGGCGTCTCGAATGGTTGAAAACCTAGAAGCTGCAATTTCGTCCATTCCTGCTCAAGATCGACGCTGGGGCGTTGATGCCCAGGATATTCGTGAGGGTTTTGATCAGATCAGAGTGAAACAACCGGCTTTGTGGGCAAGGTTTGGTGGCGAACTTGAAAAGGCGGCATCAGAGATCGGATCTTGGCGTTCGTAGCAAGTCCTTGGGTTTTCCTTCTAGTGATGTTTTGCGGCTCGTCGCTTGGAATGCCGACACCTTGGCGACTATCTGAAAGTGAGGATCGTAACCTTCTAGTAGAGGAGCTTGCGGAATGAATAACAGCCACATGTCACGCTTGGGTATGTCGCCCCTGTTGAGACCGAAGCAGCATGTTTTGGGCAGTAAACCAGGTGAAAGCAACTACAGAAAGCTCGGAAAACGCGTTAAAAGCAAATCCCGGGATAGCTCGAAAAGCACACGAGCGCATGGTCTACAGGAGTAGGCTGTGCGCTCGTGAAACTTATACCATCGTTCGGGCTGAATAGCCCGGCGCGCATGACGGCGGTGGGCTTCCTGTTGCTCATCTTTGTGGGCACGCTGCTGCTGATGCTGCCGGTGTCCGCTGTGGGGGACACGTGGACGCCCTTTATGCCGGCGCTGTTTACCGCAACTTCTGCGGTGACCTTGACTGGTCTCATCGTTGAAGACACGGGAACGTATTGGACTGGTTTTGGCCAGGGCGTGATCATCGTGCTCATCCAGCTTGGTGGCTTGGGCATCATGTCCTTGGCGGCCTTGTCTGGTCTGGTTGTGACAGGCAAGGTCAGTTTGAAAGCGCGGCGCACGGGGGCTGCTGAAGGGCGACCGATGTCCGGTGCTGGTTTGCGGCGCACCTTGATCTTCACGGTGCTGTTTACCTTGGCTGCGGAGGTTCTCATAGCGCTGGTCCTCGGCCTGCGCTTTGCGTGGGGCTATAACCATTCGTCTGGTCGCGCAGCGTGGGAAGGCATCTTCCATGCGATTTCAGCATTCAACAATGCGGGATTTAGTACGGAGAGCGACAATCTTGTTCCCTTTGCCGCGGATGCCTGGATCTTGCTCCCCATTGCTGTCGGGTTTATCGCCGGCGGTTTGGGCTATCCCGTGTGGTCCGAAATAGCATCACGGGTTCGGCACCGGACATCGCGCGCTCGCCGCATGTCGTTGACGGCGCGGATGACGTTCGCAGCAACGGGCTTTCTCCTTCTCGCCGGCACCGTGTTGATTGCCTGTACGGAATGGGAAGGCCAGCTGGATGACATGCCCGTGTGGCAGAAGCTGCTCAATGCGTTTTTCTCCGGCGCGTCACCGCGGACGGCCGGGTTCAATTCCATTGATTTTGGGGATGCACACCCCATCACGCTCATGGGCACGGACCTGCTCATGTTCATTGGTGGTGGCTCAGCTGGTACCGCGGGCGGTATCAAGATCACCACGGCCGTCGTGCTGTTGGCTGCCATGGCTTCAGAGTTCCGCGGCCGGGAAGAAACAACCGGGGGTAAACGGACGTTGCCGGAGTCAGCCACCCGGCAGGCACTCGCTCTAGCATGTGCCGGTTTTGCTGTTGTCATTCTCGGTGTTGGTGCTGTGCGAGTCTTTGACCCGGAGTTCACCGGTGACCAGGTGGTGTTTGAAGTGCTCTCCGCCTTCGGCACGGCTGGTTTGTCCACTGGTATCACTGCGTTGCTGTCCGCACCGTCGCAGATTGTGCTGTGCTTCATCATGTACCTCGGTCGCATTGGCTCTGTCACACTCATTGCAGCGCTAGCCGCATCGACGTTGAATCGTCATTACAGCTACCCGGAAGAAAGGCCCTTCATTGGCTAAGCAGATTCGCGCGTTCCACCGCTCCCATGGACGCATTAACATTCCACCGGTCATGGTGATCGGCCTCGGTCGCTTTGGTATCTCTCTCGCCTCGGAGCTCACAGCCAACGGCGTGGAAGTCCTCGGTGTCGATGCAGATAGTCGCGTGGTCAAGGAGCACGCGCCGTACCTCACCGATGCTGTGGTGGCAGATACAACAGACCCGGAAGCACTAGAGCAGCTGGGCCTGGATGACATTGAGTGTGTCGTGGTTTCTGTGGGTAGCCAGCTGGAAGCATCCATCCTCACGGTTTCGCACCTGCTTGATGCTGGTGTTCCGGATATTTGGGCGAAGGCGAGTTCAGAGCCGCACGGCCGGATCCTGAGCCAACTGGGCGTACACCACGTTGTGCACCCAGAGCGAGACACCGGACGCCGTGTAGCGCACCTGCTTGGCGGCAAGTTCCGGGAATTCGCCGAGGTCACTCCGGGTTACTGCGTGACCTCGATGAGTGCACCCCATGCTTTTACCGGCTTTGCCTTGGACCTGGAGGAGATCTGGCGGAAGCACCGCGTGCAGATCATCGCGATGAAACACGACAACGGCGATGTCATGCCGATGGTCAATGGGACGGTGCTCGCGCCCTCCGACATCATCATCGCTGGCGGTAGCCCAGCTGCACTGGAATCTCTCAACAGATAGGCGGCTATTAAGCTGAACTCTCATGACGCGTTTCATGGGTACAGAGACCGAATACGGCATCACCACCCCCGCCCAGCCGGGTTTGAGTCCGATTGTCAGCTCCACCCACTTGGTGGTGGCGTATGCGGCGATGCACACGGCGGCTCGTGCCCGCTGGGATTACCAGGATGAACACCCGCTGAAGGATTCGCGCGGGTTTGACCTGAAGCGCTACCAAACGGTTCCCATCGTCGCGCCGGATGCGCTGGGTGTGGCCAATGTGGTCACTGAGAACGGGGCGCGATTTTACGTCGACCACGCCCATCCGGAGTACTCAAGCCCGGAAGTCTCCGATGCGTTCAGTGCGATGGTCTATGACGCGGCCGGCGACATCGTTCTGGGCCAAGCAGCCGCGCGCGTGCAAGAGCTCTACGAAGAAGGAGTCTCCGTCCTTCATGGGCACGATCCGTGCCCACCGGTGAAGCTGTACAAGAACAACGTTGACGGCAAGGGCGCATCCTACGGCTCGCACGAGAATTACCAGTACTCGCGTTCAACGCCGTTCGATGCGATCACGCAGGGCCTTATCCCGTTCTTTGTTACCCGCCAGATCTTCACCGGCGCGGGCCGCATGGGTTTGGGGGAAGCCGGGGAGGAGGATGGTTTTCAGATCTCCCAGCGTGCAGATTATTTCTTCCAGGAGGTCTCGCTGGAAACCACGATTAACCGCGGCATCATCAACACCCGCGATGAGCCCCACGCAGATGCCACGCAATTTGGGCGCCTCCACGTCATCGTGGGCGATGCGAACATGTCGCAGTACGCGAATCTGCTCAAGCTCGGCACCACGAAGCTCGTGCTCGATGCGATTGAGCAGGGCGTTGACTTCAGTGATCTGCGCCTCCAAGATCCGGTTGCAGAACTCAAAGCAGTCTCGCGGGACCTAAGGTTCATACATAACCTGACGCTTATCGACGGCTCAACGGCTACCGCCATCGCCCTCCAGCGGGCGTATCGGGATCGTGTGGTGGCGGTAACAGACGTCGATAAGCAAGTGCTTTCTTTGTGGGGCGAGATCCTCGATGATCTGGAGCGCGAGCCGCTGAGCACGGCGGATCGGCTTGATTGGGCGGCGAAGTACACGCTGATCAATGGGTTCATCCAGCGTGGGGTGGACGTGGGCGACGCGAAGTTGAAGGCCGTGGACTTGCAGTACGCGGACATTGATCCGCAGACCTCGCTCTATCACGCGCTCGTGCGGGCGGGCAGGATGCGCTCGCTCGTCAGCGCGGAAGAGATCGCGAATGCAGCGGCGAATCCGCCGGAAGATTCGCGTGCCTACTTCCGTGGCCGCGTGGCTGCAAAGTTCGGCGCAGACGTGCTGTCTTCCAGCTGGCAGACCATTCAATTTGATACGGCACAGGGGCCGCGGACGATCTCCATTGCCGCGGTGGACAAGTTCACCAAGGACGACGTGGCCCGCATTTTGGACACGGCGGAAACGGCAGATGAGATCGTCGCCGCCCTTGGCACACAGGCGAAGTAGGGTAGAGAACATGGCTCAAGAGCACATTACGAAGCATTCTGGTGGATCTGAGGACGACGGCGACGCACAGGACGCCGGCCAGGTCACTGTCAACACTGCTGGCACTGACGATCTGTTGGATGAGATTGATTCGCTGTTGGATAACAACGCCGAGGAATTTGTGCGTTCCTACGTGCAAAAAGGTGGCCAGTAGTGACGGATCAACCCGTTGTCTACCCACGCCGGATCATGGGCGTGGAAACCGAATTCGGCCTCACCGCTATGCGCGATGGTTCCGCGGTCCTCGGACCTGAGGAGATTGCGCGTTATCTGTTCAAGCCCGTCGTGGCCCAGTACAAGAGCACGAACGTGTTCACGGATAATGCCGCGCGGTTGTACCTCGACGTCGGCGCGCATCCGGAATACGCCACGGCTGAGAGTGACTCGCTGACGCAGCTGCTCAACCACGACAAGGCTGGTGAGCTCCTGTTCAACGACCTGGCTGCGCAGGCGGAGGAAACTCTGGCGAAGGAGGGGATCGGAGGAGATATCTACATGTTCAAGAACAATGTGGATTCCGCAGGGAACTCCTACGGCACCCACGAGAACTATCTGATCAGCCGTGGACTTTCGCTGAAGCACTTTGGTAAGCGCCTTCTGCCGTTCCTGATCACGCGACAGTTGCTGTGCGGTGCCGGCATGATCAAGAACGGTCAGTTCGTTCTCTCCCAGCGCGCCGATCAGGTGTGGGAGGGCGTGTCGTCTGCTACCACGCGTACCCGCCCCATCATCAATACCCGCGATGAACCACATGGAGATTCTCGCCGATTCCGCCGCATGCACGTCATCGTGGGTGATTCCAACATGGCTGAACCTTCCTTTGCTTTGAAGATCGGCTCCACACAATTGGTCATTGAGATGCTCGAGGCCGAGTGGGATATTCCGGCTTTCGACGTCGCTGAGCCGATCAAACACATCAAGGAAATCGCTGCGGATACCACTGGCCAGACACCACTGGTGCTCAAGGATGGTTCCACGGTGAATGCCCTTGAGATTCAGCGTGGCGTCTACGAGGCAGCAACCCGCTGGCTGGAACAGCGCCCTGATGAAGGCACCCCAGTTGAGGAGCTGCGCCGCGTGCTTGAGCTGTGGGGACGGGTGCTTACGGCCGTCGAAAAGCAAGACTTTGAACCTGTCAGCACTGAGATTGACTGGGTGATCAAGCGGAACCTGTTGGAGCGTTATCGTGCGCGCCTCGGCGGGGATTGGTCCCACCCAAAGCTGGCGCAGATCGATCTGGCTTACCATGACATCAACCGCGAGCGTGGCCTGTTCTACCTGCTGGAGCGCAAAGGCTTGGTCAAGCGGTGGACAACCGATGAGGCAATTGCAGCCGCCGCGCACACAGCGCCGGAGACTACGCGTGCACATTTGCGTTCGGTGTTCCTCAAAGAGGCTCGTGCGCTCGGTGCCCACCACACCGTGGACTGGGTTCACCTCAAGGTGGATCGTCCCGTGCCGCAGACCGTGGACCTGCAGGATCCGTTCGCGGTGACAGATTCCCGCGTGGATGGTTTGCTGGACTATATGCGTGAACACGCCGATGAACTCGATGCGCCACTAGGGGGAATTCGTGGCTAAACCTTCCAACTCTGTGCACCCGAACGCGGATGCCGCGATTCAACGTCTGACCAATCTCACCTTTGCGCTGCTGGGCTCCGACCGTCCCCGCGAGTACGAGTGGGTGCGCAGCAACGTTGAGGGGTATGAGAATCGAACGGACGTCGCGTTCAAGCGCATGATCACCCGCGATGTCGTATCTTTGAAGCGTGCCGGCGTGCCCGCGCGTGCGGAAAACGGCCTGGTGTGGGTGAACAAGGACGCGTACGAGCTGCCACCTATTTCCTTCACCGATGAAGAAGCATTCGTCCTTGGGCTAGCGGGAGACCTCGGCACGCAGGGGAGCCTTGGTGCTTTCGCGCGTTCCGGTTGGACCAAGATTGCCGCTGCTGGTGCCACGCGCACGTTTGATGAGGCTCCCATTGCAGCTTTAGACAACGATATTTCGCGCTTGGACTCAGACATTGTGGCTGCTGTTACCGCGTGCGTGCGTGCGAAAACCAGAATGCGCTTTGACTACAGGCCTTCGCCCACTGCGGACGTGCAAACGCGAACGATGGATCCGTGGGGGATCGTTGCACTAAACAACCGCGCTTATGTTGTTGGTTTTGATGTGGAGCGCCAGGCACCGCGCAGCTTCCGTGCTGTACGCGTATCCAACATCCGCAAAGTCCAGGTCACAGATTTCACTGAAGCTGACAAGCCGCTGCAACAGGTGGTGGAGGAGTCCCTGCGTGGTCCAGTTGTCGATGCGGTGGTAACCATCGAGCCAGGCACGTGCACTGAACTCGCGGCCGCTGGTGTAACCCGCGCTGACGGCGCTCTCGTCTTCAAAGGTGTTGAACGCGATTGGCTCGTGCGCACCGTGGCCAGTTACGCACCACACGCGGTCGTCGACGAGCCAGCGGACGTGCGTGACAGCGTGGTGGCATTGCTGCACGCTGCTGCACAAGGAGGCGAAGAGCAATGACGAAGAAGGACAGCCCGGAGAAAATCTCCCACCTTGTGCGCACGCTCAATCTCATTCCGTACCTGCATAAGCACCCGAACGCGACGCCGATGGAGATCGCCCGCGACCTTGGGTATTCGCATACGGACGTGATGGACGATCTGCAGCGACTCATGCTGTCTGGGGTGGGTAAACGCCCGGAGGAACTGATCGATCTCGCACCTGAGTGGACGGGTGTCACCGTCATCGACGACCAAGGCATGAACGCGCCTTTGCGCCTGACACCCACCGAGGCCAACGCCTTGCTTCTCACCCTCGAATCGCTGGAAACAATGCCGGGTCTCATTGACCACTCTGCGGTGACCTCGGCGGCCCAAAAGATCCGTGAAGTGATGAGCAATGTGGGCGTGTCTGATGCTGAGCACCCGGATACCCCCGGTGCATTGGGCACGATTTCCGAAGCGCTGGCGCAGCGTCGGATGCTGCGACTGAACTACTACTCAGCCACATCCGACACAACCCGCGAACGCACCGTCGCCCCAGTTGGCATCTTCCATCGCGATGGCAATACGTACCTCTCCGCAGTGGAGGAGGGCGCAGCGAAAACCTTCCGTGTCGATCGCATTAAAGATGCATTGCTTATCGACGCCCCCGTGCCCGCCTCATCCACCCCCGGCGGCCCGGTATACGACGCGACTGATCCTTTCGGTTTCGGCGACGCCAAGGTTGCCACGCTTCGCATCCACCCGGAAGCGACGTGGCTGGCAGACTTCTGGCAGATTGAGCTCCACGACGAGCGTGATCGAGGGTGGGTCGTAGCCTCGATGCCGTACGGCAGTGATGACTGGCTTGTGCGTTTTTGCTTGAGTCAGGCTGACCGTGTGGCGGTCACCGAGCCAACGCATATCGCCGAAGAGCTTGCCGCTCGTGGAAAAGCTGGCCTTGAGCGTTATGCTTGACGGGATAGTTCGCCCCACTGTGTGAAAGGAAATCCGATGCCAAACCTCGGTGCGATGGAAATCCTCCTTATTGTCTTTGTCATCCTTCTGCTCTTCGGTGCAGCAAAGCTACCGGACCTTGCCCGTTCTGTTGGGCGTTCCGCGCGCATCTTCAAGTCCGAGGTTAAGGAGATGCAGAACGACGAAGCATCTGCCAACCAGAACCAGAATCAAGCTCCGGCCCAGCCGCGTGAGCTCACCAGTGGAAACGCCGGAAACACGGCTGCACAGTCTTCTGCTGAGGAAGGTTTCTGGGATCGCCCGGAGAACCAGCGGACTAATCCGGCTAATTAACCCGTGACTTCTCAGCCCACCGCATCCCCGCAAAAGAAGAGGCGGCGGAGGCGGAATAACCCCGAGGGATCCATGTCCCTCGTTGAGCACTTGCAGGAGCTGCGCCGCCGGGTGCTGATCTCCTTAGCCGCCGTCGTTGTGGGCACCGTGCTCGGGTTCATGTGGTACCAGTGGGCACCCGGCAACATCTTGCCCCTGGGAGAAATCATCCGCCGGCCGTACTGTTCGTTGCCGGTGGAGTTGCGCGCTGACCTCACCTCGGATGGCTCGTGTCGCCTTATCGCGACCTCCCCGTTTGAGATGTTCATGCTGCGCCTGAAGGTTGGCTTCCTCGCGGGACTCGTGGTTTCCTCACCAGTGTGGCTCCTACAGATCTGGGGCTTCATCACCCCCGGCCTGCTCAAGAATGAGCGACGCTGGACCCTCTCCTTTGTCACCTTTGCAGTGACTCTTTTCGTTGCTGGTGCAGTGCTTGCGTACTTCATCGTTGACCAGGGCCTGTACGTGCTCATGTCCATCGGTCGTGAGTACCAAGTCGGTGCCCTGTCCGGTGGCGAGTACTACAACTTCGTTCTCGCACTCATCGTCATCTTCGGCGTGAGCTTCGAGGTGCCCCTACTCATCATCATGCTTAACCTGGCCGGATTGTTGCAGTACGAGCAGGTGCAGGACAAGCGCCGCATCATCATCGTTATCCTGTTCATTTTCGCTGCGTTCATGACACCGGGCCAGGATCCGTTCTCCATGATCGTCCTGGCGCTGTCGCTGTGCTTCCTCGTGGAGATGGCGTTCCAGTTCTGCCGTATCCATGACAAGCGCAGCGCCAAGAAGAATGAATGGGGCGAATTGTCAGACGATGAAGCATCGGGCCCCATCGCCGCGCCGACACCAGTGGGTGCCGCAACGTCTGTCGGTGGACCGTCGGGGGCTGTACACGCTTCGCCCGCACCGCAGGCCCCGTCACCGGTTGCTCCACCAACGCGTTCAGAAGGCATCAACAACGCCTCTGACACCCCGGGCTACTTCGACGACGTTCTCTAACCACCACCACGTAGGGTGGGGGACATGGAAACCGGCTCATTGTCTTCGCATCTCGACGAGTTTCGTGCCACCAAAAGCTTCCCCCTCGATGATTTCCAGGTGGAGGCCTGCCAAGCAGTAGAAGATGATCGGGGCGTACTCGTGTGTGCTCCGACGGGCTCCGGCAAAACCGTGGTCGGTGAGTTCGCGGTGTCTTTGGCGCTCTCAAGAGGGACAAAGTGTTTCTACACCACGCCGATTAAGGCGCTGAGTAACCAGAAGTACCACGACCTCGTTGATGAGCATGGCGCGGATGCAGTGGGTCTTCTCACCGGTGACACGAGCATCAACGGCAGCGCTGAGATAGTGGTCATGACCACTGAGGTCTTGCGCAACATGATCTATGCCGAATCACCGGCATTGGATCGTCTGTCCCACGTGGTGATGGATGAGATCCACTATCTCGCCGACCGTGACAGGGGAGCGGTGTGGGAAGAGATCATCCTCAACCTCGATGAGTCCGCGCACATCATTGGCTTGTCTGCAACGGTGTCCAATTCCGAGGAATTCGGTGAATGGCTGGGGGAGGTTCGTGGTGATACAGCCGTCATCGTCTCGGAGAAGCGCCCCGTGCCGCTCAATCAGTTCATGATGGTGCAGCGCAAGATCCTCCCACTGTTTGAACCAGGTACGGACGGCCAGGTGAACAAGGATCTAGAGCGCACCATTGAGCGCTTGGAATCCGGCGCCGCCAACGAAGGCCGCGATGATTTCCGTGAGGGCCGTGGTTTCCGCTCCCGTTCGGGTGGTGGACGTAGTGGCTATCAACGGACCCAAGATCGTGTTCGCCCGGTTGGTCGGCCGGAGGTCGTGGAATCCCTCAAAGGCCGCGACATGCTGCCTGCCATCGTGTTCATTTTCTCCCGGGCTGGCTGCGATGGAGCGCTGTTCCAGTGCCTGCGTTCCCGCAAGGAGCTCACCACCCCGGAGGAAGCAGAACTGATCAAACAGATCGCGGATGAAGGGGTCGAAGGAATCCCGGAGGAGGACCTGGAGGTTCTCAACTTCCGCCAACTGCGCACCGCGTGGTCCAGGGGGTTTGCTGCGCATCATGCCGGCTTGTTGCCGGCGTTTAAACACATCGTCGAAAAGCTCTTCGTGCAAGGTCTCGTGCGCGTCGTTTTTGCAACGGAGACCCTGGCACTGGGCATCAACATGCCGGCGCGAACCGTGGTTCTGGAAAAACTGGTTAAGTTCAACGGCGATGCGCACGTTGATCTGACACCGGGCCAGTACACGCAACTGACGGGTCGAGCAGGCCGACGCGGCATCGACACGATTGGTAACGCGGTCGTGCAGTGGTCACCCGCGATGGACCCGCGCGCGGTGGCGGGTCTTGCGTCGACGCGCACGTACCCGCTCATTTCGCTGTTCACGCCGGGCTACAACATGGCCATCAACATGCTGCAAATGAACGGCTTTGAGGCCTCGATCCGGCTGATTGAGAAGTCGTTTGCGCAGTTCCAGACTGACCGCAGTGTCGTCGGTGAAGTCCGCAACATTGAGCGGAAGAAGAATCGAATTGAGTCCCTCCGGAGCTCATTGAACACTGAACTCGCGGAGCTCGGTTTTGATGAAAGCGATGATTATGTGGCCGAGCTCCTCGAGTACACCCGTTTGCGCAAGGACCTTTCGGAAGAGGAGAAGCGCTCCAAGAAGAACTCTTTGAATGAGCGCAACAAGGAGATCCAGCGCGTGCTTGGCCGGCTGCAGATTGGCGATGTCATCGCGTTGCCCTCCAAACGCCGACCTGAACTGGCTGCCGTTGTCGCTCCCGCCGGACGGAAAGACGATCCGCGACCATGGATCACCACCGAACGAGGCTGGTCCGGGCGCATTGACGCCGCTGCTTTTGCTAACGCACCAGTTGTCGTCGGTTCCATCAAGGTGCCACGCGACATCGCGCATAAGCCGCGCAAGCACACGCGCAAGGTTGTGCAAGAGCTCAACCGCGGTCGATTCAAGGCACCGAAGAAACTGAAGACGCAGGCACGCGTGAGGCCGTCGAAACGCATGCTTGAGCTTCGCGACGCTATCCACAGCCACCCGGTCCACTCCTGGCCACCAGCGGAACGTGAGCGTTTGGCACGCATCGGGGAAGAGATCGTGCGCGAGGAGCGCGCCCTGGCCTCCAACCAATCGAATGTGAACGCGCAGACCGACACTTTGGGCAAGACCTTCGAGCGCATTATCGGGCTGCTCACGGAGATGGATTACGTGGAGATCATCGATGGTGAGCCGACGGTGACGGAGGAAGGCGAACGCCTCGCTCGTATTCACAACGTGTCTGATCTGCTCGTGGCGCAGTGCCTCAAGCGCGGGATCTGGGATGAGCTTGACCCAGCCGAACTCGCTGGCGTCGCCTCCATGTGCGTGTTTGAAAACCGTAAGACAACCGGTGGGTACCCCGAGGCCGCGACCGACCGCATGGCTGACGCTATGAACGCAACCAACCGGATCCATGTGGAGCTGACCAGTGATGAGCAGCGGCATCGTCTGCCACTGACCAATATTCCGGATCCCAGCTTTGCGCTATCCATCCACCAGTGGTGCGCGGGCGCGCCTTTGGGCTACGCGCTAGCGGCAGCCGCGGAATCGGGTGCTGAGCTCACCCCGGGTGATTTTGTGCGCTGGTGCCGCCAGGTCATCGATCTGCTGGAGCAGATCGTGCGCACCGGCTACTCCGAGGAGATCAAGCAGAATGCACGCAAGGCAGTCGATGCGATTCGTCGTGGTGTGGTGGCCATCGGCAACTAACTCTTCCTCTTTTTCGTCTGCGTTTTACGATGGCGGGCATGATGCTTGATACCTACGCCCGACGGATCGCAGTGCTTCAGAAGAGAGTTTCTGATTCAGGCCTGGGTGGTGCCATTATCGGCACCGGCGCGGAGCTTGCCTACCTCACCGGCTCGTGGTCCACTTCGCATGAGCGGCTCACTGCTCTAGTCGTGCCACCTTCTGGCTATGCCCGTCTGTTCGCGCCAGCGACAGATGCCTCCGCAGTGGCGGAGGTTGGAAACATCCCCGGTGTTGTGGTGGAGACCTGGCGCGATGGAAACGAACCGTACGAACGGATCGCGGATCTGCTTGCGGATGGTCCGGTTGCGCTTGGTTCTTCACTCACCGCTGACCATGTTCTGCGTTTGCAGATGGCGGGGGAGATAGGGGAGACGGTTCTCGCAGCCGATGTATTGAGCGACATCTTCGCTGTCAAGGAACCAGAGGAGATCGCCGAGCTGGAGCAGGCCGCGCATGCCATTGACGCGGTCCACGCTGCTGTGCCGGAATTGCTCGTCGCTGGCAAGACTGAGCGTGAAGTGGCTGATGAGCTTGATCAGCTCATTCTGAAAGAGCACGCCACCGTCGACTTTGTCATCGTGGGTTCGGGCCCCAACGGCGCCAACCCGCACCATGATTTCTCTGATCGCGTTCTTGAACCAGGGGACCCCGTTGTGGTGGATATTGGTGGTTCCCTGGCCAGCGGTTACCACTCCGACTGCACCCGCACCTACGCCGTGGAATCCATGCCAGACCGTGCTGTCCTCGCTGCCTATGAGGAGCTCCGCGCAGCACAGTTGGAAGCATTATCCACGGCTCGGCCCGGCATGACCGCCGGCGAATTGGACGCAGTGGCGCGTGGGCGCATCAACCAGGCGGGCTATGGAGTGAACTTCTCACACCGGCTTGGACATGGCATTGGATTGGCGTTGCATGAGCCCCCATTCCTGGTCAGCGGCAGTGACACGGTCCTGCAAGAGGGCATGGTGTTCTCCATTGAGCCGGGCATCTACGTCGACGACCAGTGGGGCATGCGCATTGAGGACATCGTCGTGCTGGAAGCCCAAGGGGCGCGCCCATTGAACCTGGCGCCGAAAAACCTGCTCGGTGAAAGTCGCTGATCCATATAATCGGCAGGCATGACACACCACGCCAGCTCACACGACGGAACGCTTCTTCTCCTCGGCGCCACCAGTGATATCGGGGGTGAAATCGCCGTCCGGATGTGTGCTGGACGAAAGGTTGTGCTGGCGGGGAGGAACCCGGAGGGATTCGGGGGCGTCGAAAAGCAACTGCGTGAGGCGGGTGCTACTGATGTACGGGCACTGACCTTTGATGCGACAGACCTTGCCTCACACCGCAGTGTTGTTGAAGAAGCTGGTGCGAAGGGCCCGATCACCACGGCCATTGTGGCTTTCGGCATTCTCGGTGACCAGGAGCGTGCGGAGCACGATGAGTCTCATGCAGCGGAGATCGCCACAATTGACTACACCACGCAGGTGAGCATGCTCACTGTTCTCGCGGATGTCATGAAATCGGGGGAGATCTTCGCCTTTTCTTCGATCGCCGGGTGGCGGGCGCGTCGTGCGAATTATGTGTACGGCTCGACGAAGGCAGGGCTCGATGCCTTCTGCCAGGGATTGGCCGATCGATTGAATGGTGGTCCGTTGAAGCTCATTACCGCGCGGCCAGGCTTTGTCATCGGTTCCATGACGGAGGGCATGAAGCCCGCGCCCATGTCCGTCACACCAGACCACGTTGCTGATGCGGTAGTCGCGGCGGCACGGAAGGAAGGCAGTCGGACCATCTGGATTCCGCGCCAGCTGCAACTGC
This sequence comes from Corynebacterium sp. MSK041, assembly GCF_030232265.1. Taxonomy (GTDB): domain Bacteria; phylum Actinomycetota; class Actinomycetes; order Mycobacteriales; family Mycobacteriaceae; genus Corynebacterium. The sequence continues at coordinate 14,031 of NZ_JASPJK010000002.1, forward strand.
TGGCGTGGATCATGCGGTGTGTGCCTCGACCCATCTGGCGGCACATGCCACGTTGAACCCGAGGTTAAAGGAGCCAACGATGTCGACGAAGAAGAACCGCATTATTCCCCGCACTGTGATCGCAGGTGCCCTAGGAGCTGTTGCCACCGCGGCGTGGTGGCAAACTCGTAAAACGGGGACGCACGGGTTGTACATCCGAACTCTGCTCCCACTCGTGGTGGACTTCCTCACACCCCGGCGAAACCCAAAAGCGCCCGACCTCAACCCGCAGTGGCTTGCCGGACAAACGAATGGTGAGCTCATCCGTGCTGATGAAGTGCGCGTGATGGGGCTGAACTCATCGATGAACTCGGGCGCCGCATGGCGTATTGAATACTCAACGACGGATGCGGAAGGCCGCCCGCTGTTGGCTACCGGGCTGGTGATTCGTTCGAATAACCCCTGGGAGGGCACAGGCCCACGCCCTGTCATTGCGCATGCACCAGGCACGCAAGGCACGGCGGCGCACTGCGATCCCTCACATTCGCTGTCGGTGTTCACGTCGTTCAAACTGCCTCTGGATATCATTTCGGCCTACGAGCAGCCAGCGATCAACATGTTTGTCGCTGCTGGATGTCATGTGGTGGTCACGGACTACCCGCGTGATCCGGAATCAGGCCGGCAGCTCTACTGCAACCATGTCGCGGGTGCGCATGCTCTTTATGATGCGGTGCGGGCCGCCCGCCACCTCGGCATCGAGAGTGAGACGTTGGGGCTCTTCGGGTTTTCCCAGGGCGGTGGCACCGTGGCTGCAGCAGTGGAGGAGCCAGACTACGCGGGAGATCTGCAGCCGAAAGCGGCGGTGTGTGGTGCACCGCCATCAGACTTTGACGCGATTCTGGAACATGTTGAAGCAGAGACAGCCTCATTCGTTCTGCCCTACGCGCTCGATGGGATGATGGCGACGGAGCCGGCGATCGAAGCGGAACTCGCTCCGCTTCTAACGGATTCGGCGAAGGAGCTCTTGGAACTCGCCCGGAACCGCTGCGTGCTGGGGGCCATGCCGCATTCGGCGAGGCAGGATACGTCGAGCTGGATCGTCGATAAGCGATCATTGCCTGAGGTGATCGCCTCGTTGCCGGCTACCCGTGAAGCGATGGACAAGATGCGATTGGGGTCGCGCCCGCCGCGTGTGCACACTCGGCTATGGGCAAGTGTGCATGATGACATCATCCCGTATTCCTCCACGCAGAAGCTTGCCGACGAATGGGGCATCGATCTGCTGACTCGCCGCCTGTTCCCGCTGCTGCGTTTCGACGTGGGCAAGCACCTCATCCCATTCTTCATCTGGATGCACGATGACGTGACGTGGCTGATTGACAACCTGCAAAAGAATTAGTCTGCGGTAGTGTTCACCGCATGCCCTTTATTGCCATCTATGTCCTGATCGAAGCGCTCGCATTCTGGGGAGTGAGCAAGCTCGTCGGTGTCGGCTGGGCGCTCGCCGGCTTGTTCATCCTGATGGCTTTTGGCGCGGTGGCTGCCAGCATGGCGCTGCGCTCAGAGCTCCAGCGTGCATCAATGGGGACGTCGACCATGGGCCAGTTTGCCGGTGGCACAGCTCTTGTCGCAGCTGGATGGGGTTTATCCGTGATTCCGGGCTATGTCTCCTCGCTGTGCGGTGCCTTGCTCGTATTCCGGCCTACGCGTGAGCTGATTCGCTCTTTGCTTGCTCGTAGCTGGCAAAAGAAGATCGAGGACTTTGGCGTGAAGTTTTACAGCTCCTCACCAATGAGCGGGTATTCGCCCACGTACGGCTCGTTCATTGACCACGATGAGATTGAACAGTGGTCCCAGGATGCCCGCCCCGAAGACTTCGGTGAAGCGGGGGATTCACGCTAATGGCCCGCCCGGTGGTTATTGCATGTTTGCGTATTGCCCTCGCCGCCCTCGGCGGTGGCCTCACGTACTTCTCCTTTGAACCGCATGGGCATGCCTTCGCAGGGATTGTTGGCATTGCGTTGCTGTGGGCTGCTCTCCAGCCTTGGAGTGAGGCCCCTGGGCCTAGCGTGAAGCTCGGTGCGTTGAGTGGACTCGTGTACGCACTGAGCCTGTATCTGCCGCTTCTGCCGTGGGTCGGGGAATTCGTTGGCGTTCTGCCCTGGGTCGCATTGTCTATTTTTTGCGCGCTGTACTCGATTGTCACCGGAGTGTTTGGCACGCTGCTCGGGCGTACTCGCCTTGGATTCATCGGCTTCCCGTTCGTTTACGTGGCCGTGGAATATGCTCTTTCTTCTTTCCCTTTCGGGGGCTTTTCCTGGGTGCGTCTCGCCTGGGGCCAGATCAACAGCCCGCTGGCGAACTTGGCCTGGATAGGCGGCCCAGCCTTGATTACCTTCGCGGCGGTCATGGTGGCGAGTGCCGTTGGTACGGCGCTCCTCGTGTTGCTCCCTTGGGGGCAACGCCGCTCGCAGTCACGATCGCTGGCCGTCGCTGCCTTGGCGCTGGCTATCGTGCCGCTGATGGCGGGTGCTGCTGCGGGCATGAACCTGAACAGGGACGCGAACACGACAGGTGAGGTCACAGTCGCAGCAGTACAGGGCAATGTTCCGCGCCTAGGACTTGACTTCAACGCGCAGCGCCGTGCGGTTTTGCAGAACCACGTGCAGCGTACGCATGAGCTCGCAGCTGACTTACACTCGCAGAACCTTCATGCGGATCTTGTTTTCTGGCCGGAGAACGCTTCGGATGTGAATCCATTCCGGGATGAGGAGGCACGTGATCTCATCATGGGTGCCGTCACAGACGTTGGCGCGCCGGTGCTCGTGGGCACATTGACCAAAGACAACGTCGGGGACCGCAACACCGCGGTGGTCTTCGACCCAGTAGATGGGGCAGAGGACAAGCACCATAAGAAATATCTGCAGCCGTTCGGTGAATGGATGCCTATGCGGGATTTTTTCCGGCGTTTCTCCCCATACGTGGACCAGGCCGGTGATTTCAAACCCGGCACAGGCAATGGCGCTGTGACCATGGGCGGTCATGTTGTTGGTGTGGCCACGTGCTATGAAGTCGCATTTGACATGGCCTACCGCGATGCCGTCAATGCAGGTGCGCAGATCCTCACCACACCGACCAACAACGCCACCTTCGGGTTCACGGACATGACTTACCAGCAGTTGGCAATGAGCCGGCTGCGTGCGATTGAGACGGACCGCGCTGTGGTTGTGGCTGCCACGTCAGGTGTGTCCGCGATCGTCCACCCGGATGGTTCCGTGTCACAGCACACCGAGATCTTTGAACCGGCGCATCTGATTGAGAAGTTGCCGCTGCGCGATTCTGTCACCTTTGCAGTACGTTACGGCGAGCTTATTCAGTGGTTGCTGGTGGGATTTGGGCTTGTGATCATGCTCGCGTCGTTGTTCCGGACACGACGGGGGTATGCTTCAAGGTTGACCGACGAGCAGCCCGCGCTGCACCGTAACCAACAATAAGGAGAGACCGTGGCTGGTAAACCCAGTGACTCAACGCTGGTGATCATCCCCACCTACAACGAGTTGGAAAACCTTCCGCTCATCATCGGACGTGTGCGTGAAGCAACGCCGGAGGTGGAGATCCTTGTTGTTGACGATAATTCTCCCGACGGCACCGGCGCCAAGGCTGATGAGATCGCAGCTTCTGACAAGCACGTGCACGTCCTGCACCGCCAGGAAAAGACTGGCCTGCTGGGTGCCTACGTCGCTGGCTTCGAGTGGGGCCTTGAGCGTGATTACCAGGTCATCTGCCAAATGGATGCGGATGGCTCTCACGCGCCGGAGGAGTTCCCGCGTCTTCTTGCCGCCATTGATGCGGGTGCAGACCTGGTGATTGGTTCCCGCTACGTGGAGGGCGGTGAGGCTGTGAACTGGCCGCGTAACCGTTATCTGCTGTCCAAGGCTGGCAATATGTACGTGTCGCTTGCGCTGGGTACGGACGTTGCGGATATGACTGCGGGGTACCGCGCGTTCCGTCGTGAAGTTCTTGAGACTATCGACTTTGATGAGCTCTCCCGCAAGGGCTACATCTTCCAGGTTCAGATCGCCGACAAGGCCGATCAGGAGGGCTTCGACGTGCGTGAGGTGCCCATCACTTTCACGGACCGCACTTTGGGTGAGTCCAAGCTGGACGCCAGCTTTGCCAAGGACTCTCTCATCGAAGTATCCAAGTGGGGCTTTGAGCGCCGTTCCACGCAGCTGAGCAACCTCAGCCATGAGATGGGCCGTCTGGCTAAGTACCAGCTCAGGGAACTGGGCGTAAACAAGATTCCGCGCAAGTTTTCGCGCATGGCTACAACGACCAAGGACATGGCAGAGGAAGGCACGAAGCTGCTCAAGTACGAAGTTGGGCGTCTGGTGAACAACCGCCACTAAAAGTCTGCATACATGCGAATACCCGGTCAGCTTGAGCTGGCCGGGTAATTTGCTTATCGACGCAGAGTGCGGGCACGCGCCGACAGTGCGGTTTAGCTTTCTGCTTGTTCCTTAGCCAGGCGAGCAGCAGCACGGCGACGCTTACGCAGCTGCTCCAGGCGCTCCTCAAGCAGCTCATCGAGCTCGTCGAGCGTGCGGCGCTCACACAGCATGTCCCAGTGGGTGCGTGGTGGCTTCACAGGCTTGGATTCAACGCCTTCGCCCTCCATGAGAGTGCCGGTCTGGCCGTTCTTGCATGGCCATTCCTCGGGGATTTCGGCATCATCAGCAAAAGGGATCTCAAAGATCTCGCCCGATGGGGTGCGGTACTTGGCCATCCTGCGGGGAGCTAGGTCGTGGTCACGGTCCGTTTCGTAGCTCACTGCGCCCATGCGACTACCACGGAGTACCCGGTCAGCCATGCTTTACCAATCCCTTCATTAAAAGTCTCGGCCTGGAGTGTAGGCCGTGCGATCTACGAGTATAACGACTCATATGCATAACGCGCCTTTGGCTCGGTTTGTTCCGCGCCAATGATGAATCTTTTATTTCGTAACGCTACGATATTGGTTGCTATGGATAACGATAGTGGGGAAGTGCTCTCCGACTGCGAATGGTGCGGTCGGCCATTTGCGCAAACACCAGGCCGTGGGCGCCGCAGAAAATATTGCAGTGACTCGTGCAAACAACGCGCCTATGAGGCGCGACGAGGCATCCCAGCGCGGACACGCAACAGCCTCGAAGCATTTGAAAGCCATGAGGTTGACCCCCAGCGTGCAGAAGGTATTCGCGACCGACTCTTTGAGCTGAGGTGCGCAGCTGAAGATGTTGCTACGGCAGCCAAGGAGGGTGCGGATGCTGAGGAGATTGAGTCCTTGTGCGTTGAGCTGGTTACCATGGCTAAGAAGCTAGAAAACATTCGTTAAGGTCGGTTTTGGAAGGCGCGAACATGAGTGATATCGAGCGTGACGGTGAGGCTGTCCGCGAAAAGAAACAACGCAACAACAAGCCAATTATCATTGGTGGTGTTATTGCCGTTACTGTTCTCGCGCTCCTCGCAATTATTCCTATGGTGATGGCACTGATGGCTACGCCAGGTATCAAAACCGAGCCCATTGACACGGATGGTGCCAAGCCCGCCACAGCGGACATGGATGGGACGTGGGAGGTGCTCAGCCGCCAAGGTAAGAACTACACCTCGGCTGGCTTTACCTTCGATGAGTTGCTCCCGGGTGACGCTCGCACAACATCAGGCTCCACGACGGCTGTGAGTGGTGAAATGACCGTCGAATCCGGAACTTTGACCGCCGGCGAGATAACCGTGGATATGACCAATATCGTCACGGACCGCGACCGCCGTGACGTTAATGTGCGTAGGAAGATCCTTCATACGGAGAAGTACCCGGAAGCATATTTTGTTCTCACCCAGCCGGCGGATGTTTCGGCGCTACCAGAGGATGGAACCACGGGCACGGTGGAGCTAACAGGTGACCTGACTATTCGCGGTGTGACTAATGAGGTAACTCAGGACTTTACGGTGTTGCGTACCGGTGATCACGTCATTGTCCATACGGACATTCCGTTTAACCGTCTTGATTACGGAGTGGAGACGCCAGACTTCGTCGCGGCCAAGATTGCTGAGGAAGGCGAGATCAACATTCGCCTTAACTTGGTGAAGAAGGATTAGCCGAGGCTAAACGCCATCTCTTCCCCTTTTGTCCGATAATGTACATTATGTCAAGTAGGGTTTGATGGGGAAGATTCTTAGTCTTTCGGGCTAGCCTTTAGCGCACTCCCCGCCTGTGCCGGTGCGTCAGCGTGTATTGCACAACATCGAGCATTCCCAATTCAGCCATGGCTTGGCGTAGTGCGAGCTGCCAGACCCATAGGCGCCGGTACACCGCATCAAACCCATCAGCCGCCGCTTCACGTAGTTGGCCTTGGAATGTGGTCAGCTGGTGTTTGAGCGACAACGCCAGGTGATCCGGAGCGTGTGTTTCGCTGATTACGCGCAACCCGGTGTATTTATCGGCAATCTTCCTTAACTCTTCAGAATTGCTGTACTCCAACGATGGCCAGATATAGGCGCGCAGAGACTCCATGGCGTCGCGGGCGGGCCCTGAGATCTTCTCTGTGGCTGTCACGCATTGAATCACTGCCCTGCCGTTCTTCGATAGCAATGAATCCATCAGTTCCAAGCGGGCACGCTGATGCGGCTTAGGCAAGGTCTCCAGGTTCTCTGCGCAGACGATCGCGTCATAGCGTCCCGCGCGGCGTGTCAAAGCGCGTGACAGGTCTTCAGCCACACTGATGTGAACGGAATCCGCTACCCCAGCGAGCGTGAGACGCTCTCGCAGCGTTCGCACCACCGCTGGGTCCGTCACCACGGCATCGACAGTTGCGCGGCGTGACGCAGCCGCGATTGCCACTGCGCCCCCAGAGCATGGAATCTCGGCGACTTGGGTGCCGGCGCGGACCCCGGCTTCGTCGAGAAGCATGCTCACGCTGCGCGTCTGGGCGTCTCCGAGGTCATGCTTCATCGTTTCCAGAGGTGGCGCGAAATGTGTTGTGTCTACAAAGTAATTCGTGGGCTCCTTGCCACGCCCAGCGGCCGGCACGAAAGATTTATGGCTCATACGTTCCGTAGTGGGAACGCCCGTAGAAAAATGACCCGCGAATGCGCTCATGCCATCCCCGGCGTAGCGTGCGACGAGTTCCGGTGGAACCTCTCCCCCGACGAGGTGCGGATCTTCCTTAATATGCGGTGTTCGCGGGGCATATCCGGAGGAAAGCAGGCCCCGAATCACCTTCACCAGATCCGCGGAGGTATCCGTCCGCCACTCGCCTGCCATGTACCCTTCTGCAAGCCCCACCCATCCGCGAACGGCGATGCGCTCAAAGAGTTGTGCATGATCCACTACGAGGTCGTGGTCCCCCTCTGGCGACAGCTCAAGGCCTGCTTGGGCACAATGGCGGGCAAATTTCGCTTCCGCCATTCTCGCACGGATGCGCATTCCTGCAGCTGAAGGGATATATACGAGGGACGGCCAACGTTCGGCGTCCACAGAATCCAGGTGAGCAGAATAAGCGGGATGAGTGGGCACGTGCTTCAGGATAAACCTTTGGGATGCCCCATATGCGGAGCCACGGCGCGCTTAGAAAACAAACCGGCGTATGATCACATGACGGATCTGCCTATAAGGCTTCACCCAGGCTAAAACAGGCTCGCAACAAGCCACGCGCTCAAGAAGAAAACTTAAAGGAGTTTTTTACATGTCCGACAAACCGTACCGTCCGGCCGGAAACCGCCACCATGTTGTCATCATTGGCTCTGGTTTCGGCGGGCTCTTTGCCGCGCGTGAACTGGACGGCGCTGATGTGGACGTGACGCTCATTAGCCGCACGAACTTCCACCTCTTCCCGCCGCTCCTGTACCAGGTAGCCACCGGCATCCTTGGCAGCGGTGAGATTGCTACATCCACCCGCCAGATCCTGGGCAAGCAGAAGAACACGGACGTTGTGCGTGGTGATGTCACGGACATCAACCTGGAAGACAAGACCGTCACCTTCACCGAGGGTGAATTCACCCGTGTCTACGAGTACGACTCCCTCATCGTTGCTGCCGGTGCTGGCCAGTCTTACTTTGGCAACGACCACTTTGCTGAATTCGCTCCGGGCCTGAAGACCATTGACCATGCACTGGAGATTCGCGCACGTCTGCTTTCCGCTTTCGAGCGCGCTGAAGTCACCGAGGATCCGGCTGAGCGCGAGCGTCTGCTCACCTTCGTCATCGTGGGTGCAGGGCCGACGGGTGTCGAGCTTGCTGGCCAGGTTGCAGAGCTTGCCCACCGCAGCTTCCGCAACGAGTACTCCAATTTCCGCCCGTCGAGCGCAAAGATCGTGCTTCTCGACGGCGCTCCGCAGGTCCTCCCACCATTTGGCAAGCGTCTGGGCAGGAAGGCTCAGCGCGAGCTGGAGCGTCTTGGTGTGACCGTGTACTTGAACTCCCTGGTGACCAACCTTGATGCGGATTCCGTCACCTACAAGAACATGACCACCGATGAAGAGACCACGATTGAGTCTTACACCAAGATTTGGTCCGCCGGTGTCGCTGCTTCCCCACTGGGCAAGATGGTGGCAGAGCAGGCTGGCCTCGAGGTGGACCGCGCCGGCAAGGTGCCGGTAAACAAGGACCTGTCCGTTGGTGATCACCGGGACGTCTTCGTCGTCGGCGACATGATGAACCTTGACCGCCTCCCGGGTCTTGCCCAGGTGGCTATCCAGTCTGGTGAGTACGCTGCGAAGGCCATTAAGGCCGGTGTTGAGCAGAACCAGCAGCCGGACGAGCGCGAGGCATTTGAGTACTTTGACAAGGGCTCCATGGCTATCGTGTCCCGCTTCCACGCTGTGGTGAAGATGGGCAAGGTGGAAATCGCTGGTTTCATGGGCTGGATCATGTGGCTGTTGGTTCACGTATCCTTCCTGGTGTCCAAGCGCAACCGCATCGTGTCCATGTTCACCTGGACGTTGAATGCTCTGTCGCCCAAGCGCTACAACCTGGTGTCCACGTTGCAGCACATGCACGCGCGGACCGGGCTGCTCCAGCTGCAGAAGCAGTTGGGAGATGAAGCAGATAACTTCGCTGAAATCCGTGACACCAAGGATGAGAACTAAAGCCCTACTGCTGTAAGATCCCGGCTATCTCCACTCCCCTTCTACATCTGAAGCGGGGTGGAGATTTTGTCCCTAATCCACACGACCCAGGAGTAACAAGGGGGTCCCCGCAATGCCGCCCAAGATTCCGTTGCCACGCAACCGAAAGGCTCCAGCACAACGCGAACGTCGTCCCCTGCCTGTTCCTGTGGAACGGTCGGTGGATTTTTGTCGCGTCTTCGTTGATGGGGTGAACCAACCAGGTACTTACCAGTTCTCCACCGCCATGCAGCGCGTGCAGGGCTCGGACAACGCCTATGTGTGGCTTTCACTCAAAGAACCCAGTGTGGAGCAAATGGAACAGGTTGCCGCTCTATTTGGGATCCACGAACTGATTGTTGAGGACGCGGTGACGGCCCACCAGCGCCCCAAGGTTGAGCGCTATGGGGATCAACTCTTCATCGTGGTACGCACAGTGGAATATCGCGATGATTCTGAGGTGACAGATCTCCGCGAGATCATTTCTACTGGTGAGGTCCAGATACTGATTGGCAGTAACTTTGTCATCACCATCCGCCACGACGCGGAACTACCCAACCTGACGCGTGAATTGGTGGAGGACCCGGAGATTTCCTCTCTTGGTCCGGCGGCCGTCGCGTGGAAAGTCGCTGACCACATCGTGGAAAACTACGCCCGGGTAACCACCTACCTGAGTGAAGATGTGGATGAGTTGGAAAATGAGGTTTTTACACCACGCCGAGAAATCAACATCGACAAAATCTACATGTACAAGCGTGAGATTTTGGAGATGCGCCACGCTATTGATCCTCTTGGTCCGGCACTCCGGACTGGGCTCTCCTTGCACAATGATCTGTTGAGCAAGGAGCTGAGCTCCTACCTGCGCGACGTTCAGGACAACGCGATGATTGTCACTGATACCGTGTCAGGCTTTGATGAGCGACTGTCATCCCTTTTGGATGCTTCCGTGGCAAAGGTTTCCATGCAGCAGAACACCGACATGCGCACGATTTCTGCTGTGGTTGGTATGGCAGCGCTGCCCACGATGATTGCCGGAATCTATGGCATGAACTTTGAGTACATGCCGGAGCTCGGGTGGCACTACGCCTACCCCATTGTGCTCCTAGTCATGCTGGGCAGTATGGCAGCCATGTACTGGTGGTTCCGTAAGAACCACTGGCTCTAGCGCATCACCATGGTGCGCAGCGTGGTCTCTGCTGCGAGCTTGCCGTCGTGCCGCATTTCAATCTTCCAGATCTGTGTGCGACTGCCCACGTGAATCGGTGTTGCCTCGGCTTCAATCACGCCAGACTGCACGCTGCGGATCAGGTCGGTGTTGTTGTTCATACCCACCACCGGTGCGCCGGCTGCTAGGTAGCCAGCGAAGGAACCCATGCTCTCCCCGATGGAGCAGAACACGCCACCGTTAACCAGACCGGCTGGCTGGTGGAGGTGCGGGCCAACCTCAATGGTGGCTACCATCTTCTCTGGGCCGAAGTCTTTGTACTGGAGTCCGATGAAGTCATCGAATTTGGTCATCTGGCTGTTGAGGAAGGCAAGTTCCTGCTCAGTAAGTTGCCGTTTGCTGAATTCTTCGAGGTTGCTGAGGTCTTTGATGTCCATGCACCCAAACTGTAGCAACGAACACATTCCTTGTGGCCTGCTTGAGCGAGGATCTTTGTATGCTCTTTCCTATGACTTCGAATGACGCATCGGCTAATGCCACCTCTGCCCCCGCTGATTCCACCGCTGGTCTTGCACAGATTGGCGTGGTGGGAATGGCCGTGATGGGTTCTAACCTTGCCCGTAATTTTGCTTCCCGTGGCCACACCGTGGCTATCTACAACCGTTCCCCAGAAAAGACCCGCGCTGTGATGGAACAGTATGGCAATGAGGGCTCTTTCATTCCATCGGAGACTATCGAGGATTTCGTGGCTTCCCTGGAACGTCCACGTAAAGCTGTGATCATGGTGGCTGCAGGCGCCGGCACAGATGCTGTGATTGATCAGCTGGTTGAAGCGATGGATGACGGCGACATCATCATCGATGGTGGCAACGCGCTTTTCACCGACACGATTCGCCGTGAGAAGGAAGTTGCTGCGAAGGGCCGCCACTTCGTGGGCGCGGGTATTTCCGGCGGTGAGGAGGGCGCGCTGCGTGGTCCGTCTATCATGCCGGGCGGCCCGAAGGAGTCTTGGGAGACCCTGGGGCCGCTGCTTGAGGATATTTCCGCCAAGGTGGATGGTGTTCCTTGCGTGACGCACATCGGTCCAGATGGTGCTGGCCACTTTGTCAAGATGGTGCACAACGGCATCGAGTACGCGGATATGCAGGTCATCGGTGAGGCATACCACCTGCTCCGCTACGCAGCAGGCATTGAGCCAGCTGAGCTCGCCGAGATTTTCTCCGAGTGGAACCAGGGTGACCTGGACTCCTACCTGATTGAGATCACGGCTGAAGTTCTGCGCCAGGTTGATGCGAAGACGGGCAAGCCGTTTATCGACGTCGTGGTGGATGCCGCTGGCCAGAAAGGCACCGGCCGTTGGACCGTAAAGGAAGCACTAGATCTCGGCGTGCCCACCACCGGTATTGGTGAGGCCGTGTTTGCCCGCGCACTGTCTTCCTCTCTTGCACAGCGTCAGGCAGTCCAGGAGACCGGCCTTCCGGCTGGCCAGACCGCTGATTTGGCCAGCCTAGGTGTGGACAAGGAACAGTTCGTGGAGGATGTTCGCCGTGCGCTCTACGCATCCAAACTGGTTGCCTACGCACAGGGCTTTGATGAGATTACCGCGGGCTCGCAGGAGCACGGTTGGGATATTAAGCCGCAGGATTTGGCGACGATTTGGCGTGGCGGTTGCATCATCCGCGCGAAATTCCTCAACCGCATCACAGAGGCCTACAACAACAATCCGGAGTTGCCGTCCCTGCTGCTTGATCCGTATTTCCGCGGTGAGCTAGAGAACGGTCTGATTGATTCCTGGCGCCGCGTTGTCGTTGTGGCAACTCAGCTGGGTCTTCCCATTCCGGTGTTTGCTTCCAGTCTTTCCTACTACGACTCGCTGCGTGCACAGCGTCTGCCAGCTGCGCTGATTCAGGGGCAGCGTGACTTCTTCGGTGCGCACACCTATAAGCGCGTTGACATGGAAGGCACATACCACACCAACTGGTCCGGTAACCGCGAAGAAGTGTCCTCCTAGAGCGGTTCGGGTTCACGAATGCACCGGAGGAGGCAGTAGACTTCCTCCGGTGCCTACCTTTGACCAGCTGGGATTACCAGCCCCCATTGTCAGTGTTCTGAATAGACAGGGAATCACGGAACCATTTCCTATTCAGGCTGCAGCAATCCCAGACATCCTCGCTGGGAAAGACGTGCTGGGGCGCGGGCCGACTGGTTCGGGCAAGACTTTCACCTTTGGGCTTCCCATGCTGAGCCTTTTGGCCGGTGCGCCATCGCGCCCAGGCAAACCACGCGGACTAATTCTTGCCCCTACCCGTGAATTGGCGGCGCAGATCCGTCAGCGTTTGGATGATCCCGCAGCAGCACTCGGTATGCGTGTCCTTGAGGTTGTTGGCGGTGTGAACATCAACAACCACATTCGTTCCTTGGCCTCCCCTGTTGATCTTCTGGTGGCTACACCAGGTCGTGCCCAGGACCTGATCAACCAAGGCAAGCTTGACTTTTCCGCAGTAGAGATCACGGCTATCGACGAGGCGGATCAGATGGCCGACATGGGTTTTCTCCCTCAGGTGCGTAAGCTTCTGTCTGCAACCCCAAAGCGTGGCCAGCGGTTGTTGTTTTCTGCGACACTGGACGGGGACGTCGATAAGCTTGTGCAACAATTCATGCACAATCCGGTGACTCATTCGACGGCGCCTGTGCAAGCCGCGGTGGATTCGATGGAGCATTACCAGCTTCTCGTGGGCACGCGTGAAGCACGCAACGATATCGTGCCCTTTATTGCGGCGCGTGAGGGAAAAACTGTCATGTTCATGCGTACGAAGCATGGCGTTGACCGGCAGGTGAAGAAGCTACGTCGGGTGGGTATCAATGCGCATCCGCTGCATGGCGATAAGGGCCAGGGGGCTCGTACCCGCGCGATTGAGGGCTTTGCGGACGGCTCCATCCCTGTCCTCGTGGCCACTGATATTGCCGCGCGCGGGATTGATATTTCGGATGTTTCACTGGTCGTGCACATTGACCCACCCTCTGAACACAAGGCGTACCTGCATCGCGCTGGGCGTACAGCACGCGCTGGCACCTCGGGCACCGTGGTCACCCTGGTGATGGATGACCAGCGAAAAGAAGTTGATCAGTTGCTTCGGAAGGCTGGAGTCGACGCGACCAAGGTGGAGGTCCGCGCAGGTGATGCAGAATTAGCTAAAATTACGGGAGCGAGAAAGCCCACCGGAAACCCGCTGCCTCCACCAGGACAGCCGGCAAAGGCAGGACAATCCTCGTCTTCCAACCACCGGTCGGCGCGCGGCAACAACCGTCGACGCGGAGGCAACCAACCACACCGCTCAGGCGCACGCCGCCAGAAAAGGAGTTCAGGGCGCGGAAAGCGCGGCACCAACCGCTCTTCCTAGCGTCCCCGGCCCATGGACATTCTCATATCCATCCTCGCCCTTCTCGGGTTTATTTTGCTCACGACATCAACAGGCCTGTTCGTTGCTATTGAATTCGCTATGACGGGGCTGGAGCGCTCGGTGCTTGAGGCCCATGTCCTGGAAAAGGGCGATAAAACAGCCAAGGCAGTTCAGCGCGACCATTCGAATCTTTCCTTCGTGCTCTCCGGGGCGCAGCTAGGCATCACCCTCACCACGTTGGCCACGGGCTTCCTGGCAGAGCCTGTACTCGCTCGATTCTTCGGGCCCGCGCTAGAACTCGTGGGTTTGAACGAATCTGCATCACGCGCTGTAGCCATCGTGTTGGCACTCATTGTGGCCACTATTTTGTCGATGGTCTTCGGCGAGCTGGTGCCCAAGAACATCGCCATTACTAATCCGTTGGCCACCGCGCGTTTCGTAGTGCCGCCGGTGAACGCTTTCAACACTGTGTTCGCCTGGTTTATTAAGTCCATGAACGCCTCCGCTAACTGGTTCGTGCGCAAGATGGGTATCGAGCCTGCTGATGAGTTGGCATCTGCCCGCTCCGGCCCAGAACTCGGTGCGATGGTGCGCAGCTCGGCTCAAGCCGGTGGTTTGGATAAGGAGACCGCGCGGATGATTGACCGCTCCCTCCAGTTCGGGGAAACCACGGCGGAGGAAGTGATGACACCGAGGTCCACTATCGATTCCCTGGATGCAGAAGACACTGTCAGCGACCTCATTGCGCTGGCTATGGAAACAGGACACTCCCGCTTCCCCGTTCGTCGCGGAGATTTGGATGACACGATCGGTCTTGTCCACATCAAGGATGCTTTCTCCGTTGACCGTGCATTGCGCGCCACAACCAAGGTGGAAGACTTAGCTAAACCGATCAGCTCTGTACCGGGCACACTCGATGGTGATGCTGTTTTGAATCAGGTGCGTTCCGCTGGCTCTCAAGTGGTGCTCGTCGCCGATGAATACGGAGGCACACAAGGGTTGGTCACCATTGAGGATGTTGTTGAGGAGATCCTCGGCGAGGTCTATGACGAATACGATGACCGTGAATCAGAGCGCGACTTCCAACGATTCGGTTCCTCGTGGGAGGTCTCCGGGCTCGTGCGCCTGGACGAATTGAGTGACCGAGTTAGCTACCTCGCTCCTGACGGGCCTTACGAAACGCTGGGTGGGCTGATCATGTTCGCACTAGGCCATATTCCCGAGGTTGGAGACACAGTGGTGTTGCCAAGGACTGAACAAGAAGTCCACGAGGATTTTGAAACCGGTAATGCGGGTGCCTGGATTGCACGTGTCACCCAGATGGACGGGCGTCGCCTGGACAAGGCGATTCTTACTCCCATTTCCCATGAGGATGTTGCGAGGTACCAGTCATGAGCCTCGGTCTAGCAACAATTCTTATCGTCGTTTTGCTCGCGGCAAACGCCTTCTTCGTTGCCGCTGAGTTTGCCCTGGTGTCTTCCCGCAGGGACCGCCTTGAATCGATGATCGCTCAAGGCAAGACGGGTGCGAAGAGGGCTCTCGACGCATCTGAACATCTTTCCTTATACCTGGCTGGTGCTCAGTTTGGCATCACCATCGCGTCATTGATCTTGGGTAAGGTCGCAGAACCTGCAATCGCCCACTTCTTGGAGCGTCCGTTTGAGTTCATCGGTGTGCCCGACAATCTGGTGCACCCGTTGTCCTTCGTTATCGCGTTGCTGTTCATCACAGTTTTGCACATCATCTTTGGTGAGATGGTTCCCAAGAATGTGGCCATTGCAGGGCCTGAAACACTAGCGGTGTGGTTGACCCCAGCCATGGATCTGTGGGTAAAGGTAACGCGTCCGTTGATTTATGGGCTGAACGAGATCGCACGCTTCACCCTTAGGCTGTTCGGCATTGAACAGCGTGACGAGCTTGATGCGACCGTGGATCAAGAACAGCTCGCTTCGATGATCCTAGAGTCCCGTGAGGAAGGGTTGTTGGATGCGGAGGAGACTCTGCGTCTAGCGAATGCCTTGAAATCGGAATCACGCAACCTGAAGGAAGTAATGATCCCGATCGATCAGTTGGTTACTCTCCCCTACTCACGCACCGGCATTCCGCTGTCTGTTCTGGAGAACGCGGTGCGAGAGACCGGGTATTCCCGATTCCCAGTAGAGGGCTCCGGTGGAGCTTTGGTCGGCTACATCCACGTCAAGGACGTGCTCGATCTGCTGGACACGGATGAGTCTGGTGTCACGGATCCTCTGATCCCCTATAACCGTGTGCGCAGGCTGAGCATTGTGGATGGCTCCGGCAGCCTTGATGATGCCTTGACGGCTATGCACCGGCGCTCTGCCCACATGGCACAGGTCCGCGATAACGGTGAGCTCGTCGGCGTGCTTGCGCTGGAGGACCTTATTGAAGAGTACGTGGGAACCGTGACCGACTGGACGCACGAGGAAGACTAGTGGACCAGGTGGTTCTTCCCCGCGCACAGTGGGAAGCCGACGCAGCAGCGCATGAGGAGCGCGCCCGCCAGTGGATTGAGCCGAACCTGCAACGTCGTGCGCGGGGTGAGAAGCATCCGATCTGGGACTTCCTCTTCGACTACTACGCTGTGCGCCCGGCGCATGTGTATCGCTGGCACCCGGGGTTAGGCGTCGCTTTAGAAGATGCGGCCGATGCCCCGCAGACCCGATGGCGTGACTATGCAATCAGCGGCGATGGCACGGTGACCGCGGATGTTGCGAGCTTTGTGGCCCACCGTGGACCAAGTCTTGCTAAAACGCTCGAGCTACTTACTGCTATGGAGCTCAACCGGCCACAGTTTGATTGTTTCGGGCTGCACGAGTGGGCGATGGTGTACCGCACCGAGAAGCCGCGCCATGATCTTCCGTTGCGTTTGGGCACGCGTGGGACAGCAGAGGTTGTGGAATCGCACACGCTCAAGTGCACGCACTTTGATGCTTATCGGTTCTTCACTCCACCGGCGAAGCCGCTGAATCTCACGGTGTTGAGCAACGACACGCGCCCCGCCCATGATCAGTGTGCCTGTTTGCATACCGGAATGGATTTGTTCAAGTGGGCTTTCAAAGCCGGCCCGCTTATTCCCGGCTCCCTTCTTCTGGATTGCCTCGAGTTAGCCATGGATATTCGCCTGTTGGACATGGAGGCCTCACCCTATGATTGCCGCCCGCTGGGGTACGGGGTTGTCGCAATAGAAACGGCAGAGGGGAAAGCAGACTACGTGGCACAGCAACGAGCTTTTGCGCAGCGTGCGGAACCTCTGCGACACCAGCTCGTGCGCTTCTACGAGCTCGCGCTGTCAGCCGATAAGCTGTAGTGCGGAAACTCACTGCACGAAAGGGACCTCCAGATGGGACGCCATTCCTCGGGGAAGAATAATTACGCACTGTCAAAGGGGGCCATTGCCTTCCTTGCCTTGATTGCGATTCTTGGGCTCCTTGCGGCGTATATCTTCTCTAACCGCAGCAACACCAATGATGAGCTCAATGCCGGTGGTACGGAGGAGGAGTCGTGTGTCGCGGGAGACCTCGCGTTGCCAGTCGCCGCTTCCTCCGAGGAAGTTGGGCGCATGCTTATCGACGTCTACTCGGAGACCGCCCCCGTCGTCCGCGACTACTGCGTCCGCCCGGTGTATGTGGATTCACTGGCGGAAGCTGCAGTGTATATTGCTCCGAACACTTCCATCTCCCATACCGAGTTGGAAGAAGCCGGACGGGCAGCAGCAACGAATGAACCGTTGACGGTGGCGTCCGTTCCAGCGGGTGTTGCTGGTTCCACTGAGGTTAAGCCTGACACCGTTGATGTGGCTACGGTGGATTTCCCCATTGGGGATCAGCCTGAGGCCTCAGCTCTGGTGGCCGCTAAGCTGGCCCCTTCTGAAAGCGAAGCAGTTGCTGCTTTGACCGAGCATCGCATCGCGTCTACCTCGAAGGCCGAGTTGAACTCCACTCGTCTCATTGCCACAGCGGAGTTTGCCACCCCTGAAGGCTTTAAGTTCAGTCGGGTTGAGGGAGCCGACATTGTTTATTCTGCTATCCCCTTGACCACGTCGGACAACGTCACTGAGGATCAAGCCCGTGCCGGCCAAGCTTTTGCTGACACAACCGGCAAGCTTTTCACCGGTGATGGTGCAACCAAACTTCCTGTCATCGCTGAATCGGTGTGGGCCGCTGCCCTGCCTGAGGGTGGCCGATTGAAGACTGGTAGCGTGGACAACAGCACTGAATCAACAAACATGGCAACTGCAGCATCCACAGATACGCTCTTTGTTCTAGATACGTCCGCGGGCATGACCAACTACGCTTCTGCGGCCGAGGACGGTATTGCCCAGGCAGCGAAGAAGCTTTCCGCTGCGGGCCACCGTGTTGGTCTATGGAACTACTCCTCTCCCTTGTCCCCTGGAGTGGCTAACGGCTACCGTACCAATGTCGCCTTGGGAGACAACGGCGAGGAGGTCGCCAGCGCAGTCACACGCTTCCTCAACGACGGCAGCCCTCAAACCCACGAGGTTGTTTTAGCCGTGCTTGCTTACGCCCAAACAACTGCGAGTGCTGAGAACCCAGTGCGCATTGTCCTCGTCACCTCCGGCACGTCTGATGCGTCCACCCCGATCGCTGAATCAATCAAGCAAGCCGGGGACGCCAGCGTCGAACTGTCAGTCGTCCACGTTGGTGGCGGCGAAGAGGATAAGGATCTTGCCTCCGCCGCACAGTCTGCGACAACAGCGGCGGATGCTAAAGCGCTGCCTCAGGCTATCTTCGGCGCAGCGGCTGTACGCTAGCCACCCCATAACACAAAGGAACCTGCTGCCTCATATTGAGGTAGCAGGTTCCTTCTTTAAGCTTCGGAAGTTCTACGAGCTACGGCGACGGCGGCGGTCAGCCAGCTCATCTAGAGTCACCACGTTGTCAGAATCTTCCTTGGACTCGATGTCCCCAATACGCTCGGATGGGAAAGCGGAGATCGTGCCGGTGAGTTCCTTAACAATCTGCGGGACAGCAATAGCAAACACGCCCTGGCCACCACCGAGCAGATCGATGATTTCGTCGTTGCTGCGGCATTCGTAGACCGTTGCGCCGTCCGAAACAAGGATGATCTCTGAGATCTCACCGACACCGCGGTCGCGCAGGTTGTCCACAGCGAGACGGATGTTCTGGAGTGAGATGCCGGTGTCCAACAGGCCCTTGACAATCTTCAGAACAAGGATGTCTTTAAAGGAGTACAGACGTTGGGAGCCTGATCCGGTCGCGTTGCGGATGGAAGGACGCACTAGATCAGTGCGTGCCCAGTAATCGAGCTGGCGGTACGTGATGCCGGCAACCTGGCATGCGATGGGCACACGGTAGCCAACCTCATCGGATGGACCCAGATCAAACAGGGTCTCCTGGACTGGGGCCTCGATCTCGCCGTCGGCGGCGTAGGTGTCAAACGTACTCACGTAATTACTCCCATGAAGTTTCAAAAGGGGCGCACTAGTTATTAAATGCCAAGCTTAAACTTCGGTCAAGACTTCGACGTGCAACACGCCGTAACTTAAACCTCTACTTTAAGTTTAGTCCTATCTTGCACCATTGTCATCTTAAATAACAACAGTAGCTTTTACATCACTAATCACATAGGTAACAGCTCTAACTGTGCGAGGTGTCTAAGTGGGTGGCAGTGATGGGGGTTCTACTCCCCAGCTTCGCCGAACCCGAGATCCCCTTCTTCAACACCAAGATCACGCATGAGCTGCTGGAAATCTGCGTCAGCTTGTGCATCCCCACTCGCAGATTCGGGGTGCCTCTGGGGTTGGCTGTTCGTGTCCAATTCAACATCAAAATAATCAGCGGCGTCTTCTGGGGACAACCAGATAGAAGCTTGATTAATCACCAGCTCATCTACCTCGATAGGTAGATCCATCATCGAAGCAATGATGAAGAGATCAGACGGACGACAATCAACTTCAGTGCCATTGTCCATGGTGATCTGCCCCATAAAAACACCGTTGTAGTAACTGCTGATTTCAAGGGCTGAAACGCCGGTTGTGGAGTGTGCGATGACTTCGGTCAACACATCGTGAGTATCCGGTCGCTTTGGTTCCCACTCAGCAATCCGGGCGACGAGCTGCGCGCCACCAACGGGCGGTAACCAGACAGGAAGGAAACGTTGGCGTTCCTCCCAAAGCAATACCGCGCAGAGGAAGTTTTCGGGCCCGATGGGAAAGACTCCACAGAGCTTAACGGTTACTGTGCTCATGGAGCGACTACCTACCACTTGAGCGCCGCAGCTCGTTCTTCACCAAAGATGTGTTCAGTGCCAGGATCTGGCTCATCATGTTTTGTGCCATTTCATCAGCCTCCTGAGCAGCAGAAGCCTTCCCTGATTTCGCCACTGGCTGGGTCACGCTAGCGATTAGATCAGCCTGACGTACTGCAGCTTGGCGCAAGGTCTTGATGTGGCGCTCATCCAACCCGAACTGGATCAAACCATGAACGGCGGAAAGAGCGCGGACATCATTTGCGGAGAATAATCCTGAAGGATCAGGGTGAATCAAACCTGCTTTGATACAGGACTCCACGAGCGCCGGATCGCACTTCGCTTGCTCCGCCAACATGTCATCGGAGAAGCGGGCTGGCGCCTGGGCCGCAAGACTATCGGTGGTGAAGATTTGCTCTGCGGGCTGTCCAGGAATCAGGGCGGCTACTGCGCCATTGTCCATGGCTTCAAGCTGCTCACGGATGACCTTAAGCGGAAGATAGTTATCGCGCTGCGTCACCAGAATGTATCGCAGGCGATCCACATCAGCGTCTGTGAAACGGCGGTAACCAGATTGGGTGCGCTCGGGCGAAATTAACCCCTCAGATTCAAGGAAACGGATCTTGGACACCGTGACATCCGGGAATTCCTCACGCAAACGTTTAATCACCACACCGATAGACATGGTTTTCACGCCCGTGCGGGGGGCGGGCGTTGCGGGAGTAGTCTTCCGGATTGCGCTCACGGCGTTCAGTTCACCTTGAAGGAGGGGCTAGGGGTACAACAAAGTCGCCTCGTCGATGACGAGTGCTGTAACGGGGTTTATGCGTTGTCCGCAATAAAGACCAGACGGAACTTGCCAATCTGGATCTCATCGCCCGTGGACAGTGCCTGCGAGTTACGTGGCTCACGGTTGACGTAGGTGCCGTTGAGCGATCCGACATCCACAACCTCAAACTCGCCTGCGTTACGGCGGAATTCAGCGTGACGGCGGGAAACGGTCACGTCATCGAGGAAGATGTCAGCCTCTGGGTGACGGCCGGCGGTGGTGGTGTCCTGGTCTAGCAGGAAGCGTGCGCCAGCATTCGGGCCACGCTTTACTACGAGGAGGGCTGCGCCCTCAGGCAGGCCCTCAACGCCGCCTACGTTCTCAGAGGCGGTAGCTCCCGTCTCCATCTCCTTCAGAAGATCGGCACGGAATACCGAAGTGGTTTCTACCTGTGCCTCCGGCGTACCGGTGTTCTCGCTCATGTCTTCTCCTGACGTTGTCGACGGAATCAAACTTACCGAACAAATTTCAGTACAAAATTTAGTCCACGATCATCATACCGGCATCTTGAATCACTGCGAGTTAGAACCGGCTGAGTCGCAGCGTTTTCACAGTCTCACCTGGAAAAAAGGAGTTCCGACACGCCGGAGCTAGGCGTTCCAGTAGCCTCCACTGCCCTACCGGAACATGTTGGCAATACCCGAAATGACGGAGTTGCCACCGCCTGACAAAGGGTTATCGGAGACCATATAGGTCCAGGTTGCGCTGGGGCGCTTCCAGCCGGCGTCTTCCATGTGGGCCCCGGCATCGTCGATAAGCACACTATTGAACGTGTCTACTGCCTGTTCAACCGCACGATTGGCCAGGTGCTTGAACTCGCGCACGGCAATGCGGTGGTACTCGGTCAGGGGCGTCTCACGCGCGATGGCGCGCAAGTGGATGGACTCTCGCACCTCATCCATGTGGGACAGATGTTCTGACCATTCGTCATCCAAGTGGAAAAGCATGATCTCACGCGCAGCTTGTTCCAGAACGCCCTGATCAATGCCCGCAGCCTCAAGCTCAGCAGCACGCTCCGAACTACGCTCAGCGAGCTCAACCCAAGCCCGGTCGGTGTCGAGGAGGGTGGCGCGGCGTTCGTCGATAATCGCCCGATGATCAGCCAAGAGTTGGTTGTACTTCCACGTCTGCGCGTGGATTTCCAGCAGCTGTCCCTCGGTCACGCGCTGGCAGTGGGCGATGAAATCGTGGACCCGTTTGGTATCAATCCGCCCATTCTCGTTGGGCTGTGCTGTGATCTGCTCATCCGCGCCTCCTGCGGTGACGATGTCATCCTCCAAGGAGACGAAGAACAGGCTCAAACCCGGATCTCCTTGGCGTCCAGCGCGCCCACGCAGCTGGTTGTCCAAGCGTGCTGTGCGGTGGCGTGCAGTGCCGATCACAGCCAAGCCACCGAGTTCCACAACAGCATCGCGGTCAGATTCATCAGCACCACCGAGACGAATATCAGTACCGCGACCAGCCATCTGGGTAGACACGGTCACGCGACCCAGATCACCGGCTTCGGCGATGATGCGGGCTTCTTCCTCATCGTTCTTCGCGTTGAGCACGTTGACGGTAATCCCCTGCTCCTCCAATGCCTCCGCGAGCGCCTCCGATTCAGCCACGTCATGTGTACCCACGAGAAGCGGCTGGCCAGTGGAGTGAATGTAGGCGATCTCCCCCACCAGCGCCTTGAACTTATCGTCCATGGTGGCGTAGATTCGGTCCGCCTCATCAAAACGCTGGAGTGGTTTTGCCCGGTCAATCGTGGACACACCAAGGTCATAGAACTGGCGGAGCTGATCAGTCGCTTCCACCGCCGTACCGGTCATGCCGCACACCAGCGGGTAACGGCGCATGAGAGCCTGAAGGGTAATGGAATCGAGGATCCGGCCACCTTCGGAGACATCCAAGCCTTCCTTCGCCTCTACAGCGGCTTGGAGGCCGTCAGGCCAGCGCTGCAGTTCAGCCACGCGGCCGCGTGAGGCATCCACGAGGTCGATTTTGCCGTCCTGCACGATGTAGTGGACATCCCGGATGAGCAGGGCCTTCGCGTGCAGCGCCAAATTCACACGGACCAGGATGGTGCCAATGTTCTCATCGGAATACAACGAATCAATTCCAAGGGCCTTCTCAATCTTGGCCGCACCGTCATCGGTAAGGAAGACATTCCGGCGGTCTGAATCGATGGTGTAGTCCTTGTCTTCGACTAGATGGGACACCGCCTCAGTGATCTGGCCAGTGGCCTGCTCCCCCGGCTTGGAGCCGGCGAGGACGAGGGGGACCAAAGCTTCGTCTACAAGCACACTGTCCGCTTCATCGACGAGCGCAACGTCTGCTGGGGCCTGGACTGTCTGGCTTCGGTGCGTGATCTGGTTGTCGCGCAGATGATCAAAGCCGATCTCGGCGACAGGCGCGTACACAATGTCACTCTTGTACGCCGCAACGCGCTCTTCGCGTGTAGAGGCCTCCGTGACCGACGCGACCGACAACCCAAAGAACTCCACGAGTGGTCGCATCCACTCCGCATCGCGATGGGCGAGGTAGTTATTCACCGTGATCACGTGCACCCGTTTTCCGGTCAGTGCGAAACCCGTCGCCGCCATCGCTCCAACGAGTGTCTTGCCTTCACCCGTGGCCATCTGGATGACATCACCTTCGAGCAGGCGGAGCACTGCCTGATTCTGTACCTCAAACGGCGTCATGCCGAGCGTGCGCGTCGATGCCACGGTGAGCAACGCGAGGAACTCCGGCTTCTTCGAAATCTCCCCGTTCGCGACAGTCTCTCGCACCGCCTCGGCGATCTGCGCATCGCTGTACTGCTCATACCCAGCGATCAGCTCATGCGCTTGCGACACAATGCCTTTCGACTTCTTGTTGTTGCGCTCGGCGGTTGAGCCCATCGCCTTCCAGAACCAGTCAAACTTGCCCATGGGGCAACTTTACGTGACCAGCCGATTACATCAATCAATCCCCCGTGGGGTAATCTAGCGGACGTTCGCTTCATGCAGGCTTAACGCTTGCGCTTATCGACGAACAACGGGCTGTGGCGCAGTTTGGTAGCGCACCACACTGGGGGTGTGGGGGTCGCAGGTTCAAATCCTGTCAGTCCGACAAAATCTTTTCGGGGATTCTTGCCAAAGGCGGGAGCGCCTATGCGTCAGGCTGCATAAGAGTGTGGTCCAATCAGGGTCCCCATTGGGCATTCACGTCCCAAGCTGCTTAGCATCGAGATAATCAGCACAATCTCCGGTTCAGCCTTAATTAGCGTCCGTAATGATATCGGCAGGCCGCGATTCGCACTTCCCCATCCATGACTTGGTACACCAATCGGTGTTCATCTGTGATTCGTCTCGACCAATACCCTGACAACTCATGCTTGAGCGCTTCGGGCTTGCCGATTCCCTCGTTACCGTTTCGGACAATGTCCTTGATTAGTTGGTTGATGCGTTTGAGGATTCGCCGATCAACTGACTGCCACCATAGATAATCTTCCCACGCTGCCTCGTCCCAGATGAGAAGCATTATTCCTCAATGAGAGCGTGCTGTGAACCACGCTGATTCTCTAGGTTTTCAATAGAACCAAGCAGACGGCGCGCATTAGCCGGCGAACGCAGAAGATACGCGGTTTCACGCAAAGACTCGTATTCAGATAGCGACACAATCACGACGGGTTCATGGCCAGCGCGAGTTATGACGGCTTCTTCGCGGTCATTAACCACATCATTCAGCACCTGTGCATAGTTCGCGCGGGATTCGGTGTAGCTGTAAGTCTTCATAGTCCACCTCCCAGCGGTTAACGTACAGAAAACCGTACAGTCCTACGTGTGCGACGTCAATCCCCCAATACAGACGTTATTCGTGCTAATTGTCCGATTCGACGACTCGGTACTTAGCTCCACCTACGAACTTGGAGGTTGCACGCTTAGCGACGAGCAGCCCAATGAAACCAAATGCCCACACGGCAAGGACCGCGAGCCAACCGATGCGGAAGGACTCCCAGGTGTAGTTGCCGCCGGTCGAGGTGGCGTCAAGCAAGAACCCAACGCTCGGTGCAGCAATCATGGTGGCCACGAACCCGCCCATGTTGGCCAGGCCGGTGCCGGTGGCCAGAATCTTTCGGTCAACTTCCTCACGGACGGAGTCAAAACCGAAGTTGGACTTAGCGCCGAGAGCTGCCATCAGAATGTTGAGCACAATGACTGCCCAGAAGGCAGGCGGGTTAGTGGGCAGCAGGAATGCGACCCAGATAAGAAGGTCCATGACGGCGATGATTGCCACCACATTGATGCGCTTGCGGCCCGTGCGGGCGGAGATCATGCCCATCAAAGGGCCAGCGAGGATCACGGCCGCGGTGTTGATCACCAGAACGGAACTGGCTTGAGCCGGGCTCAGCCCCAAGCCCAAGGTCATCAGCGGCATGCCCCACAGAAGGGTGAAGATGCACTGGTGCATCAGGCCGGTCCAGTGGGTGAAGAAGCCCTGCCAGCACACCGGGTTGGTCAGGACCATCTTCAAGGTTTGGCCGATGGTGAGGCGCTCCGATTCGGTGCTGCGGTGGGCGTTTTTGTCTTTGCGGGCGCCGGGGGCGTCGGCAAGCGCGACAAGCCCCACGATTACGATGATGAGGCCGGCGGTACTGACGGACAGGAACGCGGGCACCCACCCCGCGGCATGAAGGATGGCTAGGAATGGCACAGCGGAGATGAACTGGCCTAGCTGACCCAGCCCCGCGGTGAGCTGTGTGAACAGCGGAGTCAGGCGCAGCGGGAACCACAGGGGCAACAAACGCATGGCTCCCAAGAATGCAGTAGCGTCGCCCGCGCCAATGAGCACACGAGCAGCGACTGCGAGTGGGTATGACGTGGTGAACGCGATGATCACCTGGCCGATGGCCATGATGAGCGCACCAGCGACCATTGTCTTCTTAGGGCCGATGCGGTCAATGATGATGCCGGTAGGAATCTGCGCCAAGGCGTACACGCCCACCTGGACAGCGGTGAACACAGCCAGCTGGGAGGCGTTGATGTGGAAGCGATCGAGGGCCTCCACGCCGGCAACACCGAGGGACGTACGGCCGACGATTGCCACGACGTAGGTAAGCAGAGCCGCCACCCACACGACAAGCGCGCGAGCAGTCAGCTGCTCACGCGGGTTCTTTGGTGTGGAGTCTGCGGGTTGGCTCCGTGTTGCTTCCGGTTCACGAGAATGACGCTGATTTTCCACGCGTCTCATGCTAGACCTGCCCCACAAACTGTGTATCGGCGGGTCGTGCTCTCCCCATTAGGGGGAGAGCACGTTTCGTGCTTCTGGACAATCTGCCGGTGATGCAGACTTCAACCTGCGGATTTGTTACTCACGTACTTGGTTGCGGTCTCATTCCATGGGCTGTGCGACTGCCACCGCTCATTGGGTTTCTCGTTGCCGGCTTTGCGCTCCATGCCGCTGGCGTAGAACATGATGCGGCACTCGACCTCTTCTCCGACATCGGCGTGAGCCTCATGCTGTTTGCCATTGGTCTGCGCCTCGACCTCAAGGCGTTGACCGATGAATGCGTGATCAGTTCGGTGGCCATGTACTGCGAAGATGTCGAGGACCTGGAAGCCCTTGGCCTTAACGTTGTCGTCCACCTCCAAGACGGTGCCGGCGAATCCTTGGCAGAACGCACCTTCATTGAGAACAGGCACCGGCAGCTGAAGGCGGAGTAAACCTATGCCCCACTCTGGCGCCTAGTTGCGCCGGGGGATGCGGAAAAAGTCCAGGATCGTCTTCGTCGCAAAGTTTTTGCTTGTTAGTGCGCCCGGCCCGATGTCGATGAGATCGCCGGGCCACACGTGTCTACTGCCCTCGAGGCGGTAATGCTCCAGCGGCGCATCGCAATGCTGCCAGGTGAGTTTTTGTCCCGGACGTTCAAAGGGTTCAGTGATGGGCTGTGGGTGGCAGTGATTCCGCTTCTCCGCTTCGACGAGAACGCGCTGTACAGGCTCATAGCGGGTGTGATACCGCCAGCCGCCTTCATAGTCGATGACTGGATCGGCAGTGCCATGGAAGTCAATCTGCTTCATGGGCACCGGCGCGCACCCCTCAAACACCTTCTCGTAGTAGGCGGCTGACACAGTGGCAATACCGGTGAGATGGTGTGGCCGATGGCAGGCTGCATACGCCACAAATCCGCCGCCGTTGGAGTGGCCGGCAGCGAACACACGGGCTGGATTAACCGGATAATCGCGCAGCATCTGCTCACGCACCGCGTCGAAAAATGCGAGGTCCTCCTCCCCCGTCGTCGTTGCGTACGGTGCGGGAGCCCACGAGGTGTTCACGCCCTGCATGTACACCACAACAGCGTGGGCGGAATCAAAGTTCGTGGTGGCGCGCATCTGATCCATGGTCATGCGGTAGCCGTGAAAAACCATGATGAGTGGCAACCCATCAAGCGCGTGCACATCCGTTGGTGTGGAGACGAGGTATTCGCGTTCATGCCCGCCAATGTGCATCGTGCGTCGGTGCGTCGTCGTTGGGCCATTGGGCATTGGGCGGTATTCCGGCGGTTCGTTGAAGACTTCCACGACTTTGTCCTCAACCGCGGCTTTGCCCGGCAGTGAGCCGCATGCGCTCACATGAAAGCAGCTCAACAGCACCACAGCAGCAGCAACTGCTGGGCGGAAAGCAGATTTTAGGCGGGCATTTTTCACTCGTTCTAACCTACGCTACTTGCCCAAAAATTCACGTCCTACCCAGACACCAGGTACATTGCACCCCATGAGTTTCGGCCCGGAGCAACATCGCTTCATTCCAAGCAAAAAGAATGCGCCGGGGTTCAGCGACGAAACAGCACGCACGTTCACCGCGGGGGCGTTTCAAGCAGGAGCATCGCTTTACGACGATGTCCGGCCTTCCTACCCTTTCGCGGTTTCTGAGCTTGTCACTGATGCGACAACCGTGATTGATGTCGGTGCAGGATCGGGCAAACTCGCGGCAGATTTGCTGACCCCTGGGCGCACGGTCTTTGCTGTGGACCCGTCAGCAGACATGCTTACCGTGTTGAAGCAACAGCACTCAGCAGTACATGCTTGGCGCGCAACTGCTGAGGCAACCGGGGTGCGGGATAGTTCGGTGGACGCCTACGTCAGCGCGCAGACCTGGCACTGGGTGGACACTGCAGCAGCAAGCGCGGAGGCTGACCGAGTAGTCGTACCTGGTGGCAAGCTCATGTTGTGCTGGAACACGCTCGACGTTTCCCACCCATGGGTACTGCGCTATTCCCGCATCTCTCATTCCGGTGACGTGCACCGCGAAGGCTTCTACCCGGAGGTATATGCCCCCTGGTCCCTGACTGAGGAGCTTCGCCTGCGCTGGTTCCAGGAAGTCACCACGGCTGATTTGTTCGCGCTGGCTAAAACGCGGTCCTACTGGTTGCGTGCATCAGACACGACGCGAGCGAAGGTAGAGGCGAATCTGAGGTGGTACCTCTACGAACGATTGGGGTTTGAAGAAGGAGATCGGATTCCTCTGCCCTATCGCACCGACGCATTCTTGTATGAGCGTGCTTAGTGCTCAGCCCAGGTGATACAAAAGAAATCGAGAATAATCTCGGTGACATCAATGCCCCGACTGCGCGCCCAGATTCCTGCTGGCCACTCATGGCCCATGCCCTCGACAGGAATGTGAGCAGTCCGCGCCTGGTCGCCGTTGCGCTCAGCGAAAGCAGTGGCAACATCCCATGCTGGTTGGATGACTCCCCCGCCACCACGGTTTTCACCGGCATAGGGCACAACGTCGTCCCAGGTGCCATGGATATTTAGGTAGTCAATGGGAGATCCTGCAGCTAGCTCATCCGCACTCGACCGGATGGCACCGGCAACGGTAGCTGCACCGGCGTACTTGTCTGGGTTGTTTGTGGCCAGAACAGCAACGAGCCCACCGCCATTGGAGAATCCGGCGAGGTACACGCGCTGCGGATCAATGGAGTACGCAGAGCTGATGTCAGCAATAATCGCTTCGATCAGTGCGGTGTCTTGCTCCACCGTCGTGATGGCATAAGGCGCTGGACTCCACGCCAGGCCCTGTCCAGTGGGTGTGACAACGACAGCGTTGGCTACGCCAAGGTTTGTGCCAATGAGAAAGTCGTAGCCATTATCCCCCTTGCCGTGAATACCCACGATCAGTGGCAACGGCTCACCATTATGCGCCGTTGATGGGACAGAACAGTGGTAAGAAAACTGCTGTGTTCCATGACCGGGCACGTCAACGGTGACAGTGCGAGTGCTGCGAGGGTGTGGCACGACAGTTGGCTCCTAGCGGCGCTTCGGGTTGCGCTCACGCACGCGTACGGCGAAGCGCACTGGAGTGCCGTGGTAACCGAACTGCTCACGGAACTTACGCTCCAAGTAACGGCGGTAACCAGCATCCAGGAAGCCAGTGGTGAACAGCACGATGGTCGGCGGACGTGTGCCCGCCATGGTGGCAAAAAGCACCTTGGGCAGGCGGTTATTCTTCATCGGCGGAGGGTTAGCGGCAATTGCCTCACGCAGCCAGTTGTTCAGCTGGCCGGTGGAGATGCGGCGATCCCAATTTTCCAGTGCCGTGATCATCTCCTGCTCCAGGCGGTGCAGACCGCGACCGGTCTCGGCGGAGATATTTATCTTGGATACCCACGGCAACTGGTTTAGCTGCATGTCGAATTCGCGGTCAAAGTAGTACCTGCGGTCCTCATCCATCAGGTCCCACTTGTTGAAGGCAATGACCATGGCCTTGCCCGCATCCAACACCATGGAGATGACGCGTTGGTCTTGTTCAGTGATCTCCTGGGATGCGTCGATAAGCACGACGCATACTTCTGCCGCATCGATCGTGCCGCGCGTACGCAACGAGGCGTAGTACTCATGCCCCGTTGCGTTCTTGACCTTCTTGCGTAGGCCAGCAGTATCAATGAAGCGCCATAGCTTTTGATCCAGCTGGATGAGCTCATCCACCGGGTCAACCGTCGTGCCGGCAACGTTGTCCACCACGGCACGGTCAGACTTGGACAGCTTGTTCAGCAAAGAGGACTTACCCACATTCGGCTTACCCACCAGGGTCACGCGGCGTGGGCCCTCCGTGATGGAGTTGGCGGACTTGGGTACTTCAGGGAAGAGACGGATGATCTCATCCAAAACATCCGCACCACCGCGACCGTGCAGAGCGGACACTGGCCACGGATCGCCCAAGCCGAGGGAATAAAACTCCGCAACGTCCGCCCACTGGGACTCAGACTCAAACTTGTTCGCAACAAGAATGACCGGCACATCAGAGCGCTGCAGGTTCCGTGCCATTGCGGCATCGGACTCTGTCACGCCGACGTGGGAATCCACGACCATGAGGATGATGTCTGCATCATGCATCGCTGCTTCTGACTGGTGCGCGATAGAGGCGTGAATGCCCTTGGCATCCGGGTCCCACCCACCGGTGTCCTGTACCCAGAAACGGCGGCCTGCCCAGTCAGCCAAGTAGCTCACGCGGTCACGGGTCACCCCTGGGTGGTCCTCGACCACGGCTTCGCGGCGACCCAGGAAACGGTTGACCAAAGAGGACTTGCCTACGTTCGGACGGCCAACAATGGCAACCGTGGGAAGAGCTTCCTCCAAGTGCCCATCCGCATTGATGCGCTGAACGCCAAAAGCAGCTTCGACCTCAGCCCAATCCTCCTCGGACATGTCGTTGGTGATGTCAACATCACCTTCGGAATCCTCACCGTAGTCGGCGGGGCCGAACTCCGATTCGTCGAAAAGCTGCTCAGCTTCCTCCCCATATTCAGAGATGAAATACTCTTCGCCCTCATAGTCCGCGGGGTTGAACTCGGTGTACTCGAACTCCGTGGGCGCATCTTCCGAAAACTCGTTGTTGTTGCGCTGGTCAGTCATCATGCACTCCTTTCAATCAACGCGATGAGGGTAGCCAGGACCTCGTCCTTGCTCATGGTCGAAGTATCGATGATCTCCGCATCCTCGGCGGGACGAAGCGGACTCGTCGCCCGCGAAGAATCCAGCTCATCGCGGCGGATCACGTCGGCGAGCACAGTGGCAAAGTCGACCTCGCGCCCAGCGGAGACATCTTGGTCATAGCGGCGCTGCGCGCGCACCTCCGGTGAAGCCGTGAGGAAGGCCTTTGCCGGCGCGTCAACAAGCACAACCGTTCCAATGTCACGACCCTCCACGATAGCGCGGTGCGCGTCACGTGCGAGTTTGCGCTGCAATTCCACGAGGTTCACGCGTACCTCCGGAATCGCTGACACAGCGGACACATTCTGCGTAACGTCCCGTTCGCGGATCTCCCCCGAGACATCCTCCCCAGCAAGAATCACTTCGGTAGAATCCGGATCATCGGAGACTTCCAAAGGCAGATCACGAGTGACCTCAATGACGGCAACCCTATCAGCGGGGTCCACACCAGCACGGAGCACAGCCAAAGTGGCCACCCGGTACATCGCACCGGTATCCACATACTTTGCGTTGAGCTGCTTAGCCAACGCGCGGCACGTGGTGGATTTACCGGTCCCTGACGGCCCATCAACAGCAAGGATCAATCCGCCATCAGGCATGTTCGTCAGCATTGCCGGGTTAGTGTTTTGGATCTTGTCGGTGCTGCTCATTTACATCTCCACTGCCTTGTACAGAGCCGTCAGCTCCGAATCATTGAGCGCACGCATCGCGCCTGGCTTCAGCTCTCCAAGCTGAACCGTGTGCACTTTCGTGCGCACGAGACGCTGCACCGGGTAGCCGGCGGCCTTGAGCATGCGGCGGACGATGTGCTTGCGGCCCTCATGAATCTCCAATCGGATCAGCGATTGGCCTTGGTGAGTGTCCACGATCTGCACGTAGTCAGCCTTGGCCATACCGTCATCCAGCTCAATTCCGTTCTTGAGCTCGCGCACGAGTGCTGGCTTTGCTTCGCCCAGCACTGTAGCCAAGTACGTCTTGGACACGCCGTAGCGTGGGTGCATGAGGCGGTTAGCCAGCTCACCATCATTGGTGAGGATCAGCAGGCCTTCCGTGTCCGCATCAAGCCGGCCCACGTGAAAGAGGCGGTTACCGGCCACAACACGGTCAGCCACAACATCGCCCACGCAGGGTCGGCCGAACTCGTCCTCCATGGTCGTGTGCATACCGCGTGGCTTGTTCAGCGCGAAGTACTGGTGATCCTCATTCACATTCACACGCACACCATCAACACGGATGATGTCCACGTTCGGGTCCACGCGCACGCCCTGTTGGCGGATGATCTTGCCGTTGACCTCAACGCGACCTTCATCAATCATCACTTCGCAGTTCCGGCGCGAGGCAACGCCAGCCTGCGCCAGGACCTTTTGCAGACGAATGCCTTCTGCTTGACGACGTTTCTGTGGCCTACCCGTGCGGTGATCCCGTTCGTCCGGATCGCCGAGTTCCACTGCCTTGCCCTCGGGGGCGACGGGATCTTCACGGTAGTCCCACCAGTTATCAGCGAGCGGGTGCGGTTCTTCTGCCGCCTTTTCAGCAGCGGCACGACGCTCACTCAAGCTGACGTTCTGGTGTTTGGCGGGCTTTGCGTTGGAGAGCAAGAACTTCTGGTCCTTGCCCCGATTCTGTTGATTGTCATGGCTCTTGTTCGAGCCCTTATCCGGTGAGCCTTCTCGGCGAGCGGTAGGTTTCATAGTCCCCGAATCTACCAGGCATCTTCGATGGAATCGACTTCCGGAAGCAGCGGTGCCAAGTCTGGCAATCTGTCCAAAGAATCGATGCCTAGCTGCTCCAAGAACAGTTCGGTGGTGACGTAGCGGTGCGCACCAGACGATTCATCGGGTTCCACCTCAGCGATGAGTCCACGCAGAGTCAACGTGCGCATGACACCATCGACATTCACTCCTCGAACACCCGCTACTTGGGCTCGCGTCACCGGCTGCCGGTAGGCAACCACGGCCAGTGTTTCCATCGCCGCGCGACTGAGTTTTGTTTGCGTACCATCCACCAAGAAAGCTTCTACTGCATCAGCATTCTCTGGCCGGGTGTACAACCTCCACCCTTCAGCTGTTTCACGCAAGTCCATTCCAGAGCCACGGTGATCCAATTCTTCCGCCCACTCTTTCAGAGCTAAGGCAACATCTTCTGGGGCTGCATGCAAAGCACCGGCGAGGTCCGCCACGGTGGCGGGTGTATCGATCACCAGGATGACGGATTCAATCTGTGAGCGCAGCTGCGAGACCATGGGCAGGTCCGAGTTCTTCTCCATGTTCCCTACTCCCAGTTCTGCGCGGCCACCACCGCGGGATCCACATTTTTACCAGTCCACGCAATATCCAATTGCCCGAGGGCCTCCTCCTGCTGGGCATCAATCGCATGGGCCTTATACAGCTCTAACACTGCCAAAAATCTGCCCACAACTTCCATTGTTTTAGTGCAGTCACGGGTCAGCGCGGTGAACGTAAGCCAATGATCTGGGCCGGCGAGTTTTAGCGTGTCCAAGATCTTCCCGGCCTGCTCCGGCACAGATACGGCCTGGGCATGCACGTGGTCAGTGCGCACTGTTTCTGGTGGCTTCGGCCGAAAAACAGAGGCAGCTAGCTCCGCGAAACTGCCCGCTGTGTGTCCGAGCTCCACGGGCGGCATGAGATCGAGGAACTGATCCTCCATTCCCACTGCGCGGGGATACCGCCGCCGGGCATTGGTCTGCCATTCCTCAAAACGATCAGCCACCTGCTGGTACGCCCGGTACTGCAGCAGGCGTGCGAACAAGAGGTCACGGGAAGACAGAAGCTCCAGATCTTCCTCGTCATCCTCACCACTACGCGGCAAAAGACGCTGTGTTTTGAGCGCTAAAAGAGTCGCCGCCGTGACTAGAAACTCAGTGACTTCATCCAACTGTGCTGTCTCGCCCAACAGACGCACATATTCAATGAACTCATCAGTAACTTCAGCCAAGGCGATCTCAGTGATGTCAAGCTTCCTGGCACCAATGAGGTTCAGCAGCAGATCATAGGGTCCCTCGAAGTTATTGAGAACAATGGTGAAACCGGTGATCTCTGGCTGGTAACCCTCATTACCAGCCATCGGTCGATTCGTATGCGTTGTTGTCATGCCGGATCAACGGCTCCCCTACTAGCGCTGGGAAGTGCGCTCGATGACCTCAAGCGCCAGATTTCGGTACTGCTCCGCGCCTGGTGAGTTGGGTGCCCACGTGATAATCGGTTCACCAGCGACAGAAGTTTCTGGGAAGCGGACGGTGCGGGTAATCACGGTGTCAAAAACACGATCACCGAAGACTTCCACCACACGATCCATGACCTCGCGGGCGTGGGTGGTGCGACGGTCAAACATGGTCACCAGGATGCCCACGATGTCCAAGTCGAAGTTAATGCGGTCACGCACCTTCTCCACAGTGTCCGCCAGAAGGGCGAGGCCACGCAGCGAGAAGTACTCGCACTCCATCGGGATGATCACGCCATGAGAACACGCAAGAGCATTCACAGTGAGCAAGCCCAACGATGGCTGGCAATCGATGATGATGAAGTCATACTCCCCGCGCACTGGGCGCAATGCGCGGCCAAGGGTTTGTTCACGGCCGACCTCATTGACCAATTGGATTTCCGCGGCTGACAGATCAATATTGGCCGGCACGAGATCCAAACCGGAAACATTCGTGCGCTTAATAGCCGAGTGGATGGAAGAGGTGTTATCCAACATCAGGTCATAGACCGTAACTTGATCCTCATCTTGAGTCACCCCAAGACCGGCAGACAAAGCGCCCTGCGGATCCAAATCAACCAGCAGGACTTTACGTCCCTGTTCCGCAAGGCAAGCGCCAAGATTGATGGATGAGGTGGTCTTGCCCACGCCACCCTTTTGATTAACCATGGAAATGATCGTGGCCGGGCCATGCTTGTCCAGTGGCTCCGGCTGAGGGAGTTCGCGCAGTGGGCGTCCAGTCAGTCCGACTGCTGCCTGCTCCGCATCGAAGAGTCCTTCGTCTGCCACAGTCCCGCCCTTCATTTTCAGGTCGACCAAACATTTACTGCCCGTCATCTTACACGGGTGTTATTTACCGCGTAATGCGTCTGATCCCCTTGTTTTCGCAGTGTGTTTAGGAACGCGGATGGGCGGTACGCCAGACCTCACGCAAGTTCTCTGGAGTGACGTGAGTGTAGATTTGAGTCGTTGTCACACTGGCGTGACCGAGTAATTCCTGGACGGTACGGACATCTGCTCCACCCTCAAGAAGGTGTGTTGCAAAGGAATGGCGCAGAGTGTGCGGTGAGATGTCTTTCTCAATCCCCGCGCGCGAAGCCGCATCTTTAATAATTGTCCACGCGCTCTGCCGGGATAGCGCTCCCCCGCGCTTGTTAAGGAATAGTGCATGAGACTTGCCCTGTGACAGGGCGGGACGACCACGCACTAAGTATGCGTCTAACGCCAGATTCGCCGTGCGCCCCACCGGGATAATGCGTTGCTTGTCGCCTTTGCCAGTGACCTTGATGTACCCGGGCATCTGGGAAACATCATCCACTACCAAACTGAGCACTTCAGATACACGTGCTCCCGTGGCATACAGAATCTCCAACAAGGCCTTATCGCGTAGGTGGTGAGGGGTGTCGGTCAAGCAATCGTCGAGAAGCTTGCTCACCTCATCAATACTCAAGGTGTCAGGCAGCTTCTCCCCCTGCTTGGGTGGTGAGACGCGTGCTGCAACATCCGCAACCACAATGCCCTCAACGGTGGCGAACTTATGCAGACCCCGGGCAACAACAAGTGCTCGGCTGGTTGAGGATGCCGCCAGTGGCTTCCGATACTCATCGCCCCGGCGAAGATCTGCGACATAGGCCTCTAAATCAGCAGCAGTCACTAAGGCGAGATCCGTTTTGCCAGAGCTTTCCAGCCAATCAACGTAACGCCCTACATCACGCCGGTAGTTGCTTAGCGTGTTCTCTGAAACACCCCGCTCAACAGCGAGGTGATCAAGCCACAATTGGCCAACTTCCCGTGCCTTCACTACATCCCAATCTTTTTCATATCGGGCTGGACACCTTGGTGCTGGCGCCGTAGCGCCATGTGAGTCGGCCGCACATCAAAAGGTGTGTCAGTGGAACGGGGAAAAGAGCGCCCCGCGAGCACATCCGATGCGGCGAAGATGCCGGCTATCGCAATCGAATTGATAATGCGGCCGGACATAACGGCTTCACGCGCATCCTCAATGTGCATCCAGGTGAAGCCCATGTCTGCTTCTTCATCCTCGGCTTCAGGGCGCTCCACCTCAGTCAAACCAGTGGCCATGAAGACGCGTACTGCTTCTTCGGCGAAACCCGGGGAGGTAACCAAGTCCAACAAAAGTGACCAGTTCTGCGCTTCAAGCCCAGCTTCTTCGACGAGCTCGCGCCGTGCTGTAGTCAGCTCATGCTCACCTGCAAAATCGAGCAGACCCGCAGGAAGTTCCCACAATCGCCGTCCTACGCTGTGGCGATATTGCTCAACGAGGGCGATACGGTCCTGTTCATCCACGGCAACGACAGCCACGGCCCCGAAATGTTCTACGATCTCGCGGTGAGCGCTGACACCACCTGGCATGGTCACCGAGTCGCGCCGAAGCGCCAGAATGGGCGCGTCCACAAGAAGCTCAGAGCTTGTCACTGTGAATTCATGTCGCGAGGATTGTGCGTGGGAAGTCATGGCACCAGTTTAGGCCCGGCTCGAACAGACAAGCCGGGCCTAAGCGCAAGCTTTATTCAGCCGACTCAGTGCGTGGACGTTCCGGGGCGGGCGCCTGCGCGTTGGAGGCCGAGCCGTAGGCACCAGACTTACCGCCTAGCTGTTCAGCCAGAGCGAGGATGGTGGAAATCCTTCCGGTTTCAGTGTCGAGGGAATCCACGGTGGATACCGCAGCGCTTGCCTCAGCATCGGAGCGAATCAGCTCGATGGATCCATGTGGCCCCGCCGCGCCACGGCGACCGGCAAGCACAACGGCATCCCCGCGTGAATCCAGGCCTTTGGCAAGGTCGGCGAGAACCGTCGCGGCAAACACATCCGCATCGTCCTTGACGCCATCGCCCTCGTCGATGCTGCCACCGGTGACCACAATGATGCCCTGTGCCGGGGTGATCGTGCCATCGGCGTATTCGATGAATCCGGCATCACGCAGTGCGTGCAGGACCAGTGCGCGGTCTTCGACCGTGGCCAGTGGCTCATTCTTGTCCACGTCAAACATCAACGCAGTGCCCAAGGACTCGCCAGCGTGCGTACCTGAAGTTTGGTTGTCCACAGAAAGTTGTGCGCCCGCCGGCAGGGTGTTCGCGACGATGGAGCGCAGCTCATCTGCACCATCCTGGGAAAGGAACTTGTCGGTTAGAGTGATCTGCCCGGCTGCCGTAGCACCTGCCTGTTGGGCAAGAGACTCGACGGCTTTCACATCATCCTCATCGGCGTTAGGAGCCCGCACAATGATGTAGGGGCGCTGTTCCAACGTGCCCTCCACAATGCGTTTGGAGTGGCCAGCCAGAAGCGCATTAGCGGAATTGGCCTCCGGGTTTTCTGGGACCTCACCGTCCTGCTTGTTTGCCTTAGCTTCACCCCGGTCGGCGGAGTCGATGTTGTTGAACGCGTAATCCGAAATAGGAGCCAAGGAGGGCGCTACCACCAGGGTTCCCAGGGTAAGGCCACCTGCAAGGCCCCATGCGAGGCCACTGGCAACCCATCCGGCAACGCCGGTCTTCTTTTTAGACATGTTGTTGCGCCCCTCCTAGCGCTTGAAAAGGTTTTGGACGGTCAAGGCGAAGTTGTTCCACGTGTCAATGAGGTTGTCAACGAACGTCCCGTTACCCATGAAGCCGACAATGAGGACCACAGTGGCTAGCGCCACGAGCAGGCCCAGAATTGCCCACGCCCACGCAACACCGGAGCCAGAGCTGGTCTTGTACAGATTCTCAATCACCGTGGATTCCACGATGCGGTTGCCGGCCTTGAGGCGCGTCAGCATTGCAGCCGGGGACGCTGCCAGGTCATTGCCGAAAATACGGTCCAGGTCGACGAGATCACCGACGGTGACAATTGTTTCGGCCTGGTGAAAGACAGCCAGCAAGATTGCCAGATCCATCGCCGAATCAGCAGCTGCCGGGAATGTCACGGCACCAACACCAAGATCCTGGATGCGTTCCAAACCAGCTGCATGCCCATCCGGGTCGGCTGGCAGGATCACCCGCGCATCACCACGCAGCGCGTCCGTGGAGATATCTGCTGGGTCTCCAACGATGAATTCGCAGCTGTATCCCAGATCAAGCAGCGTGTCAGCGGCACTGCCAACGCCGATGATGACTGGGCGGTATTCACGAATGAAGTTCCGGAGATTGGTCACTCGCTCACGCACATCAGGAGTGGGTGCGACGATGAGGACTTTCTGGCCATCCATGACATCGCCAAGTTCGGGCACACCTACACCGTCCACAAGCAGCGGCGATTCGGAATGGATGAATTCGATACTGTTGCCAAAGTAGGCTTCCATATTCTCAACAAGGGCGCGCTGAGCATCATCAAAAACCTTGTCAGCGGTCTCCCTGCCCAGGTAGTCAGTCTGCGCGATGACCTTCTTGCCCACGACGAGTTCGCCATCAGCGCTTAGCGTGGCTTTCTTGCCATCCCGAAAGGCTTCGCGCGTGGTAGCACCTGCGCCCTCATAGAGCGGGATCCCAGCGTCCAGCAGAAGCTGCGGGCCATAGTTCGGGATATTGCCTGTTGAGAACTTCCCAATGTTCACCACAGCAGCCGGACGCTTTTCCACTAGCGTCTGAGCCTGACGTCGCGTCAGGTCAGGGGCATCCACGACGGCGATATCGCCTGCAGTGAACTTGCGCAGACCTTTGCCCTGCGGAGTGCAGTCACGGAGGTGGCCATGAATGGGGGCAGCGGGCTTCTCCGTCGCGTCTGGCGTGGCGGGGACTGCGAGAGTGTCAGGGGTACCAGCCGTCTGCGGGGTTGGTTCTTTCGCCTCAGAGGCATTGGAAGTTGAGCTCATGACACGTAATCTTGCTGTATCAACCAGCAATATTGGTGGAGGCGCGCTGTAAGAACAGCTCTGTTTTTAGAATGCAGCGATCTCTGCCTGGGCGCGCTCCATGAGCTCATTAGCGTGCGCCCGGCCTGTCTCCGAATCATCCATGCCGGCGAGCATCCGAGCGAGCTCCTCAATGCGCGCGTCTCCCTCAAGCACATCAACACCGGACGTCACGGATTCATCGCTCACATTCTTCGACACATGCAAGTGTGTCGTAGCGTATGCAGCAACTTGCGGAAGGTGCGTAACCACAATGACCTGGTTGTTTCGTGCTAGACGAGCCAAACGTCGTCCAATTTCGACGGCAGCGCGACCGCCGACACCGGCATCCACTTCATCAAACACCAACGTCGCGCCACCCTGCTGGCTAGACAGAATGACCTCTAATGCGAGCATGACGCGCGAGAGCTCACCACCAGAGGCGCTCGAAGCCAATGGTTGTGGCTCAAGCGCATCGTTCGGGGCCAATCGCAATTCGACGCTATCAGCACCGTTACGGTCGAATTCTTGCTTATCGACGGACACAGTCACCCGCGCCTTCGGCATCGCCAGCCCGCGCAGTTCCTCCGTGACCGCTTCCTCCAATTTCCTAGCCGCAGCAGTCCGCTCCTTGGTCAGTGCTTTTGCCGCAGTGGTCATCTCTTTCTCGCTGGTTGCCACACGCTTCCTCAGCTCTTCAATTGCCTCCGCAGAAGTATCAATCGAGGCCAGCCGCTTCACTGCCTTGTCACGCCAAGCAAGCACACCTGCGATATCCGGCGCATACTTCCGGGTAAGGCTTTTCAGTTCCTGCTGACGTTGGAGCAAGCGCTCCAGTTCATCTGGATCACTTGGGAGATCGGAGAGGAACATACCCAACTCACCAGAGACATCAGTGAGAACCGCTGCAACATCTGCCAGCTGGCTGCCCAGTTCCCGCAAATGGCCGTCACTGGCCTGTTGCAGCGTTGAAGCAGCCTGGCCAATGAGCGTTGAGGCTGGATCCGCACTTTCCGCACCGCTGTTGTACTCCCCGACGGATTCTGCCCCATCAATGGCGACGAGTGCGCCTTGCGCGGACTCGCGCAGTGCATCCACATCCTGCAAGCGGTTGATCGTAGCTACTAGGTCAGTGTCCTCCCCATCTTTGGGGTCAATGCCGTCGATTTCATCCACGGCGAACTGGAGGCGGTCGACTTCTTGCGCTAACTCACGGCGCTTTTCTGTACGCTCGCGCAGATCCTTCGTCGCCGCGCGCCATTTCGAATAGGACTCGCGGTAACGCTCTTTCAATGGTGCGATAGCCGGGTCAAAAGCATCCAACGCTGCCAGCTGTTCTGCTGGGGCCAACAACCGGAGCTGATCATTTTGTCCGTGAATAGTCAACAGGTGGGAGGTGAACTCAGCCAGTGTCGCAGCCGGGACAGTCCGCCCGCCGAGGTGAGCTCGGGAACGGCCAGATGCCTTCACCGAGCGGGCAGCAAGGTACTCGCCGTTCTCATCCGGCTGCGCTCCGGCGTCTTCGGTGATGGTGGTGAGGGCGTCCCGTGCGACGTCGCTAAGCAAGTGCGTGCTGAAAGCACCTTCAACAGTGGCTTGCGCAGCGCCCGTGCGTACCTTCGATGCATCCGCGCGCCCACCAGTAAGCAAACGCAAACCGGTGACAACCATTGTTTTACCCGCACCTGTCTCACCAGTGAGAACATTGAGTCCCGGCGAAAATTCGACGGCGGAATGCGGGATAACGCCCAGGTTATCGATAGTTATTTCGGTGAGCATAGACCTACCGCTGCGTCACGTTATCGGCGTAGGAGAAATCATCCTTGACCACGGGACCGCGCCAGCCATTGACCGGCAGATGAAGTTTGCTCACAAGGCGATCAGTGAACGGCCTGTCGTCCAGACGCACGAGGCGAACGGGACGCTGTCCGCGTACAACCTCAAGGCGCGAGCCGGGCGGCATGTCCAGATGGCGGAAACCATCTAACACGACGTTGGCGGGAGTGGTAGTGATCAGCGACTCAACTGCGACCTTGGAGCTGGGCGAAACGACAAGTGGCTTTGTAAATAGAGCGTGGGCGTTATTGGGAACCACCAAAATGGCGTCCAACTCCGGCCATAGAATCGGGCCACCCGCGGAAAACGCGTAGGCCGTCGAGCCCGTTGGTGTTGAGATGAGCACACCATCACAACCAAACGAGCTCACCGGACGAAGATCAACTTCAAGGATCGCATCCAACACACCACGGCGGTCTAGGTTCTCCAAGCTCGCCTCGTTAAGAGCCCAACCCGTACCCACGAGGTCGTTGTTGTGGTCATGCACCGTGACATCAATGGTCATTCGGCTATCAAGAGAGTATTCGCGGTCGATGACACGGCGAATTGCGGTTTCCAGGCTGTCCTCTTCCCACTCCGCCAAAAAGCCAATGTGGCCCAAGTTGATACCAAGGATTGGCACATTTTGAGCACGTGCAAAACCAGCGGCGCGGAGGAATGTGCCGTCACCGCCAAGGACGAGGACAAGCTCGCAGCCTTCCGCTGCATGTTCATCTGGTTCAACCCGGCACAGCTCGTCCAGCGCCGGGTAATTACCGGCGTAGGGCAATTCCTCATCGCCCAGCAGACGAACAGTGAAACCGGCCTCGAGCAGCAACTCAGTTGCGCGGGCAGCAGAAGCGATATTGCCTTCACGGCGTGTATGAGGGACCAAAAGAACAGCGCGGTCACTGCTTGTTGCCATTAGTTTTTCGGTCCTTCCTCTACTGCCTGCTGAATCATAGCGGCCAACTCGCCTTCACTCGGAACGCTGTGGCCACCATCCTTAACCAGCCATAGGAAGTATTCTACGTTCCCACTCGGCCCGGGAAGCGGAGAAGCCACTGCAGCACGACAACTTAGGCCTAAAGTATGAGCGAATTGCGCGACCCCCAGGGTCACTTCCTCGCGCAGCTGCGGTGAGCGCACAACTCCCCCGCTGCCGAGCCGCTCCTTGCCCACCTCAAACTGTGGCTTCACCATAGGTAGCAAGTCAGCACCGTATTCCAGACTGTCTGCGATAGCCGGCAGGACCAGTTCCAGGGAGATGAAAGACAGGTCACCCACCATCAACTGCGCGGGTCCACCCATCATCTCCGGGGTGAGGTGCCTGATATTGGTCCGGTCCAACACTGTCACGCGCTCATCGTTTTGTAGGCGCCACACCAACTGGCCATAGCCCACATCAACGGCGACGACTTCTTTCGCCCCGCGGCGCAACAGCACATCAGTGAAGCCACCGGTAGAAGCACCCGCGTCCAGGGCCCTCTTCCCGGCAACGTCCAGCCCAAATGGCTCGAAAGCCTCTAGCGCCCCAAGTAGTTTGTGCGCACCGCGCGAAGCCCAGTCATCGCCGTCAGCTTCCGCGACCTTGATGGACACATCCGGTTCCACAACGGTGGCTGGCTTCTTAGCCACAAAACCACCGACTTCTACGCGGCCAGCCTTGATCCACTCCACAGCCTGTTCGCGTGAACGTGCGATCTTCCGGCGCACAAGTTCCGCGTCCAAACGTCGACGCCCTGGTGCCATGCCTAATCCCCCCTTTAAGCCCGGTCCTGGAGTGCCTCGGCGAGGACCTCATACGCTGCCTCATACTCGGCTAACTCCGCCGCCGGATCATCCATCGGCTGGGAGAGCACCGCCTCAAAACGCGCGGTCAGCTCCTCAGGCGTGATCGCCGGCTTGCGGGGATCACGTGGCTTCGGCATCGGGGTGCTATGAGATTGCATGAGCTTTACCACCACGCCTTGATCGCCGTACCAGCTGCAGGCGATGCAGCCTTCACATCGATGAATTCGGGCTCGTCCTCAATATTCCACGCCACACTTACAACAGTGCGCAACGCTTGGAGCCACGTCGCGTCCTCGTTGCCACCATCAAGAATGATCACGGCCTCCTCCGAAGCACGCTGTTCAACCGTCGCGGTGAACCCGCCCTGAACAGCTGGCGCTAGAGAGCTAAAGTCCCCTGCATAGCTGGTCAACACTAGCAAGTCCTCCGCTATAAATGTTGGGCGTTGGCCGAGGGGTGCAGCAATCAGTGCCCGTGGACCCGAAACACCAGTGAGCACATGCAACGTGTCCATCCCCGCTGCCACCCCACCGGCGATATCCGTATCCAACCGGTCTCCCACTACCAATGGTTTGTGTACGCCGAGTTTTTCCTGCGCTAGATCAAACATCGCGCGACCCGGTTTGCCGGCGGCTTCGGGTACAACGCCAGTGGCACTGGACACGGCAGCGACCATAGAACCATTGCCCACCATGAAACCGCGCTCAGCTGGCAACGTTGAATCCAAGTTACTAGCCAGATACACGGCACCATTGCGGATAGCCAGCGCTGCCTCGGAGAGCTGCCGCCACCCGGTGTCCGGATTGTGCCCGTGCAGAACCACCGCCGGGTTGTCATCCGCGGAATCCACAACGACGAAGCCAGCCTCACGCACCAGACCCTTAAAAGAATCGGCCCCGACCACTAAGACCTTCGCGCCGGGATCCGCGTGGCGTTGTGCAAGCACGACCGCAGCTTGCGCCGACGTCAGCACATCCCCTGCGCTGGCATCAAGGCCAATAGCGGCGAGTTTGCCTGCCACTTCATCCGGACCTTTGGACGCGTTATTCGTCACATAGGCCACGGCGCAACCCGACGCGGTGCATGCGTTGATGTTTGCAACGGCATGTGGGATGGCGTCGCCGCCGGCCCACACAGTGCCGTCAAGATCGAGCAACAGCGCGTCATAAGGCGCGATCACGCTCATCGCTGTCCCCCTCTACCCCAGTTCCGTCAGGCGCTGCTTGGCATCCGTCCACTCCTCGTCGTCCACAGCGGCGACGTGTTCAAACCAGTGGCGCGCCTCATCAGTTCGGCCAATCTGCTGCAGCGCATCTGCGTACGCATACGCCAGGCGGGTCTGCGCGAAGCCGTGTGCGCTTAAGCTCGGATTCATCTGCTGCAGCGTTGCTAATGCCGATTCATGCTGGCCCAGGTCATGGCGCGCACCGGCGACGACAATGGCCAATTCAATCCGGGAATCCGGGTCCAGTTGTTTCACTTCCGGGCTACGGCCAATCTCAATCGCCTTCTCCGGCCGGCCAAGTCCACGCTCAGCGTCAGCCATGACAGCCAAGAGACCTGGGCCACCGCTCATACGGCGTGCGGCGCGCAGTTCAGACAGTGCTTCCTTCCACTCCCCAGCGTGGTACGCGGCAATACCTGCTGCTTCACGGACCACACCAACACGCCCAGCACGGTTCTTCGCAGCACGTGCGTGGGTCAGTGCCAGCTGCGGATCATCTGCCATCCATGTTGCGGCCATGATCATGTGTTTGGCCACCTTATCCGCGTTGTCCTTAGCCAACACGCGGAGGTCCTGAAGGACCGATGGATCAAGATCGGTCGGATCAATATCATCCGGCAGCGAGGGCTCTTTTTCCTTCTGCGCCATGCGGTCCTCACGGAAGCCCTGGCGGTAAGGATTGGATCGATCGTGGCGCACCTTGCCATCGCTGCCATCACGACCAGCGCCACCACGATTCGCATGCGTACGGCGGCCATGGTTGCCGCCCTGACGGTCATCTCGACCGCCGTGGTCACCGCGTGCGTTCCGGTCGCCACGGGGATTGCGGTTGCCACCGGACCTTCGGTCCTGGCGTCCTTCGCGGTTCTCCCGGTTATTGCGTGAATCCCGGCTGCTGTTCTGCTTGTTGTCCTCGCTCATTGCGTCACCTACCCGTTCACTTTCACGCCGGAGAAGTTCTTCTTGCCACGGCGCAGCACAATCCAGGAACCGTGGAGCAGATCTGCTTCGGTCGGCTCCCAATCCTCCGAATCGATGCGCTGGTTATTCGCATAGGCGCCACCTTCCTTGATGGTGCGGCGTGCAGCTCCCTTCGACTCGGCCAAGCCAGTGCCCACGAGCATGTCGACGATTCCGCGCGGCTCACCCGCATTGATCTCAAAGACCTCTGTCTCAGACACAGCAGCAGCCAACGTTGCCTCATCCAGA
Source organism: Corynebacterium sp. MSK041 (assembly GCF_030232265.1). Taxonomy (GTDB): domain Bacteria; phylum Actinomycetota; class Actinomycetes; order Mycobacteriales; family Mycobacteriaceae; genus Corynebacterium. The sequence goes on from NZ_JASPJK010000002.1 coordinate 58,843, forward strand.
TCCGTCAGCTCGGCGCGACCAAAGAGAGCCTGGGATGCCAGCTCAACGTTCTTCGTCGCTTCTGGGCCGTGAACAAGGTCAGTCATCTCCTTCGCCAGCTTCTTCTGCGCGACGCGTTTGAACGGGCGCTCCTTGACCTCAACCTCGAGCTCATCCAATTCTTCCTTGGTCAGGAAGGTGAACCAGCGCAGGTAACGGATCACATCAGCATCAGCGGTGTTGATGAAGTACTGGTACCAGCGGTACGGGCTGGTCATCTCCGGATCGAGCCACAGCGAGCCACCACCGGTGGACTTGCCAAACTTCTTACCCTCAGAGTCAGTCACTAGCGGCACGGTCAGGGCATGTACGGACTCACCATCAATACGGCGGTTGAGATCCACACCGGCAACGAGGTTGCCCCACTGATCAGAGCCACCAACCTGCAGCACACAATCGTGGCGGCGACGCAGCTGCACGTAGTCATTGGCCTGCAACAGCATGTAGGAGAATTCGGTGTAAGAGATACCGTCGTTTTCCAGACGGCGCTTCACCGTGTCGCGAGACAGCATGGTGGACAAAGAGAAGTGCTTGCCCACATCACGCAGGAAAGTGATCACGGACATCTCATTGATCCAATCCGCGTTGTTCACCATGATCGCGGCGTTCTCACCTTCAAAGGAGACAAAACGCTCAAGCTGACCTGCAATGCGCTTCGCCCAATCGCCGACGGTGTCGGCCGAGTTCATGGAGCGCTCCCCCACATCACGCGGATCACCAATCATGCCCGTGGCGCCACCAGCAAGCACGATAGGACGGTGTCCTGCTTCCTGGAAACGGCGCAGCATCAGCAACGGCACCAGGTGGCCAGCATGCAAGGACGGACCCGTCGGGTCAAAACCTGCATACAGTGTGATCGGCGCCTGCGCCGCCTCACGCAGGGAATCCAAGTCAGTAGACTGATTAATCAGTCCGCGCCACTCTAGTTCATCAATAATGTTTGCACTGTTAGCCATAGAACAGTTCTTTCACGCCTCGTTGAGTTGTAAATGGATTTTCAAAAAAAAGAAAGATGGGCAGCCCGAATCCGGGTTCTATGCGGCGGGATACGGCTCAGCTTCGTCGATAAGCAAAACCGGAATGCCTTCATCAATGCGATAGGCAACGCCAAGCCGGCGATTGACCAGTAACTGCTCGTCCTTGAGATACTCCAACGGCCCCTTGTCCTGCGGACACGCAAGGATGTCAAGGAGCTGAGGGTCAAGCGTTGGAGTGTTCGCCGTCATGGTGCTTCATCGTACCTTGTTCAGTTCTCATCCAACCCAGGCAGGTCACCGAAGGCTTCCCGCAACGCCCGCGCCTGAGAGTCCAAAGCACGCAGGTTCTGGTCCAAGATGCCCTGCTTCACTTTCTCCGCAGCGTTGGTCAACGTAGTCAGTGAGCCAGTGACCACGTCAGCAGCTTCTGGGCTCCGGTACTGCGGCGCGTCCAGGTATGTGGCAATCACCTCCGGCAGGTAGATATTCACGATGTTCCAGATGGTCTGCTGGTGCTGCGGGGCAGCTTCCAGGTCATCCCACTCGTGTAGGACGAAACGCAGTGTCTCCTCCAACTCAATGGCCTGCAGGTGAACCGACTCCGGCGGCTCCACTCGGTAGAGCGGCTGAAGAACCTTATAGAGCTTTTGATCCAACTGTTTCCCCGGTGGCAGCAAGGGTGAGGTGTTCGCGGGAAGAGCTTTTTGCCGCGGCGCTGGAGTCAACAACACGCCTGCACCCCACGCGGCTGCCGCAACGACAGGCCAGAGGAACCCAAGGCCAACCACCACGTGCGCTCCCACGACCGCGGTGGCAAGACCCATGCCCACCATATTTTTCTTGGAGCTGAAAAAACTATCGCCACTGAGGGCTGCCGGGAGGCGGTTACTGGTACCCACGAATCTCCTTGAAGGCGTCACCGAGGTCACCGTTAATCGCATCAAACACAGCGCCACCGGTCATATCCGCCAGTTCCTTCATTTCTTCAACGTTTGCTTCACCGTACAGGATGACAAACACTGGGACCTTACCCTTGTTCGCGGTGACCTTGGCATAGTCATTCTTGAAGTCCGCCATTCCACGACCCGCCGTGACCTCACCATCCGTGAGTAGCACGATCGTTGCGATGCCTGCATCTGGGTCAGCCTTCTCAGTGACGCTTAGAAGCGTGTCGTAGATATTTGTTCCGCCATCGGCGACAAGACCGTTGATGTAGTCAAGGAACTGCTGCTGCACGGCAGGATCAGTGGTGCTGTAGGTGCCGGTGAGAGGTTCCCACGGTTCGGAGGAGAACTTCTGGAAGGTCACGGTCTCCCCATCGCGCAGGGACACGTTGCCGATCGTGGTTGCTGCAGTGCCATCCACCAGCGACGTCATGATCTCCTTGAGTGAATCAAGCCGTTCCCCTTCCATCGAACCCGAGGTGTCCAGCACAAAGGTCGTGTTGCCGCGTGTGCGGTATTCATTGTTGTAGCGCTCAACGAGATTCTGAACTGTGCCGTAGTTACCTGGGAACGGCAGCTCAATGACCGTCTGGGTCTGCAGCGCTGCTGGCATGTTTTCTACATCACTGACCGGGCGACGGAAGGAATCGGCGATCAGCTGCTGGTGCTCAAGCAACCAGTCTGCCAGAGCCTTGACCTGCCCTGAAGCCTCCTGATTCGCAGGATTAGCCAAGGTGGACAAAGGGTAATCCGCGGAGACAACCCCGTCCGCCGGAACGATCACCTCAATATCCGCACCCTCAGCTCGCATCTGGTGCAGCGTGGACTCGTAATTGATAATTGCATCCGCCTCATGTGGATTCTGCAGGAAAGAATCAGCCAACCAACCAGAAGAGCCGGAGACCATCGACTGCGCTTGGAAGAGTTCGTGGAGGCTTGGGCCGACTGTCTCAACATCCTGATCAGTCAATGCCGAACCAGTATCAGCCATGGCAGTAGCCACGGAAACGAGTGCAGAGAAACCTGAATTCGATGCGGACGGGTCCGTCATGCCGAAGGTGAACTTACCTTCACGGCCCGCGGCGGCGAATTCACTCCACGTTGGCTGCTTCTTATCCCAGCCAAGCTCGCGTGCCTTTGCTGTTTGCACACCGAAGGCAACGGGACTCGTAGCAATCTTGGTCTCATCTGCAAGTGCACCCCGTGCACCAATGAGGTCAACGTAGCGGTTGGTAGCCATCCACGTGGCATCGACGGAGCCATCAAAGACCCCATTTTTCAGGTCTTGAGAGTTCTGCAGGGTACCCTGGTGGAACTGCATATTGATGGGAAAACCAAGATCCGCGGACGCCTGCTGAACCACGGGTTCAAGGTCTTCCAACTCGGTTGCGGCGATGATGTTCAACGCTGTATCGGAGTTAATCCCAAGCGAATTACTCGCCTTCTCCGTCAGCTCACAACCGCTCAGTGCCACGCCAGTCAGCAGGGCGACAAGCAGTGTGATTAGCTTCTTCATTTCTCTTGTTCCTCCTGGTTGCGTGGCGGGACGCTGCCATAACGAGTGCCCGTTCCTTCAATGAGTGCTTCCAACCTGTCGTAGTTCGGTGGGTCCACCGAAGAGACATAACTCGATGGCGCTGGGAGGCCCTTCTCCTCGACGACTTCCGTCAGATAGTCATTACTCGCTGGGCGGAAACCGTGCTGCGCGGCAAGACGCTGTAGAGTCTCATCCGTGGACAAAAGGCGCCCCAGCTCCTTGCCCTCCGGGCTGATGCCTACAACGCCGTGGTTGGCCAACACTGTTGGATCCAGCTGAACCAGCACCATGTCGTCCTTGATGCGGGAGTTCGGCTTCATCTGCTCCCCAAGGAACTGCGCCTCATAGACCAGCACCATCGGCGTTGAACCCATGCCTTGGCTCAAGTAGTCATTGAAAGGGCCTGCGGAAGAAGACTGGGTGTAGCCCTGGCCGGTAAAGAACGGTGCCACCTGCTGTGTCAACCATGCAACATCGTTTGCTTTGTCTGGTTCACGTTCACCAAACTGCCACGCCAAGATGGATAGAAACATCGCAGCAGAATTAGATGTGCGGATGTCCGTCGTGGCAATTTGCACGTTCCGCGGTGAAGGGAATGTATCCCCAAGGTCACGCCACCGCTTCCCCTCTTGGGTCAAGTCGATGTACTTGTTCACATCGAGGACGTAGCTCTCCCCTTCTTTACGCACCACACCGGCGCCAACCAGCAGGTCCACGATCGGTTGGAATGTTGCCACTGCCATGGGGGAAAAGAATGGGTAATCAGCGGAGTAGCCGGAGCCTTGATCGGTGACCTTCTGGGTGGCGGGACTCGAAGATGGGAAAACAAAGTCTTCCTCATCCAAGTCCACTTCAGTAGCAATACGGCGTGAGCCAGCGGTGCTCACTGTGACGGTGTAGCCCAACTCACCGAGGCGTTCCACCACGGCTGGGTCTTCAAAGTACTCCCGCTTCTCCGACCCGACTACACCATGAATGGCCTTGGTTCCCTTGGCTGGTGCAGGCTTACCGTCACCATCCCCACCAAAACCAAAGGACGGCCCAGGAATTATGCCGCGGCCCATCAAAACAGCGACAACAGCAACGATGAGGAGTAGAACGCCAAGGCCGACGGAACAGCCCCGCCGCTTCTTTCCCGATGAGTTGCTGCTGGGTGTGCCTGCAGGCGGTGGCCCAAAATTAGGCGAAAAACTCATGCCGAACGAGGAGTTGGGGTCTTGCGTGGACATGCGCACAGTTTAGTGCGCATACCCTAACCTTGCAGGCCAAGCGAGGATACGCCAGGCAGTTTAGTTGCCGTGTGGGCTCGTTTGAGCCCACGCGCGTGCTTGCGCATTTGCCTCATCAACACGCTCACGCTGCTCCACCACACGAACACCGGCGGTGCCACCGCGGGTTGCACGGGAAGCCACGGCACCATCGATCGTGAGCACCTCACGTACCTCAGGGGTGAGGCGCTTATCCACGCTGGCGAGCTCCTCATCCGTCAAATCAACCAGATCGACGCCGCGGGATTCCGCGATGCGGACGCAGGCGCCGGACGCCTCGTGGGCTTCACGGAATGGCACGCCCTGGCGCACCATCCACTCTGCGAGGTCCGTTGCAAGGGTGAACCCTGCCGGAGCGAGTTCCCTCATGCGATCCTCGTGGAAAACGAGGGTGGAGACAAGACCAGTCATGGCGGGCAGGAGGATGCGCAGCTGATTGACTGAGTCGATGATCGGCTCCTTGTCCTCCTGCAAGTCACGGTTGTAAGCCAGTGGCATTGCCTTGAAGGTGGCAAGAAGACCGGTGAGGTTACCAATGAGACGACCCGACTTACCGCGGGCAAGCTCAGCAACATCCGGGTTTTTCTTCTGCGGCATGATCGATGAACCGGTCGACCACGCATCATCAAGCGTGATGTAACCGAATTCCGGTGTGGACCATGCGATGATCTCCTCGGCCAAACGGGAAATGTCCACACCAATCTGCGCGAGGACAAAAGCCGCCTCCGACACGAAGTCACGGGAAGATGTGCCATCCAGTGAATTATCCGCGGCTGAGTCGAAACCGAGCTCCTTGGCGATGGCCTCTGGGTCGAGCTTCAGCGAAGATCCTGCGAGTGCACCGGAACCGTACGGGGAGACCGCGAGGCGCTTGTCCAGGTCGCGGATGCGCTCGAGGTCACGCAACAAAGGCTGAGCATGAGCAAGTAGCGAGTGTGCAAGCAGGATTGGCTGCGCTGCCTGGAAGTGGGTCTTGCCCGGCATAATCGCATCCGGGTGTGCGGCAGCCTGCTTGCTCAGGGCTTCCACGAGGTCGGTGACATCGAGGGAAACAGCACGCACAGCATCGCGCAGCCACATACGGAACATGGCCGCAACCTGATCATTGCGGGAACGGCCCGCACGCAGGCGTCCGCCGAGTTCCGGTCCAACCCGATCAATGAGGCCACGTTCCATCGCACCGTGGACGTCCTCATCGGAAGGTTCCGGGCCGAAGGATCCATCAGCCACATCACGGCCCAGCTGATCCAGGCCGGCGAGCATTGCCGCTAAGTCAGAATCGGTCAGAAGGCCCGCGCGGTTGAGCACCTTCGCGTGGGCCTTAGAAGCCAACACATCGTAGGGTGCGAGGATCCAGTCGAAGTGAGTGGACACGGACAGTGCGAACATAGCCTCCGATGGGCCACCAGAGAATCGGCCGCCCCAGAGTGCGCCTTCATTCGTACCGTGCTGTTCCATTCTTATCTCCCTTTCCTCGCGCCCTATTCCTCGTGTGCTTGTCCGTTTTATTTACTTGCCAGCTTCGCGGTCGCGCTTGTTAGCAATCTCGGAGGACAGGCCGTGCAGCTTGACAAAGCCCTTGGCGTGGGACTGGTCGAAGGTATCGCCCGTGTCGTAGGTAGCCAGGTTGAAGTCATACAGCGAGTGACTGGAGCGACGGCCATTGACTGTGATGGAACCAGCGTGCAGCACCATGCGGATATCGCCGGTGACGTGCTCCTGGGTGGACTCGATGAAGGCATCCAGGGAACGCTTCAGCGGACCGAACCAAAGGCCGTCGTAGACTTCCTCGGACCAACGTGCGTCGATAAGCCTCTTGTAACGCGCAAGCTCACGCTCAACGGTGACGTCCTCGAGAGCCTCGTGTGCGGTGATGAGTGCAACTGCGCCTGGTGCCTCGTAAACCTCGCGGGACTTGATACCCACCAGACGGTCCTCGACCATGTCCAGGCGGCCCACACCCTGGGCACCAGCGCGACGGTTCATCTCCTCAATGGCCTCGAGCACGGTAACCTTGCGGCCGTCGATGGCAACTGGCTTGCCACCCTCGAAGGAAATGATCACTTCATCCGGAGCGTTGCCCAGTGCCGGATCCTCGGTGTAGGCGTACAGGTCCTTTGTTGGCGGGTTCCACAGATCCTCTAGGAAACCAGTCTCCACAGCGCGGCCCCACACGTTCTGGTCGATGGAGAACGGGGAGGCAGCGGACTGCTCAATCGGCAGATCCTTGCCCTCGGCGTACTCGATCGCCTTGTCGCGGGTCCATGCGTAATCACGCGCCGGAGCGATGATCTCCAGGTTCGGATCCATGTTGACAAAGCCGACCTCGAAGCGGACCTGGTCATTGCCCTTACCGGTGCAACCATGTGCGACGTGGGTGCCACCGTGCTCCTTGGCTGCCTCAACGAGGTGCTTGACAATGAGCGGGCGGGAAATCGCAGAGACCAGCGGGTACTGCTTCATGTACATGCCATTGGCCTTGATGGTGGGCAGGCAGTACTCCTCAGCGAACTCATCGCGGGCATCCACGACGATGGACTCCACCGCACCACAGTCAAGCGCGCGCTGGCGGACGGACTCCATGTCCTCGCCGCCCTGGCCGAGGTCCAGGGAAACAGCAACAACCTCACCGCCGGTCATCTCGGCGAGGTACGGGATGGCCACGGAGGTGTCCAGGCCGCCAGAATAAGCAAGAACGACGCGATTCGTCATATGTTTTCAGGGCTCCTTAGCTCTGTTGAATGCTTTGTAAAGACCAATAAAGACTGTATGACAGCGTACTACCCGGCTCCGGGCTCATCGCCGTCGGAATGCTCCTCGCGGTCCCCCATGAACTCCTCGGCTAAGTCTTTACCCGTGAGGGGTTCTCGGGCCAGTACAAACACCGTGTCATCCCCCGCGATGGTACCCACCACTTGGTCGAGCGCGACGCGGTCAATGTAGCTGGCCAAGTATTGGGCGGCACCGGCCGGGGTGCGCAGCACGGCGATATTGCCGGTGTGATCAACGGACACCACGAGCTCAGCGAGCATACGGCGCAGCTTGTCCCGCGGACCCTTCGGTGAGGCTTGGAAGGACTGCGCTTCCTCCCCCACCGCGTAGTAGGAACGGCCACCACCGGTGGGACGGACTTTGCGGGCACCCAGCTCATCCAAGTCGCGGGACAGGGTGGCCTGGGTGATGTCAATGCCTTCGTCCAGAAGCAGCTCCGACAACTGCACCTGGGACGAGACCCGAGTGTGATCCAAGATGGCCAGGATCTTTGCCTGGCGCACGGTGCGTGAGTTTGGTGTGGTCATGTCACTGGTTCTCCAACAGCCAGGTGAGCAATGCCTTCTGTGCATGGAGACGGTTTTCCGCCTCATCGAAGACGCGCGACTGCGGGCCATCAATCACCTCAGCGGTGACCTCACTTCCGCGGTACGCCGGCAGGCAGTGGAGGAAAATCGCGTCCTTGCCAGCACGATCCATCACAGCCTGGTTGACCTGGTACGGCATGAACGGCGTGCGGCGATCCTTCCCGTCTTGTTCCATGCCCATGGACACCCACGTATCCGTGATGATCACATCGGCACCATCGACTTCAGCAAGATCCGTGGATACCGTTACCGTGGCACCGGTCTCCTGCGCGCGAACCTGCGCTCGGTCCACGAACTCCTGCTTGGGCAGGAAGCCCTCCGGCGCCACGATGGAAATATCCATACCCGCTGTAGCGAAGCCAATCATGTAGGAGTTGGCCATGTTGTTATCGCCATCGCCAAGATAAACGGCTTTCTTTCCGGCGAGACCCGCAGCACCTTCCTCTGGGCAGAGGTTCTCAATGATGGTCTGCAGATCAGCCAAAATCTGACAGGGGTGCAAGTCATCGGACAGCGAGTTGATGATGGGCACGGTGGCACCCTGTGCCATCTCGAAGAAATTGGAGTGCGCGTAGGTGCGCCAGACGATCGCGGAGACATAGCGCGACAAGGTTGCACCCGTGTCCTGGAAAGTCTCGCCTTTACCCATCTGCGAGTTACCGGTCTCCGCCACGATGGGGAATCCGCCAAGTTCCGCGATACCCGTCATGAAGGAAAAGCGCGTACGCGTGGAGGTCTTGTCAAAGAGCACGGCCACAGATTTCGGCCCTTCAAGCGGACGGTAGGCGTAGCGGTCCTGCTTCATCTTCGCCGCCAGTCCAAGCACTTCTGCCTGTTCAGCGGGCGAAAGATCATCATCAGCCAAAAAATTTCGTGGTGCTGCGTGAATCATTATTTATTCTCCTTCAGCTTCCGCGCGGAGACACTCCGCCAAGGTTGTTGCGAATGCGTCAACTGCCGCATCCAGTTCTTCATCCGTGATGGTCAGTGGCGGGGTCAGGCGCACCACGTTGTCGGTCGGCGCGTTGAGGATCACGCCATTTTTCAGCCCTTGCGCCACCATCTTCTTCGCCACAGGTGCTTCCACAACAACGCCGAGCATGAGCCCGCGGCCACGCACGTGGTCAACGCCAGATAGCTTTTCGACGCTCCCCGCGAGCTTCTCCCCCTTCGCCCGCACCGTCTGGCAAAACTCATCGTGGACCACACCGAGCACCGCTTGCGCTGCGGCGCAGGAAATCGGGTTGCCGCCAAAGGTCGTCCCGTGGGAACCGGGAGTGAACAGCGTTGCTGCCTTGCCGCGGGCAATCACTGCGCCGATGGGCATTCCGCCAGCCAGGCCCTTCGCCATGGTGACAATGTCCGGTGTAATGCCTGCTGCCTGGTGCGCAAAGAAGTTGCCCGTACGGCCAACACCCGTTTGCACCTCATCAACCACCATGAGGATTCCATACTCATCACACAGCGCACGAACATCTTCCAGGAAGCCCTCCGGCGCCGGAATCACACCAGTCTCACCCTGGATCGGTTCCAGGAAAATAGCGGCTGTGTTGGCAGGATCTTGCTCGACGAGTTCACGGAGGTTCTCAATGTCCCCATAGGTGTAAAACTCCACGCCAGGAACGAGCGGCTCAAAAGGCTTCTGCTTGGCCGGCTGCCCGGTCAAAGACAGCGCACCCATCGTGCGGCCATGGAAACCGTGCACCGCGCTGAGCACCCGCGTCCGCCCGGTCAAACGCGAGAGCTTGAACGCCGCCTCATTGGCCTCTGCACCGGAGTTGCAGAAGAAAACCCGCGCTTGATCATCACCAAAGCGCACACGCAGTTCTTTCGCCACTGCCAACGCTGGCTCAGAGCCAAAGAAATTGGAGATGTGCCCAAGAGTGCGCACTTGCTTTTCGACGGCCTCTACCACCGCCGGATGCCCATGTCCCAGCGAGTTGACAGCAATGCCGGCCAACATGTCGATGTAGGTTTTGCCATCCGCATCCGTCACCGTAGCACCATCACCGGACACCAGGTGCAATTGCGGGGTGCCATAGGAATCCATGAACACACCCGACCACTCGGCCAGTGCCTCCGCGTTAGTACGCGAAAGGTTCGTCATTGAATCGCTCACTGCATATCGTCCTTCCTGAACACGGTGCCATCCGGGTAGTTCTCACGCTCATAATCGTTGGGCAACACCATCGTTCCAATGCCACCCATGGTGAGCAGCTCCAAGAGAACTGAGTGCGGAATGCGCCCGTCAATGACGTGTGCTGCTGCCACTCCCCCGTTGACTGCCGTCAGGCACGCTTCCATCTTGGGAATCATGCCGGAATCAAGATTCGGCACAATCTTCTCCAGCTCACCCACCTCGATCTTGGACAGTAAAGAATCCTTATTCGGCCAGTCGGTGTACAAGCCCTCAACGTTGGTGAGCACCACGAGGCGCTCTGCGTTCAAAGCAGCAGCAAGCGCACCAGCGGCGGAGTCTGCATTGATGTTGTACACATTCCCATCAGCACCAGGCGCAATGCCGGACACGACGGGGATCCTGCCCGCGTCGATAATGTCCATCACGGCTGCCGGGTTCACATCGACGATTTCACCGACAAGACCGATGTCCGTCAGCTCACCGTCAACCTCAACGAGTCGCTTCTCTGCGGTGAACAAACCAGCATCCTCACCTGAGGTGCCCACCGCGTACGGACCATGTGAGTTGATGCGCCCCAAGAGGTCACGCCCCACCTGGCCGAAGAGGACCATACGCACAACGTCCAGGATCTCCGGTGTGGTCACGCGGAAACCACCAACGAATTCACCACCGTCAAGCCCCAGTCGTCCCAGCATGGTGGTGATCTGCGGGCCACCGCCGTGCACCACCACCGGCTTCGCGCCCACGGTGCGCAAGAAGACCATGTCGGCGGCGAAGGCTGACTTCAGGTCATCGTCGATCATGGCGTTACCGCCGTACTTGACCACCACGATCTTGTCACGGTAGTGCTGAAGCCACGGTAAAGCCTCCGCCAACACCTGTGCGCGGTCTTGGTTAGTCAGACCGCGGGTCAATTCTGCTGCTGCATCCATCTTGCTGCTCATTTTCTATCACTCAACTCTACGTCGAGTACTCGGAGTTGATTTCCACGTAAGCGTAGGACAAGTCCGTGGTGCTCACCGTTGCCTTACCCGGTCCACCGGTGCCCAAATCAACATTGACCTGGATATCGATACCGCTCAGATCAACCTCGCGGGCACCCGATGCACCGGTACTGCCTTCACACACCGGCTGGCCGTTGAAGTAGACGCTGATGTTGTCCGGATCCATGTCCGCCTCTGCCATACCGACGGCAGCAAGCACACGGCCCCAGTTCGGGTCCGAGCCGAACATTGCGCACTTGAACAGGTTGTCCCGGCCAATCGTGCGTGCTGCGTTAAGCGCCTGCCCATCGGTAGTAGTGCCTTCCACCGTGATGGACACGCGCTTGGTCACACCTTCAGCATCAGCCTGAAGCTGGTGCGCCAAATCACGGCTGATCTCTAGGATCGCATCAGCTAAATCTTCCGCAGTTGGGGTCACACCAGAAGCACCTGAGGCCATAGCAACCACGGTGTCATTGGTGGATGTCGTGCCATCAATATCCAGGGTGTCAAAAGTGACAGCGGTTGCTGCACGCAATGCACGATCCAGGACCTCCGGCGTCACCAACGCATCAGTAGTAATGCAGGTGAGCATCGTGGCCAAAGACGGCGCCATCATGCCCACGCCCTTAGCCATACCGCCGACGGTCCAGCCGCCACGCACAACAACTGCTTCTTTTGCCACGGTATCCGTGGTCATAATCGCCGTAGCTGCTGCTGTGCCGTCGTCACCGAGGGAGGTACTCAGCTCATCAATGCCACCGCGCACAATGTCCATCGGCAGCAGATCTCCAATACGCCCCGTGGAGCACACAGCAACATCGGATGCAGCGCTACCAAGAGCTGCAGCGGCGTACTCCTGCATCGCCACAGCATCCTCATCGCCTTGGCGGCCGTTGCATGCATTCGCATTGCCAGAGTTGAACACCACTGCCTTGAGCGAACCATCGGCAACAGCCTTACGCGTCACCTTCACGGGCGCGGCCACGACCTTGTTGCGCGTGGTCACAGCAGCCGCTGAATATTCCGGGCCGCTGTTGACCACGAGGGCCATATCAGGATTGCCCGAAGGCTTAATGCCGGCAGTCACTCCTGCGGCCACAAAACCTGCTGGGGCAGTTACGCCTGTGGTTGCCATAGTGAACGGACTCTCTTTCAGTAGTGAATATGTAATGAACAAGTAGTGAGTAACTAATAGTTAGGGCGCAACGGCTGCACGTGGCAGACCATCGGTCTCTTCAAAACCAAGCGCAATATTCATGCACTGCACTGCTGCGCCACCAGTGCCCTTAGTCAAATTATCGATGGCCGAGGTGATCACCAGAACACCGGCACCCTCGTCCACCTCGACTTGCATGTAGCACATGTTGGAACCGACAACATTCTGTGTCTGCGGTTGGATGCCCTGCGGGAGCAGGTACATGAATGGCTCATAGGCATAGAACTCGGCATAAGCCGCGCGCGCTGCTTCCTCAGTCACATCACCATTCAGTGGTGCTGTGATCGTGGAGAGGATCCCACGGGGCAACGGCGCAAGGACCGGAGTGAAACTCACGGTCACTTTCCCATCGGTCACCTCACTGAGGTTCTGCACCATCTCCGGGGTGTGGCGGTGCTTACCAGCGGTGTTGTAGGCCTTGAGGGAACCCATCGTCTCCGACCCCAGCAGGTCCACGTTGGCTTTCTTGCCGGCACCGGAAACGCCGGTCACAGAGACCACATTCAGGTTCGGGTGAACCAGTCCAGTGGCAACAGCCGGCAGTGCTGCCAGCGTGGCACCCGTAGGAAAACAGCCCGGAACGGCGATGCGACGAGCAGTGGCAATCTGCTCACGGTGGCCGGGCATCTCGGGGATGCCGTAGGGCCAAGAGCCAGCATGCTTACTGCCGTAATACTTCTTCCAATCCGCCGCGTTGCGCAGACGGAAATCAGCGGCACAGTCCAGCACCAGCGTGCTCTCCGGAAGGGCAGCACCAATCTCAGCACTGAAGCCGTGCGGGAGCCCAAGGAAGACAACATCGTGTCCGGAGAGAATTTCCGTGGTTGTTTCCTGGATGGTTTTATCCGCCAGTTGTGGAAGGTGCGGCAGCACCACCGCAGCACTTTGACCAGCATTTGAATTGCCGGTCAACGCACCGATACGAAGCGTGCCATCAAGGTACCGCGGGTGGTTGAGCAGCAGGCGAAGGATCTCGCCACCGGCATAGCCAGTAGCGCCCGCCACGGCGACAGAAATAGTCATAGCGGTCAGGCTACTCGCCCAAGCGGCCAAATGTAAACTATTCCGTGCGTTTCATTTTATAAATTTGTGGAGGCAGCTTCTCAGTTAAGCGCGCATCTGTGCGCCGAACTGCTTTTCAGCAGCTTCTGCTGCAGCAAGACGACCGGCCGAAGCCTCATCGTCCGTCAACGTACGGTCAGGCGCACGGAAGATCAGACCAAAAGCCAGAGACTTCTTGCCGTCGCCGAGGGATTCGGACCGGTAGACGTCGAAAAGCTCCACCGCCTCGAGCAACTCGCCAGCACTCTCCTCGATCGTGCGGCGCACGGATTCAGCTGGGACTTCCTCGTCCACAACGAGCGCGATGTCCTGGTGAAGAGCCGGGAAAGAAGACAGCACCGGTGCCGGCAGTGTCTGGTTGAAAGGCACCGCCGTGAGGTCAATCTCCATTGCACAGGTGTGCTCCGGCAGGTCGAGCGCTTCGAGCACCTGCGGGTGAAGCTCACCGGCGTAGCCGACGACAACGCCGTCAACGGAGAGCTTTGCGCAACGTCCCGGGTGCCACGGAAGGTGCTCAGCGGACTCAATGTCCAGGCTCACACCGCACGCACGCGCGACAACCTGCGCGGACTCAATCGCATCAGCCCAGGTGTATGCACGGCCATCGCCCCACGGACCTTCGAGCTCAATATTGCCGATGGCCACGGTCGCCGCATGCAGGTGCTGTACCGGCAGCGAGGACACAAGTTCCTCTACAACCGCGTCGCTTGGACGCGATTCAACGCTCGGCATCGGCGATTCATCAGCGGTCTTCTCCGCGGTTTGTGCCACGGAGTACAGGCTGAGGTCATGGCGACCACGGGCGACATTGCGGCCGACAGCTTCCAGCATCGCCGGCAGCAGCGTGGTTGCCAGCACTGCATAATCCGCATCAAGCGGGTTCTGCACAGCAACGGTATTGCGGCGCGGATCGTCTGCATCCAGGCCCCACGTGTCCAAAACGGTGTTGGACATGAACGGTGTCGGGATGATCTCCACGTAGCCCGAGTACGCCAACGCGTGCGTCACTGCACGGCGACGGCGCTGCTCCGGGGAAAGACCACGACCACCACGCGGGGTGGGAAGCACCAGCGGAATATCGTCCAGGCCCTCAAGGCGCACAATCTCCTCAATGAGCTCCACAGGCTCATTCAGATCCGTACGCCACGTCGGTGGTGTGACCACGAGGACATCGCCGTTATCGGCAATGTCGCAACCAACCTCCTGCAGGCGCTTGATCACGGTCTCCTTGGAGTACTCCACACCAATGAGCTCAGATGGATGCGCCACGCGCAGGTTGATCGGATGACGCTGCTGCACAGCACCTTCAACCAACGTCCGCTTGTCGGAGATGGTGCCGCCGGCGATCTCCACCAGCAGGGCACACGCCATATCCAAGGCCACCTCAATGATAGTGGGATCGACGCCGCGCTCGAAACGTCGAGAAGCTTCCGAGCTCAACTTGTGGTGGCGTGCGGAACGCGCAACGGTGAGTGCGTCCCACGAAGCGGCCTCGAAGTAGACATTCGTCGTCCCGTCGCTGATCTCCGAGGTCGTGCCACCCATGATGGCTGCGAGCGACTGGATGCCGTTGTCATCGGAGATGACCACATCATCCGGAGTGAGCGTGCGCTTGGTGTGATCAAGGGTTTCAAACACTTCCCCACCCTGCGCATTGTGCACGCGCAAACCACCGGCAACCTTATCCGCGTCAAACGCATGCATCGGCTGGCCGAGCAGCAACATGACGTAGTTGGTCACATCGGTGGCAGCGTTGACAGAACGCACACCAGCCTGCATGAGCACGCGCTTCATCCAGAACGGTGCCTGCGCAGTTGGATCGATGCCCTCAACCTTGCGCAGGCCAAAACGCTGGACCTTCGCGGACTCCTCCAGGGTGATCGGAATGACTTCACCCGTCGGCGCCGGGACACCGGAAACATCGATACCCGCAACGGACGGATCATCGGCCATATCTTTGTACTTAAGATCAAACGCGGATGCGACCTCGCGGCCCAAGCCACGCGCAGACAGTGCGTAACCACGATCGGGAGTGATGTTTACTTCGAAGATCGTGTCCGGACCACCGAGCACCTCGCGCGCATCCTGGCCCAGCTCACAAACGCCCTCAGGCAGCGTGATGATGCCATCGCTCTTGGACGTGAACCCAAGCTCAGCCTCAGACGCCATCATGCCGTTAGAAATGTGACCGTAGGTCTCACGCGCGGCGATCTCAAAACCTCCCGGCAGCACAGCACCCGGCAGGGACACCACGACGTAGTCACCCTCCTTGAAGTTGCGCGCACCACAGATGATGCCCTGCAGCTCACCAGTGCCATTCGCCTTACCGACGTTCACCTGGCAGTACCGAATAGGCTTCCGGAACTCCGTGAGCTCCTCAATCTCCTCTACGCGACCGATAACGAGCGGACCGGTTGTCTCCGGCAAGGGGTCGTAGCCCTCGGTTTCAAAACCGACGCGAACGAAACCTGCATCCAGTTCCTCCGCGCTGACGGACCAGCCTGGGTTACCAGCGTTGTTCAGCAGGGACGTCAACCACTTCTGAGAAATCAGCATTTTCTACTCTCCTTAGACCTTTCCCTGTTACGCCTGAACACCAAACGGCTGCGTGAAGCGCACATCGCCTTCAACCATGTCGCGCATATCCGTCAGACCATTGCGGAACTGCAACGTGCGCTCAATACCCATACCAAAGGCGAAGCCCTGGTACTCATCCGGATCAACACCAACCGCGCGAAGCACATTCGGGTTGACCATGCCGCAGCCACCCCACTCGATCCAGCCGGCGCCACCCTTCTTATTCGGGAACCACACGTCCACCTCCGCGGACGGCTCCGTGAACGGGAAGTAGTTAGTGCGAATACGCGTCTTCGTCTCCGGGCCGAAGAGCACCTTGGCCAGGTGGTCCAGCGTGCCACGCAGGTGCGCCATGGTCAGACCCTTGTCCACTGCAAGACCCTCCACCTGGTGGAAGACCGGCGTGTGCGTGGCATCCAGCTCATCCGTACGGAAGACACGGCCTGGGCAGGCAATGTAGATCGGCAAGTCACGCTCCAGCATCGTGCGCACCTGGACTGGGGACGTATGAGTGCGCATCACCTGACGCGACCCTTCCTCGCCCACGTAGAACGTATCCTGCAGGGTGCGCGCCGGGTGATCCGGGATGAAGTTCAACGCATCAAAGTTGAAGTACTCTGCTTCGACCTCCGGGCCTTCAGCAACTTCCCAGCCCATACCGATAAAGATGTCCGCGATCTGCTCACTCAACGCGGTGATCGGGTGCATCGCACCAGCCTGCGCACGCGAGGTTGGCAGCGTGACATCCACCTTCTCCGCACGCAGCTGCTGCTCTCGGTGTTCCGCTTCTCGCTCTGCATGCAACTGGCCGTAACGCTTTTCTGCACGCCCACGCGCCATGTTCACAAAACGGCCGGCATCCTTACGCTGATCCTTCGGAATCGATCCCAGCGACTTCCGCGCCTGCATAATCGGCGACTGCTCGCCCAAGTGCGCGCGCTTGGCCTCTTCAAGCGCCGCCAGGTCCGCGGCTTTTTCGAACGCCGCGATAGCCTCGTCCGCAGCCCGATTCAGGTTCTCCTCGGTCAGTTCAATTTCGAGTTTGTCAATGCTCACTGCACACCCGCACCTTTCCACTTCGGCGGCATCACAAAACGTTCACAAGCATACCCGCGGGTATTCGGCTGTCTCCTAGGAGGATAAGTTGTCCCTGCATCTATACAGTGCGGACTCTGGGCGCACGCCGAATCTCGTGCTGTTTTGTGGTCATGAGCGTGACAACCACCCCTTTTTAAACCGCCGTAGGACGGTTCAACATATACAGCACCATTTTTGCCGGGGTCAGTGCTTTAACAGCGTGCGGTAGGCGCGTGGTGAAATGCACCAAACCGCCAGGACGCAGTATCACCGTTTTACCGTGGGCAGTAATTTCCAGTTCACCCTCTAGGGCCTGCACAATCACTGGCATCGCAGCGGTGTGTTCTGAAAGTTCCTCCCCTTGATCAAACGAGAACAACACCACGTTGACCCCCTCGGCACGCAGGAGCTTGGTCGATGTGATCGAGTTTGGGGAATACTCAACATGCTCCGCCATATTTTCGACGTAACCAAGCATGGCTTCTGGCACGTGTTCGTGTCCGCTCATGAATCTAATCTCCTTCTTTTACACGCTGCCATCGGGTTTTCGAGCGATGATAGCGATGCCGGTGAGATTGTCTCGATATTCATTAAAGGTTCTACGCATCTCCAGTACACGGTGACGCAAATCCCTATCCCGCACTACGTTACGCAAAATCCGAAAAACTCCGCCAAAACCTTCATCTGCAAGATTGCGACGCATTGACAGTAGGGCCATCGGCTCAGTTCCAACCCATTCAATGTCAAAACCCGACTCCTCCAACAATCCACACCATTCTCGGCGCGTAAGTGGGCGAGCATTCACGCGGATCGTTTTCGCTAGGCGCTTCCGCAACTGATCAGCGAGTTCTGCATCAATTGTATCGGGGGTGAGTCCCAGCTCATGGATCGCATACAAACCACCTGGCTCCAGCAAACGGAACGCTTCAGCAATAATCGCGCGTTTGCCTTTCTCACCTTGCATTGTCAGCATCGCCTCACCGACCACCACCTGGGCAGAACCTCTTTCAAGGCCGGTGGATTCGGCACTAGCATTGACCACTGTGCCACGCGATCCCACCACGGACTGCGCGCGTGTCACTGCATCCACATCTTGGTCTACACCGACATAGGACGCGATGTCCCGTTCAAGCATGATGGTGGCAGTTCGCCCCAACCCAGGCGCGAATTCCACCACCCTTTTATCCTGCAGTTCTGCTGCATCCAACAAACGATTCGTCAGCTTCAAACCACCAGGACGCAAAACGCGCTTCCCAGCTCGAGCGAGCACCCAATGGCCTGCAGCAACGTTGGTCGATCTGTCGCTCTGCGGTAATGGCGGTTGACTTCCATTCGTTCCCATGAGGCCAACCTTACAGCAGAAACTTAGGCTTGCCTACCCTTATATCTGTGCGATAAGGATCACCTCTCGCGCAACGCTTTTGCTGACTCCCACAGGCAAATGGACGCCGCGGTGGACAGGTTGAGCGATTCGGCGGAGCCCTTGATCGGGATGGAGGCTGTGTCGTCGGCGGCGGCGAGGACGTCGTCCGGCAGACCGTGGGCCTCGTTACCGAACAGCCAGGCGGTGGGCTTGTTTAGTGCATCGCCCGCATTGGTCAGGTCGAGGTTGCCGTTCATGGTTGTAGCTAACGTCGATAAGCCGGCCGCCCGCAGCTGACCGAGGACTCCCTTGATATCGCGCTCGCGTGCGACTGGGACATGGAACAGTGAGCCGGCCGAGGAGCGCACGACCTTCGGTGATTCCGGATCGACCGTATCGCCGGCGAAGACAACGGCATCCGCCCCAAGTGCGTCGACAAGCCTGATAATCGTGCCGGCATTGCCAGGATCATTGGTCTCCACGCACACGGCGACGAGCTTGGGGCGACCTTTGAGGATCGAGCCGAGCGTCCACGTGACTGGCTTGCATACGGCGAAAATACCGGTGGTGTGCACGGTGTCCGTGAGCGATTGGGCAGCCTTTTCCGTGATGGCGTGGGTGTACACATCCATGTAGCCGGCGGTGGTGACAATGTCGGCGAAGCGGTCAGCAGCAGCTTCAGTGACAAAGAGGTCCGTAGCGGCGCCAGTGGCCACGGCAGCCTCAACAGAGTTTTCCCCCTCCGCGAGGAAGGCCTTAGCCTTCTTCCTGCCAGCAGCCCGATTCAACTTTGCGGCGTTGACCACGCGCGGGGTGCGTTCAGTGAAAGGTTGGGAGAAATCAAGACTCATGGCAACCAAGCGTATAGCTAGAGCGTTCCGTTCGCGCTAACGTGCTCGCTCCGCGACGGGAGTGCGCTCCAGAATCTCGTCGATTGTGGCCGGGGGCACGACCGTCTTGCGGGCATCCAGGTGAATGAGCTCCCTCATCGCCTCCGTCCACTCGGCGACGATAACGCGCTTTTTCTTTATCCTGGTCTCCAGCTTTCCGCCTTTGACGTTGCCACCGCCGACGATCACGAGTACGAACTCGACTTCCCCACCGTTGACTAGGCGCGCAGCGTCTACCAGCGCACAGATCGAGCGGTAACGCGACAGCTCCTCCGACCCCAGGTTCGCATCCACGATGGTGCCGTCCCGCGCTAGGCTCAATGTGCCGTTCCACCACTTAATATCAGCGACAACAACTCCGCCACGGGTGGAAATGATTTCGCCCACCCGCAATGAATCTTCCTTCTGCGCCTGCTCTAGGAGTGAACCGAGGAAACGATTCCTCTCCTGTTTTAACTCGGTGGAGAAATCCAAACCGGAGAAGATAATCGGGTCCACTGCCCGTACCTCATTCTCGTGCGCACGTCTGACGAACGCCTTGCCCCGCGGGAGAACCCCGATGTCATGGCAGATCTGTACCTCGAAGGGCAAAGCATTCTCCAGATCCAGCCCCATCTGCTGCCGGCGATACGTTGCCTCTGCATACATCCGTGCATACGGGTAGGCGTCAAAGCCATTAAATGTGCCACGCTGAGCCTGCTTCACAAGAGGACTTAATGCCTCCAAGCTCCCAGCTGAGAATGCGCGCTGCTTATTCCTCCGGTGGCGGAAACGAAGGTAGTAAAAGAGGGACACCCCAACCACCGCTGTAATGAGACCGGCAAGCAACCACATACCTCGTCCGGCACCGAGGGTCGCGGCCACGGTGCTCCAGATGACCATGAAACAAAGGTAGACACCGAGGATAATCAGGTAGTATCTTGCGCTGATGAGCCGAAACTGCACCGGGTTATCGAGCCTCCTGGATTCCTCGAATGGATCCGTTGGGTTGAATCGCTCCGGGTCTTTGGCTGCTGCCTGAAAAGCACGCTCAAAGAAAATCCAGGTTCCAGCGGATGGCGGTTGTCCCATGCGCAACGCCATGTGCCTCTTTGCCTTCCCGCTACCGATAAGCTCCACGCCTTCCGTCCCCCACACGGCAGCATGACGTGGCAGACCGACATCATTACAGCACAACGCCCCACTGTCACGGGATGGAACCGGAGCAGCAGAGCGCGGACAAGCGAAAACGGCTTAGGTTCCCTTCAGAGGGTTGACGTCTGATGGTGGGCGATGCAGTACCTAAACAGCTTTTCAAAGCAGCTGACGGAGCACACCACTGCTAGCAGGTGCCCCGTCAGGCTATGGAACTAGATGAATCAAACAGTCATCTATGGGCGGAAAACCCACGGGAACCTAGGCCACGGGTTCAAACCCTCCCAAGGATCCCAGTTATCCCAATCATCCCAGCCGCCTCCCGGAGGTTTCGGCGTGCTTGGTGGCGGAGTTGGAGTCGGTGTCGGTGTAGGAGTTGGTCTTGGCGCCGGATTCCACGGCCAAGGCAAAGGTGCCGGCGGCCGTGGTGTCGGTGGCTGCGGTGTCGGTGGTTGCGGCGCCGGTGGCTGCGGGTTGTTGTCTTGGCCCTGGCTTACCGCCGCTGCAGGATCAACGATGCCTGTGCCACAGCCATTGCAATTACCTCGCAATGGGCGTGTGGTCGCGCGCAGTCTCTGAGCAACCTGATCCGGAGACAGCCTCGGACTTTCCGCGCGAATGAGCGCTACAACACCGGCAACGTATGGTGCTGCCATGGATGTGCCTTGGAGCGAACCATAGGAAGGCTGAGCGGGTTGCTGCCTTCCGGAATTGTAGGTGGCCAAGATTCCGCCACCTTGGTTGGAATCACCACCAGGCGCAGTGACATCTACCGGCGCCCCGTAGTTAGAGTAGCCAGCCTTTTGGTCACGTGGACCGGACGCGGCCACTGTGATTGCCCCACGACAACTAGCCGGAGTAACGTTCGCAGCATTTTGGCTCTCATTGCCCGCAGCAACCACTACTACCGTGCCACGGCTGCGCGCATTATCAATTGCTTGCTGATACAGGCGCGAGCACCTGCCCTGCCCGCCGAGGGACATATTGATCACGGTTGCCGGGTTCGAGTTACGTGGCGCTCCCCGCACTGCGCCACCAGAGGCCCACTCTATTGCATCAATGATGTCAGAGGTGTAGCCACCACAAGGACCCATGACTCGCACAGGCTGAATTGTCGCTCTTGGGGCAACGCTGGCTACGCCTTCGCGGTTATCCGTCACTGCGGCAGCGATGCCGGCGACGTGCGTGCCATGCCACGAGGAATTGGTTGAACGGCCGCATTGGCCGGGTTGCGTCCAGTCCCCTTCATCACTTGGGTTCGGATCCCATCCATCGCCGTCACGCCCGGTCTGCGGTGAAGAAATGAAGTCATATCCACCCCGTACATTCTGGTTGAGGTCAGGGTGGTTTGTAATGCCGGTGTCAAGAACCGCAATGGTTTGCCCAGCACCACGACTGGGCGCATGTGACCACGCGGTCTCAATGCTGGACCCTACGGAGCCATTCAAAGACCACTGCTGGCGGAAATGTGGGTCATTCACCGCCATTGGGTACATGCGTACATCTTCTTCGATGTAATCAACCTTGCCGCTGGCAAGTGCCTCCTGCATGAAGGTATCCACTTCATGGTCACTCATTTTCTTATCCGCTGCGACAACCGTGGTTCCATCTTCGCGTTCACGGACTTCTGTTACATCTGGTAGCGACTCTTCCGTCGTCGTATTGAGGATTCGCGTGCGCTCCACGGGTGTGTCCACATCATCAGCAAAGTTCACGATGAACTGCGTCGGTGCGTTGTCCTGTTGACTCTGAACGCCAACATCTGGTGCGCCAGAAATCTGCACATCTTGCGCGGACGCCACTGGCGGCTGTGCCGAAACCATGAACACAAGGCTCATCGGAACGGCCATATAGGCAAAGCTTTTTCTAGGTTGCAATGACTTCCCCTTCAGTCAGTGTTTCGGTTTCCCAGCGACCTATCCCCCGTGCTCATATGACGCGAGCATGATCGCTGGCTTCCCACCGTCTCGAGTTGATAACGGGACGGTAACGGAAGCATAACAAACACGGCACTCCTCCTACCCCTAAAACCCACCCCCGCCCTTCACCACCCCTAAACAGCACGAAACCCCGTGGCCGGCAAAAGCCGGGACACACGGGGTTCCGTCGAAAAGCTAGATGCGCAAGCGCATCCAGGGGTTAGGCAGCCTTCGGAGCGTTAACGTCTTCCGGAAGGGCGTTCTTAGCCACCTCGCACAAAGCGGAGAACGCTGCGAAGTCGTTGACAGCGAGCTCAGCCAGGATCTTGCGGTCCACCTCGACCTCAGCCAGCTTCAGGCCGTGGATGAGGCGGTTGTAGGTGATGTCGTTCATACGAGCAGCCGCGTTGATGCGCTGGATCCAGAGCTTACGGAACTCGGACTTGCGGGCGCGACGATCGCGGTATGCGTAGGTATGGGAGTGCAGCCACTGCTCCTTGGCCTTGCGGTACAGGCGGGAACGCTGGCCGCGGTAGCCCTTAGCGGACTTCAGAATCGCGCGACGCTTCTTCTTGGCGTTAACTGAGCGCTTAACACGTGCCACAGTGATACTTCCTTAACTTCTCGTGACGGATGATTTATCTGGGAAAGGCAGGCGCTCGATTAAGCCATGCCGAGGAGGCGCTTAGCGCGCTTGACGTCACCCTTAGCAACGTCGGTGGTGCCGGAGAGCTTACGGCGACGCTTGGACGAAAGCTTCTCGTTCAGGTGGCGCTTACCAGCCTGCTCACGGCGCAGTTTGCCGGAGCCGGTGACCTTGATGCGCTTTGCGGTGCCCTTGTGGGTCTTCTGCTTCATAGTGGTAAATCCTTAAAGGCGGTGAAACGATCTAATTCTTACCCTTGCGAACCGGGCCAAAGACCATGGTCATGTTGCGCCCATCCTGCTTCGGACGGGACTCGACCTGGCCAACCTCCTGGATATCCTCAGCGAGGCGCTCCAGCAGGCGGTACCCCAGCTCCGGACGCGACTGCTCGCGGCCACGGAACATGATGGTCACCTTGACCTTGTTGCCCTTGCCCAAGAAGCGCTCAACATTAGCCTTCTTGGTCTGGTAGTCATGCTCATCAATCTTGGGACGGAACTTCTGTTCCTTCACCACAGTCTGCTGCTGGTTCTTGCGGGCTTCGCGGGCCTTCTGATCCTGCTCGTACTTGAACTTGCCGTAATCCATGATCTTGCACACGGGCGGCTTCGCGTTCGGTGCCACCTCGACGAGGTCAAGGTCAGCTTCGTACGCAAGCTTGCGTGCATCATCGGTACGGACAATGCCAACCTGCTCACCGGACGGGCCGACGAGACGTACTTCCGGAACGCGGATGCGTTCGTTGATGCGAGCTTCAGCGCTGATGAGAACTCCTAGTGTCTAGGGCGGGTATATGGTTCGCTACCGATTCGCCCGTGAGAATTCCCCCTCAAACAAAAACCCACGCTGCCGGTGGCATGCGTGGGAGTTCATCCGAAAACGGCGCCAGCATTATGGCTGCCACCGTTGTTTTGACCCTTAGCCTTCCGGGCTATCGGCGGCATCAGGTGGGAGTAACTCCACTTGCAACCCACGAACCTTTCAAGGCCCGTAGGCGGTAGTGGGTAGAAGATTAGCACTCCCCTGCCACAGCACCAAATCACAACACTCCAGGCCTGTCGCGGGAAGGCCATCGCAGAGACGCTATGTCACAACACAGTAACTATTCAGTCGTGTGCGAAACCTTTTGAACCTAAACGTCGTCTAAGAATAGATAGACATACTTAGGAGGCCCAATATGAATCAACCGCGTGAACAGATTCTTGCGCATGTTCACCGCCAACTCGGTGAGCTCCGTGCTAGCACTGCGCATTCACAAAAGCTTATCGACGATATCCAGGCAACCCTCAACCACCTCAGCCAGGTCAACCCTGCCTCAGCTGTGGGTATGGCTGCACCTGCGCCTCCACCGGTTGGAGCACCGCTGCCACCACAGCAGCCCCAACCACAGTTCGGACCACCACCACAGTTCAGTGCACCACCACAACCGGGCCAGGCACCCCCGCCAAGGGAGCCTCTGCTGACTCCGCACCCACCAAAACCGAAGTTGACCACGGAGCAGCAAGTGATGCGATGGGCTGCGGTTGTCGGTTCCATCATCACCTTCGTGGGTGTGAGCTTCGGTATTGGGCTGGCTATTCAAACCGGTCTGCTTGGCCCTGTTGGTCGCATGGTCGGCGCTGCGCTTCTCGCGCTTATCCTGCTGGCCGTGGGCATTCGTGTGGATCTGCGCAAAGGCAAGAACGCTGGCGTGATGGCGCTGTACATCACTTCATTCCTTATTTTCATTCTTAATCTCTTGGATGCCGCGGAAGCCCGAGGCTGGTTGACTTCATTAGGTTTAGTCAGTTCCTTCTTGGTGCTGTGGTTGGTATATCTCGCCCTTGCGCACTGGCGAAAGAGCCCGCAGTTGGTTTTGGCTATGTGCATCATCTTGGTGTTCTACACACTCGGCATGACCAGCTGGGACGGTCTGGCTAATGCTCTTCTTATGGTCGCGCCGGTGGCTGTAATCCTGGTGAGCTGGCTAATGCCCATGTATGTCACCCCGCGTCTTCTTGCCATCGTGCGCGGGGTAGCAGGGCTGCTGCTTGCTTGGCAGATATACGCCGCGACATGGGCCACTGGATCTCGGTTATTCCGCGAGGACACGGGTACACCGATCGACTTTGCTGTCACAATGCCACTCATCGGCCTCGTGCTTCTGGTTCTTGGGGAGATCTTCTTTGGCGCCCCCGGCGCCAAACGTGCCTACAGGATCGTCCCAGCAGTTGTTGCACCAGCTGTTATTTTGATGGCATCTAACACGATGGTTAAGAACGCAGGCGTGTGGCTGCCCTTCATCACTGCCATTGGTGTCACACTGCTCGTCTTGGTTCTTCAGGCGAAGAATAACCCGCAGTTCGTTTACGATCTCATCACCGGTTGGTTCATCGTGCTTCCATTTACACTCAACCGGCCGCTGGCTGCATCCCGCGATTTCACCAGAGAAAACCTCCACGCAGAGGCGATTCCAATCTTCATCTTCCTCGCCCTTGCCATCACTTTGCTTCTATTTATCCACCGCCTGCCCGTGAACACACTTGCTGTGCTTACCAGCTGGACAATCATGCTCTTCAACGCCATTCTCCCCCTGCTTGTAGGCGCGTTGATCCCGTTTGCTCGCACAGGCTGGTCGTGGTTCGTTTTGTTCGAGGGTCTCATGCTCGTGGCCCTGATCGTTGTAGCAGCAACTCGAAAGGCTGTATGGAGCGGCATGACAATCGGGGCGCGAGGAGTATTTGCCGCCGTTGGGCTTCTACTGGAGATGGTGGCGGTAGTCACCCTCGCAGATGTGACCAAGAATGCCGCACTCTTCTTGTCGGGAGCTCCCACCACACCCACCCTTGAAGCCTCAGAAGGCGGTTTCTACACGGGGCACATGATCGTATCCATCTCCTGGATGGCTGTAGCTTCCTGGCTTCTGCTCAAACGCCCCAGCGCTATGGATACCAAGAATCTACGCAAAGCTGGTTTGCTCATGGCCATTGTGGCCACACTCAAGTTGGTTTTCTTCGACATGGCGGCCATCGGCGGAATCATGCGCGTGATCACCTTCATCGTCTGTGGTCTGATCCTCATCGCGGTTGCCGTCAGGGGCGCACAGCAGGTGGGTGCTGGGGCTAGCAATCGGGCAGGCAACAACCCCTATGCCAACAGCCCGGGGCCGAACATCCCAGCAGCGAGCCCTTCACAGGTGACTAACGCTCCTAGCGGAGCACAGCCCCCTGCGAACTAAACAAGATTGCTCAGGAACTGGCCGGTGAAGGATCCCTTCACCGTGGCCACGTCCTCGGGCGTGCCTTCGGCGACGACGGTTCCGCCGCCCGAGCCGCCCTCTGGGCCCATGTCAATAATCCAGTCAGCACACTTGATCACATCAAGGTTGTGCTCAATAACCAGGACAGAGTTGCCCTTGTCCACCAATCCGTTGAGCACGAGCATGAGTTTGCGGATGTCCTCAAAGTGAAGACCGGTCGTCGGCTCATCGAGGATGTAGATCGTTCGGCCATTGGAACGCTTCTGCAGCTCGGACGCTAGCTTCACGCGCTGAGCCTCGCCACCAGACAACGTCGTAGCGGATTGACCAAGGCGGACGTAACCCAAGCCGACGTCGCAAAGCGTCTGCAAATAACGATGGATCGACGTGATGGGCTCGAAAAACTCGGTGGCCTCACTGATGGGCATGTCCAGCACTTCAGCGATGTTCTTGCCTTTGTAGCGGACTTCCAGCGTCTCGCGGTTGTAGCGTGCACCGCCGCAGACTTCACACGGCACGTACACGTCAGGCAGGAAGTTCATCTCAATTTTGATAGTGCCATCACCGCGACATGCTTCACAGCGACCGCCCTTCACGTTGAAGGAGAAACGCCCAGCCTTGTAGCCGCGCACCTTTGCCTCCTGTGTTTCAGCAAAAAGATTGCGGATCTTGTCAAAGACTCCCGTGTACGTAGCCGGGTTGGAGCGAGGTGTTCGGCCAATCGGCGACTGATCCACCTGCACTAGTTTGTCCAGGTGCTCGAGGCCCTCCACTTTCTTCACACGGCCGGGGACTTGGCGCGCACCATTAAGTCGGTTCTGCAACGTCTTGGCCAGAATCTGGTTGACCAGAGTGGACTTACCCGAACCAGATACGCCCGTGACAGCGACGAGGACACCGAGTGGAATATCCACCGACACGTTGTCCAGGTTATTCTCCCGGGCGCCAACGACCTTCAGCTGACGCTCCTTATCGCGGGGACGGCGTGAGTCCGGAACAACGATCTCTTTCTTCCCAGAAAGATAGTCACCAGTCAGCGAGTTCTTTGCAGTCAGGATTCCCTTGGGCGGGCCCTGGTAGACCACTTCCCCACCGTATTCACCGGCGAATGGGCCGATGTCAATGAGCCAATCGGCCTCTCGGATCGTGTCCTCATCATGCTCCACCACCACGAGCGTGTTGCCAATATCGCGGAGCTTTTTCAACGTGGCAATGAGGCGTTGGTTATCGCGTTGGTGCAAGCCAATGGAAGGTTCATCAAGGACGTACAAAACACCTGCGAGACCGGAGCCGATCTGCGTGGCCAGGCGAATACGCTGTGCCTCACCGCCGGACAGCGTCCCGGCGGAGCGGGACAGGGTGAGATAGTTCAAGCCGACATCCAGAAGGAAGTGCAGGCGTGCCTGAATTTCACGCAACACTGCGCCGGCAATCATCTCCTCGCGGTACCCCAGGACAAGGTTGTCCAGGTACTCAGAAGCATCCTCAACAGATAGTTCCGTTAGGCCAGCAATTGACTTCTCACCATGCGTTGTGGAATCCAAACGGACAGCCAGAATCTCTGGCTTCAAACGTGCACCTTTGCACGTCGGGCAGGCCACATCGCGGGTGTACGCCATGAAGCGTTCTTTGGTGTGCTCTGAATCAGACTGCTCAATTTTGCGGTGCAGGTAGCCCCGCACGCCTTCAAAAGCAGCCGTGAAAGACCGCTGACGCCCGTAACGGTTCTTGTATCGAACGGACACCTTCGTATCCGTACCGTTGATCAGCGCATCGCGGTCGCTTTTCTTCAAGCTCGACAGTGGCGCTTCCGGGTCAAAGCCCTCCTCCTTCGCCAAAGCGACGATGAGTTTGGCAAAGTAGCCCTTGTTCGGACTAGAGTTCCACGGCTGGAACGCATCCACCGCTGGGGCATCCGGATCCGGGATAACCAAATCCGTGTCAATCTCCGCGCGTGTACCCAAACCATCACACGCTGGGCAGGCGCCAAACGGAGAGTTGAAGGAGAACGCGCGGGGTTCGTACTCTTCCACGCCCAGGGTGTGGCCATTCGGGCAGGCCATCTTCTCGGAAAAGATCACCACTCGTTCCGGGTCATCCGCATCTTTTTCAACCCAGTCGAAGGCCACCAGCCCGTCGGCAAGTTTGAGTGCCGTTTCCACGGAATCGGTGAGGCGCTGCTTCTGGCTTTCCTTGACCGTGAGGCGGTCCACCACCACGTCAATATCGTGCTTGATCTGCTTCTGTAGCTTCGGCGGATCACTCAACGTATACGTCTCACCGTCGACGTTGACGCGAGCATAGCCTTGCGCGGCCAGGTCAGCGAAAAGATCAACAAACTCACCCTTGCGCTTGCGCACAATCGGCGCAAGCACCTGAAACTTGGTGCGCTCCGGGTTTTCCATCACCTGATCCACAATCTGCTGCGGTGTCTGCCGTTCAATCACCGCATCACACACCGGGCAGTGCGCCGTACCCGCACGGGAGTAAAGAAGGCGCAGGTAGTCGTAGATCTCCGTAATCGTTCCCACCGTCGAACGCGGGTTACGGTTGGTCGACTTCTGGTCAATGGACACAGCGGGGCTCAGTCCATCGATGTAGTCAACCTCAGGCTTATCCATCTGCCCTAGGAACATGCGCGCATACGAACTCAAGGACTCAACATAACGGCGTTGACCTTCAGCAAAGATCGTGTCAAAGGCAAGGGAGGACTTGCCGGAGCCCGACAGCCCGGTAAACACCACCATTTTGTCGCGGGGTAGTTCAATGTCTATTCCCTTGAGGTTGTGTTCGCGTGCTCCGCGGACAATCAGCTTCTCAGCCACAGGCAGTGCATCCCCTTGTTGTAAGTTGCTGTTTGGAATGAGGTTGGATCCTCGAACAAAGATACCAACGTTAGCCAACCACCAATCATTCCCGCAGCATCAGCCCACCCAGGAGGCCCACGCCTCATTAAAGTAGGCACCATGACCAGACTTACTCTTCATTCTGTTTCCGTTTCCCCGATGGATAACAATTGCTATCTGTTGGCGTGTGATGGGCGGGGATTGCTTATCGACGCCGCGGCGGAGCCCCACACCCTCCTCTCCATGGCCGAATCCGCTGGGGTTCGCATCACTGATGTTTTGACAACGCACCGGCACGCAGACCACGTGGGGGCTTTGGCAGAGATCCTCACGGAAACAGGAGCAAACCACTGGGGCTCCTTCTTGGACGCCCCTGCCCTCCCGGTGGCACCGGACCATGAACTGCATGAGGGAGATACGCTCGACTTTGCTGGCCACCAGTTCCCGGTTCACATCCTGCGTGGTCACACTCCTGGTGGCGCCGCCATCGCGGCTGAGATCGATGGCACTGTGAACCTCTTCGTTGGTGATTCCCTCTTCCCCGGTGGGGTGGGCGGGACGAACGGCGAAGGCGATTTCGTTCGCTTGTTCACGGATGTGAAAGAAAAACTCTTTGACCAATATCCGGATGAAACCATCGTGCGCCCAGGACACGGAAAGTCGACCACATTGGGTGCAGAGCGTCCCCATCTGGATGAGTGGTGGAAGCGCCGCTGGTAACTTTTCCCTGCCAGCCTGCCGGAATCCGTCTACAGTGGAAAGGACGGAGAATCCCCGAATAAGAGAAGGATACGTGAGTATGATCCGTAAACTAGCTCGACCGATGCTGGCCTCTGTGTACATCGCAGATGGCGTCAACTCGGTCACCAAAGCTTCCGAGCACGCAAAAAGCGCAGAGAAGGTAGCTGGCGCTATTAAGTCGGTGCTCCCGGCTCAGTACGCAAGCTTTATCCCTTCTGACCCGGAGACCCTGGTCAAGATTGGTGGCGGTGTAAAGATCGGCGCTGGATCCACCTTCGCACTGGGCAAGGCTCCGCGCCTGTCCGCTGCCCTGCTGGCCGGCTCTTCCGTAGCTACCCTCCTTGGTCGCAATGCGTTCTGGGAGGCATCCAACGAGTCTGAGAAGGTACGCCAGCGCAATGGTGCGCTGACCAACGTTGCACTCCTTGGCGGTGTGCTCATCGCTGCTGCTGACACTGAGGGCAAGCCTGGTCTGGCTTGGCGTGCACAGGACGCCGCGAAGCGTTCCAAGAAGAACATCCAGCAGGCTCTGCCAACCCAGTCTGAGTCCGAGAAGGCTCTGAAGAAGGCTGGCGAATGGTTCCAGGACACTCGTGAGACGGTGACTGAATCCGCGCAGCAGGCAGCTCACCAGGTGGCAGACTACGTGGATGACAACAAGGGTGACTGGAAGAAGGTTGCTGAGAAGTGGGCTGACAAGGCCACTGATGTTGCCCACGATGCCGCTGACTGGGCTGAGGACACCTACAAGGACCTCAAGCCGAGCAAGGTGCAGCAGTACAAGGCTAAGCGCCAAGTTAAGGGCTTAATCGGCGACGTTCAGGACCGTGTAGGCGATGTGCAGGCCCGTATTGAGGATCTGCAGCCGTCCGCACTGGATAAGTTCAAGGCAAAGCGCAAGGTCAACTCCGTTGTGGGTGACCTGCAGAGCACCTTGGATGATTTTGGCCCCTCGGCGCTGGACAAGTTCAAGGCAAAGCGCAAGGTGAAGAAGAGTGCTACCAAGGCTCAGAAGACCGCGCAGGATGCTATTAACACCTTGCAGGATGCTTTTGAGAACCTTGATGCCGCTCCGAGCCGCCGCCAGAAGCGCAAGCTGAAGAAGAAGGTCAAGAAAGCAGAGAAGACTGCCAAGAAGGCCGTGAAGAAGGCAGAGAAGAAGTTCAAGTAAGCTCTCTCGCTTCTGTCCTACAGCGCGACAGCCTCATTGCTGGTTTTCCAGCGGTGAGGCTGTTTCGCATTTCGCGCTAGACTGGACCGTCATTGTTTACAGGCCATCTGGTGAACGAAGTTGAGTAAAGGAGTGTGTGCGTAGTGGCTAACCAGTCCGGAGACTTGTCCTTGAATTCCCCGGAGGCGGTACAGCACGAGCAGGCTTACGTCGATGTGCTGTTTGCTCACTTGGACCGCGAGGTCTCTAATGCACAGCAGCGCCTTGAGGAAGTTCAACGGGATGTGGACCCGGATAATCCGGATGCGGATGCGTTGGTGCGGCGTGAGACGGAATATCACGGCCTGAATGCGAAGTTGGATGCGCTGAATATCGCCGAGACGGGTCTTGTCTTTGGGCGTATCGATGTTGAGGATGGCTCCCCAGAAAACCCTGTGCCCGGTTCGCCGAACCAGGACAGGCGGTATATCGGCCGTATGGGTATGGATGACCGGGATGATAACTACCGCACGCTCTTGTTGGATTGGCGCGCCCCAATGGCTCGTCCGTATTACCTGGCCACTACCGCACACCCGGAAGGAGTTGTATCCCGCCGCAATATTCGCATGCGTGGGCGGACCGTCACCGCCGTTGATGATGATGTGTTGAGCGGGCCAGGGGCCGATGGCGCCGGCGCGGATTCTGGTGTGGCCAGCGAAGCAGCATTGGTGCGGGCCCTGAACGCACCACGCACTGGTCACATGCAGTCCATCGTGGAAACCATCCAGCGGGAGCAGGACCAGATCATCCGCGATAAGACCCGGGGCGTGCTTGTTGTGGCCGGCGGTCCCGGAACAGGTAAGACTGCTGTAGCGCTCCACCGCATTGCGTATTTGCTC
Organism: Corynebacterium sp. MSK041; assembly: GCF_030232265.1. Classification (GTDB taxonomy): domain Bacteria; phylum Actinomycetota; class Actinomycetes; order Mycobacteriales; family Mycobacteriaceae; genus Corynebacterium. The sequence continues at coordinate 90,851 of NZ_JASPJK010000002.1, forward strand.
TACACATGGCGTAACCAGTTGGCCCGCACCGGTGTTCTTATCGTTGGGCCTAACCGGACCTTCTTGGAGTACATCTCGCGCGTGCTTCCGGAACTCGGCGAGACAGGCGTGGTGTTAAGCACTGTGGAGGATCTCGTTCCCGTGTTCACGCCTGGCCTGCAGGATGATCTCCTCACACGGGAAGTCAAGGGATCAGCCGAGATGGTCACAATTCTCTCCCGCGCCGTGCGCAACTACCAGGTGGTTCCCTCGTCCCCTATTCCTCTCACAATCGACGGCATTGAGATCGCGACCACGCCCAAGATGTTCATGGCGGCACGCACGCGGGCTCGACACAGCCGTAAGCCACACAATGAAGCGCAGTCGGTTTTCGCCGAGGTTCTCACACAGCGCCTTGCAGAAGCCATGGCGGAGCGCATCGGTGCGGATCCGCTTGGTGGAGCAAACTTGCTCTCACACGCGGATGTGGATCAGTTGCACGATGATCTCGCAGACGAACCCCAGGTCGCCGATCTCATTGCGGAGCACTTCCCTATCTTGAATCCCGTCGAGGTGCTCGCGGAGTTTCTCAGCAGCCGTGAGGCCATCAGCGCTGCTGCACATGATTATGACGAGGAGACGCAGGACGCGCTCTACCGCGCCGACGGTGATGCATTCACAGCGTCAGACACGGCGCTTATCGACGAGTTGTATACCCTCATCGGCATCCCCACCCCCACCGACGAGGCGGAGAAGGCCGAACGACAATGGCGTGAACTGGTGGCGGATGCGGAAGATGCGCTGGATATCTTGGCGTCTTCGGCGAACACGGATACGGACGATGAGTTTGAGGCGGAAGTCCTCTCAGCCCACGACATCATCGATGCGGAAACTCTCGCTAGCCGCCAACGCGAGACAGATGCGCGGTCCACCGCTGAACGCGCTATCGCTGACATGACCTGGGCCTATGGTCACGTGATTGTGGATGAGGCACAAGAACTCACGCCTATGGAATGGCGTATGGTGTTCCGCCGCTGTCCGTCGAAGTGGATGACACTCGTTGGGGATACTGCACAAACCTCGTCCCCTGCTGGTGTGGACGACTGGGCCACTGCACTGGAGCCCTTCGTGGGCCAACGCTTCGTCTCTCACGAACTCAGCGTCAACTACCGCACCCCAGAAGAAGTAATGGAAGTAGCCAACGAGGTGCTCACGGCGATTGACCCGGATGCTCAACCCGCCGTGACAATCCGTTCATCCGGCCACCCCGTGCGTATCCTTCCCGAAGGCACAGATACCACCACGGTCCGCGCTGAAGTAGAAGAGCTTGGCGGACTCGTGGTGGTGATTAACAAGGACAATGTCAATGCGGTGAAAGGGCTGGAATTCGACCACGTCATCGTCGATAAGCCCCACGAGATCATCGAGGCCTCCCCGCAGGGGCAACAAGACCTGTACGTGGCACTGACACGCGCCACACAAACATTGACCGTGATTGGTGAGCTTTAAGCCACTTAAGCCACCGTGTGCACGATCATGACATCGCAATCGGACTGACGAGCCACATCTGCGGGGACGGAGCCCAGAAGGCGGCCCGTCAAAGAATTGATGCCACGGTTACCCACGACGAGGAGATCTGCATCGTGCTCTGTCACGATGGCCATGAGCGCCTCAACCGGGGTGCCTGAGCGCACAGTGGTCACCACATCTAACGCACCATGCTGCTTGGCGTGCTCGGCAGCAGCGACGAGGTTCTCCTTCGCCGTCTCATCCCCAAGAATCGTGTTGGAATCCTGGCGGAGTGTTCCCGCAACATCCTCCTCCGACTCGTAGTACGCACAGCCGATAACCAGCGTGGAATTGAAAGCAGAGGCAATCTCTGCGGCGCGCTCAACTGCCAGCAGCGAAGAGTGTGAACCATCCGTGCCAACGACAACAGTGTTGTACTTGCTCATGTTGCGCCTTTCGCATCTACTACGGTCCCTTCACGGACCATGTCTTCTCCGGCCACTATATACACGTACGTCACACAGCCGTCCGGTAGGCCGGACTACCTCGAGGGATACCAGTTAAATCCCGGCTTCTTTCACTCCGCGAAGTTCTTTCTTCAGGTCCGCAATCTCATCACGCAAGCGTCCTGCCAACTCAAACTTGAGTTCACGGGCGGCGGCGGTCATTTGAACCGTCAAATCGTCGATAAGCGTCTGAATCTCATCTGAAGCCATCGTCGAGGTATCGCGACCTTCAACCATCGCCGTGTCGCCTGCCAGAGTCTCCTCCGGAGCACCGCGCTCCTCCCCGTTGCGCTCATAGACCTCATCGAGGATATCCGCGATCTTCTTCCGCAATGGCTGCGGATCAATCCCATGCTCCTTGTTGTACGCAATCTGCTTCTCACGGCGCCGCTCGGTCTCATCAATCGCCTCACGCATCGAATCCGTGATGTTGTCGGCGTACATGATGACCTCGCCGGAGACGTTTCGTGCGGCACGGCCAATCGTCTGAATGAGAGACTTGGTGGAACGCAGGAACCCTTCCTTATCCGCATCAAGGATGGCCACGAGTGAGACCTCCGGGAGATCTAGGCCCTCGCGCAGAAGGTTGATGCCCACAAGGACGTCATATTCCCCCAAACGCAGCTGACGCAGAAGCTCAACGCGCTGCAACGTATCAATATCGGAGTGGAGATACCGAACGTTAATGCCGTTATCCAGCAGATAATCCGTGAGGTCCTCCGCCATGCGTTTGGTCAAAGTGGTGACCAGGACGCGCTCATCCTTCTGGGTGCGCTCACGGATCTCATGGATGAGATCATCGATCTGCCCCTTCGTTGGGCGCACGTGCACCTTCGGATCCACCAAGCCCGTGGGGCGAATGACCTGCTCGACGAACTCGCCACCAGCTGCTTCCAGCTCATAGTCACCCGGTGTTGCAGACATGTACACGGTTTGGCCCACGCGCTCCTCGAATTCATCGAAGGTGAGCGGGCGGTTATCCACGGCCGAAGGAAGACGGAAACCAAACTCGACGAGGTTGCGCTTGCGCGACATGTCGCCTTCATACATGCCACCGATCTGTGGCACGGTGACGTGGGACTCATCGATGATGGTGAGGAAGTCTTCCGGGAAGTAATCGATGAGGGTGGCTGGCGCGGAGCCTGCCTCGCGTCCGTCGATATGCCGCGAATAGTTCTCAATGCCGGAGCAGAAACCGACTTGTTGAATCATCTCCAGGTCATATTCCGTGCGCATGCGCAAGCGCTGTGCCTCGAGGAGCTTGCCCCGGTTCTCCAAATCCTCCAGACGGTCAGCGAGCTCCTCCTTAATGGCCTCAATCGCCTTTTCCATGCGCTCTTCTGTGGCTACATAGTGCGTTGCCGGGAAGATACGCAGTTCATCGCGCTGCTGCAGCACATCACCAGTAAGTGGGTGGATGTAATACAGTGCATCCACTTCATCGCCGAAGAACTCCACGCGCACGGCCACTTCCTCATAGGCCGGGATGATGTCAACTGTGTCGCCCTTCACGCGGAAGGTGCCGCGTTTGAAGTCCACGTCATTGCGCTCATACTGCACATCAACGAGGAGGCGCAGGAAGCGATCGCGCTCGATCTCCTCACCAACGCGCAGGAGCAGCGAACGGTCAAGGTAGGACTGCGGTGTGCCCAAACCGTAGATGCAGGACACGGATGACACGACGACGACATCTCGTCGACTAAGTAGCGCAGATGTGGCCGAGTGGCGCAAACGCTCCACATCATCATTAATCGACGAATCCTTCTCAATGTAGGTATCCGTCTGCGCGATATAAGCCTCCGGTTGGTAGTAGTCGTAGTAGGACACGAAGTACTCAACCGCGTTATTGGGCAGGAGCTCACGCAACTCCGTAGCCAGCTGCGCAGCCAAAGTCTTATTCGGTGCCATCACGAGTGTGGGGCGCTGCTGCTGTTCAATCAGCCACGCTGCTGTTGCGGACTTACCAGTACCGGTAGCACCCATGAGAACCACGTCCGGCTCCCCTGCCCGCAGCCGTCTATCCAACTCCTTGATCGCGGCAGGTTGATCGCCGGAGGGCTCGAACTCCGAGACGACTTCGAACAGTTTGTCCGATCGCTCCACTTCACCTACCGGCCGAAACTCGGAGTGGGACAAAACTGGGTGTTCAGCAGCAAAAGCCATGCCCGCCAGTCTATCCATCCGCACGCCGCGAAGCACCGGCCGGTAGAAAGTTGCGAAATGCGACTTGAACATCGGTCAAATAGTTGCGATAGATTCACAGCTATACCTAAGCTTGCGTACATGGTCTCGCATTCACCCCTGTCAGCCGCGCGTGACGCAATCACTGCGTCGGGCTTGCGGCATAACGAGGTGGCTGCATATCTAGGCATTGATGCCCCGAAGCTGTCCAAGTCCCTCTCCGGTGTCCGGCGCTTTAGCCAGACAGAGTTAGAGCGCTTGGCAGAACTCACCGGCGTTGAAGTAGAAGCCTTAAGACCATCGCCGAAAGAAAGGCACACGTCACCGAACCCACGCCATTCCGGTGAGGAGTTCGCGCTGCGTCAGCAAAAGATTGTGGATACGGCCTGGCCACTGTTCACATCCCGCGGATACCAGGCGGTCACCATCGCCGATATCGCTCGAAGCGCTGGGATTTCCACCTCAGCAGTGCTCTATTACTTCCAGTCAAAGAATGACATCTTCATTGCCACGCTGGACCGATGCTCGGAACAAGCTGCTGGGCGCAGGTCTTTTGTCGCAGAAATTCCGAATCCCGCCGAACGTCTACTTACCTTTGCTGAAGTGACGCTCGACGGATCGCCGGAGTCATTCCGCGAATGGACAACGTGGGCACAATTTTGGGCATCATCCACTGCTTTTGAGGACGCAAAACATGCCACCGTAGTGGCCTACGCACGGTGGGAAAAACAAATGCGCAGCATTGTTGAGGATGGGATTGCCACCGGCTGTTTCAATGCTCAAGCCCCGGAGCCAATGATCAACGCGGTCACCGCAATGATCGACGGGCTCGGCGTACGCATGCTCGCAGGGACACTTAGCCCTGCAGCTGCGAAAGATGCTGTCACTGCATACCTGAACACGTGGATTGAGCCACTAGACGCGAAGGAATTCGTATCAGCTACACCCACACGTAAGGAGAATTATTCACCATGATTGACCTCACACGCCGGCAACTGTTCGGCGCCACGGCAGTCGCTGGAGCAGCGGGAGCACTCGTCTCATGCTCCGCACAGCCGCCAGCCGAACAGATTGACACTTCCGGTCCACCACGTAAGGGCGGAAAACTACGCGTCGGGCTCGTTGGTGGTTCTACGGCCGACACGGTGGACGCTCACACCCCAGCGAGTGCCAGTGACGCGGCCCGCGTTATCAACCTCTACGAGCTGCTTGTGCGCCGTGGGTACGACTACGAGTTGGAGTACCGCTTGGCCGAATCGATTGACTCGAATGACGCAGCGACTGAGTGGACTGTGGTGTTGCGTGAGGGCGTGAAATTCTCTGATGGTCGCCCGGTTCGCCCGCAGGACGTTAAAGCAACACTCGAGCGCGTGGCTGATCCCGAGAATCCGAAGAACGGTGCTGGCTCCATCGCCCACGTCGAAGCGATCGAAATTATTGATGACCGTTCGTTGGTGATCAAGCTTTCTCAGGCAGATGCTGTGTTTGTGGACACTCTGGCGGAGTACCAGATGGGTATTGTTCCGGAGGATTATGACCCGAAAAATCCGATCGGTGCCGGGCCGTTCAAGCTGATGAACTTCAGCCCAGGACGCTCCACATCGCTCGCACGAAATGAGCACTACTTCGAAGGGCCCGCAAACTTGGATGAAGTCCACATCATTGACTTCTACCAAGAAGACGCGATGCTCAATGCTTTGTTGTCCTCCCAGGTCGATGGCATTGGTGCACTGAACCACGCGTTGGTGCGCGTCATCGAAGCTGATCCGCGTTTGAATGTGGTCAGTTCTGAAACAGGTATGTGGTTGCCGTTCACCATGCGTGTTGACGTCGAGCCTTTCGACGACGAGCGAGTGCGCCAGGCAATGCGCCTCGCGGCAGATCGTCCGGGCATGGTCAACCAAGTGTTCTCCGGCGAAGGCCAGGTGGGCAATGACATGTTCTCTCTGTATGACTCGGCCTACCCGCACGAGTTCCCGCAGCGGGAGCAGAACATTGAGGAAACCAAACGTCTCCTCGCCGAAGCTGGGTACCCAGACGGCATCGACGTTGAGCTAAACACCTCGGAGATCGCCTCCGGGGCTATTCGTGCTGCGCAGGTCTATGCCGAACAGGTCCGCGAGGCTGGTATTCGGGTGAAGATCAACCAGGTGGATTCCACCACTTTCTGGGCGGAAGGCAATTACTTGTCCTACCCGTTCTCCCAGAGTTTCTACTACACCCGTAACTTCCTTGAGCAGGTCAACCGTTGTGCCACTGCTGATGCGCCGTTCAATGAGACGCATTGGGTAGATGATGAGTTCACGGCAAAAACCATCGAAGCGCGTTCCGTGTCCGATGATCGCGAGCGCACCAAGCTGATCAAGGAATTGCAGCAAGATCTGTATGACCGCGGTGGTTACATCATCTGGGGCTTCCCCAACAACATCGATGCGTATCACAACTACGTGGTTGGGGCTCGCCCGCACCCGAGTGGTGTGGCACTGTCCCAAGCACTCTTCTACGACATGTGGATTGCGGAGGCATAAACAATGGGCAAAATGATTCTTCGCAGACTAGGTCTGAGTATCTTCATTCTTCTCGCAGTGTCCATCATCGTTTTCTGTGCGACGCTGCTTCTACCAGGTGACCCGGCACGTGCAATCCTTGGCCAGCAGGCCACACCGGAACGCATTGCGGCGCTGGAAGCTCAAATGAACTTGGACAAGAGTCCTTTTGAGCGGTACTTCCTGTGGCTCGGCGGTGTTGTCACCGGGGACTTTGGTATGTCCACCACGACCGGTGGCCCCGTATCAGAACTGCTGGGTGAACCCTTGGTCAACTCCCTGATCCTCATGGTGTTGGCCGCACTCGTTGCCATCCCGGTGGGTATTTTGCTGGGTGTCTACGCCGCTTGGTGGCGTGGCTACAAGCGCGACAGCGCTATCACCTGGGTAACGCTGATTCTGGCAGCAATGCCGGAGTTCGTCATCGGTATTCTTTTGATCACGCTTTTTGCTACCTCGGTATTCCAGGTACTACCAGCGGTGACCATGTCACCACCGGGCACTGCTGTGTGGGAGTACCCGTCCCAGCTGATCTTGCCCACGCTGACGTTGGCTCTGGTGGTCAGTCCTTACATCGCGCGCATGACACGCGCGACGATGATTGAAACCTTGGATTCTGGCTACGTGGAAATGGCACGCCTGAAGGGTGTTCCGGAGCGCCGCGTCATTTTCCGCCATGCACTCCCCCACGCCGTTGGTCCTATTGCACAAGTTGTGGCCATCCAGCTGGCCTGGTTGGCCGGCGGCATCGTCGTGGTCGAGTACCTGTTCCGTTACCCCGGCCTCGGTGTCGCCATGATCGACGCCGTGAATTACCGCGACGTCCAGGTGGTACAGGCAGTCACGTTGCTGATTGCCGCCGTATACGTCGTAGTCAACTTGCTCGCTGACGTGGTGAGCATCATGGCCAACCCGAAGCTAAGGAGCAACTAATGACTCAGCCACAGCTGAATCCACACTCCCCGACTCCGGTGCCTGTCTCCGCCGAGACGCAGGGTGAGCACACCACTGAGCTGAAAACTTCCCTGTCCAAACCGGCACCAATTTACAAACGTATTTGGGCACAACCTGAAGGTAAGGTCGGTGCGATCCTCACAGGAATCGTTCTCCTTGTCGCACTGGTCGGTTACTTCTTCGCCGAGCAAATCACCGGTTACTCGACCACTGAGTTCCTCGGCCTGCCGTTCACCAGCGATGGAACGTTTGGTACGGACAACCTTGGTCGCTCCGTTGCCTCCCGCTTCATTGCCGGTGGTTTGCTGCTGTTGGTCACCGCTTTCCTTGCCACTGTGCTGGGCATGCTCGTAGGCACACTCTTGGGCATGATCGCTGGCTACGCGGGTGGGAAGACTGATGCGGTAATCATGCGCATCAACGACATCTTCCTGGCTTTCCCACAGCTCATCTTCGCGATGTTGGCGATTGTGATCTTCGGTCCTTCCGCAACGGTGCTGGTGTTGGTCATCGGACTCACACACGCCCCGCGTATTGCGCGTGTGGCACGTGCTTCCACCCAGTCCGTGACCAATGAGGACTACATCCGTGCGGCACAGATGTACTCCGTCCCACACTGGAAGATCCTTACCCAGGAGATCCTCCCCAACATCACCGGCCCGTTGTCCGTGGAAGCCGGTTTGCGCCTGACCTACTCCATTGGTTCCATCGCTTCCCTGTCCTTCTTGGGTCTGGGTATCCAGCCGCCGGCTGCGGACTGGGGCTTGATGATCAATGAGAACCGCATCGCTTTGTCCATCCAGCCATGGGGTGTTGTGCTTCCGGTGTTTGCCATCGCACTGCTCACCATTGGCACCAACATGCTCGCGGATGCGACAGCCCGGGCAACTGCAACGACCGCTATGCCGATCAAGCGCACTGGCCCGAAGGCTGAAAGTGTGCGTCAGGAAAAGGTCGAGCCGATCCACAACGAGGAGGCATAACCATGAGCACCCCACATAATTCCGGTGGACCGACCCCGGTCAATCAACCTGCACAGGATGCATCAAGTGGCATCAACCTGTGGGAAGCTGCTGGCTTGCAGGGTGAGTACACCCCGCCACCGCGTACCGAAGAAACACTGGTGATGCGTTGCCGTGACCTTCGCTTGGCCACGTTTGAGGGAACGGAAATCCTCCACGGCGTTGATTTTGATCTCTACCGCGGTGAAATCGTTGGCCTCGTCGGCGAATCCGGCTCTGGCAAGACTACAGCTGGGCTGGCCACGATGGGTCACTTCCGCACCGGCCTGATCAAGACAGATGGCACCATCACGCTGCATACGCGTGAGGGTGAATCCATCGACATCTTCAGCCTGAACGAGGACCAGCTGCGTGATCTGCGCGGTGGCCGTGTTGCCTACATTCCCCAGGACCCGGCTCTGAGCCTTAACCCTGCGATGCGAGTGGGCGATCAGATCCGCGAGGTCCTAGACATCCACGGATACGGCTCAAGCGCACAAGAGCGCGAGGACCGCGTGCGCGAGGTCATGCGCGACGTGGACTTGCCTGACACCGATGAGTATCTGGCCCGTTGGCCACACCAGCTCTCTGGTGGCCAACAGCAGCGCGTCGGTATCGCCATGGCCTTTGCCATGTACCCGGATGTGCTCATCTGTGATGAGCCAACCACCGGCCTTGATGTGACCACTCAGAACCACGTTCTGAAGACGATTCGCACGATGACGGTGAAAAACGATGTTGCATCGCTCTACATCACCCACGATCTTGCAGTCGTTGCGGAGCTAGTGGACCGCGTCGTGGTGATGCTGCGGGGCGACATCGTGGAAGAAGGCCCCTACAACACGGTCTTGTACACCCCAAAGCACCCGTACACCAAGAAGCTACTGGCAGCCATCCCGGATCTGGCGGGCCGCAAGGACATCGCAGGCTTTGCGCGCTGGGGTGAAGGGTCGGATGCGGGGAAGATCCAGACTCCGGCAGATGCGCCTACTGAAGAGCGTGAGCAAAAGCGCAAGCACAACGCTTTGCTGGAAATCCGTGACCTCAAGATGGCGTATGGCTCCAACCAGGTGCTCCACGGTATCAATCTGACGGTGGAGCCCGGTGAGTCCATTCTCATTTTGGGTGAATCCGGTTCTGGTAAGACCACGTTGTCACGATCCGTCGTGGGTCTTAATGATGGCTACACCGGCCAAGTGCTGCTGCGTGGACAGGAACTTGATCCCAGTAGCCGCAAGAGGTCACTGCCGGAGCGCAAGGATGTCCAGTACATCTTCCAGTCCCCCTTCTCCTCGTTGAATCCACGTCGCACGATTGGGGAGTCCATGAGTGTCCCGCTCGTTATCGCGGACGAGCTATCCAAGGACGAGCAGCGCGCGATTGTTGAGGAGACTCTGGAAGCCGTGCAGCTGGACCGGAGCTTCTACGACCGACGTCCGGGTGACCTGTCCGGTGGTGAACGCCAGCGCGCGGCAATCGGTCGCGCTCTGGTGAGCACCCCTTCAGTGCTGGTCTGTGATGAGGTGACATCGGCTCTCGATGTCTCCGTTCAAGCCAGCATCCTCAAACTGCTCGCCGAACTGCGCCATGAACGCGATCTGGCCATGCTGTTTGTCACCCACAACATTGCGCTCGCCCGCCACATTGCCACTCGCGTTGCTGTACTGAACAAGGGCGTCATCGTGGATGAAGGCCCAGTGGACGAGGTTCTGGAGAACCCGCAGCATGAGTACACCAAGGAGCTTCTGGCTAATATTCCGTCGCTCTAAAGATTCCTAGACCGGTGGATGTAAACACCGTTCTAGTCCGTCGCCGTCACTCTCCCTCCCCGCCGGCCACCCCGCGGTGGATGAGGTGACGGCGATCATGTTTTTGCAGGTCTTGGGACGGGGATTTGGTGGGTAGAGTGGGCTGTGTATGCACTCAATGAAGACCTACCCATAGGAGGCCTGCTCTCGTGGCTGCGAATCCCACCATTGCGCCGCACCCGTCAACACTGGACCTGAAGGTTCTTGAGGTCCCGCCGCTGGATGACACACTCGATGCGTATAAGCATGCACTCTCGGCTGTGCTCGATGAGGATGCGCTGAGCCGCGCCGACGCTATCGTCGAAAAGTTCCGCACTGGCGCTGGCCCGAAACTTGACGCTGCTCTGCGTGAGCGTGCCGAAGCACGCGCGGCTGTGGGTACGAACTGGCTTCACGACGAGTGGTATTCCAGCTACCTCACCGTCCGTGAGCCACTGCCTTTGAGCACGAACGTGGGCTTCCAGCTCGCCCTTCCAGCGGAGCAAACACCAGTAGGCCTTGACCGCGCCATTGAGTTCATTCAGCGCGCTGCCACGGTGCACTTGCAAGCGGCCTCTAAGAAGCTGCCGGAAGATGTGGATGCCCGCGGTAACCGCATCACCTTGAACCAATGGTTCGTGTATGGCGGTGGTGTGCGCCATCCACTGCCGAATGAAGACACGATTTGGCAAAGCGAACTCGATGAAACGAACCGTGAGATCGGCGTATTTGTCAATGGACGCCTCTTTGCCATCCGCATCACCGACAGCGCCGGCAAGCTCGTCTCGGCAGAGACATTGCGTGCCACTTTGGAGAACATCTTGGCAGCCGCGGCTGAACCAGCTGAGCTTGATTTCAACGCCCCTTCCCTACTTGGCTCCGGCGTACTCGGGGAGCTTCTCCCGGAGATGCTGAAGCAGAGTAATAATGAGTCGGTGTATGAGCGCTTGAGTGACATGCTCTTCACTATCGAGCTGCTCGACGACGAGGACAAGACGAATAACCAGCGCATCCATGAAGCCACATTCACCCCACGCGGTGCATGGACATACAAAGCGTTGAGCTACCAGGTGAGCCTTACCGACGACTGGATTGCGGTTCACGTGGAGCATTCCTGCATCGACGGTGCCACCTTGGTCACCGCTATGAACCGCCTGCAAACGGTTGAACTGCCGGGTGAATCATCCGAGGAGCTGACAGAGCTGGTCCCCGAGGAACTCGTGTGGACGCTCGATGAAGCAACCAGCGAGAAGATCCGCCAGCAGGCCACCTCCTATGCGGCACAGGCAGAAAAACTCGCGGTGGAAATCATCGACGCGCCACTACGCCAACCAGCTGAGCTACCGTTCAAGATCAGCCGCGATGCCTCTACCCAGCTGATCATGCACATCGCGCAACAACTGACCTTCGGCCGCGTCCGTGGTGTATATGAAGCTGTGGATATGCGCGAGTTCCGCGCCGGCCGCACCGAGTGCTTGCGTGCTGCTACCCCGGAGGCCGTCGCGTTCGCAGAAAAACTAGTTGCAGGGACCGCTACGCAAGACGATCTCCTCGCGGCGGTGAACGCCCACCGTGGCTGGGTCAAACGCTGCAAGTCCGGCAATGGTTTTGACCGCCACATTCAGATGATGGCCACCATCGATGACAGCGACCCCTTCTTCAACGATGAGGCCGTCGTTGCTGCGCGCAGGGACTTCCTGTCCACCACATCTATTGGTGGCGCACAACAAATCGTGCGTTACAGCTTCGCGCCTACTCTGCCGGAGGGCTTCGGCATTTCCTACACTCCCCTCCCGGGCGCCACGGAGTACTGCGTCTCCTGGAACCTGGATACCGCGGAGAAGCCAAAGGAGTTCAAGGCAAACCTGGTCAAGGCCTCCGATTTGCTCTGGGATTTCCTCCAGTAAGTCAGCGTGGGCTAGCTGACAAACTTCCCGGAGTATTTGCGGGCTTCGGCGAGCCAATTCTCTAGCTCGCCGGCATCCTGCCACAGATCGTACAACTCGGAAATGTCCGGGTTCACCGCGTGATCAGCACGGCGCCGAATCCACTGGCGATCATCGCGGGTGAACGGGAAGGACAGCGCTGCGTTGTACTCCTCCGATGGCACATAACCATTCAACACAGCTGCTAAGGCTAGGACGGTTTCAGCCTCATCGGTGCCAAGAGCTCCGCGACCACATTCAAAACGGAATTGCGCCATACGGAAAGACCCGTCGGACAATGCGGCGACGGTGTCCAATGCCTGATCATTATCAAAAGGCCCGATATCCCACGTTCCCATGGGTTGAGACAGTAGGGATACCAGGTTAATCAAACGTGTCTACACACTAGCCGGACACTTAACTTTGCCGGTCAAATGGGCAACCTGTTGTGTGCTTGTCATCTTTCCACTACCGGAAAGCGTCACCGGATTGTACAGCCGAAATGAAGCGCTGAACCTGCGGATCGAGTTCTTCCAATGGGCCGTTGTTGTCAATGACCCAATCGGCTGCTGACTTGCGCGCATCATCATCGATCTGCTGCTTGATACGCGCGCGGGCATCTGCCTCATCCAGGCCACGTGACGCCACGAGGCGGCGTACACGCTCTTCCGCAGCAACATCTACAACAACGGTCAAGTCCATGTCCTTGTTCAAACCCAACTCAATAAGCAAGGGCATGTCGTAGACGGCCACGGCAATGCCATCGGCTTCTGCTTGCATGAACTGCCGGTGGGATTCCGCACGAATCGCTGGGTGCGTAATCGCGTTCAGGCGCTGAGTGGAGTCAGTGTTCGCGAACGCACGGCGCGCGAGTTCCGCCCGGTCCAGTGAGCCGTCTGTGTTGAGCACATCGTGCCCGAACTCATCGGCTACCTTGGCCAGCACTGGTGAGCCAGGTTCCATGATCTCTCGGGCGATTCTATCCGCGTCCACCACCCGAAAACCCGCTTCGGCCAGCATCGCTGCCACCGTGGATTTGCCGCTACCAATTCCGCCTGTCAGACCAATCTTTTTCATGCCCGCAACCGTAGTGGGTTGCGCAGCAAAACGGGTATCGACTACCGGCGCGTCGTGGCGGGTTAAGTGGGCGGGGATTGTCCAAAGACACTCTCCTTCGCCGGGTGCGTGTAAAAAACTACATCGCGAAAACTCGGCTCGGATAAAGACCGTGATAGAGATTTTCTAACGTTTGCTAGTTACCGGCGCAATGTAACCGGCTGCACCGAAGTAGGCGCACGCGTGAGTAGCCGAGAGCGAAGCATGGCGCGGGAGGCGGCCCGTAGTCGAGTTCAGGGCAGAGAAAAAGGCCCGCACCTTTCGGTGCGGGCCTTTTTGTCTAGGGCTATTGCCTAGGTCCTAGTGGTGAGACGCCTCAGCGACTCGCCACTAGTTGCCGGCTAGCTTCTCGCGCAGAGCGGCGAGCTGCTCGTCGGAGGCAAGGGAGCCACCCTGCTCAGCTTCGCCAGCGGACGGTGCTGCCGGAGCTGCAGCATCGCCGGAGGTGGAGCTGTAGTTGGTCGGGGTAGCGCCCTCACCGTTAGCCTCAGCCTCAGCTGCGGCAGCACGGTTGCGCTCGATCTGAGCGGTGTGAGCCTCGTGCAGGCGTGCAGCCTCGGCGTAGCGGGCCTCCCACTCCTGACGTGCCTCGTCGTAGCCTTCCATCCACTCGTTGGTCTCCGGGTCGAAGCCCTCCGGGAAGATGTAGTTGCCCTGCTCGTCGTAGGAATCGGCCATGCCGTAGCGGGACGGATCGAACTCTTCCGAGTAGTCCTCATCTGCTTGCTTGAGGGACAGGGAGATGCGACGACGGTCCAGGTCGATGTCGATGACCTTGACCATGACTTCCTGACCAACACCAACAACCTGGTCCGGTACCTCGACGTGGCGCTGAGCCAGCTCGGAGATGTGGACGAGGCCCTCGATGCCCTCCTCGACGCGAACGAACGCACCGAACGGGACGAGCTTGGTCACCTTGCCCGGGACGATCTGGCCCACAGCGTGGGTGCGGGCGAAGACGCGCCACGGATCTTCCTGGGTTGCCTTGAGGGACAGGGACACGCGCTCGCGGTCCAGATCCACGTCGAGGACCTCGACGGTGACCTCGTCGCCGACAGTGACAACCTCGGATGGGTGGTCGATGTGCTTCCAGGACAGCTCGGACACGTGGACCAGGCCGTCAACGCCGCCGAGGTCAACGAATGCACCGAAGTTGACGATGGAGGAGACAACGCCCTTGCGGACCTGACCCTTCTCCAGCTGGTGCAGGAAGTCGGAGCGGACCGCAGACTGGGTCTCTTCCAGGTATGCACGGCGGGACAGAACAACGTTGTTGCGGTGCTTGTCCAGCTCGATGATCTTGGCCTCGAGCTCCTGGCCGATGTACGGATCCAGGTCACGCACGCGACGCATTTCAACCAGGGAAGCCGGCAGGAAGCCACGGAGACCGATGTCGAGGATGAGACCACCCTTGACAACCTCGATGACGGTACCGGTAACCGGCTGGTCGTTGGCCTGGAGCTCCTCGATGGTGCCCCATGCGCGCTCGTACTGTGCACGCTTCTTGGACAGAAGCAGACGACCTTCCTTGTCCTCCTTGGTCAGGACAAGTGCGTCAATCTCATCGCCGATCTGGACGACCTCATCTGGGTCGACGTCGTGCTTGATGGACAGTTCGCGGGTCGGGATGACGCCTTCGGTCTTGTATCCGATGTCGAGGAGAACCTCGTCGTGATCGACCTTGACGACGGTGCCGGTGACAATGTCGCCATCATTGAAGTACTTGATGGTCGCGTCAACTGCGGCAAGAAAATCCTCAGCGCTGCCGATGTCGTTGATGGCAACCTGCGGGGTAGTAGAAGTGGGCATAAGTTATGTTGCTCCGAAACGGATAGGAGATAGCAAATGGACATGAGCGCATCTCTCGACACTCCGGCTCACGCACGGCAAAGCCCCGTATGAGCTGGGGTTTCGATCTCGCTTCCAGCACGGGCGGCCCTCCTATAATGACCGGATCCGCGACAAAAGCGTAGACACGCTCGTACGAGATTAGTCTATTTCCCCAGCTTGATCAAACTTTAGGCCCGCGCGCCAACAAACAATTGCTATCGACGCTCCCGCGGACGGTTCCAGCATTCCTTACTCTTGCTATTAGGCTTGTGTATTCAAACAAATTTTTCATAGCGGCCCAAGGTATTACCTGGGCGCATAGGTGGTGTTTTTATGTTAAAACGCGGTATCGGTATCGGTTTCGCGTTCATTGGCGTGGTTGTTGGTGCTGGTTTCGCTTCCGGCATGGAGGCTTTCCAATACTTCGTGTCATATGGGCACATGGGGCTATGGGGAATTGCCCTGGCAGGTGTAGTCATGGCGTTTGCGGCCGTGGCCTTCCTTGCTTTCGGCTCCTACTTCCGCGCAACGGAGCACACGCGTGTGTTCGGCGCTGTTTCTGATGGTCTGTCTTCAAGGATCATGGACTGGTCCGCCATCGCGTGCATGTTCAGTGTTGGCTTTGTCATGTTCGCTGGGGCTGGCTCCAACTTGGAGCAGGCCTACGGCTGGCCGATATATGTCGGCGGTGTAGCCATGCTCATCATCATGTTGTTGGTGGGCCGCCTGGATGTGGACAAGATCTCCTTCATCTTGGGCCTGGTCACTCCCCTGTTGATCATCTTCGTGCTCATTGCGTCCTTCTGGACGTTTACCCATGCGAGCGTGGATCTTGCCGCACAAAGTGCATGGACCAAAGAACATGTCGCTGGCGCCACGGGCGCACCAACCTGGTGGCTCGGTGCACTCAACCACACGGGGCTTAACGCACTATGCACGGTGTCCATGGCCATCGTCATTGGCGGTGACAATTTTGATAACAAGTCCGTGCGCATTGGTGGCATTATCGCGGGCGCGCTATACGCACTGATGCTTGCTCTACTCGTGGTCACCTTGTTCATCGAAGCGCAGGCCGTCAATGGCGATGACATGCCCCTGCTGACCGTGCTGTTCAACTTCAATCCGGTCCTGGGCCAGGTGATGACATGGGTGATCTTCCTCATGGTGTTCAACACCTGCCTGGGCATGATCTACGCCCTAGCTAAGCGCCTGACCCGTGATAACCCGGAAAACTTCTACAAGGTGTACGTAGTCGCCTGCATCATTGGCTTCATCCTGTCCTTCATTGGATTCAAAACGCTGGTGGCTAACCTCTACCCGATCTTGGGTTACCTGGGCCTCTTTGTCATCGCGATCATGGTGTACCAGTACTTCCACTACCGCGATCACCTGGCTAAGGAGAGCGAGGTTCGCACGGCCGCAGTTGACCTCGTTGCCGATGAGGACAATTTGGATCCAGACAGCGAGTTCGCAGACATGACTCTTGCGGAGCTCGCCGAGGAATCTAGCCTCGACCTTGAGGAGTTTAAGGAGGGCCTCGAGTCCGAGATGGAAACCCTCGACTCCGAGTCGGAGTCAAAGGCGGACTAAACCCGCCTGCTCATGCTGCCTAGTGGGCCGCCTCGTCCCAGTTCTTGCCCGTGCCGGCAGAAACTTCGAGCGGCACACTCAAGGTGATCGCACGGTCCATCTCCTTTTCCACGATCGCGCGCACCTGCTCTAACTCACCCGGAGCGACCTCCACAACGAGCTCGTCGTGCACTTGGAGCAGCACACGCGAGGCCAACGTCTTGCCCGCAAGCTGCGTCATTGACAGCGCGTGATCAACGCGGATCATGGCGACCTTGATGATGTCCGCAGCAGTTCCCTGGATCGGCGCATTCAATGCCGCACGCTCCGCGTTCTCGCGTGCCACACGGTTGTCGGAATTCAGCTCCGGCAGGTAGCGGCGACGGCCAAAGATGGTGGAAGTGTATCCATCGCGGCGGGCCTGCTCCACAACTTGGTCGAGGTAACGCTTGACGCCACCGAAGCGCTGGAAATAGTTCTCCATAATCTGCTTCGCCTCACCCGCTGGGATTCCCAGCTGATTGGACAGACCGTAGGCCGATAGGCCGTAGACCAAGCCGTAACTCATCGCCTTGACGCGGCGGCGAAGTTCTGGGGTGACCTCACTGATAGGAACATCAAAGACTCGGGAACCTACGAAGTTGTGCAGGTCCTCCCCTTCCTTGTATGCCTCGATGAGGCCCGGGTCTTCGGAAAGATGCGCCATCACGCGCATTTCAATCTGCGAGTAATCAGCGGTGAGCAGGCACTCATAGCCCTCGCCCACCGTGAACGCGGAACGAATCCGGCGGCCCGCCTCCGTGCGCACTGGAATGTTCTGCAGGTTCGGATCCGTGGAACTCAAACGCCCTGTCGATGTCACCGTCTGGTTGAACGTGGTGTGGATACGGCCGTCCTCCCCCACGGATTTGATCAAGCCCTCAAGCGTGGACTTCATTTTCTGGTACTCACGGTGCGCGAGCAGCTCATCGAGGAACGGGTGCGGGTTCTTCGCCGCCAGTGCTTCAATTTCCTTCGCTGCGGTGGAATAACCCGTCTTCGTCTTCTTAGTCTTGGGCAGCTCAAGCTTGTCAAAGAGAACCACAGACAGCTGCTTGGGGGAAGAGAGGTTCAGCGAAGGCTCGTCAACAAGCTGGCGTGCTTTTTCTTCAGCAGCAGCGACCTTCTCCGCGAACTCTTTCTGCTGATTTCGCAGCACATCCACGTCAACTGCAATGCCGTTTTCTTCCATCTCCGCGAGGATGGTCACAAGTGGCAACTCGAGATCCGCGTAAAGCTCATAGGAATCGATCTCGCGCAGCTCACCAGTCAACTTTTCAGCCAGCTCAAGGATCGCCACTGCGGAATCCACCACCGAGGTGTCCTCATCCAGCAAGCTCATCTGCTCACTCGCCGGCGCGAGCTGTCGCTGCAGGTGGCGTTGGTACACATCCGCCAGGTCATACGTGCGCTGGCCTGGGCGCAGCAAGTACGCCGCGATCGCCGTGTCATGCGCAATGCCATGCAGAGTCATTCCACGACCTCGCAGCATGTGCCACGTAGCTTTCGCCGAATGTACGTACTTCGGCGCATCCGATTCAATCCAAGCCTTGAAGGCCGCATCTTCAGCAGGGCTCAGTTCCCCTACTTCGCGCGTAATAGCGTGCCTTTGCTTATCCACGACCCCCACCGCCTGCGCATCCCCACCCGCCGGCACCGCGGTACCCACGACGTAGAGGGCCATGCCTTGGCCTTCGCGCTCTTGGAGCCATTCATCCAATGGTCCGTCATCGATGGTGAGTTCAAGGGTCTCGTCGGCTGAGTCCTCGGCATCAAGCAGTGCACCGTCATGTGGCACGGCGGCGAGCACTCGCTCGCGGAGGTTCACACCGAATTCCAGATCATCAAACGCGGTAGCCACTGCGTTCACGTCTGCTGGCTTGAGCTCCAACTCATCCGGACCGACTGGCAGCTCCAGGTCACACACCATCTGGGTAAGCTCCCGGTTCAGCTGTACCTGCTCAATCCGCTCGCGGAAGGATTCACCGACCTTGCCCTTGATCTCATCCGCGTGATCAATCAGGCCTTGGAGATCCCCGTACTGCACGATCCACTTCGTCGCGGTCTTCTCCCCTACGCCCGGAATATTGGGCAGGTTATCTGACGGGTCACCGCGCAGTGCCGCGAAATCCGGATACTGCGCCGGGGTGAGTCCGTACTTCTTCTCTACTTCCTCCGGTGTGAACCGTGTCAAGGTGGACACACCACGGGTGGGATACAGCACGGTCACCGTGTCATTGACCAGTTGCAGGTAGTCACGGTCACCGGTGACGATGACAACCTCGTAGTCATCCTGCGCCTGCGTGGTCAGCGTGGCCAGAATGTCATCGGCTTCGTAGTTTTCCTTGGTCAACGTGACAATGGCAAGATCCCCCAGCACATCCTGGATGATGGGCACCTGGCCCTTGAATTCCTCCGGCGCCGATTCACGCTGCGCCTTGTACTCCGGGAAACGCTCCGTGCGGAACGTCTTGCGTCCGATATCAAAGGCCACCGCCACGTGCGTCGGCTTCTCATCCGCGAGAATATTCGCGAACATGGACAAAAAGCCGTACACCGCATTCGTATGCTGCCCACCCGAGGTGGAGAAGTTCTCCACCGGCAGTGCATAAAAAGCTCTAAAGGCCATCGAGTGGCCATCAATGAGCAGAAGACGTTTCTTAGCAGAGGAATTATCAGCGGAAGTCACGCTGTCCTACCTTACCCGTGCCAGCTGCACCCCGATTTAGGGTTACAGGACTACCCTTCACTCGTTTAGGAGGCCATACGAAGGCCGGTGCCCCACGTAATCTTCCGCCATAGTTTCTCCAACGGACCCTGGCTAAATTTCTTGAGCCAAAGTGCGCTGAAAATCATCTGTGCAGTCAGCATGACCATAACCACTGCCCATGCCGTGAAGAAGGAGGCGTTCGTAGCCGATCCTTGTTCGGCGGGAATGCCCAACACCGGCCTGATTGCCAGCAGGATCATTGTTGCTCCGATGTAGTTGGTTAAAGCCATTCGGCCTAATGGGGCAAAGATTACCTCGAATCCTTGTCGCAGAGGCGTGCGCAGTATGACGACTACAGCCGCAACCCATGTTGCAGCGAACAGGAAGCCGGCAATCGAAGAATGCGGTGAGAAGCCCGCTTGATCGCGGTGAAGGTATTGAATGTAGCTGCCGATGGCGGTGAGCAAGATGAGTATCGGCAGTGCTAACGCTGCTGGCTTCGGGTGCTCATCCAGTTTCTCCGGAACGCGCCACTCCGATGCGGCAAAGCCAAGTAGGAGCAGACCTGGAATGAGCAAAACACCACCAAAATACACGCCGACGAGGGTGAGGATCACACCAAGTGCGAGTGCGATTCCTCGTCTCTTCTCCAACGGTAGGAAAGTCAAAGGAAACAGGAAGACGAGTCCACCAATTGCGTAGGGCGTGAGGGCCTCACCTGGCTGAAATATCGTATGCACTAGCCCAAGGAGAAGCAGAGGAATGAGCCGTCGCAGCATGATCTGCCATTCCACTCGTCCGCGTCTCCGTGCCGAACGGGTAATCATGGCAAAGCCGATTCCAAACAAGAAGGTAAAAACAGGAAAGAACCGTTCGTTTACAAGGAGGTTCACCCATGTCCAAGCCTGGGTATTGCTTGTCGACGCTGGGTACATATTCCACATCTGCGTCACGTTAACGAAGGCGATGCCGCATACCGCGATTCCACGCACCACATCTAGCGAAAGAAGCCGGTTAGGTATCTCGATCTTTGCCGACGATGCACTGATGACCATTGCGTTCCTTACTGTTTAGTACTTCCCGTTTATGTGCAGTCTCCCCATTACCTCATAAATAGACCTTCAGATTCCTTTTTTGAAGGTTCTGGACATTTCATTCCAGAATAAATAGTATGAAAGTCATGGGCAGGCCAAGAGAGTTTGATGAAGACCAAGTTATCCGCAAGGCAATTGCGCTATTTGGTGAACGCGGATTTAATGCTCCACCCGTAGATGCAATCCTTTCTTCCCTTGGGATTAACCGCTCGAGCTTCTACAAGCTCTTTGGATCGAAGCACGGCCTGCTCCATGCAGCACTGGAGGCAGTGTGCCAAGAAGCTAAGGCCGGAGAAGTGACCGAGGACGCAAAAAACCTCGTTGTGGTCACCCTCGTTGAAGTTGCACCTACGAGCCACGAGATGCGAGGCCTCATTCTTGACGCAAGCGTTCTGTGCTTTGGAAAAGACAACGCCGTCCTTGGCAAACACCTACTCAACCGCGCCAGCGGAAAGCTCAAAGGAGACCACCAATGATCAATAGGCTTACTTTTACTGACAACGCACTCATTATTGAACCCGTTGGGATGAACAAAGTTTGGTCCTTTAAAGGCTCTATCAAGGTGCCGTGGAGCCATGTTCGAGGCGCCACCCACGACCCGGGTATCAAAGATGAACCGAAAGGCTTCCGTGGGCCGGGGCTCGCACAGGGGAAGAAGTTTGCCGGAACATTCCGCACTGGAGGAGAGAAACACTTTTGGAATGTCAGTGGATACGAGGATGCCGTAGTTATTGAACTAACCAACGAAGACTTCAGTCGGCTGATCCTCTCGATTGAGAACCCGGCGCAGAACGTAGCAAGAATTAATGAACTGGCTATGGCCAATAAAAAGTAGTCACGCAGTGAAATGTAGAGGTTTCTCCACACCCGGTATTGTGCACAGTCATGGCCCCCAAATTGAAGGACTACTTCAACGCTGACACGGCAAAGAAACTCGGTGCGCAACTGGGGATTGATGGTGCGGAATACGCCACGTGGGTCGCGCCGCGCGTTGAGAGTTTAGAGATCCTGGACCGTGTGACTGTGTTTGCTCAGGGGCTTCGAGAGAGGCTTGCGGGGGACTATACGGAGGTGGTTGGAGGGATCGTCGATAAGCTTGGGCCCGAGCTTGCGGAGGGCGAGGGCTACTTCAACCACGCATTTCACTTGTGGCCGGTGAGTCGTTTTATTGAGCTATACGGGGTGGATAATCCGGAGGTTTCTCTAGGTGCAATCGAGGCTCTTACGAGGGCCTTTACTGGCGAGTGGGCTGTGCGTCCCTTCCTCGAGCGCTACCCGGAGCTGACCATGGCGCGGGTGCATGAGTGGGCAGGCTCGGACAGCCACAACGTGCGTCGTCTGGCTTCTGAGGGCATCCGACCACGCCTGCCATGGGCAAAGGTGCACACACCGTTTGTGGCGGATCCTTCCCCGATCATTCCGGTGCTGGACCGGTTATATACGGATGAATCGCTCTTCGTGCGTAAATCCGTGGCCAACAACCTCAACGACATCGGACGAACACAACCGGACTTGGCGCTCGCAACTGCTCGGCGATGGGCAGACAGCGGTGCACCGCACGCCGCATGGGTAGTGGAACGCGGGTTGCGTGGGCTGATCAAGCAAGGTCACAGTGAGGCCTTGGAGCTGGCCGGGTTCTCGTCACCTACCGCCATCACCATGACTCGCCCCGAATTCCCCCACGCTGTGGGTATTGGGGAGAAGGCGACTCTTTCAGCGACGCTCATTAACACGGGCGATGCGCCCGCGAATGTACTGGCAGAATACCGCGTTCACTTCCTCAAGAAGAACGGAACCCGCAAACCAAGCGTTTTCCGCCTTGGCAAATACACGCTTGAGCCGGGTGAAACCCGTGTCGTGACCAAGACACACCCGTTCCGGATCACCAGCACGCGTACCTACTACCCCGGTACACATGCTATAAGCCTGGTGATCAACGGGCGCGAGGGTGAGCTCGTGGAATTCGAACCCACCCAATAGCAGCCGCAGGTGGACTAGCCGCCAGTAGACGGTGAGGTCTCACCGCGCTCCTGCGTGGCTCCCCGCTGCACCATTCTCGAATATCGTGCAGAACCCCCATTAAAACACCTGGACTGCACTGAACTTCGGAAAGTTGAGGGCATACTGTCAACACCCAGGTCTCGGGTTAAAAGAAAGAAGCCCCGAGACATAACCGGAACTATGTCTCGAGACTTCACACCGTGCCCCAGGTGAGACTCGAACTCACACTGGACGGGTTTTGAATCCGTTGCCTCTGCCAATTGGGCTACTGGGGCGTGCTCTGGAAAGAATAGCGCACGGGATCGCGTGCGCTGAAATCAGCACGCTCCAGAGGCTGTTATCCCACTAAATGCGTGGGTAGCGGTCGAGGATGGGGTCGTTGAGACGGAGTTCGTCGATAAGCTCGCCTGTCTCCCATGTGCCGGCCTCAACCATGGCGGCTTTGCGTGCAACCCAGAAATCGGCGTTCTTGATGCCCAGTGCTTCAGGGTCGAACTGGGGGTCGCGGCCGGCCTTCTTCTGGCGGCGGTAATCCCACAGGCACTTAAGGGCGGGCGCCTGGATGACCAGGATGGCCAGAATGTTCAGCCAAGCTGTCGCGCCCACGCCAATGTCGCCGAGTGCCCATGCGTTGCCCGGGGTGGTGGTGGCGCCCACCCAGACGGATCCGAGGATGAGGACACGCAGGAACCAGATGATCACGGAGCGGGTCTTCTCATTCTTGATCCAACGGTTCAGGTAGGTGAAGTTGACCTCAGCCATGTAGTAGTAGGCGACGATCGTGGTGAAGGCGAAGAACAGGATGGCCAGCGCCACGAAGCTCGCGCCAAGGCCCGGGGTGAAGGAGTCAAGTGCGGACTGCACGAAACCGGGGCCGACCTTAACTGTGTCCGCCACAGCACCGCTGAAACGTACTGGCCCGTCTTCGATGCCGTTCTCGTACACGCGGTACATGTCGGTGGAGATGATGATGAACGCGGTAGCGGAGCAGATGAGCAAAGTGTCAACGTACACAGCGAAGGACTGAACAAAACCCTGCTTCGCCGGGTGCGAAACTTCGGCGGCAGCAGCGGACTGCGGGCCGGTGCCCTGGCCAGCTTCGTTGGAGTAAATGCCGCGCTTGACGCCCCACATAATGGCGAAGCCAAGGAGGCCAGAGAATGCTGCTTCCTTGTCGAATGCGGAGCGGAAGATCAGCCCGAAGACCTCCGGGATCTCAGATGCGTTGACAAAGAGCACGGCGATGGCCACGATCACATAGATCAGTGCCATGAAGGGCACGACCATGGAGGCGAACCACGCGATGCGCTTCACACCACCGATGACGATGATGCCCAGCAGAGTCACCATGACAAGGGCGGTAGCCCATGTCGGAACCGCCCAGGCGTTCTCAACTGCACCAGACACACCGTTGGCCTGCACGCCCGGCAGGAAGTAGGACGTGGCCAGGATCATCATGACCGCGAAGACGATCGCGTAGACGAGAGCGAATTTGCCGGCCTTGGTGTGCTTGTAGGCCTTCTCAATGTAGTAGGCCGGGCCACCACGGTATTCGCCCGTGTCCTGGTCCTTCTCCTTGTAGATCTGAGCCAGACAGCACTCAATGTAGGACGTGGCGGACCCAAGGAAGGCCACGATCCACATCCAGAACACAGCGCCCGGGCCACCAAAGGCAATCGCGGTGGCCACACCTGCGATGTTGCCCACACCGACGCGGCCGGCAAGCGAGATCATGAGGGACTGGAACGGCGAAATACCGTCAGCGGAGTCTTCCCGCGACGACACCTGCTTGATCATGTCCGGCAAGCAGCGCACCTGCAGGAACAAGGTCACCAGAGTGAAGTACACCCCGGCGCCCAAACAAAGATAAACGAGCCAGTTGGACCAAATCAGGCCATTCAGCGTTGTAATGACGGTTTCCACGTATGGACCTTTCCTATGCCAGCCGCAGCGGGGCGGGTTTCACATGATGAAATGAATTTAGTGCATGGTCCAGCCCAATGTTAAGAGTTTTCAACGAATTTCTTGTTAAAAAATACACGCCTGTGCATATGTCAAGGCCCGTACCGTTTCGGCATTCTGGCCGCCACGCACTAACTTATGTCCTATGAGTGCAATGTCCTCGGATCGCTTTTTGCGGCGATACGACGCGATGTGTTGCGATGCTGCGGCCGCGGTGATGAAGCGGTATTCCACAAGCTTCACCATGGCCACGAAGCTACTCCCCGGGCAGACCAAGGTAGACATCCGGAACCTTTATGCGGTAGTCCGCATTGCGGATGAGATTGTGGATGGTACTGCGCAGCAAGCGTCGGTGGCTGATGTTTCTGCGCTGCTCGATGCGTATGAAGTCGCTGTGCTTGCCGCGCCGTCTCAGCGTTTCCACTCCGACCCTATCCTTCACGCCTACGCCCAAACAGCACGACGCTGCGCATTTGATCCTGCGCATATCACCGCCTTCTTCACTTCCATGCGCAGGGACGCCAACCAAACCACGTACACACAAAATGACTTTGATGAGTATGTGTACGGTTCAGCGGAAGTCATTGGGCTTCTTTGCTTATCGACGTTCACCGCAGGCATGCCTTTCTCCCCTGCCGAGGAGGCAAAGCTTGCCGAGGGCGCACGCTCCTTGGGCGCGGCCTTCCAGAAGGTCAATTTCCTCCGAGATATAGCAGTCGACTCACGCGAGCTCGGTCGTTCCTATTTCCCCGGAATCAATCCAGCCGCGAACCAACCACTCGATGATGCTGCCAAAGATGCCATCGTTGCTGATATTCGCGCAGATCTTGCGGTAGCACGGCAATCCATCGGCCTTCTCCCCCGCCGTGTACGAGCCGGAGTTGTTGCGGCAGCCGATCTTTTCGAGGAACTGACAAACATGATTGATGTGACGCCGGCATCCGTACTAGCCACAACACGCATTAGTGTTCCCCGTCGACGCAAGCTGTGGTTAACGGCACGTGCCGCTTCCCGTGTTGCTGGCCAGCGCCAAAGCATGTCCTCGTTCTCGGAGGATCCACGGCAATGACCACGCATGAAGGTGTGCATGCCGGGCGCACCGCCATTGTGATTGGTGCTGGCATCGCTGGTCTGGCCACAGCCGCGTTGCTGGGCAAGGAGGGCTATGCCGTGAAGCTGATCGAACGCCTAGATGCCATCGGCGGCCGCGCCGGAGATCTCCATGTCGACGGCTTTCGTTTTGATACCGGTCCGTCCTGGTATCTCATGCCCGAGGCTTTTGACCATTTCTTTGAGCTCTGTGGCACGCGCACTGCGGATGTCCTTGATCTCGTGGATCTCAATCCCGGCTACCGGCTCTTCCCTGAGGGAGCCACCTATATTGATGTGCCTTCTAACCGTGGTGAAGCCATCGCTCTATTCGAATCCATCGAGCCTGGAGCGGGTGTGGCGCTGGCGGACTATCTGGATAGCGCCGGGGAAACCTACCGGCTGGCAGTGGACTACTTCCTGTACACCACATTCAGCTCCCCGGCTGCGTTCTTTGTGCCCGCGGTGTGGCGGAACTACTCCAAACTCGCCGAGTACCTCACCCGCTCCCTGGAAAGCTTTGTGGCGAGACGGTTTACTGACACACGGCTTCGCCAAATGCTCTCCTACCCAGCGGTGTTCCTGTCATCTGATCCGGCACACACGCCGTCGATGTATCACCTCATGAGCCACACAGATCTTGTCCAAGGAGTGAAGTACCCCCGCGGTGGATTCACCGCCGTTGTTCAGGCCCTTGCGGGTCAAGCTGTCGCCTACGGCGCTGACATTCAGCTGAATACCGCGGTGACAGCAATTGATACGGAGGGGAATAGAGCTACCGGGGTGACGGTAGGGCGGGATAACGGGGACGTCGAAAAGCTTTCTGCTGACATCGTGGTGTCTGCTGCGGATCTGAAATTCACTGAGACACAGCTGCTTCCTCACGATAAACGCACGTATAGCGAGGAGTACTTTGCCGCCCGCAACCCCGGTTTGGGCACGGTGCTGGTCATGCTTGGCGTGAAGGGCGCACTCCCCCAGCTTGAACACCACAACCTGCTGTTTAGTGCCGATTGGTCTGACGACTTTGGTGCGGTTTTCCGTGACCCAGTGGCTAGTCGGCGAAACGGCGCGTCCCAGTCGATCTACATTTCCAAGCCTTCCGCGACGGATCCGAGCACAGCGCCAGAAGGCCATGAAAACCTTTTCATTCTCATTCCTACGCCAGCTGACACAAATCTTGGGCACGGCGATGCGTACCACGTGCATGCCTCCGAAACGGTGGAAGCTATCGCAAATTCTGCTATTGAACAGGTGGCTGCATGGTGCGGGATTCCTGATTTGCCCCAGCGCATCATGGTCCGACGCACTTTAGGCCCGGCTGATTTTGAAGAGCGCTATCACGCTTGGGCCGGTGGTGCGATCGGGCCTGCGCACACACTGAAACAATCAGCATTCCTCCGAGGACGGAACGCATCACGGAAATTAAAAAACCTTTACTACGCTGGGGCGACAACCGTGCCTGGCGTGGGTGTGCCGATGTGTTTGATTTCAGCGGAGAACGTGATCAAACGCCTGCGCGGTGACCGTTCGGCCGGGCCGTTATCCGTGTGAAACTCCGCAACTCCACCGCGATTGTAGGTTTCTGTACACCAATTCAGTTTTGTATTGGGGCTAGTAAAGCTACACTTCACTGTCATGCGTACAAAGATGATTGCCGTTGCCACCGCTGCCACCTTGGCCCTTTCCGCTGCACCCGCTGTTCATGCACAACCCGCGAAGAGCACCAAGGGTGCTGATACCGCTATTGGTCGCGGCATTGAGAATGCCTTTGATCCGGAGAAGGCCTCGTCGATGAAGGAAGATAGCGCCAAGGGCTTCTTCGACATGGTGGTGAAACCGTACCGTCTGATGTCTTCTGACAATACGGAGCAGAGCTCCCAGGGTGTCACCCAGGCCATCATCAACTACGTGATCCTTGCGGTTGGTGTGACGGTGATTGGTCAGATTATTCAGCTGATCATGTCCAAACTGCCACGCTAATAATCCAAGAATGCGCTGCTCAATCAGCGTTTAAAAATTCTTCCACTTTATCCAGAGGCATACAATAATCTTCATTCGAAGGCATTGTATGCTTCTTTTTATGTTTAAACCTCGCAAGGTGGCCACCGCCATGCTCACCGCCGCTACTGTCGGCGCGTTGAGTGGCTGTGTCACCAACGTAGAAGGCGGGAATCCAGACGGCTGGGAACAAATTACCCCAGCTGAAGTACCCAAGATCGCAGCAATGGTGCCGGACAATGTCCGTCAGGACGGTTTCTTCACCATTGGCGCCAACCCACCGTTCGCGCCTTTCGAGTTTAAGGACTCGGAAGGCGCAATCGTGGGGATGGAGATGGATTTGGGCCACGCCCTAGCTAGCGTCATGGGCTTGGAATTCCGCGCTGTTGACCAAGACTTCGCCATGATTCTCCCCGCAGTGCAAGCAGGCACGCTTGATGCTGGCATGTCGGGTTTTACGGATAGCGAGGAACGCCGACAGAACTTTGACTTTGTCAATTTCCTCTACGCCGGCATCCAGTGGGCGCAATCTCCTGGCAACGATGTTGATCCGGCTAACCCCTGTGGTCTCACCGTGGCTGTACAGCGCACCACCGTCTCCGAAACGGATGATGTGCGGCCGAAGGCCGCCAAGTGTGAGGAGCAAGGCAACCCCATCACCATCCTCTCCTACGACACGTCGGACAACGCTGCTCTTGCTGTGCTCGTCGGTCGCGCCGATGCGCTGAGTGCGGACTCCCCTGTTTCCGCGTGGGCTGTGGACCGCTCAGACGGCAAGCTCGAATTGGTTGGGGAGATGTTCGATGCGGCACCGTATGGCATTGCTGTGCCGAAGGACTCCCCACTGGGGCCAGCATTGGCCGCTGCCATGCAGCATCTCATCGACACTGGCGAGTACGAACGCATCATGGAGCAGTGGAATGTGAAGACAGGCATGCTCGACCAAGCTCTTATTAACGAACAACCCGTGGGAGGACAATAACCATGACGCTCAAACCCACACGCCCAGAGCGCATCGAAGCCAAACCGTTGCGCCATCCCGGACGGTGGATCACCGCAGCTATCCTCGTTGCGCTGTTCATCTTGTTCATCGTCGATGCCGCCGGCCGTGATGCCTATGGGTGGTCCACGTACAGGGCATACATCTTTGACACCCGCATTCTTACCGCTGCTGGTCACACCCTCGCGCTGACTGTTCTGTCCATGATCATCGGTGTTGTGCTCGGCGTGGTGCTGGCAGTGATGCGCATGTCGCCGAACCCAGTGTTCAAATCCATCGCTTGGCTGTACCTGTGGGTCTTCCGTGGCACCCCGATCTACGTGCAGTTGGTCTTTTGGGGTCTCATTGGTGCGATCTACCAGTCCATCAACCTAGGGTTTACAGAGGTTTCCCTCGACGCACTGACGTCTTCTGCTTTCGCCCTCGCCGTGATCGGCTTGGGTCTCAACGAGGCTGGCTACATGGCAGAGATTGTCCGTTCTGGTGTGAACTCGGTGCCTGCTGGCCAGATTGAAGCGTCGAAAGCCTTGGGCATGGGCTGGGGCATGACTATGCGCCGCACCGTGCTGCCGCAAGCCATGCGCATCATCATCCCACCTACCGGAAATGAGTTCATCTCGCTGCTGAAGACCTCTTCCCTCGTTGTCGCTGTCCCCTACTCCCTCGAGCTCTACGGCCGCAGCCAAGACATCGCTGCCGCGCTCTTCGAGCCAGTGCCCATGCTGCTTGTTGCCGCAACGTGGTACCTCATCATCACATCCATCCTTATGGTTGGCCAGCACTACTTGGAGCGCTATTTTGACCGCGGTGTTACCCGCGAACTGACCGCCCGCCAGTTGGCGGCACTCACTGACGCTGAGGGTAAGGCCCCGAACAACGTCACCGTCGTGGAAAGGAACTCTTAAATGAGCACCCCTATGATTCAAGCCGTTGATGTATGGAAGTCTTTTGGCACTCTTGACGTGCTCAAGGGAATCAACCTAGAGGTGAATAAGGGAGAGGTCACCTGTCTCATTGGCCCCTCTGGTTCCGGCAAGTCCACGTTCCTGCGTTGTGTCAACCACCTGGAAAAGGTCACTGCTGGTCGCCTGTACGTCGATGGTGAGCTCATCGGCTACCGGGAGAAGAACGGTGCGTTGCATGAAATCTCCGAGAAAGAAGCCGCACTGCAGCGTCGCGAGGTAGGCATGGTGTTCCAGAACTTCAACCTCTTCGGTCATCGCACCGCGCTGGAGAACATCATCGAAGCGCCGATCCATGTCAAAGGCATGAAGCCGGAGGCCGCGAAGAAGCGCGCGATGGAACTGCTTGAGCAGGTCGGCCTGGCCAACAAGGCTGAGGCGTATCCAGTACAGCTCTCGGGTGGTCAGCAGCAGCGTGTTGCCATCGCTCGTGCGGTTGCGATGGATCCGAAGCTCATGCTTTTCGACGAACCCACATCCGCCCTTGACCCCGAACTCGTCGGTGAAGTCCTCCGCGTCATGCGTGAACTAGCGGCTTCTGGGATGACCATGCTCGTGGTCACCCATGAGATGGCCTTCGCCCATGAGGTGGCTGACAACGTAGCCTTCATGTCTGACGGTCAGATTGTCGAATACGGCACGCCGGAGCAGGTGCTGGACAACCCGCAGCACGAGCGGACGAAGGAATTTCTTTCCTCTATCTTCTAGCGTTCGAGAAATCTCTCATCGCAAGAGCGCCGACCTGGGGAAACAGGTGCGCATATTCAGGAAGTGGTGAGATTTCTCGAGTGCTTCTAATCCTTGAACTTGGCGTTCATGGCCTCCACGACGTGATCAGGCACCAGTCCGCTCACGTCGCCGCCATATTTAGCCACTTCTTTGCACAGGGATGAGGAAATGTAGCCATACTTCTCATCCGTCATGAGGAAGAAGGTATCTACCCCAGACAAGCGACGGTTCATCTGCGCCATCGGCAGCTCATAGTCGTAGTCCAGGGAAGAGCGCAGGCCCTTCACCAAGGCACCCACATGGTTTGCCGTGGTGTAGTCCACCAACAGCCCACCCCATGTGTCCACCGTGATGTTGGGGATGTGGCTGGTGGCCTGACGAATCATGTCCATGCGTTCTTCGATGTTGAACAAGCCACTTTGCTTGTTCGGGTTCGCGGTGACAAGGACGATGACTTCCTCGAAGCTCTTGGCGGCACGTGTGAAAATATCCACGTGGCCGTTTGTCACGGGATCAAAGGATCCGGGGCACACTGCTTTCGTCACTATTCCTCGTCCTTCCTGCGGTGGAACGTGGCCATATCCATACGAGCGATACCATACAGCCGCTTCTTCAGCTTCTGCCCAGTGGGCGTGAATCCCTCCGGCCACGCTGTCTCCGGGCTATCACGGTGGCGTTCAATCACCACTGCAGCCTCATCAGCCAGGGCGGGGATGAGGGCGTTGAGCATGTCCACCACCGCTTCGTCCGCAAGCTCATACGGCGGATCCGCCAAGACCATGGTGAAATGCTCACGCGGGGCACGGGCAACATAGGTCGATGCTTTCACGGGTTCGATGTGCACGTTCGGGTGACCAACAACCCCCGCGTTGTAGCGGATGATCTCTACCGCTTGCGGGTCGTTTTCCACCAGCACGACCTCAGCCGCGCCACGGGACGCAGCTTCCAAGCCGAGGGCTCCGGAGCCGGCAAATAGATCAAGCACATTTTGTCCGGCGAAGCCGAAACGGACCTGCAACGAGGAAAACAAGCCTTCACGCGCACGATCAGCAGTGGGCCTGGTGCCCTCCGGTGGGACCTTGATCTTCCGGCCTCGGGCTTCACCCGAAATGATGCGGTTCATGCGCAACACTCTAGCTTGAGTTAGCTCTTGTTCAGATAATCAAAGGGGTCGAGGAAGAGATCCTCGGCGATCTCCCGTGCACGTTCGGGCGCAGAGTCCACGTAGTCCGCCGCATCGTCGTACGCGCGCTGAATAATCTCATAGTCCTGCACAAGATTCAGCAACCGCAGTTGACGGTCCGTACCGGACTGGGATGTGCCCAGAACGTCACCCTCGGAGCGGGTTTCCAGGTCAAGTTCGGCGAGCTGGAAACCATCAGAGATTTCCGCAATCCGGGTGACGCGTTCCAGTTGGGGCGATCCTTCCTCCGCGAACGTGTGGAAGAGACACAACGAAGCGTGACCGCCACGGCCAACGCGTCCGCGGAGCTGGTGGAGCTGGGAAACACCGAAATGCTCTGATTCGCGCACCATCATCACGGTGGCGTTGGGCACATCCACGCCCACCTCAATGACCGTGGTGGAGACCAGCACGTCGATTGTTCCCGCGGTGAAAGCGGACATGACGTGATCCTTCTCTTCACCCTTCATGCGACCGTGCAGGACACCGATGGTGAGCCCTTCGAGCTCGCGGCGCTCTAGCGTGTCGGCGACCTCAAGAACGCCCCCTGGACCATCAATACGCGGGCACACCACGTAGGCCTGGTGGCCGCTGTAAACCTCTTCCTTTATCTTCTCCCAGGCCCGTTCCACCCACGCCCGCTTGAACTCAGGGACAACCGCGGACTGGATGGGTTTACGTCCACCGGGAAGTTCAGTCAAGGTGGACACAGCCAGGTCCCCGAACACCGTCATGGCGATGGTGCGGGGAATCGGCGTTGCTGTCATGACCAGCAGATGCGGTGTGTTCTCCCCTGCTTTATCACGCAAACGATTGCGTTGTTCCACCCCAAAACGATGCTGCTCATCCACCACGACGAAGCCAAGGTTAAAAAATTCCACCATGTCCTGGATAATCGCGTGAGTTCCAACGACGATGTCAGCTTCACCCGTCATAATCGCCAACAGCGCTTCCTGTTTCTGCACCGTGGACATGGACCCTGTCAGCGCAACAACGCGCGCGTGCACCCCCGTTTGCATGAGGGTCTTGCGCAAGGACTTCTCGTGCTGCAGGGTGAGCACCTCAGTCGGTGCAAGCAGGGCGCACTGCATGCCGTTATCAACAGCTTGCAACATCGAGGCAAGAGCAACGATGGTCTTACCGGAACCCACTTCACCCTGCAGCAACCGGCTCATGGGGGTGCTGCGCTCAAGGTCAGCGGAGATCTCTTCAAGTACCTTTGCCTGCCCGGCGGTGAGCTTAAACGGAAGATGATCCACCAG
This sequence comes from Corynebacterium sp. MSK041, assembly GCF_030232265.1. Lineage (GTDB taxonomy): Bacteria > Actinomycetota > Actinomycetes > Mycobacteriales > Mycobacteriaceae > Corynebacterium. The sequence goes on from NZ_JASPJK010000002.1 coordinate 123,786, forward strand.
GTGTGACATATCCCCATCAGGCTTGCGTGGCAGCGCGGTGGCTTGACGGTAGGAATCATCACGCCTACGCATAGCCATGACAAGCGCGACGCTCAATGCCTCGTTGTATTTGAGTCGCTCCATCGCCGCGTGCGGTCCCTGCGAGGTGGGGTTGTGAATCTGATTGAGCGCCTCATGCAAAGACAGCAGGCCAGGTGGCGTGTACCCCAGCGGTTCAGGAATCTCTTCAATGGTGTCCAGCACCATACTGATAGCACCCATGATCGTCCACGTAGACAGGTTCTTCGTGGCTGGATAGACGGGAAGATAATCACGTCCAGCCAGAAGTTCATCCGGATCCCCAAAGACCGAGAGCTTCTTAATCGACCCAGTGGACGCCCCCTTGTTGCTGCCTGCTTGAGGGGTCCCCGGTGCAGACAGGATCATGAAATCCGGGTGCTGTATCTGCGGCTGATCCCTGAAGAATTTCACCTTGCCCGTGAACATCGCGCGCACGCCAGGCTTGAGTACCCGCGGGGCATACTTCGCGCCGAAGAAGGAAGCCTCAATCGATTGAGACCCATCGGTGATGACGGCTTTAAAAATTGGACGCTTGGACGTCGTGATGGTGCGCACGCTCTCCACGTTGCCGATGAAACTGATCGTGTCATCGGGCAGGACACCATCCAACGCGTCCCCCGTGCCGTATTGCAGGTATTTGCGGGGATAGTGCTCTAGGAGACCAGCAACTGTCTCAATCCCGAGGTGCTTCGCAATCGCGCGCGCAGGTGCCGTGGGAATGACCAAGTTTAGAGGGGTGAAATTAGTCAGACCCAGCATGTTTTACTCCACTCCGAGCTGTCCGGCCGAGCCTAACCCATCTGCGGGATACACCACGACCTCAGCGTCAAGGTCAGCTTCCAGCGCCTCCACATCTACGTTGGCCACATCCTGCGGGGAGACCAAAACTGTCACCAGTTCCCCACCGCCATCCAACATCACTGTAGCTGCGTCCCGCACGGCTGCGGTTAGGCTTTCGGTCCGCACAATCAGCGTGTCGCGTGCGACGACTTCCACACCACCATCTGTGGCCACAATGTCCGCCACGGCCATCTCCTCAGCAGCTTCGCTCATCACTGCTGCGGCCTCATCAACAGGCAGGCGCGGATCATGGACAGATACCGCCGCGATGCCGTTGACCAGGCGGACAGTGGGGAGCAGCGTCAGCGCCAAGGACTCATTCGCCGCTGTCGCTTCGATCTCCTCCAGGGTAGCCCGGTCAAGCTGCCCATTAGGAAGAATGATCACTTCATGCGCACCGGAAGCCGCTATTTCGCGGTAAACGTCCGCGACCACGTTGGGCCCCGGAGCCACCGCCACAGCGCCCGCGCGGTTGTACAAATCCATGAGCGAACCAACCGGCGTAATTGCCACAATGAGACGACCAACGCGTCGCGCTTCGTGCATCGGGGTGGCATCCGGCAGGATCTCCAACCGCAGGTCACTCACGGCACCGAGCTCAAAAACTCGCTCAATCACCGCACCAGCTGCCGTCGTGTGAATGTGTACCTTGCCATGTGTATCCGTCGCTCGCGCGATCACAAGGCTACGGCCCATCGTGGCCAACACAGCTTCAAGCTCATCCAACGGTCCTTCAAACATGAACAGGACTTCCAGCCAGCCTGCTACCCCATGGGAATGATCCGCCTCATCATGTGCGCTCTCATGCTCCGCGTCATCCCCCGCGGTTCCATGAATACTGCCACCAGTCACCTCAGCATTAAGCACCTTGAGCAACAACACCAAGCCTGTACCGCCCGCATCCACAACACCGGCTTCGCGCAGTTCAGCCAGCTGAGAAGGAGTGTTCGCAAGAGCTTCTTCAGCGGATGCCAAAGCCGCCGCCGTGACATCGCTCAAATCAAGATTTCTTATCGACGCCCCCTCCGCCGCCCTCGCCGCCTCCCGCAAGACCGTAATGATGGTGCCTTCAACAGGTTCCGCAATAGCGCGTTCCACGAAGGCAACGGCATTGCCCAAAGCCGCCGCGACAGCGCTGCCATCCAACTCCCCATCTGCTGCTGCCTGGGCAACGCCACGCAGCACCTGCGATAGGACCACACCGGAATTGCCACGAGCACCTTTGATGCTGCCGACGGCCAGAGCCTCCGCAACAACATCAGCGGTGGCGTCAGCTTCACATTCCGCAGCTTCACGCACGGCAGCAGCCATGGTGAAAGCCATGTTTGAGCCCGTGTCCGAGTCCGGGACGGGGAAAACATTCAGGCTGTTGATCTCTTCGCGGTGACGGCCCAATTCATCTGCTGAACGGCGCGCCCATGACAGGAGTCGGGCACCATCAATAGTCTCAGCAGAAGTCATGGCCATTAACTCTACAATGCCCAGTCGACACCGGTCCCGCCCTGTGCGGCAAGAGCCTCATTAGCACGGGAAAACGGCCTCGAACCAAAGAAACCACGGCGTGCTGAAAGCGGTGATGGATGTGGAGACATAATGCACGGCGTATTCCCCAAGAAGCCCTTCGCGGTCTGCGCATCCCTGCCCCACAAAATGGCAACCAGCGGTGTTCCACGCTGAGCAAGCGCACGAATCGCCGTCTCCGTCACCTCTTCCCAGCCCTTGCCACGGTGGGAGCCTGGTTGCGCCGGCGCAACGGTGAGAACTCGGTTAAGCAGCATGATCCCTTGGCTTGCCCAGGAGCTTAGGTCGCCGTCGGTGCGGGGTGGGATGCCTAAGTCGTCGAAAAGCTCTGCATAGATATTCACTAAGGAACGCGGCGGCTTGACTCCGGGCTGCGTAGAAAAACTTAAGCCCATCGGATGTCCCGGTGTGGGATACGGGTCTTGGCCAAGGATGAGTACTCGGACACTCTCAAACGGATCCTGAAAAGCCCGAAGGATGTCCTTCCCCGCCGGCAAATACGCTGGCTGTGTGCGGAGGAAATCCCCCATCGCATGAATACGATCCTCAACGCTGGCCAGCGGCTCCTGCCACGAAGGGTGAACGGGAAGACTCACGAGAAACTCTCCCACCCGCGTGTGTACTGTGGCGCATTCCCATCGATGGTCACGGAGATGCTGGAGGTGGTTGCGGCACTGGACCCGCTCTCACTACTTGGCTTGTGCACCGTCCCGATGGGACGGAAACCCACCGGCGCCTCGGCCTGCAGGGTGCCTATCAACGTGTGGTCCTCCCCTCCTTCACATACCCACTTCCAGGGATCAACCCCCAGCATCTCACCGGCCTTGACCAACAACGCATCTGGCGCGATCGCATCGGAGTTCAAATCAATCCGGACACCAGAGCGCTGCGCCAAAACTCCGACATCATGCAGCAGACCATCCGAATTGTCCGTCATCGAGGTAGCGCCAGCTGAACGCGCAACCATGCCGCACCCTGGCGTGAGCTCCGGCGACTGGTAAGCATGCGCGAGCGGCTCCAGTTCTGCCGGAATAGTGATGCCGGACTCCAACAGCTCCAACCCCGCAGCTGAGTAACCAATTCGCCCATGCGCCACCACCGTTTGTCCAGCACGCGCACCCGTCAACGTCAAGGGTGGGCGATTGCCGCCGAGGGAGCCGATCGCGGTGATCGACAAAACTAGGCTCTGCCCCGCCGTCACATCTCCACCCACGAGCTCGGTGCCGTACTTATCCAATTCCGTGCCAATACCGCGGGCGATGTCCGCCACCACCGCAGCTGGAGTCCTGCTGGGTGCGGAAAAAGACAGCAACGCGGCTAATGGGCGAGCCCCCATCGCCTCAATATCGGCAAAGTTCTGCACCACAGCCTTTCGCCCCAACAGGAACGGGGTGGTCAGATCCGACCTGAAATGGCGCCCCTCCACCATCATGTCGGTCGTGGCAACCATCCGGGAATTAGGGGACGGCGGATGAAGCACAGCTGCATCATCACCATTCACAGCCGAAGGGCTGGCTTCAATGATGGAGCGGATAACAGCGTCCTCCCCGATCTCACCCAAGGTGGGACCATCAAGGGGAAAGCCAGTGTTGATCACAGAACGTCGCGCCTTTCGCATGGAATCAGACGGGGAGAATGAAGACAATCAGGTCACAGGGTAAACGACCGTAGGCCACAACACCGCGCCCGGGGTAGCTGCCATGGGTTCTGTACCTCTCACCAGATAGACTGTGCCGTTATGAGCACGGCGAGTACACACACAGAATCTTCCACCAGCGCACCCATGAACCGCACATTGGTGTACATCACCCTCGGGCTAGCGCTGCTGCTGGTCATCGGTGTTCTGGCTGGATCCAAATTTGTCTTGGACCGCACTGCCCACCAGCCTGTTGTCCTCTCACCCCTCCCAGCACCGCTGGCCGAGTCCCCCGACTGCGCTGCCGTGGTTGAACAGCTGCCTGAAAAGCTCGCTGGCCACCAACGCACACCGCTGGCGGACCCCGCCCCGGCTGGTGCCGCCGTGTGGCAGTCCTCCTCCACCGAGCGCATCACGCTGCGCTGTGGTGTGGATATGCCCCTGCAATACACAGAACTCAGCCCCACGTTCACCGCTGCCGGGGCCAAATGGGTGAAGGTGGGTGATCCCACAGGCACTGGCCTGGCTACCTGGTTCACCGTCGACCGCTCCCCCGTGTTGGCAGTGACGGCTGACAACACGGCTCTCGGCCGTCACGACAACCCAGTTGAAGGCCTGAACCTGGGCGCAGCTGAAGGCACGGCCCCTGAACCAGCACGTGCACCACTAGCAACGCTGGAAGACGCCCAGGATTATTCCGCACGTGCCTGTGATGAATTCATCGCCGCGTTGCCCGAAGAGGTGGCGGAAGGCTACACCCCCGTTGATGTCAGAGGGGTTGAAGGCCTAAACAAGGACCGCACGCAGGCCTGGGCGGGCGATGGCCTTGAGCCCATCGTTGTTCGCTGCGGCGTGAAGCAACCAGACAGCTACGCGCCGGGGGCAGTGCTCACGCAAGTCAATGAGATTCCGTGGTTTGAAGATGAAGCGGCCACCGACAATCCTGAAACCTCCGGTGGCCTAGCTACAACTCTCTACGCACTTGGCCGTGAAGCAAATATCGCTTTGTCGCTGCCGACTGGCCTCGGGGATGAAGCCCTGAACACAATCTCCGGTGTTATTTCCTCGACCGTTCCAGAGCGGAACTAATCAGTGTGTTGAGGAGCCCGCTGTAGCTCATTCCCGCAGCTTGGAATACCTGAGGGAACATCGAAATAGAGGTGAAACCAGGCATGGTGTTTACCTCATTGAGCATCGGTCCAGCCTCTGTGACAAAGAAGTCCACGCGTGCAAGGCCACGGCAATCCAAAGCCTTGAACGTCTGAATAGCTAGATCGGCGAGCTGCTGGTTCAACTCGTCGTCATATCCTGCCGGGATCGTCGCGGTGACCACGTTGTCCAGGTACTTGGTTTCAAAGCCGTAGAAACCTTCATCCGAATCAGCAGTGCCGTTGAGCTTCGCCGGGGGTGATGCCACCAACTCACCGCTGGCCAGCTCGATGACGCCAACCTCAACCTCATCGCCGACGAGCTCAGCCTCGACGATGACCTTCGTGTCATAGAGCTGCGCCATCCGCACTGCGTCCGCGAGATCATCCCACGCAGTGACTTTGGTGATTCCTATCGACGATCCCCCGCGCGCCGGCTTCACAAACACCGGCAAACCGAGGTAGTCCCGTTCCTTCTGACCAATTAAGTCTGCCGCCATACCGTCATGGAGGATGACTTCTCGGGTGACCGGGATACCAGCAGCACGAGTGATTGCTTTGGTGAACTCCTTGTCCATGGAGCACGCCGAGGAAAGCACACCCGTGCCCACATAGGGAACGCCAGCCATCTCCAACAGCCCCTGGATCGTCCCATCTTCACCGTAAGTGCCGTGCAGCACAGGAAAGACAACATCGACGGTGGCGAGGACCTCACCTGTATTCACGTCATAAAACTCGCCACGGCGTTTCGGGTTGACGGACAGAGCGATTTCACGGCCCTGCGTAACAGACGGCAGCTTGGAATCCCCTACTGGATCTGTTGTGCCCTCCACCCACACACCGTCCTGGGTGATGCCTACCGGGAAAATATCGAAGGTGTCCTGTGGCAGTTCAGCCATTATGGCGCCTGCGGAAATGCAGGAGATGGAATGCTCAGACGACATTCCTCCGTAAACGACGGCTAGTGTGATCATGGTTCACCACACTACTTGGGTGCTACTCCGATTTTTTGGATCGACCCATCAGTGCCACATCCATCTCATCAACTTTCATGTCCCCGTGGCAGACCGCATGAACCGCGGCTGTGAGAGGCATCTCTACCCCATTTGCCTCAGCGAGTTGATGCACGCTGGTGGAACTAGTCACGCCCTCAGCCACCTGACCATTCGTGGCCTTCCGCGCCTCCGCCATGGACATGCCTTGCCCCAAGCGCTGCCCGAATGTCCTGTTCCGAGAGAGCGTTGAACTGCACGTAGCCACCAAGTCACCGATTCCGGCCAGGCCAGCGAAGGTCTTCTGATCAGCCCCCAATTGCACACCCAAGCGCGTGATCTCAGCTAGGCCACGAGTGATCAGCGTTGCCTGAGTGTTCTCTCCCAGACCCTTACCTGCAGCCATACCGCAAGCCAAGGCAATAACGTTTTTACAAGCACCGCCGATCTCACAGCCCACGACATCGGTGTTGGTGTACGGACGCAAATAGTTCGTGGCGCACGCAGCTTGAATCAGTTTTGCGCGATTTAAATCAGTGCACGCAATCACAGTGGCAGCTGGTTGTTCCTCTGCCACCTCACGCGCCAAGTTAGGCCCTGACAGGACAGCAATACGGTCTTCTGCCACACCCGTGACATCCGCGATGACCTCTGACATCCGCTTAAACGTGCCCGTCTCAATACCTTTAGAAATGGACACCAGCGTGGAATCAGACGGCAAGTAAGGCGCCCATTCAGCTAAATTTTCACGCATCGTCTGACTGGGCACAGCAGGCACAACGATCTGTGCGGAATCAACAGCCGCTACTGCATCAGACGTGGCCTCGATGCCCGCCGGCAAATTAATCCCAGGAAGGTAATCAGCATTCACGCGGGTTTCAGCAATTGCCTGGGCAAGCTCCGGCCGGCGAGCCCACAACATCACTTGATTGCCCGCGTCCGCAAAAACCTTTGCCAAGGCCGTGCCCCAAGATCCAGCGCCTAAGACGGCTACTTTGACCATGTGCGTGCCCTTCCCTTCGTCGATAAGCATGCGCTTTTGAAAAACGCGTTCCTCCCCAAACTATCTAGCAGAGTAGGTCACAGTGTGTAAGGACGCGCAGACAAGGGGGCTTCCGTGCACAGTATCAAGCGATGCGGAACAATGGGTTCTCATGGGCAAGCAGTCACAACCAAACTCAAAGTTGCACGAACATGACAAAGACGTGCGGGGCGAAATGTTCCTCACAGGACGCCACCAAGAAATCCCCCGCAACCCGCATGAAGAGTTTGCAAAGACCACACTCGCCGCAGGTGCTGTGCTGTGGCGAGGCAATATTCAGGACTTCGACAGCATTGAAGTGGCCTGTATTCATCGGCCGCGTTACGACGATTGGTCCCTGGCTAAAGGCAAGGTCGATCCGGGCGAGTCGCTTGTGGCAACAGCGGTGCGCGAAATCCGTGAGGAAACCGGCTATCACATCAACCTGGGCAAGCTGCTGGGTAAAACCGTTTACCCGATTAAGAACTCAACCAAGGTTGTGTACTACTGGACAGGCAAGGTCATCGGTGGCGAGTTCGAACCGAACGAAGAAGTCGATGAGATTCGCTGGTTGCCTATCGACGAAGCTAAGGCCATCATGTCCTACGACCTCGACCGCCAGGTGCTAGCCAAGGCGGAGAAGCGTTTCCGTCTGCCTTCGACCAGCCGAATTCTCTACGTCCGCCACGCTCGCGCCCATGACCGCAAGAAATGGGCTGGCAACGACAACTTGCGTCCTTTGGACAAGAAGGGGCGCCGCCAATCAGAGATGCTTGTTCCGCTGCTGGCACCTTTCGCGCCGGACCGGATCTACTCGGCCCTGCCCGATCGCTGCCAAGCAACCGCAGCGCCGCTAGCGGACGAATTGAAGCTGCCCGTCGACGTAGACATCCGCTTTGGTGATGAAACCTGGATCAACAACATGGTGGAAGCCCAAAAAGCCTTCATGGATGTGGTCAATGAAGGTGGCACGAGCGTCATCGTGGGCCAGGGCCTGATCATCCCGAATATGCTCGCCTGGCTGGCAGCAAACGGTCGCTTGCCTATCGACGGGGAAATCAAGTCCAAGAAGGGCTCCGTCTGGGTGCTGACCTTTAATGAAGGCCAGCTCATCGGCGCGGACTACATGCCCACCGCGCTGCCCGTGCGCTAGGTAGTGCGAGGGCTAGTGCGGGTGCCTAGGACACCGACGGCTTGTATGCCGGGCGGTGCTCCTCAAAATCCTCGATAGCATCCGCATCGCGCATGGTCAGACCAATATCGTCCAGGCCTTCCATGAGGCGCCAACGGATGTAGTCGTCAATCTCAAACGTGAAGGTGTTTTCCCCCACGGTGACCGTGCGATCCTCTAGGGACACAGTAACCTCGGTGCCCGGACTCTGCTCGAGGATCTTCCAAATGAGCTCGATATCGGACTCCGTCATCTGGCCTGCCAACAGCCCTGCCTTCGACGTGTTGCCGCGGAAGATGTCCGCGAAGCGGGGGCTGAACACAGCCTTGAAGCCGTAATCCATGAGCGCCCAAACGGCGTGCTCACGGGATGAGCCCGTACCAAAATCCGGACCAGCGAACAGAACGGATCCGTTCTTGAACGCCTCCTGGTTCAGCACAAAATCCGGCTCACCTTGGCGCCAGTTAGAAAACAGCCCATCCTCAAAGCCGGTGCGTGACACACGCTTCAGGTACACGGCCGGGATGATCTGGTCCGTGTCCACGTTGGAGCGGGTCAGTGGCACGCCAATGCCGGTGTGGGTGGTGAACTTCTCCATGGTGTTGTTCTCCTTACAGATCAGCGGGGCTTGACAGGTGGCCAGTAATAGCGGTGGCTGCGGCAACCAGCGGGGACACCAAGTGGGTGCGGCCACCAGGGCCTTGACGGCCTTCGAAGTTACGGTTCGATGTGGAAGCAGAACGCTCGCCCGGCTTGAGCTGGTCCGGGTTCATGCCCAGGCACATAGAGCAGCCAGCGGTACGCCAATCCGCACCGAACTCGATGAAGATCTTGTCCAACCCCTCTTCTTCTGCCTGCTGCTTCACCATGGCGGAAGACGGCACAACCATCATGCGGGTCTCCGGGTGGATCTTCTTGCCCTTGAGAATCTCAGCAGCGGCACGCAGGTCTTCAATACGAGCATTCGTGCACGACCCCAGGAAGACCGTGTCGATCTTGATGTCACGCAACGGCGTACCCGGCTCAAGGTCCATGTACTTGAGGGCCTTCTCAGCCGCGGCCTTGAGAGTGTCATCACCGAAGGACTCTGGGTCCGGCACAGTCTCTGCCAACGGCAGGCCCTGGCCCGGGTTCGTACCCCACGTGACAAACGGGGTCAGCGCGGAGCCATCGATTTCCACGACTGTGTCAAACTCGGCGCCCTCATCCGTGGGCAATGTCTTCCAATACGCCACTGCGTCGTCCCAGTCCTTGCCCTTCGGCGCGAACTCACGGCCCTTGACATATTCAAAGGTCTTCTCATCCGGAGCGACCATGCCGGCACGGGCACCGCCCTCAATGGACATGTTGCAGATGGTCATGCGGGCTTCCATAGAGAGCTTCTCAATTGCCTCGCCACGGTACTCAATGATGTGGCCCGCGCCGCCGTTGGTGCCGATTTTGGCGATGATGGCCAGAATCAAGTCCTTCGCCGTCACGCCCGGCTGCAACTCACCAGAGACCTCAATAGCCATCGTCTTAAACGGCTTGAGTGGCAGCGTCTGCGTTGCCATGACGTGCTCCACCTCGGAAGTACCAATGCCCATACCGATCGAGCCGAAGGCGCCATGGGTGGACGTGTGCGAGTCACCACACACAATGGTCATGCCAGGCTGAGTGATACCCAACTGGGGGCCGACGGTGTGCACAATGCCCTGTTTAATATCGCCCATGGAGTGCAACCGCACACCGAACTCTTCGCAATTCTTGCGCAGGGTGGACACCTGCGTGCGGGAGGTCAGCTCCTCAATCTCCAGCAGGTTGCCGGACTTGATGCCCACGGTGGGCACGTTGTGGTCCTCGGTAGCCAGGTGCTGCTCCGGACGACGGATCTCACGGCCGTTCATGCGCAGCCCGTCAAAAGCCTGCGGCGAAGTCACTTCGTGGAGAAGCTGGAAGTCAATGTAAATCAGATCCGGGTCACCGTTCTCACCCTTCTTGACCACGTGGTCACGCCAGACTTTCTCAGCCAGTGTCAACGGTTTATCAACCATTGTCGCCTCCTTGAAGCTTCCCATCGCATGGGACGTACATTTCCATTCAGTGAGACAGTATAGAACATCTCTGCATGCAGCTTATCGACGCCTCCCCCACTCCCCCGCCCCTCCCACATAGTGGACTGCTACGATCCACTACGTGAGAAAGACCGACAAGAAGACAGACGCGCTCGAGGGCCCTTCCGGCATCAAGGTCCTCGACCGCTCTGTAAGCATCATCGAGGCCGTCGCTGGCGGCGATAAGACACTGTCTCAGCTCAGCGATGTCACCGGCCTGCCTCGTGCCACCACACACCGCCTGGCCACCGCACTGGAAGTACACCACATCCTCATCCGCACAGAAGCTGGAGCTTGGTCCATCGGACCGGCTCTCTCCCGCTACGCTGCGTCTGCCCCGTCAGCTGTCATTGAGGCGGCTAAACCCATCATGGGCGCACTGGTGCGCACCACCGGTGAATCCGTCCAGCTCTACGAACTGACCGGCAACACCCGCACTTGCGTTGCCGCCGTGGAGCCACCCAGCGGATTGACCAACACCGTGCCGGTTGGCTCCCAGCTTCCGCTCGACCGCGGTTCCGCTGCCCGCGTTTTCGCCGCCTATGAGCACATCACTGCACCTTTCAGCGAGGGAGAACTCGGGCGCGTGCGCAAAACACGTCTGGCAGAATCCGTCAATGAGCGTGAAGTTGGTTTATCTAGCGTGTCCACCCCTATCCATGACGCCACAGGACGTCTGTGCGCCGTCCTGTCCATCTCCGGCCCAGCTGAGCGCCTGAAGCCCTCCCCCGCCAACACGTGGGGTAAGCAGCTACTCAAGGCTGCCGACCAACTTATGTCAGAGATCTAACTCACCTTGCGGAAGGTTAAAACCATGACTGAAAAAGACAGCCGCTACGACACCGGCATTGAGATCCGTCGTGCCGTGATGGGCGATGACTTCGTCGACGCCGCTCTTGCGCGCAACGCCGGCAAAGACGGTGAGCCACTCCAAAACCACATCACCGCCACTGTTTGGGGTTCCGTATGGAACCGTCCGGGCCTGAGTCGTCGCGACCGCAGCCTCCTCAACATCGGCATGCTCGTCGCCCTGCGCGCCACCGAAGAACTCCGCGGCCACGTTCGCGGCGGGCTGGCCAACGGCCTCACGCGCGAAGAGATCACCGAAGCCATCATCCACTCCTCCGGCTACTGTGGCGCACCCGCTGCCCTCTCCGCTATGAAGGTGGCCCAGGAAGTGCTCGAAGCCGAGCTCGGGCCAAAAGAGGACTAGGCTGCGAACCCACGGTCGGCTCCGCGTAACACACTTCTCGAATCACTACAGAAACATATTAAAGCCACAGGACGTGCTACACATTTCCGGAAGCCGGTAGCACGCAGCGGGCTGATCCGCAGAAAACAATTGTCCCTCCGAACCTGAAAACAGATCCGGAGGGACTTCTTTGTACCCCGTACGGGATTTGAACCCGTGTTACCGCCGTGAGAGGGCGACGTCCTAGGCCGCTAGACGAACGGGGCGCGCTCGCTATTTTTTGCGACTTGCTTACAGTAAAGGACCGCACCCGAAACTCCAAACTGGCTGGTAAACATAATGCTTCATGCGTTTGACCCTTGACCCGAGAACATGCAGCAGATCACACACCAGCCACGCGAAGAAAAATGTCCCTCCGTACCTGAGAACAGATCTGGAGGGACTTCGTTGTACCCCGTACGGGATTTGAACCCGTGTTACCGCCGTGAGAGGGCGACGTCCTAGGCCGCTAGACGAACGGGGCGTAAGGTCTTTTGTCCTGCAGAGCGCTATTGCTAGTTTTCTGCAGCTGGCCTACCAGGACTCGAACCTAGAATGACGGTACCAGAAACCGTAGTGTTGCCAATTACACCATAGGCCATCGTTGCTGTTGAACTTCTTAAGTTCTTAAGCTGTTCAAGACAACGTTGGATACTATAACCACGCCTGTGCTGGACTACCAAATCGCCAGCTCAAACCGTAGAAATAGCAGGATAGTAAGAGCAGCAAACTACCCCGCTGTGATTTCTACTGCGTAGGTTCTTCCGCCACGTACGGCGTGACAGCACGTGCAGCCCGCAAGCGGACCAACGTGGATTCGCGGCCAAGAAGTTCCATCGATTCGAATAGTGGCGGGGAAACAGCTGCGCCGGTGACGCCTACGCGCAGGGCGCCGAAAGCGACGCGGGGTTTGAGGCCGAGATCGTCGATAAGCGCCTTGTTGAGCGCAGCTTCGATGTTGGGCGTGGTCCACTCCCCGACTGCCTCCAGGGCGGCGATGCCAGCGTCGAGTGGCTCGATGGCCGCTTCCTTGAGGTTCTTCTTCGCGGCGCGCTCGTCGAGGGTGAGGTCCGCGTCCGGGATGACAAGGAATTTGAGCAAACCGTAGGCGTCGGAAAGCACCTTGATGCGTGTCTGTACGAGGTCAGCGGCGATGGCGAACTTGTCGGCCGGGTAGTCAGCCGGGAAGTCGGTGTACTCGGTGAGGTACTCGCGCAGACGGTTCTTGAAATCCTCCGGGTCGAGCATGCGAATATGGTCCGCATTAATGGCTTCCAGCTTCTTTTGGTCGAAGCGAGCGGGGTTAGCCAGCACGTCTGAAACGTCGAAAGCCTTGACGAACTCATCCACCGTGAAAATGTCCTGATCAGCAGACAAGGACCAACCCAGCAGGGCCAAGTAGTTGATCATGCCTTCCGGGATAATGCCGTTATCGCGGTGGTTGAACAGGTTGGATTCCGGATCGCGCTTGGACAGCTTCTTGTTGCCCTGGCCCATGACAAAGGGCAGGTGACCGAACTCCGGAGTGAAGTCGGTCACGTCAATGCGCTGCAGCGCCTCGTAGAGCGCGATCTGACGCGGGGTCGACGACAATAGGTCCTCGCCGCGCAGTACGTGGGTGATCCCCATGAGTGCATCATCGACGGGGTTGACCAAGGTGTACAGTGGCGCACCGTTGGAACGCGCAACCACGTAATCCGGTTGGGTGGCGGACTTAAATTCGACGTCCCCGCGGACAAGGTCGTGCCACTTCCAATCCTTCTCCGGCATACGCAGACGCCACACCGGTTCGCGCCCCTCCGCCTTAAATGCAGCAACCTGCTCTTCCGTGAGGTCTCGGTCGAAGTTGTCGTAGCCCAGCTGCGGGTCGCGGCCGGCAGCAATATGGCGCTCCTTGACTTCTTCGGCGGTGGAGTACGCCGGGTAGACCTCGCCGGCCTCGATCAGCTTGTCCAGGATCTCCTTGTAAATGTCCATGCGCTGGGACTGCCGGTACGGCTCATGCGGCCCTCCCTTGACCACGCCTTCGTCCCATTCCATGCCGAGCCAGGTCAGCGAATCAATGATGGCCTGGTAGGACTCTTCAGAGTCACGCTTGGCATCAGTGTCCTCAATACGGAACACCAATGTGCCCCCGGTGTGGCGGGCTTGCGCCCAATTAAACAGTGCCGTGCGCACCATGCCCACGTGCGGAGTACCAGTGGGTGATGGGCAGAAACGTACGCGTACAGATGCAGCAGTGTCAGTCATGCCCACAACTGTAGCGCGCTCCCCCTCACGCAACTTCAGCAGAGTCCATGCTGTCAGTGGACATGAACCGACATGGTTCAGCGGTGAGCCGAGAATATCCACCCGCTAAGATGGTCCCTCATGTCCACCCGCCCTGAAGCCGCACCTGATTCTGCACCGGATTTTGCTCTGTCCCGGCCCACAGGTTCAGTGCGTACCCAAGGCGCGGTAACCACGTTCACCGATGCTGGCTCCGCAATCGCCGCGCTTGAGCGTGGCGACGTTGAAATGGTAGTCGGCGCACTCCCCTTCGACCGAGAGGCACCAGCAGCACTCACGGTTCCGGAGCACATTATCCGGGAGGACGGCTGCCTACAGCCTCACGCCTATTACCGGACGGGCCCTGGCTCAGTGGTGCACGCGCGTGTGAGCGGCTTCGATCCAGAACCGCACGAACACCTTCGCCGCATTGAAGCCGCGATTGACACCATTCGGGAGTCGGTCCTAGACAAAGTTGTGCTCGCCCGCGCAGTTGATTTTGAGTTTGATCCACCAGTAGACCCGCGCCTAGTGGCAGCGCGCCTCATCGATTTATCTCAGTCCCGCGACGGGTTCATGGCGGACCTTTCACCCGCCGGCTTGAAGGGCCACACCATTGTTGGATCCTCACCGGAGCTTCTCATCCGCCGCCACGACCTGAAGATCTACTCCTATCCGCTCGCCGGTTCAGCCCCGCGGGTCCCGAACAACCCCGTAGCCGATGCTGCCGCAGCCAAGGAACTAGCTGAGTCAGAGAAGAACCTCGAGGAACACTCCTACGTCGTAGAGCACATCCGGGACATCCTCGCACCCCTCTGCACAGAGCTAAACATCCCTGACCGCCCACAGCTCGAAGCCACGAACGAGATGTGGCATCTGGCCACCCCGATCAGTGGCGTGCTCAAGCAGCCAGCCCCGACCGCATTGGAGCTCGCAGCTAAGCTCTACCCCACCCCAGCTGTGTGTGGAACCCCGCAGCATGCAGCAGAGACCCTGATCACCACTGCGGAATCGGATCGTTCCTTCTATGCCGGTGCTGTCGGATGGGCAACATCCGACGGTGATGGCGAGTACGTCGTATCCATCCGCTGCGCCCAAGTCAACGAGGATGGGACGGCTGCCCGGGCCTGGGCGGGTGGCGGACTCGTTGGTTCCTCAGATGCGGAAGAGGAGCTTGCGGAAACAACCGCGAAGCTCCTCACCATCCAGCGAGCGCTGGGGCTTTAGGCTTTAAGCACTAAGCCCGCTCGACCGGATTGCGCAGGGACCCAATCCCATCAATCTCGACCTCGATGACATCACCCGGGATCATCTCGGCGGTACCTGCCGGGGAGCCGGTGCAGATCACATCACCCGGAAGCAAGGTGTAGGACGAGGTGATGAACTCAATGATCTTGCCAATCTTCCAGATCATCTGATTCGAGTTTGAATCTTGCTTCGTCTCAGTAACACCGTCATGAGTCAGGTGCGCCTTGATCGGCAAATCATCAAAGTCAAACTTGTCCAGATCCGTTTCAATCCAAGGACCGAGAGGACAGAAAGTGTCAATGCCCTTCGCACGCGCCCACTGACCATCAGCAAACTGCAGATCACGCGAGGAAACATCGTTCACGATGGTCACACCACGTACAACAGACTTCCAGTCCTCAGCCTTCACGTTCTTGCATGGGACACCAATAACCAGTGCCAGCTCGCCTTCAAATTCCACGCGGGTGGCAAAGTCTGGGATCTTAATAGCTGCTTCCGGACCAATGACCGCGGTCGGTGGTTTGAGGAAGAGGGTCGGCGGAAGGTGCTCAGCGGACTGCTTGAACACCTCAGCGACGTGGTCGGCGTAGTTGCGACCAATAGCTACTACCTTGCTGGGAAGCATGGGGGCGAGTAGGCGCACGCTATCCAGCGGCCACTCCTTACCGGTGTACTCCGGCTCCGTAAACGGGGTTCCCTTGATCTGCTTAGCAGTGGTGCCCTCATCATCGATGACCGCGAAGGTCATTCCCTCAGGTGTGGCAATTCGTCCAAAACGCATGAAAAAGAGCATACGCGAGCTAGATCACAACAGTGGCTTTAACCCACGCATTGTTCTCAGCGCTCTACATATTGTGCATGTAGATCCCCTACCGCTCGGGCTTCCCCGCAGTTAAAGCCAGGTAAAGCTCAGCGCACGCTAGTGCATCCGTCAGCGCATTATGGTTGCCGTAATCAGGCAGCCCGTGGCGGGCACGCACACGTGCTAGCCGCAAATCCTCTCCACGTGGATACGTTCCCATGCGTTCCATGCGGCGGCGTTCCATAGTCATGGTGTCCACGACCTCGTCCTCGTGCACACGCCACGTCTTCCCCAGAACCTTTTTGTGCAACGCTCCAAGAAAACCGGTTTCCATCTGGGCAAAGTGCGCCAAGATCTTGCGGCCCTCTATCGCCTTCAGAAACTTTTGAAGGGCTTCCGCAGAAGGGATGCCATCGCGCGCAACATCATCATCAGTAACACCATGCACGGTCGCGGAATCACCAACATGGGCACCACTAAGCACACAGTAGCCAGCGCCGGAAAGGTCAATCACCCGATCGTTGACGGGCACCCATCCAATGGAAACCAGCTCATGCACCCCGGGTTTCAGCCCCGTCGTCTCCACATCCACGGCGAGCAGTGCGCCTGATTCCACGTCGCGTTTCTGTGGCCCAAAAAGACCGGACAACATCTAGATCGACCTCACGGGGAACTTCGATGCCATCGCCGCCTGCAGGGATTTAATAATGCGGAAGGAGTCCCGCAGCGCGTCACGGTCGATGGAAGACATCTTGGACGGATCAATGTGATAGTTC
The DNA here is from genome assembly GCF_030232265.1 of Corynebacterium sp. MSK041. Lineage (GTDB taxonomy): Bacteria > Actinomycetota > Actinomycetes > Mycobacteriales > Mycobacteriaceae > Corynebacterium. Next base: position 140,593 of record NZ_JASPJK010000002.1, read on the forward strand.
GGAGCCTCCCCGGCACGAACCTGCTCCGCTTGGTGGCGCAATGCCAGATTAGAAATGTGGTTGTAAGCGCGCTGTAAATCTTGAGCACCCCGGGCGCTGATGCTATCTCCCGCTGCTTGTTCAATGCGCTCCTGTGTGCCCACAACCGTTGAACCAGACAAAATGCCGTACAGTCGCGCCATCTGTACGACTGCTGCGGTGCCTCCCTTCTTTACATCAAGGGTGTCCGCATACTCCCCGGAACGCTGGACAACGAATCCGCGGAAGAAACCGATGGGTGGTTCACGGCGCGTTGCCAGCGCCGCCAAGTGAGCGTGAAGGCGCCGGGATCCACGCGCGGAAACAACTGCATTGTCATGCACCCGTTGCGCCATCTCCTCATCACCGAAGAGACAACGGAAATCAAAGAACACCTGCGCGTGGAGCAGTGCCTCCGATTCGGGGGCGGTGATCCAGTTGTGGAAGGTTTTGTTCCATTCACTTTCAGTCATACGCCATTCGGGCGTAGACGCCATCATGTCACCGGGACACAAGGCCTGCCCGGCATCAGCCAGCCCCATGCAGATGTACTCGGAGAACTTCTGGAAGTATGCGCCGTGTTCCGCCTCGTTGTAAGAATCCGACAATACCAGTGCATTGTCCTGATCCGAGGCCGGTCCCATCTCACGGCGCGCTTGTGAGCCCACAGCCACGAAGGCGAAAGGCACAGGTGGTGGCCCAAACTCCTCGTAGGCCAGCTCAGCAAGACGCCGCGCGATCGAGTCTGCAATGCCCGTGAGAAGGTGTTGCACATCGCTTGCCGACGACCCCCGGTCCACAAACCTCGCCGCCACCGCCGCCGCGCGCTTGTAGGCATCCCGCAGCTCTTCCCTACTGCTGCCAGCAACATCAGCAGCCAAGTAGATGGGATCTGATTGGAGCTGATGCATAACGTCGCTGCTGGTCAATACACCGATGATTTCCGTCGCGGAGCCATCGACCACGGGCAGGTGGTGGAACCCATGCTCGCTCATCACCAACATGGCCTCAAACAGCAATGTCTCGGCGCTAATGGTGCGCACCGGAGATGTCATCACTTCTGCTACCGCCGCATCAGTGGAATAGCCTTGAGCCACTACGCGGCGGCGCAGGTCCCGGTCGGTGAGAATGCCAATCTCCCCGTTGTCCTCCACTGGAGTGACAACAATGCAAGACACATCTGACTCACTCATACGGACAGCAGCATCTCGGATCGAGGCGGAGGCTTCCACCGTGACCAAGTTGCCCGTTTTGATCATTTCGCTCACGTTGGTGCGCAGCGTGTCCGCATTGCCCGGATCGTTCAACTCCTGCGCATAAGCCGCAACACGGCGCGAGAGGGATTGGAAGAAGCGAAGGATGTCCGGGTGATCGCTAATCAACGAAACAAAGGCCTCACGTGGCAGGACCAACAAAATGCTGTCCTCCACAGCGATCATGGTGTAATCCGATTCGGGCGTACCCACGAGCGAGGAGTACCCGAAATTACGGCCTGACTCGCGCCGATCGATAAGCGCATCGCCCTCCGCAAGAACATCAACAGCACCAGACCGGATGATGTACAGGTTGTCATTGACCTGCCCACGGGCCACGATGACCTCGCCCCGACGCACATAGATGATCTGCATCTGTCGCGGTAGCGCAGAAAGCGCCTCATCCGGCAGGTGTGAAAACGGTTCGTGCTGCGCGAGAAAGCCACGCACCTCATCGAGCTCAACTGTCATGCGCTTAGAGTGCCAGAAACTTTGCTCTCACATGACAGCTTTGACCATTTTGGTTTCCAGCATGAAACAGATATCTACTGGTAGCTAACAAACCACAGGCGTGGCTGAACCTGCGTGTAGGTCTGCTCCGGAGTGAACATCGGCTTGTCCTCGTCAATGAAGTTTTTCCATGCAACGAAGAATCGCGGATCGAGATTCTCCAGGAGGATGTTCCAGGTATCAAACTTTTCGCCCGGTGAGCCATGTCCATCCGCATGCAGGATGAACGACCATTCTGGGTGATCTGTATTGATGTTGTGCCGATCCGGCAGCATAGCTACCTGGAACTGGTGCACGATGAGGGCCTTCTGGGGCAGATCATGCTTGCGTGTCAGGTCAGCCAGCCACTGCGTCACCTCATTAATTTCCGCGGCTTCTGCGGAACCGACCTGTGCGGCTGGGGTTTGTCCCGGCTGAAGCTTCCACTCCGGATCCAGTGCCAAACCGACATTCGGGCGCTTCAACAGATCCTCATACAGCACAGCCTGGTCCTTGAACGTGGCCAGTCCCGGTTGCAAGTCAATCACTGCATACCCACCGGCCTCCGTAATCGCATCGATGTACGGCACGAGGTCAGCTGGATCTGTTTCGTTGGTGAAGTTGCCATCGTCCCCGGGCCCGCCCGCTGCCACGGTGGCAATGACCTCGAAGGCCGGGATGATGGTCTCATTGGTGTGCTCGCGGTATTGGTCCACCCAGTTCTGCGCCACCTGAACCGCTTCGGCCGGTGGCTGCTCCCCCATCTGCCCCAATGCTGGACCAGACGGGTGGCCATACAAAGCAACCATCCGACGGCCTGGGAAGACCAAACCACCGCCGCCTGGCAGTTCACCGTTAGCAGCCATGTCTACCGCCCCACGGAAATACTCCGAGGAACCAAAGTCTTGGCCTAAGGCGAGGGCTTTCTTGCCTTTCACCTGATCCATCGATTCCCGGGTCACGCGGGGATCCGGGTGGGATAACACGGTGACAGGGATGCGTTTAGCAGTGGCAGTCGCTGCTGCTGCCAAGGAGGTCGCCTCGGTAGCAAGAACTGGGGTATTGCTTTCTTTCGTAGCCGCTGCTCCACGTTTGATGATCTGAGCGATGCCGTGGCCTTCACCGGGCTCGATGGGCAGAGTTTCGTCGATAAGCGCTACATCCTCAGCATCCTCTTCGAGTTCCACGGAAGCGTCTGCAGGATCCTCTGATGAAACCTGAATTCGGCGTTGTACACCAAGGCGCGAGATCTCAGTCTCCACTGCATCTTTTGAGCCTGGTTGGCGGATGAGCATTGGCGCGCCGAGGTCCACAGCGATACCCGCTGCTTTCAGCTGAGCATCATGGGACGGCGCCGAAATAACCACGTCATCAGAGGTTTCAAAGAATGCCCTAGAGGCGTCGATCCCTGTCCCATCGGCATCCCCGAGCACGGTGGAGCCGTCTTCGAGCACTGCCTGAAGCAGAGTATCGGTCTCTGACAATCGCTCGACATCGAATTCAGGTTTCGTTGTACACGCAACACCGCCCAGTCCCACGGCGAGACTGACTGCGGCAGCAGCGACAGTACGGACCACATGGACTGGGCGGTGAGATGCACGCATGGGCCGAAGCCTACTTGAGAGCCTCAGCGATCCTTGTGCCGACCCGCTCCGTTGCAATTGGCTCATCACCACGCTGGGACACATCCTGGGCCACAGCGTCTTCGATGCGAACCGCGTTGTCCTCATCACCCAACCAGCGCAGCATCATGGCCACAGACAGGATCATGGCGGTGGGATCAGCAATCCCCTGCCCGGCGATGTCAGGGGCGGAGCCGTGGACTGGCTCGAACATGGACGGATTCGTCCGGGATGCGTCAATGTTGCCCGAGCAGGCCTGGCCGACGCCACCGGTGACAGCGCCAGCCAGATCGGTGATGATGTCGCCGAAGAGGTTGTCGGTCACGATAACGTCATAGCGCTCCGGGTCAGTGACCAAGTAGATGGTTGCGGCGTCGATGTGGTTGTAATCGACCTCCACCTCCGGATACTCCGCAGCAACGTCGTTGACGGTGTTCTGCCAGAGAGCGCCCGCATTGGTCAACACATTGGTCTTGTGCACGAGCGTGAGCTTCTTACGGCGCGCCATCGCTGTTTCAAAACCATGGCGCACGAGGCGTTCAACCCCGTAGCGCGTGTTTTGCGAAACCTCACATGCGACCTCAGCCGGGGTCCCCTGACGCAGGGTACCGCCATTACCGCAGTACAAACCTTCAGTTCCCTCGCGCACCACAACGAAATCGATGTTGCCGGGGTTTGCCAACGGACTTACTGCCGTCGGGTACAGCTTCGAAGGCCGCAGGTTAACAAAGTGATCGAGCTTGAAACGCAACGGCAACAGCAGACCACGCTCCAGCACTCCGGCCGGCACCCGCTCCGGATCACCAATCGCACCGAGCAGGATGGCATCGTGCTCACGCAGGCTTGCCAGGTCCTCCTCTGTCAACAACTCGCCATTGCGGAGGTAGCGGCGGGCACCCAAGTCGTACTCCGTGAACTCAACATCCTGGCGCACAGCATTGAGTACCTTGAGGCCCTCAGCCATCACCTCGGGGCCGATTCCGTCGCCAGCAATCACTGCGATGTTCATATTGTGTGTGACCTTTCTTCCCGTCGAGGGTGGCTGAAGAGCTGTTACGTGCAATGGCTGTTTAGTCCAGAACCAGCTGGAAGCTGGATGCCTGGATGGAGTCGGCGATGGACTGCTCCAGATCTTCCGGGATCTCAGATTCGACACGGAGGATGAGGAAGGCGCCGTCGCCCTTAACCGCCTGGGTCAGGGCAGCTGCCTCAATGTTGATGCCCTGCTCACCCAGTTGGCTGCCCACCTTGCCCAGTGCACCAGGCTGATCGGTGTAGGACAGGAAGAGGTTACGGCCCTCTGCGCGCATGTCCACGCCACGACCGTTGATGCGCACGATCTTCTCCACATGCTCAAGGCTGGTCAGCGCACCCTCAACGGTCGCGGTGTCACCATTGGCGGAGACGACTTGAACCTCGAGGGTGGAACGGTGGCCACGGGACTCAGTTGCCACACCGGACTCCATCTCAAGGCCACGGGCCTTGGCAATAGCCGGGGCGTTGACGAAGGTGACGGGCTCCTCCACGATACCGGAGAACAGACCACGTACAGCAGACAGTGCCAGCGTGGAGGGGTCCTCGGTGGAGAGCTCACCGCGGGCGGTGACGCGGAGGGACACCGGGGCGTCATCAAGCAGGTTGCCTGCGAGGAGTCCGAGCTTGCGTGCGAGCTCGAGCCATGCGGCGACCTCTTCGCCTACAGCACCGCCGATGACGTTGACAGCATCCGGGACGAACTCGCCGGCGAGCGCCTTAAGCACGGAATCTGCAACATCCGTGCCTGCGCGGTCCTGCGCCTCAGCGGTAGACGCACCCAGGTGCGGGGTGACAACCACCTCGTTCAGTGCGAACAGTGGGGAGTCCGTGCACGGCTCGGTGGCGTACACGTCAAAGCCGGCACCGCGGATCTTTCCGTTAGCAATGGCATCAGCCAGTGCCTGCTCATCTACCAGGCCACCGCGGGCGGCGTTGATGATGATTTGGCCTTCCTTCGCCTTTGCCAGAAGCTCTGCGTTGAACATTCCCTGCGTTTCCTTGGTCTTGGGCAGGTGAATGGTGACAAAGTCAGCGCGGGAAACAAGCTCTTCCAGCTCAACCAATTCGACGCCAAGCTGTGCGGCACGGGCGGGGTTGGCATACGGGTCATACGCGATGACGGTGGTTTCAAAAGCGGAAAGACGCTGCGCAAAGAGCTGACCGATGTGGCCAAACCCGACGATGCCCACGGTCTTGCCAAAGATTTCTACACCCTTGAAGGAGGAGCGCTTCCATTCCCCATCGCGGAGGGTTTTGTCCGCAGCCGGAATTTGGCGTGCGGTGGACAGAAGCAGAGCAATAGCGTGCTCACATGCGGAGTGAATGTTGGAGGTCGGCGCGTTGACCACCATGACGCCACGCTGGGTTGCGGTGTCTACGTCGACGTTGTCTAGGCCCACACCGGCACGCCCAACGATGCGCAGGTTCGGCGCGGCTTCAAGGACCTCCGCATCAACAGTGGTTGCGGAGCGAACGAGCAATGCCTCTGCCTCGGGCACAGCAGCGAGGAGCTCAGCGCGGTTCGGACCGTCTACCCAGCGCACCTCCACTGCATCTCCAAGTGCGTCCACGGTGGACTGGGCGAGTTTGTCTGCAATGAGGACAACGGGTTTAGACACGGTCTTTACTTCTCCTGCTATGTGGGTTGGTGCACACGGACGTGCATTCGCTTCTGGCAGCGTCGATTATTTTATTCACACTGCCGTGTATTCCCCTATTTCAGGGTTCTATTTCATGCAGGATTGCTTATCGACGTCCCCCAAGCCCCTCCCTCACAGAACCTGCGGCAACTTCTCCACCCCAGCAAATCTCCGGGTATCTGCGGATGCCTCCGCTTCCCTGATCCGGCTGCGAAGCTCCTCAGCTGTGCCGAATTCTGGGCCAAGAGCAATGAGTGGCTTATCCGCAAGTCCTGCCATGACCAGCAGTGCGCGGTCATCGGCTCTGGGGTCAGGGCTATCCACTACATAAACGTCCGCGCCAAAACCTCGTGCAGTAGCAATAGCGGCGAGAGGGCTCGAAGCAAGGGCAATCACGTGAGGTGCCATCTCAGCATTCTGGCGTGATTGAAGCGGGACAACGCCTTCCTTTGCCTCTTCTTCTACGTGCTGCTCTCCCCCATAGCCACTTTTCAGCCACACCGGATCATTGGGATCCAGACCCGCAACCGCTGCAGCAGCATCCTCAGGCGCATCCACAATTTTTTCGCTGAACTGCAGCGCTGTCGCTTTCTCTAAGGCTTCCAATCCGCCGGGATCCCGGATCACCGTGAGCTTCTCCGAATAGTTGAGCACCGGCACATCCCCCACCGCAAAGACGGTGTGCGCACCTAAACGTTCGATCTCCTGCACAACAGCCGCATGATGGTCACTCGAGTACACCACCATCGGCGCATGCGCGACCACCGCGAGCGAGGCAGCGCGCAGCTGGGATTGCGGGTCACCGTCGCTGATGATTAATACCTCGGAGATGTCAAAGAAGATCTTGGAGGCCTCAAAACCCCACGGATCATCCAACACGACCGGGGTTGGAGCAAAGCGTTCAGAGACATGGTTTGAACGGTTCACTGTGCGTGCTTGCTGCAGGAGTGGATGCACCGTCGTTGTTGGCGCGGTCACCGTCGAGTCTTGCCCAGTCACGTCCTCTTCAGCAGCCCCGCATGCAACGAGCCCCAGCGCAAGACAGATGGCTGCACCAATTGCCGGTGCTGTCTTAGCCAATGCGTTGATTACCTTGGTCACTCGTCTCCGTTGTCTTCGCTGTCTTCACTGTCTGTATTCCAAGCACTGACGTTACCGTCACGCACTACGGGTTTGTCCATGGCGTATTCAATCATCCCGATGAAGCGTTCTGCCCGGTCAGCAAAGAATGCTTGCCAATGGGACGTCAGCAGATATTCGGGCTCCAATTCGTGCGTTGCCAAAACCGAATCAAACTCAGAATCTTCCATGATGGCCTTGGATTGCAGCCGCGACAGATACCGCTTCGGGGCGCCACTTTCCATCACCCTTTCAGTGCGTTTGCCAAGGGGCGTGCGGTTGAGCACCGAATCTGCGAGTTGTTCATCGACCCCCTGTGCGCGACAGTAGCCGGCCGGGAAAACCTGATAGAAATCTGGTTCCAGCTCAACCACGCTTGTTGAGTCAAAAGTCTTGCCGGTACGCCAGTCACGTGCACCCCGTGCCATGAGCAGTGAATAAATTCCCCGGTACACCGCCGAATCAGGCCCGGCGGTGAGTAGGCGTGACTGTGCAAACTGCGCATCCTTCACCGTCTTTGGCACCTGATCGGTGGCGCCCATTGCCCACGGGGTCACCTGATCTACGTCAATACCTGCCCGAATTGACGGCGCATGTGCACCATAAAGTTCACCGAACACACCGCACCAGAACCACTGGTTGATGCGGTCAGTCATGGTCTGCGCATCGCAACTGGCGCCAGCAGAATCCCTGCTCAAGCGCGCAAGGATGACGGCCAAGGGAACCAGTTGGTGCGAATACGGCACTTGATCCACGCTGAAAATGCACCGCTCTTCCAGGAACTGTGCGGTGCGCTCAAAAGCCTCGACCAGTTCGCGTGAGGCCCAGAGGTAATCCTCCAAAGACAGGTTGAGCACGTCCCCGCGGTGACCGCGCGACGGACCGGTGATGCTGGACACCAACAGTGAGACGCCACGCAGGAACCGCACGCGGTCGATCTCATCTAACGCCGGATGTTTGCGTAGTTCTTTCTCACATTGCGCCCAATGTTCGGCGAGAACAAACGTGGGATCCTCAAGGGCAAAGCTGGCAGTGAGCAGCTCGAAGACATCCATCGACACGCCCTGCGAATTGGCCTGTGCAAAGATCTGTCCCACACCAATCTGGGAGGTGCCCCGGTCCAGCCGTGTCATCGGAATGTCATAAGCAGCCAACGGCCGTAGCACTCGGCGATGAAATTCTTTCACGCTTTCGCGCAGCACAGGGTCATCCGTATTCGCCGCCATGTCGAAGAGCAAGTCATTGCCTTCCTCCCACAACAGGGAGGACACCGGTACCACATAGTTCTCCACCATCGTTTCCCGCGAGGTGATACCCCCGGGGATGTCAGGCCCGAAGTGGGAGCGGATGCCCCCGTCATCGTCGATAGCAAAAATTGCTTCTTCCGGGATGGGCTCGGATTGCACAGCGAGGCGCACGTCGACGAAGAAACGTCGATAAATGCTCCGCCCGCGGAAATCCAAGACCTCCACGCGACCATCACCCTGGAAAGCCAAGTACAAGGACGACAGGCGCTGTTGGCCATCGAGCAGGAGCAAACCTGGCTGACTATCAGTAGCTGGCACGCCAGGAAGTGGCTGCGGGCTGAACCGCATGGGCACATTTCGTGAATCCAGCGCCAGAAGGGTTCCCACTGGATAACCACGCAGAACCGTGGAAATAAGCAAGCGCGTACGGTCCACGTCCCACAAGTAGGTGTGCTGGAAATCAGGAATCTGAAGCTCGCCACGCTCGGCGCGTGCGAACAAGTCGGTCAAGGAGTAGCTCGGCGTTGTAAAGCCCATGTGCCTAACTGTAGAGGACACCAACACTTTGAGCTGGGTCTAAAGAGTTTCCCGTGCCTCCTCAGGTGCGCACACCACTTCATGGTTCACGTGTCCTGGCGGTTCAATCTGAATGGTTGCGTGATCAACCCCCAGCTCTGCGAGCTTCGCTTGCGCACGGTCCAGCAGAATCCCATGATCCGCACGCGTAATCAGGTGCACGGTGCACAGAACGTTATTGCCGCTCATCGACCACAGGTGAAGATCATGGATCCCCTCCACGCCGTCCAACGCCAGCAGCTCGTTAGCCACCTCATCGGGGTCGAAGCCTTCGGGAACACGCTCAAGCAGAATGCTTGTCGACGTCTTGAGCAACTCCCACGCCCTCGGCAACACCATCCCAGCAATGATGAGGGACGCGATCACGTCCGCCGCCTGGAAGCCGGTGGTGGCGATAACAATGCCGGCCACGATGACAGCCACTGAGCCAGCCATGTCCACCAGAACGTGAAGGTATGCACCTTCCACATTGATGGAGTCCTTGCGCTGGCGATGCAGCACGAGCGCCGATGCCGCATTGGCAATCAAACCAATAACGGCAATGATGATCATCGTGCGGCTGGCAATCTCTGCGCCACGCCCAAGTCGCGATACTGCCTCGTAGACGATCCACAATGACACCACGCCCACCGTCACAGCATTCACCGCTGCGGCAAGAACTTCAGCCCGGCGGTACCCAAAGGTGGCAAAACGTGACACTTGTTTCCGCCCGATGAGCACAGCAACGAGGGCGATAATCATCCCCGTGGCATCAGACAGCATGTGCATCGCATCTGCCAACAACGCCATCGAACCAGATAACCAGCCACCGATAAGCTCCGCGAAGAAAACAACACCGGTAATAGTCAGCGCGATGACAAGCGAACGCACCGAGGCATCCATGGCAACCGCCCCACCGTGATCATGGTGGTGATGAGAGTGTCCATGAGAGGACGCACTGTGATCTTTCATGACCTCACTTTATGACAATTCAACACTTATTGAAAGTCTATTGAAAATAGGGTGGCCTAACACATTGGCCCGGCACGTTCCCTCACCTGCTTTGATTCATTACGCATTGCAAACCACCCACGACACAGCTCACTGCAAAGTGAAAAGAAAACCTCACGTAGCCCAAAAACTTGTTAGCGTGGACATTCGATTACTTACAACAGATTATTGGAAGGTAGACCACACATGACTCACCAGAATCCAAACGACGAGACACGTATCCAGGACCAGGTTCTGCCGGAGGAGTCCCACACCGAGTCGATTCCACTCGCCACAGGTGCTGGCTACGCCGAGAACCCCACTACCACTGACGCCAACGGCGGTGGCTGGTGGAAGTGGCTGCTCGGCCTGATTGCCTTAGCCTTGCTTGGCTGGCTCATCTGGGCTCTGGCCACAGGTTCCGGTGAAGAATCCCCGACGGAGCCGTCCACCACCATCGTGGGCACCACCACCATCAACGTGACCACCACCGTCGCGCCTGCTGAGGATGCTCCGGCACCGGCTGAAGGCGAACCGGGCGATGGCGCTCCTGCGGAGGACGCTCCGGCACCGGCCGAGGACGCTCCCACACCGGTTGAGGAAGCGCCAGCACCGGCCAACTAAGTCGCCGCACTTTCGCGGGCTCGAAGGGAATCCACTCCCCTTCGGGCCCGTTTTCTATGCCCTATATGTCCTAGATGCCGTCAGTCGTCCAATGTGAAAAACGGGGCATGTCCTAACTATCTGAAAGAATGCGCGCATGACTAACGAATACTGTGAAATGCCTACGCCTGTTGACTATCACCTCGACAACGCCGAGCAGCTACACGCCGCAAACCCCTTCACGTTTGAGATCCCTCACCGGATCAAACGAGAGAACCTTGCCACCGGCGTTTTAGTGAAGCTCGTGTTCCTTCTTGACGATCCTCCAGCGGGTCAACCGAATGGTGAACGCATGTGGGCGAAGGTTGCAGCCCAGCAAGGCAGAAACTATGTCGGTGAACTGCATAACCAGCCCGCGTTAGTGCGCGGTGCCAAGCTTGGGGATTTCATCGAATTCGGGCCAGAACACGTTATTGACATTCACGAGTAGTAGCGAGTCCTGATCCACCCGGTTTTAGCAAGCCCTAAAGCTGTGAAAAATCTCATATTCTATGGAAACGTTTCCTGAATATTCTTTTACCGGCAGGTTAAAGGCATGATCTAGCCTGCACTAAAGCTGAGAATGGGCGTACCGTGAAAGTACGTCCATCAATATAGAGCCTGTCAAGAAGATATTGGGGGATCTCCCATCCACCCAATCCGACCGCGAAGAACTGTACAAGTTTTTTCACCAACACCCTGAGCTGTCTATGCAGGAGCACGGCACTGCAGATCGGATTGTTCAAGAGCTCGAAGGTTCAGGCATATCCACTACTCGCATCGGTGAAACCGGTGTGCTCGCCACCATCGAGAACGGTGACGGTCCGATCGTGGCTATGCGCGCGGATATTGACGCGCTGCCCGTAAAGGAAGTCTCAGGCAAGGATTACGCTTCCACGGCAACGCAGGTTGATCAGAAGACTGGCGTAGAGGTCTCCGTTGCTCACGCTTGTGGGCACGACTTCCACCTCATGTCGCTGATCACCGCGTTGCAGGCCTTCAACGCGCATAAAGATCAGTGGGCAGGCACCTTCATCGGTGTCTTCCAACCCGCTGAAGAGACTGCCGAAGGTGCCCGCGCCATGCTCGAAGAAAACCTGAAAGAGGTCATGCCCCGCCCGGATGTCTATCTCGGCCAGCATGTGCTCGCCAGCCTTCCGGGCGGTTACGTGGGCACGCGCCCAGGTCCAGTGCTCTCCTCGGCTTTCTCGGTAAAAGTTGTCGTACACGGCAAAGCTTCCCACGGCTCCATGCCAGAACTTGGTGTTGATCCAGTGATGCTGGCCTCCACCATTGTGATGCGACTGCAGACGATTGTCTCGCGCGAGGTGGCAGCCAAGGAGACGGCGGTAGTGACCGCGGGAGCGATCCATGCGGGCACGAAATCCAACATCATTACGGATTCCGCGGAACTGCTCATCAATACCCGGGCGTACAACAGTGCGGTGAGCGAGCACCTCAAGGAAGCAATCGAACGCATCGTTCGCGCCGAGTGTGTTGCGGCGCGAAGCCCGCAAGAGCCTGAGTTCACTTACTACGACCGCTATCCGCTCACCGACAACGACGGGGATGCCACCAGCACTGTGCGCGAGGCATTCGACGCCTACTTTGGCGATGAGGCCTGCGACCTCGATGCCGTCCCCGCCTCCGAAGATTTTTCCATCATTCCTGATGCGCTCGGTGTGCCATACACCTACTGGGGCCTCGGTGGCTTCGCTGACTTGAGCAAAGCCGTGGGGAACCACAATCCTGCTTTCGCACCGGACCTCCAACCCACCCTTGATCGTGGCGCTGAAGCAGTTGTTGTTGCAACGTCCGCATGGCTGACCAAGTAAGGATTCCATGATGTCAACATCACTTCAATCAGTCCAAAAGGCCAAAGAGTTCAAAGGTAATGATTCTGCCCTCCTCGGCATTGTCCTTGCCGTGATCACCTTCTGGCTTTTTGCTCAGACAACACTGAATATTGGTCCGGCGATGGGCCAAGATATCGGCACACCTCCTACCATCATGAACATCGCCATCTCCCTGTCCGCATTGTTCTCCGGCATGTTCATCGTTGTTTCTGGTGGCTTTGCTGACCGCATCGGGCGTGTCCGGATGACCAATATTGGTAACATCCTGGGCATCATCGGTTCCCTCCTCGTCGGTTTTGCTATCACCGGCGGCGTGGGCAATACGATGCTCATCATTGGCCGCGTCCTGCAAGGCGTGTCAGCAGCGTGCATCATGCCTGCAACGATGGCACTGCTGAAGACCTACTGGCAGGGTACTGACCGACAACGCGCAGTATCCATGTGGTCGATCGGTTCCTGGGGTGGCTCTGGCCTGGCTGCTATCTTTGGCGGGTTCATGGCTTCCACACCCCTTGGATGGCGCTCCATCTTCATCATCAGCGCACTCATCTCTGTGGTCTCTATCCTGCTCATGCGACAGATTCCGGAGGATGCTCCTGCAAAGGACTCTGGTGCGAAGACAGATGTGCCCGGCATCATCACCCTGGCAACCTTTGTGTTGACACTGCTGCTGGTGGTCACCCAAGGCGCCAACATTGGTTGGACCAGCTGGATTACATGGACGCTGTTGGCAGTGTCCATCCTCTCGCTGACCGCCATTATCCGCGTTGAGAACCACGCCGAGGCTCCTCTGGTTGACTTCACCTTGTTCAAGAACCCGGTGTTCACCGGTGCCACGATCTCTAACCTGATGATCAACGCAACGGCTGGCCTTATTCCTGTCACCCTGTGGGTCTTGCAGGATGCTGTCGGTATGGACGCGGCAAAGGCTGGCTACTACACGCTGGGCTACGCGATCTTCATCATCGCTTTCATCCGCGTCGGTGAGAAATTGCTGCAGAAGTTCGGCGCCAAGAAACCGATGATGTGGGGTGCGATGATCGTCATCGTCTCCATTGTTCTGCTCATGGGCACCAATGTGATGACTCAGACGTACCTCATCCTGTCGGTGATCGCCTTCAGCCTGTTTGGCCTGGGCCTGGCTTTCTACGCCACTCCGTCGACGGATGCAGCACTGAGCGCACTTCCAGATGAGCAGGCTGGCGCAGGCTCCGGCGTGTACAAGATGGCATCTTCTCTCGGTGCAGCTTTTGGCGCCGCTATCCCGACGACCATCTACACCGTCATGTCTTCCTCCGACTCGATCCTTTTGGGCAACGCACTCGAGTTTTCCGGTCGCCAAGACAACGCCGTTGTACGCGAAGCAGCAATGTTCGGCTTGGGTGCAACGCTCATCATGGCGCTGATCGCCCTGTCCTCCATCATCCTGTTCGTTCCGAGTGACGCTGGTAGCAAGAAGTCCGACAAGGCAACTACAAAGGCCACGGAACTTCTCGCTGCTGCCGAGGAAGAAATCGCCGCTGCCGAAGAAAAGATTGCCAAGGCACAAGAAGAAGCACGCCTGGCACGTCAACGCTACAAGGAAGCACAAAAAGCTTTGACGCACGAGTAGTACTTCGGCCTTTGCGCTTCTCCCCCACTTTCCGAGCTGAGAAATCAGTTCGGAGGGTGGGGGAATTGTTATGGGAAGGAATGACAAAACCGCCTGGAGCTATCCGGTTCGAACCCGGATTCCAGGCGGTTTAGGTTTGCCACACAGTGCGGCGGAGCTGATTAACGCGCGGTATCGGTCAGCGGATTCTGCACCCAGGACATCATGTCACGCAGCTCAGCACCGGTCTTCTCAATCGGGTGCTGGGAGATCTTTGCGCGCAGGTCCTCGAGTTCCTTGTTGCCACCCTCGACGTTGGCAATGAGGCGACGGGTGAACTCACCGGACTGGATGTCCTTGAGTACCTCACGCATACGCTCCTTGGCACCAGCGTCAACAACGCGTGGGCCGGACAGGTAGCCACCGAACTCAGCGGTGTCAGACACCGAGTAGTTCATGTTGGCAATGCCACCTTCGTAGATCAGGTCAACGATGAGCTTGATCTCGTGCAGGCACTCGAAGTACGCCATCTCCGGTTCGTAGCCAGCCTCAGTCAGAACATCGAAGCCGTTCATGATCAGCTCTTCCAGGCCACCGCAGAGAACAGCCTGCTCACCGAACAGGTCGGTGACGGTCTCAGCCTCGAAGGTGGTCGGGATGACACCGGCGCGAGCGCCACCGATGGCTGCAGCGTAGGACAGAGCCAGGTCGCGGCCATTGCCCTTCGGGTCCTGCTCAATAGCAATCAAGCACGGCACACCTTTGCCGTCGACGAAGGTGCGGCGAACGAGGTGTCCCGGCCCCTTCGGCGCAACCATGCCGACGATGATGTTGTCAGCCGGCTCGATGAGCTTGAAGTGGATGTTCAGGCCGTGGCCGAAGAACAGTGCATCGCCGTCATTGAGGTTCGGCTCAATGTCGTTCTTGAAAATCTCGGCCTGGGAGGTGTCCGGAGCCAGCAGCATGATCACATCTGCCCATGCAGCGGCATCGGCGTTGGACTTGACCTCAAAGCCAGCCTCGCGAGCCTTCTCCGCGGACTTGGAGCCCTCGCGCAGACCCACAACAACCTCAACGCCAGACTCACGCAGGTTCTGTGCGTGGGCGTGACCCTGGGAGCCGTAACCAATCACGGCAACCTTGCGGCCCTGGATGATGGACAGATCAGCATCGTTGTCGTAAAAGACTTCAATA
Organism: Corynebacterium sp. MSK041; assembly: GCF_030232265.1. GTDB lineage: Bacteria > Actinomycetota > Actinomycetes > Mycobacteriales > Mycobacteriaceae > Corynebacterium. The sequence goes on from NZ_JASPJK010000002.1 coordinate 155,844, forward strand.
GCCATGAGCGAACCTTTCAAATTCTGTGAGATGTGCCAATCGCACGTCCCACTATACGGGACGCGCGTCTAACTATGTGAGACGGGGGTGGAAAATTATTTAGAGGGCGCCAGCGTCTTCGGACCCCGGTTAAGCGCCACGCGGCCGGACTGAACTAGCTCACGGATACCAAATGGCTCGAGGACATCCAGCAAAGCGCGCAGCTTGCTCGACGTACCGGTGGCTTCGATAACAACGGAATCCGGCGCAACGTCTACCACGCGTGCACGGAAAATATTCGCGGCATCCACAACCTGCGGACGGTTGCTGTTGTTCGCATTCACCTTCACCAGCATGAGAGAACGCGCAACGGTCGACTCTTCTTCCAGGCGCAGAACCTTGAGCACGTTCACGAGCTTGTTCAGCTGTTTGGTGATCTGCTCCACCGCATGCTCCGAGGCATCAACCACAACGGTGATGCGGTGAATACCCGGTGTTTCCGTCTTCGCAGAAGTCAAGGAAACAAGGTTGAAACCACGACGTGTAAACATTGCGGTCACGCGGGTGATGATGCCTTCGACGTCCTGAACCAGCACGGACAGGACGCTACGAGTCACGTCGTCATAAAGATGATTAGTAGTCATGCTTAGTTCTCCTCGTCGTTGTCGTCATCAATCGCCTCAGCGATCGTCTCGTGGATGTCTGCGGGGGATTCGCCGGCAGAGAGTTCCTCGTCGAAAAGCGGGCGCAGATCACGCGCGTACTGAATCTCAGAGTTGGAGCTTCCAGCAGCAATCATCGGCCACACCTGTGCGTTCTCACCGACAACGAAGTCAATGACAACCGGGCGGTCATTGATCTCACGGGCACGTTTGATAGCCGGCAGGACCTCTTCTTCCGTGGTCACACGGATCGCCTCAGCACCCAGAGCTGCGGCCAGCCCCAGGAAGTCCGGAACATACGTGGTGTCCTGGTGCAGCTTGGTGTGCGAGTAGTGGCCGTCATAGAACAGCGTCTGCCACTGACGCACCATACCCAGGTTGCCGTTGTTGATCAGGGCAACTTTGAAGGGGAATCCCTCCACTGCAGCGGTGGTAATTTCCTGGTTGGTCATCTGGAAACAACCATCACCGTCAATCGCCCAGACTTCCTTGTCCGGGCAACCTGCCTTCGCGCCGAGTGCAGCTGGGACGGCGAAGCCCATCGTGCCCAGACCACCGGAGTTGAGCCAGGTGCGTGGATGCTCGAAGTCGAGGAACTGTGCGGACCACATCTGGTGCTGGCCAACACCAGCAACGTAGATGGCATCGGGGCCAACTTCCTTAGACAGGGTCTCAATGACAAACTGCGGAGACAGGGTGCCGTCCGCATGCTTCTCGTAGCCGCGCGGGAAGCGCGTCTTCATATCGCCGAGGTACTCCATCCACTCGTCGATCTTCGGGGTGGAGATCTTCTTGCCCTTCTTGAATGCCTCCGTCAACTGGCCGATAACCTCTCGCGCGTCACCCACGATCGGAACATCGGCAACGCGGATCTTGCCAATCTCAGCTGGGTCCACATCAGCGTGGATGACCTTGGCATCCGGGGCGAAGTGCTCTGGGTCGCCCGTCACGCGATCGTCGAAACGCGCACCCAGAGTGATCAGCAGATCAGCCTTCTGCAGCGCTGCAACTGCCGGAACCGTTCCGTGCATGCCCGGCATACCCATGTACTGCGGGTGGTGCGACGGGAAAGCGCCCAGAGCCATGAGCGTAGTCACAACGGGCAGGCCGGTCAGCTCAGCGAACTCGCGGAGCTCCTTAGCAGCGTTAGCCTTGATAATGCCACCGCCGGCGTAGATGACTGGGCGCTCCGCCTCAGCGATCATCTTCGCCGCCTGAGTGATCTGACGGTTGTGCGGCTTCGTGGTCGGCTTATACCCCGGCAGATCAACCACCGGTGGCCATTCGAAGTCCAGCTCAGCGTTCTGGATGTCCTTGGGAAAATCCACGAGGACAGGGCCTGGGCGGCCGGTGGACGCAAGGTGGAATGCCTCAGCCAACGCCTTAGGAATGTCCTCCACGCGAGTCACCATGATGTTGTGCTTTGTAATCGGCATGGTGATGCCGCGGATGTCTGCTTCCTGGAACGCATCCGTACCCAGCAAAGCAGTGCCCACCTGACCGGTGATGGCCACGATGGGAACCGAGTCCAAGTAAGCATCTGCTAGGGCGGTAACAAGGTTGGTTGCGCCCGGGCCTGAGGTGGCCAGGCACACACCGACCTTGCCGGAAGCGAGTGCGTAACCCTCAGCGGCATGCCCAGCACCTTGTTCATGGCGCACGAGGACGTGGCGCAACTTCTTGGCGGCAAACAGGGCGTCATATAGCGGAAGCACCGCTCCCCCTGGAATACCGAAAACAATGTCCGTGCCCAGCTCCTCAAGACTGCGGACGATCGCCTCCGCACCTGTCATGCGTTCGGGCTGCTTTTTCTGTGACGCTGCCACTATTCCCTCAAACTCCTTATGTGAGGCCTTTTCGGTGTTTTACCAGACTTAATCACACCCAGTTAGTAGGCGTGATCTTGGGGTGACCAACAACAAAGCCCCCGCTTACTTAGCGGGGGCGCTTGCTGTACTTGACCGTTTGTGAAACCGGCTCCGATGCTACGAGAGCATCAGTCACGCGAAGCGCCACGCCGTACCACTACTAGGCCAATAAAAGTCATGCCGAAGATCATACACAATTCCCCAGCACTTTCTCAGCTATAACGGGCTAGTCTAGCTGTGTTATGCCGTTTTCACTGATTCTTGACCAGGTCTGGCGTTGGCTTGCTGATACCGGAATTAACCTGGCCCTTCTGCTTCTCCTCGCTTTTCTGGTGCCTCGCGCTGGCCGTTTGGCCAACCGTTATGTGGAACGCCAGGTAGCTGAATCTAAAGACACGAATGAGGGTAAAACTTCCCTAGCGCTTGCCGGTGTGGGCATTTATATCGTCCAGCTGATCGCCTACTTCCTCATCCTTGTTTTCTTCCTGCAGCAGCTTGGCTTCTCTCTGGCCGGCGCTGCTATTCCTGCCACCGTGGTATCTGCTGCCATCGGTTTTGGTTCGCAACAGATCATCGCGGACTTCGTCGCAGGCTTCTTCATCCTCACGGAAAAGCAATACGGAGTGGGCGATCTGGTCACATTCCAGGGCAATGGCATTGATGTCACTGGTGATGTCATTCAGATCACCATGCGCGCCACGCAGGTGCGCACACTCGAGCAGTACACAGTGACCATTCCGAATTCTGCGGCACAGGTGTGCATTAACAATTCGAATCACTGGTCTCGCGCCCTCGTGGAAGTGCCCGTACCGCTGCTTGGTTCCCACGACACCGAAGAAGTCATCTCGCGCGCGGAAGCAGCAGCACGCCGTGCGATTTCGGAGCCGGATATCGTTCCGCTCATCCAAGGCGAGCTGCTGTGCCAGCCCGGCACCGACCTCAACCCGCCGAACACGGTGGGCATGCCATGGACGCTGGATATCCGCTTCATGGTGCGCTGCACACCTGGTGATCAGTTCCCCATCGAGCGCGCAATTCGCGTGTACATCCTCGACGAGTTCTTCGATGAGTACGGCTCCGCCGCCGCCATGCCAGAGGCTCCGCTTTTCGACGCAAACGATACCCGCACCACCGCCTTCACCCCCGCCTTCCTCACCCGGCGTTATGCCTCCGAGTGGAATCAGTGGGAATCCGAAGACAAAGAGGACAAAGAGGACAAAGAGGACAAGGACAAGCACATCCTCTCCCCTGCCCCTGAAACAAAGGTTGAGCCTGTAGCGGTAGAAGAAACCTCACATGAACCGCAACGCACCGGTTTGTCCGCGGGTGACCGCACCAAGCCCGACAAGACTGCTCCGGAGGATGACCCAGCAACAAAAGATAAAGCAGAAGCTGACAAGCAGCGGCGCTCTCACTTTGGCACCCTTGGTGGGCGCATTCGGGCGTCTACAGGCATGCTCATCTTGGTCTTCGCGGTGCTACTCATTCTGCGTGGCTTGACGTTGTCTTCGGGAGAAGACAGCGAGAGGAACTCCGGGATCCTTGCCCCACCGCGCAGCAACACGCCTTCCTCCGTTGTGGAAACGCCACAGCCACAACCCCAACCGACCCAGGCGCCAGCTCCCACCTCCGACGCTGCCCCCACCGACGCAGCTGAGTCTGAGTTCAACACCACCGAGCCCACGTCTGGGCAAACGGAGGCACCAACGAACAACCCTCAGCAGCCAGAGCAGAACCCAACCGAGCAGGGGCAGGCACCGCGCCAGGAAGAGGCCGGGGCGGCCCAGGGGGCGTCGATAAGCGAGCCCGCACGACCGTAACCTGGCGGTGACTGCCCAGCGTGACACCTAGTTGGCTAGCATGACACCCATGACTTCTGTCGGCCGTACGTTTACTCCAGACCGCACCCACCTCCTCGCGGTGGGTTTGATGACGGGTATTGGGCTCATCGCGATCTCATGGGCCCCGCTTTACCTCGGCTGGGTTCTCATCTTCCCGGTGATCTTCATCATGTGGGTGCTGAAAACACAAACGCATGTTGATGAGGCGGGAATTGACATCAAGTACCTCTTCCGCAAGAACGTTTCTATTCCTTGGGACGAGTTCAAAGGTGTGTCATTCGAAGGCATGAGTGCCAAAGCCGCCACCACAAACGGCAAAGAGTTCCCCATGCCCGGAGTAACATTTAATTCATTGCCGGAGCTGTCTGAAGCCTCCCAAGGTCGCATCACCGACGTGATTACGGAAGCTGCTGAAGCAGCAGACGGAATGATGGAAGTCACCGACACCGAAGGCAACTCCGTACTCATGACTAAGGAAGAGTACGAAACCCACGCACAAGCACACGCGGAAGCAGAAAAGCAAGCAGACAAGGAGTAAGCACGTGCCCAACGCGATCCCTCTCCGTTCCCGGGTCACCACCGTCGGCCGGCAAGCCGCCGGTGCGCGCGCTCTGTGGAAGGCAACCGGAACCAAAGACAACGAATTCGGTCGCCCGATCGTTGCGATTGTGAATTCGTACACCCAGTTTGTGCCCGGTCACGTGCACCTGAAGAACGTCGGCGACATTGTTGCTGAAGCAGTGCGTGAAGCTGGCGGTATTCCGAAGGAGTTCAACACCATCGCTGTTGACGACGGCATTGCCATGGGCCACGGCGGAATGCTGTACTCCCTTCCCAGCCGTGAGATCATCGCGGATTCCGTTGAGTACATGGTCAACGCGCACACTGTTGACGCCATGGTCTGCATTTCCAACTGTGACAAGATCACACCGGGCATGCTCAACGCTGCGCTGCGCCTTAACATTCCGGCGGTCTTTGTCTCCGGTGGGCCGATGGAGGCAGGCAAGGCTGTTGTCATCGACGGAATCGCCCAGTCCGGCAAGAAGACGAACCTCGTCGATGCGATCTCCATGTCCGCGGATGACAACGTGAGTGATGAGGACCTCGACCGCATCGTCGAATCCGCCTGCCCTACCTGTGGTTCCTGCTCTGGCATGTTCACCGCAAACTCAATGAACTGCCTGACGGAGGCACTAGGACTCTCCCTGCCGGGTAACGGCACCACGCTGGCTACGCACACCGCGCGTCGTCGCCTGTTCGAGCGAGCTGGTGCCGCGATCATGGACATCTGCCGCCGCTACTACGGCGAGGGCGATGAATCTGTCCTGCCACGCAACGTGGCTACGCGCGAGGCCTTCCGCAACGCCATGGCCCTGGATATGGCCATGGGTGGTTCTTCTAACACGATCCTGCACACCCTTGCCGCAGCGCAAGAAGGTGAAATCAACTTTGACCTGAAAGATATTGACGAGCTCTCGCATGAGATCCCGTGCATCTCCAAGGTCGCACCTAACGGTGACGCGCACATCGAGGATGTCCACCGTGCCGGCGGCATCCCCGCCATCCTGGGTGAGCTCAACCGCGCTGGACTGCTCAACACTGATGTCCACTCTGTGGTCTACCCCACCCTCCAGGAATGGCTCGATGACTGGGACATCCGCGGTGGCAAGGCTACGGAAGAAGCCATCGACCTCTTCCATGCGGCCCCAGGTGGTGTTCGCTCCACCGAGGCATTCTCCCAATCCAACCGCTGGGACAGCCTGGACACCGATTCCGTCAACGGTGTCATCCATGACTTTGACCACCCGTTCAGCTCCGATGGTGGCTTGGTGGTTCTGCGTGGCAACCTCGCCGAGGACGGCGCCATTCTGAAGACAGCTGGCGTGGACCAGGAGCTGTGGGAATTCTCCGGTCCTGCCCGCGTTGTCGATTCCCAGGAACAGGCTGTATCCATGATTCTTGCCCGCGAGGTTCAGCCGGGCGATGTTGTGGTCATACGCTACGAAGGTCCCGCCGGTGGCCCGGGCATGCAGGAGATGCTCCACCCCACCTCCTTCCTCAAGGGTGCCGGTTTGGGCAAGGTGTGTGCTCTCATCACCGATGGGCGCTTCTCCGGCGGCACCTCCGGTCTGTCCATCGGCCACATTTCGCCGGAAGCAGCCCAGGGGGGCCTCATCGGCCTCATTGAGAACGGCGATACGATCCGCATCTCCGTGCGTGACCGCGTGTTGTCACTCGAGGTGGATGACGAAGAACTAGATAAGCGCCGCACAGCGATGGAAACAAAGGACAATCCATGGACACCGAACCGCACCCGTCACGTCACCAAGGCGCTCAAGGCCTACGCACGCATGGCAACGTCGGCGGACAAGGGCGCAGTACGCAAACTCGACTAGTTTTCCGCGTTCTGCTCATCGCGCTCGCCATCACGCTGGGCGCGGTGAACCTGTACGGCAGCTACCTCACGGCGTTTGACTCACGCTTGCTCGACGTCGGTGTCTTCCGCGATGCCGGCAATGCGTTTAGGCACGGCCATCCGCTTTACGACGGCTTCCCGTCCCGCAGCGGCTACGCCTTCATCTACCCACCATTTGCAGCTGTCCTGTTCCTCCCCTTGACTGTGGGCGGGGAACTATTCATGGACATCGTGTGGAACGCCACCATCATCGCCTGCGTGGTGGGCATTCTAGCGATGGCCTGCCACCGTTTGGGCATGAAGGACTGGCTGTTCTGGGCAGTCACCCTCGGCGGATTTGCCACCTGCCTGGACATCATCCAGGCCAACCTATACTTCGGCCAGATCAACGTTTTCTTGGTCTTCTTGGTCACGGCTGACGTGCTCGGATATACCCCGAAGCCTCTTCGCGGCCTGGGCATTGGTCTCGCCGCGGGTGTGAAAATCACGCCAGCTGCCTACGCCATCATTTTTTTGGTACGCAAGGACTGGTGGTCCCTGGGCCGCTCCGCCGGATTCTTCTTCATCACCGTCATTCTTGGATTCTTTGCCCGCGCGAGTGAATCGGTGGACTTCTGGACGAAGTACTTCTTCGAAACCGACCGCGGTGGCCGGGTAGATTACCCACACAACCAAGGCCTTGGCGGCCTTTTGTCCCGGGGACCATTGAGCGTTGATGCGGTGGGCACCCTCACACCGTTTATCTTCGTCGCTTTTGCGGCCGCCACCATTTACGTGGCCTACCAACTGGAGAAGCACAACCGCAGCGTGGAGGCTCTCTTCCTGGTTGTCCTTGGTATTTCCATCGGCGGGCCATATGCGGTGGCCCACCACTGGGCCGGTGCCATCCTGGTCCTTCCGATCATCCTTGCTGTGCGTGAGGATTTCCTGCGGATTCTGCTTTCCATCACAGCCGGTGCGTGGATTGTCCCGGGTTACATGCTCATCCCTGAGAGTGACCCCTCCAACGTGGAATGGCGGACGTGGCTGGCTGGCAACCTTATTGGTCTGATGGGGTTAACGGTGTTCATCGTGTACCTGATTTACACCGCTTCCCCCGAGTGGCGGTTACAGGAACCACCACAGAAGGCCGGCGGCACCAAGACCGATAGCAGCGCCGATCCAGGCACTGACGCGCGGACGACGGGCCCAGCTGCGGGAGTAATCCACACCGAAGAGACCGGGGCCAGTGAACTGAACCGCTAAGGCCATGCCCAGCAGAACAACCGCGAGCCACGTAGCCGGATCCCAGTTGAATGGCGAGACCGTACCGGCCACAGCATCAAGCGCTACAAACCCGGTTGCAGCGACACCCACCATGGCTGCCACCGGAGTCATCAGACCCAGCAGTAGGAAAACACCAGCCGCCAGCTGCATTGTCGGCAGCGCAATCGCGAGGATGCGCGGCTCATTGTGGTTAGCCAACTGATCCTGCAGTCCGGCCAACCCTTCGTTCGTGCCCAACTGGAAGAAAGTTGCCACCGCGGTCAGCGTGAGCACTAGGCCCAGAACAACGCGCAGAATCAGCAGACCAAAGTCGATCGTCCCGCGGTCCACCGCGACCGGTTGTGCTGCTGGTGCGGGAGTCGTGCCGTCGATAAGCGATGGCTGCTCGGGGCCGTCCGTGGGCTCGAGCGAAACCGTCGATGCGGTGGCGCCTGCCGCAACCGGTGCAAGCGTCTCTGTCTTCAGACCTTCTGACCGTGCCGGAGCCTCCGTCTTACCGCCAACGATCTTGATCGGCTCCTCGTCCGCCACAAACTTCTCGGCCGTCTTTTCCGTGGGGACGACCGGCGCTTCTGGCTCCGGTGCGGACTGCGGCTTCGGGGCTGCCGGGAGAACCTCAGTCGGTGCTGCCTTGCCCGTACGGGTGTAGACATTCGATTCGGATGCGGACGGAATATCATCCAGCGCGGTATCAAGCTCAAGGTCAATGTCCACGTCATTGATGTCGCGGGCATCTAGGCTCGGCTGTTTCTTGTTCGGATTATTCGGAGTGCTGCCAGTTTCGTTCATGCACACCAATCTATGGCAGCACCCTGCTGATCCTGGGGATCTTTCCCGCGTGTACGCCAAGCCATCAACAGAAGCTGGGTGATTCCTGGCCAAAAGGTTGAGTCCACCGCATCAAAACCTGTCTGATACCCTCGACTCCGCACGTTTTTTCGATATCTAAAGGTTTTTTAAATGAATAAGTCTCTAAAAGTGGCCCTAGCGCTCGTCGGACTCACAGTGGGTGCTGGCTTTGCGTCGGGCCAAGAGATCCTTCAATACTTCCTTGCATTCGGCTACCGCGGCATCATCGGTGCTGCCATCGCCGGCATCACCATCGCAGTGTTCAGTGCCTGGGTGTACCAGCTTGGTTCCTACTACATGGCTGATGACCACAGCGCCGTATTCAAGAGTGTCTCCCACCCATGGCTTGCCCGCTACATGGACGTGACCACAATGTTCACGCTGTTCTGTATCGGGTTTGTCATGGTCGCCGGTGCCGGGTCCAACCTGAACCAACAGTTTGGGGTCGACACATGGATCGGTTCCGCAATCATGGTGCTACTGCTCATCGGTTCCGGATTCTTGGACATTGACAAGCTGACCAACGTCATCTCCTTCATCACTCCCCTGCTGATCATCTGCCTTTTGGCTGCATTTGCAATCACGCTGATGAACATGCCGGAGAATGCGGCCAGCCTCAATGAACTCGCCCAGACGAATACTCCAGCTTCCGGCACGTTCAACAACTGGTTCATCACGGCATTGAACTACGCCACCCTGGTGATGATCATGGACTGCTCCATGATGCTCGTCTTCGCCGGCTCCCAAATGAACCCAGCGCAAGCCGGTAAGGGTGGACTCCTTGGCGGCATCATCTTCGCTGTGTTGCTGATGATCCTTGTGTTCATCCTGTTCTTCAACATGGAACACATCATGGACGCAGACCTGCCGCTGCTCATGGTCTTCTCCACGATGCACCCCGTTGTGGGCACGATCGTGTCCATCATCATCTACCTGATGATCTACAACACCGCCGTTGGCCTCTTCTACGCTCTTGGCCGCCGCCTCAGCCACGACAAGCCGAAGAAGTTCCGCGCCTACTACGGCATCGTGGTCATGATCGGTTTCGCACTGTCCTTCATTGGCTTCGCTGATCTCATCGGCTGGGTCTACCCACTCCTTGGCTACCTGGGTCTGATCCTTGGCGTTGTCATGGGTGTTGCTTGGTTCCGCGACCGCGAGAACATCAAGGAGGAGACGGAGCGCCGTGAGCGTTTGGCCGAGCTGGCTGAAACCGCACTCGACCCGGAGATGGAAGACCTCACTAGCACACAGCGCGAGGAAGTTGAGGATCTTGTCTCCGATTCTCACGTTGCGGATCAGGAGCTGTGGCAGTCCGTCCAGGAGGAAGTAGCCGCTGACCTTGATGCAGATCCGGAGAGCGAATTCGACCTCAAGGACGTTCCGGCTCTCGACCCTGAGTCCGAACAGTACGAAGGCGCACCTGAAACTCAGGATGATGAGATCCAGTGGAAGGCCTACGAGGAGATGTACGAAACCGGCGAGTTCCCCGCCGTCAAGCCCGAGTCGAAATAGCTTTTCGCTTATCGACGCCCCCAATCCTTTTGCCGGGCCAGCAAATCCGATTGTTTTCTGCGGGCCTTAACTTTTTTGGGTTTTCGGGAACTCTTCCTGTTCTCGCTGGTCATGCGGCTTCTTTACGTGTTCTGGCACCTGTTTCGGGGCGTGGCGCCTGTGGATAGTTTTTGGGTTATCCACAGGCTTTTTGGCCCTTAGCTGCACGTTTCTGATTTTCGGTTTAGTGTGCGTGGCATGAACACTTTTGCAGCACTAGTCGCGGGTTTAACCAACCCGATCGAGACCCTGGCATCCTTTGATGCCCAGGTCCTCCTCGACGCTGGCTGCAAACCCGCCCTGATTCGCCAATGGACCAAAGTCCACAAGGTCTACTACGGGAAAACAAAGTTCACCCGCAAACAAGCCAACGCGATTACAGTGGCACGCTCGACGAAGAAGTCCTTGGATCAGCTTGCCTACATCGAGAGTCGTCTTGCCGGGATCACAGACCCCGGCAAGAAATGGGAGTTACGCCTTGCCCTGTTGTCGGTCAAGGGAAACTACAAGACGCTGCAGCGTCGCGCTCAGGACATCGTCCCGGAGGTGGATAAGCCTGCCCCGGAGCCAACAATCCGGTTTGGTCGCTCACGTAAACAGTCCCGCCCCATGAATGTCATGGGCCCAGAACACGACATGGCAGCCATCGAGTACGCACTACGCCAACAAATCACCAGCGATGGGCCTGCCGGGCCACAGATGTACGAAGCATTCATGACCATCCTCGGGCTTCGCCCCGACACTGCGGGCGAGACCCCAGCTCGTATTGCTCCTGCTGTACCCCGTCCACTGATCCTCATCCCATTGGAAGAGCACACCAAGATCATCAGTGGTGCCGGCGACGATGTCATCCTGGGGCTAACCGATGGCACCACCATGACCGGTGCGGAATACTTGGCCCAAAATTTTGGGGACGTACTCGAAGTAGCGGTGTTCCACCCACAAGTTGGTGCGGTCAACCTGTATGACACGCAACGGTTTGCTAACCAGAAGCAACGCGACCTAGCCAGGGCATTATCACCAACATGTCCGGTACCGGATTGTCGGCATGCGGCGGATAACTGTCAGGTCCACCACATCAAAGCCTGGTCACAGGGTGGGTTAACCAACATGGACAACCTGGCCACGCTGTGCCGGTATCACAACCGCACCAACGACGATGACCCCGAACACAGCTACCACGGCCGGGTAGACAACATCCGGGGCGCACCCATATGGAGATCACCAAACGGACACCTCATCCCCAACACCATCCACCCCTTTGGAGCAATGACACTCCTGTACGGGCGGTAACCCACCAAGTAGCCGGCATGTCCGGCCATTTGGTGTGCCTAGAAAAGGTTGGTTTGACTATCGCCAGTCATGCGCAGCAAAACCGCAGGTCGCTGAGCGCTGCACGGTGCGATAGTCAAACCGCTCATCAATGCGAAGGCCCCAGCAGCGAGGAAAGGCTGTCTGGGGCGTCGGGTGCGTCGAGAAGCTAGTCGGCGAGTTTCTTCGCGATGATCTCGTTGATCGACTTCGGATCCGCCTTGCCCTGCGTTGCCTTCATCACCGCACCCACGATGGCGCCGGTGACCTTGGTGTTTCCGGCCTTGTACTTCTCCACGATGTCCGGGTTGGCCGCAAGCGCTTCATCAACTGCTGCCTCGATCGCGCTGTCATCGCGGACGACTTCGAGGCCACGCTTAGCCACGACCTCATCGACATTGCCCTCACCGGCAATCACACCGTCGAGTGCCTGGCGGGCGAGCTTCGTGGTGAGCTTGCCTTCCTTCACCAGTGCTACAACACGCGCGACATCTGCGGGCGTGACCCCAAGCGCATCAAGATCGGTGCCCGCCTCATTCGCCTTACCAGCGATGTAGGACACCCACCATGCGCGCGCCTCGTCCGGGGTGGTGCCGGCGTCCACTGTGTCCGCGATGAGGTCGAGTGCACCGGCGTTGACCAGATCACGGAATTCCTTCTCCGGCAGCTGCCACTCCTCTTGGATGCGTGCGCGGCGGACCCACGGCAACTCGGGCAGTGTTGCGCGGATTTCCTCGACCCACTCCGGCTTGGCAATCACTGGTGGCAGGTCCGGGTCGTTGAAGTAGCGGTACTCGCTTGCCTCTTCCTTCGGTCGGCCCTTGGAGGTTGAACCATCCGTTTCCTGGTAGTGGCGGGTTTCCTGAACGATCTCCCCGCCCGCTTCGAGCACAGCAGCATGGCGCTGCATTTCGTAGCGCACAGCCTGTTCGACGGACTTCAAAGAGTTAATGTTCTTGGTCTCCGTACGGGTACCAAACTTCTCCTGGCCCTTGGGGCGCAGGGACACGTTCGCATCACAGCGCATGGAGCCTTGGTCCATGCGAGCATCAGACACGCCGAGCGCCTTGACCAGCTCACGCAGCGCAGCAACATACGCGCGGGCAACTTCAGGGGCACGCTCCCCTGCACCAACGATCGGCTTGGTCACGATCTCAATGAGTGGGACACCAGCACGGTTGCAATCCACCAGCGAAGCTGTCGCGCCAGAGATTCGGCCAGATGCGGAACCCAGGTGGGTCAGTTTGCCCGTGTCTTCCTCCATGTGGGCGCGTTCGATGTCGACGCGCCACTCGGTGCCGTCGTCAAGCAGAACGTCGAGGTAACCGTCGTATGCAATCGGCTCGTCGTACTGCGAAATCTGGTAGTTCTTCGGCTGGTCCGGGTAGAAGTAATTCTTGCGGGCGAAGCGGGAGGATTCTGCGATCTTGCAGTTAAGAGCAAGGCCGATCTTGATGGCCCACTCCACGCCTTTGGCGTTCACCACCGGAAGTGCACCTGGCAAGCCCAGCGATACTGGGTCGATGTTGGTGTTTGGCTCCGCACCAAAGTGCGCGGAGGAGGTGGAGAACATCTTCGTCTCAGTAGAGAGCTCGACGTGCACCTCAAGGCCCATAACTGGGTCGTACTTTTCCAGTACCTCGTCGTAATCCATCAGGTCGTACGCAGTCATAGTTGACCAGTGTAGTGCGCTTCCTCTGGTGCCGAGACGATAGCTCCCGTTACTGCTTCTTTCGGTCCTTCGCACGGAAGAGAAGCGCCAGCACCGCACCGGACAGGTTATGCCAGACGGAGAACACCGCGCCAGGCAGAGCGGCCAGTGGACTGAGGTAGGTGGTAGCCAGCGTTGCTGCCATGCCGGAGTTCTGCATGCCCACTTCAACGGCCATGGTGCGCGAGGTTGCCTCCGGCTGGCCCGTGACCTTGCCGGTGAGGTAGCCAAGCAGGTACCCGATCGCGTTGTGCAGGATCACTGCGATGAGGACGATAAGGCCCGCCTGTGCGAGCTTGTCGCGCGAACCTGCGACAACGATGGCCACGATCATCGCGATGGCCGTCACAGAGACCCATGGGAGTGCAGGCAGAAGCTTTTCGACGAACCTCGGAGCCAGAAAACGCACCAACAGCCCCAGCCCAACAGGCAGGACAACCATCTTCAGGATGGACAGCGCCATCGGTCCAGCACTGACATCCATGTGCTCACCTGCCAGCCACAGTGTCAGAAGTGGGGTGAGCAGGGGCGCCAGCAGTGTGGACACGGATGTCATGGTCACGGACATGGCGACGTCACCACGTGCCAAGTACGACACAACGTTGGAGGAGGTCCCGCCTGGGGCACAGCCGACAAGGATCACGCCTGCCGCGATTTCGGGTGGCAAACCCAACGCCCACGTCAGTGCGACGGCAGCCAATGGCATGATGACAAACTGCGCCACCACACCGATGACCACTGGCAGGGGTTTCTTCGCCACAAACACGAAGTCCTTGCCCGTCAGTGTCAGGCCCATGCCGAACATGACGATGCCCAGCAGCCACGTGGTCCACCCCGAAATCGGTGCGACAACGCTGGGCGCGGCGAAACCGATAACACCGCCGGCAATCACCAACAAGGGAAAGCCAAGTGTTGCGATGAAAGCAGAGCGCTCTTCATTGCGCTTGTTCTGTTCAATTTCCGTTGATTCCATACAGCGGACAATAGCTCCCACTGTGTGAAACTTGTGTTTTGGGGGTCAACTTGACCTTGTTTGGATGAAAAGCGGGCTACATTGAACACATGTGGACCGATGAAGTGCAAAAACTGAAGGAAGAACGTAACGCCGTCATTCTGGCGCACAATTACCAAATCCCAGAAATTCAGGACGTCGCTGATTTCACTGGTGACTCCTTGGCTCTTTCCCGCATCGCCGCAGAAACTGACGCAGACGTGATTGTGTTCTGCGGTGTGCACTTCATGGCAGAAAGCGCAAGAATTCTTAGCCCGGACAAAACCGTGCTTATCCCGGATGCGAAAGCTGGGTGCTCACTCGCGGATTCCATCACCGCTGAGCAGCTCCAGCAGTGGAAGGAAGAATTCCCCGACGCCGTCGTGGTCAGCTACGTCAACACCACGGCAGACGTGAAAGCACTCACCGATATCTGCTGCACCTCGTCTAATGCGGTGGAGGTCGTCGCGTCCATCGATCCGGACAAGGAGATTCTCTTCTGCCCCGACCAGTTCCTTGGCGCGCACGTGAAGCGCGAGACTGGCCGGGACAACATGCACATCTGGGCCGGCGAGTGCCACGTCCACGCTGGCATCAATGGTAAGCAGTTGGCTGATCAGGCAGCTGCTCACCCGGATGCGCCACTGTATATTCACCCGGAGTGCGGTTGCGCGAACTCCGCGATCTACCTGGCTGGTGAAGGCGTCATCGATCCTGACCGCGTGCACATGCTATCCACCGGGGGCATGCTCGACCAGGCCGCACAAGATACGGAAGGCACCGTGCTCGTGGCCACTGAGGTGGGCATGCTCCACCAGCTGCAACTGAAATCCCCGAACACCGACTTCCAGCCGGTGAACCCGCAGGCTTCGTGCTCGTACATGAAGATGATCACACCGGGGAAGCTCGTGGCCTGCCTGCGCGAGATGAAGGATGACGTCACAGTCCCAGAGGATGTCGCGGCGAAGGCACGGCGGTCGCTGGAGCGCATGATCGCCATCGGTAATCCAGGCAGTGGGGAGTAAACCAATGCAGAGTTTGAACAAAGACGCCACGTTGCAACTCATTCGGCTTGGACTCGGTGAAGATTTCGCGCATGGTCCAGATGCCACCACCGAAGCGACCATCGATGCGGACGCACAGCTGACCGCAGCCCTTATCCCCCGACAACCAGGCGTTATCGCTGGACTCGACGCCGCGCGGTGGACGTTCACTGAGGTGTCCCCCGCCATCGCGGTGGAGGTCCACGCATCCGACGGGGACGCTGTCGCACCCGGTGATCACCTAGCCACTATTTCCGGCCCAGCGCGCGCCATCCTGTCAGCAGAGCGTACCGCCCTGAACCTGCTGACCTACGCCAGTGGCATTGCCACTCACACCAGCCAGTGGACTCAGGAGCTCGCGGGAACGCACGCCCGCGTGCGGGACTCCCGCAAGACGCTGCCCGGCTACCGCGACCTGGCTAAGTACGCCGTGCGCTGCGGCGGTGGAGCCAATCACCGCATGAGTCTGGGGGACGCCGTGCTCATCAAGGACAACCACGTCGCCAGCGTGGGAAGCGTCGCCGAAGCTTATCGACGCACCATCGAAGCCTTCCCCCACCTCCCCCGCGAAATCGAAGTCGATGACCTTAAGCAACTAGAGCAGGTGCTTGTATTCAAACCAGACCTGGTGATGCTGGACAATTTTGGTGTGGAGGGGACGCGGGAGGCCGTCGATAAGCGAAATGCTTTGTCATCAGAGACGAAGCTGGAATCCTCGGGCGGACTCACGCTTGACGTTGCACGTGCTTATGCGGAGACGGGCGTGGACTACCTTGCCGTCGGCGCACTCACACACTCCGTGAGGGTCTTGGACATCGGGCTGGATGCAATCTAGCGACGCAGATTCGCCAGCAGCGCAGTTTTCACCTCAGGCCACTCGGTGTCCAAGATCGAGTACACGCACGTGTCGCGGACAAGCCCGCTCTTAAGAATCTTGTGGCGGCGCAGCACACCGTCAAGCTTGGCACCAAGGCTCTCAATGGCCGCGCGCGACTGGCGGTTCATGTAATGCGTACGAATCTCCACACGCAAGCAGCCAAGCGCCTCGAATGCGCGCTGCAGCAACAGCAACTTCGCGGCCTTGTTGATCGGGGTGCCCTGCGCGTCTTTGGCCAACCAGGTCGAGCCGATCTCGATGTTCCTGTTCGCAGGATCCGGGTGGAAGAAGGTAGTCACGCCGATCGCTTGCCCCTCTGGATTCACAATCGCCCACGGTGCGCGGGACCCCTGCTTCTGCTGCGACAGGAGGGCATCGATGTAAGCGGGCACGCCCTCCGGCGTGGGGATGTGGTCCTGGTACCACAGCTCCGAGAGGTCCCCGACGTGCGCTGCGAGGGATTCCGTATGCTCGTGGCTCAGCGGCTCCAACGTAACCCACTCGTTGGACATGGTGGGGGTATCGCAAAAATTCATTAGCCGAACATAGCGCGCGCAGTCTTATACCGGTGCTCCGGCACACGCTTCAACGTGCCCACGGCGTCTTCCAGTGGAACGAGATCAATGTTCTCACCGTGCAGGGCCACGGACATACCAAAATTACCTTCGTGCGCGGCACGTGCCGCATGAACGCCGTAGCGGGTAGCCAAAACACGGTCATAGGCCGTGGGCGTGCCACCGCGCTGGATGTGGCCCAGAACCGTCGTGCGTACGTCATAGCCCAGGCGCTTGTGAATCTCATCGCCGATGATCTGGCCCATGCCCTTGAAGGTCTTGTGGCCGAACTCATCTTCTTCGCCCAGGCCGGCATCCATCGTGCCTTCCTTCGGCACAGCACCTTCGGCGACGACGATGATGCCGTACTTCTCCCCCATCTGGAACCGACGTTCCATTGCCTTACAGATGTCCTCAATGTCGAAAGGATCCTCGGGGATCACCGTGTAATGCGCACCGCCAGCCATGCCGGCGTGCAGCGCGATCCAGCCGACGTGGCGCCCCATTACCTCAACGATGAGGATGCGGTTGTGGGATTCCGCCGTGGTGTGCAGGCGATCAATCGCGTCCGTGGCCACGGATACGGCGGTGTCAAAGCCGAAGGTGTAGTCGGTGGCATTGACATCATTGTCAATCGTCTTCGGCACACCCACCACCGGGATGCCGTTGTCAGAGAGGAACTTCGCGCCTTTAAGAGTGCCCTCACCACCAATGGCGATGAGCGCATCCACTCCCGCATCCACCAAGTTCGCCTTAATCTGATCAATCCCAGACTTGAACTTGTCTGGGTGCAGGCGGCCCGTGCCCAAGATGGTGCCGCCGCGCAGCAGGATGGAATCCATATACGCGTCGTCGTAAAGATCTTCGCGCAGATCATCCATGAGACCCACCCAGCCATCGCGGTAACCCACCACCGTGGAACCGAACTCGGAGCTCGCGGTGCGGACGATGCCGCGGATAACAGCATTCAGGCCGGGGCAGTCGCCTCCGGAGGTCAGTGTGGCAAGACGCATGAACCCCACACTAGCGCGATTATGCCCGCCTGTCCGCGACAGCCTGCTTTCCTCCATTAGCCAGCGCCAAAGAAGCCACGGCTCCAACCACCATGGCCGCAGCTGGCACTGCCAGTGCTTTGCCAGCTGTGGCGTCGATCGCACCAGAAGCCAACACCGTGCCCACCAGCGCCACCCCCAGTACGCTGCCCACCTGGCGGGCGGTGTTGTACAACCCCGATGCCGCGCCGGTCTGATGCTCAGCGATACCCCGCATGGTCACCGCGGCATTCGGTGCCCACACGAAAGCGCCACCAATTCCCAGCAAAGCCGTGACTGCCAAGAACCACCACACCCCCGCCGAGACCTGAATGAGGAAAATGGCAAGACCAATCCCAACCGCAGAGACCCCGAAACCGATGACGCATAAGCGGCCAGGATCTCGCCGGTCCGTCAGATACCCCGCCACAGGCGTGAGCACGAAAGCCAACACAGACATCGGCGCGGTGATCAGACCGGATTGACTCGGTGTGGCACCGGCGACTGTCTGCAGCCAGTACATCAACGGGATGAACATTGACGCAACGGTGAAACCCATCGCGGCCACCCCGACGGCACCCAGGGTGAAAGAACGATCGCGCAGAAGCTCCAAGGGCAGA
Organism: Corynebacterium sp. MSK041; assembly: GCF_030232265.1. Classification (GTDB taxonomy): domain Bacteria; phylum Actinomycetota; class Actinomycetes; order Mycobacteriales; family Mycobacteriaceae; genus Corynebacterium. The sequence goes on from NZ_JASPJK010000002.1 coordinate 174,417, forward strand.
AAACCTTCATCCGCGCCCCGCTGCGCAAAGAGCACGAGGAGCCCCAAGAACAGAACACCCAGGATCACCGTGAGCCACTGGCCGAACTGGATGCCATAGACCAAGCACCCCAGCCCACCGAAAGAGAGCAAAACAGGTAGGAGGAAGATGCGTTGGTGGGTGGAAGGGAGCGTCGGCAAGGCAATAAGCCCCGCGATAAGGGCCAGCCCACCAAGGCCAGCCTGCGCCAAGAAAGCCGCACGCCACCCCGAGAATTCAGCAATCGCGCCACCCGCCACTGGTCCGATGAGTGAGGCCACCGAGCCGATCACACCCCACGCGGCAAAGGCGCGGCCTTGAAGATCCTCGCTGAACACTCGCGGGATGAGCCCGAACGCCTGTGGCAAGAAGAGCGCTGCGCCAAAGCCTTGGAGCCCGCGTGCTGCCACGAGCGACCCGAAAGACCACGACATCCCAGCAAAGACCAGCGCCGCCACATAGACCGCCAACCCAAGAAGAAACACCCGCCGTTGCCCATAGGCATCCCCCAGACGCCCTGAGGCTGGCATGGGGGCGACGGTGCACAGCAAGTAGATGCTGGTGAGCCAGATGGCATCGCCGACGTCGAAAGGCAACAGCGGGGTGATCACGGGCATGAAGCCCTGATCAATGAGGACGAGAAAATACCCCGCAGCAAGCGCTGCGAGGGTATTCCAAGGATTAACGGCCGGCTTCAAAGGCTGCCGCCACGCGGTAGAGGCGCTCGTCGGCGAACGCCGGCGCGATGAGCTGCAGGCCAACCGGTAGGCCGGTGTCCGAGGCGGTGCCGGCCGGGACGGACATACCGGGCAGACCAGCCAGGTTCAGTGGCAGGGTGAACAGGTCGAAGTTGTACATCGCCAACGGATCATCGATCTTGTCGCCCAGTTTGAACGCCGTCGTCGGTGTCGCCGGACCCGCGATGATGTCCACCTGCTCGAAAGCCTTGGCAAAGTCCTGCGCGATGAGCGTACGAATGCGCTGTGCTTGCAGGTAGTACGCGTCGTAGTAACCAACGGACAGGGCGTACGTACCCAGGATGACGCGGCGCTTCACTTCGTCGCCAAAGCCCTCGCCGCGGGTGAGAGCCATGACCTCTTCGGCGGAGTTCTTGCCGTCGTCGCCGACGCGCTTGCCGTACCGCATGCCGTCGAAACGCGCGAGGTTAGAGCTGACCTCCGAGGTCTGAATGATGTAGTACGCGCCCATGACATTTTCGAACGTCGGGCAATCAACCTCGACGATCTCTGCGCCCTGTGCTTCGAGCTGCGCGATCGCCTTATCGACGGCCTCCGTAACCCCCGCCTGCATCCCCTCACCGGAGAACTGCTTCACGCGACCGACCTTCACGCCGGTCAGGTCACCGGAGGCACCCTGTTTGGCGGCTGCCACAACAGCACTGACTGGGCGGTCGACACTAGTGGCATCGAACTCATCGTGGCCGGCGATCACCTCGTGTAGCAGTGCCGTGTCAAGCACATTGTTCGCACACGGGCCAGCCTGGTCGAGGGAGGAGGCGTTGGCGATCATGCCATAGCGCGACACCGCACCGTACGTCGGTTTCACGCCCACCGTTCCGGTGAGTGAAGCCGGCTGGCGGATCGACCCACCGGTGTCCGTACCAATGCCCAGCGGCGCCTGGCCAGCCGCGATTGCCGCAGCCGTACCGCCACCGGAACCACCCGGCGTGCGGTCCAGGTCATGCGGGTTACGGGTGACCTTGTAGGCAGAGTTCTCCGTGGAGGAGCCCATGGCGAACTCATCCAGGTTGGTCTTACCCAGGATCGGGATCTTCGCGGCGCGGATCTTGGACACGATCGTCGCGTCGTAGGGGCTCATGTAGCCCTCAAGCATCTTCGATGCAGCGGTCGTCGGCGCGTCTGTGGTGACAAACAGGTCCTTCAGCGCTAGCGGAACACCAGCGAGCGGGGATGCTGGGGCTTCACCGGCCTTGACGGCGGCATCCACTTCGTCGGCAACCACAAGAGCTTCCTCAGCGCCAACATGCAGGAATGCACCGATGGTCTCATCGGTTTCGGCGATGCGGTCGAGGAATGCCTGGGTCACCTCGCGGGAGGTCACCTCACCGGCCTGAATCTTCTCGGCCAGCACGTGCGCCGGCAGACTAGTCAGCCCTTCTGCGGGAATAGTGTAATCGGTCATTTACTGCTCCTCCCCCAAAATCTGAGGAACCATAAAGCGGTCCTCCTCAACCTCCGGTGCCTGATCCAGCGCCTGCTCCTGCGTCAACGTGGGCCGCACAACATCCTCGCGCATGCCAGCGTCAATCGAGTGCGGGTGACTCATCGGCTCAACACCGTCGGTGTCTACAGCCTGAACGGCTGAGACGGCCTCAACAATGGTGTCCAATTGCCCTGCGAGCTGGTCCAATTCCTCTTCGCTCACGGCAATACGCGCGAGTCGAGCGATGCCTGCGACCTCCTCGCGGGAGATTCCTGAGGCTTCAGCCACGGTGCCCACCTTCTTAAAATCATTGGTAATAGTCTCGGTCGCCCTTATACTACGGCAGCACCCCAATTGAATTTCAACGAGACGAGATGTCATGTCCTACCTGATCCGTGTTGTCCTTCCAGACACCCCCGGCAGCCTTGGTGAGCTCGCCGAGGCCTTCGGCATGGTCGACGCCAATATCAAGTCCGTAGACATTGTGGAATCAGTTTTTGCCGGCGATGCTGCGATGGTGACCGACGATATTGTTGTGGAACTGCCCACCGGCGTCATGGTTGATTCCCTCATCACCGCCGCCGCATCGGTCAAGGGCGTTGAGGTGGATTCCATTCGCCCCTTCACCGGCCGTGTTGACCGCCGTGAGCAGGTACAGATGCTCGCACGTGTGGCCAACCAAGTCCACGATCTGCCCGCCGCGATGGAGGAGCTCGTTTCCGTCATGCCCATGGCGTTGACGTCTTCCTGGGCTGTGGTCCTCCGCGAGACCGACACCGGCAGCGAGCGCGTCGCCGCATCTCAGGCCGCGCCCGGCGACGACGGTTCCGAGCCAATGCTTATCGACGTCTCCCATGCCCGCATCCTCCGCGACGACACCGACACGTGGGTCCCCGATGCCTGGTGGCTCCTCGACTCCACCCTGGCCATCACTCCTCTGGGTACCACCGGTCTCTACATGGTGGTCGGTCGTACTGGCGGCCCGGACTTCCTCGCCTCCGAGGTCAACCACATCGGCGACCTCGGTGCCATCGTGGGAGCCTTGGTCCGCTAAACAGCACCCTCCACCCCCTTTGACTCGTGCGCGCTTCGGCGCGCTTTTTCTTTTTCACGCTTGACAGATTGCCAGTGATTCCGTATTTCTAGAGTCATGCAACAGGAGATTTCCATTTCCCATGAAACCGATACAACGATCCTGGAGCGCCTGAAAGCTCTCGAGTCCCGAGTCGCTGCCCTCGAATCCTCCCCCACTTCATCGTCTTCGGGAGATTTCTGGGTCGTGGACCAGATCCAGTGCTCGAACTCTTCCGATCACGACCATCATGGATCCGTCGTCTTCGGAGGTGCCATCACACTTGACGGCCGGGAGTACGCGTACCAATGGGAACGCAGCGCCGACTACCTCACCGGCCGCGAGTGGAACGAGTACATTCACCGCATCGCCGCGATCGCACATCCAGTCCGAGGCGCTATCCTCCGTCGACTCTTGGTGGCGCCCGCAACAGTCGCCGAGCTTGTCGACGAAGCCCTTGTTTCCTCCACCGGCACCGCCTATCACCACATTGCCGCCCTTCAGAGCGCCGGCTGGATTGCCAAACTCGACGGCCGCTACGAAGTCAGGCCTTCCCGTGTCATTCCTCTATTGACCATCATTGCCGCCGGAGAGGACCACTAATGCGCCAGCAATATATCCGCCGCATCGCCGTAGGCGTCCCCGCTGCTCTGGCCACTCTTTCATTACTGCTCTATTTCGGCCCTCGCCCCATCGATTCCGCTACAGACCACACTGGCGACGACACAATTACATCGGTGCTCGTCGCCCACGCCCCCAAGGGGTACTACCAACTCGCCGGATTCATCTACGACGGTGGCGAGGTCCGCTTCGGCGGCCTGGGAGCCGACGAACACACCGAGTTCGAGATCGGTTCCCTGACCAAGACTTTCAACGGCGAGCTGGCCCGCCAACAAATTGAAAATGGCTCCCTTCGCCTGGATACCCAAGTCCAAGACATTATCGATGCTGCAGGAACCCCCATTGCTGATGTCACCATTGAGGAACTACTAAATCACACGTCCGGCCTATCCAGACTGGAAGGCGTGGGCTTTGCCAACCTAGTGCTGTCCCTGCTCCGCAATGGCGGCAATCCGTACAAGGATGCCACCCCGAACGACATTCTGGAAGCTGCAAAGCAAGCAGAACTCAAAAATCGTGGCGAAGAAAACTACTCCAATTACGGTCACGCCCTTCTCGGACAGCTCCTCGCTGTCAACGCTGACACTCCCTATGAAGAGCTGTTGCGCACCCAAATCTTCGAGCCGGCCGGAATGGCCTCGACTTTCCTCGCTATGCCGGGCACTGTCGACGGCCATCCACAGGGCCTCACTTTCAGCGGCCGTGAAGCCGAGCGCTGGGATATGAACGGCTGGGCTCCCGCAGGCGCCATCCGTTCCACTGCACACGACATTGCCAAGTATGTCGACTGGGTTGTCGCACACGGTGGCCCGGAGCTCGGCTGGGCGGATTTTGAGGAAGACGGCACAACATATATCTTCCACAACGGCGGAACCGGCGGATACAGCACAATGCTCGTCTGGGACCCAGAATCACCACATCCTCGCGCCGCATTCGTCGCTAATTCGAGTGAAGCCGACGTCGACGACCTTGGAATTGAACTGGTAAAAGGTACGCGCCCATGATCAGCCTAATTGTCATTCTAGTCTTGCTCGGGTTATCGACGTTCAGCTTGATGCGCAAGAAGAAGCCATTCATTGGTTTCTTGGATGCAGTTGTCACATCCCTCGTAGTGGTTCTCATCGCCCGAGGGATGAGTTGGAATGAATCCATCCCGATCCTTGTCTGGTGGCTCTTCGCGGCTTGGGCAGCCATCCTCGTGGGCCTCCAATCAGCGAGTCTGTTGACCCAAGAAGGTACAACCGAATCCAACGGTTAGCAGCCAACTATCCTTGTGAACATGAACGATATGGAAAAGCTCTACGAGTCTGCGGCGAAGCTGCAGAAAGTGGCGCCAGATGCCGTACTCGTCGGAGGAAGTGCGGCCGTTTTCTACGCTGGCCACCGCATGTCGTTCGATCATGATCACGTGATCCAGAACCTTCAAGGACGGTACGACGCAGTTCTTGAATCGGTTATGGCGCTCGAAGGCTGGACGACCGATCCACGCGCTTCCAAGCCGCCAATGACGATTATGGGCAGTCTCGATGACTATCAAGCTGGTCTTCGTAACTTACGACGCAAAACCCCATTAGAGATCGAAGAGATCACTCTCCCATCGGGGGACACCCTCCGGATTCCTACAATTGCCGAAGTCCTACGCACAAAGGCCTTTCTCATCGTTCGTCGAAACCAAGTGCGCGATTATCTCGACGTAGCTGCCGTTAGCTTCCAATTAGGCATCAAGACAGCCTGCAAGATTCTTTCCAACATCGATTCGTACTACTCCGAGATGACCGAAACCGATGGTTCAGTGCTTTCCGAGCTGATCTTCATGTTGGCGGCACCGAATCCTGCAGACACCCGGAATCGAGATTCGCTTGCGAACTACAAGGGTGTTTCAGCCGATTGGAATTCATGGTCACGGGTACAAGCCACGTGTAAGGAGTTGGCTGCATGGCTCACGTAATTCGTCCGCAGATGTTCCGAAACGTCTCGGCATCGCCAAAGGATCCGATCTCCTCGTGGCCCTACGAGGTGTACGCCGCCACCCTGCAATACGGCAATGTTTTTGACTGGCGGGTCTTCGCCGAGGAAATCCGTCGGGACCCATGGGGCGAGGTGGCAGAGCTCATGAACAGTGTCGTCCATGAGCTTCCCAATTTGGATGCTTCCCCACTCTTCTTCCTCATTCTGGGGCAGGCCCGTGGGGATGAAGAGATCTTCTTCAAGTCGCTGCCTGGGCGCGACAACGACTATGAAGCCTGGTGATTCGGTCTAAATCTCGCCGGTTTCCAGCAGCTGTTCAAACTGGGCTTCGTCCAAGATGGTGATGCCCAGGTCGCGTGCTTTCTCCTCCTTGGAACCGGCGTTCTCCCCCACCACGACGTAGTCGGTCTTCTTCGACACCGAACCCGACGCCTTGCCACCGCGGGACAGGATTGCCTCCTTGGCGCTGTCGCGGGAGAAGTTCTCCAGCGTTCCGGTGACCACGATGGTCAGGCCTTCAAGCGTTTGGGGTGCTGCGTCCTCGACGGAATCTTCCATGGTCACGCCAGCAGCGGCCCACTTATCCACGATGTCCACATGCCAGTCAACCTCAAACCAATCCTTGAAGGACTCGGCGATGATCGTGCCGACACCGTCGGTCTCAGCAAGGTCTTCTACCGAGGCTGCACGCAGCGCATCCATGGACTTGTAGCGCGCCGCCAAAGACCGCGCCGCCGTCGGACCAACATGGCGGATCGACAAGGCCACCAGCACGCGCCACAGGTCAGTGGTCTTTTTCTCCTGCAGGTTGCTCAGGAGCTTCTTACCCGACGCATTCACCGTGCCCTTCTGGGTGGTGTACACACTGGATTTTGCCAAGTCGTCGACGGTGAGGTCGAAAAGCGTGGATTCGTCGATAAGCACTCCCGATGCGATGAGATCATGCGCACCCTTCTCGCCGAGAGCTTCGATGTCGAAGGCCCCGCGGGAACCGATGTATTCCAGGCGCGCGCCGAGCTGCGCCGGGCACGAGCGGGTATTCGGGCAACGCCAATCCGCATCGCCTTCCTTCGCGGGCGCAAGCTCCGTGCCGCAGGCCGGGCAGTCTTTGGGGAAAACAAATTCGCGCTCAGTGCCATCACGCAGACCCGCGACAGGGCCGAGGACCTCCGGAATGATCTCGCCCGCCTTGCCCACCACCACCGTGTCACCGATGAGCACGCCCTTGCGTTTGACCTCCGTCTGATTGTGCAACGTGGCCTTCGCGACCGTCGAACCGGAGACGAACACCGGCTCCATCACCGCATACGGCGTGGCGCGGCCCGTGCGGCCGATGGAGACCTCAATGTCCAGCAGCTTCGTAGTTACTTCCTCCGGCGGGTACTTGTACGCGATCGCCCAGCGTGGCGCGCGCGACGTAAAACCGAGCTGCCGTTGTGTGGCTAGGTCATCGACCTTAATCACCACACCGTCCATCTCGTGGATGGCATCATGGCGGTGGTCCGCCCAGTAGGTCACCGCGTCCTGGACCTCCTGGGCGGTCGCAGCTTTCTTGGTGTATTCGCTGACGGGCAAGCCCCAGGAGGCGAGCTTCTCGTACGCCTCATGCTGGGAGGTGAACTCCACTCCCTCGCGGGCACCAATGCCGTGGCAGATCATGCGCAACTTGCGGGTGCGCACCGCCTCTGGATCCTTCTGGCGCAGGCCACCCGCCGCCGTATTGCGCGGGTTCGCAAACGGTTTACCGCCTTCCTTCTGGCGTAGCTCGTTGAGCTCCGGGAAATCCTTCGGGCGGATGAACACCTCACCGCGGACCTCCACCAGCGCCGGGGCGTCGCCAGTGAGTTCATGCGGAATGTCCTCGATGACCTTGGCGTTGGCGGTGATGTCTTCGCCCACGCGACCGTCCCCACGCGTGGCGGCGCGGACAAGCTTGCCGTTCTCGTAGACAAGATCGATGGACACCCCGTCAATCTTCAGCTCCGTCAGGTACGGGCCGGGGGTTTTGGCTAGCCAATCTGCCAGTTCCTCAGCTGAGAACACGTTGTCCAAACTGGTCATCGGCTCAAGGTGCTCAACATCCGCGAAGGCTGAATCCGTCACCGCCGCGCCGACTTCCTTCGTCGGTGAATCCGGCACCGCCAGCTCTGGATGTTCCTCCTCCAGCTTCTGGAGCGCGCGGAACATCTCGTCGAACTCCGCGTCCGTGATTACCGGGTCACCGTTGTAATACAGGTCCCGGTGGTGGCGAACCTCCTTAGCCAGCTCATCCCACTCGCGAAGGAGATCCTTATCGATGCTGCCGTTATTTTCAGTCACGCTGCCCCAGTGTAGATGCGCGGAACCAGGAGGGGGTTATTCGGACGAGGTCGAGAAATCTCGCCACTGTCGCGCTTTCATCTTCTAAAAACCCAGGTTACTAAAAGTGCGATGTAAGAAAAATCGGATCACCTTTGTTACCACTCCGGATTTGCCACATCCACGCCCTCAGCAGCAGCATGCTTTTCGACGAGATCCAGCAGATACCCCTGCGCCCCCTGATACGCCTCGTGGAAGCGCTCATCACCGACGTACATCCGCGCCAAAATAAGCTGACGGGCGGGAGTGACTTCGTACCACTGCCCGATCATCTCTCGGTGGCGCGCGACGAGCGCGGAGGCTTCGTCAGAGCCAGCCTCCACCCCAGCGTCTCGTGCAGCAACCAGGTCCGCGGCGAACGCCTCCTGGTCACGCTGTAACTGCGCGAAGTCGCCTTCACCCATCTGCGCCAGCTTCTCTTGGGACTGCACCCACTCAGCGGTGTCACCCCAGCGCTCTTCGGCTTCTGCCTGGTATTCCGGCATCTTCTCGCCGAGGTATTTCTTCATTGCATCCATGTTGATCTGTCCTTTCATGGTTTCGTTGATAAGGTCATCCACCGCTTCGATTTGCTCGTGCACAGCGGCAAGCCGTTGAGCTAGTTCAGCGCGGTGGTGGTTCAGGGCGGATTGAAGGGTGTGGGAGGGGGCGTCGATAAGCTTGGCGATGCTTTCGAGCGACATTCCCACGCCGCGGTAGAGCGCGATGGCTGCGCAGCGTTCCACATCAGCATCTGAGTACATGCGGTACCCGCTGTAGGTGCGGGATGGTTCCAGCAGGCCACGCGCCTCCCAGTGCCGCAATGTTTTCGTACTCAGGCCGAGCATGTCGGCCATTTCTCCAATCGTGTAATCACCCATGCCACATAGTGTGAACGTTGCCCTAGGGGCAAGGTCAAGATGTGCGTGTCGCACACCTCATTAGAATGAGCACCATGCCTACTTTCGACGCGTCGCGGATGCTCTCCTTCGACCTTGAAACCACTTCGGCGAATCCGCTGGAAGCTCGCATTGTGACCTCTGCGCTCGTGCGTATCGACGGCCGCGAGGTCACCGCCACCGAACACCTCGCCGACCCCGGTGTGGAGATCCCCGAGCAGGCTGCCGCGATCCATGGCATCTCCACGGAGAAGGCCCGCGCGGAGGGCCGTCCGCATGATGAGGTGCTGAAGGAGACCGTGGACACCATCAAGCAGGCGTGGGAAGACGGGTTCACGTTGATCGTGTTCAACGCGCCCTACGACCTGACGGTACTGCGCGCGCTGACCGGTGATTTCACAGTGACAGGGCCAGTGTTTGATCCGCTGCTCATTGACCGCGCGATGGACCGCTACCGCAAAGGTGGCAAGCGGAACCTCGGCGCATTGTCTGAGCACTATGGGGTCCAGCTGGAAAATGCACACGAGGCCACGTCCGATGCGATGGCTGCTGCGCGGATCGCCTGGAAGCAGGTCAATTCAGTCTGGCCTGAACTAGCTCAAAAGGACCTGGATGAGCTCATGGAATTCCAGGCCGTCAAGCATTTTGAGATTCAGACGGACTTCCGCAAATACATGGAGTCCCGCGGCCGCGACACCTCCACGATCAACACGGCGTGGCCGATGATCAGCTAGCCATGCTTGTGCCAACTACAGCTGGTATTCGCCCTTAACCTCGTTGACGAACTTCGACAGACCTTTCTTGTCCCAGCCGGCGTCGAGGGTGTGCGTGCTGCCGTCACTCGTTTGCACGACCATCTCGCCCTTCGAGTCGTCGAAAGCCACATGATCGACATCGCTGAGCGGGATTGATTCAACCTTCTTCCCTACCCCGAAGATCAGATTGCCGTCCTCGACCTTCGCACGGTGCTTCTCCCCCAACGCCATAGCAATCGACAGACCAAAAGCGAACCCGACCGAGATGGCCAAGGCAAGGTTGTCGAACACGTTGCTCATTGCGAAGCCGAAGAGCACGCTGAAAATCAGGATGTAGTACCACTCGTAGTGGTCGTGTTTCCAGCTCATCGCAGCGCTCCTTAATTAGTGAACCGTTTCTTATTGTAGGTTACCGAAACGATTGCTACGCGTTCTGGATCTCAGTCCACTGTCGCGACTGCGGCCGCCATCTCGGTTGCTGCGCTGAACTTCGCCGCTGTATCCAGCAGCGTCGGGCCAGCCTCGCCATAAACGTCGATTGTGGTTAACGCAGGGTCGATCTGCAGCTGATCGAAGATGTTGAACACATCGCGTGGTTCCATCACGGGCACAGCAATGCGCGCACCGCGGTCGAGCGCGCCAGCCAGCGCATCCCACTCAAACTCCCCCGCCAGGTTCACGGTGAACCAGTCGGCCGCGTACAAAGGGTCCGGTGTGTTGAGGAGGTGCTCGCCGAAGGGCTCGTAAGCGGCAAGGAGACGCTCCTCAGTAACGGCCGGGATGTCCTCATAGTCCGTCGTTCCCGTGAGCGTTCCACCTCGCACGCGCGTAAGCGCCGGCTCATCGAGCTGCAGGAGCGTGCTCACGCCAAATCGCTTCTCGACGTCTGACCTATGCTCCCCCGCCGCATACACCAGCGCCTCTGCGATCTCCCGTGTCGCCCCACGGTCCGTGATCATGCGGTGGCCATTAGCCATTTCCAGTTGAGCGGCGAGAGTCCATGGCCCCACGAGCTGAACCTTGAGTTCGGTAAGCTTGCCGGCCCAGAGCTCTTCGAGCAGATCCAGGTCGCGTTCAAACTGATCGCGGGCGCGCATGGTGGCGATCTGTGGGCGGCGTGTGACCCGCCAGGAGCGGGGCCCAATGTCCAGGTTGAGTGGCAACAGTGCTGCCGTACGACCAATCAGGTCAGAGCCCACGCCGCGGGCGGGTAGCTGCGGAAGGTGCGGTGTGGGTAATTCAGAGAGCACAACGTCCGCAGCCTGCACGAGGTCGGTGCCGGGCATAGGCCCCAGGCCAAAGGCCGTCACGCCGACTCCGTCCCGTAGATCGTGCCGGACCCCAGCACGATGTCACCCTGCCCGTCCGGGTCCGGCAAATAAAGCACGGCAGCCTGGCCGCGTGCAACACCGGAGAGTGGCTCGGCGAGATCCAGTGTCATAGTGTCTGCGTCTAGGTCGACATAAGCGCGGCATTTCACCACACCGCCGTGGGCACGGATCTGCACAAGAGCGGAGAGCGGATCTCCGCTCTCGGAAGGCTCGGTCATAGCGGAGTGAAGAACCTTCAAGCGGTCGGCGTGGATCGTGGTCACGTCTAGGGCTGCACGCGGGCCGACGGTGACGGTGCCGGTTTCAGTGTCAATGTCGGTGACGTAGCGCGGCTTGCCGTCGGCAGCGGGCACGCGGATGTTCAGGCCCTTGCGCTGGCCAATCGTGTACTGGAAAGCACCGTCATGCTCTTTGAGCTCCGTGCCATCCTGGTCAACGATCATGCCGGGACGCATGCCGATGGACTTGCCCAAAAACGCCTGGGTATTGCCATCCGGGATGAAGCAGATGTCATAAGAATCCGGCTTGGACGCAGTGGAGAAACCATAGGCGGCGGCTTCCTCACGGATCTGTGGCTTCTCAGTGTCGCCGACTGGGAAGAGGCAGCGGTCCAGCTCATCGCGCGTCATCACTCCGAGGACGTAAGACTGGTCCTTGTTGGCGTCGGTGGATCGGCGGAGGTTGCCAGCGTCGTCGATAAGCGCATAGTGCCCTGTTGCGATCGCGTCGAAGCCGAGCGCCAATGCGCGCTCCAGCAAGGCTGCGAATTTGATTTTTTCGTTGCAGCGCAGGCACGGGTTTGGGGTCTCACCGCGGGCGTAGCTGTCCACGAAGTCATCGATGACTTCTTCTTTGAAACGGTCGGAGAAATCCCACACGTAGAACGGAATGCCCAGCTTGTCGCACACGCGACGTGCATCAGCGGAGTCCTCGATCGAACAGCAGCCACGTGCGGATTCGCGGGTTTGTTGCGCGTCCTTGCTCAGGGCGAGGTGAACGCCGACAACATCATGTCCGGCGTCGACGAGCCGCGCCGCCGCCACAGAGGAATCGACGCCGCCACTCATTGCTGCCAGAACTCGCACGTGGCGTGAGTGTAGTCGCGTCAACGCAGGACAGAAAATGCTCGACCCACAAAGTGGTACCACGGTACGACGACAGTGATGCGCCCGGAAATTACGCTGGCAAAGCATGACCAATCATGTGGAGGTTGAGCTTATTCGACCCCGGGACGTACTTCTAGCGCTCGTGCTCGTGGCGTTTTGCCTCATCAGCCCGTTCGCGACAGGTTTCGGCTTGCTCGACGCAGCCCTTGTCGTGTGCGCGGGTGCCGCGCCGTTCACGCGCCGTCGCTGGCCGTGGGTGACCATTGCGTCGTGCATCGTGGTGCTCGCAGCCTGCTCTTTCACTGAGAGCCTACCAACCGGGGTGATCGGTGTTGCGATGATCACCGCCTACATCATCGCGCGCCACCTTCCCGCACCCGTACGGTATGTCGTGGCCGCCACGCTCCTTGCAGGCGACATCGCCGCGACAGCCCTTATCGCTCCAGCTTTGGTGACGTTGCCATTGCCTGTGCGCGCCCCGTACATCGCATGGAGCGTCACGCTGCTCGTCATCGCCTTCCTTCTCGGTGAACTGCGGCACCGTGCGGAGGAAGCGGCAGCGAAGGAACTACAGATTCAGCTCGAGCGCCAGCGCGATGTATTCGAGCGTGTGGCAGCTGAACAGCGCGCGCATCTCGCCCGCGAAATCCACGACATTGTGACGCATTCTCTCACCGTCATCGTGGCGCAGGCCGACGGCGCACGCTACGGAGCCTCGTCCGACGACGCGCTGCGCACGATCAGCACGGTCGGCCGGGAATCGTTGCGCCAAATGCGCGGTGTCCTCAGCCTACTGCGTGGCGGGGAGCAGCGCCCTGTCGAGCCGCTCGTTCCCGCACTCGATATCGATGGTCTTGTCGCCACTAGCCGCGCGGGCGGACTCGACATCGACTACAGCGTCGAAGGCACGCTGCCCCCACTCGACCCGGGCACGACGCTGACAATCCACCGCATCGTCCAAGAAGCACTTACCAATGCGATGAAGCACGGTGACGGCACTGCGCGGCTCACCGTTGCCTGGCATCCAACCGAGGCTACAATCTGCCTCGAAAATGGGTTCACGCCCGGCGCCAAACAGCAGCAGGGTCACGGTCTCCGCGGGATGCGCGAGCGAGCATCGCTTATCGGCGGCTCCCTTACCTCCTCCCCCTCCCACAACAACACCTGGCTCACCGAAGCGCGCCTGCCTTTACAGCATGCAGATAGGGTCGAGCCATGACCTGTTCCATCGGTCTCGTCGACGACCAGCTGCTCTTCCTCCACGGCATCCGCGCTGTGGTGGACTCCCAGCCGGACCTATCGGTGGGCTGGCTCGCTGGCGACGGTGAAGAGGCCCTGGAGGCGATGGCCGCTAACCCGGTCGACATCGTGCTCATGGACATCCAGATGCCGGTCCTCGACGGCATCGCAGCCACACGCCAGTTCTCGCAGCGCTTCCCGGACGTGAAGGTGATCATTCTGACCACATTCGACGACGAAGGTTACGTGATGGGGGCATTGTCCGCGGGCGCGAGCGGATTCCTGCTCAAAGACGCAGAGCCAGACACGCTGTTGAGCGGTATCCGCACCACTGCGGCCGGGGATGCGGTGATCTCGCCGAGGGCGACGAAGCGGGTCGTCGATAAGCTCAGCTCTTCTTCTACTGAGGCCGATATGCCACTTGCTCCCGCCGATCGTCTTGCCTTGGACGAGTTGACTGCGCGCGAAACCGAGATCCTGGTCGCAGTCGGGCGTGGTTGGTCGAATACGGAGATCGCCGAGCGAATGTTCATCTCCATGCCGACGGTGAAGACCCATGTCGGGCGTGTCCTGGCGAAAACAGGCTCACGCGACCGTGTCCACGCCGCGCTGTTCGCGTACCGGACCGGACTCGTTGCGCGCGAAGACTTGCTGGATTCCTAGAGCGCGTCATACCCGAGTAGGACAGCGAAGATCATGCCCCGTGCCGACGCGGAACCTGCTGGTGGTGCGGGAACCTTGAGTGCATGGAGACATCATCGATCATCAGGACAGAAAGTCTGACAAAGACGTACGCTGGCGCAACCGTGGTCAACAACCTTGGCTTGGATGTTAAGCCCGGTACCGTGCACGGGCTGCTCGGTCCGAACGGGTCGGGCAAATCGACCACCATGAAAATGCTGCTCGGTTTGGTCACACCCACCAGTGGCCAAATCAGCATGCTCGGGCGCCCCATGAACCGCGCGACCCGCCCCGAAGTACTCGCCGGTGTCGGTTCACTCATCGAAGCGCCGTCCGCATACCCGCATTTGACCGGTGGCGAAAACATGAAGATCGCGTCGCGACTCTTCGGCGCCTCTCCCGAAAATGCGCAACGTGCGATCGAGCTCGTGCGCCTGGGTGACCACATGGACAAGCTGGTTAAGAACTACTCGCTTGGCATGAAGCAACGCCTCGGCATCGCGATGGCGCTCGCGCGCGACCCGCAGATACTCATCCTCGACGAACCCACCAACGGCCGCGACCCGGCCGGTATTGAGGAAATCCGCGCACTTATCGTCAGCCTCGCCCGGGATGAAGGCCGCACGGTGTTGGTATCCAGCCACCTGCTCTCCGAAATCGAGAAAATGGCCTCGAATCTGACCATCATCGACCGGGGCAGGCTCATCTTTCAAGGCTCGCAGCAAGAGCTTTACGACGCCCAACTCCCCGACCTCTTCATCCAAACCCCCACTGCAGAGGCCGCCGCATCGCTTCTGGCTGCCCTGAGCCCCGTGCAGGTTGCTGGCGGTCTCGAAGTACAGGGGCTCAGCGATGATCAGGTCGCCGATGTTTGCGCCCACCTGGTCAGCCACGGTGTTCCGCTGCACCAGGTAGTGCGCAAACGCCGCAGTCTCGAGGAGATCTTCATCGGACTGACGGGACGGAAGGGCTTGAGCGCATGATCGTCGAAATTGCAAAACTGCGCCGCACCAAGGTCGTGTTGCTCGGATTCCTGCTGTGTGCGGGAATTGTCTTATTCGCCGGTATGAATCTCTTCGCCGGGGGCCGCATAGACGATTTCCGCGCGGACCCCGAGGCCTCCTGGGCTGGTCATCTTGTCGGCTACTGCATGGCGTTGGCGTTCTTGTCGCCCTTGCAGTTGGCTGTGGTCGCCAGCCGAGTGGTGGACACCGAAAACGTCAACGGTGGGTGGCGCCTCAACGCCATCGCCGGTGTGCCACCGAGCACACTGATCGTACGCAAATTCGCCGTGGCGACGGTGCTCGTGGCCATGCTCAAGCTCGTTGAGTTCGTAGGCGTCATTGTCGTGCCTCTCCTCATGGGCACCCCGGTACCGGGCTCCGAGATGCTTTCCACCTGGGTGTTTTTCGGTCTGGGAGCACTCGGCACCTCACTTACACTGCTCGCCGTCATGTTGTGGTTGGCTGCGGTGACCGACTCCCAGATTGTTGTCCTGGCGATCGGCGTCATCGGTGGCTTCCTCGGCGTTGCCGCACTGCTCTCGCCGACATGGCTGGCCGCTATCAATCCTTTCGGCTACTTCGCCATGCTGACCCCATTCACCTTTGGTGATTCAGGCATCGCGCCGACTACCCCGCACTGGTTCGCGTGGGGCATCTACATCATCACCGCCGTCGCTGTTGTCACTGCGGCAACCCGCATGCTCGATCAGAAGGAGCTCTAGAAACATGAAGTTGCTGTGCAACGACCTTTTGAAATTCCGCAGGTCCCACATGTGGGCTGTCCTTACTCTCGTTCCGCTCATCGCGGTAGCAATCGGGGCTGGAAACTACGCGGGCAACCAAGGTCAACTCGATGCCGGGTGGACCAGTTACCTCTCCCAGATCATGCTCTTCTACGGGATGATCTTCATGACAGCCGGTATCGCCATCATCGCCTCCGCTGCCTGGCGCGTCGAGCACCGCGGCCACAACTGGCATTCGCTGCTTACCTCCACCCGGTCGGCGGGCAGCTTGACCGCCTCCAAAATCGCCGCGATTACGATTGCGGTGGCAGCGATGCAGGCAGTGCTCGTTGTCCTGGCCATCGGCGTGGGTTTTGTCCTCGGCGTGCCCGGCACACCACCCTGCGCATTCGGTGTGGTCGCGCTTCTCTCATTACTGCCAGCTGCTGCGGTGTCTGCATGGCAGTCCTTCCTGTCGATGGTGATTCGCAATTTCACAGGTCCCGTCGCCCTCGCTTTGGTCGCCAGCATCTTCTCATTCGGCGCCCTCGCTTCAGGTGCGACCTTCGCCCGCTTCGTCTTGCCACCAGGGCTACTCACCGACACCCTATGGCTGGGCAGCAGTGCAGTCGCAGAAGCAGGGACAATCAGCGAGGTAACAATAATCCAGGTCACAATCGCGTCCACCGTCTTGACGCTGGCCGGGTGGCTCGCCGCCAATGCTTATCTCCGAGCAACGGATGTGGATCTGTAGTCTCGGCAGGTATGGCCCAGAAAAGCGAAAACTTCGAGATTGACACCGGCATCGCGGAGATCATCCACGAACCGGACGGGTCGATGTTGTTGCTTGTGAACGGTGTTCCCAGCTCGCACATCGTGCCGGGTGAGCCGGAACGGCTGGATTTTGAGTACATGCGGTGGATTGCTGCTGCGGTCGAGGAAACGCGCGCATGGGAGAAGCCTCGTCTGACGCATCTGGGTGGCGCGGGGTGCTCGCTGCCGCGCTATTTCGCGCACGTGTGGCCGCATTCGCGCAACACGGTCGTGGAATGGGACATGGATCTGGCGCAGCTCGCGCGGGAGAAGTTCGACATTCCGCGCGCTCCGCTGGTGAAGATCCGGGTGGGCGACGCGCGCGAGGTCACCGATGGGTTCGTCGAGGCCTCGCGCGATGTGATCATCCGCGATGTCTTCGAGTCCGCCACGACGCCACGCAGCTTAACGACGCTCCCCTTCTTCCACCAGTGTCTTCACTCCCTCTCCCCGACTGGCTTGTACGTGTCCAACTGTGGTTCGCACGGTGACCTGAAAGAAGCCCGCGAAGAGTTGGCGGGCATGGCGGAAGTTTTCCCGCACCTTGCTGTGATTGCTGATCCGCCGATGCTGAAGGGCCGGCGCTACGGCAACATCATTTTGCTTGGGTCCCGGGCGGAGATACGCGAAACCCCCGAGCTGACCCGCAGGTTGCTCGGGGGTGGTGTGCCCGCCCACTTCAAAGGTGACGCATGGGCCCGCGATATGGCTGCTTCCGCAACGCCACGCGAGGACTAGCTCGTGGACTAGTAGCTACTTGGATTCGTTCTGCTTATTCGCGTTATCCAGGAGGATAAGCAGGTCGCCCACGGAGTAGTCATCGCCGACCATCATCTTATTCAGGTCGTCGATCGGCAGGGTGCCGTTTTCAATCTGGCGGCGGGCGGTGTCCGCAATGTTGTGGGCATCACCAGCATCAAAACCAAAGTTCTGTGCAGCGTGCTCCACCTGCTCCGGCGCGAGGATGCCTGAGGCTAGGCCCAGGATTGCAGCGGCGAGAGCCGTGTTGGACTGCTCCAGAACCTGCAGTGAATCGGAGAAGTCACCCTCGATCGGCTGATCCTGCAATGGCTCCAGAATGCCGCCGGTAGCATTGAAGTCACCCTCGGTGAAGCGCGCGAACTGGCCGTGGTTGCCGTTGAACAGGTTCAGGTCCACCGGAGTGTTGATGCCGGCCACGTTCCCGGACTCAGAGCGCTGCCAGATATCCACCTTGTCCCAGCCACCGACCGGTGCCGGCGCCTTGTTCTGGTAGGCGGCCAGCCACAGCGGATAGTCGGAGAACTCCTCAGTGTTGTCCATCTGTTCCAGCCAGAAGTAACGGTAGGTGTACAGCATCGGGCGACGGCCAGTCTCGTTCTCTACCTCAGTGAGGAACGTGCGCGTCCACTCCTTGAGCTCGTCCGGGTTCAGGCCCTCATCAACCTCAATGTCAAGGACCGGTGGCAGGGTCAGACCCGGCACAGAGTTGTAGGCACGGGCCAGGTTCTGCGCCTGCGAAACCGGGTCCTTTGCCGGGCGGGCGTAGTGGTAGGCACCCACTGCCATGCCGGAGTCAATGGCGCCCTGTGCGAATTTTGCGAAGGCATTGTCCGTGTAATCCTGACCTTCGGTCGCCTTGATGATGGCGAACTTGTGGTTATCGTCGCGCACCTCATGCCACGCGATGGAATCACCACCAGTGTCCTGGTGGTGGGAAACATCCACACCATTCACCCAATCAGCGGGGCTATCAGCGTGGACGTTGCCAGCGGCCATGATGCCGCCAAGGGCGATTGCAGCGGATGTGAGCAGGGCTGCGGGGCGCATAAAACGAGTCATGTTTTGCACCGTAGTGCACACTAGTCACACACGCCACATGCGACACGCAAAAACTTGAGTGCTAGAGCGACGCCACGCTCCGAGCTTTCTCAATCACATCGGGCAGAACGGCAATGAGATGGTCGATGTCCTCCTGCGTGGTGGTTCGACCGAGGGTGAAGCGCAAGGCACCGTCCGCATGATCATCGGGCAAACCCATTGCCTCAAGAACATGGCTGCGCTGATTCACACCATTATTGCAGGCGGAGCCAGTGGATGCCTCAATGCCGTGACTGTCCAAGAGCATGATCATGGCATCACCGTTGGCCCCGGGGAAGATCAGATGCGCGTGGCCGGGGAGGACTTGGGGCGGGTGCTCTGTCCCAAGAACCGTGGCATAAGCGCCGGGGACTGTGTGAGTGATGGCGGCGATGAGCTCACGCCGAAGCTGTGTCAGGCGCTTGTTCTCAGCGTCCATTTCGGCACTGGCTTCTTCCAATGCGGCCGCGGTGGCAGCGGCGGCGGCAACGTCAACAGTTCCGGGACGTAGGCCGCGCTGCTGTCCCCCGCCAGTGAGCACCGGTGCAGGGGTTGGTGAGCGTCGAGCAAGCAAGATCCCCACTCCACGCGGGCCACCGAATTTATGGGCGCTGGCAGCAAGCGTTGTTGCCCCGAGGGCGTGAAAGTCCACGGGAAGATGACCTACCGCTTGCACGGCATCCACATGGACAGGTGAGCCGGCGGCAGTGGCACGGGAAACGATCTCGGTGATGGGCTGAATCGCGCCCGTTTCATTATTCGCCCACATGCATGTGACCACCGAGGCGGGCTGATCGAGTGCATCAGTGAGCCCCACGACCCCATCCTGGCTAACCGGTAGCAGGTCAACGGATACGCCATGCTTGGCCAGGTCGGCGACAGTTTCGCGCACCGCCGGGTGCTCAATCGGGGTGGACACGATGCGCGCGCCAGGAGTCCCAGCGAAACCACGGATGGCTAGATTATCGGCCTCCGTGCCGGAGCCGGTGAAGATTACCTCGACGGGATCCGCACCGAGAATGCTCGCGATGGTTTCGCGAGCTTGGGCCAGCACAGCGTTGGCTTGACGGCCGGAGTAGTACTGCCCACCGGGGTTGAGAAAATGGGCGTGTTCCACCAACGTGACCACCGCCACCTGACGCATCGGCGTGGTGGCGGCGTGATCGAAGTAGCTCACCACTGGTTTACTGCTTGCGGGCCTGAAGTGCCTTGATCAACTCGGGCACGAACTCCTCCACATCAGCAACAACGCCGATGTCGGAAATGCCAAAGATCGGCTCATCAGGGTCCTGGTTCACAGCGACGATGGTGCCGGAGGTCTGCATGCCGGAGGTGTGCTGGATCGCGCCCGAGATACCCAGTGCGATGTAGAGGTCCGGGGACACAGTCGCACCGGTCTGCCCCACCTGGGTCTCCGGGTCGGCGTAACCCAGATCGACGATGTCGCGGGTGGAACCAACGGCAGCACCGAGCTCATCGGCAAGCCCCTCCACGTACGTACGGAAGCCTTCCGCGTCGCCGATACCGCGGCCACCGGAGACAACCGTGGTGGCCTGGGTCAGCTCGGGACGATCACCACGCACCTTCGGGGTGAAGGATGTCACGCGAACATCGCGCTGAGTGGCGGCTGGAAGAGGCATGGGGGCGAGCTGACCAGCCGCAGCTTCCGGCACTGCTTTCACAGAGCCCGGGCGCAGCGTGTAAATCGGGGTCGCACCACCAGCAGCAGCGGTTGCGCTATACGCGCCACCGAAGATTTCATGGCGCGCGGTCTTATCTGGGGCGATGCCCACAACATTGGTCAATACTCCTGCGCCCAGGCGGGCAGCCAGGCGGCCAGCAATCTCATTGCCCGTTGCAGTAGCGGCGATGACAATCGGCGCTGGGTTCGCCGCACCGAGGGCCTGTAGCGCATCCACCTCAGGGGTGATCAGGCGCGAGGTGTAATCCGCAGCGGACGCATCAATGATCTGTGCAGCACCAAGTGCCGCCAACTCAGACGCCAGGGCAGCGGCGGCGCCCGGTGCGCCGACAACCACGGCGGACACAACACCTAGTGGACGCGCGGCGGTAATCAGTTCACCGGTGACGGGACTCAAGGTTGCGCCTGTGTGTTCAACAAGTACGTAGACGTGCATGAATCAAGGCTCCTTAAATGAGGTTTCGTTCGGCCAAGCGGTCAACAACCTGCGCGGCGATGTCGGAGGCACGACCTTCTAGGATCTCGCCACCAGCACGGGCAGGGATCTCAGTAGCAGCGGTGACAGAGGTCGCGGCATTTGCCAGACCCACCTGCGCCGGATCCACACCGATATCGGCCAGGCTCAGACGCGTGATCTCATGCTTCTTCGCGGCCATCATGCCCTTGAAGTTGGGGAAGCGTGGCTTATCCGCCAGTTCCGTCACGGTGACCAGCGCCGGCAATGTTGCTTCCAGTTCCCACGTGCCATGGTCATCCTCACGGGTCGCAGCGATCACATCACCAGCAAGACGCAGACCATGCACCTGCGTCAAGGCCGGCACCTGGCGGTACTCCGCCAACAAGCCAGGCACAGCACCGGTCTCACCATCCGAGGACTGGTTACCCGCGATGACAAGAGCAACATCATCGAGTGTGTTCAGCACGTTGTGCAACGCCCAGGCGGTGCCGATGGCATCGGATCCGGCCAAGGTGTCGTCGATAAGCGAGACTGCATCATCCGCACCCATCGCGATCGCCTTGCGCAATGCTTCCTCGCAGCCTTCCGGCCCCATCGTGACAGCGACAACCTTGTAGTCGCCGGCATCACGCAGGCGCAGAGCAGCCTCAACGGCGTATTCGTTGATCTCATCGAGGACATTGTCCGCACTTGCGCGATCGAGCGTGTTGTCCGGCTCGAGGGTCTTCGCCGACCACGTGTCGGGCACGTTTTTCACCAGCACAGCAATGGTGGGCATGAAAAAGTCACCTTCCGTCAAGATTTTTGCAAAGCCCAAGCCTAGCGCACTCGCGCACCGCAGATGAAGGCCGTGGCACCATCCCCCACCCGCGCGATGACCACGGCCATCGGCCGGGCGCCTTTCAGTTTCAACTTCGTGCGCAATTGATCAGGATTCACATCAACACCGCGCACGAGAATCTCCAACGCACCCGCGCCATGCGCTTGGAGTGCGGGCCGCAGCTTCTTCAACGGGACCTGCTCAATGAAAGGAAACCCCGAGTAGCCATCCGGCAGTGCATCTCCCGACAAGTAAGCAATGTGCGGATCGAGCATGGTCAGCCCGTGCCGCGCGCCCCACTGTTGTACGAGGCCCGCGCGCACAATCGCACCATCCGGATCCACGATGAAGCTTCTTGGCTTATCGACGTCCACCGCACCCCCATCATCTGTCACCGTCTCCGTGAAACCGTCCCGGATGACCACTGCCTCCCGGCGATGTTCCGCGAGATCCGGTGTGTAGAGGCACGCTTCTTTCACGCCACCGTCCACACTGACCACGCTGACCAGCCCGTGCCAGTCCGAGTAGTCAATACCGGGCGCACATTTGATGGCCAGCGCTGCACCGGGGTAAGCCTCAATGAGATCCGGCAGCGCAGGGATGAGCTTGGCCGGGTCCGTTATGCGACGCCCATCAGCCCGGCGCGCAGGGTCCGCCACAATGACTCGGCCAGGACCGGAGCCAGAACATGCGCGGATGCGAGGGCCGGAGCTGCTTGCCGGGGTGGTCACGGGTGCGAGGGCATCAGCTTGTGCCACCCAAGCCGTCCCGCTTACGCGGAACGACTGGGGCACGGGAAGCTGGAGATTGTGCCGCGCCATGAGCAGGCGCGTGTAGTCCAGGTCAGTGCCCAAGTATTCCATGCCAGCCGCGGTCATAGCGGGTGCTTCGGTACCGATGGAACACGTGACGTCGTGGACGAGGGAAGCCCCAGCGCGGGCGATACGTTCGGCGCGAACCTGCGCGACAGCGTGCGGGGTGGCTTGCTGCGCGGAATCATTATCGGCTAACCACTGTGTGCTGGCCTCCTCCCCGATCTTCGGAGCGAGGGTCCGGCGTGCCTGGATGAGCTCCATGACGGCGCGAGTGTGATCGCCGAACTGGCCGTGCAGTTTCTTGTGGTCCACGATGGCGCTCTTCTTGGTCAGCTCGACTTCCTCGGCGGCAGCCGCGATCTTGTCGCCGTGTTCGATGAGGAAGCGGACCTCTTCTGGGCTAAAGCTCAAACTGCTTGCCCATTCGGTTAACGGGGTTGGATTCGAAGAGTTCACGGTAGCGCGGAATGTCTACTGGGTCTCCCACAACAGCTTCGATTGGCAGGCCTTTCACGTGCTCCATGATCTCGGCAACACTGTTGAACTCGGCGATGTCATGCAGCTGTGCCCACGTGGACGGTGCGAAGCGGACAAGGCCTTGGCGCCAGCCATCCAGCAGGAGGCTGGGCGGGAACCAGTTCGCGTCACTGGCCTCACCCGTGGTCACATCCGGTTCTTGGCCCTCGGGCAGCTCAGCGATGAAGGTGAAGGTGTCGAACCACACGCCCTTCTCCGACTTCCCTACCCAACGGCCCGAGGGCTTGAGCAAAGACGCATCCACGTCCAGGCCGGTTTCCTCCAGTAGCTCCGTGAACGAGAGCTCGTGGCTTTCCAGCCGTCTGCGGGCGTGGTGGAAGGGTCGGGCGTCGCTAAGGAGGGTTCCAGAGTCGTCGACAAGCAAGAGCGTGCCTGTTTCCTCGAAGAGCTCGCGTACAGCAGCGAACATGAGGGCGTGGGCTTGGCGTGGCTTGACGTCGAGCTGTTTGGCCAAGTCGCTCACGGATCGGCCGGACCACAACTGCTTCGCTTCGTCCTGGTTCGGCGGGAAATCACGGATATCCACACCACCACCGGGAAAGACCGTCATGCCGGGGTAATTAGCCATGGTGAGCACGCGTTCCTGCATCCACACCTCAAGGCCGTTAGCGCCATCGCGCACAAGGATCACCGTGGCCGAAAGGCGGCCATAGTTGATGCCTTTCATGTCTTCTTCATCACGCCGTGCCACGGTTCACCTCCTTACGCCTTTCCTCTTCCTGCTTCTACCCGTTTGATTCCTTTTGATCTCCGTTTGATTCCTTATCCCCGTTTGCTCTTCGTTGGAAGATCAAACGCGGTGCGCGCCCCCTCGGGTTTCCCTGCGGGCGAAGAAGCGATTGTCTTCTTTGGTGATCTTAATCGGCTGGTGGTACGCCTTGGTCAGGTTTTCACTGGTCAATACATCGTCGATAAGGCCTTGTGCGACCACGGAACCTTCATCCAGTAGCATGGCGTGCGTAAACCCGTAGGGAATTTCCTCTACATGGTGCGTGATCATGACAATGGCGGGCGCATCCGGGTCGAGCGCGAGATCGCTGAGATACCCCACGAGGTCCTCGCGGCCGCCGAGATCCAAACCAGCACCCGGCTCGTCCATGATGAGCAGCTCTGGGTTGACCATGATGGCGCGGGCGATGAGCACGCGCTTTTTCTCACCATCGGAGAGTGTGCCCCAGCGACGGCCCAGCAGATGAAGGCCCCCAACCTGCTCGAGGGATTCGTAGACCTGCTCCACGTCTACGTCCTCATATTCCTCACGCCAGCGACCAACGACGGCATAGCCGCCGGAGATGACCACGTCCTCGACGATCTCATCGCCCGGCACACGGTCCGCCAGTGACGTCGTAGTCATGCCGATCACCGCACGCAGATCACGCATATCTGTCTTGCCCAGCTGCTCCCCCAACACGAAGGCCGTGCCCTCCGACGGGAATTCCTGTGCCGAAGCGATGCGAATCAGCGTCGTTTTACCTGCACCGTTCGGGCCGATGACCACCCAGCGTTCATCCAGCTCCACTTGCCAGTCAACGGGCCCCACCAGTGTGCGTCCCCCGCGACGGAACTCCACCCCCCGAAAGTCGATGAGAAGGTCAGGGTTGGTCGGCGCAAGATCAGAATGGTTTGTCGGTGCATTAGTCACGCCCACCATTGTGGCGCATTTTTTCCTCTTTCGGTGCCCCGACTCGGCGCGCCGTCCTCCGCTAGGCTGGGTGTGGACTTCTGCCCTGCTGTGAAACGGTTAGTGGCGCGACGGCAACACCGAACCGGACGAGGTGACATAAATGGCGATTGGCCGACTTGGAATCGATGACGTAAGGCCCCGCACCACCGACGGTGCCGTACCCACGAAAGCTGTGGTTGGGGAGGTTGTGCCGATCTCCGCGCTTATCTGGCGCGAAGGACATGATGCGATTTCCGCCACGGTTGTGGTCACGTCCCCCGATGGGCGCACGTTTAACCTTCCCATGACCGCGGAAGAGTACCGCCCCGACTACTGCCACGCTGTGTTTACCCCGGATAGCCCCGGCCAGTGGCGCTTCCATGTGGAAGCATGGTCGGACCCGATTGCCACCTGGCGCAATGCTGTGACCAAGAAGTCTGCCGCCGGACAGAGCGCAGCAGAGATGGACAATGACTTGATCCACGGTGCGGAGCTGCTCAACCGCGCTGCTAAAGGCTCTGCGGATAGTGCTCTCCTACGCTCGGCGGCCAAGGCTTTGGAAGCCGAGGCCCCGCTGCGCGACCGTCTTGCACCCGCCTTGTCCCATGAGGTTGCGGCGGCTCTTGCTGCTCAGCCTCTGCGCGAGTTGGTGACGGAGGGGCCGGAGTGTGCGGTGAACGTCGAAAGGCGAAAGGCCCTGTTTAGCTCCTGGTATGAGCTCTTCCCACGCTCGACGGGTGGCTGGGACGCAGAAGGCCACCCGGTGCACGGTACCTTTGCCACAACCGCTGAGGCGCTTCCACGCGTGGCTGCTATGGGCTTCGACACGGTCTACTTCCCGCCGATCCACCCGATTGGCACGCTCAACCGCAAGGGGCCGAATAACACTCTCGTGGCGGAAGAGGGCGACGTTGGTTCGCCGTGGGCCATCGGTTCCGCTGAGGGCGGGCACGACGCGATTCACCCCGAATTAGGGACGGAGAAAGACCTCCGTGCACTCATCGCACGTGCCCAGGAGCTCGGCTTGGAAGTCGCCCTAGATCTCGCGCTGCAGGCAGCCCCGGATCACCCGTGGGCCAAGACACATCCTGAGTTCTTCACCGTGCTGCCGGACGGCACCATCGCGTACGCCGAGAACCCGCCAAAGAAGTACCAGGACATCTACCCCATCAACTTTGATAACGCGCCGAAGAAGATCTATAAGGAGATCTACCGCGTGGTCATGCACTGGGTTGAGCTGGGTATTACCACTTTCCGCGTGGACAATCCGCATACCAAGCCCGCGAATTTCTGGCACTGGCTCATCGCAAAAGTCCACGAAACACACCCGGAAGTCATCTTCCTCGCCGAGGCTTTCACCCGTCCGGCGCGTCTGTTGGGTCTGGCCAAGGCCGGATTCTCACAGTCCTACACCTACTTCCCGTGGAAGACCACAAAGAAGGAACTCACGGGCTTCGCGTTGGACTGTGTGCGTGAGGCGGACATCTGCCGGCCATCCTTCTGGGTGAATACCCCGGATATCCTCCACGCGTTCATCCAAACCGGGAACCGCGCCGCCTTTGCTCTCCGCGCCACCCTCGCTGCCACGCTCAGTCCGCTGTGGGGCATGTACTCCGGCTTTGAGCTCTACGAACACGAGCCCGTCGCTCCCGGTAGTGAGGAATACCTCGACTCTGAGAAGTACCAGCTCCGACCGCGCGACTACCAAGGCGCACTGGACAACGGCGATTCCCTCGAGCCGTACATCACGCTGCTCAACCGCATCCGCCGCGATCACCCCGCCTTCCAGCAGCTGCGCAACCTCACGTTCCACACCGTGGACAATGAGCAGCTCATCGCGTACTCCAAATTCGATCCGGTCACCGGCGACAGCGTGCTCACCGTGGTCAATCTCGACCCCACCTACACGCAAGAGGGCATGATCACGCTCAACATGGAAGCCCTCGGTCTCTCGCCCGCCGCTTCCTTCACCGTCCACGACATGGTCACCGGCGCCGAATACGAATGGAGCATGCGCAATTACATCCGGTTGAGCCCCGTGGAAAATGTCGCGCACATCTTCCGCCTCCCGCTTATCGACGAAACCTTGCGCACCCCACTCGCCTTCCGACACCTCGCCGATGAGGACTACCGCCCGTAGGATGGGCCAACAATAGTGCCCGAAAGGAAACATTCCGACATGACTGACCTCGACCCCGCCCTGCTGATCCCCGACGCCGACCGCGAGCGCCTCGTGCAATGCCAGCACCACGCCCCGCATGATTTCTATGGGTGGCACGCAACACCGACGGGCTCCGTGATCCGCACTCGCATCCTCGGCGCCACACACGTTGAGGTGCTCATCCACAATCAGGGCCTGCCCATGACCCCCATCGGGGATGATATTTGGGTCATCGGGCTTGAGGATGAACTCACGCCTGATTACCGCTTCCAGGTGACCTACCCGGAGGGCAACCCAGTTGTTATCGCTGACCCGTACCACTTCCTGCCTACTTTGAGCTCCTTCGACCTGCATCTCATCGGT
Source organism: Corynebacterium sp. MSK041 (assembly GCF_030232265.1). Taxonomy (GTDB): domain Bacteria; phylum Actinomycetota; class Actinomycetes; order Mycobacteriales; family Mycobacteriaceae; genus Corynebacterium. The sequence continues at coordinate 201,524 of NZ_JASPJK010000002.1, forward strand.
GAGGGCCGCCACGAGCGCCTGTGGGAAGTCCTGGGCGCCAACAGCCACACCTACACCACATCCATGGGGCAGGTCTCCGGCACCTCTTTCGCTGTGTGGGCTCCCAACGCTAAGGGCGTTGCTGTTGTCGGTGAGTTCTGCAATTGGAACCCCAACCAGTACCCCATGCGCACGCTCGGTTCGACCGGCGTGTGGGAAATCTTCATCCCTGGCATCGGCCCGGGGACGGAGTACAAGTTTAAGGTGCAGGGGGCGGATGGACGGGTCGTCGATAAGGCGGACCCGATGGCGAAGCAAACGAAGAACCCACCGGAAACCGTCTCTGTGGTCGCGGGCGGCGAAGAGTACTCCTGGTCCGACCACGAATGGATGGCTGCACGCCCAGGGATCGACGCCACGAATTCGCCCATGAGCATCTACGAGGTCCACATCGGCTCGTGGCGCGTCGGCTACGGCTACCGTGAGCTCGCGGAAGAACTCGTGCCGTACCTCGTCGAACACGGCTACACCCACGTCGAATTCCTCCCCGTTGCCGAGCACCCCTTCGGCGGCTCCTGGGGCTACCAGGTCACCGGCTACTATGCCCCCACCGCGCGCTGGGGCTCCCCGGAAGACTTCAAATTCCTCGTGGATACGCTGCACCAGGCCGGCATCGGTGTCATCGTCGACTGGGTTCCCGCGCACTTCCCCAAAGACGACTGGGCACTCGCACGTTTTGACGGCACCGCCCTCTACGAACACCCCGACTGGCGCCGTGGTGAACAAAAGGATTGGGGCACTTACGTCTTCGACTTCGGGCGCAACGAAGTACGCAACTTCCTCGTGGCCAACGCCCTGTACTGGCTCGAGGAATACCACTTGGATGGACTGCGCGTCGACGCGGTGGCCTCCATGCTCTACCTGGACTACTCACGCCAACCCGGCGAGTGGGTGCCCAACCAATTCGGAGGGCGCGAAAACCTTGATGCGGTTCAGTTCCTCCAGGAATTCAACGCGACCGTGCACCGCGAGCACCCGGGGATTGTGACCATCGCGGAGGAATCCACCGCGTGGCCCGGCGTCACTGCACTCACATCTGCTGACGGCCTTGGTTTCTCCCTCAAGTGGAACATGGGCTGGATGAATGACACCCTCCGGTACTTCTCCGAAGATCCGGTGCACCGCTCCTACCACCACAATGAGATCACCTTCTCGCTGGTCTACGCCTTCTCTGAGAAGTACGTGCTGCCGTTCAGCCACGATGAAGTCGTCCACGGCAAGGGCTCCCTGTGGTCCCGTATGCCCGGTGATGCCTGGAATAAAGCCGCCGGTGTACGCACCCTGTTTGCGTACATGTTCTCCCACCCCGGCAAGCAACTCATGTTCATGGGCTGCGAGTTCGGCCAAACTACCGAATGGGCTGAAGCTGGCTCCATCAACTGGGACAACCTCGAAGGGTGGGACAGCGAATACCACCACGGCATCCGCAGCCTCGTGCGCGATCTCAACCACTTCTACCGGGACACCCCTGCGCTCTACAGCCAGGACAACACCCCGATGGGCTTCCAGTGGATCAAGGGCGATGACTCACAGAACAACATCCTCGCCTACATCCGCTGGGGCGCTGATGGCACGCCACTGCTCACGGTGATCAACCTCTCCGGCAACTCGCAGGTGGACTACCGCCTTGGCCTGCCACGCGCTGGCGAATGGGAGCTCGTGCTCAACACTGATGACGAGCGCTACCAGGGTGCCGGCAACCCATTGGCTGATGTCGTGGGCACGGAGGACACCTCCTGGGACAGCTTCGAGCAGTCCGCCGTGTTCCACATCCCGGCGATGAGCGTGCAGTACTACCGCATGCGCTAAGGCTCGCCGAGTCTTCTTAGCGCGCGGCCCAACAGTGGCGGTGCCAATGGCGGCGATCATCAGCGCGCCCACCCGTGTCGCGGGGCCACGCAACGACGTGCGCAACACCAGGCGGAATGTTCTGGTTGCAGCGCGGGCAGATGTAGAACTTCGTGGCGGAGGCTGACCCCATCTGACGCACGAGGTACATCTCCCCGTTCGCCCAACTCGGCCCCTCTTCTTCACGGGTGTCCCAGTACGCGCTGCCATCCCGTGGTAGCGGACGTGGCGCTCTGCCCGTGGCTCGGCGATTTCGGCGTGGCATATCGCTAGAACAGGCGGAGTTCGTTCGACTCGATGCCACGCAGCTCGTCATAGTCGAGCGTCACGCACTCAATGCCACGGTCTTCCGCCAAGGTTCGAGCTTGAGGCTTAATTTCCTGTGCCGCAAACACGCCACGAACCGGACGCAGCAGCGCATCGCGGTTGAGCATCTCCACGTAGCGCGTAAGCTGCTCCACACCATCAATCCCACCACGGCGCTTGACCTCAACGGCAACCGCCGCACCGTTCTCATCGCGCGCCATAATGTCCACCGGCCCCAATGGCGTGGGGTATTCCCGGCGGACGAGAGTGAAGCCGTCACCGAGCGTCTCAATATGATCTGCGAGCAATTCCTGCAGGTGCGCTTCCACGCCGTCTTTGATCAAACCGGGGTCCTCACCGAGCTCATAGGTCACATCCGCGTGAATCTCCTCAATGGTGACACGCAACTGCTCCCCTTTCGGGTTCTCCACGACCCACAAGGCAGCGCCAGTGTCCTCCCCATCCACATCCACGATCGCCTCTTCGGTGATCGTGCACGGCGGCGTCATCCAATTCAACGGTTTATAGGCACGATCATCCGCATGAACAGACAAAGAGCCATCAGCTTTAACCATGATCAGGCGGTCCGCGAGCGGCAGGTGAGCATCAAGCCGACCAACATAATCCACGGAGCACCGGGCGATAACAAGACGCATGGCCTCCACCCTAGCCGGGCTACTGGTTTGTGCGGAACGCGCGGTGGTGCAAATCGTTCATATCAGTGCGCACTTGACGACGATCCGGGGCCGACTCCAACCACGACACCAACGCCATTCCCGTGTGCTGATCGCACGCAAACTCATACTCGCGCCCGTCTGCAGAAAAAATTAAGACCACCTCGACCCCGGGCATAAACTCCCGTTCGGTCTCGGTGGCCTCACGTCTACCAGTGACATGAATAGCGTTGCGGCTCAGCACCACGTCTGCCCCAAAGGACAGCGAGCGCAGCATGTAGAAGGTCATCCTGGAACCGCTGTAACGCACAATGCCATGACGCCAACCGTGCACGCTCTCCGCTGGCAGCGCACGCATGAGCGCCTGAGTTCCGGTCTTGCGCACTGCAACGAACCGCCACAATCCCGCCGCGGAGAAGACTGCCGCGACAAGGCCAAGAGCGATCCAGAGCACGTTCATAGCGAAGCATTCTAGTCAGTCGCACGCGCGGTTTGTACCGTCGAAAGTTGGGGGTTTGGCGCGGATAAGCAAAAGCGACCCCCGCCCTCCCACACGGGGAAGTCGGGGGTCAAAGAAAATGCCGGAGAACCTAGGCGCTGCCCTTACGACGCAGGGCCGCCTGCTCGGCTTCGTGGCGAGCCTTCGCGGTCGGATCATTCTCATCGAACGCTTCGTTAGCATCCACCTCATCGGCGAAGATAGCGAAGTCGGCGAGAATAGTGACCTTGTTGCCCGTCACAGAGACGAACCCGCCCTGAACAGCCGCAACAATCTTGTCGCCGCTGGTCGGGGTGATGGTCACGACACCGTTATCCTTGAGCTGGCCCAAGAACGGCTCGTGGCCAGGCAGCACGCCGATCTCACCTTCGGTGGTTTGAGCGGTGACAATGGATGCCCCGCCCTTCCACAGCATGCGGTCAACCGATACCAGTTGCGCGGTGATTTCAGCCATGAGCTACTCCTACTTCTCTTGCAGCTTCTTGTATGCAGCCTCGACGTCATCCAGACCGCCGAGGTTGTTGAAGGCCTGCTCCGGGTAGTGGTCAAACTCACCGGTAGCGAGCTTGTCGAAGGCGTCAATGGTCTCCTCGAGCGGAACGTAAGAGCCTTCGTCACCGGTGAACTTCTTAGCAACGAAGAAGTTCTGGCCGAGGAAGCGCTGGATCTTACGAGCACGCATAACGGTGATCTTGTCGTCCTCAGAGAGCTCGTCCATACCCAGGATGGCGATGATGTCCTGCAGCTCCTTGTTCTTCTGCAGAATGTTAATCACCTTCTGAGCAACCTCGTAGTGGCGCTCGCCGACAATGCCCGGCTCCAGAATGCGGGAGGTCGAGGTCAGCGGGTCCACAGCCGGGTAAATACCCTTCGAGGCGATGGAACGAGAAAGCTCGGTGGTTGCATCCAGGTGAGCGAACGTGGTCGCCGGAGCCGGGTCGGTGTAGTCATCTGCCGGCACGTAAACGGCCTGCAGGGACGTAATCGAACGGCCCTTGGTCGAGGTAATGCGCTCCTGGAGAACACCCATCTCATCAGCCAGGGTCGGCTGGTAGCCCACTGCAGACGGCATACGACCGAGCAGCGTGGACACCTCAGAACCTGCCTGGGTGAAACGGAAGATGTTGTCGATGAACAGCAGCACGTCCTGGTTCTGGACATCGCGGAAGTACTCCGCCATGGTCAGACCAGACAGGGCGACGCGCATACGCACCCCTGGCGGCTCATCCATCTGGCCGAAGACAAGGGCGGTATCCGGAAGGACGCCCATGTCATCCATCTCGAGGAAGAGGTCCGTACCCTCACGCGTACGCTCACCGACGCCGGCGAAGACCGACGTACCCGAGAACTCGCGTGCAATACGGGTAATCATCTCCTGAATAAGAACGGTCTTACCCACACCTGCACCGCCGAAGAGGCCGATCTTGCCGCCCTTCACGTACGGGGTGAGCAGGTCAATGACCTTAATACCGGTCTCGAGGATCTCGGTCTTACCTTCGAGGTCCTTGAAGGCAGGCGGCTCGCGGTGGATGCCCCAACGCTCACCGTCCTTGCCCACGGAAGGATCATCAAGGCAGTCGCCGAGTGCGTTGAACACGTGGCCCTTGACCTGGTCGCCGACCGGCACCGAAATCGGGTTACCGGTGTCAACAACCTTGGCACCGCGGACGAGGCCGTCGGTCGGGGCCATGGCGATGGTGCGCACGAGGCCATCGCTCAGGAACTGAGCAACCTCGAGCGTCACGGTCTTTGCAACTGCCTCGAGCTCGACCTCGACGTGCAGCGCATTGTAGAGTTCCGGCAGTTCGCCGCGTGGGAATTCCACGTCGACGACTGCGCCGATGACGCGAACGACACGGCCGTTGTCCGAACCTTGCGGCTTCTGGCCTTCGCCAGCACCGGTGTTCGCGACGGTACCGGAGGCTGCGACGTTGTCCTCAGCCCCGGTCGGCTCGTCGTTACGCTCATCAAAAGATTGAGCTGTAGTCATGATTTAGTCACTTTCTCCGCTACCGGACAACGCGCCAGCGCCGCCGATAATCTCGGTGATTTCCTGGGTAATCTTCGCCTGACGGAGCTGGTTCGCTTCGCGCGACAGCTCCCCGGCAAGTTCAGTTGCGTTGTCCGTTGCGTTCTTCATCGCTGTACGACGTGACGCAGATTCCGCTGCGGACGCTTCCAAGAAGATCGAGTAGAGCGACCTGGAAACGTACGCGGGAAGCAGCTGCTCCATCAGAGTCTCTGCATCCGGCTCAAAGTCCATGTCCGGCTGCACAGAGCCCGAAGTGGTGAGCAAATCTTCCTGCTCGAACTCGATGTCTTCAAAGACCGGCTCGATTGGAAGCAGCTGGTGGACAGTGGCCTCTTGCGACAGCATGGATACGAACTTCGTGTACACAACATGCACCTGATCAAAACCGATAACCGGCTGACCTTCCGGTGCACGCAGGCCTTCACGCCACGCTGCTTCGCCTTCGGAGCTTGCCTGGAAGCCGTGGATCATGTGGTGACGCACATCGTGCGTTGCTTCCCACGACGGATCCTGGGACCACCCAGTCCACGCGCCCGCAATCTCCTGATCACGGAAGTCGTAGTGGGTGACGCCCTTTCCACCGGTGACATAGCGGACTACGTCATAGCCGGACTCGTTGAGCATCTTCTCAAGCTCGGCAGCCTTCTTAAGAACGTTGTGGTTGTAGCCACCTGCCATGCCGCGGTCAGACGTGACCACGAGCATCGCGGCGACCTTGCCATTCTCACGCTCATGAAGCATCGGGTGGTCCAGGGATGTTGCAGCGGCAAGCCGCTCCATGACGTCCTGCATCTCGTTGGCGTACGGCTGTGCCGCAGCAACGCGCTGCTGAGCCTTGGTGATGCGCGAAGTAGCGATCAGCTCCTGGGCCTTGGTGATCTTCTTCGTTGAGTTGACTGACCGGATTCGGTCACGCAATTCGCGAAGTGTTGCCATGGTGTGTGCTCCTCCCTTCTCTTAAGTCGTTTCTTTTCAAAGTGTGAACTTTCGCGTTAACCGGTTTGAGTTCCGGTTAGTCACGCTTCTGCGACTTGCGAGAAATGGTGAGCTTGTTCTTGGACACCTCATCGGAATCCAAAGCCTCAGCTTCCGGCTCACGCACGATGTGCTCGTCGTCGGAGGTCTGGAAGGACGCAGCGAAGCGCTCATTGGCGCTGAGCAGCGTTGCCTGGGACTCGTCGGAAAGCGCTGCACCACCGTCGATCTGCGCGTAGACCTCAGGAGCCTCGGCGCGGATGAACTCATGGAGCTCTGCCTCGTAACGGCGAACGTCAGCGACGGGAACGGAGTCGAAGACGCCCTCGTTAGCGAGGAAGATGGAGATGATCTGGAACTCCACCGGCTGTGGCGAGTTCTCAGACTGCTTCAGCAGCTCAACGAGGCGCTGGCCACGCTCGAGCTGACGCTTGGACGCATCATCCAGGTCAGAGGCGAACGCCGCGAAGGACTCGAGGTCGCGGTATGCGGCCAGGTCCAGACGCAGGTTACCGGCAACCTTCTTCATACCCTTGGTCTGCGCTGCGCCACCGACACGGGACACGGAGATACCCACGTCAATAGCCGGGCGCACACCCTGGTTGAAGAGGTCGGACTGGAGGAAGCACTGACCATCCGTAATCGAGATGACGTTGGTCGGAATGAAGGCACCGACGTCGTTCGCCTTGGTCTCGATGATCGGAAGTGCGGTCAGGGAACCTGCACCCAACTCGTCGTTCAGCTTCGCTGCACGCTCCAACAGGCGGGAGTGCAGGTAGAAGACGTCACCCGGGTAAGCCTCGCGGCCCGGCGGACGACGCAGCAGCAGCGAGATGGCACGGTATGCCTCAGCCTGCTTGGTCAGATCATCGTAGATAACCAGGACGTGGTTGCCCTGGTACATCCAGTGCTGGCCCAGTGCTGCACCTGCGAACGGTGCAAGCCACTTGAAGCCTGCGGAATCAGAGGCCGGAGCAGCCACGATGGTGGTGTACTCCAGAGCGCCGTTCTCCTCGAGGGTGCGGCGCACACCTGCGATGGTCGAGCCCTTCTGGCCGATAGCGACATAGATACAACGAACCTGCTTGTTCTTGTCGCCGGTCTCCCAGAAAGCCCTCTGGTTAAGGATGGTGTCGATGCAGACCGCGGTCTTACCGGTCTTGCGGTCACCAATGATCAGCTGGCGCTGGCCACGGCCGATCGGGGTCATCGCGTCAATAGCCTTGATGCCAGTCTGCATCGGCTCCTCGACCGGCTGACGGTCAAGCACGCCTGCAGCCTGAAGCTCCAGCACACGCTCTTCGTCGGACTCGATCGGGCCCAGGCCGTCAATCGGCTGACCCAGTGGGTTGATCACGCGGCCGAGGAAGTTATCCCCAACCGGGATGGACAGGACCTCTCCGGTCCTCACAACTTTGTCGCCCTCGGAAATCGTCTCAAAATTGCCCAAGACCACGACACCAATGGAGTCGGTCTCAAGGTTCTGAGCGACGCCAATGACGCCATTCGGGAACTCAAGCAGCTCGTTGGTCATGCAGCCCGGCAGCCCGGAAACCTGGGCAATACCATCTGCAGCCGACGTCACCGCGCCGACCTCCTCACGGGAGGCCTCCGCGGAGTAGCTCGAGGTGTAGTTCGCTATCGCGCTACGGATCTCATCGGAGGAGATCGTCAGCTCCGCCATGTTCTTCCTGCTCTCGGTAGATTCTTCCAGCATATTTTTGTTCTAGTAAGCCGTGTTGGCAGCCATGTCGGCACGCAGGCGGGCAAGCTTGCCTCGCGTGGAGCCGTCAATCTGCTCGTCGCCAACGCGGATGGTCACACCGCCGAGGAGGCTGGGGTCAACCTCAGTGTGGATAGCCATCTCGCGGCCGTAAATCTTGCCTAGCTTTTCTGCCAATGCGTCGCGCTGAGAAGCGGAAAGCTCCGTAGCAGAGGTGACCTCTGCAACAGTCTTGCCGGTCAACTCGGCCGATTCACGGGAAATGCCCGCGATATCGTCGACCGGGTTCTTCTCGGGACGACCCACCACCTGGAGCGCCAGGGCCTCGGTGTACATGGACACCTTGCCGTAGAGCACGTTGGCCAGAAGGGATCGCTTCTGGTCTGCGGTGGCAGTGCGGTCGGACAGCAGCTGGGTGAGTTCGCTTTCGCGCTCGAGGAGGCGGGAAAGTGCGAAGAGCTCCTCTTCAACAGTTTCCAACTTGCCTTCGCTCTCTGCGCCGCGCAGAAGTGCGCGACGGCCCAGGTGGACGAGTCCTGCACGGAACTCGCGCGGCGTGGACCAGACCTGTGCTGCTGCCTCACGCAGGATGTTCAACGTTGGCTCGGCGACTTTACCGCCGAAAACCTCACTGATGATCCCGGTGCGCTGCTCTTCCTTGAGGGAAGCATCAGCAACGGCGACGCGCAGGGTGCGGTCCTTCTCAAGCTGGTCCACAACGAGGAACAGCTCGGTGCCGGTCTGGGCTGCTACGGAAACGGTGTCAGCGCTGTCGGTGTCGCGGATGAACGCGTCCAGTTTCTGCGCGACATTCGACAGTGCTTCGCGGCTCGCTGCTCTCATCGACGCCCTCACTTCCGGGTAGCCGAGCGTGCGGACACGGTGTCCAGCTGGCTCAGGAAGTTGTCGATGGTGTTGGAGCGGCGGGTGGAATCCGACAACTCAGTGCCGAGGAGTTCCTCGGCGAGGTTGATGGAGTTCTGGCCCAGCTCGTTGCGAAGCTCTGCGACGACCTGCTCACGCGAGGCCAGCAGCTGCTTCTCACCGGATTCGACAATGCGACGGGACTCTTCCTCAGCCTTGGTGCGTGCCTCTGCTTCAATCTCCTTGCCCTTTTGACGGGCAGCTTCGCGGATCTCAGCAGCTTCGGCGCGTGCCTCAGCGAGTTGAGCGTTGTTCTTTTCCAGAGCAGCCTTGGCCTGTGCTTGTGCGGTCTCAGCCCGCTCGATACCGCCCTTGATCTTGTCTTCGCGCTCCGCGAGCACTTCCTGGAACTTCGGAAGCACAAACTTCCAGAAGAGGAGGAAGATCACGAGGAAGACGACGAGAGACCAGACGATGTCGTAAGCCTTCGGCAGCAGGATGGAGTTACCGCCCTCAAGCGGCGACTGCTCTGCCCCCTCGGCTGCAAGTAGGTAGATGACGTTCGTCATGCGGTGCTCCTGATCTAAATGGTTTTATGAAACTTCTGGGTTAAGGAGTTTCTTTAGAACAGGAAGCCAGCGACCAGGCCGATCAGGGCCAGAGCCTCGACGAAGGCGATACCCAGGAACATGGTGGTACGCAGCTGGCCAGCCATCTCCGGCTGACGTGCCATGCCCTCGACGGTCTTGCCGACGAGGATGCCGATGCCGAGGCCCGGGCCGATGGTTGCGATGCCGTAGCCGATGGTGCCGAGGCCGGTGTACTTGGTAGCTTCTGCTGCCTGGGCGAGGATGATCTCGTTCATGGAAAGTCGTTCCCTTTCTTGGTGCCCGGCCCTTAGGTCAAGGCCCGAGCGGTGACAAAGTGTATGTGGGGTTATTCAGTTGGCCAGTGTCAGTCAGTTCGCGCCTGACTAGTGCGAATCTGCGTGCAACGACAGTTCGATGTACACCGCGACCAGAAGGGCGAAGATGTACGCCTGCAGGAAGATAACAATCAACTCGTACAGGGTGAACAGGATCGCTGCGATCAGGGTCATGCCACTCAGTGCCGTCCAAGCGTTCAGCTGCCAGAAGAAGAAGTTCGTAGCAGAGTACAGAAGGACGAGAATGATGTGGCCAGCCAGGAAGTTCGCCATAAGACGAAGAGCCAGGGTGACCGGTCGCAGAATGAATGTCGAGAAGAACTCGATCGGCACCACCAGAAGGTGAAGCGCCGGAGGCAAGTTAGGAATCACGAGTGAGTGCTTCACGTATTTGCCGAAGCCGTGACGGGCTGCGCCCGCGTAGATCATGGTGATGTACCCGACCACTGCCAGCACGATCGGAAGACCGATACGGGAGCTAGGCGAAATGTTCAGGCCAGGAATGATCGTGGCCACGTTCATGAAAAGCACTGTGAAGAAGATCGTGGCGATAACCGGAAGGAATCGACGACCCTCCTTCTTGCCCAAGATGTCCTCAGCGATGTGCAGACGGACGAAGTCCACTGCGACCTCACCAAGGTTTTGCAGACCCGACGGAACCAGCTTGGGGTTCCGGAAGGCGATTGCAAAAAGAACCACAAGGATGAGCGCCATAACCAGGCGCACAATCATGATGCGGTCCAGCGCGAACCAACCGCCGAGGAAGTCCTCCCCCAGCATTTGGCCGTAGTATTGCCCCGGGAAAAATTCTGGGTCCAGTTCGGGTGCGTGGAAGCTACCCTTCATGGCCAAAGTTGCAACGCTCAGCGTTCTCTCCCGTTCTCGGGCCGCACAATTTTCATGTGCGGTGCGATGGACGTCTTCAAAATCTGCCATCCGCGGCGGACTCCGTCGCACATCAGCTACCGCGGTGCAGGGGATGATCTAGAAGAAGCGGGCGGATAACCCCAAAAGGTGTAGCTCTCTCCTTCTAACCCGCGATTAGCCTATCAGCCGTTCGACATAATCGGGCATGTTGGGGGGAGCTTGTCGCACCCGAAAGTGGGCACTAAGCAATTAAGACGCATTCAGACTGGTCAAAGGGGTTTGTTAGCTCAGTCACAGGAGCCCAACAGGGGGAGAGAAAAAGACGCCCGCATCCTACCCCAGCTATCCCGCGTCCTACCCCACGTAGGTGGCGCGCGTGGTCATGATGCCCCAGACTTCAGAGCCCAAAACAACGATGAGCGCCAGGATGACAGTCACGCCGAGCGCAGCAGTGTCGTAAAAATCCATGCCGCGCAGTACAAAGAGCACCGCGATCAGCACGACGAGCTTGAGCATCCAGCTTCCCAGCACGACAGCCATCGTGGTGCTTGGTGTCGTATTCGCAGTAGCCAACACCGAAATCACCGTAAGAAGAACGAATCCGCCACCGATTGCGGCGCCAATGAGCACGCCCCAAATACCGGGCAAATCCCGCATCCCACCCCAGATAGCCAGAGAGACGATGGTGAGAACAACAAGCGCCCAGCCACCGAGCTTAAGGGCGCGCTTGAGGGGCGCCTGCGGGTCGTCGAAGTCAGCGGGATTGGATGCGGGGGTGGTTGAGGAAGTCACGGGCACAGATTCTACCTATCTGGACTGACGGGGCCGATCTTGCCCTGAAGCACTGGCACAGCCGTGGCGGCTGCTGCAAGCACAACCGCCACGATGAGCACCATGGCGGCGTAGCGCGCGGGAATGATGGAGAAGCTCACCGCACCAAAGCCAATGGCGGACACCCACATGTACAGCACTAGGACCGTGCGACGGTGAGTGTGACCGAGGGCAAGCAACCGGTGGTGGATGTGCTGCCGGTCGGCCGAAAAGGGGCTTTTCCCCTGGGAGACACGCCTAACTACCGCCATGATGAGATCAGCCACCGGTAGTGCAATCGCCGCGAGGACAACAATGAAGGGGCTGATCAAAGCGACGAAGTCTGCCGTGCCGTACAGGGCCATGTTGATCTTGCCGGAAGCCGAAATGGAAGCGGCGGACAGCAGCAGACCAATGAGCATGGCGCCGGTATCCCCCATGAATATTCGGGCGGGTTCAAAGTTGTGTGGCAGGATGCCTGCACACATTCCCACCATGCCGGCGCAGATGATTGCAGGCGGGTAGGCGGAGACTGCCCCACCTTGGTCATGGAGCAGCGTCAGAGAAAACAGCAAGATCGCGCCACCGGCGATAAGCCCCAGCCCGGCGCACAACCCATCGATACCGTCGACAAAGTTGAAGGCATTCACCAAGGTCACTGTGATGAGCGTGGACAGGATGATGCCCTGGGTGCGGTCGAGGATGAGGGTGGTGCCACCGTCGATAGGCAAAAAAATGATGTTGTAGGACAGGCCCATCACGGAGACAGTAAGGGCCGCCAACACCTGCCCAGCGAATTTGGCTAACGCGCCGAGTTCATAGAGATCGTCAATAATGCCCACGACCACGATGAGGAAGGCACCCACGACAACCGCTGTCATCTCAGGTGTGACGGGGGCGAAACCGCGGGTGAGCGCAGGCAGTTGCAACGCTAGGAAGACACCGGATAAGAAGCCCGTGAACATGGCCACGCCACCCAAACTTGGGGTGGGTTGCGTGTGTACATCACGCGCACGGATCTCTGCGACACGGCCGGTGCGCACGAGATAGGAGCGCACAGGTCCAGTAGCCAGGTAGGTGATCACGGCCGCGACCAGAATGACCAAACCCAGCTCGCGCAGGGGGACGCCAGTTCCCGTCATAGGTTAGCGGTCCTTCCGCCGCAGATCCTCCGGGTCAATGCCCAGCACTTCACCAATGCGTTCCGGGGAGATAGCACCTTCACGCAGAATCACAGGACGAGGTCCGGAAATATCAATGATGGTGGAGGGCTCCCCCACCTCCGCTTGGCCGCCGTCAAGGTACGTCTGCACGGCTTCACCAAATTGGTTGCGCGCGCCAACGGCGGTAACAGCGGGTGGCTGGCCGGAGATGTTCGCGCTCGACACAGCCATCGGGCCGACTTCACGCAGCAGCTCAATAGCAACCGGCTGCAGCGGCATACGCAGAAGGACGGTGCCGCGGGTATCACCCAAGTTCCATGGCAGGGACGGAGCTTCCGGCACCACGATGGACAGGCCACCTGGCCAGAACGCCTCGACGAGGGTTTTCGCGGTGTCCGTGAATTCACGCACCAGACCCTGAATCGTGGTCCACGAGCCCACGAGCACCGGAATCGGCATGTCCGGTCCACGTCGCTTCGTGGCTAGCAACTTGGCGCAGGCATCCGGGTTGAATGCGTCCGCACCAATTCCATACACGGTATCGGTGGGCAGCACCACACATTGACCAGCCTTAACGGCGGCTGCTGCGGCTTCAATCCCTTTCTTGCGGCCCTGTGGGTCCAGGCAGTCATACACTCTGCTCGGCATCGGCGGTGATCCTCCTTTAGGGTTGTACCTTACTCGCGGTGACAAACCTGTCCCGTCCAGTGAGGTCTTGTAGGTTGCGAACGTGTTCAAAGCAGCCCTGCTTTTCGACGAGTTCTCGCGTCACCGCCGCCGTCGAATCATCATGCTCAATCCCCAGCAGCCCACCCGGCATGAGCAATCGTGCTGCCACGGGAATGAGTCCACGAATGGCATCCATGCCGTCTGTGCCAGAGAACACTGCTGTTTCCGGATCATGGTAGATCTCCGCAGGAAACAGTCCTGCTTCCTGCGGGACAAAAGGCACATACGGCGGGTTGGACACCACCATGGCAACGCGCCCGGAATACTCACTGAGCAGCTCTGGGTCTGTCATATCGCCCTCGATGACACGTACAGCTGAGCCATGCTCGCGTGCATTCTCTTGCGCAGCAGCAACAGCGACGGGCGAAAGATCCACGCCGATCACTTCATCAGCTTGCACACGCTGATCAATGTAGATCGCCAAGGCACCCGAACCAGTGCCCAGGTCCACGATGATGGACTCAGCCGAGTGGTACTCATGGGTCTCACTGAGCTTTTCAAACTCTGTCACTGCCCATTCGGCGAGCACTTCCGTTTCCGGGCGTGGAATGAACACTCCCGGCCCGACGGTGAGATCCAAGACACCAAAGGGCGCAGAGCCAATGATGTGCTGCAGGGGCTCGCGCTTCTCTCGTCGCTTCACGGCTTCGTGAAACTCAGCCGTGAAGGTATCTGGGATCTGGTCCGGGGAATAAAAGCGCAAGGCCAAATGGGATGACTCCCCTAGCAACGCCGCCGCGATCAAAGTCGCGTCCACGTCGGGGGATGCGATACCGGCGTGGGTGAAGCGGCGCCGGGCATCGTCGATAAGCGATGCGAGCTCGGGTGAGTTCCAGCGCACTGAACTAGTGCTCCGCCTCGAGTCGTTCTTGGCGCTCATGCGTCTGAAGAGCCGTGATCAGGTCATCCATATTGCCATCGAGCACCGAGTCAAGGTTGTTGGCTTTAAACCCGATGCGGTGATCCGAAATGCGATTCTCCGGCCAGTTGTAGGTGCGGATGCGTTCCGAGCGGTCCATGTTGCGTACTTGCGAAGCACGGCCCTCAGCAGCTTCTGCCTCTGCCTTCTCACGCTCGATCTGCTCGAGGCGTGCCTGCAGAACTTGCATTGCGCGCGCACGGTTTTGAATCTGCGAACGCTCCTTCTGACAGGTCACCACAATGCCCGTGGGCAAGTGGGTGATACGCACAGCAGAGTCCGTCGTGTTGACGCCCTGGCCGCCCTTACCGGACGAACGGTAAACGTCGATACGAAGGTCCTTCTCATCGATCTGAACGTCACCGACCTCTTCGGTCTCCGGGAAGACGTAGACGCCAGCCGCGGACGTCTGAATGCGGCCCTGCGATTCAGTCACGGGGATGCGCTGCACACGGTGCACGCCACCCTCGAACTTCAGCATGGACCATGCGCCATCACGCGACGGGTTCTTCATGGTCACAGACACCGTCATGTCCTTCACGCCACCGAGATCAGACTCGGAGACATCCAAGACATCCCAGCTCAACCCGTGCTTCTCGGCGTACTTCTGGTACATGCGGGCAAGATCGGCTGCGAACAGCGCAGCCTCTTCCCCACCGGCGCCGGCTTTGATCTCCATGATCACGTCATCCGGATCATGCTCATCGCGTGGAGCCAGCAGATCGGCCAGCTCCTCCTCCAGGCGGACAATCTCACTTTCAAGGCGGGTTGCCTCTTCAGCGAATTCCTTGTCCTCGGCGGCCATTTCTTTGGCGGCCTCATGGTCCTCTCGGGCCTGGTTGAGGTCATTGTTCACGTTGATGATCGGCTGCAGCTGCGCATAGCGCTTGGACAGCTTGCGGAACAAGTCCTGGTCGCCGACAACCTCTGGGTCTGACATCTGGGCTTGGATGCCCTGGTATTCAGACACATAGTCATCAACGAGCGATACGTGTGATCCGGCCATTTACTGGTACTCCTCCGTGTCCACATCAGCGGCCATCGGCGCCGACTGCGCGACACCAACGAGGAACTCACCGTTCGTCTTGGTCTTCTTCAGCTGCTTGATCAGCAGATCAATCGCGGCCTGCGGGTCCAGTGCGGAGAGGATGCGACGCAGCTTGTGCATGACGCGGACTTCCTCCGGGGCGAGCAGCAGCTCGT
Source organism: Corynebacterium sp. MSK041 (assembly GCF_030232265.1). Classification (GTDB taxonomy): domain Bacteria; phylum Actinomycetota; class Actinomycetes; order Mycobacteriales; family Mycobacteriaceae; genus Corynebacterium. Next base: position 217,100 of record NZ_JASPJK010000002.1, read on the forward strand.
CCTTTCGGGTACCGGATGGGTTGACGTCCACAGCCGGGAACACGCGACGCTCCGCGATCTTGCGGTCGAGCTTGAGCTCCGCGTTACCGGTGCCCTTGAACTCCTCGAAGATCACCGTGTCACCAGCAGAACCGGTCTCCACCATCGCCGTGGCGATGATGGTCAGCGAGCCACCGTCCTCGATATTGCGGGCGGCACCCAGGAAACGCTTCGGCGGGTACAGCGCGTTCGAGTCCACACCACCAGACAGGATGCGACCCGATGCCGGCGAGGAGTTGTTGTACGCACGGCCCAGGCGGGTGATGGAATCCAGCAGGACCACAACGTCTTGACCCATCTCAACCAAGCGCTTGGCGCGCTCGATCGCGAGTTCCGCAACAGCGGTGTGCTCGCTCGGCGGGCGGTCGAAGGTGGAGGCAATGACCTCCCCCTTGACGGAGCGCTGCATGTCCGTGACTTCCTCCGGGCGCTCATCCACGAGCACAACCATGAGGTAGCACTCCGGGTTGTTCTGCGCGATTGCATTAGCAATGTTCTGCAAAATCGTCGTCTTACCAGCCTTCGGCGGGGAGACGATGAGTGCACGCTGGCCCTTACCAATCGGCATGACCAGGTCGATCACGCGCGTGGTCAGAATGTTCGGCTCCGTTTCCAGGCGCAGACGCTGGTTCGGGTACAGCGGCGTGAGCTTGTGGAACTCGGGGCGCTGCTTCGCGTCCTCCACGCTCATGCCGTTGATGGAATCCACACGCACCAGCTGGTTGTAGCGCTGGCGGTTACGCCCACTGCCGTGGGAATGGCTCTGGCCGTTGGCACGAACCTGCCCAATCACCGCATCACCGGCGCGCAGGCCACAGCGGCGCACCAGGTTGTTGTTGATGAACACGTCAGCCTGGTTCGCCCGGTAACCGGTGGTGCGAACGAACGCTGCATTGTTGTCCACGATGTCCACGATGCCAGCGACTTCCTGCAGATCCTCCGGATCGAAGTCCTGGCCATTGTTGTGGTTGTTATTGCCACCACCGTTGTGGTTGTCCCGGTTGCGGCGGTTACGGCGACCGCGGCGGCCACGGCGACCATTGCCGTCACCATCGCGGTTGTCACGGTTGTTCCGACCACCGCGGTTATCCCGGTTGTCACGACCGTCGCGGTCAGAGCCATGATCGTCATTGTTGTCGCGGTTATCGCGGTTGCCACGGTCTGAGCGGTCGTCGCGGTCCGAGCGATCGTCGTTACGCGAGGAGCTCTCGGAGTTGTCTCCCTGCTCAGCGTGCTTGGCACGGTTCCGGCGGGCGCGGCGGGCAGCGGAGCGCGACTCATAACGCTGGTCGTCCTTCTCCTGGCCCTGCTCCTTCTGTTCCTTCTGATCAGGCTGTTTTGCCTGCTCTTGAGACTTCTTCGCACGGCCCTCTTGTGCCGGCGTGTTCTCAGCGGCGGCCTGCTCGCTGGCACGCTGACGTGCGCGCTGCGGCACAGAACCGGTGGTGATGGCCTGAATCAATTCACCCTTGCGTAGGGCTGAGGTCCCCCGAAGGCCTTTTTCGGCTGCGATCTTGCGCAGCTCCGGCAGCTTCAGTGATGCGAGGTCTTGGCTCGCGGCATTACCCGTATCAGTCACGGATGTCCTTTCATCATGTCGTCCAGCGCGTGCATTTTCGCGCGGCGTAAACGTCCCCTGCCTTCTCGGCTGATGGTGCACAACGCATAGCGCGACGGGCCAGTATCAAAGAAGGTGATGCACGTTAGATCGGACTCGCACAAACGCATCTCCGTGGATGAACACGGTACGGTTTTAAAGATTTGGTGGATGCGGCGCGGCGCAGACAAATGAGAATACGCCCCTGACCATGTGAAGATCCACCACGGTCGCGATCTATGTTGGTCATTGTAGACCACATTTCAACGGTGCGGTGGAATGCCCCGCGCAAAAGGGTCGCGCTAGAGTTGTGGGCATGCTCGCCACCATGCAGGAAGTGCCCTTTTCCGTCGGACGAATTTTAAGATACGGCTCCTCAGTGCACTCCACGACGAAGGTGACCACGTGGCGCACGGGCACCGCGGAGGAAACCACGTTCGGGGCTATCGGGTCCCGCGCCGCCGCGTTTGCTCACGCGCTCAATGACATTTTGGGGATTGACGGGGACCAGCGCGTGGGCACGTTCATGTACAACTGCGCGGAGCATTTGGAGGTGATGTTCTCCGTCGCCGCGAAAGGTTCGGTCTTCGTGCCTCTGAATATGCAGCTGCTGGAGGACCAGATCACCTACATCATCAACCACTCCGAGATGGAGGTTCTGGTTGCGGATCCACGCCTGACGCCAAAGCTCGCGCGTATTTTGCCGAAGTGCCCGAAGGTGCGGGTTGTCTGTTTCACTGGGACGAAACCCGTCGCGCCACTCGCGGAAGAGTTGCCGGATTCAATGTCCGTGCGCAGCTACGAGGCGCTTCTCGACGGGCAATCAACCCTCTACGATTGGCCCGAACTACCCGAAAACACCGCGGCAGCAATTTGCTATTCGACGGCTACGACGGGTGCCCCGAAGGGCGTGGCGTATTCCCACCGCTCTATCTGGCTGACCGCGATGAGCCTGCGGGCAACAGACTCGCTTGCCATTACTCACGGCGAGTCTTTCCTGTGCTGCATCCCGATCTACCACGTGCTCAGCTGGGGTGTGCCCTTCACCGCATTTCTGGCGGGCACCCCGCTGGTGCTGCCGGATTCGGATGTGTCTGCACCGACCTTGGCCAAGCTCATCGCTGGCACTCACCCGCGCGTGGCCCACGGTGTGCCCACCCTGTGGATTCAGCTCATGGTCTACTACCTGCACAACCCGCCGGAGCGTATGTCGCTCACGGAACTTTACGTCGGTGGCTCCCCTGCCCCACCAGCCCTGATCAAGGTGTGGGAGGAACGCTACGGTGTGGACGTGGTCCACGTCTGGGGAATGACGGAAACCTCCACCGTGGGCACAGTGGCCCGCCCGCCTTCAGGTGCTGGCGGTGAGCGCCGCTGGGCCTACCGCGTGTCCCAGGGACGGTTCGCGCCCTGGCTGGATTACCGCGTGGTCAATGATGGCCAGATCGTCTCCGGTTCTGACCGTAGCGATGGTGAGATCCAAGTTCGCGGCAACATGGTTGCTGCTGCTTACTACCACCCCACCAACGCGGAGACCCAGGAGTACGCCTCGGTCTTCCGCGGCAAAGAAGTCACAGAAGACGACGAGTTCTTCACTGCCGACGGCTGGCTCCGCACCGGCGATGTTGGCACGGTGACCTCCGACGGGTTTATGACGTTGTATGACCGCTCCCGCGATGTCATCCGTTCCGGCGGCGAGTGGATCTACTCCGCCCAGTTGGAAAACCTCATCATGGAAGCGGACGAGGTTGTTGAGTGCGCCGTCATCGGCTACCCGGACAAGAAGTGGGGTGAGCGCCCCCTGGCAGTCACGGTTCTGCATTCCGATGTCACACCGTCAATCGACCTAGCGAAGAAGCTCCGCCAGGACCTCCAGCAGGAGCTGCCCACGTGGATGGCGCCGGAGTACTGGACGTTCGTCGCCTCCATCGACAAAACCTCCGTGGGCAAATTCGACAAAATCGACCTGCGCGAACACCTAGCCAAGGACGAATTCGACATCATCGCTCTCCCCGGCCCCGGTACACGTCCAGACAATGAAACCGCGCCCGCAGCCGAAGCAGCGGACGCGGATGACACCGGCGAAGACACCATTCCGGTGCCCGACCCGGACCAGGACGACGACTAAGCCGACGTCGAAGGCCTAGCGTCTAAGAACGAAGCAGCTCCGCCGTCGCCGGCCCAGCGATGTCGAGCTCGAGCACACGGAGGCCATCCTCACGCGCGGATTCGAGGATCTTCGGGTCAATCGGCTCCGTGGACAGCACCATCGCGGTGGGTCCAGCACCGGACAAGAATGCGGCATAGCCACGGTTGCGCAGGCGGTTGACCCACTCAGCCGTGACCGGTAGAACGTCCGCACGGTACGGCTGGTGCAGGCGATCGCGGGTGCCCTCCCAGAGGAATTCTGGGTGGGTCTGAATTGCCACCGTCATCACGGCGGTGCGGGAGACGTTAAAGCGCGCGTCGGTATGCGTGACATGCGATGGTAGTACCTTGCGCACGGCGTTCGTCGACGCGTGGAAGTTAGGCACCAGCGCGGTGGCCTTGATGTCCGGGTGCACGGTCAAGGGCACAGCGCGGTAAACCGGCTGAGACACACCATCGACAGGGATGTCAGTCCAGGACACCACTGCCCCACCGACGACGCTGGCCGCAGCGTTATCCGGGTGGCCCTCGAAGGCAGAACTGAGCTGAATCACGTCATCGGTGCTCAGTGGGCTGCCTGCCAGGGTGTTGGCAGCGATGACGCCGGCAACAGCGGCGGAGGCGGAAGAACCCAGGCCGCGGGACTGCGGGATGTTATTGGTGCATGTCACCTTCAGTCCCGGTGCATGAGCATCAGCGGCGTGCAAGCCGGAGCTGATCGCCTTGACCACGAGGTGAGAGGCATCACGCGGCAGGTCATTGGCACCCTCGCCGAAAATCTCCACATCAAGGCCAGACGCCGTGACTTCCACTTCCACCGTGTCGTAGATACCTACGGCAAGACCGAGGGTGTCAAAGCCGGGGCCCAAGTTGGCGGTACTGCCAGGCACGGTGACGCGGGCGCGCAGGCCCACTTCAAGGTCAATGCTCACGAAAAGTCCTTCCGGTTAACGCGGCTGAGGAGTGCTCAGTGGGGCTTAAGAGTCGAGGCGGATCACAGAGTTGATCGCCTTGACCTCTTCAATCTCACGCAGCTCGTCAACGATGCCGGCGAGCTTGCGCTCTAGCGAGGAGTGGGTCACCACGATGAGTCGGGAATGCTCACCGGATTCTTCCTGGCGCACAGCGGAGATGGAAATATCCTGCGCGGCGAAGCGGCGGGAAATCTCAGCCAGCACGCCCGGGCGGTCAGCCACGGACATGTCAATGTGGTAGCGCGTCGGCACATCACCGAAATCAGCCACCGGGTAGTTCGCGTACGGGTTCTCAGCCGGAGCACGACCACCGTGGATCTTGTTGCGGGCTGCACCGACCAGGTCACCAAGCACAGCGGACGCGGTGGGAGCACCACCCGCGCCATTGCCGTAAAACATGAGACGGCCAGCGGCTTCCGCTTCCACGAAGACAGCGTTGTAAGACTTATCGACGCTCGCCAGCGGGTGCTCATTCGGCACCAACGTCGGGTGCACGCGAGCGGAGACGGAGGTGACCCCCGCGTCGTCGATAAGCCTCTCACAAATAGCGAGCAGCTTGATGGTGAAGCCAGCGGCCTTTGCTGCTTCGATGTCTTCGGCGGTGATGTTGGTGATGCCCTCAGCGTGAACATCGTCGTAGGTCACGCGGGTGTGGAAGCCCATAGAAGCGAGGATCGCAGCCTTGGATGCAGCATCGTGGCCCTCCACATCCGCGGTCGGGTCAGCTTCCGCGTAACCCAGGCGGGTCGCCTCAGCCAGCGCCTCGTCGTAGCCCATGCCGGTGGAAGCCATGGCGTCAAGGATGAAGTTGGTCGTGCCGTTCACAATGCCGGAGATTCGCTGCACCTGGTCACCAGCCAGGGAGCGACGCAGCATGCCCACGACGGGAATGGCTGCCGCAACGGCTGCCTCGTAGTAGAGGTCCACGCCGGCCTCATTCGCAGCATCCGACAGCTCATCCGCATGCGCAGCGATGAGGGCCTTGTTCGCGGTGACCACAGACTTGCCGGCCTTCAGTGCGGTGAGCACCAGCTCACGCGGGTAATCGATGCCACCGATGACCTCAACCACAACGTCAACATCGTCGCGGTCAATGAGTTCGCGGGCATTGTCCGTGACCGTGATATCCGGGAAGTTATCCAGCACCGGGCGCTTCTTGTTCAAGTCAGACACGGCCACGCCACGGACAGCAATCGGACCACCGATGCGGTTTTCCAGGTTGGCAGAGAAATCATTAATCAGACGCAAGACCTCTGTACCCACGGTGCCCATACCAAGCAGAGCAACTCCAACTGGTTGCCCAATGCCTTTGCCTGGGTAGTTTCCGTTCCTGCCTTCGGCGCTTAGCGCAGTCATGGTTCTCCTGTGTCGTTGAAACGATGGACTGGTGGACAGCAATGCCCTAAGAGTTTACAAAGACTCCCTAGCGAGTATGTCTTCTACTGTCTCTCGGCGCACCATGGGTGTCACGGTGCCTTCCTTCACACTGACTACGGCAGGGCGACCGAAGCAGTTGTAGTTGGAAGCCATGGAGTAGCAGTACGCTCCGGTCGCGGCGAGAGCGATCAGATCCCCCGGCGCAATATCGTCTGGCCAGAGGGCGTTATTGATCAGGATGTCGCCGGATTCGCAGTGGGAACCAACAAGGCGCGTCGCGTGAGGCACACCCTCAGTGAGACGATTGACCACTCGCGCGTCATACTCCGCACCGTACAAAGCGGTGCGAATATTATCGCTCATCCCACCGTCCACAGCGATGTATCGACGCGTTGCATCATCGGTCACATGGACGTCCTTGACGGTGCCCACGGAGTACACCGTGACGGCTGCCGGGCCCGCAATCGCGCGGCCGGGTTCCACGATGACGGTCGGCGGAGTGATGCCCAACTCCCCTGCCGCATCCTCAACGGCGCGCAGCAAATCCTTTGCTACAGCCTGCACGTCAAGCGGCTGCTCATCCACGGTGTAGGCAATGCCGTAGCCACCGCCGAGGTCGAGGTAATCTAGCTGCAAACCCAGCTCACGGTAGATCTTGGCGTACAGCCCCAGCACGCGAGATGCGGCCAGCTTGAAGCCCTCTGCGTCGAAGACCTGGGAGCCCACGTGGCAGTGCAGGCCAGTGAGCTTAAGGTTCGCAGCATTGTGGGCTGTCTGCACGGCACGGAAAGCCGAGCCGGACACCAGCGACAAGCCGAATTTCTGGTCCTCGTGGCTGGTGGCAATGAACTCGTGCGTGTGCGCTTCCACGCCGGGCTTCACGCGGATGAACACGTCCTGGGCAACGCCCTCCTCACCGGCGATACGGTCCAGGGTGTCCAGTTCCTGGTGGGAATCCACCCCCACGTGCCCCACACCACGGGTGACGCAGGTACGCAGGAAGGATTCGGACTTATTGTTGCCGTGTACGGTGATGCGCTCCGCGGGAAAATCCGCAGCCAGCGCGATGAGCAGCTCATTCTCACTAGCCACGTCGAGGGAGAGACCTTCCTCTTCCACCCAGCGGGCAATGCGCGTGGTCAAAAACGCTTTAGAGGCATAGTGGACGTTCTTCGGCTCGAGGTACGCCTGCGCCATGTCGCGGCAGCGGGAACGGAAGTCCTCCTCATCCACGACCATGACAGGAGTGCCGTATTCCGCGACGATGTCTGAAAGCTTGACACCCGCGATGGACACCGAACCGTCCTCCGCACGCTTGGCATTGCGTGGCCAGACGTGGGCAGGCAGGTCATTGAAGCAGCCAGCCTCTTGGTGGCGCATGCGCAGTAGGTCATCGCGGGACAGGTTCGCGGTGTTCAAAACGGGATCGAGCATGGCTTACATCCTTTCGGGCGCAGTGATGCCAAGCAACCCCAGGGCGTTGGCCAGAACCTGGCGGGACGCAGCTGCCAGGGCCAGGCGTGCAGAGTGGATCGGTTCCGGGTTCTCCCCCGCCTTGGGCAAGATCTGGCAGGCGTCGTAGAACTTGTGGAAGACGCTGGCCAGCTCCTCAGCGTAGCGCGCGATGCGGTGCGGCTCACGCAGCTCGGCGGCGGCCTTGACCACAGCCGGGAACTCGCCCAGCGTGCGGATGAGGTCGCCTTCCTTCTCATGCGTCAACAGAGACAGGTCCGCGCCTTCCGCGGACACGTTGGCCTCCGCAGCCTTGCGCCCAATGGACGCCAAGCGGGTGTGGCCGTACTGCACGTAGTACACCGGGTTGTCGTTGGACTGCTTCTCCCACAGATCCAGATCAATGTCCAGCGTCGAGTCCACCGAGGAGCGCACCAGCGAGTAGCGCGCCGCGTCGCGGCCGATGAGGTCCACTAGGTCGTCGAGAGTAATCACCGTGCCAGCGCGCTTGGACATCTTCATCGGCTTGCCGTCGCGCACGAGGTTGACCATCTGCCCGATGAGTACTTCCACGGCCTGCGGGTCGTAGCCGAGCGCCTGCGCCGCTGCGCGCAGACGCGCAATGTATCCGTGGTGGTCCGCACCCAGCATGTAAATCGCCAGCGTGTGTCCGCGATCAAACTTATCGGCCACGTAGGCAATGTCACCTGCGATATATGCGGCGTCACCATCAGACTTGATCACCACACGGTCCTTGTCATCCCCAAAGTCCGTGGAGCGCAGCCACCAGGCACCGTCAGATTCGTAGAGGTTGCCGTTGTCCTTCAAGGTTTGGATCGCGCGTTCAACGGCACCAGACTCAAACAGGGAGTTCTCGTGGAAGAACACATCAAAGTCCGTGCCAAACTCATGCAGCGAGGACTTGATCTGCTCAAACATCTTCTCCACGCCCTCAGCGCGGAAAGTTTCCTGCACGGTCTCAGCGTCGCCTTCCAGGGCATCAGGATGCTTAGCGACGATCTCCTGTGCAATCTCCTGAATATATTCCCCGCCGTAGCCGTCCTCCGGCGTCGGCTCACCCTTGGCTGCCGCCACCAGCGAACGCGCAAAACGGTCGATCTGGCCACCGTGATCGTTGAAGTAGTACTCGCGGGTCACCTCTGCACCGGAGAATTCCAGCACGCGGCCCAGCGAATCACCCACGGCTGCCCAACGGGTACCCCCCAGGTGGATGGGCCCCGTCGGGTTCGCGGAGACGAATTCCAAGTTGATCTTCTCTCCGCTGTAGAGGTCCGAGGCACCAAAGCGCTCCCCCTGCTCCAGGATGTTGGCCACGATGCCGCCGGTGGCCGCAGCGCCCAGGCGAAGGTTGATAAAGCCCGGGCCGGCGATCTCGGCGGAGTCGATGGCGGGGTTGGCCACGAGCCCGCTAACAAGCAATTGCGCGAGCTCACGCGGATTCATACCTGCCTTCTTGGCCACCTGCAAAGCGACGTTGGTGGCGTAATCCCCGTGCTCCGGATTACGTGGGCGCTCCACGGTGACGGTGGCAGGAACGATCGATTCTGGGGTGGCACCGTCCGGCAAGTCACGCCCTGCGAGCGCTTCCAGGGTGACGGTACGAACGGTAGTGGCAAGGTCAGCTGGGGTCATGGAGGCCAAGTTTAGAGGAGCTTCCCGGCGCGATACCAAGCGGGGCCGTCGGCTTTACGCGCATCCGCGCGCGATGAGGAGTAGCGTCGCGGTTATGGGGCGGATACCTGATTGCCGCCTTGATCCGGCTGGCCGAGATTGACCCAGAAAGGAGCCAGCAGTGCGTGTAGCGCTATTTAGTACGTGTATTGGTGATGCACTGTTTCCTGATGCACACAAGGCGGCAGCATTGGTGTTGTCGCGTCTTGGGTGTGAGGTGGTGTTTCCGCCCGAACAGACTTGCTGTGGGCAGATGCATATCAACACCGGTTACCAGCGAGAGACAGTGCCAATAATTAAGAACTACGTGGATGCTTTCGCGGATGACTCTATTGATTACGTGGTCACCCCGTCTGGCTCCTGTACGGGCGCGGTGCGTGAGCAGCACACGCGTATCGCAGAACGCTACGGCACTCCGGCGCTCGTTGATGGGACGAAGAAAACCACGAAGAAGACACTTGATCTTTCAGAGTTCATCGTCGATGTCATGGGCACTACCGACGTGGGGGCATTCTTCCCCCACCGTGTGACGTATCACTCCACGTGCCACTCCCGCCGCTTTATCAAGGTCGGCGACCGCCCCACGGATCTGCTCAAGGCCGTGGATGGTTTGGAGCTCGTCGAGCTGGAGAACGTCGAGGAGTGCTGTGGTTTTGGTGGCACTTTCGCATTGAAGAATTCCGATGTCTCGGCCGCAATGGTCTCCGATAAAGTGCGCCATATCAAAGACACACAGGCGGAGTACGTCACCGCGGGTGATTCCTCTTGCCTGATGAACATCGGTGGCGCCATGTCCCGCCAGCACACCGGTATCCGCGCCATCCACATCGCGGAGATCCTCGCTTCTACCCGCGAGCACCCGTGGACACCGGAATCCGCTGCGTACACGAAGGAGAAGATGCTGTGAAGGTCGGATTAGGCACCCCCACGATGCCACCGCACGCACCGCGTGATCTGGGGCATTTTCGCGAGCATGACAAATTTCCCAAGAATGCCAAGACGGAGCTGAACAACTCCACTCAGCGCCACAATCTCAACTACGCCACCACCCAGATTCGTCTCAAGCGCCAGGGTGTTGTGAACGAACTCGACGACTGGCAAGCATTGCGCGAGGCTGGTTCCACCATCAAGCGCGATACCCTCGCTCGCCTGCCGGAGCTGCTGGAGCAGTTCGAGGAGAACGTGACCAAGCGTGGTGGCCATGTCCACTGGGCACGCGATGCCAAAGAGGCATCCCAGATTGTCACGGACCTCATCAAGAAGACGGGTGAAACCGATGTTGTGAAGATCAAGTCCATGGCCACCCAGGAGATCGCGCTTAATGACGTCCTGGAGGCCAACGGCATCCACGCCCGCGAAACCGACCTGGCTGAGCTCATCGTGCAGCTGGGTGACGATTTCCCGTCTCACATCGTCGTCCCCGCCATCCACCGCAACCGGGCGGAGATCCGCGATATCTTCACCGCGAACATGCCCGGCGCACCCGCGGACCTCACCTCCGAACCCGCCGCGCTGGCGGAGGCCTCCCGCTCCTTCCTGCGTGAGCAGTTCATGAAGGCCAAGGTGGCTATCTCCGGCTGCAACTTCGGTATCGCAGAGACTGGTTCCGTCTCCATCGTGGAGTCCGAAGGCAACGGCCGCATGTGCCTAACGCTGCCGGAGACCCTCATCACCGTCATGGGTATTGAGAAGATCCTGCCTAAGTACGAGGATCTCGGGGTGTTTATGCAGCTTCTCCCGCGGTCGTCGACAGGCGAACGCATGAACCCCTACACCTCCATCTGGTCCGGTGTGACGGAGAATGATGGCCCGCAGGACTTCCACATCGTGCTGGTGGACAACGGCCGTACCGCTGCCCTGTCCAATGAGATTGGCCGCGAGGCACTCAAGTGCATCCGCTGTTCTGCCTGCCTGAACGTCTGCCCGGTCTACGAGCGCGCCGGCGGCCACGCTTATGGTTCGGTCTACCCCGGCCCGATCGGTGCGATCCTCACCCCGCAGCTCGCCGGCATGGACTCCGCTGATGACGTCACCGCGTCCCTCCCCTACGCCTCCTCACTGTGTGGCCGGTGCGATGAAGTCTGCCCCGTCAAGATTCCTATTACAGACGTCCTGTTAGAGATGCGCCACCAGAAGGTGGAAAACCACCGCCCGCCGATCGAGGGCGCCATGTTTGCCACCATTGCCCAGGTGTGGGGCCACAGCGCGCTGTGGGACAAGGCTGTGCGCATGGTCGCCGTTGGCCGTGTACTCGGTGGATTCAACGGTGTCATCGACAAGATGCCACCACCAGTCTCCGCCTGGACGAATTACCGCGACGTTGCCGTGCCACCCAAGAAGTCCTTCCGTCAATGGTTCGCATCGGACGAAGCGCAGCAATTGCTTGCCGACGCCCGCGCTGAAGGCATCCCCGCCCACCAGGAGGAGGAACACTAATGGCTACCGCTAAAGAGGAAATCCTCACCCGCATCCGCAACGCCCACCAGCTGGCTCACTCCCCCGCCAGCGTTGAGCCTGTCCGGGAATACCGCACCGAGACACCACTTAACCGTGATGAACTGCGGGACATGCTCGTGGACCGCCTCGTGGACTACAAAGCCACGGTCAAAAAAGTCAGCTCCGCCGAGCTCCCAGAGGCGATCGCTTCTGTTCTCCAGGAGCACAACGCTAAAGAGGTCCGCTACGCCCAAGGCTTGGACAGTGACCTTTTCGCTTCCTTCAGTGGCAACGCCCAACCCGACGACGTCACCGTCGATCCGCGAACGCTCAATGATGTCGACGCCGTGGTCACCAGCTCCGTCGTCTCCTCTGCCCAAACCGGCACCATCTGCCTCCAATCCGAGGCCGGTGCCGGCAAGTGCGGCCGCCGTGCCCTGAGCCTGGTCCCCGACCGCCACCTGTGCATCGTGCACATGGATTCCGTGGTCTACGGCGTGCCAGAGATGTTTGCCAAACTGGACCCGGAACTGCCCACCACGCTCATCTCCGGGCCATCGGCCACCTCCGACATCGAGCTCGTCCGCGTCGAGGGTGTGCATGGTCCGCGTGATCTGATCGTGTTCGTGGTGGACTAAACGCTGTGGACTGACGCGGCAAAGCCTCCGGCCCTTAAGCCCCCGCACGCTCGCCCCTGTGTAAAAAATTACATTGCGACGGTAACTACCCAACGGCAGAAATCCTCTACCTGGCACTTCGGCTGAGCCAGTTTTTCGCCATGTAAACCTTTACAATCACGTGACGAAAAAAGACGGGTTAGGTAGGGCGAGTTGAGGAAATACAGATCGGCCCGCACCTTCCATGTGGAGGGGTGCGGGCCGATCTGCTGTCATTTTCCCGTGCCGCGCTTCTCACGCGCGCACCATTAACTATGGGGCATGAACCATGTAGAGCAATGATGAACAGGTGCCGGTTCCATCAGGGTTGTCTCCATGTTTCCTGGGAGCCGGAAAATCCCGTAGACGTTAGACTCAGCACAATGAACACACCCCCTGCAAGTACCGACGCGCGCACCGATCCACTCAGCATTCGTCCGCAGCTCAAAGACATGCTCGTGGGCATCGCCGCGATTCTGGCTGTTTATGTGCTGCTGATCGGTTCCGCATTTGGCCTCAAGGATGTGGGCGGCGGCACCAGCATCAAGGTCCTCATGCCGGTGCTGATCGTGCTCTCCCTTGTCATCCCCGCCATCGCATTAGTCACCTACCTCAAGCGCCGTGGTCTTCCCCTCGGGTTCCGTCCGCTGGGCGCACGGGGTTGGCACCTGGTGTGGCAGGTCCCCGCGGCGATTGTGGGGGCGACGGTGTGTACGTCGATCGTCGGCACGCTTTTTGGCATGGCACCGGGTGAACGGTCAGACACATATGGCGAGGGCACCGCGCTCGTTCTATTCACTCTGGGTGCATATCTGCTCATCGGCCCATTCCTGGAAGAGGTTGTCTTCCGCCGCCTCATCATGGGCTACCTGGACCGCCTCATGCCCGCGGCTGCCAGCGTGCTGCTCTCCTCACTTGTGTTCGGGCTCGCGCATATCGCGCCGGCTGCGATCATTTACACGTTCTTCGCTGGCCTTTCCTTCGCCCTGGTCACCCGGTGGCACCGCTCACTGTGGGCCGGCTTCATCCTGCATATGTGCACTAACGTGCTGGTGCAGATCATTGCGATGGCGGGACTCTAACCGCGTTTTTGCTGGCCAACGCCATAAGAAAAGCAACGGCCACGACGATGAGCCCCAGCGGGATCAAGAAGATAAAGAGGTTAATAATCGGCAGCGCCTGACCCGCCTGCACCTCTTCCCACGAGGCAAGCGCCGTCGAACCGAACCCGATAAACAACATCGCGCTGCCCACCAAGGCCGTAACCAAAACACCGGTGCCCACCGGCTCCCTGCGCGAGACCACGAAAAGGTACGTATCCAGGAAACCGACCCACACGGTGGCCAGCGTCGCTCCCATCGCCATAGTCACCGCACTGATCGCCGACCAGTACTCCGGATCACCAATAACGCTGTTGAGCAACACCGTCAGCACCGGAATGCCTATCGCACCGGCGAGCAAGGTTCCAAGAATCGCTTGAGGTTTCATGGGCAAAAGCCTAGCTGCATCCTTCTGTTCGCTCGTTTAGATAACGAGACACAACTCACATTCCCCGTTACCCTCGTGGGCAAAGCCCAAATCTGGAGAGAATCATGAAACCAGCTCCCTTTGCAGCCACGATCACCGTTCTTTTCACCTCCGCCACCCTGCTGAGCTCATGCACCCTAGGAGCTTTCGACGGTTCCTCTAGCCCCGCCGAATCAGACAGCGCCCAGGCTTCGGAGGACACATCCAAGTCCGACACCAAGGGCACACAGCGCGCCAAAGAAGGCCGAATCTCCATCGAACTTCCCGACGGCTGGACCAAGAACCCCGACTTCAAGCCCACCATGAACGGGTTCACCACATCATGGGCCAATGACCTGGACAACCCCACGGACATCGCCCGTATGAGCTCCAACCAAGGACAGGGTCCCACCGCCATGGCAAACATGGGCCACTTCGAGGCGAACGCCCTGTTCAGCACCACACACGGCACCGACTTCGAACTCGGTGAATCCCGTGACCTCAAGATCAAAAACGCCGACGAAGCCAAACTGACCACCTGGACAACCAACGGCTCCAAAGGCGAGACCGTCAAAGACGCATGGGTATTCGTCTCCTCCGGCACCGGCGGCGCCGCCGGCCTCGAGATCACGGCCACCACATTGTCCGATAAGGAGATCGAGGAGATCATCGACTCAGTCGAATTCAACCCGGACGAATAAGTCCGTAAAAAGACCAGATCCCTTCGCATCAGGGATGCCCGGACCCAACCGGGTTAGTCGATCTTGTCATCCTCTTCTTTACGGACGGTTCTAACGAACTTGCCAAGAAACTGCATTACAGGAGGCGCTAGGAATAATCCAGCGAGCAATTCCGAACCACCGCCGAAGTAAACAAGTAATGAAGCCCCGACAGACGCGACAAACATTCCAAAGCTCAGATATTGGCCACGCTTCAGTGCGTCTACATCGCCCTTAGCAAGCCATTCCTTCTCACGGTTTGACGCCGCAATACTTTGCTCCGCCATTTGCATCGCACGGTCAGCGAAAGTCGGATCAACCTGGTTATAGGCTTCGAGAGTATCTGGCGATGGTGCTGGAGCGGCCCACATGTACGAACTAGCTACTACTTGCCGTTTTAGTTCGCTAACAAACTCAGCATCGATTACTTCGTCGAGAGAGCTTTCTGGATACTGTCGTCCAGCGCGCTGAATGTCGTTTTCCAACCGTTGTAAATGGTCAGCCGGGGATCGTTCCCCTCCATGCGCGCTTTCGTCCGCAGCGGACGCGGATTGGTCTCCATCAGGTCCACTCCCCGGCGACGTGCTCGAACCGTGGCGTTCCTCATCTTGAGAGTCATAGCCCATGCACCTTCTTCCTTTCGGTAGCCAGATCCGCTGGATGTTGTTTCCTTGTGCCATTCAACCACAAAATCAGTTCCTTCATTACAGCACATCCGACTGACCTAAAAACCACAACCGGCGCCTTGGAAAATAAAAACCATGACGCCGGTTTGTCAACGATGTCGCAACTCATAGTGTCAACTATGACGCGACTCATGACAACGCGTCCCCGACAGGATTCGAACCTGCGACCTTCGGTACCGGAAACCGATGCTCTAATCCACTGAGCTACGGAGACAGTCAAACTGTGCAGCGTACCGCACATGCTGTGACAGCGCTCCCTAATCTAGCACTCCCCTATTGGCACCTGACAAACCGGCCCGCTGAAGAAAATTCACAAATATTGTTGACATGTCACCGTCTTGCTCTTACTATTGAAAACAGCCCCGTTGGGGACACGTCAACATCTTTAGGAAAATGATTTAAGGAGTCACCATGACCAACACTCTGACCGGTACCTACGACCTTGACACCACCCACTCCACCGTTGGATTCACCGTGCGCCACGCCATGGTGACCAAGGTCCGCGGTAACTTCAACGACTTCCAGGCAACCCTGACCGTGAACCAGGAGAACCCGGCAAAGAGCAAGGTGGAGGCGACGGTGGAGACGGGTTCCGTCGATACGCGTAACGCTGACCGTGATGCACACCTGCGCAACGAGGACTTCTTCGACACCGACAACCACCCGCAGATGACCTTTGTGTCCACCGCGTTCGACGTCGACGCATCCGGCAACGGCACCGTCACCGGTGACCTGACCATTAAGGGCACGACCAAGTCCGTCACCCTAGACGTGGAGACCTTCGGCACGGAGGTTGACCCTTACGGCAACACTCGCGTTGGTTTTGAGGCACGCACCACCATTAACCGCAAGGACTTCGGCATCGACTTCGAGGCACCGCTGAACTCCGGCGGCGCACTGGTTGGTGAGAAGATCGCCATCGAGATCGACGGCTCCGGCATCAAGCGCGCTTAGTTAGCGGTGGGGGCATCCGCATCGTCATTGGCGTCAACAGCCAGGATGCCCTCAAAGAACCGTGAGATCGCGGGAATATCGGCGGGGGCCAAGTGGTCAAAGACCGCGCGGCGCACCGTCTCAACATGGTCAGGCGCAGCCTGCTCCAGGTGAGTCATCCCCCTATCGGTGAGGCACACCATCACGCCCCGGGCATCGCCCGGGCTTTTTTCTTTGGACACCAAACCGCGGCGCTCCATGCGCGTGATCTGGTGGGACGTGCGGGACCGGTCCCAGCCAAGCTCCGCGCAGACTTCACGCAGGCGCAAGCGCCGGTCCTCGGCTTCGGACAACGTAACCAACACTGCAAATTCCGGGCTGGAGAGATCCGCGCTTTCATTCAATGCGGTATCCACTACCTGGTCGAGTGTGCGGCCGGCTGCCAGAAGCAACCGCCAGAACGCCTGCTCTTCATCGCTGAGCCAGCGGGGTTCGGCTGTCATACTGGCCTAGACTAGCCAACCCTCAGATCGCCGCGCGAATCCACCCGCGAATTACCGCCGGCTCTTCAGCTCCTGGATCGAAGCACTCTTGGCCGCGGAAACACGGTCGAAGCGTTGCGGGAAACAGGTCAGCACAAACACCTGGGAGCGTGTACCCACTTGCGTGAACAATGCGTTCATCAACTCCAGGCGCGTGGGGTCCGTGGCCCCCAAGGCATCATCGACGACCACTGGCATCGCATCCGGTGAATTCCCCGCCACCATGTCCGCGATGGCAAATCGAGTGAGCAGCGCCATCTGCTCCTTTGCGCCACCGGAAAGCTGGTTCATATCCACCGTCGTGCCGTCGAGCGTGCGGGCGGTGACCTGCAGCGACTCATCCAGGGTGAACTCGGTACCCGGGCCAAAGACGCGCGACGCGTAGCGCTGCAATGCCTGAGCAAACGGTGCCGCATACTTCGCACGCGCCGCATCGCGGTGCGCGACAAGGGTTCCATGGAGCAGCTTGACGGCAGCGGCTTGGCGGCGCAGCCTGTCGCACCGTACTCGTGCTGCCTCCAACGCGGCTTCTGCCTTGTCAAGGGCCTCTGCTTCGCCTTCCGCACTGGTCACGCGGAAGCCGAGCTCCAGCTTGCGGTCACGGGCAGCGTCATAGCGCCGGCTGAGGTTGGCTACTCGGTTGGCAGCGCCCTCGCGGAGGCTTTCTGCCTGCTCCGGATCAACGTCTGCAACCTGGGCGGTGAGTTCCTCGACAACTGCCTGCGCTTCCTTTTCAGCGAGCGCCGCTTCTTCGGCGGCAGTGGCCAAGTCCGCATCACTGATCTTCTCCCGTGCGGCATCGAGTTCAGCCTGGGCAGCATCACGGATTGCAGTGTGGTTGGCCACGCGCGCTTCAATATCCGCGAGCTTCGCCGCATCGGGCTGGGCAGCCAGCTGAGCCAGTTCCACTTCGAGAACATGCGCTGCTTCGCTCGCGTCTTTCTCCGTAGCGCGTGCAGCTTCCAGCGCGGCATCGGCATCCTCAACGCTGAGGATGACACCGTCATTGCCGGCAGCGTCCTCGGAGGACACTCCCGCAAGTTCACGCAGGCGCACCAATTCTTGGCGCAGTTCCTCCGGCTCCTTACCGCGAAGGATGTCAGCTCGACGAGCACGGTAGGCGGCAAGGGTGGCGGTGGTGTCCCTGTGCTCGTCGCGAAGCTTCCTTGCTTCCTCCAACGACTCACAGCCAGCGGCTTGCAGTGCACGCCCAAGTTCAGCTTCAGCATCCTCCACCGCATGGGACGCATTGCTGGTGCCGGGGGCAGCCCGGTAGGTCAACGTCACATCACCGATGGTCAGCTGGACACCGTCATGCAGGGCGAGGGACATCGCCTCATCCCCGACTCCCACCTCTTCCCCATCAACGGTGACCGTGGACGCGGTGGTGGCGGTGAGGTCTAGGCGGGCGGCCGCGGCATCGAGCAGCCGGCGTTGCAGTGCCACGTTTTGGGTAGCGCTTTCGATCGCGCGGACATCATCATCCGTCACGGGACGCGCGGGCAGGGCTGCCACGAGATCCGCGATCTCCTTGTCTACCCGGTCAAGCTCATCAACCTGATCCTCGACATCACCAATCCGCTCGTGCGCGATGGCAAGCTCGCGGGCGCGCTCCTTATCCGCAGTGGCCTGACGCGCAGCAACCAGTGCTTCACGGGCATCGGCGTGGGCAGTCTTCTTCTCCGCCACTCGCTCGTTTTCCGCCTCGGCCTTCTGCCGCGCGGGTTCCACCAAAGCAGCCAGTTCCGTCAGTTCCGTTGCTGCTGCTTCTGCGCGCTCCGTCAACGTCGTGCGGTATTTCTGGTCCGCTTCGGCGCGTTCACGGTCCGTGGTGGCACGCGTGGCCTTGTCTTTCGCCTCAGTGAGCTTGCCGGCAACTTCACGCGCCTGGGCAGCTTCGGCTTCGCGCTGTTCGAGTTCCTTCTCCGCGTCGGGCAGTTCGGCTGCGATGGTGCGCATCTCCTGCTCACTGCGCGCGTACTCATCCACGTCATCCTCATAGGCAGCCTTGCGTGCCGCGGATTCGCGCACGGTTTCTTCCGCGGCAGCCACCGCGGCATCAGCGTCCTTGAGGTTCTGTTTCTCCGCACCGGACTTCGGGGAGAAGAACTTCTCGTACTCCTTCTGCACTTTTTGCATCAGGCCCGAATCCTCAAGCATGTCCGCCCCTGCGGCTGAGCCAGCATCCGTGCCGGTCTGCTCCAGAGCGCGGGTGAAGGACGGAATGCCAGCGGCTTCAATGACGTCGGTGAAGGAGCCTTGGCGCATAAACAACGCGCTAAAAAGCTGCTCATCCACATGCTCTTCGAGGATCTCCCGCAGACGGTTGTGGGCCTGCTCCCCCGTCAACTCCTCACGCTTGGGCGCTGTGATCCTCAGCTCTGTTTTGCCCTTGGCTCCCTTAGCAAAGCTCTTGTGCACAGTGAATGTGTACGGCCCCACCGTCGCCCCGAGTTCTACTGACGGCGTTTCATCGCGCCCAATAGGGTTGAGCGCCCGGATATTCGCCGCGGTGGACGTATGCTTCGCGGTGAGCACCGCATCGAGCGCTTCGAGGATCGTAGACTTTCCGGCCTCATTATCACCGTGGATGAGAATCACACCGGTGTCCGGCACGTCCGTCAGGGCAAGGTGCTCCACGCCACGAACGTTGTCAATGACCAGGTTGTGGATGCGCATTAGTTCGCCTCCTTACTCAGACGGAACAGCAGGTTCACTGCATCACGCGTGGCTGTGTCTCCCGCTGGGACGGCAGCAGCACTGTCGATGAGCTCCGTCATCGCCTCACGGGCATAGCCCGCAATCGGGAGTGACTCAAGCTCCTCATCGCTGGGTTCTAGGTGTAGGTCCATGATCCGTTCACGCTCGTACAGCGCCCCGAACACGTGCTCACGCTCGGCCAGACCGGCCTCCAGCTCCCGGGTGGCCTCTAAACCCAAGGTGCCTGCCAACGAATACTTCACCACCGTGCGTCCCTTCTCCGGGTACGCATCCAACTCAGCCAGCAGGTGCTTCACGTCCTCACCGTCAGCGACATCCCAGTGCAGCGCCTCGAAGGTCCACTCGCCCACCTGATGTTCTGTCACCTCAACGCTTTGCTTATTCGCGTTCACCACCAGCGCCTTCCCGGAATTCACCTCATTCCCGGCCACATTCTCCCGCCGATCATGAAAGTCCGTAGTTTCCGGAGAACCAGAGAACCAGATCCGGCCGCTGGGACCAACAGGCCCTGCGGAGTGGGTATCCCCCAACGCCACGTAGTCAATGACGCCATCCTTCAGCGCACGTTCCAAGTTCGGGCGCGACAGAAGGACCTCTGACTCATCCCCGCTGCGCCCCTCCGTCTGGCCGTGAGCGACAAGAATGCGGATAGCATCCGTAGGCTCCAGTTCGGCAATGGCCTTGGCCGCCAAGTCCTCGGACGCATAGCGCGCCAATAGGGGCGCCCCGACGATTTCCACCCCGGGACGGTGCTCCACCGGGGTATTGTCACGTAACACGGTGATGTTGGCGCGCGCATCCGCCTTCTCTAGGGCAGCTCCGGGCACCAGCGGGTCGTGGTTGCCGGGCAGCAGGTAGACGGGCACCGGCAGCGCGTCAATCGCGTCCAAGGCACGACCCATCGTGCGCTCACTTAAGGCATTGGCATCAAACACATCGCCGGCGACGACGATGAACTCCGCTCCTGTTTCCACGGCGAGGTCGCCGAGGCGGGTGATGGCGCGGAGCCGAGAGTCGTCGAAACGCGATTGCGCTTCCTCATTGAGAAACCATCGTGTCATTCCCAATTGGAAGTCCGAAGAATGGATGAAAACAAGCCCGTCACTCATGCTGTCCACTTCTATCAGAGGGGTACGACACGCCACCGAAACATTCGAACATGCGCGCGTTAGTTTCTTGTCAGCGCGTCATACAGATCCTCCAGATCTGATACCGCACGCAACTGATCGATGTTGGTAAAAGAGATCATCTGCATCGCTTTATGCAGCAAATCCAGATCCGAATCCTCGATCATCGGGGCCACCTTCGGCTGTGGCAGATCGGGCAATTCATGGCCAGCCCAGAAAAACTCTGATCCTTCCGCCGCGGACGCCATTGCCCGCTGCCCCGCTGTTTCACGCAACTGTTGATCCAGCGTGTTCACGTCCAGGTTGCGCAGGCGGAACACAACGCTCGGATCCGAATCCACCAACTCCGCTGCCTTGATGGACACGGCCACGGCGTGCTTACACACATCAGAAAGATCCGGGCAATCACAGCGATAGCGGAACCGCTCACTGCTGCTGGCAAAGAGAATGTCCAACAAAGCGCGGTCGAACGTGCCCCGGCGCGCACGGTCAAGCAGTTTTGGCTGGCGGGTGATCATGTCCAGTGCCTCCGCGATCTCCGGTCCTTCGCGGTACGGGAGGATGACCAAGACGTTGAAAGGCTCGTTCTGAGATCCCGCAACGGTACCGGTGAATCGCCCGCTTTCCACGCGGACTTCTAGGACATTGCCGCCATCCGCATATCTGCGTCCTCTGCCAAAGCGCCCCTGGTCTGTGGCGCGTGCAGCCGCATTCATCAACACCTGTGCCGGGTCGCTGTACTCCAACTCAGTTCGCTGCGTAGCTTGTCCTTGCCGCAGCGTCCACGCATCCTTAATCTGCTGTGCTTCAACACGCTCATCAACAAGCCGGTGCGTTTCCTCCGGGGAATTGACCTTCTTGCGCTGATTGAAGTTGACCCAGGTGACATTGTCCTCGTGTGGTCGCTGTGCCATGGCTTTACTCCTTTCCCTCATCGCGGTAGCTCATCAGCGCAGCCAGATCCTCTGTGTCTAGCTCAGTGATCCAGCCTTCACCTTCCCCGATCACAGCGCCGGCGAGCTGCAATTTGCCGTCCAAGATGTCCTGGATAGACTCCTCCATGGTCCCGCGCGTGATCATCTTGTACACCTGCACGTTGCGGTCCTGCCCAATGCGGTACGCCCGGTCCGTGGCCTGGTTTTCCACCGCCGGGTTCCACCACCGGTCCATGTGAATGACCATCGAAGCAGCGGTGAGGTTCAAACCGGTGCCACCGGCACGCAGAGACAAGATCATCGCTCGCGGACCATTCGGGTCCTGGAATGTGGCCACCATCTCATCGCGCGCTGCCTTACTCACTCCACCATGCAGGAACGGAATAATGTGCTCCAGCCTGTCACTCAAGTAGGGCTGCAGGATGTCACCAAAAGCCTTGTACTGGGTGAACACGAGCACGCGCTGATCAGTCTCAATCGCTTGCTCGATGAGCTCCATGAGCATGGCCACCTTGCCGGAACGGTGCTTGCCTTTCTCCGTCACCGGGGAACCATCGGCCAGGTAATGCGCCGGATGGTTACAAATCTGCTTGATGCGCGTGATGGTGGACAGCACCAATCCCTTGCGCCCAATTCCGGTGCGGCTTTCCAGCTCCTTCTGCATTGCCTCCACCAGCGCGGTGTACAAGGCAGCCTGCTCCGGAGTCATATCCACCGTGACCACTTGCTCGGTTTTTTCCGGTAGGTCACCCACGATCGCGGGATCCGATTTCAGTCGCCGCAGCACAAAAGGCGAGGTCAATCGCTGCAGACGCTCCTGCATGGCATTGGCCAGCTCCTCATCCCGGCGCGATTCAATCACCTTGGCAAAGTGGTTGCGGAAGAACGCCTGGGAGCCCAGAATTCCCGGGTTCACAAAATCAAGGATGCTGCGCAATTCAGCCAGTCGATTCTCCACTGGCGTGCCGGTTAGCGCGATGCGGTGACGTGCACCAATCGCACGCACGCTTTTCGACGCCTTCGTTGCCGCATTCTTAATCGCCTGCGCCTCATCCAACACCACGTGGTCCCATTCCACTTCACTGAGGGTGAGGTAGTCCCGCCCCACAACGCCGTAGGACGTGATGAGCAGATCAAGATCCCCGATCCACTCAACGAGCTCGTCTCCCTTGAGACGGCCGGAACCATGGTGAACACCGACCTTGAGGCCCGGTACGAAGCGCTGCGCCTCCCGCGCCCAGTTGCCCACCACCGATGTCGGTGCAACGACGAGTGTGGGTCCGGTTTTCTCACCCTTTTCGGCTTCAACAGCCAGCAAGGTGAGAAGTTGCAGGGTCTTGCCCAAGCCCATGTCATCCGCAAGCACAGCGCCGAGCTGATTACGTGACATGAAATAGAGCCAATCCACTCCCCTGCGCTGATAATCCCTCAGCTCCGCATGCACCGTGTCTGGAATCTCTTGGCGGGTGGGGGCCGGCCGGTCCGTGCCACCGATGAGAGCTTGCATCCATACCGGCGAATGGGCATCCCCGATGATGTCCAAGCCACCACCGTCATGCTCCGTGGATGCCTCCAACGCCAACTGGCGGAGCTCCTCGGCGGTGATCAGACCTGAGTCCACTTCCTTCTTGTTCAGGGACTCGATGTATTTCCGCGACTTAGCCAAACTGCGGGTATCTGCCAGCACCCACTGGCCACGCAAATTGATGAGTCCTGACTTAGAGCTGACCAGGCGGCGCATCTCCGACTCAGTGAGTTCTGTATCACCCAGCGCCAGCTTCCAGTCATAGGCCACCAGCTGATCCACACCAAAGCGGCGTACGGCCCCCGGATCCCCTGAATCCGGTTCGGACACCGTCAACTTCGCCGTTGTTTCCATGCGCTGCCACGCCGCCGGCAACATGATCTTCACGCCATGTGCACTCAAAAGGCTCGCAGTTGTGCCCACCAAGCGCATGATCTCCTCGGTGGACAAGTAGGAATCCCAATCACCATCACGCTCAGTCGTCGGTGTGAAGGGATGGCGTGGATGCTTATCCGGATCCAACAGGTCAGTCACCGTCACTGCCTTGCGCAATTGATCCCGCAAACTCGACAGGGAGGCCCGATCTAATTCGCTGACCCGAATCGGGCGCGGCGCGTCCCCACCGGCGCGCACCTGCGCACGAACAGGCCACTGCAGGGCCTCGGATGTGGTGAGAGTTTCGGTGGGGTCCCCAGCGTCGCGGATAAGCTGCTCATCGACTGGTTCCTCCACGATGAACACGAGCTGCACATTGACCGCGGTGATGGACCCGTTCCACTGCGCGATCTGCTTCGACACATCCGAGCCGCCTCGACGCAAAGCGGACGACGTGAGCAGCGCCTCCGCGAAATCATGCCACGGGTACACGCGGGACTGCTCACGCTCATCGGCCAGCAACGCCGTGGCGATCCAATGGACCAGGTTGGTGGCTACATCCTCGTCCAAATTCATGTTGTTCGCGGTGATCACCCCCGGCGCGGCAGCAATCATCGCGGCGAGCCACCCGCGCTCCTCCAGCCCCGTTCCCAACTTCCACTCGGGGAACCACAGCCCCTCGATCGGGCGCACATGAATGCTCACGCGCCCAGCACGAACAAACCGAATTAAACCGTTGTACAGACGAATGATCCAGTACAGGTCTGGTGCGATGGCTTCCCGCTGCGCCGCGGTGGCTGCCGGGGAATTCTCATCCAGCATGGACACGGTGCTGAGGAACTGCACTGTGTCTGACGGTGAGAACGCCGCGGTGGGAACCTTGAGGTGCAACTGTTTGCCCTTCGGGGTTTGCAGCTTCACCGAATCACGGCGCCGGAAACGCGCATCCTCCAAGAAACTTTCCACCACAGCGGGAAACGTCCCAGCGGGCACTTGAGACGGCATAACAATCTTGTGCCCCTCCACACGCTCAACCCACAGGTTGAGACCAGACCCGGGCAACCACAGGCCGTGCAGAAGGAATTTAGGCATAAGGTCTTTTCTACCACCACAGCGCGACACTGACCTCCCTAAGCATTCCTTCAAAAAAGAGCCGGTGATCCCGCCCACACCCCTCGTGCGTTATTCTGACCACACTTTCCACCTGTCAGATGACAGGTGTGACATTTTCTCTTGCCCTCTAAGCAGATCTATGCAGAAAGGACGTGCGCATGTCTGATAACACCTGGATCATCATCGCCGTCGTCACCTACTTCGCCGTCATGCTCGGCATCGGCTACTACGGCTGGCGCAAAACCACCGCCTACGGCGACTACGTCATCGGTGGCCGCGACCTCCCCGCCTTCGTCGCGGGTATCTCCGCCGGTGCCTCCGACATGTCCGGCTGGCTCCTCATGGGTCTGCCTGGCGCCCTGTTCGTCTCCGGCATGAGTGAGCTGTGGATCGTCATCGGCCTCTTCCTCGGCACATGGGCCAACTGGCAGTGGGTGGCCCCACGCCTGCGTGCCTACTCCGAGGTGGCCAACAACTCGATCACCCTGCCCAGCTTCTTCGAAAACCGCACGCATGATCAGTCACGTGCTCTGCGCGTCATCGCCGCCCTGATCATCATCTTCTTCTTCACCTTCTACGTCTCCTCCGGCATGGTTGCGGGCGGCCGCTACTTCGAGTCCACCTTCCAGGGCGACTACGTCACCGGCCTGCTCATCGTTGGCATCATCACGGTGATCTACACCTTCATCGGTGGCTTCTTCGCGGTGTCCTACACCGACGTTGCCCAGGGCGTGCTCATGTTCGCTGCACTGGCCATCGTGCCCATCATGGCGCTGCTGGCCATTGATAACCCCGGCGACATCTTCTCCTACCCCACCAACCACGCCTACGGCCCATGGCCGGAAGGCAACCCAGACTTCTTCAACTTCTTCACCGGTGTGTCCGCCGCCGCCATCATCGGCAACCTGGCATGGGGCCTGGGCTACATGGGCCAGCCCCACATTGTCACCCGCTTCATGGCACTGCGCAGCCCAGCTGAAGCTCGCTCTGGCCGCAACTCCGGCCTCATCTGGGTGGGTGTCTGCTTCCTCGGCGCCATCTTCACCGCCATCATCGGTGCAAGCTACTTCGGCCAGACGGCACACTCCGTGACTGACCAAAAGGGCTTTGAAACCATCTTCCTGGACATGACCCGCATCCTGTTCCACCCGCTCATTGCTGGTCTGGTTCTCACCGCGGTTCTGGCCGCCATCATGTCCACCATGTCCTCCCAGCTCCTGGTCACCTCCTCCGCACTAGTGGAGGACCTGTTCAAGGTCTTTTCCAAGAAGGAGCCCTCCCAGTCCGCTCTGCTCATCGCTTCCCGCACGATGGTCATCCTCGTGGCCATCCTGGGCATGGTCATGGCCCTCAACCCGTCCGACACCATCCTTGGCCTCGTCGCCTTCGCCTGGGCTGGCTTCGGTTCTGCGTTCGGCCCCGTGGTCATCGCCTCCCTGTACTGGCGTCACCTCACCTCGCAGGGTGCTATGGCCGGCATGATCGTGGGCGCTCTCACCGTGTTCATCTGGGGTTCGCTGCCCGCCACCTCGGCTCTTATCTACGAGATGGTTCCGGGCTTCGCGTTCGCCACCATCGCCATGATCCTGGTCTCCCTGGCCACCAAACCCTCTGCCGCATCTGAGGCCGAGTTTGACCGTCATGTCAAGGTCATGGACTACGCGATTGCTCACCCAGAAGCAGACTTCCACCAGGCACTTTCCAACATTTCTGCACCCGAAGGGAACCAAACCGGCTCTGACGCAGTCTAAGGAGGTATGAAGCCCTTCCACATTTATCTCGGGGCACTGACCGCACTCACGCTTGCGGTCGTGCCCCTTCCGTTTGTTCACACACCGCCTATCAGTGCCACCTCAACAGTCCCCTCCCGCCCCACAGTCCCCGATTACTCTCGGGCGCAGTTCGGCGACGGCTGGGCTTACCACCCCACCGGCTGCACCACCCGGGAAACGGCCATGGCCGCTGCATACAACCAGTCAACCTGCTCCGTGCCCTACACCCAGTGGGAACCCGTGACCATCACGGACCCCTACACCGGCGACCCACTCCCACCTTCCGACGTGGAACTCGACCACCTCTTTCCCCTCCGCGCCGCCTGGGACATGGGCGCCCACTCCTGGCCCGACGAAAAACGCCTCACTTTTGCCAACGACCCTGCCAACCTCATCGTCACATCCTCTGCCGCCAACCAAGCCAAGTCCGACAAACTCCCCAGCCAGTGGCTCCCCACCGCCCGGTCCTACCGCTGCGACTACTCTCGTCGCCTCGCCGCCGTGGCTAACGCCTACGACCTCCCCGTCACCCGCGCCGACAAAGCCGCCATGCGCCGGGCCTGCGCTACCCTTCCGGCTTTACTCGGGTTGCCGGCATTGCCGTTCTGAGGAGGGTGGGTGGCGCCACGAATCCAGGCTCCGTCGAGAAGCGTGTGCAAAATTTTACATGCCACCGCAACTAAAATTCTGAACCTGCAGGTCACGAGTTCCTGCCCTTTGATAGTTACCCCTGCAATGTAAGCTTTTACACAGCCACCCCACGCCAACACCCACGCACCGCATACAAAGCCCGCCCCACCCCGTAAAGTGGTAACCCATGAACACCTTCCTCATTTTCCTGCACGTCGCCGCCGCGATCATTTTGATCGGCCCCGTCATGGTGGCCACATCCGCTTTCCCGAAGGCAGCTACTCAAGCCAACACCGGCGACGCCCAGGCAATCGGCCGCGCGGCCCTTCTGCATCGCACCTCCACTACCTACGGCTTGATCTCGATTCTCGCCCCGCTCCTTGGAGCCGCCGTCTTGGCCTTTGATTTTGAGACCTACCGGTCTAACTACTTCCTCCACACCGCCATTGTCCTGTCGGTGCTGGCGTGGGGCTTCCTGTTTGCAATGGTCATCCCGCAGCAGCGCAAGATCGTGGGCTCCCTGGGCGCCCTCGACCCGGCGGAAGCTGACGCCCGCGACGTGGCAACCAACTTCGAGTCCGCCCGCGTCAAGGCCGCTGCCGGCGCCGGCATCTTCAACCTGCTCTGGGTCCTCGTGCTCATCCTGATGTTCCTGCCGTCCCCGGCTTAAGTCCCCAGCACACGAAGACACAAAGACTGAAGCGGTGCCCACTACGGGCACCGCTTTTCTTTATCTCTTAACTCAAGACATACACAACATACGAAAGCAAAAACAGGACGCAGGTTATCGCACCTAACACTGCCAAAGTACTGGCCGGCCGGCGCGCGGGCTGTCGCACGTCCGAGGGTATTTACTAGCGCGATTGCAAAACGGCAGTCAGAGCACCAGAGATGACCGCAAGACCGGCCACGATAATGATCACCATCAACATGCCCTACATTGTCTCCCCCGCATAGAGACCACTCCTGCTGGCCAATCTGTCTGCGCACCAGCATATGAAAAAGAGCGCCAGCAGAATCAATAACACGATTCCACTGACGCTCCCAGCTACAAGCGGGAAGGCCACTACCGCGAAGGCAGCAACCTAAAGGCGTTAGTCCCTCCAGTCACGCTTGCCGCGACCCTTGCCACGGTAGCCACTACGATCACCGCGGTCGCCACGATCACCGCGGTAACCTCCACGGCCACCACGATCGCCACGATAACCACCGCGCCCACCACGGCCACCGCGATCACGGGACGGCCCACCAGTATCCGGCTGAATGTTGATCAGCTGGCCGGAGATGCGGGTGTCCTTCAGGCGGTCGAGGACCTTACGGTCCATGTCCTTGGGCAGCTCGACCAGGGTGAAGTCGCCGCCAATGGTGATGCGGCCGAAGTCACGGTTGGTCAGGCCACCTTCGTTAGCTAGGGCACCAACGATGGCACCTGGGCGGACGTGCTGGCGCTTGCCCACGTCAAGGCGGTAGGTGTCAAAGTTGACGTCATCGTTGTGGAAGCGCCCACGGCCACCACGATCGCCACGATCACGGCCCCCACGGCCACCGCGATCAAACCGGTCGCCACGCTCGCGGTCACGGCGGTCATCACGGTCCCAGCGCTCGCGGTCACGTCGATCGCGCTTGTCCTTCGGCGGCTCCTTCATCAGGAACTCGTCGCCAGAGGTCTGCGCGGCCAGTGCGGCAGCGATGTCTTCCATGGGCACGTCATGCTCCGTGGAGTAGCTGCGCACGAGTGCGCGGAAGAGATCCAGCTGGGAATCTTCCAGGGACTCGGTGATGGAGTCGGCGAACTTGGACTTGCGGGAGTCGTTGACCTCGTCGACCGTCGGCAGTTCCATCTCTTCGATCTTCGCGCCCGTCACCTTCTCAATGGAGCGCAGCATACGGCGCTCGCGCGGGGTGACAAACAGGATCGCCTCACCGGTACGGCCGGCACGGCCAGTGCGGCCGATGCGGTGGACGTAGCTCTCGGTGTCGTTCGGGATGTCGTAGTTGAGCACGTGCGAGATGCGCTCAACATCCAGACCACGCGCGGCGACGTCGGTGGCGACGAGGATGTCCAGGCGGCCGTCGCGAAGCTGATCGACGGTGCGCTCACGCTGCTGCTGAGCGATGTCACCGTTGATAGCTGCTGCGGAGAATCCGCGCGCGCGCAGCTTCTCGACGAGCTCTTCGGTTTCGTGCTTGGTGCGCACGAACACGATCATGGCCTCGAACTCTGTCACCTCAAGGATGCGGGTGATGGCGTCGAGCTTGTTGCGGTGCGCGGTGAACAGGTAGCGCTGCGTGATGTTGGTGTTGGTGCGCGTCTTCGCCTTGACGGTGACCTCAGCAGGATCGTCAAGGTACTGCTTGGACAGGCGGCGAATGCCATTCGGCATCGTCGCGGAGAACAGCGCCACCTGCTTCTCATCCGGCGTGTCCTCAAGAATGCGCTCCACGTCTTCCTGGAAGCCCATGTTGAGCATCTCGTCCGCCTCGTCGAGCACGAGGAAACGTAGATCAGAGATGTCCAGCGAGCCCTTCTCCAGGTGGTCGATCACACGACCAGGCGTGCCGACGATAATCTGCGCACCACGACGCAGACCGGACAGCTGAATGCCGTATGCCTGGCCACCATAGATCGGCAGCACCGAAATGCCACCCAGGTGATCAGCGAAAGACTGGAAGGAATCAGATACCTGCAGCGCCAGCTCACGCGTCGGCGCAAGCACGAGGGCCTGCGGATGGCGGGCCTTCTTATCGATGCGCGCCAGAATCGGCAGCGCAAACGCCGCCGTCTTACCCGTACCGGTCTGCGCAAGGCCGACCACATCGCGGCCTTCCATCAGCAACGGAATCGTCTGCGCCTGAATCTGCGACGGCGTTTCAAAGCCGACCTTCTTCACCGCATCAATGACATCGCCCGGGAGGTCAAGGCCGTCAAAGCCGCTTGTCTGCGTCTCCCCGTCCGCAACATTCTCGTTGTTTTCGTTGTTTTCAGTTTCTTCGTTCGCGCCGGCCTCAGTGCCGGCCCCCATCTCTTCCCCGGTTTCTACCGGGGGCATCGCCTGCTGGTCTTCAGCGGCGGATTCATCAATATTCATCAATCGCAAACAGTACGCTACCCATGGCCCTATAGCTATTTCGTGGCAAGAGCCCAGCGGATTACAAAAATGAATTTCTGGCAGGGCCCCACCCGCATGCTCTTTGAAGACGTCTCACGCTAAGTCATCTGAAACCCCCCAATCAAGGCATTCCCCCTGATTGCAACAAACACTTCTGCCTACACTGTGTTCCTATGCGCTTCACCCGATCACAAGCTCTCCCCCTCATTACCCTCGCCGCCACCGGCCTAGTCCTCACCGGCTGCTCCTCCACCGACGAGCTCGCCGAACCAGCGCTGACAACCGTCGCTGAAGCCTCCTCTGCGGCCCAGCCCGAGTCGCACGAGGAGAAGCCCTCCGAAGAGAAAACCACCGAGGAAAAGCCCGCCGAAGAAAAACCTGACGACGACCTCGACCCTGCCGGCACCATCTGTGGTGAGGTCGATTCGTTCACCATCGTCACGCTTAACGACGGCCTCAGCTGCGACGAAGCCATGACCGTCTTCAACGACTACATGTCTGGCTCCCCCTCCGGCACCCCACCCCAAGGCTCCGGCGCATTCTGGGATGCCCCGAACGGTTGGTTCTGCGGCGGCAACAACTTCCTCTTCCCTGGCGACGAGGACCAGAAGTTCAACAAATACCCCTCCTGCGGCCCGAAGGACAGCCCCGAGACCGTCGTCGCCGTGCCCGCAGAGCGTGTTGGCGAGCTTCCCGTTTAATTCCCCAGCCCCTGCCCTACGATGAAACGCATGCCAAAGCTTATCGGCGTCACCGGCGCCGTCATCCTCCGCAACGGCACCGTCTTCTCAGCCCGGCGCGGTGAAGGCAAGGCCCTCGCCGGCAAGTGGGAATTCCCCGGCGGGAAGATTGAGGCCGGTGAAACACCGGAGGAGTCGCTCGCCCGGGAGCTCAAAGAGGAGCTGCTTGTCGACGCCACCGTGGGAAATCACATCACCACAACCGAGTACGAGTACGACTTTGGCAGTGTTCGCTTGTCGACGTTCTACTGTTCCCTACCCGCAGACACTGAACCCACGCGGACCGAACATGCTGAGTCCCGGTGGGTGCCCATCGCAGACGCTACCGTCGAACAACGTCGGAGCGGATTTCCCGGCCAAAACAGACGTCGAATACCGGCAGATGCGAATTAAACAGATGCTAAAGCTACTCAACACCACACGCCTAACGGACAAGAGTTTACGGCCCGAAGCTTTTCATCCGATCCAAGCAACCCCTTAGGTCAATTGAAATGACAAGTCCAAAAACCGCAATCAAGTCACCGAGTTCAGACTGTGACAATTCGTGGAGTGTGTAAAGACAATTTTGCCCCCTGCCTGCACCAGAAGCGCATTCCCAAACATCACTGGACCCACACTCCAGCAAGTACACACGCAAAAACCGACAACCACCACAAAAGAAAATCGAATATGTGATGCATTGCACAGAACATCTACAGGACCGATTTTTAGTGCCCTCACGACAACACACACAGTGTAGGTCAATCCTGCCGCGCCAAAGGTTTATGCCACTTTCGGCAAGGTGAAGCGTCCTGGTTTTCGTTCCGCTTATTGAACGCCTAACGTTTGAGCGCCTGATCGTTGATAGTAGGCGTCCTCCATCTCCTGTGGAGTGATATATCCCAGGGATTGATGAAGTCGCTGGTTGTTCCACCAGTGCACCCAGCGAAGAGTGGCGATCTCGATTTCACCGACCGATGCCCACGGCCGGTGGGGATAAATCAGCTCTGTTTTGTAGAGCCCGTTGACCGTTTCAGCCAACGCGTTGTCATAGGAGTCGCCAACGGTGCCGACAGACGGATCGATACCCGCCTGGGCGAGCGCTTCACCGTAACGGATCGACACATACTGGGAGCCGCGGTCACTGTGGTGGACAAGCCCTTCTGAGCGAAGATCACCAGCGTGATACAGGGCGTGCTCAAATGCCTCCAGCGGCAGTTCATCGGTACGCATGCTCGCCCGAGTTGCGACACCGACGATCTTTCTGGAGTACACATCGGTGATAAACGCGGTGTAGGCAAACCCCGACAGGGTATGCACGTAGGTGATGTCAGCGACCCACAACCGGTGCGGCGCGGGGGCAGTGAAGTCACGTGTGACCAGGTCAGGGCGGCAATCCGGAACGTTGGCCCGAAGCGTTGTCATCGATGTGCGGCCACGCCTGCGGCCGTAAATGCCAGCTTGCTTCATCAAACGCGCGGTTTGATCACGACCGATGTTCCAGCCGGCGCGCTGCATAGCCTTCCACATCTTGCGGACTCCGTAGACGCTGAAGTTATCCTCGTAGACCCTCACCAATTCGGGGATAAGCAGCGCGTCTGACAAGCTCCTGGCCGACGGGGCTCGTGTTTTCGCTGCTCGGTAGCCACGAGAGGTGATGAACCCACATTCTGTCTCTTTCAATGTGCGACAGATAGCCTCGACCCCGAAGCGATCGCGATACGCATCGATGTATTCGATCATCTTCTGGTGGGACGGTCGAGTTCCGCCGCGAAAAAAGCTGACGCGGTTTTCAAGATCTCGTTAGCCCTGCGTAGCTCCTTAATCTCTTTCCGGAGCCGCTTCAGTTCGTTAGCCGTTGACTCGCCGGCGCCGACCTCAACATCGGACGAGGCCATATTCGGCTTCAACCAATCGTTGAGCGTGTGCGCTGGAATGCCGAGCTTTTCACCGATCTCTACGGCTGCACTCCATTTCGAGCACCCTTCGAGCTCAACGAGCTCCTCAGCCAAACGCACTGCCTTGGCCTTGAACTCGTCACTGAACTTCCTAGGCATGATCCAATCCTCCTCTAGAAACGATCGGAACTAAACCCAGGACGCTTCAAGGAACAAAGTAAAACGATTATAAAATCGTCAAAATAGGTTGTTTTTATCCAAAAGCCGCCAGCCCGGCCAGATTGCATTTGCAATAAAACCTTGACCGAACACAACTTGAAAAGAACCAATCCTCCGAGCTTGCGCCAAAACACTGCACGCCCGGTGAAATCGAACAAATCAACGACTGAAACGCCTTCATCGTTAACTTCATATGTAAGAATGGCCCCATGATTCAAACAAGGAACGCCAGTACGCAAGCTCGTACGCTGAAAGGCGTTGAACTTTTTGCTGGAGGAGGCGGACTCCTTCTTGGTTCATCTAAAGCCGAGATTTCTCACCTGGTCGCATCGGAATGGGACAAGTGGGCATGCAAAACTATGAGAGAGAACGCGAATAACGGGCACCCTTTGATTCAGGGAGTTCAAGTCCTTGAAGGTGATGTTCGAGATGTCAAGTGGAAAGATTACGTTAAGCCTGAGGAAGTCGACATCGTTACCGGAGGACCGCCCTGCCAGCCCTTCTCCTTAGGTGGCCTGTCCCGCAGTGCTGACGACCCCCGTGACATGTTTCCCGCTGCAACCTCGGTTATTGATCAGCTCAAACCAAAGGCATTTGTTATCGAGAATGTAAAAGGGCTAACCCGTTCAACTTTTGCAGATTACTTTGAATACGTAAAACTTCGCTTAAGCCATCCAGAACTTCGTTCACGCGAAGGGGAAATGTGGCACGAGCATTTTTCTCGATTAGAGAAAGAACATTTACATGTCCAGAGTGATCTCCGATACAACGTTGTGTCACGGTTAGTTAACGCAGCTGACTATGGGATACCCCAGCACAGACATAGGGTCTTTTTGATCGGATTCCGGAGCGATGTTGACGTTGATTGGGAATTTCCGAAGCAAACACATAGCGGCAAAGCGCTAGCCGCTGCGCAAGCAGATGGAAGCTACTGGGATGAACATAAAGTCGCTAAACAAGACCGCATAAGCATAAGAACTCGGCCAAGCATTGATGGTTTTAAACGCTGGCTCACCGTCCGCGATGCACTGCGGGATCTCCCGGATCCTACGACAGAGCTTGCTATGGAATGGCCTGATCATGATTTTAGACCAGGAGCAAAAGTATACCCAGGACATACTGGGTCTCCCATTGATGAACCCAGCAAAGCACTGAAAGCTGGAGCTCATGGAGTTCCTGGCGGCGAAAATATGATTAGATTCCCAAACGGTTCAGTGCGCTATTTTACTGTCCGTGAAGCCGCCAGAATCCAGACCTTCCCTGATGATTACGCCCTTCATGGCGCTTGGGGTGAAGTAATGCGTCAACTTGGAAACGCAGTTCCGGTTGATCTAGGCCATATCGTCACGTCATCTGTCCACGCAGCTCTGACACATCCTGCGGCAACAAACCACGAATCTCCAGTTTGGGCGGTCTAATGCGGAACTCGAATCAACATTTTATCGCGGACTTCAAGCTCAGCATCACCAAAGCTCTAGCAGATCAGTTACATGCAACGCTCCAACAAATCGATACCGCAACGTTGGAGCAAAGCAACGTGGATAAACTCGAAGCTCGTTCCGGTGTATACGAACTTTTCAAGTCCGAGGGTGATTCTCTAACGAGAGTTTACGTGGGAAAGGCCAAATCTGATTTGCGATCCAGGTTAAATCAACATCGGATCAAAATCTCGGGTAGAAAAGGAATCTGCCTTCAAGATATTGAGTTCAAAGCA
The DNA here is from genome assembly GCF_030232265.1 of Corynebacterium sp. MSK041. Taxonomy (GTDB): domain Bacteria; phylum Actinomycetota; class Actinomycetes; order Mycobacteriales; family Mycobacteriaceae; genus Corynebacterium. The sequence goes on from NZ_JASPJK010000002.1 coordinate 251,715, forward strand.
GTCTATGTTGACGAAGATTTAGATGCAGCTGCACCTGAAAAAATGTTGATTGACCACTACAGAAAAGGGGGCTCTGTACCATGGAATACTAACGGTTTTGGCAATAAGGATCCGGGGCGAAACCGGGACAAGACAATTGTCAAGGGCAATCATTTCGACGCACTGTATCCGATCAATCTCGAGTATCCTCTTGACGAACAGGAGATGGGATTATCTGAAAATGCACAGATAGAAAGTGCTCTATCCCTTCTAAAAAGAGCAACACCCTTCACTATCCGCTTTCAGAGCCACCCGGATCTAGATAAGCCTTTCTACCTATTACCGCACTCCAAGATTCCTCAAACAATCAAAGAATGGATTACAGCCATATTTGAGTGTTTACCAGAAGGTTGGCAAGCTACAGCCCTCCCCGGGTATGTGATCATTTACAAAGAAACACAAACCTACAGCGCAGCTAGCCATTACTGGTACAGAAATCGTGAGGTTGCATTCAATCACGCCGCACAGCCGAGTTTCGAATAGTTTTCTGCAGCGAGAACCGCCGACTTGTAACCGATCATTGTTATCTACAAAGGTCAGCAGCCAACGCGCAGCAACACCCTAATCATCCGCCCGCATATGCCGGAGCCGCTCCAGGGCGGGGTCGCCGGCGGCGATGCGGGCGTGGGTGGTGCAGGCGGTGTCGAAAAGCTGCCAGGCGGTGGTGGGGTCTGTGTCGGTGAGGATGTGGGCGTTGGGTTCGCGGTCCCACATGCCGGTGTCGTCGGCGATGGAGGTGCCGCGGGTTAAGGGGGAATTGGGTTCGAGGTCGACCGTCGATAAGCGAAACTCCGATGGGACCTGGCCCAGTGCAACCATGACGGTGAGGAGGTCGTGGATTTGGGCTTGGTAGCCGTCGCCGGTGTCTTCGTGGAATTCGAAGTAGAAGCGGGTGATGGGCTCAAGGTGCTCGGCCAGCGGTGAGCTGCCCAGGGTGGCAATGATGTGGGCGAGGTGGTCCGGGGTGAGGATCATGCGTTCCGTCACGTTGAGGGGGCACACCGTGATTGGCGTGGGCGTGGTGGCAAAGACGTGCTTGGCGGCGTGCGGGTCGACCCAGAAGTTCCACTCAGCGGTCGGTGTGGTGTTGCCCGGGTACAGGAACGCGCCGCCCATGACGGTGATGTGCTTGAGCTTGGCGTAGTGCTGCGGGTGCAGGTGAGCAAACGCGGCCAAGTTGGTCATGGGGCCGGTGATGATGAGGTGAAGGTCGTCCGTCCCGCGGTCGATGGCGTCGCACCACAGCATGGCCCAATCGTGCTCAACATGACGCTTGGGTGCGGTGGCATAGCCCAGGCCGGTGTCCCCGTGGGTATCCGGCGTGGTGGTGAGCTCCCACTCAAGTGGGGCCTGCATCCCCGCGGCAAGCGGAATCGTGGGCAGGCCACACAGGGTGAGAATCCAGGCGGCGTTGCGTGCGCACTGGTCAGCATCCACGTTGCCGGCACTGGTGGTCACGCACTCAAGCTCAATGTCCTGTGTGTGCGCCAGGGCGGCGAGGTAGATCAGCGCATAGGTGTCGTCGATGCCGGGATCGCAGTCGTAGATGACTCTCATGATGTCTTTCCGGTTGTTCTATCGGGATGCTTTGTCTGGATGGGTTTCATTGCCAAGGGTTGCCCATACGATAAACGCACCAGCGGCGATAGCACCGCACACCATGAACGCGGCGGGGAAACCGTGGGATTGGGCGATCGCACCGATGATGATGGGGCCAAGGACCTGGCCGGCGTCGCCACACATTTGGTATGCGGAGAGAGCTTTGCCGCCGGAGCGATCATTGCCAATGATGTCCGCGAGGCTCGCCTGCTGGCTAGGCACGATGAGGCCACCGCCCACGCCCGCGATGATGGACAGGGTGATCAGGGACCATACGGCAGTAGCGAATCCGAGGGTGCCCGTAGCCAGTGCGGTGACCGTAAGGCCTGTGAGAATGAGCGGTTTGCGGCCGATGCTGTCCGCCAAACGCCCGGAGAATTGCAGGGTCACCGCATTGCCGAAGGCGAAAGCCGCAAGCGCTAAGCCCGAAGCAGCCGCGCCGTGCGTGAACACCGATGCTGCAAACAGCGGCAGAATGGCCACGCGCACGCCCATGTTCACCCAGCCATTAGCAAACATTGAGGCCAGCAAGGACTGGTAGCTCGGATTGCTGAAAGCCTCATGGAGACGCATGGGTGGGCGCCGAAGCATCGACACATCCGTATCCGAATTCGGCAGCGCCACCCACACCACCACGGCAGCGAGTGCCACAGCGGTGCCGTAAATAACAAAAGGCCAGCGCATACCCATGAAAGACAGCGCCGCGCCGATGACGGGACCGATGATGTTGCCCAATAGAAATGCCGTCGCGTACGTGGAGCTCGCCCGCCCGCGGATCTGCGGCGGGGCCACCTTCACAATCAGCGCCTGCGCGGAAATGGTGAACATGGTGGACCCCAACCCCGCAACGAACCGCAGCGCCAGCATGTGCCAGTATTCCTGCGCCACAGCCACCAGCCCGGTGCTCACCGCCACGATGACAAGGCCCGTGATGTACACCTTGCGGGAGCCAAGCTTATCCACGAGCCTTCCCGCCCCCGGTGCCCCCACCAGCCGTGCCGCGGAGAACACAGACACCACCGCTGCTGCCGCCGCCATAGTGACCCCGAAGCTGCTGGCAAACTGTGGAATCACCGGCGCAATAATCCCGTACCCCAGCGCAATCAGAAAAGCCGCAGCCACCAGCACCCAAATTTCCTTGGGTATGGCGGGCAATGGTGATACTTCCGGTGCCCGTGCTAGCGGGCTTCCGGGAATCGGTTCAGGCTTGCTCATGTACCCGCATACACTACTATCACCTGCGAAGAACCAGCCAATGCGAAAGGTGCCATGCCACGATGACCACACCATCGCCGAATGCTGCTTATCCCACAAACGCCTCCGGCGGCGAGCAACCGTCAAAGAAGAGTCGACGGCTTTTAGCCATTGCTGGTGTGGCAGTAGGCACCCTCACCATCGTTAGCGCGCTCAGCGGTGGTGGCAGTGGCACTAACGCAGCCTTCAGCAACGTCTTGCTGGGTGTTGCTTTTCTCATCCCTAGTCTCTGGTGGTTCTACTGCGAGAACGCCGATCAAAGGTCACTACAGGCCTACCAAGAGGCTATGAAGGTTCGCGGGCAAACGCCGCAATTGTTGACTGTGTCAGACATGATCCTTCTTCGAGGCATGGACGAACTGGAAAAGCCCCGGCCGAAAAACCGGCGCTGGAGACTAGTCGCAGCACTGTCTGTTGTCCTGTACATCCTGGGCACGGTGATCAGTCCGGACACGCCGGAAGGTGGCACCTCAAGAGAAGTGTTAGAGGAGAACGTTTCAAACAACCCGTTCGAATAGTTGTTCTAATTTTCCCCTTTGGGTGTCGCAGGGGGCTCCTATCTTGTGAAGCATGACTAACACACGAGAAATTGCCCGCACCATCCGTTCCAACCATGCCGATGCCCTCGAGCGCTTTGAAGCCGTGATCCACCACCCGCGCTCCCTGGCCCGGCCCAACCCCACGTGGCGTCCACCAACCAGGGAACTGCCCCGCGTTGCGGGTGGCCCCGCATTGAAGGCCGCGATCACCCGCCGCCGCGTCGGCCCTCGCGCTCAAGCCCGCATCAAGGGCTTCGGCGAATCACATGTGCCCGCCTACCTCATTGAGGTCCGCTTTACCGACGCATCCGGGTACACCGTTGACCGTGAAATTGCTGAGGCTTGGGTCCGGGCCCTTGTCCCCGCCGACATGGCCAGCGCAGTGCACGAGGTGTACTCCCCCACCGGCGCCACCTTCGTCTGGCTCGTGGACGGCACGTTTACCCCCGTCTACTCCCCCGCTTCCATGTTTGAGGGGATCGCGGCGGCGTAGTTACTGCTCGACGTCCTCGTCATCGTCATCGTCTTCGTCATCGAAGTCGATGTCATCGTCCTCATCGCCGTCGTCGGCGCCGAAGATGTCGTAGACGTCCGGCTCATCAAAATCATCGTCATCGAATGGGAGGAGCTGAGCTTCCCATTCCTCGGCGTGATCGGCGGCCAGGGAGAGGACGTCGAAGAGCCGGTCAAAATCGTGGAACACACCCAGATCCAGGGTTTCAGCCTGGGAAGCAACCTCGGCATGCAGAGTGGCAAAAAGATGCTCACGGTCTTCATCGGTGAGCTCCGCATCCCCATCTGAATCCCAGAGTTCCCCCATGGCATCGTCTAGGAGATCATCGTAGGAATCGGGCAGGGCTACAAACGTGACGGTTGCGCAGGGCGCGCCATCGACTTCTTCCACCTGAACTTGTAGTTCAGCATTGTCGCCCACCTCGGCGCGTACCAAGTGTGGGTCAACTGGGTCCTGGTAGAACTCCACATCCCCAATACGCTCGTCCGTGCCCTCCAGCAGATCACGCAGCACTGTGATCACCTGATCGGTGGCCATGTGCCGTGCCACCGTAGCCACGGCATCCTCCACGGAGAAGACAACGGAAACGAGTACGGCCTCAAACTCATCATCATCCGCATCCACATCCGCCGCAGCGATGTACACATTCGCGGCAGGGAGATGCTGGTCAATCTCCACAAAATGGATTTCAACATCGGATGTGATGGGCACGAACATCGTGTCATCGTGCACGCGGGATTCAATTCCCTCCCGGTCAAGACCGGCGGCAATATCCTCAAAAAAGCTCATGACGTGGGGTTCCCTTCTGGTTGCCCGCAGCGCCGCTCCGACGCCCTGGGGGTTGCCTCTGGTAGCGGGAACCAGCCTAGCCATCAGTGGGCTCAGGCGCAGCAGGATTCCACGCCGGATCATCCGGATCAATGCCCAAGAAATCCGCGAGACTCTCTGCAATATCGCGCCGGCCGGTCCCCCACTGCGTCAGGTTGAAACCCTCCCACGCACGACGTTTCTCCGCCTTGGGGTCCCACACCACCGTGGAGTCGGTGCGAAGCACCGCCGTGGCGCGGCCCGGCGCGGTGTCTGAGCTGAAGCCGTATTCCGGCCAGATGTCGCCGGGGCGTCCGGTGTGGAAGAAGGAGCCCCAGTGGCGCTGCATCATCTCACTGACTGTGTCAAAGTCCTCCCGCGAGCTCAGATGCTGCAAGATGCCGGCGTGGGTGGTGAAGCGGGCGCCGAAGACCGCCTCCAGATCAGCGGTGTGAACCGCGCCCACACCGAGTCTCTGCAGGGGTGCCCCGGCGAAGTCAAAGTGGTACATCCACACCGGTGCCACGTGACGGTGATCGGAGGCAATGCTTACGGAAGGCGCCCAGAACACAGCATCAGCGATCAGTTCAGCGAAGTCACTGCGGTCGGTGGCGTTGTTGTAGGCAGCCAAGATCGCGTCGGCGTTCTCCGGATCAAAGACTTCCAAAATCCTGCGGGCTGCTTTTTGTCGCGTACGGCTGAACATGAACATCGCTTTGGTGAAGCTGGCTTCACCCGAATTCGACCCAATGATCAACGGCACCGGGGCTTCCTCATGCGCAGCGAACGCGTCAATCGGGTGCTGCGGCAGAACCGAGTTATCCACCGTTGGCATGAAAGAGAGATTCAAGTACTGGATCTCACCGGAGCGAATGAGCAAGGCGTTGCCAACTCTGACGAGGTCTTCGGCGGGGACGGCGCGGAGATCAGTAATCGTCGATAAGCGAGACATGCCCATCCCGTCGAGCAGTGCGCGCACCCACATTGCTGCTTGGAGGCGCGAGTGCACCGCGGCGACGGGCGCGGACTGCGCAATCGCACCGTGGAACAATCCTCTTGCCTGTGGCGACGACATGAGAGCGGTAACAGCGCTGGCTCCCGCGGACTCCCCCATGATGGTCACGCGGTTCGGGCTTCCCCCGAACGCAGCGATATTGTCGCGCACCCACTGCAACGCCAAAATCTGATCATGAGTGGCGGGAGTAGCCACGCAATCCTCGCCGAGTGAGCGCATATCCAGATACCCCAGCACCCCCAAACGGAAGTTAATGGAGACATAAACGATGTTCGTCGCTTGCGCGAACTGGTGGCCCTGAAAAATCTTTTCATTAGAAAAGCCGGTAAGGAACGTCCCGCCGTGGATATACACCACCACCGGCAGTTCCTCATCCGTATCCGGGCGGACAATGTCCAACGTGAGGCAATCCTCCGTGCCCATCACCTTGTCATTCCACCCGTACGTGCCCTGCATGGCCGGCTCAGCAAAGGTGGTGGCATCAAAGGTCCCTGACCAGGGCTCCCGCGCATGAGGAGCGGAAAAGCGATTCTTCCCACCCGTGGGTTCCCCATACGGCACGCCCCGCCACGTGCGCATGCCAGTTGCCGGATCCACAACGCCGCGGATCTTTCCCGCAGTGGTCATCACAACTGGGTCGGTGGCCATACCGCAACTCTAATCGCGGAAATTCATTCCGGCCTAGGATGGTGTGATTGCCCGCGCAACATTCAAGGAGATACCCCAGAGTGGTTTTTGGCAGGAAGAAAAAGCAGAAAGACGTAGCGGTGGTGCAAGCGAACACCGCTGCCACTGCTATCAGTGAGGAAAATGCCTCCCGCATCGGCCGCACCTTTATCAAGGGATTGGATCGTGCCGTGCATCTGCAATCCGGGTTCATCAAGGGTTACGTCAACTGGCTGCGCCGCTCTAACCCGGAGGCCACGCCTGCGGAGATCCAAGAGATCATGCGCAAGCATTTCATGAATGCCGCTGCAGGCTCCGGCGCTGGCGCTGGTGGCGCGGCCGCTGTGCCGGGTGTCGGTTTTGTTACAGGCTCAGCAGCCATTGCGGCGGAATCTCTCCTCTTCGTGGACATGGCAGCCGTATACACCGTGGGCTCGGCGTACCTGCGCGGGGAGGATATTGCTGATGCAGAGCGCCGTCGGGCGATCGTCCTGTTGGCGTTGTCGGGGGCGCAGGGCGCGGCGATCGTCGATACGCTTGTCGGCCCTGAAGCAAGCGCATTGCCCACAACGAAGTCTCTGGCTAAATTCACCGGGCCCACCCTGACTCAGGCCAACAACATGATGACGCGGACGGTGATGAAGAGCATCAACCGCAGGCTGCGCCGCATGTGGATCGGCAAAATCATGCCCCTGGGCATCGGTGTTATTGCGGGTGTAACCGCCAACCGCGCGCTGGCAAAGAAGGTCGTGGAAAACACCGCGCGAAATCTCGGGCCAGTCCCCGCACAGTTTGCCGCACCACTTCCCCCAAAGAGCAACGAGGAAGAAAAACTGGCCGAAGCCGCAGACGGAAAGAAAACATGGAAGTCCCGCTTCCAAGCCGTGATGGACGTGTTTGAGAAAAACCGCGACGACGCGGAGGAGACCGCTAACTAAGGGACTCTTCTTGCCCCACAGCGAAGAGCACGTCCTTGCACCGTATTGAGCTGCCGTAACAAGATAGGTAGACCGAGCGAATACTCGATACGGAACAAGGACGTATCATGAATGACAGTGCCCGCAACCACCTTCCCCGAAACAGCGGAAAGTATGCAGTATTGTGGGCTGTTAACAATGATCCACGCCCCGGTTAACCCCGAGTAACGTGGGCAACGTACAAAGAGCAAAACGCAGTAGTAGAGCACAGAAGCGAGGCGAGTAACTGCCGTGAGCAGCGAGAGCACATTCGGCCAAAACGACTGGCTGGTTGATGAGATGTTCCAGCAGTACAAGAAGGACCCCAACTCCGTAGACGCGGAGTGGCGGGACTTGTTTGAAAAGAAGGGTGTCACCAGTGGGTCTAGCCCGCTCGCTTCTGGCGCCGCGGACAGCACGGATAAAACCGCGCACCGCGCACGCACTGAGGCGAAGGTTGCACAGACCACCGGCGCACCGAGCCAGGACGGTCGCCTGACCAAGGTGGACAAGGCTGTCGCAGAGTCCACCGCCCCGTCGGCCCGCAAGCAGCCAAAAGCGCCGAAGCCGTCCCCACTGGACAAGATTGGCACCCTGCCGGAGGCTGGTGAGCAGCAGCTCAAGGGCATGTTCAAGGCTATTGCCAAGAACATGGATGAGTCCCTGACTGTCCCCACCGCGACGACCGTGCGTGACATGCCGGTCAAGCTCATGTTTGAGAACCGCGCGCAGATCAACGATCACCTCAAGCGCACCCGCGGTGGCAAGATTTCCTTCACCCACATCATCGGCTGGGCGATTGTGAAGTCAGCGTTGCTCCACCCGGGCATGAACGTGAACTACAAGGTTGTGGACGGCAAGCCGTTCGTTGTCACCCCGGAGCACATCAACCTGGGTCTTGCCATTGACCTTCCGCAGAAGGACGGCAGCCGCGCCCTCGTCGTCGCAGCCATCAAGGAATGCGAGACGCTGAGCTTCGACCAGTTTGTTAATGCCTACGAGGACATCGTCGCTCGTGCCCGCGAGAACAAGCTGAAGCTCGAGGACTTCCAGGGTGTCACCATCCAGCTGACCAACCCAGGTGGCATTGGCACCCGCCACTCCATCCCACGCCTGACCAAGGGCCAGGGCACCATCGTCGGTGTCGGCGCCATGGACTACCCAGCCGAATTCGCTGGTGCTTCCGAGGACCGTTTGGCAGAGCTCGGTGTGGGCAAGCTGACCACGCTGACCTCCACGTACGACCACCGCGTCATCCAGGGTGCAGAGTCCGGCGAGTTCCTGCGTGATATTTCCCAGTTGCTTATCGACGACAAGTTCTGGGACGAAATCTTCCAAGCCATGCAGATCCCCTACGCACCAATGCGTTGGGCCCAGGACATCCCGAACTCTGGCGTGGACAAGTCCACCCGTGTGATGAACCTCATCGAGGCATACCGCTCCCGCGGCCACCTCATGGCGGACACCAACCCGCTGAACTGGCACCAGCCAGGTCTGCCCAAGCCAGATGCCCGCGATCTCCTACTGGAGACCCACGGCCTGACCCTCTGGGATCTGGACCGCACCTTCAACGTCGGCGGATTCGGTGGCAAGGAGACAATGACTCTGCGCGAGGTGCTCACCCGCCTGCGCGCCGCCTACACCCTCCACGTCGGTGCGGAGTACACCCACGTCCTCGACCGTGATGAGCGTGACTGGCTGCGCGACCGCCTCGAGGTGGGTATGCCGAAGCCGACCAACGCTGAGCAGAAGTACATCCTGCAGAAGCTCAACGCCGCTGAGGCCTTTGAAAATTTCCTGCAGACCAAGTACCTGGGCCAGAAGCGTTTCTCCCTCGAGGGCGCTGAAACCCTGATCCCGCTCATGGATTCCATCATTGACACTGCCGCTGGCCAGGGTCTGGATGAAGTTGTCATTGGTATGCCGCACCGTGGGCGCCTCAACGTTTTGTTCAACATCATGGGCAAGCCGGTCAAGACCATCTTCAGCGAGTTCGAAGGCAACCTGCAGCCGGCCCAGCAGGGTGGTTCCGGTGACGTGAAGTACCACTTGGGCTTCGAGGGCGAGCACCTGCAGATGTTCGGCGATGGTGAAATCAAGCTCACCCTGGCCGCTAACCCGTCTCACCTTGAAGCCGTCGACCCGGTCCTCGTGGGTCTGGCCCGCGCTAAGCAGGACCTGATCAACCACGGCAAGAATGCTGATGATCACACCGTTGTTCCGCTGATGCTCCACGGTGACGCATCCTTCGCAGGCCTTGGCGTTGTCCAGGAAACCCTGAACATGTCCAAGCTGACCGGCTACGACGTGGGCGGCACCGTCCACATCGTGGTGAACAACCAGGTTGGCTTCACCACCACCCCGGACCAGGGCCGTTCCACCTACTACGCCACCGATTTGGCTAAGGGCTTTGACTGCCCGGTCTTCCACGTAAACGGCGACGACCCGGAGGCAGCAGCCTGGGTTGGCCAGCTGGCTACCGAGTACCGTCGTGAATTTGGCAAGGACGTCTTCATTGACCTCATCTGCTACCGCCTGCGTGGCCACAACGAGGCAGATGATCCGTCCGTGACCCAGCCGCTCATGTACGAGCGCATCGAGTCCCACCCGTCCGTGCGTACCCGCTACACCAAGGACCTCATTGGCCGTGGCGACATCACGCAGGAAGAGGCCGAAATCGCGGCACAGGACTTCCACGACCAGCTGGACTCCGTGTTCAACGACGTCAAGGAAGGCGGCGGACAGCCAGGCGAGCAACACGGCATCACCGAGTCCCAGTCCCTCACCCGCGGTCTGGACACCTCCATCGACGAGAACACCTTCAAGGCTCTCGCGGACGCGTATGCACACTTGCCGGAGGACTTCACTCCGAACAAGCGCCTGAAGTCCGTGCTGAAGAACCGTGGGGGTTCCTTCGAGTCCGGCAACATCGACTGGGCATGGGCCGAGCTCCTCGCCTTCGGCTCCCTGGCTAAGCAAGGCAAGCTCGTCCGCCTGGCCGGTGAGGACTCCAAGCGCGGTACCTTCACCCAGCGCCACGGCGTCCTGTTCGACCCGAACACCGGAGAGCAGTTCAACCCACTCGACGCTGCAGCTATTGAGGCAGGCAACGGTGGCCGTTTCCGGATCTACAACTCCGCTCTGACCGAGTTCGGTGGCCTGGGCTTCGAGTACGGCTACACCGTGGGTAACCCGGACGCACTCGTCGCATGGGAGGCACAGTTCGGTGACTTTGCCAACGGTGGTCAGACCATCATCGATGAGTACATCTCCTCCGGTGAGACCAAGTGGGGTCAGCTGTCCAAGCTGGTCATGTTGCTCCCCCACGGCTACGAAGGCCAGGGCCCGGACCACTCCTCTGCACGCATCGAACGCTTCCTGCAGCTGGTGGCCGAAGGTTCCATGACCATCGCTCAGCCGACCATCCCGGCTAACTACTTCCACCTGCTGCGCCGCCAGGCACTCGGCGACATGAAGCGCCCGCTGATTGTCTTCACCCCGAAGTCCATGCTGCGCAACAAGGCTGCGGTCTCCCAGGTTGATGAGTTCACCGAGCAGAAGTCCTTCCGCTCCGTCATCGACGACCCGCGTCTGGTGGACGCCACCAACACGGTCATCGGCAATGCCAACAAGGTGACCACCATCATGCTCTGCTCCGGCAAGATTTACTACGAGCTGGAGAAGCGCCGCGCCCAGGACGAGCGCGAGGACATTGCCATCATCCGTGTGGAGATGCTGCACCCGATCCCGTTCAACCGCCTGTCCGACGCGTTTGCGAACTACCCGAACGCCAAGGAGATCCGCTTCGTGCAGGACGAGCCCGCCAACCAGGGTCCGTGGCCGTTCTACAACGAGCACCTGGCCAACTTCGTGGACAACATGCCGCCGATGCGCCGCATCTCGCGCCGTGCACAGTCCACCACTGCTACCGGTGTGACCAAGATCCACCAGCAGGAGGAGAAGGCACTGCTGGACGAGGCATTCGCCGACTAATCCGCTAAGGCGAAGGGGAGCTGCTTTGCGCAGCTCCCCTTTTTTGTTTTCCTTCGTAGGAAGTTCCGGGATAAGTAGCAAAAAGTGTGCCTGCTACCGCGGCACAGCGTGGAGGATCAAGGGGAGCAAGGGTCACCCTTCGTCGCTTTCCTTCGCTAAGTGTGTGTAAACAGTTACCTCGCGAAAGATCGGCTCGAATGAAGTCCCTTGTAGAAAATTTCTACTATTTGGTAGTTACCGGCGCAATGTAAGCGTTTACACAGATGTCCGCCGGAGCGAGCGCTTACAGGCCCCTACCTCACGGCAGCTTCAGCCTTCTTCGCAGCGAGCATCACCAGGACGACCAAAACCACAACAACGGCGATACTCACCCAGCCGATGATGGAATCATCCACGAAAAGACACACGATGCCGCCGATGATCAGCGGGATTCCGCTGGCGGTGAGCAGACTTGCCGCAGCCTTATGGCCAGTGATCCAGGATTCATCACTCGCGAGGAGAGCTGGGGTCCTAATACCCACCCAGTTGTTCTTCGGCAAAGCCCCTTGGCCTGCCTTAACTCCTACCCAGACCAAAACCCCGCCACAGAGCAACCACGTGATGGCCATGATCACTGCAAATACAGACACATCTATCTCCTTTTGTGTGCTGGTGAGAGGCTTTTAGGCGTCTCCAGATTCATCTTCGTCCACGGCGCGCTCAAGCGCAACACCCATGCCGGTTTTCTCTTGGATCCATTCGCTGACTGCGCGGGATGGATCGGGATCCTTCGCGGCTTCCTCAACGAGTTCTTTGAATTCCTCGGTGCTTAGCGCGCGGGTTGCCTTGTTCATGGCGCGGAGAACACCGCGCTCAAAAAGTTGGGCTTTGAATACCGGGATGATGTTGTTGGGCAGGTCGCCGTGTTCTTGGTTCTCGCAGGACTCAGCCGGTGAAGGGTCGATGGTGCGCAAGAAGGTAGGCAGGGTTGCCACAGCAGCGTCGTAGGTAGCCAGGGGGATGTCTGCGACGTTGTCTGAGTGCCCCTCTTCAGCAGCCTCAGTGGCAGCGCGGTTGAGTTCCGTAGCTTCACCTGGGTTCGTCTGAGTGACCAGGGAGCCGGCGCACATTACTGCAAAGTTCGCTTCACCGGTTTGAAGGACATCAAGCTTCGTGCTGTCATCGGCGATCTCCATGGGGATGATGCCTACGTTACGGCCGTCATACTGAATGATTTGACGATAAATTTCTGCCAGCACCATCTGTTCTTCATCGGTGGGGTCCACCGCAATTTCCACGGTGGCATCCGACTCAGTCGTGGGTTGAGCACAGGCACTCAGTGACAGAAGGCCGACACCGGCAACGGCGAGGAGAATCTTGCGCATTTACTGGCCTGCCTGCGGGAGGTTCTTGGAGATCATGTCGCGGGCACGGGGAGCCTGGCTGGCTTCACAGAGGACGTCATAACGTCCCGCCACAATCGTGGTGGCGGAGGAAAAATCGCGCTTGCCCTGCGTCATGGCGTAGCCCACGCTGGCGAAAATCACGCCGAAGATAATGCCAATCACAACGGCGGTGAGCATGGACAACATCGGCTCCGGGCTAAACAGCGCGAAGAGAAGACCAACGAACAGTCCGAACCATAGGCCGGACAGTGCACCGCCTCCCAGCACGCGCCCCCAGGTCAGGCGACCAGTGACTTTTTCCACCTGCATGAGGTCCACACCCACGATGGTGAGTTCTTCCACGGGGAATTCCTGGTCCGACAGGTAGTCCACTGCGGCCTGCGCTTCGGCGTAGGTGTGGAAGCTGCCCACGGGCCACCCGGAGGGGCGTTGAGGGGTGGTGCGCGCGTTGTACGGCTGGGTCATGGTGTTTGAAAACCTCGCTTCATCTGTCACGTACATGGTCGAGTGTAGTGTTCCCGCGGGTGGGGGTCATATACTGACCGGTGATGAGTAACTCAAGCCCTACACCAGGAATTTCTGAAGCAGCCGTCCGTAACGCGTTGTCTCGGGTGGATGACCCCGAGATTGGCAAGCCGATCACTGAGCTGGACATGGTTGAATCCGTTCGGATTGATGGCAATGATGTCGCGGTGGGTATCTACCTCACCATTGCTGCCTGCCCGATGCGTGACAACATCGAGGGCAATGTGCGCGCGGTGGTTGAGGAGCTCGAAGGCGTGGGTGAGGTTAGCGTGACCATGCACACCATGAGCGATGAGCAGCGCCGCAATCTCGCGCAGCGTCTCAAGGGCGACCGTTCTGAGCCTGTTATTCCGTTCGCGCAGCCCGGATCCACTACGCGCGTGTTCGCGGTGGCGTCCGGCAAGGGTGGTGTGGGTAAGTCCTCCATGACGGTGAATCTAGCCACCTCACTTGCCGCACAAGGGCTCACCGTGGGCATTCTCGACGCGGATATTTACGGCCACTCCATCCCCGGTCTCATGGGTTCTGTGGGGCAAGGCCCAACGCTTGTCGACGACATGTTGATGCCCCCCATCGCCCACAACGTCCGCCACATCTCCATCGGACAATTCGTGGAAGGCAACGCCCCGGTGGTGTGGCGCGGCCCGATGCTCACCCGCGCAATCCAGCAGTTCCTCGCGGACGTGTACTGGTCTGAGTTGGATGTCCTGTTCATGGACCTGCCACCGGGAACCGGTGATGTGGCTATCACCGTGGCGCAGCTGGTGCCGAATGCGGAGCTGCTCATCGTGACCACCCCGCAGGCCGCTGCCGCCGAGGTGGCAGAACGTGCCGGTTCCATCTCCCAGCAGACGGGCCAGCGCGTGGCCGGTGTCATTGAGAACATGTCCGCCATGGTCATGCCAGATGGCACCACCATGGACATCTTCGGCAGCGGTGGTGGCGAGCAGGTAGCAGAGCGCCTCACCAGCATCACCGGAGAAGAGGTTCCATTGCTTGGCTCTATCCCCCTCGACCCGCAGCTACGCGCACATGGTGATGACGGCACCCCCATCGCCGTCTCCGCACCGGACTCCCCTGCAGCGAAGGCGATCAATGACATCGCGAAGAAACTCAAAGTGCGCCGCGAATCCCTCGCCGGCAAAAACTTGTCACTCGGCGTGACACACAACTAGCAACTAGCAGCTACGAACAGCTACGTAACGTCAGCCCAGGAAAAACCGCCACCGCTCGTCGCTGGCGGTTCGGGCTGGCTCACACCCGGTTGCTTCCGCCGGGGTCGTGACGGCTTCGGCGTACCAGCAGCCGGGACGGGGTTCCCATCCATCATCGCGCTGGGTTTGAGGGCGTCAAGGTAGGCCTCATCTTCGTCGAAAAGCACTTTGGCAATGGCCTTCTTCGGGCCCATCGCCGCGTACTCCGTGACGGTGCTCATTGGCTTGCGAAACTCATCCAAGCCATCAAATTCCCCGTTGAGCTCCTGTTTTGCATTGGCAATCGCTTTACGCGCAGCAAAAATGGCGGCGCGGACATCCTGGATCACGCCAGGGAGACGCTCCGGCCCCACCACAATCAGGCCGACGAGAATGATGACGAAGATCTCGCCCCAGCCAATGTTAAACACGCCTCTACTTTAACCCCCCGCGCAATTTTGACCACGTAGCGCTCAACCCGCTGCTCTTCGCCTCGGGCTTCTGCACAGGAAGCTCCTCTGTCCCCTCCATGTGAGCAAGTTTTTCCACCAGCGAGCGTGGCGCACGCAAGCACCCGTCCGTGTTGTGCTCGCGCACTGCTGCCACTGCGGCGCGCTGACGGGACTCCTCATCCCGGCACAGCTGGCACGCCGCCAGGTGCAGGCGAGCGCGATGCACCGCGGTGCGCGACAACTCACCATCCACGAGCGCCGCAACCGCTTCGAAGCTCAGGTGATCAGTCGAATCAAAACGTGACACGAGGCACCACCCTAACGCGCGCGGATGAGCTCGCGTGCACCTTCGTTCGTCTGTGCTTTAGCCTCCAGAGAATCACGCAGCTGGCTGCGCCCACGGTGAATCCGTGAACGCACAGTACCCATTTTCACGTCGAGGGTCTTAGCAATCTCCTCGTAGCTCATGCCCACCACATCACACAGCACCACGGAAACACGAAACTCAGGGCTGAGCTCATCCAGCGCTTCCTGCAGTGCTGGGTCCAAGTTGGCCACGCTGTATACCTGCTCCGGCGTCATCTCCGTGCCGGGAACTCGCTCGTAGTCTTCCGGCAGCGCTTCCATGCGGATCTTGCTGCGGTGGCGCGCCATGTCCAAGAACAAATTGGAGGTAATACGGTGCAGCCAGCCCTCAAACGTGCCGGGCTTGTAAGACTTCAGGTTGCGGAAGACACGCATGAAGGTTTCCTGAGTGAGGTCTTCTGCATCCTGCTGATTGCCGGACAGGCGGAAGGCGAGGCGGTACACGCTATCCGCGTGCTCCTCCACGAGCTCCGCCCACGTAGGCATGGCACCTTCTCCCGCATCAAAAGCGGCGGTTCCGGTCAGTGGCTTCAAGGGCTCCAAGGACTCAGCAGGCGCATCCATGTGCACTATTGTTCCTTATCGCCCTCACACAGGTGTAGCCAGGCCCTAGGAAATTCCTGTGAGGTATCCGCACGGCGTGCCCCACCCGTCGAAGTCCCCTGTGTTTCGTAGGATGGCCGGTGTGAGCGACTCTGCATTTTCTTCTCTGAACGCATACATTTCCTCCGCCGCTGGCCGCAGTACCCAGGCTGACCTGCAGGCAGCGCTTGACACCGCACGGGCGGATGCCAGCGAGTACGGTCTGTCCAGCCCGGGCGTGGCGCTGGGTAGCCTGCTGGGCACACTGGCTGCTGTCGGTGAGGGCGGAGCTGTAGCTATGACCCCGGCCGCCGGTGTCGTGGGCTTGCACATCCTTGCTGGCCTGCCGGAGAAATCGAATCTGACCTGTATCGACCCGGAAGCAGACCACCAGGCGCGTGCCAAGGCCACCTTCCGCGATGCGGGCTTTGGCCCTTCACGCACCCGTTTTCTGCCGTCGCGCCCGCTGGACGTACTGGGGCGTCTGGCTACGGAGTCGTACCACCTCGTTGTCGCGGATGTGGAGCCGGTGGATCTCCCCGCCGTTGTTGAAGCCGCATGGCCGCTGCTCACGCCAGGTGGCACGCTCGTTCTGCTTGGCTCGTTGCTAGACGGCACGCTTGTCGACGCGTCCCGTACCGACCGCAACACCACCGCCGCCCGTGAAGCCGACGCGCTCATTGACACCCTCGACGGTGCCCTGGTCACACGCCTGCCACTTGATGCGGGTGTCACGCTGATCACCCGCGCCCAGTAAGAGCTGGTTTAGGGGCTACTCGACGAGTTCGCCCTTGCCCACAACCACCACTCCCTCGGCGGAAATGGTGAAGCCGCGGCGTTCATCGTCCGCGCGGTGCGTGCCCACAGCAGCACCATCGGAGACGTAGACGTTCTTGTCCAAGATCGCGTGGCGCACGATCGCTCCCTTGCCCACGCGCACACCCGGCATGAGAACAGAGGACTCCACCACTGCCCCATCCTCGACGTACACATCCGTGGATAGTACCGAATTTCGCACCGTCGAACCGGAAATAATGGACCCCGGCGCGATGATGGATTCCTGCGCAAGACCCCCGGAGACGAACTTCGCCGGCGGCAGGTTCTCATCCTCCGTGGAGTGGATTGGCCACGCCTTGTTGTACAGGTTGAACACGGGGTGGATGGAGATGAGGTCCATGTGTGCTTCGTAGAAACTATCGATGGTCCCTACATCACGCCAGTACGCCTTATCGCGTTCCGTTGCCCCCGGTACTTCGTTCGAGGAGAAGTCATAGACATTCGCCTCACCGCGTTCCACGAAGTACGGAATGATGTCCCCGCCCATATCGTGGTCAGAACTTTCGTTTTCGTTGTCGTCGCGGAGGGCTTGGATCAACGCCTCCGTCGAAAAGCAATAATTGCCCATTGACGCGAACGTCGTATCCGGATCATCGGGAGTGCCCGGCGGATCAGCCGGCTTCTCCAGAAACTCCGTGATGGTGCCATCCTCATCAGACTGAATACAGCCAAACTGCGAGGCCTCACTGCGCGGCACACGAATGCCCGCGACGGTACAGGCATTACCCGACGCGATGTGATCCTCCACCATCTGTGACGGATCCATGCGGTACACGTGGTCCGCGCCGAAGACGAGAACGTAATCCGGGGACTCATCAAAAATGAGGTTCAGCGACTGCAGCAGCGCATCCGCAGAACCCTGGTACCAGCGCTTACCCAAACGCTGCTGGGCTGGCACCGACGCAATGTACTGGTGCGTCGGACCCGAGAAATTCCAGGCTGTAGCAACGTGGCGGTCCAGCGAGTGTGACTTGTACTGCGTCAACACGGCGATGCGGTTATAGCCCGCGTTCACCAGATTCGATAGCACAAAATCGATCAGGCGGTAATTACCGCCGAACGGGACGGCTGGCTTGGCGCGGTCGAGAGTCAGCGGAAACAGTCGCTTTCCTTCTCCACCGGCGAGGACGATGGCAAGAACATTCGGCTGGCGTATCACACCATTAAGACTAGGTAACTTGGCTCGTTCTCGCAGCGCATCACACCCGAAATTACCCTCGCGGGTCGCGCTCATGCACTGACGCGCAAACGTAGCTAGTGTCGGTGATCATGAGAGTCGGAATGATGACCCGCGAATACCCACCGGAAATTTACGGTGGTGCTGGCGTGCACGTCACGGAGCTGACCCGCTTTATGCGCCAGCTCGACGGCGTGGAGGTGGACGTCCACTGCATGGGTGCGCCCCGTGATGCCGAAGGCGTGTATGTGCACGGCGTGGACCCCGAACTTGCGGAAGCAAACAGCGCGCTCAAAACCTTGTCGACGGGCCTGCGGATGGCCAATGCCGCCACCAACGTCGACGTGGTCCATTCCCACACCTGGTACTCCGGCCTCGGCGGCCACCTCGCCGGCCTCCTGCATGGCATCCCTCACGTGGTCACCGCACACTCGCTTGAGCCGGATCGCCCCTGGAAGCGCGAGCAGCTCGGCGGTGGATACGATGTCTCCTGCTGGTCCGAGAAGAACGCCATGGAAAACGCCGACGCAGTGATCGGTGTGTCCTCCGGGATGAAGGACGCCATCTTGCGCGTCTACCCCCGTATCGACGAATCACGGGTCCACGTCATCCTCAACGGCATCGACACCACCGAGTGGTTCCACGTCTCCCCCGACACCCCGGAATCCACCGGCATCATCGAACGCCTCGGTGTGGACACTTCCCGGCCGATCGTCGCCTTTGTTGGCCGCATCACCCGCCAGAAGGGTGTCCCCCACCTGGTGAAGGCTGCCCAGGACTTTGACAAGGACATCCAGATCATCCTGTGCGCTGGTGCGCCCGATACGCCGGAGATTGCGGCGGAGACCGAAGGGCTCGTGGACAAGCTCCGCGAAACCCGCGGCGGTGTGCACTGGGTGACCGAGATGCTGCCGAAAGAACAGATCCGTGAGATTTACTCCGCAGCCGACATCTTCGTGTGCCCGTCAGTGTACGAACCATTGGGCATTGTGAACCTCGAAGCCATGGCGTGCGAAACCGCTGTTGTTGCCTCCGACGTCGGCGGTATCCCCGAGGTTGTCATCGACGGGGAGACCGGCACGCTCGTGCATTACGACGAAGCAGACACCACCACCTTTGAAAAAGACATCGCGTCTGCTGTCAATGCCCTTGCCGCCGATGCCGCCCTGACCAAGAAGTACGCAGCCGCCGGCCTGACTCGCGTGAAACAAGAATTCACCTGGGACAAAATCGCCCAAGAAACCGTGGACGTCTACGCCTCGCTCATGTAGCACCGCCCCCACAACAGCACGCAAAGGAACCCTGACAGTGAGCACCCTTCGACCAGAACTGCACGTCACCGCCGAGCGCGGCATCCTCGATGCTGCCGCCGGAATGCTCCGCAACGGCGAAGATTGGCACCTGTTCTACCAGTACGAAACCGAGCCAGGCGCCCCCACCCGCTGGGCCCACCAATTCTCCGAAGGTAACCCCTTCGACTTCTACGAATGCGACGACGTTATCGCTCCCGTCGGTGGTGAAACCCGGGTGCTCGCCGGCTCCGTGGTGGCCAGCAAGACTGGCACCAACCTGTACTTCACCTCTGAAACATCCGCTGGCACCACCATCCAGGTCGCGCACGTGGACGATATTGAGGCGCTGTGCGAGCACCTCGACGAATCCGACGACGTCGACCCCGGTGTTCGCCGCCTTGGTCCTGTGGTGAAGGACACCGGACGCTTCGTCCGCTTCCGCTCCCCCTGCGTTGTTCCGGACTGGGAGGAAAACAACGACCGCGACCAAGGCCAAGCCGGTTGGCTCATGCTCGCCTCCACCGGCCCGGAAGAGGAACCCGTTCCGGTGGTGCTGGAATCCACGGACCAAGAGACGTGGACCATCATCGGCCCCTTGGGTTTCGCAGGTGAATCCGGGATCCCGGCTGATGCCCGCACAGTCGCTCCCCGCATCATCCGCCTGCGCGATGAGGTGGATGGCGTCATCTATGACGTGCTGTTCCTCACCCAAGAGCGCGAGGGCGGGGAAATCTCCGGCTACCTCGTGGGCACTCTCGACGGCTCCGAATTCCAGGTGACCACCCCGTTCACCCGCCTCGACCACGGCCACGACTTCACACGCCCGCGCAGCACCAACGTTGTCACCGGCACCCAGACCGATGATGAGCGTTACGCCGAAGCCCGCATCTTCGGATTGCTTGCCTCCACCGGTCGCGGCGGCGACCCCACCACCCAGCCCACCTGGGCCACGGAAGGCTGGGCCAATGCGTTGTCCCTCCCCCGCGTGGTCACCCTCGCCGGCGGCAAGCTCTACCAAACCCCAGCGCCTGGCCTGCCCGGCGCAGTAGACGCCACCGAGCGCGCCATTCTGTGGACCGGCATGTGTGAGATCCCCGTCGGCTCCAGCGTCACCGTCGACGTGCTGGACAACGCGGGTGAGGTCTGCGCCTCCATCGTCCACTCCGGCGACAAAATCACGCTCGACCGCCTCGACGGACAGCCCGCTATCGCCGAACTCGACGACGAAGACGAAGATCACATTTCCGTGCTTATCGACGGCTCCGCCATCGAAATCTTCGCCGGCGGCGGCGCCGTCACCCTCTCCAGCCGGTTCTGGCCCGAAAACGGCGTGGCAGACATCCGCACCACCGTTGAAGGCGATGCGGAGATCAACGATCAGTGGCGTCGATAGGGCGTAAGCCCTATCGACGGGTAGAGCGAAACGATAGAGGCCCTACCTAGGGAGAGATAGCAAGCTGGGTAGATCCTTCTAGGTAGGGCGTTCTACGCCCTACCTAGGCGGGTTAGCTGTGCACGCGCGGTGACCTGCATCATCTCCGGCAGCTGCGCCACGCGCTCGGCGAGCACCGCAGGCTCAATATGGCGTGCGGAGGGACTCATGCCCACCTGCGCGGCAATCGCGTCACGGTCCAGGCGCATGGGGAACTCAATCAGTTCACCATCGCCCACCGGCTCTAAGTATCCGCGGGCTTGTTCGAGGAGGCGGTCAACCTTGCCGTCCTCCACACCCAAGATGCCGAGCGGCTCACGCAGCTCATCCAGGTGCCCTTGCTGCGGGGTGAGGACGATGACCTCACCGTCATCACTGAGCACGCGGGCAAATTCCGCCGGGTTACGTGGAGCGAAGATCACCGTGATCACATCCACGGACTTATCCTGCAGAGGCAGGCCTGCCCATACGTCGGCAACCACAGCACCCACGCGTGGGTGGGACTTCGCCAGGTGCTTCGCAGCCGGGACAGCAATATCCACACCCACACCGCGGGAATTCTCCACCGCGTCGAGGGTGTGTGACAGGTAGTAGCCGGTGCCGGCGCCGACTTCGAGGATGGTGGGCTGGGCATCGTCGACAAGCGGGCCGTGCGATAACGCATCGAGCACGCGCTCCGTCACGGTTTCCACGAAGGGCGCGAAATGCCCGCGCGACAAGAAAGCTTCACGCGAGGAGACCATCGCCGGGCTATCGCCCTCATGATTCAAACCCGCGCCGGACGCCAACGTGACATAGCCCTGCTTAGCCACGTCATACGAGTGACCCGTGGTGGACACCAACCGCGAAAACTCGTCCGCACCAGAAAGCGCCGACCCATCAATCGGATCGGCGAGAACGTCAATGACGTGGTGGAGCATAAAGTTCCAGTTACTCCCCTGCCACGGACAACAGCAGGTTGCCCAGCTCCGTTGCTTCCTCGTTGTTGAGCTCAACCACGAGACGGCCGCCACCATCAGACGGGATGCGCATCACAATCTTGCGACTCTCCTCGACCACTTCCATCGGGCCGTTACCAGTGCGAGGCTTCATTGCTGCCATGCGGTGTCACTCCTTTGTCTTCAACAGTGTCAACTAGATCAATAGTACGCGCACCGGCAGAAAACTGCCTGAGGTCCTCCACGAGAGCGTCCACCTGATCCTGCCGATAACCGCGCCTGACCACCTCTAATACGATGTCATCGAAACGCCCCTCAGCCACAGCAGCGCGGTTCGCGGCGATCACGTCTGCAGGCTCATCCAGCGGTGGCAAAACTTCACCGCGCCCGAAGAGGCTTGCGGAAACCCAAATGCCAAAAACGGCAACGGCGGCGATCACCAGGATCAGCAGAATCCAAGACAGCATGAGGCGAGTTTATCCCACCCAGGGCTCGCGTTCTTCCACAGCAGTATCAGCGACCCCGGCCCTATTCAGGATGGTGCGGGCCACGATGTCAGACATGCCCGCCAATTGCGCCAGCGGACGGTTACGGTGCGTTTTCACGCCGAGGTTGACCTGGGTGATCGCATTCGGCCCGTAAGCCGTGGCGATGTCAATGAGCAGGCCCACCTCCACGCCGTAGCCTGCCACGAACGGCAGGCTCAAAGCCGCGTCGCGCCGGATGGCGTACTCGCCGGCCAATGGTTGCTCAAGCGCGGGGATCTCCGGGAACAGGAGATTCAGCAGCGGTTTCGCGGTCAACTCCGTCACACGCCCACCGCCGTGATCCACGCCGTCGAGCGTGCGGCGATAAGTCGCCTTCACTAGCTGTACGTGCTTGCTTGCGAACTCGCCCGCCAGCTTGTCCACCCACTCCGGCTCCACCGTGGTCACGTCCGCGTCGAGGAAGACCACGACATCGCCGGTGGCGGCACGCACACCGCGCCAGAGCGCTTCGCCTTTGCCGGGGCGAACAGGGATGTCGGGGGCGATGCCCTTCCAATTAAGCACCGTGGCGCCGGCGTCGCGGGCGACGGCGGCGGTGTTATCCGTGGAGTCCGAATCCACCACGATGACCTCGCTGGCGCAGGACGCACGCGCAGCGGTCACAACACCGGCGACGGTGGCTTCCTCGTTTAAAGCCGGGATGACAACGGAGACCTTCATGCCAGACCCCGCACGGTGTTCAGGGGCGCGATGGTGTCCTGGATGGCGGCGGTCATGCGGATGACGTCCACGGTTTCAGCAACTTCATGCACCCGGAATGCCGCCACACCCCGGGCGGCGCACCATGCCGTCGCCGCGAGGGTGCCGGCAACACGCTCACCCACCGGGCGGTCAAGTGTCTCCCCGATGAAGTCCTTGTTCGACAGCGCCATGAGCACCGGCCAGCCCGTCGCGGTGATCTCCTCAATACGCCGCAGGATCTCCAGGCCGTGGAAAGTGTTCTTACCAAAGTCATGGGTCGGATCGATGAACACTTTCTCCTCCGAGACGCCGCAGGAGGCAGCACGTTCGGCCAGGGATGTGGTGGTGTGGATGATGTGGGCAACGACGTCGTCGTAAAGCACTCTATGCGGACGCGTGCGCGGCGTGGCCCCGCCTGTGTGAGAGCACACGTAGCCGACCTTGCGCGCGCCGGCGACCTCGACGAGCTCAGGGTCGAAGCCCGCCCACGTGTCATTGATGATCGTGGCTCCAGCATCCACCGCCACATCGGCGACAGCGGCGCGCCACGTGTCCACCGAGATGTCTACCGCCGGGTGCTGCTCACGAATCGCCGCGATGAGGGGCACAACCCGCTCGGTTTCCTCCACGACGTCAACCTCTTGGCCTGGACCGGCCTTGACACCACCGACGTCGATGATGGAAGCACCTGCTTCCACCACCTCGGCGCAGCGGCGGAGAGCATCATCGAACTGATAGGTCGCGCCGCGATCGTAGAAAGAATCCGGGGTGCGGTTCACAATCGCCATCACCCTCGGTAGCGCAGGCGAGGTCACTGGATATTCCGGGGATCCGCCATCGTGGAGTGGGCCTGCACGATGTACTCCACCGCCTCATCCACCGAATCTGTGACTAGGAAGAGCTGATCATCGCCGTCCGAGATGAGTCCACGGCCGAGCAGCTGTGAACGGATCCAATCCACCAGACCACCCCAGAATTCAGTGCCGAGGAGGACGATGGGGAAATTAGTCACCTTGCCCGTCTGGACCATGCACAGGATCTCAAAAACCTCATCCATTGTGCCGAATCCACCCGGCAGCGACACGAAGGCCTGGGAGTACTTGAGGAACATGGTCTTGCGCGCAAAAAAGTAGCGGAAGTTCAGCCCCAGATCGACCCACTCGTTGAGCCCTTGCTCAAACGGCAGTTCAATGCCCAGGCCTACCGACGTCCCTCCTGCGTCATGCGCCCCACGGTTCGGCCCCTCCATGAGGCCAGGACCGCCACCGGTGATCACGGCGTAGCCCGCCTCAACCAATGCCGTGCCGAGCTGGCGGGCTTGCTCATACTCCGGGGTCCCCTCGCCCAGGCGTGCGGAACCGAACACGGTGACTGCCCAATCCAGATCATGCAGCGCATCAAAACCAGCGATGAACTCTGAGGTAATGCGCATCACGCGCCACGGATCAGCGTGCTTCCAATCATGGTCAGCGCGACCCATCTCCAGCAGACGCTGGTCATAGGTGGACGGGTCGAACCCGTCCCTATCGCGCGCCAAAATGGGGCCACGAAGCGTGCGGTCACGGCCAGGGCCGGAAGACTGACGGGGAGTTTTGTGTGGAGCCACGGAAATTCTTCGCCTTCATACTGTCGTGCTTGTCTGTTCTCTTAGGCCCCGGTGAGATATGCCATCAGGGCGTTCGCAACATCCTGAATCTGTGAGACGGGGCATTGCTCGTCGATCTTATGGGCAAAACCCGGATCGCCTGGGCCAAAGTTCACAGCCGGAATACCCAGACTAGAGAAGCGGGCTACATCCGTCCATCCGAACTTGGCGCGGTAAACGCCACCGACAGCCGCCAAAAGCCCCTGCGCAACCGGATTCTCCAGGCCGGGCAGTGCGCCGCCAACGGCGTCGTCGTAGGTCAGCTCCAAGCCTTCTTCGAGGGCCAGCACCTCCTCCAGGTGCGCCTTGGCGTCTGCCAGGCTGCGGTCGGGTGCGAAGCGGAAATTCACGGTGAGCTGCGCTTCATCGGGGATGGTGTTCGTGGCCACGCCACCTGACAGACCAACGACGTTGAGGCCTTCTCGGTACTCGCAGCCGGCGATAGTCACAGTGCGCGGCTCGTAGGCTGCGATGCGTGCCAGCACGCCTGCGAGATCATGCGCCGCATTGTGCCCCAGCCAAGCCCGCGCGGAATGCGCACGAGTGCCCCGCGCCGTGATAAAAACACGGATGCTGCCCTGGCAGCCGGCCTCAATGACGGCGCCCGATGGCTCGCCAAGCAGCGCCAAGTCCCCCGCCAAAAGCTGTGGGCAGTCGCGTTCCAGCAGCGCTAGGCCGTTGTATTGCGCGGCCACTTCCTCCGCCTCGTAGCAAATCAAGGTGAGATCAAAAGCAAGCTCATCCGCATCACACAGCGTGGCAAAAGCATGAATGTAGCACGCCATACCGGACTTCATGTCCACGGAACCACACCCCCACAGCACGTCCCCCTCCATGTGGTGCGGGACGTTGTCCGCCAGTGGCACCGTATCAATATGCCCCGCCAACACCACCCGCTGCGGCAGCCCCCGGTCCGTCCGCGCTACCAGCGTATTGCCGCGCCGCACGACCTCCACACCAGGCAACTCCCGCAGAGGTCCCTCAAGGGCATCGGCGAGGGCGTGTTCGTGGTGGGAGGGGGACGGGACGTCGATAAGCTGCTTGGTCAGCTCAACTGGGTCGGCGAAAATATTCACGCGAGCGAGCCTAGTACGATGACGCATATGCCAGTTGGAGCCCGCGCATTAGGAATTGCTCACATCGCCGCCGACGGAACCGTCCTCGATTCCTGGTTCCCCGCAGTTTCGCTTATCGACGATGCCTCCACCCCCTCCACCCGCCGCGTCAGCGCCAACGAACTTTCCCCGCGCCTGCTCAACCTCGTGGGCATGGACCGGGACAGGCACGTCGAAGTGGTTCCCATCCTCACCGAAATCGCCGACCTAGACGCCCCTGCGATTGATGCTTTCGACGTCTACCTGCGCCTCCACCTGCTCTCCCACCGCAAAGTACGGCCACTGGAGATCAACATGACGGACGCACTGGACCTGCTCGTGCCCGTCGCGTGGACCAACAAGGGCCCGTGCCTGCCCGATGATTTTGAATTCGTGCGCACAAACCTGCGCTCCCGCGGAACGATCCACGTGTACAGCATCGAACGGCTGCCCCGCATGGTGGACTACGTGGTGCCCACCGGTGTCACTATTGCGGAGGCTGAACGCGTCCGCCTGGGCGCTTACCTCGCGGAAGGCACCACCGTCGTGCGCGAAGGCTACGTCTCCTACAACGCCGGCACTCTCGGGCCAGTGCGGGTAGAAGGCACCATCTCCTCCTTCGTCGTCGTCGGCGCGCACAGCACTCTCGAACGTGGCAGTGCGCTGATGGCCACCCGCACCACCGATCTTGGTCGCGCACCCATGCGCATCGGCGACAACTGCTACTTCCACCCCACCGCCAGCATCAACGGCATCAGCTTGGGCAACAACTGCAGCGTTGGTGCCGGCGTCATCCTGGAACCACAGACTCCCATCTTCGACCCCACGACAGGCAATGATTTCCCCGCTGCCAACATCGCCGGTTCGGACAACGTGAGCATCCAGAACGAGCCGTATTCCACTATCCCCGTTCTTCGCTGGCGCACCTAGGGCACCCACAACACTGCTAAACCGGAGCACAATGTCAGCTTCTGCGCAGCGAGGTTTAAAGTGTTGGACATGTCGACACCTATTTCCCCCGTCGCCGATTCCACCGCCCTTGCTCGCGGTCTGAAAACGCGCCACCTCACCATGATGGGCCTCGGCTCAGCCATCGGTGCCGGACTCTTCCTCGGCACCGGCGTTGGCATCGCCGCTGCGGGCCCCGCCGTCCTCCTTGCCTACATCGTCGCTGGCTTCATCACCGTGTGCTTCATGCAGATGCTCGCGGAGATGGTTGCCGCACGCCCCTCCTCCGGCACCTTCTCCATCTACGCTGAGCAGGCCTTTGGCCGCTGGGCCGGCTTCGCCATTGGCTGGCTGTACTGGTTCATGATGATCATGATCATGGCCGTTGAAATCACCGGTGCCTCCGCTATCGTCGCCCACTGGTTTGGCATCTCCCCGTGGATTCCGGCGCTGGCTGCCATTGCTGTCTTCACCGTGATCAACTTCGCAGCGGTGAAGAACTTCGGCGAATTCGAATTCTGGTTCGCGCTGATCAAGGTGCTCGTCATTGTTGCCTTCCTAGCCATCGGCGCGGCACTGTGGCTCGGCCTGCTGCCATCGGGGGGCTTCGTTGGCCTGACCAACGTCAGCGAAGTCGGCTTCATGCCAAACGGCTGGGCCGGTGTGGCTACCGCGCTTTTGGCTGTGGCATTCGCCTTCGGCGGAATTGAGCTTGTCACCGTTGCTGCCGCTGAATCCGAAAACCCAGAGGCCGGCGTGCACTCCGCGATCCGCTCCATCATCTGGCGTATCTCCGTGTTCTACATCGGCTCCGTCCTCCTGATCATTCTGCTACTGCCCTTCGACCAGATCGGTGGCGCCGACTCTGCCGCTGAATCCCCCTTCACCGCCGTCCTGGAGATGGCCAACATTCCGGGTGCTGTGGGCATCATGGAAGCCGTCATCGTCGTGGCGCTGCTGTCTGCCTGCAACACGCAGATCTACGGTTCCTCCCGCTTCCTGCAGAACCTCGCCGTGCGTGGGGACGCCCCCACGGCCTTCGCCCAGACCGATAACCGCGGTGTTCCCGTCCGCGCCGTCGTCGTGTCCGTGTTCTTCGGATTCGTCGCCGTGGCACTCCAGTACTGGAACCCGCCGGGGCTGCTCGCCTTCCTGCTCAACGCTGTCGGTGGCTGCCTCATCGTGCTGTGGATCGCCGTTGCACTGTCGTTTGTGCGCCTGCACCCGAAACTCGTCGACAATGGCGAAATCACCGATGTCCGCATGTGGGCACCCAATGTCCTCCCCTGGATCATGATTGCGCTTACCGCCGGTGTCATCCTGCTGATGCTCTCCGATCCGGACGGGCGTTTCCAGATGTTCGCCGTTGCCGTCGTCGTCGGTGTCATCACTCTCGCCGGTCTCCTGTGGACGCGTAAGCCGGAAGGGACGACTGCGGGTTAATGGGGGCGCAGACAAGCGAACTCGGCACCGGCCTGAAATCCCGGCACCTCACCCTCATGGGCCTAGGCACCGCAGTGGGTGCCGGCCTGTTCCTCGGCGTCGGTGTGGGCATCCGCGCGGCCGGCCCCGCGATTCTTGTTGCATACGCGATCGCCGGGCTCATCGTCATCGCTGTGATGCGCATGCTCGGCGAGATGGCGGCCGCGCACCCCTCGTCGGGGTCTTTTGCCACCTACGGGCGCATGGCTTTCGGCCACTGGGCTGGTTTCCTACTCGGCTGGCTGTATTACTTCCTGCTGATCATGGCGTGCGGTGCCGAGCTCACCGGCGCATCCGCCATGATGGCCTCTTGGTTCGACGTGCCGCAGTGGATTCCGGGACTCATCGTTGTTGTCATTCTCACCGCCGTGAACCTCGCCCAAGTCAAGGGGTTCGGCGAGTTTGAATACTGGTTCGCCATGATCAAGATCGCGGTGATCGTGGGCTTCCTCATCATCGGCGTACTCTTGTGGCTCGGCGTGCTGCCAGCGAGCGGCTTCGTTGGCTTTGACAATGTACGCGAGTCCGGCTTCGCCCCCAACGGCATCGCCGGTATCGCCGCTGGTCTTCTCGCCGTCGCGTTTGCTTTCGGCGGTATTGAGGTGGTCACCATCGCCGCCGCCGAGTCCGAGAACCCGGCCAACAACGTCAAGCGCGCCGTGAATTCCATCATCTGGCGCATCGCCGTGTTCTACCTCGGCTCCGTCGCCGTGATCACGCTGCTGCTGCCCTACGCCTCCATCGATGGCGCGGATTCCGCCGCGGACTCGCCCTTCACCGCCGTGCTCGACATGGCCAACATCCCGGGCGCCGCCGCGTTCATGGAAGTGGTCATTGTGCTCGCGCTGCTCTCCGCGTTCAACGCCCAGATCTACGGCACCTCCCGCCTCGCCTACCAGCAAGCCCTCGAAGGTGACGCCCCGAAGTGGATGGCTAAAACCAACGCCAACAATGTGCCCATGAACTCGGTGCTCATCTCCGTGTTCTTCGCCTTCCTCGCTGTGGGTCTGCAGTGGTGGAACCCGCCAGGCATGATCGACTTCATCATGTCCGCCACCGGTGGCTGCCTCATTGTCACGTGGATCATGATCACGCTCAGCTTCATCAAACTGCACCCACGCATCACCTCGTCCGCCGTCCGCGTGCGCGGCGCCACGTGGGTCCCGTGGGTCACTCTGGCCGCTTTGCTCGGGCTCACCGTGCTCATGCTTTTCGACGACTCCGCCCGCTCCCAAGTCATCTCCGTCACCATCCTGTCGGCCGTTTTGGTCGGCTTGTCGCTCCTGACGAAGAAGCGCAGCGCCCTAAAGTAGTGGGCATGACTTCCCCGACTACTGCACACGCCCGTGGCATAGCAACACTGACCTACGACGGCACCGTCCTCGACGTCTGGTACCCAGCCCCCAAGGTTGGGGAGGCGGTTAGTGCCACGGGGACACAGCGCCTCGAGGAACCTGACGCCCGTTTCGCCGCGCTGGTTGGCCCTGATGAAGAGCGCGGTGTAGCGCGCGTAGCGGTGGAAACAACGATCGCGGATCTGACCCAGCCGGCCGTCGATGCTTACGACGTCTACCTGCGCCTCCACCTCCTCTCCCACCGCCTCATCCGCCCCCACGGCGCGAACATGGACGGCATCTTCGGCCTGTTGTCCAACGTCGTGTGGACGAATTACGGACCCTGCGCTGTCGGCGATTTTCAGATGACGCGGGGGCGACTCGCTGCGAAGGGACCGGTAGTGGTCTACTCCGTGGATAAATTCCCACGCATGGTGGATTACGTTGTGCCGTCCGGTGTGCGCATCGGCGATGCTGACCGCGTCCGCCTAGGTGCCCACCTAGCCGAAGGCACCACCGTCATGCATGAAGGCTTTGTGAACTTCAACGCCGGCACCCTCGGCGCTTCCATGGTCGAAGGTCGCATTTCTGCCGGCGTCGTTGTCGGCGATGGCACGGACATCGGCGGTGGCGCGTCCATCATGGGCACGTTGAGCGGCGGCGGAAAAGAAACCATCACCATCGGACAGCGCTGCCTGCTCGGCGCCAACGCGGGCGTGGGTATCTCGCTTGGCAACGACTGCGTTGTCGAAGCCGGCCTCTACCTCACCGCCGGCACCAAAGTCCGTCTCAGCGACGGAACAGAAGTAAAAGCCCTGGAGCTGTCCGGCAAGGATGGTCTCCTGTTCCGTCGCAATTCCCTCACCGGTGCCGTCGAAGCCACCCGCGCGAAGGCCGTGGAACTCAATGAGGAGCTGCACAAAAACTAGCCCAGCGCCCGTTTCTGTGGATAAAACGCCGTTTTGTAGACGTGTCACTACGGTTATCCACAGCCTTGCCACGTGATGCTTGCGGGGCCACTTCGCTCCGCATAGCGTCCGAGGCATGACATTCGACGAACTCCTGGAGGCCCTCTCCGGCGCCGCGCTCACCGCCCTCGAGGGCTTTGACCGCGACCGTGCCATCGCCGCTGGGATGTCGCCACGCCAGGTCGCCGACCTCAGCAAAGTCCACCACGCTTACTGGGGGCCAACGCGCACCCCGAAGCAGCAAAAGCTCGCCCGGGAAGAGGCGTTGGCGGGTGGGTTTACGGTGGAGCAGCTGGTGTTCGTCGAGAAGCGAATTGCGCATATTGAGCCCTTCGGTGAGCGTATGCGCCTGCGCCGCGCCCTCTTGACGTCGCATTGCACGTATGAGGCTTTACGACGTCGCGCCGACCGCCTCATCCCCCGCCCAAAGCCCCCGAAACCGAAGCCGCAAGTGCGATTCCACACTCCGCGCGAGGAAATGGGCGGCATGACACTGATTGCCCCGGCGCGCGATATGGCGGACTTGGAGCATGCGCTGCTCTCACACATCGATCCGGCGAAGCCGGCCGCGGAGCAGATGGTCGTCCCTCTCTTGGAGCTCTTGCGTGGCGAAGGCTCCGGGGTTCCTCCCGCGGCTCCCCGTCCGCTGGTGGTTATTCCGCTGCCGTCGTTTGTGCGCATCTTGCGGGGCGAGGGCGACGAGACTGTGCTCGGGCTTACCGACGGCACCACCATCACCGGTGCGCACTACCTGGCCAAGTACCACGGTGCCGAGCTTGAGGTAGCGCTGTTCCACCCGCAGGAAGGCGCCGTGAATCTCTACCGGACGCAGCGCTTTGCCAACCAGAAGCAGCGGGACCTAGCTAAGGCTGTGATGCCGGTGTGTCCGGTGCCTGGGTGCCGGCATGGTGCAGATAACTGCGACATCCACCACATCAAGGCGTGGAAACATGGTGGTGAGACGAACATTGCTAACCTCGTCCCCCTCTGCCGCTACCACAACGGCACCAATGACGACGACCCTGGTGTTGTGCGCCGCGGCCGAGTGGACACGATCGGCCCTCAACCCATCTGGCGCTCACCCAACGGGTACGCGGTGCCCAACAAACACAGCGAATGGGGCGCGTTGAACGTGCTGTTTAGACCGTTTAAACCGTTTCAACCGTTTCAATACGGATGACTTTGGGGCGCCCAAAAGTCCAGAGCTTGTTGATGATGAAGTTCACGGGCATAGCCACCAACGTCGAGATACCTGCGGACCAGTAGAACTTGGTGCGCAGGCCGGTGGAGCCATCGAAGATGTGATCCGGCAGCGCGATCGGCGATGTCGGGTTCATCAGCAATGTCGCCACCGTTTGGCTGACCACAAATGCCACGATGCCCGTGGTCAGGAAAGGGAAAAACCCGCGCAACCAGGACCGCTTTGGCACATTCTTAAACGTCCATGAGCGGTTCAACTGGTAATTCCAGGTGTTAGCCACGACGAAGGCGATCGTCATGATCACGTGGTACCAACGAATATTCCACCGGGTGCCAAAGAGGTTGAAAAACACATCATTCTCATGGATGCCCCACCCGACGCTGAAACTCTTCGTGGCGATGAACACCACGAGCAGGTTCACCAGCACACCCGAGCCACCCACGATGCCGAACTTGATGAACTCGCGGGCACTATCAACGATCTTCCCCGCTTTCCTCGCTTTCCCGGGCGACGACGAAACCGCATCCACCATGCATCTCTCCTCAGTCCGGGTTGTTTAAGCCGGGTTGTTTAGGGCGCGTTAAACTCCCGGCAATCTTACTCTGTGAGACACAGCCTGCCGAAACCCCACGCTTGTTGGGCGTGTTTTAGGAACCCAGGCGAGCAGCTGCGGCGGCGATGCGCTCATCGGTCGCTGTCAGGGCGATACGGACATGCTGGGCGCCGGCAGGACCGTAGAAATCACCGGGGGCAGCGAGGATGCCGCGTTCGGCGAGCCAGTCGAGGGCCTGGCGAGCATCCATGCCATCGCGGCGTGCCCAGAGGTAGAGGCCCGCATCCGAATAGTCGACGGTGAAGCCAGCCGTGGGAAGAGCTTTGAGCAACTCAAGGCGCCGCATGGCGTAGGTGGAGCGCTGCATCTCCTCATGCATGTCGGACTCCAGTGCAGCAACCATGGCGTGTTGGATCGGTCCGGGGACGATGAGGCCGGTGTGCTTGCGTACCTCCAGAAGCTCCTGCACCAGTGCCTCGTCGCCGGAGACCATGCCGCACCGGTAGGACGCCATATTGGACGTCTTAGACAGGGAGTGCAGCGCCAACAGCCCAGTGTTATCACCATCCGTCACAGACGGGTGCAGCAACGACACCGGCTCAACGGACCACCCGAGGTACAGGTAGCACTCATCGGAGGCGATGATGGCACCGGTCTCCCGCGCAAACGCGACCCAGGCGCGCAGCTGCTCCACAGAGGCCACGGCACCGGTCGGGTTGGAGGGGGAATTGAGGAAGACGAGGGCGGTGTCGCGAGGGGCTTGGGAGGGATCGTCGCAACGCACAACGTTGCACCCAGCAATGAGCGCGCCGACTTCGTAGGTGGGGTACGCGACCTCCGGAATCACAACGGTCTGCCCCCGCAGCCCCAGCATCGTGGGCAACCACGCCACGACTTCTTTTAGCCCGATGGTGGGCAACACAGCGTTCTCGCTCAGCCCTTCAATGCCGAAGCGACGCGTCAGCGCGGAGACGATCGCCTCCCGCAGTTCAGGTGTACCGGTGGTCTGCGGGTACCCCGGCGCGGCTGAGTTTTCCGCCAGTGCGAGCTGGATAGGCGGCGGGACGGGGTCAACGGGCCCGCCCACGGATAGGTCCACGAGGCCGTCAGGGTGGGACGCGGCGCGCGCCTTCACGTCGGCGATGGTGTCCCACGGGAAGTCCGGCAAGACCTGGCTGAGCGATTGGCGCGGCCCCATGTCCTACTCCTGGTTCATCGGTGGCAACGCGGCCACGAAGGGGTGGTCGAAGTCGTAAGGGCCTTCGGCGGCGGCGCCACCTGGGGAGCCAAGGTCGTCGAAAAATGCGACGTTGGCGTCGTAGTAGTCGTTCCACTCATCGGGAAGGTCGTCTTCATAGAAGATGGCTTCGACGGGGCAGGCAGGTTCGCAGGCGCCACAGTCCACGCATTCGTCGGGGTGAATGTAGAGCATGCGCTTGCCCTCATAGATGCAGTCGACGGGGCATTCCTCCACACATGAACGGTCGAGCACGTCAACGCATGGTTCAGCGATGATGTAGGTCAAGGGGTCTCCTCCGGTTTTAATCGGTTGGGTCCAGTATGTCACTTGGCTCGCAGTAAGGGCCAAATGCCTCCCGCCGTACCCGCGACAAGCAAGAGCAGCGCCTGAATATGGTGGGTGCGCAGCAGCTCACGGGTCACTTCGGGCCCGATGTAGAGCAGTGCGAGGCCCACCAGCCACGTCAAGGTGGGTACGAAAGCAATGATGCTTTTCTGCGACCACAGTCTCCCCGTCTTCGTCCCCACTCCACCCAACACCCAGGCGGCGATAATGGCCGGAATCCCCCAGAGCACGTCGAGGGAACCGACCTCCACCAGCAGCGCCACCAGTGCGCCGACGCTGAGCCAGGTGATGCCAGCGCGGGCTTCTGCGGGTGTGAAGTCGGAGCGTGGCTGTGGCTGGGGGTTCATCGGAGGATTCCGCTGGCGATGTCCGCGCCGGGTTCCAGCGGAAGGCCCGCGCCGACGCAGTAGTGTTCGCGGCGCAGGATGGGTTGGGCGATGAGGTTGGACAGTGCGTAGGTGACCACGGTGGGATCAGGTGCGGTGGCGAAAGCGGCGTGAGGGTTGGTGGTGGACACGGAGCCGTCTGCGATCCAGATCTGGGTGGCGTGGGCGCGCATGGCGTCGGTTTTGGCGGCGTAGGTGGCGTCGTCCATTTCCACCCACGTGTCCACTGTGTCGACGGCGTCAAGTTCGCCGGGCTTCGGCTGGGTCCAGCCGGCGGGGATATGGGTGGGGATCATCCCGTCAAGCTCGCTGCGCAGAAGCGCTGACCACAGGATGCGCGGGATGTCCACGCGTTCAGCTGCGACATGGGTGATCTCATGGGCACGGATGTGGTCGGGGTGTCCGTAACCACCGTTGGGGTCGTAGGTGATCACCAAGTGGGGGCGCTCACGCTCAAACACCGCCACGAGGTCGTCGACGGCGCGCTGGCCTGAATTCACAAAAGCCTTGGGGTTCCGGCTTGCGGGTGAGCCCGCCATGCCCGAATCGCGGTACATGCCAGCGCCGCCGAGGAATTCCCCACGCACACCCAGGATGTCCAGGGCCGCGTTCAGCTCGTGGATGCGGAACCCACCGAGTTGGTCGGCGTGGTCATTGACAAGGTGTTGGTAGCGCTCCCCGATGACCTCTCCCTCCTCACCCAGTGTGCAGGTGACCACGAGGACATCTGCACCACGGCGTGCCAAGGAGGCAAGGGCGCCACCGGTGAACAGGGACTCATCATCCGGGTGGGCGTGGACAGCCACGACTCTGAAACCTGTGAGATCACGGGACATGTTCGGTCTCCTTCTCGAGGTTGCCTGCCGGGCTCTTAAGTACCCAAGCAGGGGCTGCGGTTAGACGTGCATCAGGTTCATCAATGCGGGAGGGGGAAGACAAGGCAGTGCCCATTGCCACGATGTGTTCCTCGCGGAGCAGTGGCAGCCATACCGCCTCCTTCTTCAATAGGTCAGCCACCTGCTTAGCATCAGTGTCACCTTGAAGGATGTCTGCCGCCAAGGCTTCCGTCTCCGGCAGGCACAACCCGCTCAAGTTGCCGGCCACGATGCCGTCCTCAGCTGGGCACTGAACTGCGCTCGCCCACGCACTGGGACTGGTGGGCAGGGACCAGCCAACAACAGCATCAATCTCACCGTCCGGCAGACGCTTTGCGATGTCGGTCATGTCTGCAGCAACAGCCTCCGCGGGAATATCGTGGCCATTGAGCACATCCACGATGGCGCGCGCCGCAGGCATCGCCTCACTATCGCGCGGGTCCGCAGCAATCCGCAGCGGCCGTTTCTGAGTCGCAGGAATCGCGGCGGCGGACTCCGCCGGGTCAGCAGAAGCGGCGCGAGAAGACTCAACAGGGGTGGAGGTGCGGCCGGAGGCGATGCGGGAGATAAGGGGGACGTCGATAAGCGACGTCAGAGCTTCACGCGCGGCGAGTTCCCCAAGGACCGGCGAATCAACAGACATGGTCACGCCGAGTTCGCGCGGGCCTTCCCGCATCTCCACCTGGGTGTCTGGGATGAGAGAGTACGTGTCCAGGGAGGTCTCCCCCGGCACGTGGTCCACAAAGGCGTACTGGCCGGAGCGGAGACGATCCGCCACCTGATCCGTCGAACGCGCGGCGGCGAGGGTGAGGATATCGATCCCCGCCGGATCTTCCCCCCAAAACCTGTCATTCCGGTTCAACACGATGACGCCCGCGGCCTGATCCACGGAATTCACCATGTAGCGGCCAGCGGAAGCAGGAATAGTGCTGGCAAGGGCAGTGGCGAAATCGCTCGCCCCAGAATCCAGCAGGTGCGACGGAAGGAGGTGCGTGAACAGGAACTGCCACTCCTGCACCGGCTCCGCGAACACCACGTCGACGGTCTTACCGGAACCACTCACCCGGATGTCGCTGATAGCGCGGTACGCAGCTGAGGCGACCGTGCCTGGGGTGGACACCATGCCGCGCCACAAGTACACAAAATCCGCGCCGGTGAGCGGGCTGCCATCAGACCACTGGGCGGCGGGATTGATCTGGTAGCGCACCGTCATCTGCTCCGTGTCCGGAACTAGGTCAGCGCTCTCCGCCACATTGGTGTTGAGCAGCCACTCCCCCTCCGGGCCACGCATGAAAGGACTGGGAAGGGTCAGCTCCGCAATGTCATTCACCGTGGCATTCTCATCCGCAGCCAGATGCGGGTTGAAGCCATTGCGCAGTGGCGCGACCCCCACGCGGACCTCGGAGCGCTCCGCCGGGGCGGGCGCAGTAGTCGAGGTGGTGGTGGTCGTCTCCTCCTCCACAATCGGCGGCGGACCGGGGTTAGCGGTGCAGGCGGAAAGGGCGAGGAGAAGGGGGATCGTCGATAGGCGAAGTGCTCCCTTCATGCTTACTTATTCAACTGCTTCGCACGGGAGCGGGCGCGACCGCGTTCCGTGGCTCCCAGGATGAGCTTGCGCACGCGCATGACGTTGGGGGTGACCTCGACGCATTCGTCGTCGTCACAGAACTCAATGGCCTCTTCGAGCGAGAGAGTCTTCGCCTTGGCCAAAGTCACCGTCGTATCGGCGGACGCCGCGCGCATGTTGGTGAGCTTCTTCTCCTTCGTGATGTTGATGTCCATGTCCTCATCACGACTATTCGCGCCGACGACCATCCCCTCATAGGTTTCCGCGCCGGGCTCGACGAAGAACTCACCGCGGTCAGAGAGTTGCTGCAGCGCGTAGGCGGTGACCTGGCCGGAACGGTCTGCGACGAGGGAGCCGGTGGGGCGGCCCTTGATCTCGCCGGCCCACGGGCGGTGCTCGATGGAGTAAGAGTTCGCGATACCGGCGCCGCGGGTCTCGGTGAGGAAGGTCGTGCGGAAGCCGATGAGGCCGCGCGACGGGACGTCGAATTCCATGCGGACCCAGTCGCCGGAGCCGGCGTTGCCCATGGCTGTCATCTGGCCCTTGCGGTTAGCCATGAGCTGGGTGACGGCGCCCTGGTGCTCGGCCGGGGTATCGATGATCATGTGGTCATACGGCTCGTAGGTCTTGCCGTCGACCTCCTTCGTCACCACCTGTGGCTTGCCCACGGTGAGCTCGAAGCCTTCACGACGCATCGTCTCAATCAGCACCGTCAACGCCATCTCACCGCGCCCCTGGACTTCCCACGCATCCGGACGATCCGTGGGCAGCACCTTGATGGACACGTTACCGATGAGCTCCTGATCCAAACGCGCCTTGACCAGGCGGGCGGTGAGCTTGTCGCCGCCACCGCGGCCGGCCATCGGGGAGGTGTTCACGCCGATGGTCATGGAGATCGCCGGGTCGTCGATCTTGATGCGGTCCAGCGGTTCCACGTTGTTCGGGTCACACAGGGAGTCACCGATCATGATCTCGTCGATGCCAGACACGGCGGCGATATCACCGGCCACGACCTCACCGGTCGCCGGAACACGCTCAAGCCCCTCGGTGACCAGGAGTTCCGCGATGCGGACGTTCTTGACGTGCTGCTCCCCGTCCTCGTCGTAATGGACCCAGGCAACGTTGTCGCCCTTCTTCACGGAGCCACGGAACACGCGGATCAGCGCGATACGGCCCAGGAAGGAGGAGGAGTCCAGGTTGGTCACCTGCGCCTGGAAGGGGGCGTCAATGTCGGCAGAGGGCTCAGGCAAGACGTCGTAGATGACGTCGAAAAGCGGCTGCAGATCTTCGCTGTCGGGCAGTGAGCCGTTACCCGGGTTTTCCAGAGAGGCGCGGCCCGCACGGCCGGAGGTGTAGAGCACCGGCAGCTCCAGCAGGTTCTCAGCGGCCTCGGCAGCCTCCGGATCCTCCAAGCCAGCACCGAGCTCCAGCAGCAGGTCCTGGGCTTCTTCCACGACTTCGTCGATACGCGCATCGGGGCGGTCCGTCTTGTTCACGCAGATGATCACCGGCTTCTTCGCTTCCAGGGCCTTGCCCAGGACGAAGCGGGTTTGTGGGAGGGGGCCCTCGGAGGCGTCGATAAGCAGGACAACACCGTCGACCATGGAAAGGCCGCGCTCAACCTCACCGCCGAAGTCGGCGTGGCCCGGGGTGTCAATCACGTTGATCACCAGGTCGTGGCCGTCCTTGCCGGCACCTTGGCGGCGGATGGCGGTGTTTTTCGCCAAAATCGTGATGCCGCGCTCCGATTCAAGCTCACCGGAGTCCATGACACGGTCGCCGTGTTCGCCGTGATCACCGAAGACGCCGGACTGCTCCAGCATTGCGTTGACGAGGGTGGTTTTGCCGTGGTCAACGTGGGCGACGATGGCTACATTGCGGAACTCTGGGTGGGACACGCGCTCTCCTTTTGCGTGGGATGTGCCTCCCGCTCACGCGCGGGCAGGCCTTGAACGGTTAAACCCTACTCCGCCTTGCTCTTATGCGCGATCTTTCGCACGCCTTCCACAACGCAGAGCACAAGAAAACCTGTAATCAGGCCCGCTACGAGGGACCCGCCGGTGTCCACGAACCAGCCGGCGGCTCCCCCACCAACGGCTTCCGCGCCACGCTGCAGCACATCATGGGGCCAGTGCCACCCAATCACCTCGTGCAGCCCACGGATGATCAGGTGCCCACCGACCCACAGCATGGCCACTGTGCCGATGATGCCGATCGCCTGCAACACGTACGGCATACCCTTGACCAGGCCTCTGCCCACCGCCGGAGCATGGCCACGGTCGATCATGCCGAGCCCAATATCGTCGATCTTCACCAGCAACGCCACCGCGCCGTACACCGCCGCCGTGATGAACAGGGCCACGGCAACAAGCACGGCGAACTCCATCCACAACGGCTGGTCCACCACTTCGTCGAGGGCGATGATCATGATCTCCGTCGAAAGGATCAGGTCCGTGGTCACGGCACGTTTGACCAGGGTGTCCTCATCTTCCGCGTCGCGGTTGACGGCACGGTCAGCTTGTTCTTCCGCATCATGCAGAAGCTTATCGACGATCTTCTCCGCCCCCTCAAAACACAAATACGCCCCACCCAGCATCAGGATGGGGACGAGTGCCCACGGCGCAACCGCATTAAGCAGCAACGCCACCGGGAGAATGAAGATCAGTTTGTTGCGCAGCGAGCCCTTTGTGATCTTCCAGATCATCGGCAGCTCACGCGCCGGTGTCACACCGGTGACGTACTGCGGGGTAACGGCAGCATCATCAATAACAACACCGGCGGCTTTCGCCGATGTTTTTGCTGTCATAGCTGCAACGTCGTCCGCGCTGGAGGCGGCGGTGCGGGCGATCAGGGCGACGTCGTCAAGCAGTGCAAGTAGGCCTCCGGCCATGAGCCAACCTTTCGGAGAGTGGTTTTGTCAGCGCAGTCTATGCGACTGGCATGAGTTCCACTTGGTCAGCCCACGTCAACTCAATACCCTGAGCGCGGAGCCACTCCATCGCATCATCGTCGTGGCGGGTGATGCCCTCCACCGCGTTGAGCGTGGCGTCAATGGCCTTCTCCGCGTCTTCCGCGCTGATTAAGCCGGCGGAGGTGGCGGCGGCGAGCTCATCAATATCAAGCACATCGATGGCCTCCCCCTGCACCATCACCAGGTCAACGTAGAGGTCGCGCGTGCGCCACACTTTGCCCTGAATATCAATCTCCGCGATGTCGAAGTAGTAGTCCTGCTCCGCTTCCACTCCTTCACGGAAGTGGAAAATGTTGGCGCGCAGATTCAGATTGGGCAGCAACCAACTCTCGAGGTAGCCGAACTTCGGGTGATTCGCCCCGCGCGCCATGTACAGGCCGAAATCCGTAACCTTGAACGTGTCCACCTCACGGAGATACCCCTTCG
Organism: Corynebacterium sp. MSK041; assembly: GCF_030232265.1. GTDB lineage: Bacteria > Actinomycetota > Actinomycetes > Mycobacteriales > Mycobacteriaceae > Corynebacterium. The sequence goes on from NZ_JASPJK010000002.1 coordinate 291,540, forward strand.
GGTCCGTGTTGGTCTTAGAGCTCATGTCAAATGTCTCTTGCTTCACCGGGTGAAGGTCCACAGTCATCGTGTCTCCCCTCTCGTAACCGTTGCTCATGGCCATTACTTGACTTTCGCCGCCAGTGCCGTGGGTGCGAACCCGCAGCTCTTGCCGCCTGTATTCACTGAACCGGCAACCACCGCGAGGATCGTGCCGGACCCAGTGTCCGCAACCCCAGACAGAGTTGCCGGTCCTGTTGGGTTAATCCCGTTGTTCTGGAGTGGCGTTACACCCGTGCGAAAAGTGCCCAGGTTGACCCAGTACACGTGCATCTGCCCTTGCTCGCGTGCAGCCGGCTGCGTGCCCAGTGCGGTGAAGACGAACGTGGCCTGCCCCGCCTTGGGTGCCGGGACAGGCAAATCAGCAGGTCCCGGCACGGCGATAGCAGTTCCCGTAGAGTTCATCCCCGGCCCCATGCAATGCGGGGACACCGTTGGCCAGAAAGCCTGACGGAAATGCGGCGCACTATCCGGAAGCGGCGGGCCACCAATTTCACCAGTGCCGGCGGCGAAGGCCAGACCCTGCAACAGTGCATCGCGCACCTGCACCGGCACCCACGGCTGGTTGGCAAAATCGGTGACGGCGCGCTGAACCTCCGGCGTCGGTTGACCGAGAGGGCTCACAAGGTTGGGAACCTGGATGTGTGGCAGCGACGAGTTACCCGGCGCGGCAGACGCAGCAGGAACGCCACAACTTAAGGCCGAGGCGGCCAAAAGACCAGCGCCGGCGAGTGCGGCAATACGGGACGTGCGGGGACGCTTGAGCATCAGCATCATCTGCAAGAGATTCCTTTGCGTTGGGAAAATAACGCGATAACTCGAATAACTTTAGTCACTTTAGAAACATTTGCAACACTTTTGGCAGTTTTGTGCGCTCTGCGACTGTGCCGGGCCACGGCACATCGGACTAAAGTGGTTCCTCATGGAGCCCACCCCTCGATACCCACTCACCCCTGCCGCTTTGGGCAATGGCGTGAACGTGCGCGTGGGCAACACCGTTCAGGCAACTCTTTTTGAGCACATCTCCACCGCCGCCGGTCCCGAACACAACCTGGCCACCTCCGTGGAGCTTGAACCATACCCCCTAACTGGCACGTGGCGGGTGCGCTGGCCACTCGCCTTCGGCGCCATCATCGGGGAGATCGACGCGGCAACCCGCACTGACTATGCCCTGACGGACGTCATCCACGAGTGTGGCTTCATCCCCACTGCGCAAGCGACCTTTGCACTCGACCGGTTCACGGGGACCTACGACGTCACCGTGCACCTCGCCCTTCCCCAGTTTGTGGTGCCCCGGAACAATCCAGCAGACGGCGCTGGCGTGTTGCCTTCGGGAGGAATCAGTGCCGACGAGCACATCTTGGTCGACGTGACAACCGGTGAATACACCGAGGCGGAAATACTGCGCATGTCCCCCGGCCAATGGTTGGTGGAACTGAGCACGCATGAGGACACTGTCGTAGTCACCTGCGATGGCCGTGTCCTAGGCACGCTCAGCGAGCAGGACAGTGCCGAGGTGCGGGTATTACTGGAAACACTCACCAGCGATCCCGCCCCGATCCTCGCTCGTGCCATGCTCATCGATGGGGCTGTGACCTTAGATGTTGCCCGCCACTCCACAGCCAAGACACTGCGGCATCTTCCCTCGCTCCCTGTAACGGAGATACCCGCCCCCAATGTGTTCCAGGTGTATGAGTTCGGGGATGGGACGATGGCGGTGACCGTGGATAGTACAGCCGCCGTCGCCCCAGAAGACCAGCCCAAGCCGACGGGTGCCGCGCGCACTGTGGACACCCCCACCACCGTCGCCCCGCCAGAAAAACCTGAAGAACTGGAAGTAGAACTCTCCGAGGTGGAGAAAGTCCGCCTGCGCCGCGCCCAACGCGATCACTCTGACAGAGGCACCAACGCCGGACGCCACCGCGCCACCGATTAACGGGTCGCCACCGTTGGTCCTTGCGAGAGTCTCTCCAGAAAACTCGCACCTCACATAGAAACGAGCTGTCCCCACCATGCCTCAGCGCCTGCACACCCCTTTTTCCTGCTTGGCGGGAGCCGTCCTTACCGTCACACTGGCTGCCAGCGCCGTGAGTATGCCGACCGCGCAGGCCCAAAGCTCAGGTTTCGCGCAGTTGAGTTCCGGCAGCTCCGGTTTCCCGGGCAGCTCCGTGCCCCACCACCGAAACAACACCCCGAAGACCATCAGCGAGGGCCTCACCGTCAAGCTCATCGGAGATCTGCTGGACAGGCACCAGCACGTCGTGGGGCTTGGCGCAGTGGACCTGGGCATCATGGTGCCACTGGGAATCGCGGAAGAACTAGGCAAACAATTCGGCGTCATCTTCGGCGATTCCTTTACCGGTCCCGGATTCGGTCAAGGTGAGTGGCTCAGCCCCGTCGGGGTCCGCGCCGTGCGCGATGAGAACGGCCGCATCCGCTTCATCGCTCCGCTTAACCGCGGCGACAAGGTCCAACAGCTCGTCGATTACCACCACGACAACGGCCTCACCCTCATCCCTTCCGACGTGATCAACCTAGGCGGGACTCTGTACATGCAGGGCATGTGGAACCGAGGCATCGGCAACGTGCTGCAGACGGAGATCTGGAGGTCGGTGGACGGGGGTGCGAGGTGGACGTCGATAAGCAAAAGCCCCGCGAACCACCTTGATGGGATGGGCAACCTGATCAGCTGGGAGATGGGGCCAGACGGGTACATCTACGTGGTGTCCTCTGAATTTAAGCGCAACCACCCGGTGTATCTGTCGCGGTTCCGTGAGACTGATATTGCGAGCCCGGCGCGGTGGGAGCGTTTCAACCCGCGCACCGGAACGTGGGGCGGCGACCTGGTTCCGATTCTGAGCGACAACGTCCGTGCCGGCGAAATGTCCCTGCGCTACATCCAAGGCCACTGGGTGCTGGCGATGTTCAACGAGCGAACCGCCTCGATTGAAGTGCGCATCTCCCCCACCATCGCGGCTGACTGGAACGCGATTACACCTGCCCACGCCGTGGTCGCCGGTAAACGCGGCTGGTATGGCACACAGAATGAAAACAACTTCACGCAGCTCTACGGCGGCTATATCGTTCCCGGCTCCACCTTGGACAACCTTGACCTCGTGGTGTCACAGTGGAACACCTCGAACAACTCGCGCTACATGGCCACGCAATTCAACGTGAAGGGGCTGGACACGTTCTTCGGTATTAAGCCGGCCGCGCCACAAGAAGTGGGTAACCAAGACGCTGTGAGCACTGTTGAGAAGCCAGTCACCCCGGACGTGGAGGCGAAGCTCAGCGACGAGCACGCCGTGGAAGAGGCAGCGGACGTAATCTAGGCGTCGCCTTCGTAGTCGCCTTCATATTCGCGCACGATGCGGGTGGACACGTCCCGGATCTCCTTCATTGCCTCGTAGAAACGCCCCATCTCATTCCACACGCCGTCCTCCGACAGCACGCCGTACGGGGCAAGCGGGTACTGCTCTATGTCCGCGCCCCACTGCGACTCGTAGTACTCAATGAGCGTGCGTAACTGCGCCCAATCCTCCTCCAGGCGATCCCCCACCTCTTCCCATGTGTCGTTCGCGCGGGTGATGTGCGCCAGGCGCGAGTCGGCCTGCTTGATGCGCTCAGGGACGTTGTCATTGCTCATGCCCGCACGATACCTGCAGAATATTTTTCCAGACCAAAGGCTGAGAACAGGACTAATATGGGGGTTGCCTGATTATTCGTCACCTAAGGAGGACACCATGGCAACTGATAACGACCAAGGACCGAACCCATACGTCGTCGACATTGAGAAGGCGACCCTGGACAACGAGGCTTTCCGTGACACCCTGTGGACCGGCGAGTACCTCCAGCTCACCGTCATGACCATTCCGCCAGGAGGCGAGATTGGCGCTGAGATCCACGGTGGCCACGACCAGTTCCTGCGCCTCGAAGCCGGTGAGCTCCGTGCCATGATCGGTGCCAGCAAGGATGACTTGGAAGTTGACCAAGTTGTCGGCCCTGACTGGGCAGCATTCGTTCCGTCCGGCAAGTGGCACAACTTCACCAACGAGGGCTCTGTTCCAGCGAAGCTGTACTCCATCTACGCTCCGCCAGAGCACAAGCCGGGCACCCGCCACGAGACCAAGGCGGACGCTGACGGCGACCCGCAGGAGACTGACGGCGTGTAAATACCCCGTTCTGACGTGATTCAACCGGCCCGCAACCTGCGGGCCGGTTTTTCATGGAAGTGTCACGTCAGATTCACTCCCGTGACACTTTGCGTTCTTAGCGTCTGTGGTTGAACTGTTAATCCCCCTAGACCAAAGGTTTTCCGCATGAGCTTCCGTTCCCTGCGCGCCACCGTCGCCACCGCGACGATCAGCGCACTGTCCGTCACTGCACTGACCGTCCCTGTTGCGTCGGCCGACGAGACGACCGCCAAGATCTCCATTTCCAACATCACCGACTTCCACGGTCGCTTCCAGTACAAAGAGGACTCCCGCAAGCCTGAGAATTCGGTCCCCGGCGCGGAACGTTTGAAGTGCGCCATCGACAAGGAAGCGGAGCTGTTCGGCGACGCGCACATCTTCACCTCTTCGGGCGACAACATCGGCGCCGGCCCGTTTGAAGCAATGCTGCTTGACGACGCCCCTACGATCGACGTCCTCAACACCATGGGCTTGGAGGTCTCCGCGGTGGGTAACCACGAATTCGACAAGGGTGTTGCTGACCTGTCGGACCGCGTGATCCCCAATGCTCAGTTCTCTTACCTGGCTGCAAACACTGCGACCGTCAAGGGCACCAAGCCGTACGAGGTGAAGGAACTCGACGGCGTGAAGGTGGCCTTCATCGGCACCGTTACCGCCGATATGCCGAATCTGGTGAGCCCTGACGGCATCGCCGGCATCACCTGGAACGATCCGGTAGAAACCACTAACGCAGTGGCAACAAAGCTCAAGGAATCCGGTGAAGCAGACGTCGTTGTGGCTCTCGTCCACGCCGGTGACATCACCCCGGACAAGTTCCAGAACGTCGACGTTGCATTCCTCGGCCACACCCACGCCTACGTCAACCCGACTGGCACTGACACCCCGGTTGTTCTGCAGGCAGGCCAGTACTCTCAGGGCTTTGCCAACGTGGACCTGAGCATCGACCGTGCGACGAAGAAGGTGACGGTGGATGAGGCGAAGGTCGTCGATAATGCAACGATTCTTGCGTGCGATACGAAGTACCCGGAGATCGCCGCCATCGTCGACGCAGCTGAAAAAGAAGCCAAGGCGGAGGGCGAGAAGCAGGTTGCCACCATCGATCAGGCCTTCACGCGCGGCAAGAACGAGGGTAAAGATTCTGGCTCCAACCGTGGTGTGGAATCCTCCCTCAACAACCTGCTGGCTGAGGCCGCCAAGTGGTCGATCGCGGCGAACTCCAACGTCACGCCCGACATCGGTGTAATGAACGCTGGTGGCGTGCGCGACGATTTGGCAGCCGGCGACGTCACCTACCAGCAGGCTTTCTCCGTCCAGCCGTTTGGCAACGAGAACTCCTACAAGACCATCAAGGGCGCAGACTTCAAGGAAGCCCTCGAGCAGCAGTGGAAGCCGGGCGCTGACCGCCCGCGCCTGGCGCTCGGCCTGTCCAACAACGTGTCCTACACCTACAATCCGGATGCTGAGCACGGCAACCGCATCACCTCGGTGATCATTGACGGCAAGCCGCTGGCTCCGGAGAAAGACTACGTCATCGCTGGCTCCACCTTCCTCCTCGGTGGCGGCGACAGCTTCGACGCTTTCAAGAAGGGCTCCCCGATGACCAACATTGGGCTTGTGGACGTCGATGCCTTCATCCAGTATCTCAAGAGCGACGAAGAGAAGGCACCCCGCGGCCAGTCCGCAGTGGGCGTCAAGCTGGATGAACCACTAACGGCCGGTGAGGACAACACGATCAACCTGTCCTCCCTCATCTACACGCAGGATGACACCGCCACCACGGTCACCGTCGCCCTCGAGGACGCTGACGGCAAGAACCTGGCGGAGGCCTCCTCCCCCATCAACCCCGACCTCGGCGAAGCAGGCCTCGGTGAAGCCGGCACGGCTACCGTCACCCTGGCTGTCCCAGCCGCTGCTCCTGCAGACGCCCGCCTGCGCATCACCACCGACGCCAAGACTGACGTCTTCCTCCCCGTGAAGACCACCGGCGCAGGCTCCGGGCAGGACACCCTGGGCGAAGGCTCCTCCCCTGCAGCCAAGGGCGTGCTCGGTTTCTTCGGTGTGCTGGCCGCCATCGCGGCACTGATCGGTGGCTTCGCCTTCTTCAACCCGCAGTTCGTGGAGGAGATTCAGAAGCAGATCAAGGCACTGCTGCCGTAAAACTGGTGCGGGGCTGCCTCCGGCCCCGCGCTTTCGCGCCACTCGACTCCCGCCCGCAAAGGGGGTACATTTCCCCCGTCAGAACCCGCTGACAGGTAGCAGCGGCAGCAAGGAGTGAGTATGACGCAGACAAACAACCCGTGGCCGGCGCTGTGGTCGATGATGCTCGGATTCTTCATCATCCTGGTGGACTCCACGATCGTGGCGGTGGCCATCCCGGCTATCACCGCTGACCTGGATGCCAGCTACAACGAGGTCATCTGGGTCAACAGCTCTTACCTGCTGGCGTACGCGGTGCCGCTGCTCATCACCGGCAGGTTGGGCGACCGCTTCGGGCCGAAGGTTCTCTATCTGGCGGGCCTGGCGGTGTTCACTCTGGCGTCTCTCGCCTGTGGCCTCGCGGGGACAGTGGAACTCCTCATCATTGCGCGCGCATTCCAGGGGCTCGGCGGAGCAATGCTGTCACCTCAAACGATGTCGGTGATGATCCGCACGTTCCCACCCATGCAGCGCGGCACCGCCATGGGCGTGTGGGGCGCCACGGCGGGCGTGGCCACGGTCGTCGGTCCACTCCTCGGCGGATTCGTCGTTGATCTGGGCGGCTGGGAATGGATCTTCATCATTAATGTGCCTGTGGGCATCATCGGCCTGTTCCTCGCGGCCAAGCACGTACCCACGCTCCCGCTGACAGCGCGCCGACTGGACTGGCTCGGCGTGGCCATGTCCGCCGCCGGCATGTTTTGCCTCATCTTCGGCATCCAGGAAGGTGAGGCACTCAGCTGGGACTATCGCGCGATCGGTCTCATCGTCGTGGGTCTTGTTTTGCTCGCTGTTTTCATGGTGTGGCAGTCACGCACCACGCGCGATCAACTCGTGCCCCTTTCGCTTTTCGACGACCACAATTTCACCCTCGCCTCCCTCACCATCGCCTGCGTCGGCTTTGGGGTATCTACTTTTGCCATTCCATGGATGATCTATGTGCAGCAGGTCCAAGGGCTGACACCCACTCAGGCAGCGTTGCTAATTCTGCCGTCGGGGGTGGTGTCGGGAGCGCTGTCATCGCGCATAGGCAAATTAACTAATACGCGGGACCCGAAGCCGATCGCTATCTCTGGGCTTGCGGTGACGGCGGCGAGTATCGGGGCATCGGCGCTAATCACGCATCCGGACATTGATCCGAACTGGATGCTGCTGATTTCCGTGATCTACGGCCTGGGCAATGCCATGATGTGGGGTCCGCTGTCCATGATTGCCACGCGGAACCTCAATCCGGCGCTGGCCGGGGCCGGTTCGAGCATCTACAACACGCTGCGACAGGTAGGTGCGGTGATCGGTTCGGCGGCGATCGCGGCGATGATGTCGGCACAAGTAGCCCGGGCACCCCTCGCGGTGGCTATGAGTCACTCACTCCTGCTGCCCGCCGGCGTGCTGGCGGTGGGCGTCGTGGTGGCATTCTTCTTTGCCAAGACGAAGACGTGGAGCGATAACTCCTAAAACCCAGTTTTTACATAAAACTGTATAAAATTCTTCGATTTTTGCATGAATTACACAGGTTCTGGGCTAGGGTCTACGTCATTCCGCGATGAAGGCGGTAGACCACGAACCGGAAGGCTCACTCATGTTCAAACGCACATTTTCCCGTGCCGTGACCGCCACTGTTGCGGCGGCAACCCTGGCCCTGGCTGGCTGCTCCAGCGATTCCAGCGATAACGCTGGTGGCAAGGACGGCTCCTACACCATCGGTATCAACCAGCTGGTTCAGCACCCAGCTCTCGACGCCGCAACTGCAGGCTTCAAGGAAGCCTTCGAAGAGGCTGGCATCGAGGTCACGTGGGATGAGCAGAACGCTAACGGCGAGCAGGCCACCGCTCTGACCATCTCCCAGCAGTTTGCTACCGCCAAGCTGGATGCCGTCCTGGCAGTAGCTACACCTGCTGCACAGGCAGTTGTGCAGAACGTCACGGACGCACCGGTGCTGTTCACCGCTGTGACCGACCCGGTGGAGGCACAGCTGGTGGACTCCATGGATGCTCCTGGTGGCAACGCCACGGGCACTTCTGATGAGACACCGCTGGAGGAGCAGTTCGACTTGGTGTCCAAGCTGGTGCCGGACACCAAGAAGCTCGGCATCGTGTACTCCTCTGGTGAGGTCAACTCTGAAATCCAGGTGAAAACTGCTCAGGAAGAGGCCAAGAAGCGCGGCTGGGAGATTGTTACCCAGACCGTGACCTCCGTCAACGAAATCCCGCAGGCTGTTGAAGCTATCGGTGATGTAAATGCGTTCTACGTCCCTACGGACAACATGGTTGTCTCCGGTATCTCCTCCCTCGTCCAGGCTGCTGAGGCAAAGCAGATCCCGGTGATCGCTGCTGAAGCCGGCACCGTTGAGGGTGGCGCCGTGGCCACCATCGGCATTGACTACAAGGAGCTGGGCAAGCAGACCGGTGAGATGGCCATCCGTATCCTGCGCGACGGCGAGGACCCGGCCACGATGCCTGTTGAAAAGGCTGTGAAGTACAGCTACGTCATCAACGAGGACGCAGCGAAGGCCCAGGGTGTTACCATTCCGCAGGAGATTAAGGACCAGGCTGAGACTGTATGATCGGCGCGCTTGAACTAGGCATCCTTTATGGGGTGATGGCGCTTGGCGTCTACCTCACTTTCAGGGTCCTCAATTTCGCCGACCTGACCGTCGACGGAAGTTTCACTACCGGCGGAGGAACAGCCGCAGTGCTCATCGTCGCTGGCTGGAACCCTTTTGCGGCCACGGCGATGGGCTTTGTCGTTGGTTTTGCTGCCGGCATCATCACCGGTTTGCTGCACACCAAGGGCGGTATCGACGGCCTTCTGGCCGGTATCCTCACCCAGATTGGTCTGTGGTCCATCAACCTGCGCATCATGGGCGGGGCAAACCTGCCACTGCTGCGCCAGGACACGGTGTTCACTCCCCTGCGTGAGGCCAAGCTCATGGGCACGTGGGGTGGTGTTGCGTTGCTGGCAGCCATCGTCATCGTCCTAGCTTTGCTTGTGTATTGGTTCCTCAAAACGGACCTGGGTTTGGCCATCCGTGCCACGGGCGATAATGACCCCATGATCACGTCCTTCGGTGTGAACACCGACAACACGAAGATCCTGGCCCTTGCCCTGTCCAATGGCCTGGTGGGTACTGCCGGCGCCCTTGTCGCGCAGTACCAGGGCTTTGCCGATATCTCCATGGGTATCGGTCTCATCGTCGTGGGTCTTGCGTCTGTCATCGTGGGCCAGGCCGTCATCGGCCAGTCCCGCCTGCTCCAGGCAATCCTCGCCGTTGTCGTCGGTGCTGTGCTCTACCGCCTGATCATCTTCGCGGCACTGCAGGTTGGCCTGAACCCGAATGACATGAAGCTCGTCTCCGCTGTCCTCGTTGTGCTGGCACTGCTGCTGCCTAAGTTCCAGGGGATGGGCAAGGGACTGGGTAAGCCGGGAAAGAAGACGTCGATAAGCGAAAAGAAGGCTGCTCATGCTTGAGATTAATCACGTACATAAGACCTTCTTTCCCGGCACCGTCAACGAGCGCGTGGCACTGGACGGGGTGGACCTGACTCTCGCTGAGGGCGATTTTGTGTCCATCATCGGCTCCAACGGCGCGGGCAAGTCGACGCTGCTCAACCTCGTGTCGGGGCGTCTGCGCCCGGATAGCGGTTCGGTGTGCGTGGACAACAAAGATGTCACGCGCATGAAAGAACACCAGCGTGCTGCGTCGATTGCGCGCGTGTTCCAGGACCCGCTCGCCGGCACTGCGCCGAACCTGACCATCGAGGAAAACCTCTCGCTGGCCTACCTGCGTGGCAAAGGTCGCGGTCTCGGGCCCGCGCTCACGGAGAAGCGCCGCACCTTCTTCAAGGAGCAGCTGGCCACACTCGAGCTCGGCCTGGAGGATCGCCTCACGCACAAAGTGGGCCTTCTCTCCGGCGGTCAACGCCAAGCATTGTCGCTGCTCATGGCCGGGTTCACTCATCCTAAGGTGATGCTTCTCGACGAGCACACCGCCGCCCTCGACCCCGGCCGCGCCGCCCTGGTCACCGAGCTGACCCAGCGCCTCGTCGAAGACGGCGGGCTGACCACCCTCATGGTTACCCACAACATGGAGCAAGCACTTCGCGTGGGCAACCGGCTGGTCATGATGCACGAGGGACGCATCGTCTACGAGGCTGATGAGGCCCTGAAGAAGACGCTCACCGTGCGCGACTTGCTGCAGGAGTTTGCCAACATCAAGGGCGCAACGCTGTCGGACAAGGCGTTCCTGGGCTAACTCCCTTTCACACCGGGTTTCATCAGGCCGTGTGGACGGTCACAATTATTTTGTGATTTCGCCCACACGGCCCCTTTTTTAGTTTTAGTGTTGAACGCATGTGGAATCCATTTGCAAAGCCCTTTCATGAAGACCTCACTGAGGTCCCGTATGTGAAGCCCGCCGACTTTGTGTCGGACGCGAAGCAGCGTCCAGCCGCGTTCATCACCGGCGGTGCATCCGGCATTGGTAAGGCAACGGCCCAGCGCCTACTCAACCTCGGGTGGACCGTCGGCTCCTACGACGTGCAGGAAACCACGTGGGGGACGGACGACATCCCGGAAGGCCAGCTCATCACCGGCCACCTCGATGTGACGGATCGCACCAACTGGGATGAGGCGCTGGCAGAGTTCACAGCGCAGACAGGTGGCCGCCTGGACTTCCTGTTCAACAACGCTGGCATCATCATCGATGGCCTGCTGGTTGATCAGCCGGAAGACAAGGTGCGCAAGATCCTGGATATCAACTGCCTTGGTGTCACCTTCGGCGCACAGGCTGCGTACCCGTACCTGAAGGCGACGAAGGGCGCGGTGTTGATCTCCATGTCCTCGGCGTCCGCCATTTTTGGCCAGCCTGAAATCTCCACCTATTCAGCCACGAAGTTCTACGTCAACGGCATCACGGAGGCTCTGTCCGTGGAGTGGCGCAAGGACGATATCCGCGTCCACGACATGATGCCCCTGTGGGCCGCCACCCAGGTGGCTAACGTGAATGCGCAGTCCGTGAAGAACATGGGCGTGAACCTCACCCCCGGCGACATCGCGGATGAGACTATCAAGGTGCTCTACTCCAAGCAGCCGTGGATCAAGTACGTCCAGCACCACGCGGTGAGCATGCAGGATCGTCTGCTGAAGTGGATGCGAAAGCCATTCCCGGATCCGCTGGCGCACGTAGCCGTGCGCATCGCGTCTGTCTGGTAGATGGCGCGCGGAAAGCCCCGTTCACCGAAGAAACGGATTGCCGGCGCCTACACGGTGGATACTGGCACGGTGGAGATCATCGCCGATCCATTGCGTGACGGGGCTTTTGTCGTGGAGCTCAACCGAGTGCCGTCTTCCTACGTGGTGCTCGGCGCGCCACGTGTGCTGGGCTTCGACTACATGGAATGGATCGCGTCCGCTGTGCGCGCCCATTTTTCGCTTATCGACGCTTCCCCCACCACCCTCCTCCACCTCGGTGCCGCCGGGTGTTCCCTGCCGCGGTTTTGTGCTGATGTGTGGCCGCAGTCAAGCAATATCGTGGTGGACATTGATCGCGTCTTGTGTGATCTCATGGCAGCGACGTTTGATATGCCACCCCAGATTGTGTTTCGGCCGGGCGATGCCCTCGCGGCCGTGGATGCCCAGCCGGCCGGTTCCGTCGATGTGATCATCCGGGATGTCTTCGCAGGCTCCGAGGCCCCGAGGCATGTTTGCTCGCCTGCTTTCTATCGCGCGGCGGCAACAGCTTTGGCCCCTGGCGGTATCTACCTGGCCAATGTGGGTGACTGCGCAGGACACCCGGTGGCGCAGGAAGAACTCGCGGGAATGGCGGAGGTCTTTGATGAGGTAGGCATGATCGCCACCGCTGATGTGTTGAGTAAACGCCCCTACGGAAACCTCGTGGTGTACGGGACACGGGCAAGCAGCTTGGGTGAGAGTGCCGAACTTGAAGGTGGCGTCCGCGTCCTAAAATGGACCACATGACCGTCACCAGCAATGCCCAAATCCAGGAAATCCGGTGGATCGCTGACCGCGGTGAGCGCCCACTCGTGCGCGGCTGGGCGCACCTTTTCGCGGCGCAAGTAGCCACCATCGCGGCCACTGTTTTGATCACTTTCTCCTGGATGACGCGCACCTGGTGGGAAGCACTCGGCGTGACTATCTATGGTCTGGGCCTGACTGCCTTGTTCACGGTGTCGGCCACGTACCACCGTTTCCCCTGGCGTACGCAGCGGGGCGTCGAATCATGGCGGCGTGCGGACCACGCGATGATCGCTGTGTTCATTGCCTCCACGTACACCCCGCTGTGCATCATCGCCCTGCCCCCAAAGATGGCTGCCATCACCCTCACCGTGGCGTGGGGTGGTGCGCTGGCCAATATGGCGTTGAAGCTCTTCTGGATCAACCACCCACGGTGGCTCTCCCCCGTCATTTACGTCGCATTGGGGTGGATTGTTATTCCGCTCATCCCCACGCTGCTGCGTTCAGGCAACGCGGCGGTGCTGTGGCTCCTCTTCGCCGGCGGTGTGCTGTACACCCTTGGCGCGGCCATTTATGGCTTCAAATGGCCGGGCCGGCAAGCGCGCTACTACGGCTACCACGAGCACTTCCACACGCTCACCATCGTCGCAGCCATCGTCCACTGCGTAGCAATCTGGTTGCTGGTCACCTAAACAACCAGCATCAGCGCACAAAGAAAACCGCGGCTGTCCCCGAAAGGAAAGCTGCGGTTCACTTCCAGCTAGACGCTGCGGCGTCTAGCTGCGGGAGAACACCGACTCCAGCGGCTCCTCACCCTCGCGGATCTCACGTGCGTACTCTTCACGCTGACGCTCGTTCTCGTTCGGGTCCTGGATGTGCAGTGCCTTGCGGCGGGCATCGTAAATGACAATCGACGCGCCTACTGCCGCCAGACCGGCCACGACGAGGACGATGAAGGCGAGCCAGAAGGTGCCGTCGTAAATGCCATCCACGGAGCGGACAAACAGGTTGCGCGCGTGACTCATCGGGTGCAGCGGGTTCAGGGCTGCGAGCGGAGCCGGGAGGGTGGACAACGGCCAAACGGCGCCAGCCACGAACAGACCCATGGCGAAGAAGCCAACGTTGAACAGCGCACCAACAACGCGCCCGAAGAGGATGCGGAAGAACTGGAAGATAGACGTACCCGCCGCATCGATGACCAGCAGGGCGAGGATAGCCACGATCCAGCTGCTCGGGCGCCAGCCCAGGGATGCGGACACGAAGGTCAGCAGCGCGGTCAGACCGACGTTGATGCCGAACATGCGGACCCACGCGTTCATGACTGGGCCAACCGGGCCGGACGCCTTGTGGCGGCGACCAATCGCGTGCGGCAGCAGAATGGAGACAACCGCCATGAGCAGGAAGTTGATCACAATGAGACCGAGGATGGAGAAACCACTGGATGGCTTCTTCACGGTCGGGTCAGCCGGGTCCACAACAACCTGCGTCGGGTGGAGGTTTGCTTCCTGGAACAGGATCGGCACAGCGATCTGCTCAGAGGATGCGTCGAGGGACTTCACAGCGGGGGCCTGCTTCGCACCGTCGCCCAGCTTGGTGGACAGTTCATTCGAACCATCTTTCAGGCGACCGATGCCGTCTTCGAGCTGGGCACCACCATCGACGAGCTGGCCGGTGCCGTCGACGAGGCGGCTCGTGCCGTCGTTAAGCTGGTTCGCTCCATCTTTCAGCTGGTCCGTGCCATCAGCGAGGCGGCTGGCACCATCAACCAGACGGTTCAAACCGTTGCGGTACGGCATGTTCGGGTCAGACAGGTTGGCATGGAGCTCACCGGTACCTGCGCTCAAGCGCCGGAGGTCGTTCACCACGTTGGTGTCACTACCCGGCAGGATGCGCCCCAAGGAGCTTTCAATCTTGTCAGCCTGATCGTGCATGCCAACGGAGCGCAGCGTATCAATCACCGGACGCAGCTGCCCAGCAGCACCCTCGACGCCCTCAAGCACGGGGATGAGCATGCCCGTGAGTTTGTTCACGCCCTCATCGATCTGGCGGGCACCGTCTGCCAGTTGGTCAGTACCATCACTGAGCTGGTTCAGGCCGTCCTTGAGCTGGTAAGCACCATCGTTCAGCTCAGTAGTACCGCTCACGAGGCGGCCGGTGCCGTCGTGGAGCTGATTCGCGCCGTCGTCAAGCTGATTGATGCCGTCGACCGCGCGGCCCGCACCATCCTGGAGCTGCCCCACGCCGTCATCAAGCTGCTTCGAACCGTCAGCTGCGGCGCGAATGCCGTCACTCAGCTGATTGATACCGGACAGAACCTGCTCCGCGTAGGTCTTGGCCACCTGCGAAGCAACCTCAGTCTGAATTTTCGGAACAAGGCCCGAGGTCAGGACAGCACCGTTCGTGCCGTTGTAATCGTTGTAGTCAATGAGGATCTCGGCCTGCTTCGGCTCCGGATCGATCACGGTGACAACGTTTTTAGAGAAGTCCTCCGGGATCGTCACCGTGAACAGGTACTTACCCTTCACTAGACCGTCCCGGGCCTCCTCCGCGGAGACCTGCGTGAAGTCGAGGTAGTCGCGGGAGGTCAAGCCTTTTGCCACGTCGTCGCCGAATTTCTCCAGCCCGGCGCCTTCCCCACGGTCCACGCCTTTGTCTTCGTTGACCACGGCGAGGCGGGTCTGCGGGACAGACCCCGTCGGATCCCACATTGCCCACATGAACAAGCCCGAAAACAGCAACGGGACCACGAGAGCCAGGATGATGAGTGTGCGCGCCATCGTGGAGAAAGGCCGCCACATGAGGAGGCGCTCCAGACGGTTCATATCCCCGGCCTCAACAGTTGAATCCTGGGAAGCGTTGTCGCCTCCGGAGGTGACTGCGGTGCTCAAACGATTACCTCTTTTCTGTCAACGCCTTGCCATCATGCGCTAGAGCACACAAGGCGCGAAGACGTGATCAAAATTACTTTGTAGAGGAATATAGTATGCGGATACGAAAAATTGCGACGTATTGCGTGAAAAATTTTCAGCGTTTCATAGATTCTCTCGATGGCCGAACGTTTAGCGCAGCTCAAGGATCATTTGCTTATCGACGTTGCCCCTCCCCGTGCTAGCTTCAATCCCATGACAAAGCGTTTCGCCGTCGCCGTGGCGTCGTTGGCTTGTGCCCTGACCGCGTGCGGGAACAACTCCGCGTCAGAGCTTGATACGTGTTCTGCGCCTGCCAGCGATAGGTGCAGTAGGAGGCAACACACACCATGAGTGCCATGAGGGACTACCGCCGAGGCGAGCACGCCCTGGCGATCTATCTGTCATCCATCACCGGTTTCGTGGACACGATCGGGTTCATGTACCTGGGTGGCTACTTCTTGTCATTCATGTCCGGCAACACCACTCGCCTGACCGCTGCGGTGAACGCCAGCCAGTGGGATGTCGTGGCCATCGCGGGCGGGCTCATGATCACGTTCCTGCTGGGCGTGGCCGCAGGTGCGTTGATCAGTCAACTCGGTGCACGGCACCTCCCGCCCACCCGGACACGCGAAGCAGTGCTGCTATTCGTGTGCGCCATGTCTGGTGTGTCCTCCGTGATGCTGCTGTTAGGCCACGAACGACTGTCGGTGTTCTTCCTCGCGTTCACCGTCGGCGCGATGAACTCCACGTTTGAACGAGGCGGCGAAGTTTCCATCTCCCTGACATATATGACGGGCACCTTAGTCAAGATGGCACAACGTTTCGTCGCGGCCCTCTTCGGCGGCCCGCACAGTGCTTGGCTAATGAATTTCGCACTGTGGTCGGCCCTCGCCTGCGGCGCTTTGCTCGGCGGCCGCTGCTATGTCGTGTTCGGTGTGAAGTCCGTCTGGATCGTCACATTGTTGCTCTGCGCCGGCACCGCCGCAGCACTGATCAATCGTCAGCGCAGGCGCGCCCGTGGGCTGCCTGTGTAGTTTCTGAGCCCACGCCAACTCCACGCCGACTCCACACTGGCACCACCGTTTTCGTTGATTTCTCCGTCTGAACATTTTCGTGTTCCACGTCCCAGTAAAATACCGGCTATGACGACCCCTGACTCGCAAATCGAATTTTTCTTTGATGGCGAAGGCCTCATTGCTTTTGGCCATGAAGATGCCTTAGACGAGCTCGGTCGCATCGATGGTTTTTCGATTTCTCAGGTTTCTCCCCAAATTTTGTACCGTATGCGGGATGTTCTCTCGACGGTTGGCGAGTTTCAAGAGCGCTCTGGCCGATACGTGAAAGTCGGCCCAGAGACAGCGAAGCTACTGAAGCAACGCGTCACCACCGGACCCGTGAGAGGGGCGTTTCGGCGGGGCGATTTGGGCCTGGCGGGCAACGCGGGACAGCTCTTCAAACAGATTGAGATTGAAAGCCTTGTCAGGTACACGCCAGCTGTCGCAACATTAGGAAGCAGTCTCGTTGCACAAGCAGCTATCGAAGCAGCGCTACGTGAGATCAAGGATTACCTGGACTCCATCGAATCCAAACTCGATGAACTACTCCGCCAGAAGAAAGTGGAGTCTTTGGGCGAGCTCCAAGGCGTCGCAAATGCCCTCAACGATGCTGTAGATTACTACCGCGAAAACAACAATGTTTCAACAACCAAATGGTCAACGGTGAGCCACCTCGGAGCAACCCTCCACACCCTGGAAGCAACAGCGCTCGGTCAGATTTCAAGCTTGGTGGAACAACTGACGGCAAGCCAGGACAACTCTAAAAAGATCGCCGATGAATTCCGGAAACTGGATAATGAACTTGAACACTGGCTTGCTTATCTTGCTTGGAGCCTTTACCTGCATGACCAGTTTTATGTTCTGGAGATCGCGCACGCACGAGAATTCGAGCCCGACAGCCTCGATGCTCACCACGATTCCATACAAAGGAGGCGCGACGAGAGAATTGAATCTGTGGCGCTGCACTTGCTGGAGTTAAACAATTCAATTCGCTCCGCTGCGGAACTTACGGCCGACGCTTGGTTCACAGCCAAACATCCCAAACGAGCCGGACTCGTAAATGCTGCCGCAAACAAAGCAGAAAGAGCAATTCAGGATTTCGCCCACCGCGCGGATCTTAACTTCGAGCAAAGAAGCCAACTTGAGACACTGAGCTGGAAAAAAGCAGTATCAGTCGTTTTCGATGATTCCGTGAAAGCCCTCGACCAAGGTCGCCAGCGCGGCATAGAGCAGATAAAAGAGCAGATAAACGAGACTCACGACCGGTACCGCACGCACCGACAGAAGAAGGCTCTCAAGAAAAGTGCCAAGATGGTTCGCAGAAATGCGGAAACCAAGTCTCTCAAGTCCCCTGCCACCCCTGCCATCGAAGAATTACTCCCCCAGACACAGCAAGGACCGCACAATGTAGAACCCGAACACTTCTCGCAAAAACCAGAAGCTACTGAAGAGTAAGATGGGTTTCAGCCGCGACCAACTAGCGGACTTTCTGGAAAACATGGCGTCCCACAGCCGCAAAGGTGGCATCACCCTCGGCACTGGAGCTGAAGATCTCGTGGTTTGTGGATGAGGCGGGGGATCCCGTCGATAAGCAAATGCCCGCGTCAGGCTTCACTATTTCTTAGCGTCTAGCCGATCACCGTTCCAGCAAGCTCTACACGGTGCTCCAAGCAGTCTGAACAGGTGGTTCTAGAAGCTATTAAAGAGGCTCTCCGCAGCTGTCACAATACATTTCGCCCGCTTCGTAAATACTGCCGCAGCAATACTGGGACGCACCACTTACCTCGTAGCATTCTTTATGCCACTCTTCGCCATTGAAGTCAATTCCACCAGCGGTGATTCTGTCACCGCAACCTTCACACAGTGGAGTAGACTCACACGTCCGAGAATTGTGCCCATCAGCACCGCAAACGCCACATGCCATGGGTAAAGAATAAATCCCGAGCCAAAGCACGGCAACCGATGCTCACCGCCCTTATCCACCTTTTGCGCGTCAGCCCCCGCTACAGTGTCGCTAGCACAACGACTAATAGGGATGGAGGGCACGGTTGCGTCATTTCAGTCCACTCTTCACGATGGGGCCTGCGCAGCGCGACCACATTCCCGCCTTCCGTACCGCACTTGGCGTGGCTATTCCCATGTTCACGCTGTTGGCGCTGGGGCGACTCGACCTTGCGATTTACGCTAACTTCGGGGCCTTCACCGGCGTGTACGGTCGCCACACCACACGTGCGACCCGTCTGAAGCACCACGTCCTCGCTGGCATTGCGCTTACCCTGATGGTGACTCTCGGTGCGACCATCGCGTGGTTTGGTGTCAGTCCGTGGATTCTCATGATCGTGACGGCGATCGCCTCATCGATATGGGCAACGATTGCGCTAGCCACCGATATGAAGCCGACGGGTTCGGTGTTCATCATCTTCTCCATCGCCGCTGTCGGTTCCCTGAGCAATCCAGTTCATCCGCTGCTCGCCTTCGCCATCGCCGGCGGTGCGGCTCTGGTGTGCCTCATTTTGGGGCAGGTCTCCCACCTCATTGGCGAAGGTCCAGGTGGCGATGCAAAAGAGAATGAGATCCCCACCCGATCCCCCGACGCCGGGCGCGTGCCACGCCAGCGCTTTGTCGTGGAAGCAAGCCGTTTCTTCTTCGCCCCGCTACTTGCCGGCACGTTGGGGCTGATGTCGGTGGCGTTTTTTGATTCGCTCTCCCACTCCTACTGGGCCATGGTCGCCGCCGCCGCTCCCCTGGTGAACTCCCGGTTTAAGATGCAGTATTTCCGGGCCATCGAACGCGTGCTTGGCACGCTGACCGGCATCGCGATCACCGGCTTCCTTTTGTCACACTCGCTGCAGGGCTGGCAGATCGTCGTGTGGATCATCATCCTGCAATATCTGACCGAGATGTACGTGACCCGCAACTACACCATCGCCGCCAGCTTCATCACCCCGACAGCACTGCTGATGGTGCAAGTTGTCGACGCCGCCCCAGTCGTCCCGATGCTGCTTGCCCGCACCGCCGAAACCATGCTCGGTGCGGTGGCCGCCCTCACGATCATCGCCGTGGGATATGCGCGCGCAAACCCCACCGTATTTGCGCGGCGTGGCAACGACAACGACAGCAGAACGTAGGGTGGGCAGCATGAAAGACCTAATCATCGCGCCTGGCCCGGGAGTTCCCGACGGTGCGGTCATCGCCGCCGCCGACCTGACGGAACGTTTCGCGAAATCATCAGGACCAGGCGGCCAGGGCGTGAACACGACGGACAGCAAGGTTCAGCTCTCCCTCGATATCGCCGAAAGCGCATCGCTTAACGACGCCCAACGCCGCCGCATCTTGCGCAACCTCGAGCACCGTCTGGACGGCACTGTGCTCACCGTGTCTGTGTCGACTCAGCGGTCGCAGGTACGCAACCGAACTGAGGCACGCGATCGCTTGGCTGCCCTGTTGCGTGACGCGCTTGCACCGCCGCCTCCCCCTCGACGCAAAACCAAGCCGACACGTAGCTCAGTGCGGCGCCGCCTTGAAGCGAAGAAGCGGCGCTCGGAGATCAAGTCCACACGGCGACAGCCTCAGATCCCCTAGACCGACCCTAGGCTGATGCAGCTTGGACTGGCTGGATATTCTCAATCTCGGCAAGGATTTTATCCTCTGCCACATCCAAGTCGTACTGGGTCTGTAATCCGAGCCAGAATTGCGGGCTCATCCCGAAATACTTCCCTAAACGGAGTGCAGTATCGGCAGTAACAGCCCGCTTCCCGTGGACGATCTCGTTGATCCGACGAGGGGGAACGCCGATAGAAACAGCAAGCTTGTGCTGCGTAATCCCCATCTCCTTGAGAAAATCCTCCATGAGGATCTCGCCGGGGTGTACTGGTGGAAGCTTGTCAGTGATAGTCAACGATCTCGATCTCCTCTGGACCAGCTGCCGTCCACCGGAAGCAGATCCGCCACTAGTTGTCGCAGCTTGCGCAAGGCGACCGAATGGATTCGGGAATCAATGGAACGTACCCCTTCTCGATTCCACAACCGCTCAGTGTCCTTGTTGGCGAACGACTAGATCATGCTTCACCCTATCCCTCCCATAACGCGAAGCGTCAATAACGTATCGCGTTAAACGTTGAACTTGAACTCCACGGTATGTCGTTGCAAAGTTACCCCCTCTCGTTAACACCATCAAAAGGAGTGTTATCCAATGAAAGCGTTCGGCTTCTTAAGCTTCGGGCATTACGCCTTCGGCAGCTAGTGCGGGCCATCTGCGGAAAAGATCGCCAAGACTCGTCTGGAGATCACCCAGGCTGCGGACGAAATCGGCGTGAACAACGCGTCCTTCCGAGTCCACCACTTCGCGCTGCAGGCCTCCGCCACGATGCCGCTGCTGTGTGCTATCGCGGCCACCACCAAAATCATCGAGGTGGGCACCGGCGGCATCGACATGCGCTAGCACATATCGGGGTTGTAACGTTTGAGTCATTGACTCCCGCCGTCTACAAGTATCTACACACTTGATCGGTGCTGCACGTTTCAGGATCCGGGTGCGCGGCGTCCTGGCTAAGGTCCGCGATAGTGTCGCGCAGCACGGAGAGCTGCGCGATCTGCTGCTCGATCTCAGCGAGGCGCACGTCAAGCAGGTCGCGCACGTGCTCGCAGGGCGCATGGCCGCCGTCGCGGATGTCGAGGATCTGGCGGATCTGGGCGAGAGTGAGACCCGCGGCCTGGCCGCGGTGGATGAAGTCGATCCGAGCGACCGTCTCGGGCGCGTAGTCGCGGTATCCGGACGGCGTGCGCTCGGTCGGGGGCAGAAGGCCCTGTTCCTCGTAGAAGCGAAGGGTCTTCGCGGTAGTGCCCGCCCTCTCGGCGAGTTCTCCGATCCACATTGCTGTCTCCCTCCGTGGCCGCGCTTGACCTTCCCCTGCACTGGAAGGTCCAGTATGGCTGAGACAGAGCAGAAAGCCAAGAGTTGACAGGAGTAGCGATGCCTACGAAGTACGATCTCGCCATCATCGGATCGGGAGGCGGCGCGTTCGCCGCTGCGATCCGCGCCAGCACGCTCGGGAAGTCGGTGGTGATGATCGAGCGCGGGACGCTCGGCGGCACCTGCGTGAACACGGGCTGCGTCCCGTCGAAGGCGCTCATTGCCGCGGCCGGCGCGCGGCACGTCGCGGTCGATGCCGCAACCCGGTTCCCCGGGATCGCGACGACGGCGGATCCCGTCGACATGCCCGCGCTGATCGCTGGGAAGCAAGCGTTGGTGGAGTCGCTGCGCGGCGAGAAGTACGCCGACGTCGCCGACTCCTACGGCTGGCAGGTCCTCCGCGGCGACGCCTCGTTCGTGGGCACCCCTGATGCGCCGGTTCTCGATGTTGCCGGATCCGACGGAAGCGTCGAGACCATCGAGGCCCACCACTACCTGGTCGCGACTGGTTCTCGCCCGTGGGCACCGCCGATCGACGGCCTGAAGGAGACCGGATACCTGACCTCGACCACGGCGATGGAGCTGACGGAGGTCCCCGAGTCGCTGCTGGTGCTCGGCGGCGGCTACGTCGCCCTGGAGCAGGCGCAGCTGTTCGCCCGCCTCGGCTCGCAGGTCACGCTGCTCGTGCGGTCCCGGCTCGCCTCGAAGGAGGAGCCGGAGGTGTCGAAGGCGCTCCAGGAGGTGTTCGCCGACGGGGGCATCCGCGTCGTCAGCCGCGCAGTGCCCACCCGGGTCTCCCGCGGCACGGGAGGCGAGGCCGTCGTGACCGCCGCCTTGTCCGGTGGCTCGCAGGAGTTCCGCGCCGACCAGGTCCTGGTCGCCCTCGGACGCCGTCCCGTCACCGATGGCCTGAACCTCGATGCGGTCGGGGTGAATACCGGAGACTCCGGCGAGGTGGTCGTCTCCGACCGGCTGCAGTCCTCGAACCCGCGGGTCTGGGCCGCGGGCGACGTGACCGGGCACCCCGAGTTCGTCTACGTCGCCGCCCACCACGGCACCCTCGTCGCCGAGAACGCGTTCGCCGACGCCGACCGGTCCGTCGACTACGCCCGCCTGCCGCGGGTGACGTTCACCGGGCCCGCGATCGGCGCGGTCGGGATGACCGAGAAGGACGTCCTCGCCGCGGGGATCCACTGCGACTGCCGCGTCCTGCCCCTGCACCACGTGCCCCGCGCCTTGGTCAACCGCGACACCCGCGGGTTCATCAAGATCGTCGTGAACGCCGAGACGAAAGAGATCCTCGGGCTGACCGCCGTCGCCAAGGACGCCGGGGAGCTCGCCGCCGCAGGCGTCCACGTGCTCGGCAGGACCGTCGCCGAGGTCGCCAACGCCTGGGCCCCCTACCTGACCATGGCCGAGGGCATCCGGATCGCCGCGAAGGCCTTCACCACCGACCCGTCGCTGCTGTCGTGCTGCGCATGAACGGCAACGCAGGCAATCGGGGAGATCTCATCCTGAAGCAGACGATGAGCGCCGATCAGGACCGCGACGAATGGCGCGCCGGTCCCGTCGTCGCTGCAGTGACCGGGCTGCTCTTGCTGGCATGCTGCGCGCTTCCGTCGCTGCTCTGCTGCGGCCTGCCGTTCATCGCGGCGGGCGGAGCACTCGCAGGCGTCGGTGGGCTCCTCGGTAATCCCTGGATCATCGGTGCCGGGACCGCCGTCGTGATGGCCGTCATGGCGGGGATGCTCGTCAGGCTACGGCGGCGGCACCGGCGCCGCAGGTCCGGCTGCTGCGAAAATCTTTCGACCGCTGATCGGAACCGGTAGTTCGAGCGGATCCAGCGATCACTGCCACCTGCGGAGGCCGCTGAAATCGAAGCCCGACGGGAGAAGGAGGAGCCAAAAGCGTTCGAATCAACCGGTGACGAGGATAATACTGAGGCTGGATCCCGGCCGTCGCGACGCGGTCTCCGTTTCCGCCGAGACGAGAAAGGGTTGTGGGCACCTAGGCTGGGCGGCATGAACGACATGACCATAGCACCCGGCCCGGGGATCCCCGACGGTGCGGTCATCGCCGCCGATCTCGCGGAGCGTTTCGCGAAATCGTCGACTCCGGGCGGCCAGGGCGTCAACACGACGGACGGCAAAGTCCAGCTTTCCATCGATGTCGCGGAATGCGCATCGCTTACCGACGCCCAGCGTCACCGTATCTCGCGCAACCTCGAGCACCGCCTAGACGGCTCCGTCTTTACCGTGACTGCGTCGACTCAGCGGTCTGTGTTTCGCTAGTGGTCCTCTCGCCTGCACCTGCGACACAGCCTCGTGCCCCCGGGCCGTAGCGTTCGAGGGAGCACAATAGCCCCAGTCCTCATCACGTCCCGGGATCAAAGAGTTCATCGCAGAGGTTAAGCACTACACGTTGAACTTGAACTCGACGGAGTGTCGTCGATAAATAACTATTCGATGCGCAAAGTACAACGAAATACCGCTAGAAACAGACAACATATGGGGGTGCACAGAAACACATATAGGTTCTGCGGAAAACCTATAGGGTGCGTCGCTAAAAACCGCTGTGCGCGAAAAACATAAAGGGTTTACGGACCCGGTCCCAGACCCCTCAATACTCTGAGCCGGAAGAATGGAAAGTGGAAGGTTGATGTATCCCCACTATTTATTTTTTCCGTTTTTCGGAGTACATCGGGAACTACAACTGCGGACCAGCTCTGTGTGAACTAGATGAGAAGGCGCAGCAGCGAATCATCGACGCTGGACAGTTGGTGCTGCGGGCACGCGAGCGGCACCCCCAGCGGTCACTCGCGGAGCACTACAACCCGTTATCGATGGACCCAATTCTGCTCAAGGCTCACAACAACTTGGACCGGGAAGTCGATAAGGCTTTCGATGTGGCACGCAAACTCACCAACGAGCGCCAGCGCCAGGAGCTACTGTTCGCCAGCTACGGGGAGTTGGCGAGGGGCTATGTCTCCTCGCTTTCATCAAAATCGAAACCACCAGCAGGGTCGTTCCCCGTGCGGGTGATTTTGATCGGTCCCGCTGCTGGGTGTAGAACCCTGTCGCTGGCAACGCCGGGAACTATGACTGTGCCCGACGAGAACACGTCACTGCCATAACGCGGCTCACGGTAGACGAACATGGGTCGTTCACTACTACTGGTGGATTTCGGTTTTGGTGGTGGGGGGATTACCGCCGCCGGCCTCGATTTTTCCGTTGAGGAGGGCGTTGACTACTTCCCGATTGTGAAATGGGCCGATGGCGCGGTGAAGAGGAACCAGTCACCTGGAAGAGATCGATCCAGTCGCTGGTGTGCAATCTGGGAGGTAGGGTTGCGGGGTCGATTCCTCGCGAGCGCAACCATGATTGTGTCTCTGAACGTGATGAAAACAACCCTGCCCTTCGGAGAATTTCCCCTATCCCGCGTCCCCGGGCGGTGAAAACGGTGTGCACCATCGCCTGAAAGGCTTTGCGTTGCTCTATCGGGATCTTCGGGTCACCCACCCGGCGGATCACTAAGATCCCCCCGTCAACGTTTGGCTGTGGCCGGAAAGCAGACCTTGGTACTCGGGAACCAAGGTGAAACGTGAACCATGGGGACCACTGAGCTGTCATCATCGTGCTTGCACCTACCCCGGCCCGGCGGCGAGCGACTTCCCACTGCATGAGGAGTACAGCGGCAGTCCATGCCGGCGCATGCAACAACTTTCGAAGAATGGCAGTGGTGAGGTGAAAGGGAATGTTTCCCACAATGACGCAGGGAGTGGCGGGTAACGGGAAGTTGAGGAAATCATCATGGACCACTTCGACCGACGCCGAGGCGGTCTTTTTTGTGAGTTTGGCAGCTAGTTTTGCGTCTACCTCAACTGCCGTTATTGCCCTCCCCAAGTGGGATATCGGGTGAGTGAGGGCACCGCTTCCTGGCCCGATCTCAATGATGGGGCCGGAGGTTTGTTTTACAAGATCGACGATGGAGTTGATGATCTTGTGGTCTGTGAGAAAATTTTGGCCATGTTCGTGACGGCCGTATCCGTATGTAGACATCAGGTGTGCTCCGTGGAGTTGAAACGGAGCCGGGCATGGCAAATGGCCGCCCGGCTAAAGGACCGGAGCGGTTTCTAACCTGCGGGAGGGAGAAAACCGCCTTAGCGGCTGGTGAGCGGCCGCATGAAAACGGAACCTGAAATCAACATGGGCCTATCGTATCCAATTAATTTCGCAGGGTCCAATACGGTGAGAAAGAAGACAACCGCACCGCAACAGTGCAAGACCTCTCTGGATTGGAATTTAATTGAACATGGGTTTGGGGTACGACGCGCCCTACTCGGAGTGGCACGGACACTACGGCTGCGCGCCCACACACAACAGTAAAGAGCTCGGCAATGCACAGACACGTAACGAGAGCGCCACAAATGTATGTACGTTTAAGTCACAGCATCGACACTGACGCTCCACATGGAGGGACGGCCGCAGCCCTGCAGCAAGCACACGGCAGGGTGTCTGCTTCGGGCGACGTGAAATTACGCCGAAAAATACGAAACACATCACCGCAGGTCACGGTAGGTATTTGCGGGTCATTTCGTAATCTCGTAAACGAAAAGAACAAAACTACGAAACACAAAAACATACGTTGAGCAGCGTAAATGGTTTTCGTTTCGTAATTTTTCCACTTTTTGAAGAAAATCTAAATAAGAAGAGACACCTTGATTGCGATTGTGTCCCGTGTCACATAGCTGCAACCCCTGCAGCGTGCCCTCAACGAGGACGCTCTGTGTCGTAGACATGTGCCTGCAATGCGTGTCTGTGTCTCTCTCTTAAAAGGTTTGGGTCGAAATACCGCAAAATTACGAAACACCGCCGAAATGTGACGTGTCTATGCAGGTCACAGCGTTATCGCGTGTTTCGTAGTTTTGTTCTTTTCGTTTGCGGAAATCACGAAACCGCAGGTAGAGCGTTTCGTAATTTTTTCGTATTCTGATCGGCAAATTACGAAACGAGGTCAAAACTACGAAACGAACACACAACACCTGTGTTGCGTGTCACACAACGGCGCGCCACGGACGTGTTGCAGCGTGGCAGTATCCCGGCCGTGTCACATAGCCGCAACCCCTGCAGCGTGCCCTCAATGAGGACGGTCTATGTCGTAGACATGTGCCCGTAATGTGTGTCTGTGTCTCTCCCTTAAAAGGTTTGGGTCGAAATGCCGCAAAATTACGAAACATCCCCGAAATGTGACGTGTCTGTGCAGGTCACAGCGTTATCGCGTGTTTCGTAATTTGGTTTTCCGATTTTCGTAGTTCTACGAAACCGCAGGTAGAGCGTTTCGTAATTTTTTCGTATTTTGATCGGCAAATTACGAAACGAGGTCAAAACTACGAAACGAGCGCGCTACAGACGTGTCACAGGTCATAAAAAGGCGCGCCCCTTGCGTGTCACCGTGACGCAGCATCCCGGCCGTGTCACATAGCTACAACCCCTGCAGCGTGCCCTCAATGAGGACGGTCTATGTCGTAGACATGTGCCCGTAATGTGTGTCTGTGTCTCTCCCTTAAAAGGTTTGGGTCGAAATGCCGCAAAATTACGAAACATCCCCGAAATGTGACGTGTCTGTGCAGGTCACAGCGTTATCGCGTGTTTCGTAATTTGGTTTTCCGATTTTCGTAGTTCTACGAAACCGCAGGTAGAGCGTTTCGTAATTTTTTCGTATTTTGATCGGCAAATTACGAAACGAGGTCAAAACTACGAAACGAGCACACTATAGACGTGTCACAGGTCACAAAAAGGCGCGCCCCTTGCGTGTCACCATGCCGCCACACAACAGCTGCCCCACCACAACACCCCAGCCGTGCCACGAGGCGTGTAGAAACGTGCTCGGTTCGATTCGTAAAGATTAGGTCGCAGGCTATTGTGCGCGACGCATAAGTTCCGTACGATGGCCCCCAGACCGTATGTGGCGTTTTAATTCGTTTTTGGTTTAGCCAGCCGCATACGGGGGATAACCCCGAGGATAATTCATAAAGAGACAGCCTCTCGACCGTGATAGGCGCGGTTCCTCCGACGAGATAGACCGGTCGGCAACGGCATTGCCAACCACAAAAGCGGTCAGGTAGGGAGTAAGCGCTCCCGTAAAGCGATGGGACGGCAGACCACCGTTCTAGCGAGTCGAGCACGGCACTCCAAGCCGCCTGAATAGCAAGCCGGTAAAGCACCCCGCTCCGGGACAGATCAATCTGCCCAGGAGCGTTTTTCTATGTCCGAAAAGGACACGACTACCGCCGTCGCGCCACGCTTTTACACGCTGCAGGAACTCGCCGATCTCGGCGTCGGCTCCGAGTCCACGTTGCGAAAAGCTATTAAAGAGGGCCGTCTTTCATTCCACCGTTTCGGCACCGCCTATCGGATTCGCCAAGACGATCTCGACGCCTACCTCACGGCCGCACGCCGCCCTGCCCCGCAGCTATTCGACGGCTTCGTCGATGCCGTCGTGAATGCAGCGCCCCAACTGACAGATGAGCAGCGCCAGCAGCTCGTCACGGTGCTGGGCGGTGTGAAGCACTAATGCGGACAAACCCGCCTACGACGAGATCCCGCCGCTTAGCTCAGCTAGTCAGGCTGGGTCTTGAACTGAGTGCGAGGGCTGATGGGTGATGGCCGTGCTACTACACACGCGCGCTCCACCGTCGTGCCCCGAGTCCAAATAAACAGTTCATTCAACCAAGGAGAACAAACCATGTCTTTCAGAGACGATTACGCAGCAGCGCTGCGCGATGAGCAGCAAGCAAAAGATACCGTGAACGAGGCGCGCCGTGCACACAAAGCGACAAAGGAGCGCCTTGCGCAGTTGCGCAAGTATGCCGAAGAGTTCGAGGTGAATCTCGACGGTGACAAGTCCGCCAGCACCGAAGGGGACGGTGACAAGTCCGCCAGCACCGAAGGGGACAGCGATACACCTGAGAACGGTGACGGCGACACGCCTGAGAGCACCGAGGGCAGTAAGCCGAAGCGGCATCTAGAAGTTGTACCCGACTAACCCTTTAGCCGTACACGCAATCACCTCATGTGTGTACGGCCACGCGGCGTGACGACGTACAGCCGTCACGTTTGATGTCGCCACACACCCCGCTCGCAAGGGCGGGGTTTTCGCGTGTGTGCGGGTGGCTGCGGCACCGCTACACGTGACACTGTCACGATGCTTGCGCCGGTATCGGCGACGGGGCATATACACGTCTGCCCCGTCGCCTGGATCATCCGCCACATGGCTGGCGGTATGTCGCGCTGCTGTTATGCGCGGTTCTGGCCGGCATAGTCTTGTGTGGACTTGAAATATGCCGAAGACGGGGCCGTGGGTGCAGCAAAGACAGCAGCGTGGACAGAGCAGATTTCAGCAGCTGTGCTGCTGAAGATGCAACCGCGACGGCAGATGGTATGCGGCGCATGCCGCATAATGGACGCGTCGTGAGATACGCCAATATCCATCTCGGCAGGCTTGCCGTGATGGAGCGTTTCGTGATGACCCAAACACGACACATCGATGCTGGCATATCCGAATACATATCGACGGGATATATCGGATTGCCAGCATCGATGTGTCGTGACGTAAAGCATGGGTCATCACACAAGGTGCAGCGCCAGCTGCACTATTGGGCATCTTGACCGGAGCGCAGCGGAGGGCAAGACAGCACCAGCCAGACCGAGCGAGCGAGGTCTGAGACTGGGGCTGTAGGGGGCGGCGCGCCAGCGCCGGGCACCGGGTTATGCGAGCGCCAGCGAGCAGTAATACCCGGTGCAGTGCCTCGGCTATGCCGAGCGCCGGAGCGCAGCGGAGGCGTCGCACCCCCTTATGCCCTTTTCCCCCTTCTACCCCTATAACGACAAACATATAGGGGTTTTGACACAGAAGGGGGCTGCGACCTGCGTGTTTCGGGTCTTTACGTGGTCTTCGACCCTTACCCGAAACGGCCCGTTGATGCGCGAAGCGCACATGGTGCCTATGCAAAACCTGCAGGTCGCCACGCTGTGCGCACCACGTGTGGCGTCAGCCACTGTATGTCGGTCTTAAAGTAAGGGCCGATGACGGGTGGAAACGCCGCTTGCGGCGTCTTCCCGCGTCATCGAGACACCTGCAGCGAGCTTGCGAGCGCAAGGTGTCTAACCGAACGGCAAGACCGACATCGTCTAAGTGGTGCGCACAGCCACACCCTGCACCGTGACACCGCCGTCAGGCGGTCATTGCAGGGTGGTGAAAATCCCGCAGCGAGCTATCCGCCGCAAGGCGGTGTTGATGCTGCTGCGGGGGTTGAGACACGGGCCTGAAGTAACACACTCCATATCGGCCCGTACAACAAGCACACTATCGGTGCAGACGTATCACGCTCGCGGCGGACATATGCGCGACAGCGCATGTGAGATACACCGCCAGCGACGTGTGTTTCGCAGCGCCCGCGCTGCAGCAGATCCAGCGGCAGCTGCTGACACAAATTCATAGCGCCGCGACTCGATTGGTTCATCTTTGTGGCAGCGGCTGTACGGCCCTGTGGCGGCCGTAGACGCCTCGGATGGACGGAGTGCGCGTGCAGAAGAACAGTTTCGAGACGTCGCTGTTCGTCGTGTATCCGCCGAAGTCGATGTGCAAGGAGATCCCCGACTACTACACCAGTGAGGTGGACGGGCGCGAAGTGAAACGTCCGCGCTATGTCGCCCGCGACTACGAAGAAGCAAAGAAGTACCCCGAAGAGTCAATGCGTTGGCTCGCCGAGAACTTCATTCCCGGCGGCATCGACGCAGTCGCCGGCGGGGACATGAACTTCGACGAATCGACGCCACACATCCAGTTTCAGGCGGACACCCTCTCTCCCCCCATCCGGACAAGCCCGGTACGCTGCGTTGCCGCCCTGGCATCGCGTACAACACAGACCCCACGGTGCGGTACAAAGACGACCCGAAGAAGGGCAAGCAGATATCGGGCCAACAGAAGTTCATCGATGCACAGCGAGGGCTTCGTGAACACATGCACTCGTTGGGTTATCCGGTCGAGCTGGAAGTCTCTGAACGACACGACGAGTCGCTGAACCTCGACCGCTACACCGAGCAGTAAGACCGAGAGCGGGATCTCAAGAACCGCGAACGTGAAGTGGAAGTCAAGAAGCGCTCCGTGCAGCGCGACATGGACGCGATCGAGCGTGATCGCGAGCAGGCAGCAAAAGAACTCAAGCAGGCCCAAGAAGCCAACGAGAAAGCGCAAAGTGTGCTGCAGCACGCCGAAGAACAGGCCCGCGCTGTTGCTGAGCGCGTACTTCGTGAATCACGCGAGAAAGCCGACCAGGACGCCGAACAGACCATGGGCCTTGCCGAAGCGCAAGCAGACGAGCTGCTCGAACGAGCCGAAGAGACTGCACGGGCCAAGGCGAGCGCGATTACAGCCACGGCCCGCAACGAAGCGGAGTCGATAACTCGCAAGGCCGACGAGGCCCATAAGCAGGCTGAGCGCGACGCCGAGACGATCCGCAACAAAGCACGAGATGAAGCCACGAGCGTCCGCGACGAGGCCACACGCGACGCTGCAGTAACGCGCAAGGATGCTCACGATGAGGCTGATCAGATCCGCCGCAACGCGCACGCGGATGCCGAAGACGAAGCCGCCATCATCATCGAAGAAGCGGTGAAGTCAGGACAGCAGTTGGAGCACTTGGATAAGAAGTTCCTGGTGCAAGAACTGCATCGTAGCCCGGAGCTGCTTGAGCGTTACACGCTGTTCAGGGAGTCGCAGACCTCAGGCAAGAAGGACGGGGCGCAGCAGCGCGCACGTGAGCGCATTGAGAAGCGCCGCCAGCAGCAACAGCAGCAGCGTGACCACGACGGCGGCATGGAGCTGTAGGGGCGCTCTCCCCTGCCCTGTACGGCCTTCTGAGGGCCGTATAGGGTGCCGTCGGCGTCCGTCGGTCATCGGCAGCGGGCAAACCGCTGAGATTCGGCGAAAAGCGAAGAAATCTCGGCTAGGCGGGGCCAGTGTCACTACGTTGCGCAGTGAATTGGCCTGTTAAGTGGCGGAGATAGTGCGCAGTACGTCGGTGTGTACGGCGGCGCATGTGCTGCGCAGAAGAGACGCCCGCAAAAGGGCCGGCAGAATGTCGTTGTCATTCTGTTGCGCAGTAAAGGTGTCAATAGAATGGCGAGCCACTTTATTGCCCGATTCACATGTCATTAAAGTGACAGGGCATTTGATTGCGCAGTAAACGTGTCGATGAAATGGGTGCCCAATACACAGTGCAACCTACGTGTTAATGAAATGTCGCGTCCACTACATAGTGCAGTGAATTGCGCAGCAGAAACGCCAGTAAAAGCACCGCTGCACTGCACTGTAAAACAGCACGGGTGATGTGCAACAAAGCGGCGTGTGAAATGCACCGTGAAATGTCAGTGCACCTAGAGCTGCACCACCGCTATTCCCCTACGACGTCCGAACGGCGCCTTGGTGCTGTTGCAAACTTCAGGCGGAGAGCCGTGACGACCCAGTCTTCATCCTCTGATGCTCGCTGCGGGTCGGCGTTCTCAGGCAGCCTCGAACACCCGGCTGACGATCACCGCATCCGGGTTCGGTTGCTCGTAGGCAAACATCGCGCCCTGGCCTTTCCGTAATGAGTGCATCGCTTCCATCCCTTTCAACGTCCGGTACGCCGAGGTCCGGTTTTTGAACGCCCCCTTCGGTCCGAGGATCCGTTTCAGCCGCCCATGATCTCCTTCAATGACGTTATTGAGGTATTTCACCTGCCGGTGTTCCACGGTCTGCGGGCAGATTCCCTCTGACTTCAACTCGGCGATTGCCCTGGCCAGGGAGGGTGCTTTATCGGTGTTGATCACCCGCGGGAACCCGGTTATCGTGTTCGACCTCAGGGCCTTGGCCAGGAAACGCTTCGCTGCGGCGACATTACGCTTTGGGGACAGGTAAAAATCCAGGGTATGCCCACCCGCGGTGATGGCCCGATAGAGGTAGCACCACTTTCCCCCGACCCGGATATAGGTCTCGTCCACCCGCCAGGACCGGGCCTGCCAATCCGGGACTTGTCGGTACCACCGGGTCTGCTTGTCCAGCTTAGGAGCATATTTCTGGACCCAGCGGTAGATGGTGCTGTGATCGACCGGTACGCCGCGTTCGGTCATCATTTCTTCCAGATCGCGGTAGCTGAGCCCGTAGCGGCAGTACCACCGGACCGCCCACAGGATGATTTCACGGGGAAATGACGACCGGAGAAGATGCCCATGGCTGTGATTAATTCACGCAGGTCTTCTTGTCGCCCGAACTTTGCAACAGCACCAGCGGAAACGGGGTTCTCGCGGGCCACGGTCGCACGTCACGTCGCCGCCCTTAAAGGGGCGGGTGAATGGCCCGAGCTGTAGGGGTCTCACACCGTAAGCAATATACGGTTCCCCTGCCCCCGGGCAGTGAAGAATGAGAGAACCCGGGTGAAGCAAGGTTCTCAGATAGCGGAAGACCCCGGGGAGCAGGGGGGGATTGCTCGACCCAGGGCCTTCGGACGCCTGCGGAGCAGGAACCCACCCCAGCGTCATCACGAAACTATCATTTGTACAAGCAGTGTGCAGGTCTTACGCGCTAGGGATGACTACTACGTCAGTCAATTTGTCGATTTTGCTGATGAGCTCTTCCTCAATTTTGTAGATCTGGCGGTATCTTTTTGCGAGAGCCTTTTGGCGGTCCAGGAGGTGTGCCCAATTGGATTACAAGTACCTACACACTTGATCGGTGCTGCACGTTTCAGGGTCCGGGTGTGCGGCGTCCTGTCTGAGGTCCGCGATAGTGTCGCGCAGCACGGAGAGCTGCGCGATCTGCTGCTCGATCTCAGCGAGGCGCACGTCAAGCAGGTCGCGCACGTGCTCGCAGGGCGCCTGGCCGCCGTCGCGGATGTCGAGGATCTGGCGGATCTGGGCGAGGGTCAGCCCGGCGGCCTGGCCCCGGTGGATGAACCCGACCCGACCCACGGCATCCTGGGCGTAGTCCCGATAGCCGGAGGCCAATCGCTCGGCCGGAGGGAGCAGCCCCGACTCCTCGTAGAACCGAAGGGTCCTGGTCGTGGTTCCGGTTGCTTCCGCAAGCTGTCCGATCCTCATGTTCGCCGATTCCCCTTCCAATGGCCACCACACTTGACCTTCCATTGTACTGGAAGGTTCACAATGGTTCCATAGGAACTTTTGAACCACAGGGAAGAGACATCTGGAATGACAAACGAAAAGTTCGATCTGGCGATTATTGGTTCCGGCGGCGGAGCGTTTGCGGCCGCGATCCGGGCCACCGGGCTGGGCAAGCGCGTCGTGATGGTGGAGCGCGGCACCGTGGGCGGGACATGCGTGAACACGGGCTGCGTCCCGTCGAAGGCGCTCCTGGCTGCCGCGGAGGCCCGCCACGTGGCGTTGGATTCGGCCCGCTTCCCTGGGGTGGCGGCCTCGGCGGGCCCGGTGGACATGCCGGCCCTGATTCAGGGCAAGGCCGCGCTGGTTGAAAGCATGCGCACGGAGAAGTACGTCGATCTGGCCGCGGACTACGGGTGGACGATGATCTCGGGGGACGCGTCGTTCACCGGAACCCAGGACGCACCGCTGCTCCGGGTGATCTCCCCGGATGGTGCAGTGAGAACGATCGAGGCCGGGCACTACCTCGTGGCCACTGGCTCCGCACCCTACGTACCGCCCGTTCCCGGACTGGCCGAGGCCGGGTACCTGACCTCGACGACGGCGATGGAACTGGACGAGGTGCCCGAATCAATGCTGATCCTGGGCGGAGGCTATGTTGCCCTGGAGATGGCACAGCTTTTCTCCCGGCTGGGCTCCCGGGTGACCATGCTGGTCCGTTCCCGGTTGGCCTCGCAGGAGGAACCGGAGGCATCCAAGGCGTTGGCGGGGGTGTTCGCCGACGAGGGGATCCGGGTGGTCCGGCGGGCCATGGCCGACTCCGTGGCCTCCGGCCCGGACGGGGTCTCGGTGACGGCAAACGTGGCCGGGGACGAGGAGGTGTTCCGCGCTTCCCACATCCTCGTGGCACTGGGCCGCCGCCCAGTGACCGAGGGACTGGACCTTGACGCCGTCGGGGTGAAGACCGGCGCATCCGGCGAGATCGTGGTCGATTCCCGCCTGGCCACGTCCAACCCGCGGGTTTGGGCCGCCGGGGACGCGACCGGCCATCGGGAGTTCGTTTACGTCGCAGCGGCCCACGGCGCCCTGGCCGTGGACAATGCGTTCACCGATGCCCTGGCCGAGGTCGACTACCGGCACCTGCCCCGGGTCACCTTCACCAGTCCCGCCATCGGGGCGGTCGGGATGACGGAAAAGGAAGCTGTCGCCGCCGGGATCAGCTGCGAGTGCGGGGTCCTCCCCCTGGAGTACGTGCCGCGAGCCGTGGTCAACCGCGACACCCGCGGCTTCATCAAGGTTGTCGCGGACCGCGACACCGGACGGATCCTGGGCCTCTCCGCGGTGGCCAAGGACGCCGGGGAAATCGCCGCCGCCGGCGTCTACATCCTCGAAGCGGGCATGACCACCGCGCAGGTCGCCGCCGCCTGGAGCCCCTACCTGACGATGGCCGAGGGCATCAGGATCGCCGCCAAGGCCTTCACCACCGACGTCTCCAAGCTCTCCTGCTGCGCCTGAGCTGCAGCCCCCACTACCGAAGCAAAGGAATGCCATGACCGCCACCGACCAGGCCCTCACCTATCTGTTGTCCCCCGCGCGCTCCGGAATAGACCCGGACTTGTTCGTGCCGCTGCTGCGGCTCCTGGCCGAGGGCGAGCCCGTCACGGTCGCCGAACTGGCCACCGCCAGTGGCCGGAGCGAAGACACGGTCCGGCAGGGACTGGCCGCCGTCCCGGACACCGAGTACGACGACGAGGGCCGCATCATCGGCCTGGCCCTGACGATGCGGCCCACCCCGCATCGCTTCACCCTGGCCGGGGAACAGCTCTACACCTGGTGCGCCCTGGACACCCTCTTCTTCCCGGCCCTGATCGGGAAGGCCGCAACCATTGAGTCGACCTCCCCGGGTAGCGGGACCCTCATCCGGGTGATGACGGGCGCGGACGGCACGGTGACCTCCGTGCAGCCGGCCACCGCCGTCGTGTCCATCATCAGCCACCCGGGCACGGGGCCGGTGCGGTCATCGTTCTGCAACCAGGTCCACTACTTCGCCTCCCGCGAGGACGCCCAGCCGTGGTTGGATTCCCATCCCGACGGCGAAGTCCTGGACATCGAGGCGGCACACCGGGCCGGTGCCGCCATGGCCGCCGCCCTCCTCGCCGCGGCCGCCACGCGGGCCCCCGCGGCGCAGGACTCCTGCTGCTGAGCTTTAAAAGGACATGACATGACCCAGCACCCAGAACAGCCAGACACCGGCCATCAACCCGTCCGGCAGACCGGTCGCCCCGGGCGATACCACACACTGGCCGCAGGAATCGGCATAGCAGCGGCCATGATCCTGTGCTGCGCAGGACCCATCCTCATCGCCGCCGGAGCCCTCGGCGCGATCGCCGGATTCTTCTCAAATCCCCTCGTGTTACTCGCGGCCGCCACGGTGCTCCTGGCCGGGATCATCGCCGTCACCAGGCAGCGAAAACGCCACAGGACCGACGACTGCTGCCCTCCCGCATCCCCCGAGCACCACCGCACCGACCACGGCACCGCCTGAGTCCCCATCCCCATTCCTGGAAGGAACCACCAGACACCATGACATACCCGAGATCCCGCCGTTCTCTGTCCGTTCCCCGGCCCAGGCACCTCGCCTCCGCCCTGTTTCTGACAGCGGTCATGGCACTGACAACCGCCTGCGCCAGCTCACCGAGCGGCCCGTCGGCCGCGCCAGGCGGTTCGTCGCCCGACGCGGCCGGTGCCGTTGCTGTTACGGTCTCCGACATTGACGGCACTACCCGGACCATCCCGGACGGTAAGCCCGCAGCACTGTTCTTCTTCTCTGCCGGATGCGGTGAGTGTGTGGAAGGGGCCGATTCCCTGAACAAGGCCTCCACGGCCCTGGGAAGCTCGGCCGACTACCTCCTGGTGGACGTGGACCCCCGAGAACCGAAGGAGACCATCAACGGATTCCGCGATTACATCAAGGCCCCTGAGCTCCCTGCCGTCATCGACACCGGGGCCACACTGACCACCCGGTACAAGGTCACCTCCATAAGCACCCTGGTGGTGGTCGACGCGAAGGGCGACGTTACCTTCCGGGCCACCGACCCGTCTGCGGAAAAGATCCAAGAAGAACTCACCAAGGCCGGCGCCCAATGACAGCCCTGCTTGCCCTGGCCTTCGCCGCTGGAATGATTGCCCCGGTCAATCCCTGCGGTTTCGCCCTCCTGCCCGCCTGGATAGCCCAGACCATCGGGGACGCCCGGACGCGCCCGCTCGCGCTGCGTCTGACCCACGGGCTCCGGGCCGGGCTCGCGCTCAGCCTCGGCTTCGCCGGGACCCTGGCAGCCTTCGGGCTGATCGTCAGCGCGGGCGCCAGGACCCTGATCAGCGCAGCGCCCTGGCTGGGAATGGCCACCGGGGTGATCCTTCTCCTGCTGGGCCTGGCCATGCTCACCGGACTCACACCACGGCTCCGTCTGCCGGCCTGGGCCACGAAACCCCGCACACAAGAAGCCGCAGGGGCAGGTCACAAAACCGGGCGCATGGTGGCCTTCGGGGTCGGATACGCCGCAGCATCCCTCGGCTGCACCCTCGGGGTGCTCCTGGCCGTGATCGCCCAAGCCCAGGCCGTCGCCAGCTACGCCGGGCTGCTCGCGGTCTTCGCCGCCTACGCCGCAGGCTCGGCCACTGTCCTGATGCTCGTTTCGGCAGGCACGGCCAT
The DNA here is from genome assembly GCF_030232265.1 of Corynebacterium sp. MSK041. Taxonomy (GTDB): domain Bacteria; phylum Actinomycetota; class Actinomycetes; order Mycobacteriales; family Mycobacteriaceae; genus Corynebacterium. Next base: position 328,684 of record NZ_JASPJK010000002.1, read on the forward strand.
CGCCGGGGCCGCCCTCGGGCGAAGAATCACCGGCCTGGCCAAGCACAGCAACCGCATCGCCGCCTTCATCCTCACCATAACCGGCGCCTACCTCAGCTGGTATTGGTATCCCGCCGCCACCGGCGGAACCGCACAGGCCAACAGCCTCGCCGTATGGTCAGCCGCCGCCAGCGCCTGGATCAGCGACAACAGCACCCTGATCGCAGCCCTCGCCGCAGCCGTGGTGCTCGCATCGGCATTGGCCGCCCTCAACCGGCGCAGGAGACTGCGCATCAGACAGGGAACGCCGCCCACAGGCGAGGGCCCCGGGCAAAGCGGGGAACCCGACTGCTGCGCACCAACTCCGGACAACAACTCGACCGAGGACCGGCCAGGCACGATCCCGTAGCTGGCCGAGGACTCCCAAAAAGCAAGGGGGAGAGGGAACCGTGCCCCATCTTCTGGCAAACGAGGCGCCCGCCTATCAGGACAGGTTGGTACAGCGGCATCAGGCCGGAAGTCAATTCGTGCAGAGGACTTCGGGCAATCCGTCAGGAGCCCTCTGTACCGCCCCCGCAATGACGGGAACGTCAGTGTGGTGGACTTCGGAAAGCCACAGTGACACCCACTAGTTGTACTCGACCGTGACGTTGGTGGCACTTTCGGTCTTGTGAAATAGTTAGGCCTCCTGGCTTAGTGGAGCTGTCTAGTTCTTCACTGCCGGAGGCCTCTATGCCCAACGGTAACGCCCGCTTGACCACGCATGCGAGAGCGTTGCTGGTGGCCAGGCAAGCTCATCCATATCGATGTGAAGAAACTCAGCCGCATCCCCGACAGCGGCGGTTGGCGAGTCCACGACCGATCCGCGACCGGAAGACCCGATCGGGTTCGACCACGTCCATGCCGCTGTCGATGACCACACCCGACTCGCTTATATGGCCCACTAGCGGTCGCGGAGCGTCCTGAAAACCTAAAGTTTTATGAGACACCCGGCAGGAACTGGAATGTGAGACCGTTTCATGGGGCAATTGGCCTCCTCCCCGTCTCACTAAAGCGTCTCGCCCTAAGTTGTCGCAGGGTGGTGCTCGGTAGGGGTTTGTGAGGCATAATCGAGACATGAGGCTTTTGGGGTACACCCATCTGTACGCGCTGACCTGCGGCGTTGTGGGTTGTGCCGAGCGTGCTGCCGGAGTCCCTTTCAGTGTCCCTGGGGTAGGAGCGGCCGCATGAAGGTGCGCTCGTACCGCAGGACGCACTCGGACTCGTCTCGAATCCGGTCAGCGGCGATGAAGTCCGGGTGGGTGCCGAACAAGGTGCGGTACTGCTCGTAGGCAGCCAGGCTGGGGAAGCTGAACAGGGATTCCGCACGGTCAC
>NZ_JASPJK010000030.1 GCF_030232265.1 Corynebacterium sp. MSK041
GCAGGCCGAATAAAGACGGCATCAGCTGCGTCGCTGGTAAGCGGGGCGCTTGGGCGTTGTTGGTTCTTCGTCGCGGGCTGTGTCCTTCGCCCTGGTGCAGCAGGGTGCTGCTGAGCGTGCGCAATGTCAGTCTGGATGCGCTTGATCACAGCCATAGTTGGAGCCAGCTTCTTTTCTAAGACCTGCTGGCACGCCGGCTCGAGGGTGGCTTTGCTGTGCTTTTTGCCCAGGTTGGCCAGCACGTTGCGAGCTTGAAGAAGTCCGCGGGGGACGGCGGCACTATTACGATCGAGGATCATCGTTATGACTGCGTGCGTTGCAGAACCGAACGACGAGGCCCACGCCAAAAGTTCGTCGCGGGTGAGCGCCTTGTGGCCTTCGTCATCGCCGCTTGGCCCATGGTTGGGATCAGTGGAGTACCGGTATTTGAATCCGTGAAGGCGTGTGTGTTCAGCAACTAGTTGATCACCGTTGAAGATGCTCACCAGTTGCGGGGTGAGCCTGACCGTCACTGCCTCTCCTACCAGCTGAAATGGCACAGAGTAGTACTGGTAGTCACAGGTGATGTGCCAATTACGGTCGACTTTGCACCGCTTGTATGACACTTCCGTAAACGGTATCGGCGGCAGATCGCGCATCACTGGTGCTTCTTCTTGCTCAAAGCGCATGCGCCGTGTTGTGCCATCCGCCCGTGTCATTGCGCTGTTGATATCGGCAAGCCGGTCAGCGATTGCCTCATTGAGCTCATCGAGATTGTAGAAGACCTCGTCGCTGAAATACCCGAGTATTTTGGTGTAGGCGATTTTCACAGCACGTTCTACTGCCGCTTTGTCGCGGGGCCTGCCGGGCCTCGTCGGCACAATCGTGACCCCGTAATAGTCGGCAAACGCTTACGTAGCGGTCAGTGACCATCCGGTAGCCTGAATGCTTTCTCGGCCGGTAGGTCGCCGTAGAGGCATTATCCGGCACGATGACCGCCGGTACTTTGCCAAGATAGTTCAACGCTTTGACGTGGCATTCAATCCAAGCCGGCATCTTCTCATTTGCAGCAGCAGTGACGTACATCAGCCCTGAGTACGGGCATACCGCGACAAACAGCGACGCCTTGAATGCGGTATCACCACTGGCCTGATCCACCACTGGCACTTTGTCACCGGCCCAGTCGACGTAAAGCTCTTGCCCCGGCTCATGGGTGACGACTTCGACAAGATCATGAGCACGGAGAAATTCATTGAGCCCACTGCAGAACTGGGAGTATGTTAGGACCACGGATTTAGTAACACCGTGGTGAGTATCCAGTAACGCCCGGGTGAGTATCGAGTAACACCCGGGCGTTGACCATGAGCCGCTACTGCGTATTGGCTTCTAAGCGCATATTCGGACCTTCCAGCGTGATGATCTCAGCGCCAACGACAAGCCGATTCAAAATCGACTCGGCGATGACAGCATCCGGGATGGACTTGTACCACTCATCGGGCGTGAACTGGGAGGTGACAATGGTTGATCCCCGGTGTTCACGCTCAGCAAGAATATTGAGCAGCTGGTGTGCTGTGGCAGCATCAATCGGAGTTGTTAAAAAGTCATCAAGCACGAGTACGTCTGCCAGGTGGAGATCTTGAAGAAACTCCATGCGTGCTGTGTCATCATGGCGTAGCACCATCAGCTGGTTAGCCAGGGTGTCTGTGCGGAAGAAACGAGCAGAGTAGTCGTTTCTGCACGCAGCGGTAAGTAGTGCTTGGGCCAGGTATGTTTTGCCGACGGATGATTTGCCGAGGATGACAATGCTTTGCGCTTTTTGACACCATTGGCAGTGAGCGAGTCTGGTGATTTGCTCTTTGTTGAGGTTGCGGCCGGGTGTGTAGGTGATGTCTTCGATACACGCATCGAGATTTGGCGATCGGGATGCTTTGAGTAATTTGTTGACTCGTCGTTCACGCTTGGCTGCGACTTCTTTATCGAGCGCGTAGAGCACTTTGTCAGAAAAGCTCCACGAGTCGAAGATGGGATCTGCTGCAATATCAATCACGGTTCGGCCAAAGGCCGTCATACGTAGATCGGTAAAGACAGGCAGGATCGATTCATCAAGAAAGCGTGCTGATGCTGATGCTGGTTGTGGCTGTGTCATGACTGTAGAGGTCCTTTCTTCGTGAGGTTTTCCATACTGAACTGGGCAGACCCACCCAGATATGCACCGCGGGTATCGCGTGCGTGTTCCACCGGTGGAGTTTCAGGCGGTGTTGTGGCTGGCAGATCATGGCCTGTCGGGCGGGTTGATTGGTCTTTGCGCACCGCGGCCATCATGTTTTTCACCGCGGTATACGACACAGCCCTCCTGGTGCCATCAGGTGCGATCAGGCGTGCACAGGCTTGTTCCAAAATCACTTTGTTGGCGTGTTTGCCCATATTCAGTACGTTTCGGCACGACTGAAATGCCTGGGCAGGGATTGCCTTTGCGCTGATGAGTTCTTCGATGACTGTCCGGGTTGCTGGCCCGATCTTGGCTGCCTCACGGTAGAAGTACTCACTGGTCCACAACCCTGTGGTGTCAGCCATGTTGGCAGGAATATGATCCACATCGGTGACATAGATCCCCCGGGCTTGGGCAAGCCGGTGGGTTGCAACACGCTGCCCGGCATCAAAGACGGTTACTTCATTGCCAGTGATGCGTACATCGACAGTCCGGCCGACAAGCTGGTAAGGCACCGAATAACGTGCAGTATTGACGGTGATGTGGAAGTTGGGTGCGACTTTCGCACGTTTCCATTCGGTATGCTGCCACGGTGATGTGGGAAGTTCGCCGAGTACATCGCGTTCAAACTCGTCAAAGAGCATCCTTCTGCTGGTGTTGCTACCGCGAAACGGTACCGCGTCATTGATGCCGTCAACCAGGCTGCGGATGCGCGCATTGAGTTCATCGAGCCCAACGCATTGATGTCCGTGGAGGGTGTGGATGACTTTTTGGGTGATGATCTTGACTGCTGCTTCTACATTCGCCTTGTCCTTTGGGCGCCGAGCACGAGTAGGCAGCGCGGCAGTGTTGTAGTGCTCAAGGAATTCCTCGTAGGTGGAATTGACCTGCCGGTTGCGGTCAGCAGCACTAATTGCGTGGGATGCTGTCGAAGCATTATCAGGCACGATGACTTCAGCAACACCACCGAAGTATTCAAACGCTTGGATATGTGCCCACAGCCACGCTTGTTGCCGCTGGTTCGGGCAAGCACAAGCAAACAGCATGCCGGAATACGGCAGTGACGCCACGAAAATGCTGACTTTTGCACCCCGGGCATCGGTTGGGTCGAACAGGCGCATTGCGGTGCCAGCCCAGTCGACTTGCATGGTGTGCCCCGGGGCATGGGTAATACGTGCTGTAAGTCCTGTGGCATCGACGTGTTCGGCAACAAGCTGGCGGAAACGCTCGTAGCTGTAGTAACGCTGGGATGGGTGGGCTGGTTGGGTGGTGTAGCGGCCCCACAAGACTTGGAGGGTGACTTTGTTGCGGCCGGTGCGGGCTTTGGTCAATGCGTCGAAGTCGATGGGTACGAAGTCGCCTTGGGCAGCACTTCGGCCGTCAACAAACCATGTGGCCATTTCTTCGTCGGTAATGCCGGCGAGTTGTTCACGGGTTGTGATCTGGTGTGCCGCCATTGTGTGGCGGGCTTTTTGGACTGTGGTGTGTGAGCATCGCACAGTCGAGCAGATTTGGCGGACGGACCAGCCTTGTAAGACTAGGTCCATCACGGCCCGGTAATCAGTCACGATCGGACTCCTCTGATGATGCCGCGTGCCCTGTTGTCACGCGGTCAGAAGAATCTTCTCCCAAAGCGTTACTCGATACTCACCATTGCGTTACCCGATAGTCACCACGGTGTTACTAGATACCCCCGCGCAACAGAGTACTGGTACTTTGTCTTGTCCGTCGGACACGGCTGTGACAAGTAGTCCATCCACAGCTTGTGCCTGGTCACGTG
>NZ_JASPJK010000031.1 GCF_030232265.1 Corynebacterium sp. MSK041
GTTTTGCATAGTTCTTCTTCGTTGGCGGGTCCTGTGACTGATCGTCGCACGGTGTATACCCATCAGGCGTTTGTTCCTGTGCCGTCAACGACATGGACGTTGGCGGTGTCTGCAACGGCACCGGATGCGGATACTGGTGAAGATGTGAAGGCGATTGTTGGTCGTGTGGCGGCAAGTGTGGTTGCGTGGCCGGAGATCACTGAGCAGCTGCGTGAAGTTGAGCAGTTACCTGTAGGAAACGTAGTTGATGAAACTGCTGCGCCTGTGGATGCTGAGAGTTCGCGGGTGTGGGTGGATAGTCAAGGAAGTGTTGACGTAGATGTCTAGTGATTTTTGGCGGGTTCCGGTTGCAGATCTTCGGGAGATTTCTTCGAGTTTGCAGTCGATTGAGCAGTTGGTTTCTGAGGTTGAGCCGGCTGCTGTTGGTTCTGAGGGTGTTGATTCGGTTCATGGTGAGCAGATCACTGCTGCGGTGACGGATTTTTATGACCAGTGGAAGCAGTCGCGGAAGACGTTGTTGGAGAATGTGACGATTCTTGCTGAGGCGTCCGCCACGATTTCTGAGGCTGTGGGCACTTTTGATAGTGAGACTGCCAATGCTTTGCAAGACATGGCAAATCAGCTATCTGGTGCGGGCGAGGGGTAGGAAGATTATGTCTGATGTTTTTTCTTTTAGAACATCTACGGCTCATGCGTCGTCGAAAGATATTCGCACGGTGATGGAGGACATCCGAAGCACAATCTGGGATATTCACAGCGATGTTCTCGCTTTGCGCCCTGATTGGGAAGGCTCGGAGTCGGATTTGTATGACACTGCTTCACAGGAGTGGCGTAAGGCTGCCCACGAGGTGAACAACATTTTAAAGGATGTGGCCCATGTTCTTGATGAGGTGGATAAGGGTAACACCATGATGCGCGATGAAATTCAAAAAGCGCTCGATGAGATGAAGTAGCAACCATACCTTTTTTATCGCTGAAAGTGAGGGGGTCAACGTATGAAGAGGTCGGCTTTGTTGCCGCGGGCAGCGCCGTAGTTGTGCGGTAGATGTCCGGCAGCTGAAAATCCATTGTTTATGAAAGGAAGTGTGTGTATGTCCTCGCAGAATATGTCTGTTGAGCATTCAGCAGTTTCAACCCATGTTTCGTCGCTTCAAACTAATCATTCCCAGTTGACGACCCAGGCGGGTCAGTTCATCAGTGCTATTGAGCCGTTGAAGAGTTCTTGGAAGGGTAGCTCTGTGGCTGCCTGGGAAAACATGACTAATGCTTGGCATGAAAATATGGAGCATATTAACTCCGCGCTTGAGGAGTTGACTGGTCGTGTGGAGCAGGCCGGCAAGGATTACCAGGCCGGTGAAGAAGAGCAGACTTCTATGCTGCAGCAGCGTTTTGCTGGCATGGATTTCAATAATGGCCCAATCCTCTAATATTCCTCGCCCTGATACCCCATGATTTAAGGAGGCCTTCAATGTCGGTCTATGCATATAACAATGAGCACGCACAAGCTGCTGCTGATGATCTCAACAATGTGATGAACAGCATTGAAAACACCTTGTCGGAGATGGAGTCCGACATGCAGAAACTTGCCGCTGGGTGGGAAGGTTCTGAGCAGGAAGCCTACCGCGGTGTGCACGGTAAATGGTCTTCTGCTGCACAAAACCTGAAGTCCATTTTGGGTCAGGTGCGTTCTGCACTAGACGAAAACACTTCCGCGGTCTCGGAGACGCGTTCGCGTGTTTCTCAGTCGATTGCTGGTCAGTAGTTAGTCCGCTGCTTTCTATTGTGGTTTCCCTGTGTGTGGGGGAACCCTCTTAATTTAGGTTTTCTACGTGTCTCACGCCACCTGCACTAGGTGGGTTTGAAGCTTTGTGAAAGGTCACCTCCAGCTATGCCTTTGTTGCCGTTGGCCCCGTTTGCCACTTTTGATCCAGCTCATTTTCGTCTCGGCGGAAACCCAGGAACCTTGCATGCTGCTGCCACTCGGTGGCGTGACTTCGGCGAAGCGGCGCTTTCTGCTGCAAGTAGCATGCGTTCCATTAACGATGGTGGTTTTGTTGGCACGGAAGGTGACCGGTTTCGTGAACTGGTCAATGGTGATTTTCCTAAGAACCTGACTACGACCGGTAATGCGCATGTTGGTGTGGCAGATGCTATTGCTCATTACGCTCGTGCTCTTGAGGGGTTTAGGAAACAGATGAGCACGGTGCGTGCTGATGCACGTATTCATCATCAGGCGGTTCAACTTGCGGTTGCTGAAGTCAACGCGGCTGAAGCAGCAGCAGCTGGTACTGCTGGTGCTGCAGCTCCGGAGGTTGCTGCAGCGATGGCTAAGTATGAAACGGCTAAAGGTCTGTGGGAAGCTGATATTCAAGCAGCTAATGGTATTAAGGACTCCCTGGGTGGGGAAGTGCGCACCCAGGCTGCGGCGATTGCTCAAGAAGCTAAAGAACGTTTCGAAGAAAATCCACACTGGCTCAAGCAAGCATGGGATGACTTTGCTGCCTTTATGCGTGAACACGCCGATATCATTAGTTTGATTTCTGATGCGCTTCAGATCATCGGCGGCATCCTTATGTTTGTCTGCCCTGTCCTTGGCGCCATCCTCGTTGGTGTGGGTGTGGGTTTGAAAATGCTGCTTGCTGCCTCTGGTGGCTGTAGTTGGGCCGAAGCTCTCTTTGATCTGGCTACGGCAGGACCACTTGGTGTTTTCGCGAAGGCAGCCAAAGCCGGAAAACTCGGCGGCAAAGTCGCCAACATTGCCAACAAAACCTCTAAAGCAGGCAATAAAGCAATGTCAGCTGTTAAAGCAGGTGCTAATAAAGCCGCGCTTAAATCAGCCTCCGGGGTTAAGGCAATTGCTAATGAAAAGCTTGCCAAGTCCTATTACAAAACAGTCACCCGCGGCAAACAGATCTGCTTTGCCGCTGAACCAGTCGACATGGCGACAGGCAACATGGTCGATTTTGAAACCGACATCTTCATCGATGGTATTTTGCCTATCACCGTTGACCGTAATGCCAACACCAACCATGAGCTTGGTCGTGCGCTGGGCCCACGGTGGGTATCGACGATGGATGTGCGCATTGAAATCTGCGAACACGAAGTACTCATGGCAGCCCCAGACGGAGCATTGCTGACCTTCCCACCCGCACCGGAGGATGGATCAGAAGTCCGTGCTGATGGCAGGCCATGGCTGTTGTCGTATGCAGACGGCCACTACCGGGTGCGTGATATCGCTGCCGGTGTGACCTATATCTTCCGGCTTTTCGACACCCCTGCCCCCACCACCAACAGTGTTGGAGTTGAAGATCGCTGCCCATCACTAGG
>NZ_JASPJK010000032.1 GCF_030232265.1 Corynebacterium sp. MSK041
TGTTGCGCGCGTGCATTTAGTAACACCGTGGTGAGTATCGGGTAACGCGATGGTGAGTATCGAGTAACACCGCAGTTTTCGGGGAAACTCTTTGGTGACCGCGTGACTTCAGGGCACGCGGCATTGCCAAAGGAGTCCGATTGTGACTGACTACAGGGCGGTGATGGACCTTGTTCTCAAAGGCTGGTCCGTTCGCCAGATCACAGCGACGATGGGATGCTCGCATTCCACGGTGCAAAAAGTTCGTAAGGTGCTGCAAGCAGAGCAGATCACGACCGCGGCCCAGATTACTGGGCTCAATGATCAAGCCATAGCTGTGCTGTTTCATGACGGAAGATCCACAGGTCAGGGTGTGTTCGTCCCGATTGATTTCGATTCCGTGGTGAAAGCACGGACCGGAAGACATAAGACCACGCTGCAGGTCCTGTGGGGGAAGTACACCTCAACGCCAGCGCTGCCGGGGCAGCGGTACTACAGCTACGAGCGGTTTCGCCAGCTTGTAGCACAGCACGTAGATGCCACCGGGGTAACTGCTCGGATCGTGCACGCACCAGCTCACACTATGCAGGTGGACTGGGCAGGAACGAAGATGCGTTTGTTCGACCCCACCGGGGGACGTCCAAGCAAGCTCAGTGTGTTTGTCGCTTCGCTGCCGTATTCCGGGATGCTGTTTGCTTGTGCGTGTATCAATGAACGCCAACAAGCGTGGCTGGATGCGCATATGCAGGCGTTTGAGTACTTCGGCGGGGTGGCAGAGGTCATCGTCCCAGATAACGCCTCGACGGCGTCGAACGCGATAAGTGCTGCTGATCGCAATCGTCGTGTCAACACCACGTACGAGGAGTTTCTGGAGCACTACAACACCGCTGCGCTGCCAGCGCGTGCAAGACGACCGAAAGACAAGGCCAATGTTGAGGCAGGAGTCAAGATCGTTACCCAAAAGGTCATCCATGCTCTTGACGATCATCAGTGCGTCAGCCTTGATGAACTTAACAGTCGCATACTCAAACGAGTTGACGCGATCAATACGCACACCCCGTTTCGTGGAAACACCACCAGTCGGCGGCAGCTGTTTGAAGAGTTTGAAGCAAAGTTGCTCACTGAACTGCCAAAACAGCGGTGGCGGCGCACGGAATGGAAGCGCGCCAAAGTCGCTCCCGACTTCCATATCACCGTCGCCAGCGTGCATTACTCCGTGCCCTACACACTTGTCGGCCACACTGTTGATGTCCGCATCACCGGCAACACGCTCACGGTCTTCGATGCCGGCGAGCGACAAGCAGTACATACGATTGCGCACCAACGCGGTGCCTTCGTCACCGACACTGACCACATCCCGCCGCAGATGGCCAACACCCATGGGCTATGGACCTGTGAATACTTCCTACGCGAAGCTGCCCGGGTAGGGCCGCACACCCGCCGAGTCATCGCTGAACTGATGGATGCGCGCCCAATCAAAGCACAAGCGTTCTTCTCATGCCGCAACGTGCTTTCCATGGGA
>NZ_JASPJK010000033.1 GCF_030232265.1 Corynebacterium sp. MSK041
GGCTTAAGGGACATTTCGTGTGGATTTGCGGCGTGTCGCACTAAGGGACATTTCGTGTGGATTTAGGAGCGTCCGGCCCAGCCTTTTCTTATGCCTATGCTGGGGTTCCATTCGTTGTCGATGTGGATGTCGTATGTGGCTGGTCGTCCGTCTGGGTGGCCGCGTTGTGTGAGTTCTTCTCTTGCCCAGGCTGCGCGTGCTGCTTTTTCTCCTTGGCGTCCGAAGTCTTGTTGCTTGGCTAACTCCAGTGGCGCTACCGGGTCTTCGGTGTGGGTGTAGAGCCACCAGTCCATGGTGATGCGTTGATGCTCATCGAACATGCCACGATGGTTTCCTGCTAGGTCTTTGAGCTGTTTGTTGATGCCACCTTCCAGCAGGTTCGTGGTGGCTTTTAAATCCTGTGTGACACCTTCAGGCGGGTCAAGGAAGGTAAATAATTGTCCGGCGTGGATGAGCTTTTCTATCCGTTTTAGAGCCCTGCGGGCGTTGCGGTGGGTGTACCACCATTTCTGGTTGGGGCTGACCCATTTCGGTACTTGGCCTGCTGGTATAGCACTGCGGTAGGTTCGCTCTTTAAGCCAATCGGCAAAGGTAATGCGGGTGTGGTGGACTGCAGCTGTAAACCGCGCAGCATCGTCGGGATTGCGTACTTGGACAAGCATGTAGCCCAGTTTCCGGATTGCTTTATGCGCTGGGTGAATCGGGTTGCGGCTGATATCAGCGAAGGTGTTGCGCTGGACGTGAACGAGGCAGCGCTGGATGGCAACGTCGGGCCATTTAATGCGCAGTGCCTTGAGTGCTCCGCCTGCCCCGTCGGTGGTGACGATGAGTGGTTGCGCGATTTTGTCGAGCAGTTTCAGGTACTCGTATGAGCTTTCACGCAGGCACCAGTGCCAGGCGATGACGTGTGTTTCGGTGCAGGCTACCAGCAGGCATTTCTTGTGGAAGTAGGTGCCGTCGATAAAGACCTGGTCGTAAACACGATAGGGGTCAGTAGACGTGGGCACGGTGATAAACCACAGCAGCTTGAACCACCGGGTCAAAGTCCGCCTTGTTACCCCAAGGCGTTTGGCTAAATGGTCTGCGGATTCGCCGGAAAGAATCCAGTCAATAAAGATTTTGAAGTGCCGAATCTCGCTGGTGTGTGCGCGGGTATTAATCGATGAAACGTTGCATTTAGGACACAACCAGCGCTGGGTTCCTGCCGCGGTTTTGCCGTTCTTAACCAGTCCGTGGCCGCACATGTCACACGACGGCCGATTCCTATTAGCCATAGGAATTGGCCTTACCGCACCAGCAGCAGTCCCCTTATCACAGACCTAGGACTATCCAGTGTTGATTCCACAGATCGGGCCGTTGGAACCGATTCAAAATCAAGATCACCGCATTATCCCAGGCTGCCCCGGGAATCCGTATCGGTTTATCCACACGAAATGTCCCTTAAGCC
>NZ_JASPJK010000034.1 GCF_030232265.1 Corynebacterium sp. MSK041
GACTTCATCCACACCGACCTGGAACTGCTCTACCAGCTCGCCGACGGCATCGACGGCGAGGACGCCGATCCGGGTGCAGCACAAGAACTGCGCGACCTAGAGGCGGCAGGCACGCCGCTGCCCTGGGCAGTGCTGTAACGACAGCGCAACCCCCCGCAGCAGCAAAGCAGCTGCTTCAACACCCACATTGCACGGCAATTCACACCCACCCACATAAGGAGAACCATCATGTCCAACCCCTTCAACAACGGCACCATCGTCGGCAACGCAGCTCGCGCACCGAAGCTGTTCGAGCACGCAAACGGCGGTGCGACGGTGAAGCTCAGCGTCTATGCGCGCAACACCTTCAAGAACAAGGCCACCGGCAAGGTGGAAAGCGAGATCGTGGAGCTGACCGGCTACGTCCAGGACGCGAAGAACCCCGGCGTGTTCGGCTGCATCGGGTCCGGCGACCGTGTCGCAGTGAGCTACTCGCTGAAGACCGACGTCTACACCGACAAGGACGGTGTGAAGCACTACCCGCTGGTCGCCCGTATCGACACCGTGCAGCTGATCGACTCCAAGAAAGAGTCCGCTGCGCGCGCAGCCCGTCGCGGAGGCGAGGCGGCGAACGCCGCCCTGGCTGGCGCTGACGCCGACAACGACGAAGCACCGTTCTAACAACGACACCCCGCAGGGAAACCTGCGGGGTTATTTTTTTCAACTATTTCACGGTGTTGATCCAGCTCTTTCACGGCCTTACCCAACTGAACAAAACCCAACAGCCCTAGCATCAGCTTGGCGATCGGGGTGGAGTCTTTTGAGTAGGTCTGTCCCTCCTTGAGGAACTTCACCGACACTCCTTTGCTGACTAGCTCGTCAACAATGGCGTACAGATCCGTCAGTGAACGCGCGCACCGATCCATCGACGTGACGACAAGCTGATCTCCTGCACGGACATATCGCATTGCTTCATCAAGTCCAGGGCGCTCACGCGATCCACCACTGGCCTTATCCGTGTAATAGGTGAAGACCTTCTCTGCCTTGAGTTGTTCAATCTGACGATCAAGGTTCTGATCTTTCGAACTCACCCGGGCATAGCCCACCTTTTGTCCTGAGATCGCCCCCAACTGTTCAGTGATCTCCAGAGGCAGTGACGGTTCTGTTCCGTTAGTCTTGGAACTAACCCTAGCGAACAGGAAGTTTTTTCATTCACAAATTGTTCGCTTGGGGTGTACCCCAGGTGCCCCTACCAGCGCCCGCAGTTGAAGGCTTCACCTACCAAATGGTAAAGTTAGCTATATGCGAACCAGTCAGCGCTCCGAGATCCTGGAAGCTGCCCTCCGCGTCATGAACGCAGCGGAGGGTGGCGACATTACCCTT
>NZ_JASPJK010000035.1 GCF_030232265.1 Corynebacterium sp. MSK041
AAGAAGCTGCTTGCTAACCCTGATATCGCGAAGCTGATTGATGAACTAGGCACGTCTACAACGGATGCCAATGACCTAGTTCGGGGCATGTTGCAAGCCTCGATTACCAGGGGACTAAATGCGGAAATGGACGCCCACCTGGGATATCAGGCAGGCGACAGGGGCGCTAAAGCCTTAGCTGGCACTGATAACTACCGCAATGGCAGCTACCCGAAGACCGTGGATTCTAATTATGGGCCGGTTACTGTTGATATCCCTAGAGATCGGGCTGGCACATTCATGCCGACCATGGTCCCTAAAGGCTCTAGGCGTTTGACTGACGTTGATGACATGATCGTCAGCTTGTATGCCGGTGGGATGACAATTCGTGACATCCAGCACCATATGGCAACTGCGATGCGGATTGATATTTCCCATGAGACGATTTCCGCAGTCACCGATGCCGTCCTCGACGAGGTCATGGTCTGGCAAAACCGCCAGTTAGACGAGTTCTATCCCGTGGTGTTTCTCGATGCATTGCGCATTAAAGTCCGCGACGGTGGTCGGGTGGTCAACAAGTCCGCCTACATGGCTATCGGCGTGGACCTTGACGGCATCAAACACATTTTGGGATTGTGGCTTGCCAAAGAAGAAGGCGCGTCTTTTTGGGCGCAGGTGTGCGCCAATCTTTCTAACCGTGGGGTCAAAGACGTCTTTATCGTCTGTTGTGACGGGCTCAAAGGCCTACCAGAAGCAGTAGAGGCAACCTGGCCTGGATCCATGGTCCAGACGTGTATTGTGCACCTGATCAGGGCTGCTAACCGGTGGGTTGCCTACGGTGATCGTAAGGCTGTCTCAGCGGCGTTGAAGAAGGTCTATACCGCCCCGGATGAGCAGAGCGCCGCTGCCGCATTGGATGAGTTTGAGGTCTCTGAGCTGGGGCAGAAGTACCCACGGTCGGTGAAGGTGTGGCGGGATGCGTGGGAGAGGTTCACGCCGTTTCTGCAGTTCCCGCCGGCAGCAAGGAAGGTGATCTACACGACGAATTCAATTGAATCCTTCAACAATGAGCTGCGTAAAGCCACTCGTAATAGGGTTCAGTTCACTAATGATGACTCAGCGCTGAAGACGCTGTGGCTGATGATCTGCAATATTGAAGATAAACGAGCTGCTCGGCGGGCCAAGGAAGGCAAACGAGCCTCCGCTACCGCTGGCCGACTCGTCGAAGGGGCCCGGGTTTCCGGCTGGAAACAAGCCATCAACCAAATGGCTGTGGCCTACCCCGACCGCTTCGACAAATACCTGTAAAAACAGCCCCACACACAAATAACTTGACACGCTC
>NZ_JASPJK010000036.1 GCF_030232265.1 Corynebacterium sp. MSK041
AACGCGGCACCCCCACACCACAGTGACGGGTGCCGCGTTACTTGCATACCCAGTTTGACTATTACCTCTCACCCCCCACACACCACCAGGGAAAACACGAAACAGATTCCACAATCGTCAAACCAACCCAACAATGGCGGCATATCTTCACGCCCGTCGGGGTGTGCTGGCGCGCTAAGACATACAATCTTCTTCAAGTTTATTGGTGTGATGTTAGGAGTTCGGGCCCGATGACTATTCTTTCTGCGCTGTTGTTGTTTGCTATGGGCATCATGGCCGGCATCATTAACTCAGCCGTTGGGTCTGGTTCGCTTCTGACCCTGCCGGTGCTGCTGGCAATGGGCGTGCCGCCGGGGATGGCGGTGAGGACGAACACGATTGGCATGATGTTCGCGTCGTTCGGTTCGGCTTGGGGCTTCCGTAAGGAAACGAAGGCTGAGATGCCGTATCTGGGCCCGCTTATTGTTTCCACGATCGTGGGCGCGGCGGCTGGTTCGCTGCTGTTGCTCTCTACGCCTTCGTCGGCTCTGGACTTTGTTATTCCGATTCTCATTGTTGTGGCCCTGATTCTGGTTATCTTCCAGCAGAAGTTTGTCACCTGGTTCTCGGCGAGTCATGGGATGAGTGAGGGCGGGGGAGTCGTCGGTAAGCCATACAAGCGTCCTGGACTCGTGGGGGCTATGGGCCTTGCGTCTATGTATGGCGGATTCTTCACGGCGGCGCAAGGCGTGCTGTACATGGCGATTATGGGTGTGGGCACGGGCCGGCCGTTCAAGGACGTGAACCCGGTGAAGAACTTCCTATCCATGATCGTGAATACGATCGCGGCGATGGTGTACGTGGTCGCCTTCTTTCTCTTTGATGCGGAGATCCTGTGGGTCGGCGTCGCGGTACTTGCGGTAGGTGGTCTGCTCGGTGGGTTGGTGGGCGCGCGGATTGCAAAGCGTCTGTCCAACACTTTCCTGAAGGGGCTCATCGTGACGGTGGCTTTGTACGCGTTAATCCGTCAGTTCGTGTAAGCGCACAAAAAGAAGGCCGTTCCCAACGGGGAGAGTGTCTGATGGTTTGTGTGTGGGTTCCCAACCTGCATGAGGAGACGGACCAGAATGACTACTGTGGCACGACGAGACCCGGCTGATAAGGCCAAGATTGATGCGATTGAAAAGAAGCTGCTTGCTAACCCTGATATCGCGAAGCTGATTGATGAACTAGGCACGTCTACAACGGATGCCAATGACCT
>NZ_JASPJK010000037.1 GCF_030232265.1 Corynebacterium sp. MSK041
TTCCATGGGAAAACACGACAACAAGCCCATCTTGGAAGAAGCCTGTAGGCGACTCGTCGACCTTGAAGGCCGACGCCAGGCAGTGTCCTACACCGCAGTGAAGAACATGATGGCAGCCGTGCGCAAAGAAGACACGGGGCGCACCACCACACAGCCTCACCCCAACACGCGAGATGCCGTGCCCACCTCCACTACCACCGCAAAAGCGTCTACCACGCGTGATACACGCGGTGCGTACCTCGGCGGCGCGGAGCAGTTCAGCATCGAAAACCTGACGAAGAAAGGAAACAACTAACCATGGATGCGCCACAACCAGCATCAACAACCGCACGATTCTTAGACGAATCAGTCCTGCATATCTTCACGCAACTACGGATGACTGCCTTTGGCCGCACAGTCATCGACATTGCCGCGGATCAAGCATTCGACCAGTGGAGCTTCTCAGACAAAATCCTCTACGCGCTCGATAAAGAAGTCGCGGCCAGGCGCGAAAGACGAGTCAACAAACTGCTCAAAGCATCCCGATCGCCAAACCTCGATGCTTGTGTCGAAGACATTATCTACACACCCAGCCGCAACATCAACAAAGAGCAAATCGCCCGACTTGCTCAATGCCAATGGTGCCAGGATTCGAAAAACGTTGTCATCCTGGGCAAATCCTCCGTCGGCAAGACCTACCTCGCCCAAGCATTGCTCAACGCAGCTTGCCGAAAGGACTACTCCGCCAAGTTCTTCCGCACCGACTCTCTGGCTAACCAGCTCGCCGTGCTGCATCACTCGGATCCTGAGCGCGTGAAGTTCCTCGAAGCGATTCACAACACCGATGTGCTCGTACTCGATGATTTTCTCACCACCCCGATCAACGAAGCCACCGCGCATCAATTGTTGACCATCATTGCGGAACGAGAAAACCGCGGAGCGACCATCGTGACATCCCAGTTCGCCCCCATCGAATGGTGCAAGTCCATCCCCGACGCTGTCATCGCTGAGTCGATCCTCAACCGGCTCGCCGTCGGCGCGGAGATCATCACACTAGAAGGAGACAACATGCGCCTGACACGCTAACCCCACCCAACCCCCAAACGCCCGGGTGTTACTGGATACTCACCCGGGCGTTACTCGATCCTCACCATGGCGTTACTAAATCGGTGGTCTGAACA
>NZ_JASPJK010000038.1 GCF_030232265.1 Corynebacterium sp. MSK041
TGAAGCGTCCTGGGTTTGGTTCCGCTTCTTTTATGGCCCTGTGTTAATGGGCTCGGTGAGATAATACTCGGTTTCTACTTCCTGCGGGGTGGCATAGTCCAAGGCTTCGTGAAGGCGCTTGGTGTTCCACCAATGCACCCACCGCAAGGTGGCAAGCTCGACTTCGCCGACCGACGTCCACGGGCCGTGCGCATGGATAAGTTCAGCCTTATAGAGACCGTTGACCGTCTCCGCCAACGCGTTGTCATAAGAATCGCCAACGGTGCCGACACTCGGCTGGATCCCGGCTTCAGCTAAAGCGGCGGAGTACTTCAACGACACGTACTGACTGCCCCGATCACTGTGGTGTACCAGCTGATCGCCATGGATTCGACCAGCAGTTGTTAACGCATGTTCCAAAGCCTCCATCGGCAGCGCATCGGTACGCATCGTAGAGCGTGTGGCAACACCGACTATTTTGCGACTGTAGACGTCAGTGACAAACGCTGTATATGCAAACCCTGACAGGGTGCGAACGTAGGTAATGTCGGCCACCCAAAGCCGTCCAGGTGCTGTTGCACGAAAGTTTCGCTCCACCAAGTCCGGGCGATGATCCGGTGTCTTCGCCTTGATCGTAGTTATCGGGATTCGTCCACGTCGTCGACCAGAAACACCTGCAAGCTTCATCAAGCGTGCAGTCTTGTCACGGCCGATATGAAAGCCTTCGCGGTTCATCGCGTGCCACATCTTGCGGATGCCATAGACCGAGAAATTTTCCGCATGCACGCGTTGAATCTCTGGGATAAGCAGACTATCGCTTAACGCTCTCGTACTCGGGACACGAGTAGTGGCTTTGCGGTAGCCGCGAGAAGTGATGAATCCACGATCTGCCTGTTTCAAAACACGGCAGATGGCCTCGACCCCAAACTGATCTTTGTGCGCGTCGATGTAGGCGATCATTTGGTCGTGGGTCGGTCGAGTTCCGCCGCGAAAAAAGCCGAGGCAGTCTTGAGGATTGCGTTGGCTCGTTTCAACTCGCGGTTTTCCCGGCGCAGCCGCTTGAGCTCTTCTTCGACAGTTTCACCACCTGAAGGCAAAGCCTGCTCGTCGACTGCGATGCTGTCGCGGTACCAAGCGCGCAACGTGTGGTGGGAGATGCCA
>NZ_JASPJK010000039.1 GCF_030232265.1 Corynebacterium sp. MSK041
GCACCCGGATCGGCGTCCTCGCCGTCGATGCCGTCGGCGAGCTGGTAGAGCAGTTCCAGGTCGGTGTGGATGAAGTCGCGCATCAGGTGCCTCCTTGTTCGGATTGGTGGTCAATCCGTCTGTTGGAGACAGCTCTGCTGTCTAGGGGTCGCTCCCTTGCCTCGTTGAGGTGTCTGTCGTCGCAAGCCACGGCCGACGAGAAATAGAAACCCCGTTGCATCGCTGCAACGGGGTGTGTGGGATTACTCGGCGAACAAGATCGTTCGGGTCTTCTCAGCGCCCTCGCGAACGAGTTCAACCATCCGCTCGCCTTGGCCGATGTCGGTCAGCTTGGCCACCAGAGACGGGAAGTTCTCGTCTGGCCCGATCTCGGTGGCTCGCTGCGCAGCCACGCCAGCCAGCCCCGGCTGGCCTGTGGCGTGCGCGAGCACGGCAACAGTGGCCGTGAGCTGCGAGCGCATCCCTGGCCAGCTGGTCGGGACGGCACGCATAACCTTCTCTATAAACGCAAGGCCCGCCTGCGGGTCATCGAGCAGCGCTGCAAGCAGCGTGTCTCGCAAGCGCGGCGTGGTGAAGCATTTCAGCGCGGATCGAACAGCGCGAGTGCTCGGCTGGGTCATCCCTGCCGCCGTCTGCTCGTACTCACGCTGCAGCACGTCGGAGAACATGGGCGGGATATACGCCAGCGCGTCTTCGATGATGTCGGCGTGCTCGGCAGCGTCGATGCCGTGATCGGTGCTGTTCAACCGTGCCTCGATGTCGTCTTTGCTCGGCTCCGGCAGCTCGCCGGTGTGCTCTAGCATCTGCCGCAGCGCCGCCGATGCGGCGACCTCGCCGACAACGCCGTGGCGCGGCTCGTCGATGAGCGGATGCTGATACACGGACCACCACGCAGCCCCGGTGACGATCTCAGGCACCTGCACCACCCCGAGCAGCGGCGGTAGGTGCACTGCCCCGCTGGTGAGATACGTTGCCGTCTCCTCGAAGACCGGCTGCGCAATGTCATCGCTGATCATGTACGCGATAACAGCGTCGAGTTCGAGGTGGTGGACCCACGCTGCGAACCGCTCGCGGCTCTCGGTGAGCTT
>NZ_JASPJK010000003.1 GCF_030232265.1 Corynebacterium sp. MSK041
GCGACCCTGACGGGACTTGAACCCGCGACCTCCGCCGTGACAGGGCGGCGCGCTAACCAACTGCGCCACAGGGCCTTGGTACCCCCAACGGGATTCGAACCCGTGTTGCCGCCGTGAAAGGGCGGAGTCCTAGGCCTCTAGACGATGGGGGCGCTAGACAGCTCGCCTATCATAAGCCAGCTTTTCCCTCACAGCCAAATAGGCTGGTTATCCGGCGGAAAGGGAAGCGCTTAAAACGGAGACAACCATGGCAAAGATCATGGTGTTGAACACGTAGGCGAATGCTGTGTTCATGCGGATTTTGCGCCAGGCTTCGCGGTTAGTTGGTGTGGCGGGGAGGGTGGCGCCCATGACGGAGGTCATGAGGGCGAGGGTGATGTAGTCCTCAAACAAGGGTGTGCGCACGTGGTCGAATTGGTAGAGGGGCGCCCTGCCTTGCCCGGGCGGCGTAGTCGAATTCGAGGTATTCGGCGGCGTAGGCCAGCACCATGAAGGCCCAGGCGCCCACGACGGCGACGCCGGCGAGGATGAGCCAGCGCCAGTCTTCCCGGAAGTAGTCGATGCGGCTGAGCACGATGGCTACGCCCATGGCCACGAAGGCACCGATGCTGGCTAGGTTGGCGGCTCCTTTAATTCCGAATGCTTTGACCCAACGTTTTTGCCCTGAGCGTCGTTCGGCAACGACGTAGGACGAGAGTTCATCCGCGCCCCTCCCCGATAGGTGCGCGACGGTCCATCCACAGAAGATGAGTACGTAGAGCACCCAGTACAGGAGGTAGTAGACGACCAAACTGATGCCTTGAGCTTCGGTGAAAACTCCACGCAGGAAAACACCCATGACCAGCACCGCGAGCACTGCGGCGGCGACGGTGGATACGCCGTAGCGGGTGACCTCAGAATGCATCGCGGGAATCCACCACGGTTTTGCCGAAGGGGAAGCAGGTCACGGGGATGAGCTTCAGGTTGGCCCAGGCCAAAGGCAGTCCGATGATGGTGATAGCCTGCGCAGCTGCCGTCACAATGTGCCCCACAGCCAGCCACAGGCCAGCAACGATGAACCAGAGGATGTTGCCAATCAAGCCCACACCCCCGCCCCGCCCGGTGTCTACGACTGAACGCCCAAAGGGCCACAGCACATAGCCAGCAATACGGAAGGAGGCCACCCCAAAGGGGATGGTCACGATGAGCAGGCAGGCGACCACACCCGCCAGGACGTACCCCAGGAAGAGCCAAAGCCCAGCGGTGACAACCCAGATGATGTTGAGTATGAGTCGGATAAGTTGCATACCGCAAGCATAGATGCGGGTCTACAGGTCGTGCTTGGCGGAAATCACGTTGAGCATGGCTTGTTGTGGCAGCACGCGCGATAGCGCGAAGGCCACGGGCGCCATGGATCCCACCGCGTAGTGCGGTCGGGGGCGCGCCGCGCGAATGGGCCGGAGCACCTCGCGCGCAACTCGCTCAGCGCTGATGCCACGTGCCTCGTTGCGGTTCAAACGCCGCAGCATCCGTCCGAATTCCGCAGCGTACGGCCCTGACTCGTCGATGTAGGTGGTGCGGCGGGTGGAGAGGCCGGTGGAGATGGAGCCGGGTTCGAGCGTCGTGAAGCAAATTCCGTATGGGGCGACCTCGCGGCGGGCGGCGGAGGCGAATCCTTTGATGGCGGCCTTCGATGCGACGTAGGAGGAGCGGTAGCCGAGCGGGAAGCTGCCCAACATGGAGCCGACCATCACGATGCGCCCGCGCCCCGCCGCGCGCATGGCTGGCAGGAGGCGTTGTGTGAGGTCCACATGCCCGATCACGTTGACCTGAAAAAGTCGCTCCAGCGCGTCTCGAGGAAGCTCCTCAAACGGCCCGGACTGCGATTCGCCGGCATTATTCACCAGAACCGCGGGCGTGCCCAGCGCCAAAATCTCAGCCGCGCACGCCTCAATCGACGCCGGGTCCCCGAGGTCAAGGCCCACGTATGTCACGCCCTCAATTCGCTTATCGACGCCCTCCGGCCTCCTCGTCGTCCCCACCACCCGAAAGCCCTCCTCCACGAGGAGCCGGGCAGTGGCCTCCCCGATACCGGAGGTGGCGCCAGTGACCACGGCGAGGTCGCCGGGGCCGACGGGTGGAAGCTGCGGGGTGGAAAAGAGTCGTGTGATTCCCATGCCCGAATCTTAGGTGAGCAAAATAAGACTCACAGCCATAACGGCCATTCCGCCGATAACTCCGTAGACAGCGGCGTGGTGGCGGCCGGTGGCAATCGCGGTGGGCAGCAGCTCCACTAGGGAGATGTACAACATCACACCGGCTGAGAATCCGAGGGCAGCAGCCAAGAAGCGTTCGCTGGGGGTGGCGTTGGAGGGCGACGATGAGGCCGCCAAGGGCCGTCGATAAGCCTGCGAGAGCGCAGATGACGAATGCGACCATGCGTTAATTCTGCTCGAGCCGTGCGAGCAACGCGTCACGCACCTCGCGGCGGCGGATCTTGCCCAGCTGGTCCGTTGGCAGCACTTCGAAGTGGTAGAACGTGCGCGGCACCTTGTAACGCGTCAGGTTCTCGCGCGCGAAGTCCTTCAGGCCATCCGGGTCGAGCTTGGTGCCCTCGCCGAGCACCACGCACGCGACGACGTCCTCCGACCCATCCGTGCGCGGGCGGCCCACCACAGCGACCTCCACGATGTCCGGGTGGCGGCGCAGCGTCTCCTCCACCTCGGCGGGGTACACGTTGAAGCCGCCAGTGATGATGAGCTCCTTGATGCGACTGACCAGCTTCACAAACCCGTCCTCCCCCATCACACCCATGTCGCCGGTGCGGAACCAGCCGTCGTGAAAGGCCTTCTCCGTGGCCTCGGGGTTATTCAGGTAGCCGCCGAAGACCTGCGGCCCCTTGGCCAGGATCTCGCCGGGCTCACCGTACGGCATGTCCTCGTCGAGATTCTCCGGGTTGGCAATGCGAATCTCCGTATCCGGGAAGGGCACGCCGATGTAACCGGGGCGACGGTCATCACTGGCGGGGTTACCAATGAGGATCGGCGAGGTCTCCGTCAGCCCATAGCCCTCCACGAGGCGGCCGCCGGTGAGCTCCTCCCAGCCCTCAATGACCTCCGCGGGCAGGGACGAGGCGCCAGAGAAACCGGTCTGGACGGCGGACAGATCCACCCCTTCTTCCTTGGCAGTCTCAACGATGCGCTCAAACACCGTGGGCACACCCGGCACGAAGGTGGGCGGGTTCTTCTTTTTCATCTCGCTCATGATCAGCTCCATCTGCGGCGCCGGCAGCAAAATCAGCTCGGAGCCGATGAGCAGCGTGAGCGTGAGCGAGAACGTCAGGCCATACGCGTGGAAGAACGGCAGAGTGGCCAGCATCCGCTGCCCGGGTTTCTGCAGGTCCTTCACCCACGCTACGCCCTGCTGCGGGTTGGCCAGCAGGTTACGGTGCGTGAGCACAGCGCCCTTCGGGGCACCCGTCGTGCCCGATGTGTACAAGATGAGCGCGGGGTCATCGGCAATGCTTCTCGACGCCCCCAGCGCCTCCCCCGCCCCCACCCCAAGCAGGTTCTCCCACGGCAGCGTGCCCGTGGATGGACCGGTGAGTGCGGCGCGGGCCTCCTTGACTTTCTTGATGGGCAGGCGCAGCGCCAAGCGCTTAGTAGCGGGCATGGCCTTGGTCATGTCCACGCTGACGACAGTTCCGAGCGGGGTGTCCTTCTTCAGCTTCTGCACCGTGTCGGCAATCTTGTCCCACACAATGGCAACTTTGGCGCCGTGGTCGATGAACTGGGGGCGCAACTCATTGGCCGTGTAGAGCGGGTTGTGCTCCACCACGACGGCACCAAGCTTCTGCACCGCGAAGAAAGCAGCGACGTGCTGCGGGCAGTTCGGCAGCAAGATCGCTACCCGGTCCCCTTTGCCCACACCGAGCTTCTGCAGACCCGCTGCCGCTGCGCGAACCTGGTCGTCGAGCTCCCCGTAGGTCTGCCCCTTGCCAAAGAAGCGCGTGGCAGGCTTGGCGGAGTTCTTGGCCAGGTTGGCCTGGTAAATGTCGTCAAGCGTCTCATCCCCGTAATCAAGGGAGTGGGCAGTCCACTCGGGGTAGTACTTCAGCCAGGGTTTATCAGGGTGTGCAGCCATAGCCGCAACGATACGCCCCTTCCCATCCTTTGCCCCACACAAGCAAAAACACCCCGCGCCGATTGGCGTGGGGTGTCAGTGCGTGGGCCCTGCGGGGCTCGAACCCGCGACCTGCGGATTAAAAGTCCGTAGCTCTACCAACTGAGCTAAAGGCCCGTGCCCACACATGCTAGACGTTGGTGGGCCCGGGCCGCTAATTGGGCTACTTCATGGAGCCGTTTTCTTCCATACGCAGGTGGAAGTCGAAGGCGTGGCGCAGGTCGTGCGGGGTGGACTGGTACTTGCACTTCGCGGCGCGCTCGACGTACTCCTCCAGCAGCGGACGGTAGGACGGGTGAGCGATGGAGATCATCTTGGCCACGCGGTCACGCGGTGCCAGGCCACGCAGGTCTGCCACACCGTACTCGGTGATGAAAACCATGGCGTCGTGCTCGGTGTGGTCCACGTGGGACACGAACGGCACGATGGCGGAGATAGCGCCATTCTTCGCCTCCGACGGGGAGATGAAGGAGGAGATGTAGGCGTTACGGGTGAAGTCGCCGGAGCCACCCAGTGCGTTCATCAGACGGGAGCCGTTGATGTGGGTGGAGTTGGCGTTGCCGTAGATGTCCGCCTCGATCATGCCGTTTGTGGCGATGAGGCCCGTACGGCGGATGACCTCCGGGTGGTTGGAGATGGACTGCGGGCGCAGCACGATGGACTCGCGGTAGCGCGCTGCCTCGTTGTTCATCTTCTCCGCGTACTCAGGGGACAGGGAGAAGGAGGTGGCGGAAGCAACGGTCATCTTGCCAGCGTCAATGAGGTCGACCATGCCGTCCTGGATGACCTCGGTGTAGGCCTGGATGTTCTCGAACTTGGAGTCCATGAGGCCCGCCATCACGGCATTCGGCACGTTGCCCACGCCGGACTGCATGACGTAGCCGTCGTAGGACAGACGACCTGCCTTCACTTCGTTCTCGAGGAAGTCAAGGAAGTTGCCGGCGATCTGCTCGGAGATCTCATCCGGCGCCTTGAACGGCGCGTTGCGGTCCGGCGCATCGGTCTTGACTACTGCGACAACCTTGGCCGGGTCGATCTCAATGTAGGTGGTACCAATGCGGTCACCGCACTTGGTGATCGGGATCGGGATGCGGTTCGGCAGCGGCGGCACCAGCCAGATGTCGTGCATGCCCTCCAGGTCCAAGGACTGCCACTCGTTGACCTCGATGATGATCTTCTTAGCAGCGTTGAGGAACTCGACGGAGTTACCCACGGAGGAGGACGGGACAATGTTGCCTTCAGCGGTGATGCGGACAGCCTCCACGATGGCCACGTCCACGTCGCCGAAGAAGCCCTGCTCCACCATCATGCCGGAGTGGGAGAGGTGGATGTCCTGGAACTTCATCTCGCCAGCGTTGATCTTGTTACGCATGGTCGGGTCGGACTGGTACGGCATGCGGTAGCGCAGTGCGTTGGCCTCCGCCAAGACGCCGTCACACTCCGGAGCAGTGGACGCACCGGTGAACAGATCGATGCTGAAGTCCTGGCCCTTCGCGTGCGCTGCCTTCGCCTTTTCAGCAATCGCGCCCGGCAGGGCCTTCGGGTAGCCGGCGCCGGTGAAGCCGGAAATACCAACCTTGTCGCCGTGGTTGACAAACTGCACGGCCTCTTCCGCGGTCATGACCTTGTCGCGCAGTTGGGCGCTGTCGATGCGATCGCTCATCGTCTCTCCTTAAAAGTCTGGGGTATTCACAACGATTTCCTCCCATTGTGGCGCACGCGACACTTCCTCGCCACCACTTACCCCACCCAAAGCGGAAAAAAGTTTTGCGTGTGAACATTTTCCACGCGGTTTGTGTCCCCCACCTGCACAGGGAACAATGGCTGCCGTGACAATGACCCTTCCAGGCAACCGGCAAACACTGACCATCGGCGACCTTGACGTCGCCTCCCCTGTCATCCTTGCTCCGATGGCAGGGGTCACCAACATGCCGTTTCGCGTGCTGTGCCGAGAGATTGAGCAAGAGCTCGTCGGTAGTGTGTCGGGCCTGTACGTGTGCGAGATGATTACGGCCCGCGCCCTGGTGGAAGGCAACGAGAAGACGCTACATATGACCACGTTCGCGCCGGAAGAATCGCCTCGCTCCATGCAGCTGTACACGGTGGATCCAAGGTATACGTATGAGGCGGTGCGGAGGATCGTCGATAAGCAGATGGCTGATCACGTGGACATGAACTTTGGCTGCCCGGTGCCGAAGGTGACGCGCAAGGGCGGCGGTTCGGCGATTCCGTATAAGCGCGAGCTGTACCGCAATATCGTCGCGGCGGCTGTGCGCGCGGCGGAGGGGTCTGGAATTCCGGTGACCGTGAAGTTCCGTGTGGGCATCGATGATGAGCACCATACGCATCTCGACGCCGGCCGCATCGCCGCCGAAGAAGGCGCCGCCGCCGTCACCCTGCACGCGCGCACCGCGGCGCAACGCTATTCCGGGCAGGCGGATTGGAATGAGATCGCCCGTCTCGTGGAGCACATGGACGGCCACGGCATTCCGGTGTTGGGCAACGGTGATATTTTCGCGCCCGGCGACGCGCAGGCGATGATGGATCAGACGGGATGCGACGGGGTCGTCGTTGGCCGCGGCTGCCTGGGTCGCCCGTGGCTGTTCGCACAGCTCGCTGCACAGCTTCGCGGGGAGCCTGTGCCGGAGGAGCCAACGCTGGGTGAGGTAGCACGCATTGTGTTGCGTCACGCGGAGCTGCTCGCCGCGCACGAAGGCGAAGAGCGTGGGTGCCGCGATATTCGCAAGCACATCGGCTGGTACTTCCGTGGATTCCCGGTCGGCGGGCAGTTCCGCAGTGAACTGGCACGCGTATCCACCCTCGATGAGCTCCGCGGAAAGCTCGCCACCATCGCCGACAACCCCGCGCGCGCTGAAGCTGCGGATGAAGCCCGTGGGCGCCAGGGATCCGCAGCTAAGGTCGCGCTTCCCGACGGCTGGCTCGACGACCCCAACGACCCCACCGTCCCCGCCGGTGCGGAGATTGAAAACAACGGAGGTTAGACAAGGTGAACGGAAAAGAAGCCCCCATGCGCACTGTGTACCGCGAACATTTGGATAACTTTGCCCATGACCTCCAGATCATGAGCGATACCGTCCGCGGCATCATGGCATCTGCCACAAAAGCCCTCTTCGAAGCATCACTGGAGGATGCAGAAGATGCACTCACCGCAGCAGACTCCCTGAAGGAGATCCGCGAGCGCTGTGAGCAGCGCAGTATGCAGCTCCTTGCCAGGGAGAACCCCGTGGCCACCGAGCTCCGCCAGGTGTTTACTTCCATCTACATCGTGGAGGACTTCAGCCGGATGGGAGCGTTAGCCAAGCACGTGGCAAATACGGCGAGGCTGAGGTATCCGGAGGAGGTCGTGGATAAGCACTTGCAATCGACGGTCAAAGAGATGGCACGGATGGTGGACACAATGAGCGAGTTGATCCACGACCAGCTCATCAGTCCCGACGCGGACCTTGCGCTGGAGATGAATGAGATCGACGACAAGGTCGATGACCTCCACCGTTACCTTCTATCCACCGTGACCGGCAAGACCTGGGAGGGCACCAGTCGCGCGGCCGTGGATGCCGCCCTCATCGGCCGGTTCTACGAGCGTTACGCCGATCACTGCGTCAACGTGGCCGCGCGCATCGTCTACCTAGTCACCGGCCTGACCTCTGAGGTGTACGCGCAAAGCCGCGATGAAACCCCCACTTCGGAGATGGAAGAGCGCCTGCGCAACCTGGAGCAGTACTGGCGCAAGTAGGCGCTAGACGTTGAGGTGCTTGCGCAGTTGCTCAAGCACAGGGAACTGGCTGAACACTGCGACGCCGATCGCGGTAAGAGCCGCAAAGATACTGATCAGCGCCAGTGCCCAATCCGGTAGCCCCTTTCGCTCCTCCACAACTTCCACCGCTTCGACCTGCACCGGGTTGGTGGGCATGGTGAAGCTCAGTGCTTGCGTTTCCGGGTCCACCGCGTAGTCATTCACCCCGGTGACCGACCACTTCGTCTTGCCCTCAACCGGGGACTTCAGGGTGACCTCAGTGCCGGGGGCGATGTACTCGCCGTAGTCATGCGCGATTCCGGTCGCGTGGAGTCGCTGACTCATTGGCTTATCGACGTCCCCCACCACAAACCTCGTTGACACCCCAAACTCCGTGGTCACACGCTCACCGTTCACCCACCGGCTCGCGTTGACGGAAGCCTGGTAAACACCCGCATCACTGTCTTCGAACGTGTAGGAGCGCGCGTTGGGGTCGTTGGAGATGTCAAAGGTGCGGGTGGTCCGCCAGTGGGTGCAGTGCTCAACACAGTCGATTTGGACGCGCCATGCGGTTTCGGGGATGGTCTGGGAGTAGTCCCACTTCACGGTAATGTCGCGCTTATCGTTGACGTCCGCGCGGACCCCGTAAGGAGTTTCCACCTTGTCTGCCCCAACCGCTGGGACCTTGAAGGTGATGCCACGGTCGAAGTAGCGCTCACTGAGCGCCAGACCGTGGGCAGCCATGAATCCAAGCGAGTATGTCTGCCCCGGCTGGAGAGTGTTGGCCTTCACCGGCAGGCTCAAGTCGAGCTTGCCGCCGTTTTGCGTAAAAGCACCGGCTGGGATCCAACGTGCGATGAGCGCGTCACCGTCACCCGTCATCGTGTTGCAGTGCCCGATACGCCACACGTTCGTGGGGGTGAGCACCACGTACACGCCGTTGGAAGCACCGGGGGTGGTGGCCGGGTTGATGCCGGTGCCCTTGAGGGTGAAGGTCATGTCCTTAGTCACATCAATCTCATCCGGACCAGTGATGTCCAAGTCAACGCCAATGTTGGGGTAGCGAGTGTCCAACTCTCCGGTGCAGCCCGGAGCGTCCGCGGCGTCGATGGTGGGCACGGCCTGCGCCACAGTATTGGTGGCTGCAGGGACACAAAGTGCGAGCACGGTGGCACCGATGACAAGACGGCGCCGGAAGGAAGCATTCAAAGCGAACCTCTCAATCAATAGTTGGACACAAAGTGAGGCCCATCTTAAGCACATGCATCTTTTGTATAGATATCGGGTACCCCCACACAAACAGCCACTCCCCCACCAGCTAGCTTTTCAGCCGCTGTGCAGGGGAGCAGTGTGAAAGAGAAGATCTAGCCGAAGCGGCCGGAGATGTAGTCCTCGGTCTCCTTGCGGCTCGGGTTCTCAAAGATCGTGGTCGTGTCGTTGAACTCAACCAGGTGGCCCGGCTTGCCGGTGGCCTCGAGTGAGAAGAACGCGGTCTTCTCAGACACACGCGCAGCCTGCTGCATGTTGTGGGTCACGATCACGATGGTGTACTCATTCTTCAGCTCGTGGATCAAGTCCTCCACAGCGAGGGTAGAAATCGGGTCCAGAGCGGAGCACGGCTCATCCATGAGAAGCACCTCCGGCTGCACAGCAATCGCACGAGCGATGCACAGACGCTGCTGCTGACCACCGGAGAGGCCACCACCGGGCTTATCCAGGCGGTCCTTCACCTCATCCCAGAGGTTCGCACCGCGCAGGGAACGCTCCGCAACCTCCTTCAGCTTGGCCTTGTTCTTCTCACCGGACAGCTTCAGGCCGGCAACAACGTTGTCCTCGATGGACATGGTCGGAAATGGGTTGGCCTTCTGGAACACCATGCCGATGGTGTTGCGGACAGCTACGGGGTCGACGTTCTTGGCGTAGATATCGTGGCCGTCGAGAAGCACTTCGCCCTTGGTGTAGGCACCCGGAATGACCTCATGCATGCGGTTGAGTGTGCGCAACACCGTGGACTTACCGCAGCCGGACGGGCCGATGAATGCGGTGACGGACTGGGCCGGGATGTCCATGTTGACATTCTGCACAGCGTGGAAATCACCGTAGTAGATATTCAGGTCGTTGAGCTGGAGCTTGGTAGGCATTGTTTTCTCCTAGATGGGGATTGATTGGTGGAGGCGTTACTTCTTGACCGAGAACTTCGCGGCAATGAACCGCGCAAGCACGTTTAGAACAACGACGATGATGACCAGTGTGAGGGCTGCGCCCCACAGGCGGTTGAGAACCGGCTCCGCAGAACCAGACTTCCACATGTCCAACATGAACAGCGGCAGGGAGGACTGTGGCTGGTTGAACAAACCGAACCAGTTCGTCTGCGGAGTGGAGCCGACCAAGATCAGCACAGGTGCGGATTCACCCATGACGCGGGCGATGGCAAGCATGATGCCGGTAACAATGCCGGACAGCGCCGTCGGCAGAACGATGAGAGCAATAGTCTTCCACTTCGGCACACCGAGGGCGTAGGAGGCCTCGCGCAGGTCCATCGGGACAACACGGAGCATCTCCTCAGTGTTGCGCACCACCACGGGCACCATCAGCAGGATGAGCGACAGTGCCACGGCGAAGCCGGAACGCTGCTGGCCCAGAATAGTGATCCACAGAGCGTAGATGAACAGTGCGGACACGATCGACGGGACACCGGAAAGGATGTCCACCATGAAGGTGGTCAGCTTGCCCAGCTTGCTGCCGTTGGCGTATTCCACCAGGTAAATCGCGGTGAAAATGCCGATCGGGATGGAGAACAGGGAGGCGATCAAGGTTTGCATCAGCGTACCGGCGATCGCGTGGAGGGCACCGCCGCCTTCACGACGAGCACGGACACCCACCATGTCCTGCGTCCACCACTCCGGGCTAAGGATTGCCTCGTAGCCACGGGAGACCAGGGTGATCAGAAGCCAGCCCAGCGGGATGAGGGCCAGGATCATAGCTACCCACATCAGGCCGCCCATAAATGAGTTGGTGGTCTTACGGCCAGAAGAGATGTGCGTGAACGGGGTTTGCCCCACCGGAGCCATTTTCTCGCGCTTGGGTGCACGCAACTCGGTTGTGGTGGCACCCTCGGCAGCCTGCACGTTTTCAGGGTTAGTCATGTCTCACACACCTACTTCTTATTGACAATCGCGCGGGCGATCGAGTTGACGAGGAAGGTCAGGAGGAACAACACCAGGCCCGCAGCGATGTAGGCACCGGCGGAGGTGGGGTTGTTGAACTCGGCAGCGGCGTTGGCGATGGCGGTGGCGAAGGTTGTGCCGCCGTCGAAAAGCGATGCGCGGAACTCCGGGCCTGGAGAGACCACCATGTAGAGCGCCATCGTCTCACCCAGCGCGCGGCCGAGGCCGAGCATGGAGCCAGCGATGTAGCCGGACATACCGAACGGCAGGACCGTCATGCGGATGACTTCCCAGCGGGTTGCACCCAGCGCCAACGCGGACTCAATCTGTCCGGGAGGGGTCTGCACAAACACTTCACGTGTGGTGGCCGCGATGACCGGCAACACCATGATGGCCAGCACAATGCCACCTGTAAGGATGTTGCGGCCGGTGTCGAAGGACGGCGAGTTTGCGTAACGCTGGAACAGGAAGAAATCTCCGCCCCAGGAGTTGATCCACTCATAGAAACCGGAGAGCTTCGGGCCGAGCACCTGCGCGCCCCACAGGCCGTACACGATCGACGGCACCGCAGCGAGCATGTCCACGAGCCCAGCCAGCGGCTTCACTAGCTTCTTGGGTGCATAGTTGGACAGGAAGATCGCCACACCCAGTGCCACCGGCATGGCAATGATCAACGCGATGATGGACACCGTCACCGTGGAGAAGAACAGGTTCGGAATACCGAACTTCATGTTGTCCAGGTTGGAGGTCTGCCACTGCCCCTTGTAGGTAAGGAAGTTCTCAGTGTTGAGGCGCAGTGGTTCAAAAGCCTGCTTCAGCAGGAACAAGCCAACCGCAATGATGATAACGGTGATCAGTGCGGCGGAGACAGTGGACAGGGTTTCGAAGACACGGTCGCCCGGGCGCTTAACGCCTGCGCCTGAAGCTGGTGGGCCAGCGGGGGCGTCCTTCTCCGCAACCGACAGTTCTTGGTCTGCCATGGTGACGTTTCCTTATGGTTCGTATTGTTCAGAGTGTGGCACTTCCACCGCATAAACATTCCCCCGGTTCACAGTGACACCGGGGGAAGTGGGTGGAGCTTTTCAGACTGTGAGCTGAAAAGTCTGCGGAGGTTTTCCGCTTAGGCGATTGCGTCGACTGCAGCCTTCAGCTTGTCGGCGAACTCACCGGAAACCGGGATGAAGCCAGCGTCCTCGAGCTCCTCATCCTGGGACTCCAGGACGACGTTGAGGAAGTCCTTGACCATGTTCTTGGTGGTCTCGTCGTAGCCCTTGGAGCAGACGATCTCGTAGGTGGTCAGAACCAGCGGGTATGCGCCCTCGTTGTTGGAGGCGAACAGGGAGGAGGAGTCAACGACCATGTCGTGGCCCTCGGTCTTGAACTGGACGTTAGCCAGAGCCTGGTTCACGGACTCGTTGTTCAGCTCAACAGCGCCGTTGCCGAAGTCGATGTTGGCAACACCGAGGTCGAGGTCGTGCGCGTAGCCAGCCTCAACATAGGTGACAGCACCGGAGGTTGCCTTGACCTGCTCTGCCACAGCGGTGGAGCCGTTAGCGCCAGCGCCGACGTTCTGCGGGAATGCCTTGCCTTCGCCTTCCCACTTGCCGTCAGAAGCAGCGGAGAGGAACTTCTGGAAGTTGTCGGAGGTGCCGGACTCGTCAGAGCGGTAGATGACGGAGATGTCCTGGTCCGGCAGCTCTGCACCCTCGTTGTTCTCGGCGATCTTCGGGTCGTTCCACTTGGTGATGGTGCCGTCGAAGATCTCCACCAGGTTGTCAACGGTGAGGTTCAGATCATCCACGCCGTCGAGATTGAAGGCGATAGCAACCGGGCCGATAACCATCGGCAGGTGCCATGCGTCGTTGCCACCACAACGCTCGCGTGCCTGCTCGACCTCGCCCTTGTCTTCCTTCAGCGGGGAGTCAGAGCCAGCGAAGACTGCCTGGTTACCGATGAAGTTCTTGATGCCGGAGCCAGAGCCGTTTGCGTTGTAGGCGAGGTTAGCGCCCGGGACAGCCTCGGCGTAACGGGAACCGAAGTAGTCCATTGCGTTGGCCTGGGAGGTAGCGCCCTCAGCAACGAGCTGGCCGGTCTCGCCGGACAGGCCCTCGATGTTGGTTGCATCCTGTGCCTCGGATGCGTTGCCGCCGTTAGCAGCGGTGTCGTTGGAGTCGCCGCATGCAACCAGGGAGACAGAAGCGATGGCTGCAACGCCGGCGATAGCGGCGGAGCGCTTGATGTTACGGATCACGGGGGGATACCTTTCCGGTGCGAATTCAGATTTTCTTCTGAGCATCGGTCTCACGCACCACAAATGGTGCCTGAGTGCTCACAACGAGCGAAGGTACGGACCGAGTGTTAATAGCAAAGGCCTAAATCGGTGAACAATGCGTTAACTTTGCGGATTTGTACACAACATGGCGTTCGACCACGGAAAACCCGAGTTGTTCATAGCGTTCCACGGCTGGTTCATTGTCAGCTTCGACATAAAGAATGACCTTTTGGGTACCCCCGGCCACGAGGTGTTCCACTCCTGTGCGCATAAGCGGGTCACCAAGTCCCCGCCCGCGGTATGCATCAGCCACGCCCACCACGTACACCTCCCCGAGGGTGTCCGAGTGGCGCTTTGTCCAGTGGAAACCCGCCAACGCGTCACCATCGAACAGGAAGCGCACGCCCTCCGGGTCGAACCACTCTGTGTTCATCGCCTCGTGCAGTCGCGCCATGTCCCAGCCACCTTGCTCGGGGTGCCAATGGAACGCTTCATTGTTCACTTGGAGCCATTGCTCATCCGCGGGCTCCCCGGCATAACTGCTCTCCCTGATCCCCTCCTGCTCGGTGAGCGCCTTCGCGGTGGAACCCGGCGCGCCAATAGCCGCAAGCTCCTCCCCTTCCACCGCCATGACCAGCAATTCCCGGGTCGGTTCCAGCCCCAAAGACTCCGCGAGAGCCCGCGCCGCAGGAAGGTTCCCATGCGCCCAGAAACCAGCATCAGGGCGGTGGGACAGGATGTGGGTGATGAGGGTGGTGGCGTGGCGGTGACGTCGATAAGCAGGATCCACCGCAACCTCCGCGGACCCGTCAGAGGCGAGCCCGGCTAGAGCGATGAGCGCGTCCGCCTCGCGCACTGCGAAATGCTCGTGGCTACCGTCGAGGCCTTTCAGGAAAGCTTCGCTGAAAGCCGCCACCCCGTCGTGCTGTGCGACGCGGTCAAGGAGCTCGCGGGCTTCAGTGATGTGGAACTGTGGTTCATTCATGGTTCAAGGCTACGGGTAGACTACGGTGAGGGCATGAATGTGAAGGCCTATGTTGCCGCCGGGGTGATTGTGGCAGTGCCCGCTGTGGCTTTCGTGGTGGATGCTGCGACGGCAGCAAAAGTCGAACGGCACCTTGCGGTGCAAGCTCGGACGCAGGATGATCTGCCCGCAGATCCGGACACGTACGTAGGTGGTTTTCCCTTCGCACAGGTGCTGCGCAGCGACGAGGTGCCCCGCGTGAGTTTCCAGGCCCTCGATGTGGATGCCGCGGGGCTGACGGTGAATTCGCGCACCGATATTTATGAGATCACCATTCCTGTGGACAAAGCCTATGCAGGTGATTTTGTGGGCGCGGCCGCCAAACGCGTGGACCGCACGCTGTCCCTCGACGGGGTTGCTTTCGGTGAGCTGTTGAACATGACGGACCTGGACATCTCCAACCCCTACGACATCTCCCCCACCGGCGGATCCGCCAGCGAAGCCCAGCTCACCGGCACTGTTCCCGGCATGGAAGAAAAATCCACCGTGGTGGTCACCCTTCGCTTGAAGGGGCCGCAGTTCATCATGGAGCCCATTTCGCTTATCGACGTCTCCCCCACCCACGCCGACTCCATCTCCCGCGCCTTCACCCTGACGTTGGACACCCGGGACCTGCCGATTGGTGGCCAAGCCGACAAAGTCGAAGTCGCTGGTGGCTCCATCCGTTTCTCCGCCGCGCAGCGCAATGTGACACTGACGTCTGCTGATCTATCGCCCGTCGCCCCGCCCGCGCGGTAAGAGGACTACGCTGGGCGGACATGGAAACGAATGAAAACAACACCCCAGAAACCGCTGGTACCCCTGACACTCCAGACGCCCCCGAGCGCACCGCCCTGGATGGCAATGCCGCAGTAAACCTTGCCGCGGAGCAGTCGAAGAACACGGCGCACCGTAATATCCCGGCCCTGGGATTGGACGAGATCCCCCTGCCGGATGACACGGCTAACCTGCGCGAGGGACCCAACCTGCACGATGGCCTCTTGGGCCTTCTGCCCCTCGTGGGCGTGTGGCAGGGCACCGGCCAGGCCGTCGACTTGGCGGAGGACGGCAACCACACCGAGTACGCCTTTGGCCAGCAGCTGGTCATCTCCCACGATGGGGAGAACTACCTGCGTTTTGATTCGCGCATCTGGCGCATTGACTCCGATGGCAACGCCATTGGCGCTGACCAGCGCGAAACCGGCTTCTGGCGCATCTCGCTTAAGGACGAGATTGAGGTCACCCTGACAAACTCCCGTGGCCTCGTGGAGGTCCTCTACGGCGAACCCGTCAATGAGCGTGCGTGGCAGCTGACCTCTGCCTCCACCATCGCGACGGAAACGGGCCCTTCCACCCACGGCCCCGGCAAGCGCATTTACGGCCTCATGCCTAACAACAACCTCGGCTGGGTGGATGAGCGCGTAGCCCCTGGCTCCACGCAGGATGACATCGCTTTTGTCCCCTACATGTCCGGGGAGCTGAAGAGGATTGCGGGCTAGGGAGGCTACACGGTTGTCCGGGCCTCATCGATAAGCAAAGCAACTGTGGCCTCGTCCTTCTTGGACGGGGCCTTCGTTGCTGTGCCGTCGATCTCTGTGACGCGAACGCCACCGCGCACGGAGCTCACCAGCCAGACCTGGTCTGCGCCAAGCAGGTCTTCCACCGTGAGGTCCTTTTCTTTACAGCGCCAACCGCGCTCTTCGGCGAGGCGGAAAATGGCCGCCTGCGTTGTGCCTGGCAGCACGTCCCCACCGGTGACCGGCGTGCGCAATTTGTCGCCTTTGACCGTGATCACCGTGGACGTGGCACCTTCGAGCACGCGGCCGGTAGCGGGATCAACGAAGATGACGTCGTCGCAGCCCTGTTTCTTCGCCCAGCGCAGCGCCGCCATCGCCGCGGCATAGTTGAGCGATTTCGCGCCGACTGTCAGCCATGGTGTGTCATCCGTGGGGGTGAGCGTGTAGCCGCGCGATCCCGTGATCACCTTCACGCCCTTCTTGCGCTGCTTGAGCTGCTCCTTCGGAATCGGCCGCACAGACACCCACGCGGTGGGCACACCCGTGGTTTCACGGCCACGGGTGTACGTCCACTGGCATTTCGCCTCCACGTCCTGCGGGTCAAGGCCGGATTCCCGCACGTACTCCCCCACGGCTTCCAGGGTGGCCGTGCGCCACGTCTCCGCCGCCGGTTCCGGCAAGTCCATCAGTGCTGCGGACCGCGTAAAGCGCGCAATATGCGCGTCCAGGTTTACGGGCTTGCCACCGTGCACGAGGATCGTTTCAAAACATCCATCACCGCGTGTCACCGCCGCATCATCCCAAAACACGTGCGGCAGATTCACGTTCTGCCTGCGCATGGAACCCCCGAATGGTTCCACGAGATAAATAGCAGGCGCGTGAGCAGGTTGTACTGGAAGCATGCCCCCAATTATGCCCACGTATGATCGGTTGCGTGCATACGTACCGTTCACCGATGCTTGCTTTCCGTGGCGCGACCGAACTGCCGGACGCCGCCACCTCACCTTTCGACGCCGCCGGTGTGCCCTGGCACTACGGCGACCCCCTGCGGGAACAACGCCTCATCTCTCGCGGCGGGGCCGTGGTTGACCGCAGCCACCGCGGTGTCCTGCGCGTCACTGGGCCTGATGCCGCCACGTTTTTGAACAACCTGCTCAGCCAGAAACTCGATGATGTGGAGCCGGGTTTTTCCGCCGCCGCGCTCGATCTGGACATGCAGGGCCGCATCCTGCATCACGCAGATGTTTCGCTTATCAGCGCCACCCCAACCTTCTACCTCGACACCCCCTCCTACTCCCTCGACTCCTTCCGCGACTTTTTGACCAAGATGGTCTTCTGGTCCGACGTCACCGTCGAGGAGGCGGACCTGGGAATCCTCACCGTGTTAGGCGCGCCCTCAAGCTTCTCTCCTGCTGAATTCCTGGATGGTGCTGGCATCGAGGTCACCTTTGAACGCACCGTCCCATGGTCTGCTGCTCGGCGTATCGACGTCGCCGTGCCCCGCCCCGACCTCGCCACGGCATACAAAGCCTTGACTTCCGCCGACGGCGCCGGTTTGGAGCGCGCTGGTCTTATGGCGTTTACCGCCGAGCGCATCAAGGCTCTCGAGCCGGAACTGCGCGCAGACTTGGATGATAAGTCGATTCCCCATGAAGCCCACACGCTTATCCGCCGCGGGGATAACCTCGGCGCGGTGCACCTAGAGAAAGGCTGCTACCGCGGCCAAGAAACCGTCGCGCGGGTGGAGAACCTGGGGCGCTCCCCGCGCCTACTCGTACTGCTGCACATCGACGGCTCCGCACCCCTGGAGCCCAAGCCGGGCGACCCCGTTGTCTTCGGTGGGCGCACCGTCGGCCACGTTGGGTCCATCGTCCACGACTGTGACTACGGCCCCATTGCCCTCGCCCTGGTGAAGCGTTCCGCACTCAACCAAGTACTCGAGCTGGGTGAGCAGCTGGAAGTCATCGCGAGCGTCCGCGCCGAAGGCACGGACGGTGACAACGAGGTCGTCCAGGAGATCAACGTCTCCGCCACCGTGGACCCGGATTCCATGCCGAAGGATGAGGGGGAACGGGCGGGAAGGGTAGCCGTCGATAAGCTGCGCGGACGTACTAACTGATCTCGCGCTTCACGCGTGCGGGCACACCGGCAACGAGGGAACCTGCGGGAACATCCTTCGTCACCACAGCCCCGGCGGCAACCACACAGTTATCGCCGATGGTGACACCAGGCATGACCATCGCGCCGGCCCCGAACCAACAGTTCTTGCCAATCGTGATCGGCTGAGCTCGCTCCCAGCCCTCCGCGCGCTTCGCTACGTCATCCACCGGGTGGCCCACCGTGATCAACTGACACGCAGGACCAAACATCGAGCCCGCGCCAATGGTGATCTCCGCAATGTCCAGAATCACGCAATTGAAGTTGACAAAGCAGCCTTCACCGAACGTGGTGTTCACCCCGAACTCAAGGTGCAGCGGGCCCCAAATCTCCGGGACAGCTGACTGAGGCGAGAACATCTCCCCCAGCAACTCCTGCGCGCGGGCGGGATCAGTGTTACCCAACGCGTTGAACTCGCGCGTCCGCGCCCACGTAATGCGATGCTGCTCCTGGGCCTCCTCAGAATCAGGGAGGTACCACTGACCGGAGCGCATGTCTGCCATGCTGCCTAATTTGTCCATGCTGCGGAGACTACACCCGTAGTGGAGCGAGGGTGGTTAACGCGCGTCGTCCTCGGCGTCTTCAGCGTCTTCGTCGTCCCAGTCCGCGTACTCCGCGTACTGGTCATCTACCTCATAGTCATCATTGTCATCCCACCGGGAGTTGGAGCTCTGCCCAGCGAGTTCACGCTGGAGAGATTCCAGGTCCATCTCGGGCGTGTTGTACTTGAGCTGGCGTGCAACCTTGGTCTGCTTTGCTTTGGCGCGTCCGCGACCCATGGCAGTGACCCCCTTGAGGTGTCTAAAGGGCGGCCGAAATAGTCGGCGGCCCCAAATAATATCCGTGAAATTTGTCCTGCAGCCACTATAGCGTGCGAGTCAAATTATGCGCGACATCGCCTGTGCCAGGAGGAATGCGCAGGCATGTAGCCGTGCTTAACCCGCGTGGGTTCCTACTAGCGTCGCACGCTGGCCTTCATCCGCTTCGGTTGCACCGCGGACAACACCGAGCTCCCAGCAGTCCACGTGACGTGCGGTGAGCATAGCCAGTGCACGATCACGGTCCTCAGGGGCGACGATAGCCACCATGCCTACGCCGGCGTTGAAGGTCTTCTCCATCTCCTCCACCGGCACGTTGCCCACTTCCGCGATGGTGCGGAAGACCGGGGCCGGGGACCAGGTGGCGCGGTGCATCTCCGCAACCTTGCCTTCGGGGATGATGCGCTCCATGTTGCCCACCAGTCCGCCACCGGTGACGTGGCAGAAAGTGCGCACCTCGCACTCGTTGGCCAGGGCCAGGCAGTCAAGGGCGTAGATGCGGGTGGGCTCTAGAAGCTCCTCACCGAGGGTGCGGCCGAGCTCATCAATGTGGCCGTCAAGAGGCAAGCCAGCCTTCTCCAGCAACACGTGGCGCGCCAGGGAGTAGCCGTTGGAGTGCAGGCCGGAGGATGCCATACCGATGATCACATCACCCTCGCGGACGCGGTCCGGGCCGAGCAGCTCATCAGCCTCGACGACGCCGACGGCGGTAGCGGAGACATCATAGTCATTTTCACCCATGACGCCGGGGTGCTCCGCGGTCTCACCTCCCAGCAGGGCGCAGCCAGCCTGGACGCAGCCTTCAGCGATGCCTTCGACGATCTGCGCGACTTTTTCCGGCACGACCTTGCCAATGGCGATGTAGTCCTGCAGGAACAGTGGCTCCGCACCGCACACCACGAGGTCGTCGACGCACATTGCCACCAAATCAATGCCGATGGTGTTGTGAATGTCCATGGCCTGCGCCACGGCGAGCTTGGTGCCCACACCATCCGAGCCAGCGGCCAGCAGCGGCTCTTTGTACTTACCCAGGGCAAACAGGCCAGCAAAACCGCCCAGGCCACCGCGGACCTCCGGGCGGGAGGCGCGCTTCGCGTGGTCCTTGAACAGTTCGACGGCACGGTCACCAGCTTCAATGTCCACGCCAGCGGCGGCGTAGGAAACGGGGTTGGTGTTTTCCGGGGTGGTCATGGCTTAAAACATCCCTTCCTGAATACGCCGGACGGCGTCAGCGTTGACGTTGTTTTCCGGCAGTCCCAGCGGGTAGTGGCCGTCAAAGCAGGCGGCGCACAGGCTGTCGGCCGGGCGTTCGGTGGCAGCAATCATGTCATCAATAGACACAAACGCGAGTGTATCTGCGCCGATGACGCGGCAGATGTTCTCTGCCACAGCATCGTCATCACCGCCCGCGTTGTTGGCAATGAGCTCGCCGGGGCTAGCGAAGTCAATGCCGTAGAAGCACGGCCATTTCACTGGCGGGGAGGCGATACGCACATGAACTTCCCCGGCGCCAGCCTCGCGCAGCATGCGGATGAGTTTGCGCTGGGTGTTGCCTCGCACGATGGAATCATCCACCACCACTAGCGATTTGCCCTCAATGATCTCACGCACCGGGTTGAGCTTCAGACGCAAGCCCAGCTGACGCAGAGTGTCTGACGGCTGGATAAAAGTACGGCCCACGTAGGCGTTCTTCATCAGCCCCTGCGCGAAAGGAATGCCAGAGGCCTCCGCATAACCAATCGCCGCGGGTGTGCCGGATTCAGGCACTGGCATAACGACGTCCGCGTCCACCGGCGCCACCCTCGACAGACGGCGCCCAATCTCCAGACGGGCCGCGTTGACGGTCTTGCCTTCCACCACGGAATCCGGGCGAGCAATGTACACATACTCAAAGACGCAGGTCTTCGGCGCTGGCTTGGCGTAATTCTCAGTGTGGATGCCGGAGGCGCTAATAGCGATGAGCTCACCCGGCGCGATGTCACGCACAAAAGAAGCACCGGTGATGTCCAACGCGGCGGTTTCGCTGGCGATGACCCAGCCCTGCTCCAGACGGCCCAGGGACAAAGGGCGCACGCCATGCGGGTCACGCGCAGCGTAGAGCGTGTGGCCATCGGTGAAGACGAGGCAGAATGCGCCCTGCAGCTTCGGCAGCAGTTCACGTGCGGAGTCGAGGAGGGTGCGACCATCGCGGACGCCGTCCGCAAGTAATGCCGACACAACCGCCGTATCGGACGAGGAACCTTGGCCCTCCACCCCCTCAGCGGGAACGAGGTGGCGCTCAATCGCTTCAGCCTGCAATGTGGCGTAGTTGGTCAGGTTGCCGTTATGGCCCAAGGACACGTCCGTGCCATCGGGCGAGGTGCGGAACATCGGCTGCACGTTTTCCCAGTTCTGGGACCCCGCCGTGGAATAACGGGTGTGACCGATAGCCACGTCGCCTTGGAGTGCGCCCAAAATCGTCTCATCAAAAACTTGGGACACCAGACCGCTGTCCTTGAACACCACGATCCGGCCCTTGTCCCCCACCGCAATACCCGCGCCCTCCTGGCCGCGGTGCTGCAGGGCGAACAAGCCAAAGTAGGTCAGCTTAGATACGTCTTCTCCCGGCGCCCACACACCAAACACACCACACTCTTCGCGTGGCTCCTGCTCATCAGCTTCCAGAACATCCAGGTTCACGGGCACACCAGTAGGAGTACCGTTGTTCACGCTTTGCACGGCCTCAACCCTAGTTGATTAGCTGGCCGGGAGGGCAATCACCGGAAGACCCGCCGCAACCTCACCCGCACGGGAGCCGGATGCCTGAATTCGCCCATCGGCCACAGCATCCTCAAAATCAATCAGCCCCGTGGCCAACTGCAACCACACCTCAGGGGCCATTTCCACCACGTTGGGCGGCGTCCCACGGGTGTGCCGTGGCCCCTCGACACACTGCACCGCAACGAACGGGGGCACGCGCAGCTCCACGGTGTGGCCGGGGAGTTCGGCGGCGAGGGCGCGCACGGAACGTCGACAAGCATCTGCGATCAACGTGCGAGAAGGCTTTTCCGCGCTTTCCGGATCCACAATCCACCCCGCAATCGCCACAATCGCCTCACGTGTCGCCAGCGGATCATTCTTAGCAGCCATACGCTCATCCTAAAAGGACACGACCAAGCGAGTAGTGTTGTGCCAATGACGCACAGCACTGGAACCGAAACACCTCGTGTGACCGTAGAAAAATCCCCCTCCATCACCCTGCGATTCATGGCCGCACCGACGGACGTGATCCTCGCCGGCGCCCAAGGTGTCTCCGGCGGGCGCGTACTGGAATGGATCGATAAAGCCGCCTACGCCTGCGCCGTTCAATGGTCCTCCACCTACTGCGTGACCGCGTACGTCGGCCACATCCACTTCACCCGCCCCATCCCATCGGGGCACATCGTGGAAGTGCGCTCCCGCATCGCCATGACAGGGCGCTCCTCCATGCACATTGTCAACGAAGTGCTCTCCGCCGACCCACGCGAAGGCGTATTCACCCGCGCCTGCGACTGCCTAGTCATCTTCGTGGCCAAGGACACCGAAACCGGCAAGTCCATGGCCGTACCCACGTTCATCCCCACCACCGAGGAGGAACGCCGCGCCGAGCACGCCGCAAAATCCCGCATCCAGCTGCGGTCCGAAATTGAATCGGAGATGCTCAAGCACACCTACGACGGTGAATCGCACGCACCCCGCATCATCCACCGCTTCATGGCTAAGCCGACGGACATCAACTGGGGCGGCAAAGTCCACGGTGGCACCGCCATGGAATGGATCGATACCGCCGGCACCTCCATCACCATGGAATGGGCAGGTGAGCGCACCGTCGCTGTCTACGCCGGCGGTATCCGCTTCTACAAACCCATCTCCATCGGTGACCTCATCGAGGTGGATTCACGCCTCACCCAAACCGGTAAGCGCAGCATGGCTGTAACCACCCACGTCCGCGCCGGCAACCCGCGCGGCGGCCGTGAAAACCTGGAAACAGCAATCCACGCCACCTTCACCTACGTGAGCACGGACCTTGACGGCAATCCTCTCCCTGCCCGCCAGTTCACCCCCGTCACCACCGAAGACAAGGCGCTGTGGGAGCACACCAGCACGCTGCGTAAGCTGCGCGAGAAGTACCAGCCGATGCCGCTCATTGAGCCGGTGCCGGCAACCCAGACCATCGACTAGGTGTCACCGCTCCCATTCGATATTTCTGACCGCCGTGGGGTTGCCTACATCCGTTTCCCCAGGTCGCGATTTCTGGGGTGTCAAATAATGCGAATGGCCTCCGCTTAGACGCGGAGGCCACTGCTGTTTGCCAGTTAGACCGCGGCGTTCGGCGCGTCTGCGTGAGCGAAGTAGCCCGGCATGGTTGCGGACCATGCTTCGCGCAGCTCAGCGACCCCCACGGACTGGCCCGCAGCCGGGGTGCCGTCAGCGAAGGTGATCGTGCCACTGGTGTTGGTGGAACCAACGATGGCCACCGGGATGCCCAGTTCGGTCGCATCGGCCACGACGCGGTCAACGCGGTCCGGGCTGCACGCCACGAGGACGCGGGACGCGGACTCAGAGAACAGCG
The DNA here is from genome assembly GCF_030232265.1 of Corynebacterium sp. MSK041. GTDB lineage: Bacteria > Actinomycetota > Actinomycetes > Mycobacteriales > Mycobacteriaceae > Corynebacterium. The sequence goes on from NZ_JASPJK010000003.1 coordinate 23,441, forward strand.
CAGTGAATGCATCAGCATCAACGCCGGACAGGTCCAGTTCCGCTCCCTTCTCGGTGTCCTTGATCATCTCGAAGACAGCCTGACCCAGGCCGCCCTCGGACAGGTCGTGGGCAGCGGTGAGGCCCTCGGCCTTGTCGCAGAAGAAATCTGCCAGGCGTGCCTCATTAGCCAGGTCCACCTGTGGAGGCAGACCGGACAGGCCAGCGCCGGAGATCTCCTGCCAGACGGAACCGCCGAACTCATCCTTCGTCTCACCGAGGATTACGAGCATGTCCTTGTCCTCGTTGTTCACTACGCGGTTAGTGACCGAGTTCGCCACATTCTCAATCACGCCGAGAACACCCACCACTGGGGTCGGCAGAATCGGGGTGTCACCGGTCTGGTTGTAGAAGGACACGTTGCCGCCCGACACCGGGATACCCAGCTCACGGGAACCATCCGCCAGACCATGCACGGCCTCACGGAACTGCCACATCACGTCCGGGTTCTCGGGGGAGCCGAAGTTCAGACAGTTGGTCACCGCCACCGGACGAGCACCCGTCACGGCCACGTTGCGGTACGCCTCCGCCAGAGCCAGGCGCGCGCCCATGTTCGGGTCCAGGTAGGTGTAGCGGCCGGATGCGTCGGCGGAGATGGCTACGCCGCGGCCGGTGGATTCGTCGATACGCAAGACGCCGGAGTTTGCGTGGCGAGCTTGCACCGTGTTGCCGCGCACGTAGCGGTCATACTGCTCCGTGATCCAATCGCGCGAGCACAGCGCGGGGGATGCCACGAGTTTCAGCCAGGCCTCACGCAGCTGCTCAGGCTTATCGACGTCTCCCCCTCCCTGCACCTCATCCTGCCACTCCGGCCGCGCCCACGGACGCTCATACACCGGTGCTTCATCCGCAATGGTGGACGGTGGTGCATCAAGCACGACCTCACCGTTGTGGGTGATAACAAGGCGATCGTCCTCGTCCGTAACCTCACCGATCTCAGCGCAGGTGACGTCCCACTTGGCGCAAATCTCCTTGAAGCGCTCCACGTTCTCCGGGGCGACAATCGCGCACATCCGCTCCTGGGACTCGGAGGCAAGGATCTCCGCGGCGGTCATGTTCTCGGCGCGCAGCGGGACGGCGTCGAGGTTGATACGCATGCCACCGTCGCCGGCAGCTGCGAGCTCGGAGGTGGCGCAAGACAGGCCACCGCCACCAAGGTCCTGGATGCCCACAACAACGTCAGCGGCATACAGCTCAAGGCAGCACTCGATGAGAACCTTCTCCGCGAACGGGTCGCCCACCTGCACTGCCGGCAGTTTGCGCTCCTCGCCCTCCTCGAAGGAAGCGGAACCCAGAACGGACACGCCACCAATGCCATCAAGGCCCGTGCGGGAACCAAAGAGAATCACCTTGTTGCCGGTGCCCGATGCGAACGCGAGGTGAAGGTCTTCCACCTTCAACGTGCCCACGCACAGTGCGTTAACAAGTGGGTTGCCGGCATAAGCAGCGTCAAAGACGGTCTCCCCACCAATATTGGGCAGGCCTAGCGAGTTACCGTAGCCACCAATACCGGCGACAACACCCGGCAGTACGCGCTTGGTGTCTTCGGCGTCCATGTCACCGAAGCGCAGCTGATCCATCACGGCGATCGGGCGTGCACCCATGGCCATGATGTCGCGCACGATGCCACCAATACCGGTAGCGGCACCCTGGTACGGCTCTACGAAGGAGGGGTGGTTGTGGCTTTCCACACGGAAAGTCACCGCGTCACCACCACCGATATCCACCACACCAGCGTTTTCACCGATACCGGCGAGGATCTTGGAAGCCATCTCTTCCGTCATCGTCTCGCCGAAGTAGCGCAGGTGCACCTTGGAAGACTTATAGGAGCAGTGCTCCGACCACATCACCGAGTACACGGTGAGCTCCGCATCCGTCGGACGGCGGCCCAAGATCTCACGGATGCGGGCGTATTCATCGTCCTTCAAGCCCAGCGCTTCGTACGGCTGCTCCAGTTCCGGAGTGCCCTTCGCCGCCTCGACGGTGTCATTTTTCACGTGCACGTGGATCACGCTCCGATCTTTGAAATGTCGTTGAGCACCGAATGAATCAGACCCAGGCCGTCCTCAGATGGGCCAGTCAACAGATCAATCGCATGCTCCGGGTGCGGCATGAGGCCAACAACACGACGGTTCTCACTCGTCACACCCGCAATGGAGTTCATGGAGCCGTTGAAGTTATCCGTGTAGCGGAACACCACACGCCCCTCAGCCTCCAGCGCATCAATGATGGCCTGGTCCGCCTGGAAGCGACCCTCCCCATGCTTCGCCGGGACAAGGATCTTCTGGCCGGACTCAAACTGGTTCGTCCACGAAGTCTCCGCATTAGCCACTTCCAAATACGTGTCCGTGCAATGGAAGTGCAGGCCCTTGTTCCGGGTCAAAGCACCCGGCAGCAGGCCCGCCTCCGTGAGAATCTGGAAACCGTTGCAGATACCCAGCACGGGCATACCCTTGCCCGCGGCCTCCACAACAGCCTTCATCATCGGGGCCATCGCCGCGATCGCGCCGGAACGCAGGTAGTCACCGTAGGAGAAACCACCGGGAACAATGACAGCGTCCACGCCCGACAGATCCTCGTCTGCGTGCCACAACTCCTTTGGGGTTGCTCCGCCAAGACGAACCGCACGAATCGCATCCACATCGTCGAGAGTGCCGGGGAAGGTGATTACACCAATGGTCGCGCTCACTGGGCGTCCTCCCGCACGACAACAAAGTCCTCGATCACAGTGTTGGTCAGCAGCGTTTCCGCCAGGTGCTGCAGCTGCTCATCGGTCACGGAGTCCTCTACCTCAAGCTCAAAACGCTTACCTTGGCGGACATCCGTCACCCCGTTCACACCAATGCGCCCCAGCGCACGGTGCACAGCCTGTCCTTGCGGATCCAGAATTTCAGCCTTGGGCATGACATTAACAACGACTCGTGCCATGAGAATCCTTCACAGTCTTGGAGGTCTGAAGACGCGGTTTAGTATATCGGAAGCACCGGACACCCGACCTACAGCCAACAAAAGAGTTGAAAACAGTTTTCATTATTGGTTAAATCGCCCTATGCGAAACACGAAAACTCACCGCACCGCAGCCACACTCGCCGCGCTTGCCCTCGCCGGCGCCGGACTCACTGCCTGCTCCTCCGACTCCACCGACACAAAGCTTGTCGACGCCACCTCCGCCGCCGACCCCACCCACATCATCGCCACCACCAGCGTGTGGGCCGATGTCGCCTCCGTCGTCACCCGCAAAGAAGTCCCCGCCATCATCTCTGGCCAGTCCATTGACCCGCACACCTACGAAGCTTCTGCAGCCGACCTAGCCAAGATCCGCGAGGCCGGCACCGTAGTAGCCAACGGCGGGCATTACGACGCCAACCTGTACCGCGTCGCTGAACAAGACCGCATCATCCACGCCATCCCGCTCTCCGACGACGAGCACGACCACGAGCACGAGCACGGCCATGCCCATGACGAGCACGACCACGAGCACGATCGTGAACATGCCCACGACGACCATGATCACGACCATGATCACGCCGGCCACGACCACGGCCATGATCACGGCCACAACTTCACCGAGATCCCCACGGACATCAACGACCTCGAGCACATCTGGTTGGCGCCGGGGAAGGTGAAGGAGGTGGCGGATGCCGTCGCTAAGCGAACTGGCGGTGATGCGAGCGAGGTTGACCGCCGCATGGACGCGATCACCGAGAAGCTCAACGCGATGCCGCACGTGCACCTGGCCATGACGGAGCCGATCGCCGCGCCGATGATCTGGGGCACTGAGCTGCACGATCTGACCCCGGAGAAGTACCTGCTGACCACCCTCAATGAGAGCGAGCCGTCTGCGGGTGAGGTCGCGGAATTCCTCGAGCTCATCGACAGCGGGATTCTGGACTTCCTCGTGGTCAACTCCCAGTCCACGAACAACGCCACGCAGCGCTTGAAGGAGGCGGCGGAGAAGAAGCACCTGCCGATCGTCGAGATCAATGAGACCCCGCCGACCGACATGGACTTCCTCGACTACTTCGAGCAGATCGTGGATGATGTGCAGAAGATCGTCGATGAGGCAGAGCCGCGCACTGATGCCCAGCTGGGCAACTTTGCCGGTTAGAATTTCACCGTGATTCTGCAGTTCAACGACGCCGCTGTTCAGCCGCTCTGGTCCGACCTCGACCTGGCGGTGAACGGCGGCGAAATCGTGTGCGTGCTCGGCCCCAACGGGGTGGGCAAATCGACGTTGCTGCGCACGATTTTGGGCACCCAAGCCCTCACACACGGCACTGTCGCAGTGAATGGTCGCGTGGGCTTCATCCCGCAGCAGTCCATGTTTCCGCAGGACCTGCCGGTGCGCCCGCGTGATTTAGTGTCGCTAGCGCTGGAGCATCGCGTGCTGCGTCGCGGGCCGAAGAAAGGGGACGTGGATAAGGCCCTCGATCGAGTGGGGGCACTCCCCTTCGCAGATCAACGCGTGGGCCTGTTGTCGGGCGGACAGCAGCAGCTCGTGCGCCACGCCCAGGCCCTAGTCAACAACCCCTCTTTATTGCTTGCCGACGAACCCCTCCTCTCCCTCGACATCGCCCGCGAACGCGACACCGTCACCCGCTTCCGCACACTCGCCGATGAAGGTGCCGCGGTGGTGTGCGTGACGCACTCCATCAACCCCTTCTTGGATGCCGTCGACCGCGTGCTCTACCTCGGCCCCCAAGGCCACGTCACTGGGCCAGTGCGCGACGTCATGCGCTCCGACGTACTCAGTGAGCTCTACGGCACCCACGTCGACGTCGTCGAAGCCAACGGACGGATGGTGGTCCTGTGAGCGAGGCAATCGCAACAACGCAATACCTGCTCGGCCTCGACTTCGTGCAGGCAACACTCGTGGCCAGCGCACTGCTGGGCATCCTGTCCGGCGTGATGGCGCCGCTCATTGTGTTGCGCCAGATGTCCTTTTCCGTGCACGCCACCGCGGAGCTCGCGCTCATGGGAGCATCCGCTGCACTGCTGTTTGGACTCAACGTGGGGTTGGGCGCTGTGGCCGGAGCGATCGTCGCTGCGCTCACCCTTGCCGTCTTGGGTTTCCGGGGACAGCAGGACTCCGCGGTCGGCGTGGTCATGAGCTTCGGCATGGGCCTGTCTGTCTTGTTCATCCATCTCTATCCCGGCAATTCGAACCGGGCGTTGGCGTTGTTGACGGGGCAGATAGTGGGGGTGTCGAGCTCAAGCGTATGGCTTCTGGCGGCGACAACCGTGGCTGTGGTGGTCACCGTCGTGGTGCTCTGGCGCCCACTAATTTTTGCCTCAGCGGACCCTGTGATGTCGGCTGCAACCGGCGTAAACGTGCGCGGCATGGCCATCGCGTTTGCGGTGCTCGTGGGCATCGCGTCCGCGCAATCCGTGCAGATCGTGGGCGCGCTACTGGTCATGTCGCTCATGATCACACCCGGTGCCGCGGCCGCACAGATCACCGCGAACCCGGCGCGCGCAGTGCTGTGGTCGGTGATCTTCGCCGAAATCTCCGCTGTGGGTGGCATGATCATCTCGCTCGCCCCCGGCATCCCGGTGAGCGTGTTCGTGGCGTTTATCTCCTTCGGCATCTACCTGCTGTGCCGCCTCATCGGGCGGGTGCAGCGCGCACGCAACTTCAGAGGTCTCGGTAGTTCACCGGCTTCAGACCCTCGCTAGCAGCGGCGACAGCGGCAGCGATGAAGTCGGTGCGCACCTTCTTCTTACCCAGGTTGCGGCCGGAAACAGACAGGCGCACAGTGTTCCCGCGCTCCGCGTTACGCACCGCGGCGTTGATAATGTTGCGGCGCCACCAGCCCGCAGCACCGAAACCCTCGCCCACGGAGAGATTGCGCGCCTGCTCAATTTCACCCGTGCGCAGAAAATGAATGCCCTTCGTCGACGCGGCCAGCCTGAAATCAAAATCCTGCAGCGCCACCAGCGTGCCTTCCGACATCCGCCAGCGGGGCGGCGCGAAAGCATCAAGGTCGAAGCCCAACTTCCGCATCTGCCGGGTCGCGCCCTTCAAGCGTAACGACGCCTCATGCACCTCCAACGCCGCAAACTCCGCCCGCCGGCCCTGCACAGCCTGGTCAAAGCCGTTAAGGATGAGGCCGCGTCCGCCCTCCATCTGCTCCTTGAGCCAGCCACGGGTCTTGTCGTCTTTGGCCAGACGCCACGACTTATCGATGTGCGGCGCCACCAACAACGACACCGGAATCCCCTCCCGGTCCAGGGTGGACACGAGCTTCTGGACGTCCTTGCAGGTCTCGTCGAAAATCGAGGAGACGGAAACAAGCAGGTGGCCGGGCATGGCGCTCATTCTACTGCGACGACGAAGCCCCCGCTGGACAAGCAAGCGGGGGCGAGATGTGAGGGCTTAGGACGTCGGTTTCGTGTACTGCGACAGATCCACCTGCGGCGTCGGCTGCAGGTGCGCCGTAGCGGGATTGTCCACTGTTGGGTTGCTCATGTCCACGTCGCTATCACCCTCGATGGCTACGTATGGGTCCTGGCCGGACAGCACGCGCTTGACCTGCTCGTGGTCGACGGTGTGCGTCCAAGTGCCTACGACGAGGGTGGCAATGGAGTTACCAGCAAAGTTGGTCAGGGCGCGCGCCTCAGACATGAAGCGGTCAATACCCACGATGATGCCCACGCCCGACAGCAGGTCCGGACGGAAAGCCTGCAGACCAGCGGCCAAGGTGGCCAGACCTGCGCCGGTGACGCCGGCAGCGCCCTTAGACGCGATGATCATGAAGACCAGGAGGGACACCTGCTCTGTCATGCTCATCGGCATGTTCATGGCGTCCGCGATGAAGATGGAGGCCATAGTCAGATAGATAGCAGTGCCGTCGAGGTTGAAGGAGTAGCCCGTGGGCACGACGATGCCCACCGTGGACTTGTCCACACCCAGGTGTTCCATCTTGCGCATGAGGTTCGGCAGTGCCGACTCCGACGACGAGGTAGCCAGGATGAGCAGGAACTCGCGCCCCAGGTACTTGAACAGGGACCACGGTGACACCTTCGCCACAACCCACAGCACCGTGCCAAGCACACCGAAAACGAAGAGGATACAGGTGGTGTAGAAAGCCACCATGAGCACCAGCATCTGCACCACGGCCTGGATACCGGTTTTGCCCACCACAGCTGCCATCGCACCGAACGCACCGATGGGGGCGAGCCAGAGGATCCAACTCAAGATCTTGAAGATCAGCTTCTGCAAGTGCGCCACAAAGCCGAGGATCGGCTCGCCATGCTTACCCATCGACTGCACCGCGAAGCCCACCAGTAGTCCGACGAACAGCACCTGCAGGATTGACCCCGAAATGAACGCGGAGAAGAACGTATCCGGAACAATGCTTTGGACAAAGCCAACGAGGCCACCGGATTCCGTGGCCTGCTCGGCGTACCTGGCACCGGCAGCAGCATCGCCGTGGAGGCCCAAGCCTTCACCTGGCTTGATCAAGTTACCCACCGCCAGGCCAATGGCCAGCGCGAAGGTGGACATGACGGTGAAATAGATGAGTGCCAGGCCACCGGTTTTACCTACGGTTGCAGCCGAACGCACCGAACCGATGCCCAGAACAATGGTGCAGAAGATCACCGGCCCCACGATCATCTTGATCAACGAGACGAAGGTGTCACCCAGTGGCTTCAGCTGAACAGCGACATCCGGCGCGACCAGGCCGAGGGTTATACCCGCGACCACGGCAATGATGACGCCTATGTAGAGCCAGTGAGTGTTGTCCTTACGCCTTTTCGGTTCCGCAATCTGCGGTCCGCTCGTGGGCGTGACAGTGGGCATCGGGTCCTCCCTTAGAAATGGAATCCTCTAAGGTCATTAATACTCCTGGGTATTGTCGCTTCGTACATCAGGCGGGCCATACGTGACTCATCTCACTGCGCCGGCGGTATGTAGCGTCCACGCGTACTCGAACGCTGTCTGCTTCCACTTGGCGTACCGCCCGGACACGCCGCCATGGCCGGCCGCCATTTCGGTCTTAAGCAGGAACTGGCCACCCGTCGCAGTTGCCCGTAGCTTTGCGATCCACTTCGCCGGCTCCACATACAACACACGCGTATCGTTAATACTGGTCACCGCCAGAATGTTCGGGTAGTTCTTGGCCTCCACGTTCTCGTACGGCGCATAGGTAGCCATGTAGTCGTAGACCTCCGGGTCGTGGTACGGGTCGCCCCATTCCTCCCACTCACCAACAGTTAGTGGCAATTCCGGCTTCAGAATCGACGTCAGTGGGTCCACGAACGGCACGATCGCCTGAATGCCGGCAAATTTCTCCGGCGCCAAGTTCGCCACGGCACCCATGAGCAGGCCACCAGCGGAGCCACCTTCGGCAACGAGCATGGAAGGGGCGGTCACGCCGGCGCTAATCAGCTCATCTGCGCAGGCCACGAAGTCCGTGAACGTGTTCTTCTTCGCCAACATCTTGCCGTTGTCGTACCACAGGCGACCCATCTCGCCACCGCCGCGCACGTGTGCGCAGACCCACACCATGCCACGATCCAACAGCGACAGCCGCGCGACGGAGAAGCCAGGATCGGTCGACGCCTCATAGGAGCCGTAGCCGTAGAGCAGCGTCGGGTTAGGCCGCGTCATGTCCAGGTCCGCGCGCCGCACGACAGACATGGGCACGCGCGTGCCGTCCGCGGCCGTCGCCCACATGCGGGTAGCCACGTAGTCCTCCGGGTTGTAGCCGCCGCGCACTTCTTGTTCCTTGAGCAGCGTGAACTCGCCGGTGTCCACGCGGTAGTTCAGCACCTGCGCGGGCTGCGTAAACGACGTGTAGACCACGCACACAACAGGTGCGTCCCACTCGGGATTGCCGCCCAAAGAGGCGGTGTACAGCTCCTCGTCGAAGTCCAGCTCCCGGAACTCACCGAAGCCGTTGCGTAGATCGGCGACCGCCAGCCGCCCGATGCCACCGCGTCGATAAGCAACGAAGGCGAAATCGCGGTAGGCGTCAACGCCTTCGATGCGCACCTCATCGTTGTGCTGAATCAGCTCGTCCAGCTCGCGCAGCGGCACAAGATTGCCTATGCGCGTCGCGCCCACCCCCGAGTTCACCCCACACGCATTGTGGGTGACAATCCAGTACTCCTCCCCGGCGACAGCGGCGTAGTCGACGTGGTACTCCACGCCCGATTCGCGGTGCCAGAGAACCTCGAAGTCACCTTCGGGGGTGGACATGGGCAGGACACGATACTCGGTGGTCAGCGAAGACGAAGACAAGATGAGTAGGTAAGACTCCGAACGATCCGCTGCGATGCCCACACCGAACTTCGCGTCCTCCTCCTCGTACACCAGCACATCGTCGCTGGCTGGGGTGCCGACCTTATGGCGCCAGATCTGGTGCGGGCGCCACGCCTCATCAACACGGATGTAGAACAGGTAGTCCTCCCCCGCCCACGTTGCGCCGTAGAAGATGCCCGGGATGGTGTCAGGCAGCAGCTCGCCGGTCTCCAGGTTCTTTATCTGCAGGTCAAAGCGTTCGTCGCCGGCGGTGTCCGTCGAAAAGGCAAGGAAGCGGCCGGATGTGGTCACGCTGGATGCGCCGACAGCGAAGAAGTCATGCCCCTCCGCTAACTCGTTGAGATCCAAAAGGATCTGCTCCCCTGGCAAGCCCGAACCGTCCTCCGGCAGGGTGGGTGGCAGCCACGGATCTCCACCTGAAGCGACAGGAACGCGGCAACTGATGCCGTAGTTCTTCCCCTCCTCCGTGCGGCCGTAGTACCACCAGTTACCCTGGCGCACGGGCACGGACATGTCCGTCTCCTTCACACGGGACTTGATCTCGGTGTAGATCTGCTCCGTCAGACCATCAAGGTGCGCCGTGCACTGCTTCGTGTATTCATTCTCCGCCTCGAGGTAGGCGAGGGTTTCCCGCGACTCTTTATCGCGCAGCCACTCGTAGTCATCCACAAAGTCACGGCCGTGGAAGGAACGCGTGATGGGGTGCTTAGGAGCTAAAGGCGCAGTGGGCTTATCAGTCATGCCCACCGAGTCTAGCCCCCGCTAGATCACACGAACTTGCGGCCCGACAGGCGCTCGTACGCCTCGATGTAACGGTCACGCGTGGCCTCCACGACGGAACCCGGCAGCTCGGGCGGCGGGGTGCCTTCTGCTGGGTCCCAGCCGGATTTCGGTCCGGTCAGCCAGTTGCGCACGTACTGCTTGTCAAAGCTGGGCTGAACCTGCCCCTCCTCGTAGGAATCAGCGGGCCAGTAGCGGGAGGAGTCGGGGGTCAAGACTTCGTCGGCAAGCACGAGCGTGCCGTCTTTGTCCAGGCCGAACTCAAACTTCGTGTCCGCAAGAATAATCCCGCGCGACTCGGTGTACTCCGCGGCACGCGTGTAAATATCCAGGGTGGCCGCGCGAAGTTTCTCCGCGAGCTCACTACCAAGATGCTTCACGACGTACTCAAACCGCACATTCTCATCATGATCCCCCTGCTCCGCCTTGGTGGCAGGCGTAAAGATCGGCTCCGGCAGCTTCGAAGCTTCCTTGAGCCCCTCCGGCAGCGCAACGCCGCAGACGGCACCGCCAGCGTCATATTCCTTCTTACCGGAGCCCGTCAGGTAACCGCGGGCAACGCACTCGAAGGGGATCATTTGCAGACGCTTCACGACGATCGCCCGACCCAGCACCTCTTCCGGGATCCTCTCATCATCGAGGGGGCCGGCGAGGTGGTTGGGCACGCCACTGAGAAGCGAAAAGAAGAAATCGCTGGTGTAGGTGAGAATCTTGCCCTTGTCCGGGATCTCCGGCTCGAGCGCAAAATCGAACGCGGAAATCCGGTCGGTGGCCACCATCAAGAGGGTGTCATCGTCGATCTCGTAGATCTCGCGGACCTTGCCCGCGGAGAGATGTTGATAGTCAGAAAGCTCTGGACGCATGCGAGAGATGTTACGCCTTTCGCTACAAGATCTCTCCAGGAGTGTAGGCAACCGCCTCCGGGTACTTCTCGGCCCACGTTTGAATCCGCGCCAGAACGTTGTCTACCTGGGACTCCGCAGCACCGATGAACGCGTGGCGGTCCGCGAGCGCCTCTTCCAACTGCTGCTGGTTGAGCGGCAGGCGATCATCCGCGGCGAGGCGCTCCACGAGGTTCTGCTCCTCACCGTTTTCGCGCATATCCAGCGCCATGGCCACGGCGTGTTCCTTGATCACCTCGTGCGCAGTCTCGCGGCCAACACCGGCACGAACGCTGGCCATGAGGATGCGAGTAGTAGCCAGGAACGGCAGGTAGCGGTCCAGCTCACGCGTGATCATGGCCGGGAACGCGCCGAATTCGGCGAGGACGGTAAGGAAGGTCTCCATCATTCCGTCGATGGCAAAGAACGCATCCGGCAGCGCCACGCGGCGCACAACAGAGCAGAACACGTCGCCTTCATTCCACTGCTGGCCAGCAAGGTCACCGACCATGGTGAGGTAGCCACGCAGAATCACCTGGAAGCCACCGACGCGCTCGCAGGAACGCGCATTCATCTTGTGCGGCATAGCGCTGGAGCCGACCTGGCCTTCCTTGAAGCCCTCAGTGACGGTCTCGTTGCCCGCCATGAGGCGGATCGTGGTGGCCAGGCTCGACGGGCCAGCGCCGAGCTGCACGAGCGCGGACACAGCGTCGAAGTCCAGCGAGCGTGGGTAGATCTGTCCCATCGAATCGAAGATGCGCTCAAAGCCGAGGTGCTGTGCAATCGCGCGCTCGAGCTGGTTCAGCTTCGCCTCATCGCCACCAACGAGGTCGAGCATGTCCTGCGCCGTGCCCATCGGACCCTTGATGCCACGCAGCGGGTAGCGGCCCAGCAGGTCTTCGACACGGTCGAGGGCGACCAGCATTTCATCGGCAGCCGAAGCGAAGCGCTTACCCAGCGTGGTGGCCTGGGCCGCCACATTGTGGGAGCGGCCCGCCATGACCAGGGAGCGGTACTCCACCGCGCGGTTGCCCACCGCGTTGAGCACCGCGAGTGCGCGGCCACGAACAAGCTCGAGCGAACGGTAGATCTGCAGCTGCTCCACGTTCTCCGTCAGGTCACGGCTGGTCATGCCCTTATGGATGTGCTCGTGGCCCGCCAGCGCATTAAATTCCTCGATACGCGCCTTTACATCGTGGCGCGTCACGCGCTCACGGTTCGCGATGGAACCAAGATCCACCTGGTCCACCACGGCCTCGTAGGCCGCGATGGCATCTTCGGGGATGTCCACGCCGAGGTCGCGCTGGGCGCGCATCACGGCGATCCACAGTTGGCGCTCGAGCACGATCTTGTGCTCGGCGCTCCACAGCCGCGCCATCTCCGGCGAGGCGTAGCGGTTGGACAGGACGTTGGCATTATGGGGCTTCGCGTTACTCACGCGGCCCATTATCGCATGAGTCCTAGCGGGAAGGGCCTACCGTGATCTTTCCGTCAATCGCGGGGCGCGCAATGTCGTGGCGGTAGAAGGAGCCGTCGAGCGAGATCTTCTCAATCACGTCATACGCTGCCTTCGTGGCCTCCTCCAGGGTTGCGCCGGTACCCACGACGTTGAGCACACGCCCACCTGCAGCAACGTAGCCGCCGTTTTCGCCCTCTGCGGTGCCGGCGTGAAGGACTATGCGCGGATCCTCCAACCCCTCACCCGTGATCTCCCCGCCCTTACGCGGGTTGGCCGGGTAACCCTCGGCAGCCAACACGACGGTAGCGGCGTAGCCATCCTTCCACTTCAGCGGTGGCAGGTCCGCCAGCGTGCCCGTCGCAGTGGCGTAGAGCGCATCCGCCAACGAGGACTCCAGCAGTGCCAGCACCGGCTGGGTTTCCGGGTCGCCGAAGCGAGCGTTGAACTCGATCACTGCCGGGCCTTCGTCGCCCCATGCCAAGCCGGCGTACAGCAAGCCTGAGTACGGGGTGCCGCGGCGCACCATTTCACGAGCAACAGGTACAACAACATCATCGACGATGCGCTGCACGCCATCTTCCGGCAGCCATGGCAGCGGAGTGTAGGCACCCATGCCGCCAGTGTTGGGGCCTTCGTCGCCGTCGTAGGCACGCTTGTGGTCCTGGGCGGGCAATAGTGGGACGACGGTTTCGCCGTCGACAAGGCAAAACAGCGAGACTTCCGGGCCGCCCAAGAAGGTCTCGAGCAACGCCGGGTTACCTCCCTCAATCACAGCCTTCGCATGGGCCACGGCCTCACGCACGTCGTCGGTGACCACAACACCCTTGCCTCCAGCCAGGCCGTCGTCCTTCACAATGAAGGTCGGCCCGAACTCACGCAGCTCCACCTTCACCATGTCCGGGTCCGTCACCTGCTTCGCGCGCGCAGTACGCACACCGGCAGTAGCCATGACCTCCTTGGCAAACGTCTTGGAACCTTCCAGCTTTGCCGCCTCCTGCGACGGGCCGAAGACCGCAATACCTGCCTCACGCAGCGCGTCTGCCACACCAGACACCAGCGGCTGTTCCGGGCCGATGACCACCAAATCCGCCCCGATTTCGCGGGCCAGGGCGGTCACGGCCGCCGGATCATCAACAGCCACATCGTGCCTTGTTGCGCGCATACCAGCGTTTCCTGGTGCGACGTGAAGCTCGTGCTCGCCGGCTGACGTGCGGGACAGTGCAGTAAGCAGGGCGTGTTCGCGGCCGCCCGAACCGATGACAAGGATGCGCATGCCTGTGATTGTATCGCTACCCTGGGCTGGCATGAGCACAGTATTTACAAAGATCCTGAACGGCGAGATCCCCAGTCGCTTCGTTTACCGCGATGAGACCGTCGCCGCGTTTTTGACCATCGAGCCCATCGCCTACGGCCACACCCTGGTCATTCCTGTCGCCGAGGTGGACAAGTGGACTGACCTTGACCCGCAGGTCTGGCTTCATGCCAACGAGGTCGCGCAAGAAATTGGCAAGGCTGTCATCGACGCCTTCGGTTCCCAGCGGGCCGGCTACCTCATCGCCGGTTTTGAGGTTCCGCACGCCCACATCCACGTCTTCCCCGCCGATGACATGTCCGGCTACAACCTGGCTAGTGTCATGCGCCACGACGAAACTGACCCAGCCCAGATGGACGAAGCAGCGGCGAAGCTGCGGGAGAAGTTGGGCACGGGGGATGACGGGCGCAGGTAAACGATCAGAGCTTGGGCAGGCTGACGGTGAACTTCGTGCCCTTGCCCAGCTCAGTGGACACTGTGATCGCGCCGTCATGCTGCTCGACGAGTGACTTCGTAATAGCTAATCCCAGCCCGGAACCGCCGCCGCCTTTGGAGCGGTTGCGGGAGGTGTCGGTGCGGTAGAAACGCTCGAAGATGTGCGCGGCATCTTCCTGCGACATGCCCACACCGTTGTCTTCGACGTCGATGTAGACGCGGTCGAGGTATTCGCGCACCGTGACGGTGACTTCGGCGTCGGGGCCAGCATGTTTAAAACCGTTGGCGATCAAGTTGAGCAGCACCTGGTGCAGGCGGTCGGGGTCACCGGAGACCATGGGGATGTCGTCGGCCGCGTTGTTCACGTTCAGTGTGCGATCCGGGAATGCTGCGCGCGCGGAGCTAGTTGCGGAGAGCACGAGTTCAAGCATGTCCACGCTGCGCATGTTCAGGCGCGAGCCCTCCGCACGGGTGAGCGCCAAAAGGTCCTCGACCAGGAGCTTCATGCGGCCGGATTCTTCGTCGATCTTGCTCAACACCATGTCCGCGTCGTCGGTCGCCCCGGCGCGATACAGTTCCGTGTAGCCACGAATACTGGTCAGCGGAGTGCGCAGTTCGTGCGAGGCGTCGCCGACAAAGCGACGCATCTGTTCCTCTTTCTCCTGCGATTCCTCGAGCGTTTCCTGCAGCTGCTCAATCATGGTGTTCATCGCGTACGACAGCTGCCCCACCTCAGTGCTCCGGGGCCAGTTGGGGGCGCGGCAATCGGTCGCGCCATCCGCAATTGCCATCGCGGTATTCTCCAGTTCCTTGATGGGTAGCAGCGCGCGCCGCACAAAGAACGTACCCGCCGCGCCCATCATCGCAAGCACAAAAATGCTTATCGACGCCAACACCACCCCCAACCCATCCAACAACCGCACCTCATCATCTAGGCGTTTAGCCACGATGGTGACGGTGCCATCCACAGACCGCACCGCGATCACCCGGAACTGCTTCTCTTCCCCGTTATCCCCCGTGGGCAGGGAAGCGACGGTGTGTGGCTGGCGGTCGTAGGTCAGCTCACTCAGGTTAGGGATGGTGCCTGAGGCGTTAATCGCGCGCAGCTCGCCCCCCACGAAAGAGATGAGCATGTACTCACTCGGCAGCGACGAATTGATGGAGCGGGTATCCGGGTTCAACGCCCACGTATCCAGGCTGCGTTTCAGGTCGGAGTCCACGCGCTCATAAATCTGGCCGCGGGTTAAGCCATACACGGCCGTAGACATGCCCACGAGGCCAAGGCCAGACACCACTATCAGGATGATCAGCAGGCGCGTGGCCAATCGAGTCCGTGAGACCCTACCGGTGGCAAGGCGCAGAAAAGTAGTTGGCTGGACGCGGAACCGTTGCGTGGGAGACCCCATAACAGGTGGAGTCTAGCCTCTACTGGCGCGGAGTTCGCAGAACGTATCCGACACCGCGCACCGTCTGGATAAGCTGCGGCTCCTCCTGGTCCACCTTGCGGCGCAGGTAGGAAATGTAGGACTCCACGACGTTGCCGTCCCCACCGAAGTCGTAGTGCCACACGTTGTCCAGGATCTTCGCCTTGGACAGTACCACCTCAGCGTTGAGCATCAAGTAACGCAGCAGGTTGAACTCGGTGGGCGACAGTTCGACGATCTGTCCTGCCTTGGTCACCTCATGCGTCTCATCATTCAAGGTGAGGTCTGCGTAGCGGATCGTGGCGTCCTTCGACTCCTCATCGGTGACATTGCCACGACGCAGGATCACACGCAGGCGGGTGATCACCTCTTCGAGGGAGAACGGCTTAGTCACGTAATCATCCGCACCGATGGTCAAACCGTGGATGCGGTCCTCCACCGCGTCCTTCGCCGTGAGGAACAAGACCGGAGCATCCAAACCGTCAGCACGCAGCTTGGACAGCAGCTCAAAGCCATCCATCCCCGGCATCATCACATCCAGGATGTACGCATCCGGCTTGTGCTCGTGAGCCAGCTTCAGTGCCTCCTGACCCGAATCCGCTGTAACAACGTCAAAGCCTTGGAACTTCAACGACACAGTCAGCAGGTCAACAATATTCGGCTCATCATCAACAACAAGCACCTTTACGTTCTGCGGGGTTGTGGTCTCAGCCATGATGTTCTCTGGGTTCGCTTTCTCTCGGATTCTTAAGGCGTTTCATAAAACGCGCGCAATGACCACCAGTAAACAACCCCACCCTGAACGTTTGCTGTACGTGGGCTGGGTGGGGGTGATGGGTTTATCGTCGATAAGCGAAAAAATGAGCTGGAGACGAGACTTGAACTCGCAACCTACGGTTTACAAGACCGTTGCGCTACCGATTGCGCCACTCCAGCACCCGTGCCCCAAAAGGCACTGACCCGCCATCATACAAGCCGCCCACCCCAAGCAACAAAAGGCGACGGGGGAACGCCCAACAAGATACTGTATCCGATGTGGCACCGGTGATGAAGAACTTACGCGACGCTTTGCGCTCCTCTGGCCCTGTAGCAACGATCGACCAGGCACGCACGTCTCCGCCGCCTTCTGTCCTGGCTCCTGTTGACCTCACGGACCCAGCGCAGGTCGCCGCGGTGATGACCATCGGGGCGCGCGTCGGCGAAATCCTCATCGCCAACGGCACCACCAGCTCCGATGCCAAAGCGCAGATCCACGCCGTCACGTCCTCCTACGGCCTGCACTACTGCCACGTGGACATCACGTTGAACACGATCACCGTGAACTCGATCATCGGCACGACGCGCAAGCAACCGGTCGGGGTGTTCCGCGTGGTCACCGACATGACCGAGAACTACACCAAACTACAAGAAGTCGACCGGCTCATCCGCTCCATCCGCGCGGGTGCCACCCCGCCTGAGATGGCCGAAAAAATTCTTGACGGCATCTACAGCGCCAAACCCCCCTACCCCTGGTGGGTTTCCATCGCCGGCTGGACCATGCTGGGTGCCGCCGTGGCGATTCTGCTCGGTGGCGACATCTTCATGTCTGCCCTCGGCGCCATCACCGCCGCACTGATCACCACCATCAACCTGTGGCTAGGCAAGAACGAACTGCCGTACTTCTACCACTGCGTTGTCGGTGGCTTTTTGGCCACGGTGCCGGCAGCGATCTTCTACACCCTGGCCGCGCGGGCGGGGACGACGATTGTGCCAAGCCAAGTCATCGCAACCGGCATCGTCGTGCTGCTCGCCGGCTTAACGCTCGTGCAATCACTCCAAGACGGGGTGACCGGCTCCCCCGTCACAGCGAGTGGCCGCTTCTTCCAAGCAATCCTGTTCACCGGCGCAATCGTCGCCGGTGTGGCCGGCGGCATCCAAGTGGCCGATCTCATGGGCGCAGGCCTTCCTCCGATCGAGACACAACCGCCCACACCGTCGTACAGTTCCGCCGCCGTGCGCATCATCGGCGGCGCCGTGGCAGCCGCTGGTTTCGCGCTCGCCGCCTACGCGGAGGTCCGCGCGATCATCGTGTCCGCTGTCACCGCGCTCGTAGGTGGTTTCACCTACTATGCGGTGCTCATCCCCTTCGGCGCTGGGCGCCTTTTCGCCGTATCACTGTGCGCCGTCATGGTCGGACTCGCCGGTGGTTTGCTGGCCCGCCGCTTCCTCATCGCGCCGCTCATCACCGCCGTCGCCGGCGTCACCCCGTTCCTTCCAGGCTCCGGTGTGTACCGCAGCATGTACGCCCTGCTCAACGAGCAAACCGTGCTGGGACTGAACAACCTCTTCCTTGCTATCGGCACCTGCATGGCTCTTGCCGGCGGCGTTGTCCTCGGCGAATGGATCACACGCCGCATCCGTCGCCCCGAACTGTTCAACCCGTACAACGCCTTCCGCACCGCCGGCCGCATCACATTCCAGCAGATCAGACGCGCCGAACAAGCTGCTTCTCGACGCCTCTCAGGCAACCCCGCCAAAAAACAACATCCCAAGCCCCACAAGCAGCCAAAGCGTCCAAACACGCCGCCGGCTGGGCAGTAGCGTAGGATGAATGGGTCGAGAAGGGCTCGTCGATAAGCAATCAACCCGACACCGATGGAGGTAACCGTGCCCCCCAAGATCACTGATAGCCGCCCGAACCCGGAAGCCGTCCACGCGGTCGAGGAACAAACCGCCGCGGGCGCGCGCAGTGTTGTGGCCACCTACGCCGAGGATCTGACCGACGGCGTGACCCTCATGTGCATGCTCGGCGTTGAGCCTGAAGGCCTGGTGTACAAGCAGTTCGAAGAAGACCTGGCCAGCGGCGCGCAGGCCGAAAGCGAACCTGCGAAGAAGGCGACGAAGAAAGCCGCGAAGAAGACGGCCAAGAAGACCGCCAAGAAGACCGCGAAAAAGGCAGCGAAGAAGACGGCTAAGAAAACCGTGAAGAAGGCGGCCAAGAAGACCGCGAAGAAAACCACCAAGAAAACCGCCAAAAAATCCACGAGCAGCTAGAAAGTTCGAGGACGAATCATGAGCGGGGACAACGCATTCGTTGTCGTGGCTAACCGGCTGCCGGTTGACCGGGTTGACGAACAGTGGGTGGCATCCCCCGGCGGGCTTGTGGCGGCGCTCGCTCCCGTACTGAAGCGCAACAGTGGCTGCTGGGTCGGCTGGCCCGGCGAGCCCGACGCAACATTCCCGCCTTTTACTCACGACGGCATCCTGCTCCAGCCCGTCGAACTCGACGCCGACGACTTCGAAGACTTCTACGAAGGTTTTTCCAACTCCACGCTGTGGCCGCTGTACCACGACCTCATTGTCACGCCGCAGTACCACCGGCAGTGGTGGCAGCGTTACCACGCGGTGAATGAGAAGTTCGCGCGCGCTGCTGCTGATGCCGCCGCGGAAGGCGCCACGGTGTGGGTGCAGGACTACCAACTGCAGCTGGTACCCGGCATGCTGCGAGAGCTGCGCCCCGACGTGACCATTGGGTTTTTCCTGCACATCCCCTTCCCCCATCCGGATTTGTTCCGCCAATTGCCGTGGCGCAAGCAGGTGCTGCGCGGGCTGGAGGCAGCGGACTTGATCGGGTTTCAGCGGCGCCGGGATGAAACTAACTTCTTGGATCTTGCCGCCAGCGACCCGGAGACGACGACACCACGGACGGGAACGTTTCCTATCTCGATTGATGCCGGCGAATTCGACAAAGCTGACGACACCGCCATCGCACAGGTCCGCAGCCTAGTATCCAATCCGAACACCCTCATGTTGGGGGTGGACCGCCTCGACTACACCAAGGGCATCCTGCAGCGCCTCACCGCGTTCGAGGAACTCTTGGAGGAAGGGCGTTTGGAGTCGGCAGCGTTGATTCAGGTGGCTACTCCGTCGCGGGAGCGCATCGATAGTTATAAGGCCACCCGCGCTGGCGTAGAGGAAGCGGTGGGTCGCATCAATGGCCGCTACGGCAAGTTGGGCCACCCGGTGGTGCACTACGAACATCATGCGGTGTCAAAATCCCTGTTGCGCAGCTACTATTCGGCGGCCGACATTATGCTGGTCACACCATTCAAGGACGGAATGAACCTAGTGGCTAAGGAGTACGTGGCGTGCCACCCGGATGGTTCTGGCGCGCTCGTGCTTTCGGAGTTCGCCGGCGCTGCGGTGGAGTTGGACCGGGCCCACCTGTGCAACCCGTTTGATGTGGAGTCGGTGAAAAACTCGATCGTCGCCGCCGTCGAGGCGCAAGGCTCCCCCACCGCGCGCGATGCGATGCTGCATATGAATGCGCATGTCCGCGCGCACGATGTGTCGCGTTGGGCAGAATCGTTCTTGAGTGAACTCGCCGCTGTAAGGAAGGACCGTCGATGAAGCGTGTGTTGGCGTTGGCCTCCTGCGTTCTGCTTGCCGGGTGCGCGTCGCAGCCCGGGGAGCTGGAGCAGACGGCGTGGGAAGTTGTCGCGGTCTACGTGGACCCAGCAACCCCCGGCGGTGTGACGACGGATGCGGCGGGGCGTGCGGTGCTCGCGTTCGGGCCGTCATCAATCGCTGTTCAGACGGGGTGCGCTCCGCTGCAGGCGCGGGCTGAGGTCTCCAATGATTTTGTCCGGTTGGTGGAGGTCAAGGAGGGCCCGCTTATCGACGACTGCCTCGGCGGCACCCGCACCCTCCACACCCACCTGACCTCCCTGCTGACCGAGGGCTCCGAGTTCGACATCCGCACCTACGGCGAAGATGCACCTAAGGAGTTGGTGATGACGAAGCGGACAGATGGGGTGGATAGACCCGCGATAAGGCTTGTGGCGCAATGATCGATTCACTGGTTGACAAGCTGCTTGCTGAGCTTGCGCAAGTAGACAACCTGCTGGTCTGCGTAGATTTTGATGGCACGATCTGCGAGCTTGGTCCGGACGCGTATGCCGTGCATCCACATCCGGGTGCGATCGCTGCTCTGGAGGAGCTCGCGGGGTTGCCGGGGACTTCGGTTGCTGTGCTCTCAGGGCGCCACCTGGACGGCTTGCGGCAGGTGTGCCCGCTGCGTGAGCCGGTGATCCTCGTGGGTTCCCATGGTGCGGAGCCAACGCAGGGTGGCCCGACCCTGACCGCCGAAGAACATGCGGAATTAGACCGCATCGGCGCCGAACTGGAACGCATTGCGGTGGCACCGGCCTTCGTGGAGGTGAAGCCCTACCAGCGTGTTTTGCACGTAGCCAAAGTGGAGGACACCACGCTCAAGGCCGCGATGCTGCGTGAAGCCCTCGCGCTACCGTCACGCATTCCACCGACTCCAGGCCACAACGTCGTGGAGTTTTCTGCCGTGACCACCACGAAGGGGACATGGTTGAGCGCGGAGAAAACCCGCTTCGACGCCACACTCTTCGCGGGTGATGACGTCACCGATGAAACCGCCCTCGCCGTCCTCGACCCGGCGCGAGGGGATGTAGGGATTAAGATCGGCGCGGCAACGGGCACCGTCACCGCCGACACCTGCGCGCAGCATCGCCTCAGCTCGGTGGAAGAGATGGCACAGTTCCTTCTGAGGCTCGCGGCGGCCCGACGGTCTGCCCAGGGCTGAAACGGGTGGGAAGGGTGAGGCGGGGGAGGTGGGGGGAGGCGTCGATAAGCGAGCTTTCCACGAGCTCCGAGAGCACCTTCCCTACTGTCGCGCCCTTCTGTTTGTTGGGCTGAATCACCGTGGTCAGGCCGCGGGCGAGTGCCCACTCGACGCCATCGAAACCCGTGATGGAAATGTCCCCCGGCACGTCCAGGCCGTGCTCGAGACAGTATTCGAGCACGCCGAGCGCCATCGAATCCGTCGTACACAACACTGCGGTCAGGTCCGGGGCCAGCGCGAACAGCTCACGCGCGGCATCCATCGCAGAACCGTAGTCGTTGAAGTGGCGGGTCACTATAGGCACATCGTTGATGCCGGCCTGCTCGAACACGTCGAGGGCTCCCAACACGCGGGCGCGCTGCACGTGCATGTCTGCCGCCTTGACCTCCGCTTTGGTCACGGCACCGTCGCGCGCCGCATCCTTGAACAAGCGCTTGCCCACAATGCCGATCCGCCTATGCCCCGCCTCCACGAGGGCACGCGCGGCGGGCATGATCGCCTCCCGGTCATCAATGCCCACGAAGGCAACATCTCCATCCGGGTACGGCTGGTCACACACCACCACCGGCAACCCACGCGCTTGCACCGCCTCAAGGTGCGGCTCGCCGTGTGGCACGGAGTACACCACGAACCCGTCCACCAGCGCGCTGGCAATGAGCGGACTGATCTCCCCCGTTTCGCTCGGACCCAACGGGATCAGCGTGAGCGCGGTGTTGGCACCGGCGGAACTCTCGCCGAGCCCGGCTAAAAAATCTATCGACGCCTGATCCTCAAACGCATACGACACATGCTCTGTCAGAATCACCCCGATCGCCCCCACCCGGCGCGTGCGCAGGCTACGCGCCATCGGGTCCGGCCCCGTGTAACCGCGGGCGCGGGCCACTGCAAAGATCTTCTCCCGCAACTCCGGCGACAGCTGCTCCGGGCGGTTGTAGGCATTCGACACCGTCGTACGCGAAACACCCAGCTCAGCGGCAATGGAGGCGAGTGTGCCCTTCTTCTGACCCATGTGGACACTGTATCGCTAGTGTGTAGGACGTGATTGTCCAGCGTCTCAACCTGCCCCACGACGGCCGCGAACGTCGCGTCACCTGCGTCCTGCCGGGGGAGGTGTCACCGGGTGCGGATCTGGTGTTGTTCCTTCACGGCTCCTTGCAGTCCGGCTCCGTGGCGCGACGCTTCACGGGCAACACGTTTGACGCGTTGACCGCGCGCGGCTGCGTCGTCGTGTACCCGGACGGAGTGGACAGGCATTTCAACGACCATCGAGTCGGCTTCAACGAGGCAGCGCGCAAATCGCTTATCGACGATACCTCCTTCCTCACCTCCCTCCCCTCCCACCTCGCCGCAGAGTTTGATCTCAACTTTGGCCAGATCATCGGCTGCGGTTTCTCTAACGGAGGCCAGATGCTGCAGCGATTGGGATTGGAGGCGCCCGGTTTCCTGGATGGCATCGCGTGTTTTGGGGCGCCGTGGCCAGCGGCCGATAACGTGCTGCCGGAGCTTGCCACCCACTACAAGGATTGGGTCCCAGTCCCCGTCCTGTCTGTCCAAGGGACGGCAGATCCCCTTGTGCCTTATGAAGGCGGTGCTTCCGGCATTGGTAATTCCAACCGCGGGGTGGCGCGCTGCGCCGTGGATTCGGCACGCTTCTTCGCACAGCTCAACGGCCTGGGCACGGAGGACACGAACAACCACGCGCACACGGAAACCGACGGCCTAACGCCGACCCCTGTCAACGCCGAATCTCTCTCTACTCGCCCCATCGACGGGGTACGAGTGGACCGTTTCGGCCCAGGGGCTCCAGAATCACCCGCGGGTCGAGCGGCACCAGTCGAGCTGTGGACGATCGAGGGCATGGGCCATGTCGTCCCCAACCCGAAAGAAATGGACAAAAAGCTCGGCCCCAGCACGAACAAGGTCGTGGGGGCCGAACTCGTCGCGCACTTCTTTGGGCTCTAGATAAATAGCTCAGGTCGAGCCAGTGCGACTAGTGCCTGGGGTTACTTGTTGGCGTTGGCGATGGCGACGTCGATAAGCTCTTTGAATCGTGGTGCGGCCCACCGCACGGTCAACGGATTGATGATTGAGGACGCGGTGACCAACGACTGATCCGTCGCTGCGACCTCGGCACCTTTCTCGATGGCCTTGATGCGAGAGTAGACAGGGTCCTTGTGCATCTCATCACGGTTAGCTTCATCAGAGTAGAACGTGAATATGAGATCAGAGCTGTTTAGTGCGTCCGCGTTCTCTTTGGACAGTTCAGCGGAGTCGGTGCCGGGAACTTCCGGGAACTGCTTGTACACGTCGTCGACTTTCAGGCCCAAGTTGGACAAGAACGCGACGCGCTGCTCGCCGGGAAGGAAAATACCCAAGTTCTGGGGTCCGTCGTTATAAATATAACTGAAGGTGTAGTTGCCGTAGTTTTCTTCGGACTGTTCCTCGAAGGCAGCTTTGACATCGTCCTTGACGGCTTGGGCCTTGTCAGGTTCACCAAGTGCCTTAGCAATCACGTCAACTTGCTCTTCCCAGGTGATCGTCCACGGATCTTTCTCGTAGGCGATGGTTGGGGCAATCTTGGACAGCTGGTCGTACTGTTCCTGAGTGATGCCTGACCATGGTGCGAGGATCACGTCAGGTTTGTAGCCGAGGATTTCCTCTGCGCTAAGCGCGTCATCGCCTTCGAATTGTTTGGGCAGCTCATCGCCGCGTTCTTCGACGGCTTCTTTGATCCAGGGCAGGTAGCCGGACTCGTCGGACCCCCAGGCGTAGGACTGGATGGCAACGGGGGTGTGGCCCATCGCGATGGCGATTTCGGCGGAGCCTTGGCCGATGGTGACGATGCGTTCGGGCTTCTCCTTGATTTCTGCGGTGCCGAGCGCGTGTTTGATGGACACGGGCTTAAAGTCGCCTGCGGGCGCGCCGTTTGCGGAACCGGGGTCGTTCGGGTCGTTTGCGGTGCCGGAGCACGCGGCGAGTGCCACCGCGGTTGCACAGGCTACGAAAAGGCTAGCGATACGTTTCATGTCAATCCTTCCACCCATAAATAGTTCGATAGGTCAGGCTACCCTAACTGGTGCTAGGTAGTCTAGACTGCCTGTCATGAAAACTGCGACGCAGGCGGATCCGCCACCCCATACGGTGCGCTCCGGTTTCAGCCTGACGGGCAAAAGTGGTGCATTAGCAGCACTTTTCGCGTTGCTCGCGGCGGGGTTCATACTCAGTCTTGCGGTTGGCGCGCGCAACATCGAGCTTGTCGACGTCTGGCACGCACTCACCCACATCCGCGACCTCCGCCGCAACATGGACACGATTTCACAGGACGAACTCACTGTTGCGGCGCTGCGGTTCCCGCGCACGCTGTTGGCAATCCTCGTGGGAGCGGCCCTTGGGGTAGCGGGCGCGTTGATTCAGGGGCACACACGCAACCCGTTAGCGGATCCGGGGATTTTGGGGGTGTCTGCAGGGGCGGCGCTGGCGGTGGTGGTGTCATTCACGTTCCTCGGGGTAACAAGCGTGACCGGGTCAGCGGTCGTGGCGTTCATCGGGGCGGGGCTAGCCACGGTAGCGGTTTTCGCGCTCGCCGCTGCGGGAAACGGCCATGTCAACCCGTTGAATCTGGTACTTGGCGGGGCTGCGTTGTCGGCGGTGATGGGGGCAGCCACCTCCGCCTTTGTGCTTATCGACGCCAACTCCCTCGACCAAATGCGTTTCTGGAACGTAGGCTCCGTGGCAGGCCGCAGCCTCGACGTCTTCTGGGGTGTGCTGCCGTTCATCGGCTTCGGGGTGGTGGCGGCATTCGCTTCGGCCCCAGGGCTGAACCTGTTGACGCTGGGCGAAGACGTAGCCAGCTCACTAGGCGTAAATGTGCAACGACACCGGGTGGCCGGGATGGCGATCATCGCTCTACTAGCCGGCTCCGCAACAGCAGCGGCAGGCCCAATCGGCTTCCTCGCCCTGGTTGTTCCGCACATCAGCCGCACAATCTGCGGTCCGGACTACCGCTGGATCCTCCCCCTCTCCAGTGTCATTGGGGCGAACTTTTTGCTGTACGCCGATATCGCCGGACGCCTCATCGCCCGCCCAGCGGAAGTGCAAGTGGGCATCGTGCTGGCGTTTGTGGGCGCACCATTTTTCATATGGATGATGTACAGGAATAAGGTGATGGCGCTGTGAGGAGGGAAACTAGGGCGTCGATTAGCGTGGGACAGATGAGCGCAGCGTGGCGGCCGCGAGTCTTCCTAGCCACAGTGCTGCTGGCGCTGACTGTGCTTGTGCTCTTCGCCCTCAAGCTCGCTGTGGGCGATTACAACCTGCCACTTGGCGCCGTTTGGAACGTTCTGCTCGGCGGGGGAGAGACGACAGAGAAACTCGTGGTGCTCAAATGGCGTATGCCACGCGCTGCAACAGCCGTCGGCGTGGGCGCCACACTGGGGCTATCTGGTGCGCTGATGCAATCAGTCACGCGGAACCCGCTGGCTAGCCCCGATATCCTCGGCATCACGATGGGCGCGTCCGCTGCAGCCGTCACTGTGATCGTGATTGGCACGGGAAGCGCGAGCGTGGTCACGTCATGGATCGGTGGGCTGGGCATCTCCACTGCGGCAGCAGTCGGCGCAATGGCGTCGGCGCTGGTGATCTGGCTGCTTGCGTTCCGGCGCAATGTCGATTCCTTCCGTCTGGTCCTCTTCGGCGTGATCATCAATGCGCTGCTCCAAGCGTACGTCAGCTACCTTCTCATCCGCGCCGATCTTCGCGACGCCCAAGCAGCCACTGTCTGGCTTACCGGCTCCCTCAACGCCGCCAACTGGCATACCGCCACCCCCGTCTTCGTCCTGCTGGGAGTATTTATCCCTGTCATAGCCTGGATCAGCTACCAGTTCAAAGCGATGGAGCTTGGCCCTGATTTCGCCACCGGATTGGGGCAGAACCCCCGCCGGAACCAATTAACGTTCATCGCCTGCTCGGCCGTTCTTGCAGCCGTGGCGGTGGCAGCGGCAGGACCAATCGGGTTCGTCGCATTCGTCGCGCCGCAGGTGGCGTTGCGTCTGTGCGCGGTTTCTTCACCGCCACTGACCGCTTCAGCGCTCACCGGCGCGCTGCTCGTCACAGCGTCCGACTTGGTCACCACCCACGCTCTGCCCGTCGCCCTTCCGGTGGGCCTGCTCACCGCAGTGCTTGGCGGAAGCTTCCTCATCTACGTGCTGATTCAAAACAACCGGAGGAATTCGATCTAATGGACGGCATCACCGTGCGCAACCTACGGGTCTCATACGGAACGAAGACAGTCATTGACGGACTCGACGTAAACATCCCTGCCGGCAAAGTGACCACGGTCATCGGGCCTAACGGGTGCGGGAAGTCGACAATGTTGAAGGCGGTGGGGCGACTAGTGGCGTCGTCAGGCGAAGTGCTTCTTGGTGGCCGCGACGTGCGCGCGATGCCCCGCAAACAGCTCGCCACGCTGTTGTCCATGCTGCCTCAAAGCCCCACAGCGCCCGAGGGACTACTGGTCAAAGACCTGGTGGGGCGGGGCAGACACCCGCATCAAACGTGGTTCAACCAATGGTCATCGACAGACCGCGAGGTCGTCGCAGACGCGCTCGCCCAAACCCAATCGACCGACCTGGCGGACCGTGACATCAACCAGCTCTCCGGCGGGCAGCGCCAACGCGTCTGGATCTCCATGGTCCTCGCGCAACAAACGCCCACTATGCTTCTCGACGAACCCACCACCTACCTCGACCTCTCCACCTCCATCGACGTACTTAACCTCGTACGACGGCTCAACACCCAGAGCGACCGCACCGTGGTCATGGTGCTACACGACCTCAACCTCGCCGCCCGCTACTCCGACCATCTCCTTGTCATGCGTGACGGCGCGCTGCAGGCTTCCGGCTCCCCCACTGACGTGATCACACCTGCGCTACTGCGCAGCGTCTTCGACCTCGACGCGCTGGTCGAAAAAGATCCTGCCGTCGGCGGCCCGCTCATCATCCCCGCTGCCCCGGCGGAGAAGGAGTGACACCATGGCTGTCTCACCATCGGTGGCGTTTAACGACCCCCACATCAATACCATCCCCACCCGCGACGGCGCAGAAATATTCACAGCCGAGGTAGTGTCCAACAAGCTGATTGCGCCACACGTCCGTGAGATCACTTTCTATGCCCCTGAGCTGGCCAGTTTCGGCATCACAGGACCCGACGAATTCTTCGGCCTGCTCATGCCACAGCACGGCCAGGACTATACGCCGATACCGCCGCAGGCAACGGCGAACATCCGCAGCCATGTCGCGTCGTTGCCCAGCGCTACTCGTCCCGATCTTCGCTGGTACACAATCCGCCACTTGAACTGGCGTGACAACACTCTATCCACACAGATCGTCACTCACGGAGTAGACAACGTCGCCGATGCGAAAGGCCCCGGCCTACGATGGGTACTCTCCGCCACTCCCGGCGACAAGGTGGGCATTGTGGCGGCAAACGGGCTGTGGCACCGGCCGTCGTACGCCCCGTTCAATCGTGCGGAGCCGCAGCTGCTCGTCGGTGACGCAACCTCCGCCCCGTCAATCCTGGGCATTCTCGAGTTCCTCGACGAATTCCACCCTGCCGAGCTGGCTCAAACACACGTTGTTCTCGTGTCCGAATCGTCCGCCGACCATTCGCCGGAGTTCCTCGATTGGCGGCCGCGCGTGGCCAGCATGGACATCGTGTATTCCGGCTACTCCGAGCACGTCGATGCTCTACTGCAGTGCCTGACCTGCAAACTCCGTGTTGAACGCAAGTTTGACGGCATCCGCTACGTCTACGCCTGCTGCGAATCCGCGTTAGCGAAACAAGCGCGCCGGTTTGCCAAAGAAGAACTGGGACTTGCCCCGAAGAACATCTTCTGGAGTCCTTTCTGGATCCAGGGCCGCGCCCGTCCCTGACCGCACCCCCTCTGCGCACGGCAGACGATACAGCCCGCCACCACAACGCGGCAGCTCTAGTTCGTGCGGCGCTGGCGGGCGAACTCGCTGAGCACAACACCCGCGGCGACGGAGGCGTTGAGGGACTCCACCCAGTCCGCAGTGGGGATAGACATGATGACGTCGCAGTTCTCACGCACCAGGCGGGAAATGCCCTTGCCCTCGGAACCGACGACGATGACCACCGGGTCCGTCGCACCGTTGAACGTGTCCAGGGTGTGCTCCCCACCCGCGTCAAGGCCCACGACCATGTAGCCGTTGTTTTTGAACTCCTTGATCGTGCGCGTGAGATTCGTCGCACGCGCAACCGGCAGACGGGCAGCCGTGCCGGCAGACGTCCGCCACGCAACACCCGTGACCTGCACCGAACGACGCTCCGGGATGATCACGCCGTGCCCACCGAACGCCGCCGTCGAACGGATCACCGCACCTAAGTTGCGCGGGTCCGTGATGTTGTCCAGCACAACGAACATGCCGTTCTCACCGCGATCATTCACGCCAGCGATGAGGTCGAAGACATCCGCGTACTTGTACGGCTGGATCTTCAGGCCGATGCCCTGGTGGAGCGTGTTGCCGGTCATGTTGTCCAGGTCCCGGCGCGGCACCTCGTGCACCGGGATTTGGCGGGTGTTGGCAATGAGGACCGCCTCGCTCAGGCGGTCGTCGTGGCCCGTGCCATGCGCGATGATGAGAGCCTCGGCGGGCACCTTCGCGTGCAGGCACTCGATGACCGGGTTGCGGCCCACCACGAGGTCCGCTTGCTCCCGCTCGTGACGGCCCTGGTCGCGGCGCTGGCGTTCCAGCTTCCGCTTGTGGGCGGAGTGGTAGACGCGGTCCTCGGCCTTCGGTGTCGGCCCCTTGCCCGCCAGGCCACGTCGACGCTTGCCGCCGGAGCCTTTGGTGGCGCCTTTCTTGTTCTTCTTCTGCTTGTCGGGGCGCTCGTACGGTTTAGCCATTTTTCTTTATCCCTTCAGCTCCCACGTGGCACCATCTGCGGTGTCGGTGACCTCAATGCCGGCGGAGGCGAGGCGGTCGCGGACCTCGTCGGCGGTGGCCCAGTCCTTGTCTGCGCGGGCCTGAGCGCGGCGTTCCAGTTCAGCCTGGACGAGGACGTCCAGCGCCGTCTCTGCCGCACCAGAAGCACCGGAAGCGCCCGAAGACGCCCATTCGCCGGGGTCGATGCCCAGCACAGCGGTCATGGCGCGCACGGAGCCAGCAAGCGTGCGCGCCAACGCTGCGTCGCCTTCCGCGAGCGCCTTGTTGCCTGCACGGACGGTGTTGTGGATCTCTGCGAGTGCCTTGGGCACGCTGAAGTCCTCGTTCATGGCGTCGGCGAAGGCGGGAGTCCACGAGCCACGAGCCACCGAAGCGCCACCAGTAGCAGCGCGTGCCACGAAATCCTCAATACGCCGGTAACCCGCCGCTGCCTCTTGCAGCGCAGCCGGCGAATACTCCAGCACGCTGCGGTAGTGCGCGGACCCCAGGTAGTAGCGCAGCTCCACTGGGCGCACGGTCTCCAGCATGTTGTCGATCGAGAGCACGTTGCCCAACGACTTCGACATCTTCTCCCCCGCCATGGTCACCCAGTGGTTGTGCATCCAGTACTGGGCAAATCCATCGCCGGCAGCGTGGGATTGCGCTTGTTCGTTCTCGTGGTGCGGGAACTGCAGGTCAAGCCCGCCACCGTGGATGTCAAACTCAGCACCCAAGTACCACGTGGACATCGCGGAGCATTCCAGGTGCCAGCCGGGGCGGCCATCGCCCCAGGGGGTGGGCCAGCTTGGCTCACCGGGTTTCGCAGCCTTCCACAGTGCGAAGTCATGGGCGCCGCGCTTGCCGGCCACGTCGGTTTCGCCTTGTTCCATCTCCTCGACGCGGTTGCCGGACAAAGACCCGTAGTCAGAGCCTTCCGCCGCCACCCAGGCAGCAACGTCGAAGTAGACGGAGCCGTCGGCGGCGTAGGCAAACCCAGCGTCGATAAGCCGAGACATGTAGTCGACCATCTGAGTCACGAACCCAGTCGCGCGCGGCTCCACGCTCGGTGGCAGAACGCCCAGCGTGCTGTAGGCGCGTGTAAATTCGCGCTCGTGGGTGGACACCCATTCCCACCAGGGGCGACCGTTTTCGGCGGCTTTTGTGAGGATTTTGTCGTCGATGTCGGTCACGTTGCGCACAAAAGCGACATCGTAACCGGTGGCGAGGAACCAGCGGCGCACGATGTCGAAGGCCACGCCGGAACGCAAATGCCCGATGTGCGGCGAGGACTGCGGCGTCGCACCGCACACATACATCGAGACGTGCCCCTCACGGAGAGGTTCAAATTCGCGGAGAGTGCGGGTCGCGGTGTCAAAAATGCGTTGAGTCACGCGCCCCAGTTTAACTATCGCTTATCGACGAGCGCCGTCGCCACCGCCGCTCTCCCCTCCCCCGATCCCGTGAAACCCATCCCGTCGGTCGTCGTGGCGCTCACGGAGACGGGTGCGCCGAGAGCTTCGGACAGGACGCGCTCCGCTTCTTCGCGCACCGGGCCCATCTTGGGTGTTTGGCCGATGAGTTGGGCTGAGGCGTTGAGCACCGTATATCCGTTGGCAGTGACAAGCTCGCGCAACTCCGTGAGCAGCTGTACGCCGGTGACCCCTTCGTATTCTGGGCGGTCGACGCCAACGAAGCTCCCCAGATCCCCCAGCCCGGTCGCAGACAAAACTGCGTCGA
The DNA here is from genome assembly GCF_030232265.1 of Corynebacterium sp. MSK041. Taxonomy (GTDB): domain Bacteria; phylum Actinomycetota; class Actinomycetes; order Mycobacteriales; family Mycobacteriaceae; genus Corynebacterium. The sequence continues at coordinate 54,350 of NZ_JASPJK010000003.1, forward strand.
CGATGGCGTGGCTGACCACGTCACCGTCGGAGTGGCCTTCGCATCCGTCTACGCCTTCGAAGAGGAGGCCGGCGATCCAGCAGGGTTTGCCGGGGTCGATGCGGTGGGCGTCGAAAGCAGTACCAACGCGCAAAGTGGACAGCGGATGAGGGCTCTGAGAGTTCTTCATGCGCCCCGATCCTAGTTGGCCCTAACTTGCAGGGGCTGGCACCTTCGACGGGTCGTGGTTGAACAGGGACCGCATCCCGCCGAAGGGGTGCAGCTTGTTCGTCCTGGCGAATCCGCGTGGGGAGACCCACACCGGCGCACCACCACGCATCTCCGCGTGACCCCGGCGAGCCAGGTGTGCGTCATCGTCGTTGACGCGGTTGTGGTACCGGCACAGTGGCGCAAGGTTGTTAACGTTGGTCTCCCCGCCGTTCTTCCACGCCTTGATGTGGTGGATTTCGCACTGGTCCGCGCCCCGGCGACAGTCAGGGCTGGTGCAGATCGGCTGCGTTGCACGCGCCATGTCGCGCTGCTTCGCGTTGGCGAAGCGCTCCAGGCGGTACTGGTTCACTGCGCCTTCCGTGGGGTGGAAGACGATTGCTTCCAATTCGTTGTCCGGGTTGGCGGTGTGGGTGGTGAGGAAATCGGCGCCGGTGGTGGTGGTGCCGTCGGTAAGCCCGAGCACAACATCATCGCCTTCGCCGCGGATGATGCGCACCCACTCTGGCAACGGGATGAGCAACTGCGGCCGCGGGACGGCGTATGGCACGCCCCCGCCATCCCGGATGAGCGCCAGGAAATGCTCAAGGAGCTGTGGCGCTAAAGGCATGTCCGGATCCACCCCCTCCAGCAACGCGTATTCCAGGTCAGCGACATCACGCTCATCCGCCCAGAACACCACGCGACGCCGGCCGTGACGCGACGGTGAGATAGTCATCTTCTTCTCCGGCGGCGTATCCGCACCCGGTAGAAGTTTCCTAGCTAAGGCGAGCAGCGCCTTGTAATTGCCACGCACCGCGAGCAAAGTGAGTCGAAGCTTGTTGCGCGTCCGGTTGTTCTTGATCGGCTTGAGCTTCTTCTCAATGTGCACGAGTTTGTCGAGGCTCACCCCCTGCGCACGTGCTTTCTCCCGCGCCTGCCGTTGCTTCGACGGCGACGTGGTCGGACCGTAATACGCGTCGTGCACGAGCTTCCAGTTATTCGCAGTTGTCTGCGACATCCCGGCGTCCAGCGCGGCTTCGCGATCAAACCCCTCCAACATTTCTATTGCGCCCCCCGATAAGGCCGCGATCACAGTATTAAAGTTCATGCCCCCAAAGGTATTACCCAAAAGTGCTGCTTAACAAGGGTTTTTGAGATTTCCCACATTTTCACATTTCATGGAACCAAACAGGGGTCTAAAGCAGTCTAAGTAAGATGGGGTTTTTCACTTTCCGGGGTTGCCGGGCACGTCAAAAACAGTGGGTTCTGCCTCGTCCGTGATGCGTTGCGCCAGCACAAGGTCGATGGGAGTGGTGATTTTAAAGGCCATCGGGTCGCCCTGCACCGTGGACACAGGGACGCCGAACCATTCCATGAGGCTCGCATCATCGGTGGGCACAAAGTTCGCGCCATCACTCGAAGCAACAGCAGCGAAGTAGGCCTCATTCGCCTTCCGCAAGGTAGCCAGGTCAAAGCCTTGCGGGGTTTGGACAGCGCGCAAGTGGGAGCGGTCGGGGGTGGAGAGGACGGCCCCGGAGGCGTCGACAAGCTTGATGGTGTCGGCAACGGGCAGGACCGGAACGACGGCTGGGGCGCCACCGAGTACTCGGCGTGCAACGCGCGCGATCATGCCCGGTGGTGTCAGAGCGCGGGCGGCGTCGTGAACGAGGACCACGGCATCGCCGAAAGGCAAGGCCTGCAGGCCCGCCCACACGGAATCGGCGCGTTCGCCTGCGCCGTGGATGAACTGGACGTCATGGTCGCGCAGTAACTCACGCGCGAGTGGCTCCATGTCGGGGCTGACTAGCACACCGACGTGGTCCACGACAGCCGACGTTTCCATCGCCGTCACGGAACGTTCCAACAACGTGCGGCCACGCAGCGACACGTAGGCCTTCGGTATCTCCGCGCCAAGCCGGGTTCCGCGCCCCGCCGCCGCAACAAGCGCGACGACGCGCCGGTTCACACTGATGGTCTAGTCCTCGTCGTCGAAGCTCAGATCGTCGAGGTCGACGTCATCTTCCGCGTCGAAATCGCCCTCCGGTTTAGCCACGAGGCCCTGCTCCACGTGGCGGGCGATGATGGCCTGGATTTCTTCTTCCATGCCGGTGGCCTTGGCTTCGTCGACAGGTTCGGCGAGCGCAAGCTCACCCACGAGCACCTGGCGAGCTTTGCCCAGCATGCGCTTCTCACCCGCGGACAGGCCACGGCCCTGGTCACGGCGCCACAGGTCACGCACAACTTCCGCGACCTTATTAATATCGCCGGACGCGAGACGCTCCTGGTTGGCCTTGTAGCGGCGGGACCAGTTGCCAGCCTCCTCCACATCGGTCTCACGCAGCACAGAGAAGACCTTGCGTAGGCCCTCCTCGCCGACAACATCGCGCACGCCAACGAGCTCCGCGTTCTTAATAGGCACGCGCACCGACAGGTCAGACTGAAGAATGTTGAGCACGAGGAAGTCCAGCGTCTCCCCGCCCATCTCTCGCTGCTCAATGTCCGCAATTCGCGCCGCACCGTGGTGCGGGTAGACAACTACCTCTCCGACCTTGAAATCCATTCGCTCTCCTTCGCGCATGCTTATCGACGACTACCGCCACACGAATAACGTCCCGATTCTACCACCGGCCCCAAACAAGCACCGGGCCCCATTATGGATACCCCCGGTTGCACCCACACGCTGACCGGAAACTGTGAATAGTCGGGGAGAAAAGACTAGGCTGATACGTTGATACGCCTAAAAATTCCTACCAGGAGGACATCGACGTGAACTCCCTGAAGCCGGTTATCCGCCGCGCAGGTGCCGTCTCTATCGCAGCTGCTTCTGCTGTGCTGCTCACCGCATGCTCTGCAGGCCAGATTACTCAGACCTCATCCCAGGTCGCTGCCGTGAACGGCGCAAGTGTTCAGACTGAGGATGGATCTGTCACCGTCCACGACATCACCATTGTCTTGGAAGAAAACGGTGACGCGGCTGTGAAGTTCACCGCTTCCAACCAGGACTATGACCGCCATGAGCACGAGCTGAAGTCCGTCACCGTGAACGGCAAGCCGGTCAGCATGTCCACCCCGGATCCGATGGCCTACAACTGCTCCATCGTGGGTGATTCCGCTGCTGGTCTGCAGAACATGCCGCAGGCGGAGGACGCTTGCATCGAGTACGTGAGGACCTCGGTGGCGAATGACAACTTCGCTTACGGCGGCAACGTCCCAGTCACCTTCACGTTTGATTCCGGCACGGTTGAGGCTATGGCTACCGTTGCTGCGCCGACCGTGAAGTCCGGTGAGACGGACCGCCAGCCGGAGACGAAGCACTAAGCCACTGAAGCTGTGGTGAAGCAGCGCACCGTCCACACCTGCACTGAGTGTGGGTATTCGTCGCCGAAGTGGTTGGGGCGCTGCCCCGAGTGTGGTTCGTGGGGCACGCTCGAGGAATCGGCGGCTGCTGCAACGAGCGCCGCTGGGGGTAAAAAGGCGCGCCCCGGCATAGGCGCGAGTGCGCCGAAGGGGTTAGCGCCAGCGTCACCGGCGCAGCCCATCACGAAGATCAACGCCAGTGCTGCTGGGCGTGTGACATCGGGGATTTCTGAACTTGACCGCGTGCTCGGCGGCGGTGTTGTGCCGGGCTCTGTGGTGCTGCTGTCGGGTGAACCCGGAGTGGGCAAATCAACACTGCTGCTGGAAGTGGCTAGCCGCTGGGCGGCGACGGGGGATCGCACCGCTTTGTACGTGACCGCGGAGGAATCCGCAGCCCAAGTCCGAGGCCGCGCGGAGCGCACGGGTGGCCTGAACGAGAACTTGTACCTGGCCTCCGAGTCCAACCTGGATGTGGTGTTCGGCCACGTAGACCAGGTGAAACCCAGCCTGCTTATCGTCGACTCGGTTCAGACGATGCAGGCCGCCGGCGTCGAAGGCGTAGCCGGCGGTGTTGCGCAATCACGGGCAGTGACGGCGGCGCTGACCACCCTGGCAAAGACGACTAACTTGCCGATCTTGCTCGTCGGCCACGTGACCAAGGACGGCAACGTCGCTGGCCCCCGGGTGCTGGAGCATCTGGTGGACGTCGTCCTCGCCTTCGAAGGTGACCGGCAGACCAGCCTGCGCATGCTGCGCGGCATGAAGAACCGCTTCGGCGCTACAGATGAGGTCGGCTGTTTTGAGCAGACCGCCGACGGCATCCGCGAGGTGCCGGACCCGTCGGGGTTGTTCCTCTCCCACCGTGGGCAGACGCCGGACGGTTCGGCGGTGACCGTGGCTATGGACGGTGTGCGCCCGATCCTCGCCGAGGTCCAAGCCTTGACGGTGGATCCGGTGAACAAGTCGCCCCGCCGCGTGGTCACGGGCCTGGATTACAACCGCGTCCCCATGGTGCTCGCCGTCCTCCAAGCCCGCTGCGGGGAGCGCACCAACGACCAGGACGCATACGTGGCCACTGTCGGTGGCGTCCGTATCACGGAAACAGGCACGGATCTCGCCGTGGCACTAGCCACGTGGTCAAGCCTGCACACCACTCCCCTGCCCCCAAAAACAGTGGTCATCGGGGAAGTCGGCCTCGCCGGCGAAGTGCGCCGCGTACCCAACCTGGAGCGCAGGCTCACCGAAGCAGCCCGCCTGGGATATGAGAATGCGATCGTGCCCACGGGACTCACCAAGAAGATCCCAGGGATGCGGGTAACGCAGGTGGGGACGGTGAGGGAGGCGATTGGGGCCGTCGATAGGCAAAATGCGTAAGATCTGAAAGCTATGACCATGCGCGATGTTTTGCTGCGGCTCGCCCCTGGAACGGAACTGCGCGACGGGCTCGAACGCATCAAGCGTGGGCGCACCGGCGCGCTGATTGTGCTGGGCGACGGGCCCGAGGTGGCCGCTGTGTGCGACGGCGGCATTGAATTCGACGTCCCCTTCACGCCGACGCTGCTGCGCGAGCTATCCAAGATGGACGGCGCCGTCGTGCTGTCGGAGGACGGGACGCGCATCACGCGTGCGAATGTGCAGCTAGTGCCGTCGCCGACGTTCCATACGTCGGAGACCGGTACGCGCCACCGCGCGGCGGAACGTACGGCGCTGCACACGGGTGTGCCGGTCGTGTCGGTGTCCGGTTCGATGAACATTGTCACGGTGTACGCCGACGGGAAGCGCCACATCATCGAGGAGCCGGCGGTGCTGCTCACGCGGGCCCGCCAGGCGATCGCCACCGTGGAGCAGTACCGCATCCGCGTGGACAAGGCGAACCAGCGCCTCTTCGTGGCGGAGATGAACCGCTATGCCGCCGTCGAGGATGTCTTGCACCTGCTGCAACGTCAGCTTCTGCTGCAACGCGCCGCGCGCGATATGGACGACCAGATCGTGGAGCTCGGCACCGACGCGCGCCAGCTGCGCCTCCAGCTCACCGAGTTGCGCGGCACGATCTACCACGACATTGCCATGCTCGTGTGCGACTACCTCGTCGCGGAGGGTGCGCCGAGCAATGAGCTTATCGACGCCACCATCGACACCCTCGACCACCTCCCCGACCGCGAACTGCTGAACACGGCCACCCTCGCGCAGGTCTTGGGGCTGCCGGCGACGGAAGAAAACCTCATGGAATCGGTGACGCCGCGCGGCTACCGGGCTCTGTCGCGTATTCCGCGGGTGCAGAAATCCCTCATCGACTACCTCGTGGCCGAATTTGGCGATCTCAACGCCATCCGCGCTGCCGATGCAGAACGGCTCGCGGAAGCGAAGAATGTATCGCCCTTGTGGGCGCGCCACATCGTGGAGGGGCTGCGGCGCAACGCCTAGCGCTGCGGATTAGCGCTGCCGCCTAGCGGATGTTGAAGGTCACACCCTCCGCGTGGTTATCGCCAAGGGTCGCGGTGACCACGTAAGCACCTTCCGGCACGGCCTGACGGTTCGAGCACTGCCCCGGCGCGGAGGCCAAGCGGGACCAGGTGGCGCGGAAGTTACGGGACTCTCCGGCAGCGAAGGTCTGCTCACCGTTGATCACCGGGTCGTAACAGTCCGTGTCGCCCCACACTGGCTGGAAGCCTTCGCGGGCGATGGAGTAGACCTCAAAGCGCAGCTTGTCATCGTTGGCATCAATGACGCAGTCAGCGCCCGTCGGGTTCTTCACCTGCACGTTCAACTCAGGCTGATCCTTCGGGTCGTTGATGTCAAAGCTGGTTTTGTTGGCCTGGATGGTCAGTTGAAGGTCGCTGAGCTCGCAGGTCTTTTTCGCGGCGAGTTCTTCATCGTCGGGGTGTTCGCGGGTGGCGGTGGGATCGAAGTCCTCGTCCTTCTTCTCCGTTTCGGTGGCCGTTGCCTCAGTGGTCTCCTCGACGGCACCAGGGTCTGGTTCGGTCGGGGTGGTTACCAACGTAGTGGGCAGCGCTGTGGTGCTCGGCTCATTCTCGCTCGAACCTGAGCGCGCGAAGGACGTGAGCGCCCACACCAGCAAGGCCACCACCGCCAAGACGATCACCAGCGCGGCAACACGGCGACGCATGTAAATCTGCTCGGGCAGACGGGCCGAGCGTTCCGCCCCGCGCTCCTCGAAGGAATCTCCGTAGGAATCTCGCGGGGTACGTGATGTTCGTGGGGTTCGCGGCTGGTAGGTCACACCGCGATCCTAACCCGCAAAATGCTCCTCGACGCTTGTGACGCGGCCATCTTCAAGCCTATATCTTGCGGCAACGACCCCCAGGGAGCCGTCGGCGATCCTCGCCTGCACCGGCGGGATGCGGTGAACGAGGTGTTCAGCGGTCTCTGCAGCATGGATTTCTTCGATGGCGGAGCGTTCATCATGCCCGTCGTGCTTCGCGCGGATGACGCTGGGGGCAATCTTTTCCACGAACACTCGCGTCAGATCGGACGGCAAATCCCCCTCCTCGAAGGAGGACACTGCTGCACCAATGGCCCCACACTCTTCGTGGCTCAGCACGACGATGAGGGATACACCCAACGTAGTCACCGCGAACTCCAACGAGCCGGTCACAGCGGCGTCGACGCAGCCGCCGGCGGTGCGGACGACGAAGAGGTCGCCCAGGCCGGCGTCGAAAAGCATCTCGACGGGCACCCTTGAATCTGAACACGCCAGCACCGCCGCGAATGGCGCCTGGCCCGAGCGAAGTTCCTCCCGGCGCGACGCCCCGGAATGCGGATGGACGGATGTGTCGGTGGCGAAACGCTGGTTGCCCTCAAGCAGGTGGGTCCACGCGTCCCGCGGAATAGTCCTAAACGCCATGGCCACTATTGTTGCATGTACTGTGATTGATCCTTCTATTGTCTCTGCTTGGTTTGTTGCGAACGCCCGTGATCTGCCGTGGCGTAAGCCGGGAACGAGCCCGTGGGGTGTGCTGGTCAGCGAGGTAATGAGCCAGCAAACCCCGGTCGCTCGCGTTGCCCCGCAGTGGGAAGAGTGGATGAGGCGCTGGCCAACCCCTGCGGATCTAGCGGCGGCGCCAACAGCGGAGGTGCTGCGAGCGTGGGGCAGCTTGGGGTATCCGCGCCGCGCGTTGAGGCTGAAGGAGTGCGCTGCGGAGATCGCGGAGAAGCATGGCGGGACAGTGCCATGTGAGGTGAGTGAGCTTTTGGAGCTGCCGGGGATTGGGGATTACACGGCGCGCGCGGTGGCGGCGTTCGCGTTTGCGCAGGCAGTGCCGGTGGTGGATACGAACGTGCGGCGGGTGTATGCGCGGGCCGTGCTCGGGCGGCCACTGGCGAAGCCGCAGAAGGCAGAGTTGGAATGGATCGCCGCGTTGCTGCCGGAGGAGGATGCGCACGTGTTCTCGGCCGGGCTCATGGAGCTGGGCGCGCTGGTGTGCACTGCGACGCAGCCGGCATGTGGGTCGTGTCCGCTCGCGGACTCGTGCGCGTGGCTCGCCGCCGGTTCCCCACCACCGACCGCGGAAGAGCTAGCCGGCAAGAAGGTGCAAAAGTTCGAGGGCACCGACCGGCAAGTGCGCGGCAAAATCATGAAAGTGCTGCGCGAGGCACCCGAGCCAGTGCCGCAAGAAGCCATCGACGTGGTGTGGCCCGACGCCCCGCAACGTTCGCGGGCGCTCTATTCATTGCTCAAAGACGGCCTCGCCGTCCAGAACGCTGACGGGCACTTCCACCTGCCGTAGCTACTTCCAGCGCCCCCGGTACGTCATCCCACCAGGCAAGTTCACCCACACTCCGCCACGGGAGTTAAAGGTCACCGGCCCCACCTTTGTGGACACGGACGCCCCGGAACCGGAGATGTTGATCCACGAGTTCTTGCCCAGTTTCTTCTTATCGCGGTACATCAAACCCATAACTTCAAAATCTTAGATCACCCGCCGCGAAAAAGATGCTCGGCTCGAACGGCCACGAAAAAGCGGGGGCTACTTTAGGATTCACTCATGCGTAACCCCGTGTCTCGTTTCTCCTGTTGGGCGGTAGCAGCCGTCATGGTCTTTGTGGCCAGTGGGCAGCCTGCTGGTGCGCAGTTAAGCGTCGATAAGCTGCAAGGTGTCTTGGCTCATGCCGCGAACCCCCCTGATAAGCCCCTGCTCAAGCAGTATGACCCGTTCTATGACGACCCGGTTCCGGCAGAGCAGCTCGATCGCCCCGGAAAGCTCCTGCGCACCCAGCCGGCGCCGCACCTGCTGAACTTGCTCGGTCCAAACTTCCCCGGATATGCGCAACGGATTTTGTATACCTCCACCACGGTGGATGGGCGCATCGTGCCGGTGTCGGGCTACATGATTGAGCCCGCAAATCCGTGGCAAGGCGCCGGACCCACCCCGACCGTGGTGTTCGGCCCCGGTACGCGCGGCGCGGGTGACGGGTGCGCCCCTTCGCGCGGCCCATGGATGATGGGGCAGATCGACCCAGCACAGCCCGCCGTGGGCACGAACTACGAGAACCTGCATCACCAGGCCGCCGCGCTGATGGGCATGCGGGTTGTTGTCTCTGACCTCATCGGCTTGGGCACACCCGGCGCGCATACATACGTGCTACACACCGAAGAAGGCCACGCGCTTATCGACGCCGCCCGTGCCACCACCCAACCCCACCACCCCGTCGGTTTCTGGGGCTACTCGCAAGGCGGAGGTGCCTCGGCTGCTGCAGCGGAACTCGCCCCCAGCTACGCGCCGGACCTCAACGTCAAGGGCGCTTTCTCCGGCGCGCCACCTGCGGACCTAGTGGAGACGATGCGCGGGGTGGACCAATCCTCTATCCTCGCCGTGGTTGGCTTCGCCCTCAACGGCTGGACGGAGCGCTACCCGGAGTTCCAGCCGGCGTTGGACGCGAATTTAAGTCCACGCGGCCGCGAGTTCCTCAACTCCACGCGTGATGCGTGCATGGCGGATAGTGCGGTCCGGTGGGGTTTCCAGGACTCGCGGACGTTTACCGCGTCGGGTGAGCCGATGGTGGATGTGCTCACCCGCGACCCAGCGATCCGCCGCAAGCTCGATGAGCAGAAGCTTGGTCAGCGCGCCCCGCAAGCCCCGGTGATGGTGTCCACGCTTGGCGGTGACCAGCTCGTGCCCACGTCGCAGGTCATCCAGCTTGCACGCGACTACTGCACTGCGGGAGCCAACGTCACTTTGCTTGACGACGCCGTCCCCGCCCTCACCCCTCCCCACAAAATCGGCCTCAACCACGCCATCGGCGTGTTCGCCCACTCTGCCCCGTCCCTGATGTGGCTGGTAGACCGCTTCAATGGGGTGCCCAACGCGTCTAACTGCGGCAGCTTCTAGCCAGGGAAACTTCTAACTGGAGGAACAGCGCGCGCCGCCATAAACAGTTCTTCACGTCATTTTTGGCGCAGAGATAAACCCCGCCGGCTTCCCTCAGCAGTTCGTTGAGGAAGGTGGCGGGGTCTATTAGCAGTTAGCGCTGCTCCGAGTCCGAGTGGTCCGGGCGGTCCAGCACCGCGGTGCCCGGCGCGCCATCAGTCTCCGGGCCAGCTTCCGGTTCGATCTCTGGGTCTGAGTCTGGGCCAGTGCTCGGGCCGCCATCTGGGCCGCCGTCAGCATCACCGTCTTCGTCGCTATTAGCTGGCGGAGTGGTGTCGCGGACAGAGGCGATGTCGCGGACCTCTTCCTCGTCCAGGTCACCGAAGGTGTCGGCCGGGAGTGGCTTCGGCTTCGGGGTGAAGGTGAACTCGGCGTTTTCGTAGTCGCGTGGGTTGTCGGTCTTGCCGTCCCAGTTCTTCACACCGACCTCGATGATCTCGCCGGCACCGATCTCGCCGAAGAGGATCTTCTCCGACAGCACGTCTTCGATCTCGCGCTGGATGGTGCGGCGCAGCGGGCGGGCACCAAGGACAGGGTCGAAGCCACGGGTGGCAAGGAGGTTCTTGGCGTCGCTAGAAAGCTCAATGCCCATGTCTTGTGCGGCGAGGTTCTTCTCCAGGCGACCTGCGAGCAGCTCGACCATCTGAACGATCTGCTCTTGGGTGAGCTGGTGGAAGACCACGATCTCGTCGATACGGTTGAGGAACTCGGGGCGGAAGTGCTTCTTCAGCTCGTCGTGCACCTTCTGCTTCATGCGCTCATACTGCGCATCGGAGTCGGTGGCGTTGGAGCCACTGAAGCCCAGGCCGACAGCCTTGGAGATGTCAGAGGTACCCAGGTTCGAGGTGAAGATGAGCACCGTGTTCTTGAAGTCCACCATGCGGCCCTGTCCGTCGGTGACATGGCCTTCTTCGAGTACCTGGAGGAGGGTGTTGTAGATCTCTTTGTGGGCTTTCTCGATTTCGTCGAAAAGCACGACGGAGAATGGCTTCCGGCGAACCTTTTCGGTGAGCTGGCCGCCCTCCTCGTAGCCGACGTATCCCGGAGGGGCGCCGAAGAGGCGGGAGGCGGTGAAGCGGTCGTGGAATTCGCCCATGTCCACCTGGATCAGGGAGTCCTCGTCGCCGAAGAGGAACTCGGCGAGCGCCTTGGACAGCTCCGTCTTACCCACACCGGACGGGCCGGCGAAGATGAAGGAACCGGACGGGCGCTTCGGGTCCTTCAGCCCCGCGCGGGTGCGGCGGATGGCGCGGGAGACGGCGCGGACTGCTTCGTCTTGGCCGATGATGCGCTTGTGCAGCTCGTCCTCCATGTGCAGGAGGCGGGAGGACTCGGACTCGGTGAGCTTGAACACTGGGATGCCGGTCCAGTTGGCCAGCACGTCTGCGATTTGCTCCTCGCCGACCTCAGCGATGTCCTCCAGCTCGCCGGTGCGCCACTTCTTTTCCTTTTCCGCCCGCTCTTCGCCGAGCTTGCGTTCGGTGTCGCGCAGGCCAGCAGCCTTCTCGAAGTCCTGGGCATCGATCGCGGCTTCCTTTTCGCGGCGCACCTCTTGGATGCGGTCATCGACTTCGCGCAGGCCTTCCGGCTGGGTCATGCGCTTGATGCGCATGCGGGCGCCAGCTTCGTCGAGAAGATCGACGGCCTTGTCCGGCAGGAAGCGGTCGTTGATGTAGCGGTCCGACAAGTTCGCGGCAGCTGCCAAGGCGTCATCAGTGTAGGAGACGCGGTGGTGCGCCTCGTAGCGGTCGCGCAGGCCCTTGAGGATCTGGATGGTGTCTTCCACACTCGGCTCATCCACCTGCACCGGCTGGAAGCGGCGCTCGAGGGCGGCGTCCTTCTCAATGTGCTTGCGGTACTCATCCAGGGTGGTGGCACCGATGGTCTGCAGCTCACCGCGGGCCAGCTTGGGCTTGAGCAAGGAGGCAGCGTCGATAGCTCCCTCCGCAGCGCCGGCACCGACGAGGGTGTGGATCTCGTCGATGAACAAGATGATATCGCCGCGCTGGTTGATCTCCTTGAGCACCTTCTTCAGGCGTTCTTCGAAGTCACCGCGGTAACGCGAACCCGCGACGAGGGAGCCGAGGTCCAGCGAGTAAACCTGCTTGTCCTTGAGGGTCTCCGGCACGTTGCCGTTAGCGATGTCCAGTGCCAGGCCTTCCACCACCGCGGTCTTACCCACGCCGGGTTCACCGATGAGCACCGGGTTGTTCTTGGTGCGGCGGGAGAGAACCTGCATGATGCGCTCGATTTCCTTGTCGCGGCCGACGACCGGGTCGAGCTTGCCTTCCTTGGCAGCAGCGGTGAGGTTGCGTCCGAACTGGTCAAGCACGAGCGAGTTGGAACGCTCGCCGCCACCGCGCGGGCCCCCCATGCCGCCGATGCTCGGGCCTGCACCAGCGCCGGTCATGCCAGAAGCCTGCGGGCCTTCGGGGCTTTCGGGGTTCTGGCCTTCGCCACCCTCGTAACCAGACAGCAGCTGGATGACCTGCTGGCGCACGCGTGGGAGGTCAGCGCCCAGCTTGGTCAGCACCTGCGCAGCCACGCCTTCACCTTCGCGGATAAGGCCAAGCAGCAGGAATTCGGTGCCAATGTACTTGTGGCCCATCTGCAGACCTTCTCGCAGGGAAAGCTCCAGGACCTTCTTCGCGCGCGGGGTAAACGGCACGTGACCGGTGTGCGGCTGGGTGCCGCGGCCGATGATCTCTTCGACTTCCCGGCGGACGTCGTCAAGGTTAATCCCCATGGATTCGAGGGCCTTGGCGGCAACGCCTTCCCCCTCCTGGATCAGCCCGAGCAGGATGTGCTCAGTGCCGATGTAATTGTGGTTCAGGTCGCGCGCTTCTTGCTGGGCCAGCACGATGACGCGCCGTGCACGGTCAGTAAACCGCTCGAACATGTGGCTACCCCTTTATTGGCTAAATGAAATCGTTCCACCCACCATAACGCGGGGTCGTCGGAACACTTCCCACGCTTCTGCACGGAAAAGCCATAATCCCAGCTAAAGGGCATGTTCGCCAGTAGCGAACACCCTTTTTGGTGCGGTTTTACAGCAGGGCGTGCAGCCCCGGATCAGCCAGGGCGAGGGCAGCGGCGCGCGCGTCGTCCGCAGTCCGCGCGGCAAGAGCATGTTCGGCCATCTGCTGGCAGGTGTTCAGGTCGTGCAAAAGCAGCGCCGCGCGCACAGCGGGAATGTTCGCCGACACCATGGACAAGGACGTCACGCCAAGCCCCACGAGCACGAGCGCGAAGAGCGGATCACCGCCAGCCGCGCCGCACACGCCGACGGGAACACCGTTCGCACCACGACACGTCGCATGCATGAGCGCCAGCACCGCTGGTTGCCACGGGGACAGCAGCGACGGCCCAGCCAATCGGTCCGCCGCCATGGTGAACTGCGCCAAATCGTTCGTGCCTATCGACGCAAACTCCGCCACCCCCAACAACTCCCCCGCACAGATCGCCGCGGCAGGGGTCTCCACCATGATTCCGGCCCGCGGGAGCCCGGCCTTTTTCGCCTTATCGACGAACCACTCAACCTCCCCCACCTCCCCCACCATCGGCGCCATCACCCACAGGTCCGCCTCCGGCACCGCTGCGTGCGCGGCGGCAAGAGCCGCGAGTTGGTCGTCCATGAGGCCTTCCTGCACACGGGTCAAGCGGATACCGCGACGACCGAGCGCTGGGTTCTCCTCAGAGCCAGAGTCAACGAAGGCCAAGGGCTTGTCCGCACCCGCGTCGAGGGTGCGCACCACCACCGTGCGCGCACCAAACGCGCGCAGGACCTCGGTGTAGGCCTCCGTTTGTTCGGCAACGCTGGGGGCTTCTGCCCGGTCAAGGAAAAGGAATTCGGTGCGGAACAGACCCACGCCTTCAACATCCGTGTCAGCTACCGATGCAACATCGGCCGGGGTGCCAATGTTGGCCATGAGCTTCACCGGATGCCCATCTTTCGTGGCTCCTGGTCCGGCCGAACCAGCCAGTGCAGTCGCGTGGCGCGCAGACCGGTCACGCAGCTCAGCGATGTCATGAAGGGTCGGCGCGAGGATGACGGTGCCGGTGGTGGGGTCGAGGGCGATGGGAGTGCCACGGTCAAGCAAACCATTTATGCCAGCAACTTGGACGATCATAGGAATGCCGAGCTGAGCTGCGAGAATCGCCGTGTGCGACGTGGTGCCGCCAGCTTCGGTGACCAGGCCGAGGACCATCGTTGGGTCGAGCGTCACGATGTCGGCGGGCGCGAGGTCCCGTGCGACGAGGATGGATGGGCGGCCGAATGCCGGAATTCCCGGCTCCGGCAGGTCGCGCAGGTGGGCGATGGCGCGGTCACGGATGTCGTAGAGGTCTGTCACGCGCTCAACCATGCGGCCGCCGAGGCTGCGGAGCTTCTGTGCGTAGACCTCCACCGCGGCATGCACGGCAGCGGTGATGCCGGCACCGGCGGCGAGCTCCACATCGACACCTTTGATCAGCGCGCGGTCCTGCGCCAATGCTGCGGTTGCCTCAAGGATCGGAGCAGCCTCCGGGGCGTGCTCCGCGCGCGCGAGCATGCCGGCAGCGACAGCAGCGAGGGCCGCGCGCACCCGCTGACCATCGGCTTCCGCGTCGGTGCAAGCTGGTTCGTGCGGGTCAACCCCCGCGGCGGGAGCGACGACCACGGCGGGGCCAACTACAGAAGCACCAGCCACACCAACGCCGTGAAGGACATGCCTATCAGCCATGCGTGTTCCTTTCCCGGCCCCCTAGCAGGGATCGTGGAAATCGCCAGAGTTGTTCAAAGTTCGGCCGTTGCCACCATAGCGGGCTTTCGCCGCGCACATCCCCGCTTCATCGGAACCAAAATCAAGGTAGACGGGATAGATCAGATTCCCATCGACGCTTTTACGCAGGGAGGAACACTGCCCCGGGACGGTGAACTCTTTATCGGCGGGGCTGCCGGTGAGCACGGCTTCGGCAAGGTGGTTGTAGGTCTCTTCAGCGCCGTGTTCGTCGATGACAGACATGAGAATCAGGATGTTGCGCCCGTCGCATGCCGGAAATGAGGCTTCTTTCGAGGCCCCATCACGGGTAACCGCCGCAATAAAGTCATCACTCTTGCTTATCGACGACGCCGTCGTGGTCGTCGACGTCGTCGGCACCAGCGTCATCTCTACTTCCTCCAGCCCCTCACTGGAGCAGGCGGTCACACCCGCGGCCAGTGCGAGCATGGTAAAGCCACCGGTCCAGCGAGTCAGACGCATAAGGTTTAGGCCTCGGGGCGCACCAGCGGGAAGAGGACGGTCTCGCGGATACCCAGGCCGGTCAGGGCCATGAGCAGGCGGTCCACGCCCATGCCGCAGCCGGCAGTGGGGGGCATGCCTTGTTCCATGGCGGCGAGGAAGTCCTCGTCGAGAACCATGGCTTCGTCATCGCCGTGGGCGGCGAGGCGGGCTTGGTCTTCGAAGCGTTCGCGCTGGATCACCGGGTCAACGAGCTCGGAGTAGCCGGTGGCCAACTCGAAACCGCGGACGTAGAGGTCGAACTTCTCGGTCACGCCACGCTGTTCGCGGTGGTCGCGGGTCAAAGGGGAGGTCTCCACCGGGAAGTTGATCACAAAGGTCGGTTCGTAGAGCTGGTCAGCACACAGGTGCTCCCAGATTTCCTCAACGAGTTTGCCCTGGAGCCAGCCTTCGTCCTTGGGCACCTTCAGGCCGATGACGTCCGCAATGCCCTTGAGTTCCTCCACGGAGGAATCCACGGTGACCTCCGGCTGGCCGGGGAACTTGCGAGCCAAAGCCTCGTTCAAAGACGGGTACATCTCCATGACCTTCCAGTCGCCGCCGAGGTCGTAGGAGGTGCCGTCGGCAAGCGTGACGGTGGTGGAGCCGAAGACTTCCTGCGCGCAGAACTGCACGAGTTCCTTCATGGTCTGCGCGCCGTCCTTGTAGGTGCCCCATGCCTGGTAGGTCTCCAGCATGGTGAACTCCGGCGAGTGTGAGGAGTCAATGCCTTCGTTGCGGAAGTTGCGGTTGAGCTCGAAGACGCGCTCAATGCCGCCGACGACGCAGCGCTTGAGGTACAGCTCCGGCGCAATGCGCAGGTAGAGGTCCATGTCCAGCGCGTTAGAGCGAGTAATGAATGGGCGCGCCGCGGCACCGCCGTGCAGGGTCTGCAACATCGGGGTTTCCACCTCGACGAAGTCATGGCCCGTGAGGAACTTACGCACAGCCGCGATGACCTTGATGCGGGTCATGGCATTCTTGCGGGCGTCTTCGCGCATGATCAGGTCGGTGTAGCGGTGGCGCACACGCTGCTCTTCGTTCATATCCGCGAAGGCAACGGGCAGCGGGCGCAGCGCCTTCGACGTCATGCGCCAAGACTGCGCCATGACAGAGAGCTCCCCGCGTTTCGACGCAATCACGCGCCCCCTCACCGACACAATGTCACCCAAGTCCGTGTCCGACTTCCACGCGGCCAGCGCCTCTTCGCCGACCTCAGCCAGAGAAAGCATGACCTGCAGCTGCGTGCCATCACCCTCCTGGAGGGTGGCAAAGCACAGCTTGCCGGTGTTGCGCTGGAACATGATGCGTCCGGCGACGGCCACCTCGTCGGAGGTTTCTTCGCCGGGGTGGAGGGCCACGGTGCCGTCGATAAGCTTGGGCGACTCTTCTGTCACAACGTGGTACTTGTTGCGCAGATCCTTCAGCGACGTGGTGCGGTCCACGACGACGGGGTATGGCTCATGCCCCTCGCTAAGAAGCTTTTCGCGCTTCGCACGGCGGATCTGTTGCTGTTCTGAAAGGTCCTGGGTAGTCACGGCTATCTACCGTAGTCGGTTTGGCTCACCAATACTCGGGCAGGGTCCACACCGGCGGGTCATCCAGTTGAC
Source organism: Corynebacterium sp. MSK041 (assembly GCF_030232265.1). Lineage (GTDB taxonomy): Bacteria > Actinomycetota > Actinomycetes > Mycobacteriales > Mycobacteriaceae > Corynebacterium. The sequence goes on from NZ_JASPJK010000003.1 coordinate 71,153, forward strand.
CACCCGGGTGGATCGTGCCGTCTTTGCCCGCATAAATCGCGTCTGCCTTGCGGGGCGACAGCGAACTGTGCACGGCGAGGACGGTTAACCACGCGACTTTTCGCACAGGTTGAGGTACATGCGCTTGCTTTCGGCTTCACCACCGTTGACCACGAACAAGTACTGTGCGTCCTCGCCTTCTGGGACGATGCGGTAGGCCGGTGGGGTCACGTCTTCCATCTTGTAGGAGCGTGCAGAGCACTTCTCATTACCAATGACTTCCGCGTCTCCGTCCGGTAGCTGGCTGTCGCGGGTCTGCTCATCGCCGTAATCAATGATGCTCACGCCGAGGTCCTGGTCAGAGCAGCGGATGCGGGCCTTCTGCCCATCCTCCGGGGACTGGGACTGGCACTTCATGTTCAGCCAGCCACGCTGACCGGATTTCTCCGAAATGATCCGCGGGAACGTGTCCGCCATCTTCTGCTCTTGCGCATTCCAGTCCTCGCCCTGGTTGTTCCAGAGCCACCAGCCACCAGCGCCGATTCCGCCAAGCAGCAACAAGATCACGAACACGAGCAGCCAGGTCAGACCCTTGGACTTCTTCTTCGGTTGTGGCTCAAAAGCCGCCGGCTGGCCGTAGCCTGCCGGGTAGCCGTAAGGCTGCTGGTATTGCGGTTGCACGGGCGGGAAACCCGGGTTGGTGTCTGGGAAGTGCTGCTTCGGGCGCTCCGGCTGCTCTTCTACCGGCTGGGCGGGCAGGCCCCACTGCACTGTCGCGTCGTCGGCCTCTGCTTCGGGCTGAGCCTTGTGGGGGAAAGCCAATTTCTCCAGGTAGTCGCTGGCGGATACAGTAGATTCCAGCAGCTCCTCATCCACCGGTTTGGTGGTCAACTGGGAGATAATCTCCGCGAAGGTACGGCGGTTCTCAGCTGCAGTGCTCGTGGCATCCGGTGTGGGGCCGACCATTGCCAGCATCACCGGCGCAGACAGGTTGCCCTGCTGCACCAGAAGGTTGTCCACGTTCAGGGACCGCGCCAAAAGATCAGCGTGATCAGCATTGTTGTAGTGGTCAATAGCGCTGGCCACCGGCGCGAGCAGACTGTGCGCCTCGGAGTTGGAGAACGGGGTGCCCCACTTCACACGCCCCTCAATGATGGAGCGCAGCGTATTACCCTTCGCCTCATCGCGCACCACGTAGAGCTTGCCGTCCTCGGTGACACCGCAGTCACGCAACGACACCACTGCTGGCTCATCCAACCAGCGCAGGCCGGAAGCGAGCTGAGTGATGGCGGTAACCCGGTCGCCTTCGACGACCTCGTTGAACAGCTCCACCTCAGCGGTGCTGTTACCCCACGTGTTCGTAGCAAAGTAGACGGTGGAATCCGCTGTCGCCGCTTTTTCCTTTAATTCCGTCAACGCATACTTTTCGTGCAGGAGCTGAGCAAGCTGTGAATCAACCATGGTGAAGCTTTCGATGTGAACCGATGAGAACTGGGATGTGTACTGCTACTTGTAATCGGAGAAGAAATCGCTAGCGTCCCGGTTCGCGAACTGGAAATCAGCAAGGCGTGCCTTGCCGTCCTGGATCACCACAAAAACAGCACCGCCGGACGAAGAACCGTTCTTGTTGCGAACCTCCACGAAGTACGCCGCATCAGCACCCAACTCATCCTTCAATGCACGCTCGTAGGCCTCATCATCGGTCTTTGTAAAGATGTAGAGGAAGTCCCTCGCATCCAAAACCTCGCCAGCCTTCGGGTCAGAAGCCTTGAAGTAGTTGTCCACGCCCGAGAAGCCGTCGTTCACTTCAAGCTCATCAAGAATGTCGCTGCGCGATTCACTCAACGAGTTGTCAATGAGCCAACGCTCAGTCTCCTCGTTCGTGCGCAGTTCAAGGAACTGATTGGTCAGCTTCTGTGCCTTCGAGGCATTACGGTCCCCACCACCGATACCGGCGACCAGACCCCAGATGAGCAGCATGACCAGCGCAGTGGCCACTGCGGTACCAAGGATGACGCCCTTGGAGGAACGGGCAATCTCTGACTTGGTCTTCTCCATCGCCGGGTTCAGGCGGTCCTGCGCCATCTTGGAGTACTCGGTGAAGGTCTCGCGACCCTTGTCAAAAGTACTCGGGCCCTGCTCACTCTGCGGCTGACCCGGCGCGAAGCCCTGCGCACCGGCAGCACCAGCAGCACCTGCCGGGGCACCCCCAAAGTTGGCCTGGGCCAGGTCGCGGAGGGCGGCGATGTTGATGTCGGGCGCGTTGACGTCGTTAAGCTTCTGATCGTAGAGGCTGCGACGCTGCGGATCACCGAGAATATCGCGGGCGATGCGCAGCTCCTCAATGCCACCCGGGTTGGTGGCAATGCCGGAGTTGATGCGGTTATCCAGCTCCTGTGCCAGCGTCGCGGGGTCTGCTGAACGGTCGAGGCCGAGCGAGTTGTAGAGGTCGTAGTGTGCCATGTTCTGAACTAAGTCCTTTCTCACATCCCGGCGCAGGCCGTCGGGCTTCCGCTGTCTAGGGCTGAATGATAGCGAAGTATTTTCAGTCTGGACACATGAAACCTGGACAAACCACTACGGTAACTAGTGTGAAACCCGCACTGTTGGGCAGATTTCGCACCATGAAGGAGCACATCCATGACGCAGCAGAACCCAGGTTCCTACAACTGGGGAGTCCCCACCCCGGCGTATGGCGCAGGACCACCTCAGCCTATGCCGCCACAGCAGCCACTCAACACGCAATCAGCTAAGCGAGGCTTACCGACGACTCTCAAGGTCCTCCTCACCCTCCTGGCCGTGCTGGCCTTGGCGTTTGCTGGACTGTGGATCTTCCAGAAGCTGCGTCCCTCTCCGACAGGCCCACTGGGTTGGGATGAAACCACGTTGTCCTCCAAGTTGGAGGCAGGCAAGCTCACGGAATGTGAGCTGGGCACTGACTTCTATGATTCCGTGGGCATCAAGGACGTGGAGAAGGATTACGAGGAGTGCATCGGCACCGCGACGAGCTCCGACGGTGCGGAATTCACCGTCACTCTCGACGCGTCTGCTTCCCCGAGTGGCAACGGCAAAGCCCCCAAGGATGCGGAGCTGACCGGCTGGAAGGAATCCACTGACTCGTCCTCCGTTCCGGATGAGGTCAAGGACCTGGCTAATGACAGCTACGGCCGAGGCCAGCAATGCACCATGTCTAGCTCGAAGCCCATGCTGCAGAAAGTAGAGCTGAGCACCAATGGCCCGTGCGAGGCGCTGTACCCGGTGGCACGCCAGCTGAACAACCTGCAGACGCAGTATGACTGGGAGCGCACCTCTCACGGCATGTTCGACTTCGGATCGCCAGAATTCCTTGAAGTGAAGGCGGAGCCACAGTCCCTGGTGGTGCCTGTATTCAAGCAAGCCAAGGATGAGGCCCGCGGCTTTGGTGACACGCTAGAAATCAAAGACCCGGATTATGAGGGCACGACCTTCACCATCACCGACGGCAACATCAGCAGTGGCAGTTCACCACGCGTGTGCGCCGAGGGCGAAGTGACGCTGGGCAGGAACACCAATGAGGGTGCCTACCGGTTCAACCTGCCAGACACCTACGTGGCGTTGTTCCCGAATGGCCAGCGCTTACAGCTGAACGCGGAGGACTACCCAGTACGCATGCAGGAGGGTGAGACCAAGGGTGGCCTGCGTTTCTGCTCCTCTTACACACCAGAAGTGATCAGCAAGGAATTTGTTGTCTTCGTTGGTAGTTCTTCTGACGACGAGTACGCCACCTGGGTGGTCAAGGACGGCGGCGAGAACGAGGAGGCTTAAACCCCCGGCCCCTCACCCATGTTTTTAAAGCCGACACCGACGGGCACGCCCACGTTGTCAATGAGGCGCACGGGACCGAAGGTCGCGGCGGCGAGCAGACGCGCGTCGCCCGTCTCCGGTGCCGGACCGAAGCTCAAGTCGCGCACCTCGACATAATCGGGGGTGACACCGCCAGCCTCTAAGACACCGCGCACGGTCTCCAAGATCACGTCCACACCACGCTCCGCCACGTGCGCCCCAGCGGTCAGTGCTGCCGAGAGCGCCAAGGCTGCATCTTGCATGTCATCGGGGACGCGGTCATTGCGCAAGGACATGGCGACGCCGCCGGTTGCGCGGATCGTCGGCAAGCTATGAAGCTGAACCTCCATATTGAGCGCACTGACTGCCTGCTGCAGCGCGACGAGTTCCTCAAAATCCTTCTCCCCCACGACGACGTCCGAGGCGTGCGCGGCGTTGATCGCGGCGATAGTGCGCGTGATATTCGCACTGATCTCCTCCGGATCCTCCAGGTGATCCAGCTGCGGACGAATGCGCACCGGCGGGGTGAAGCTGCCATGGAAGACCACGTCCACGCCCTCACGCGCGAAGTCCTCCGGAACCTCCTCACCGGAAAAAGTGACCATGACAATGCTGCCCAGCAGCGACTTCGCCGCGCGGATCAACGCGATGTGACCAGCGTGAATCCCAGTGCCGAGCGGCACCAGCACAACCCTCTTGCCGGTCTTGCGGAACGCCCGGCCGTACGTAGCAAACTGCGCGGGGTCCGTCACGACCACCGCATTCCCCGGTGTAAACGTCATACCCGCAAGGGTACGGCCCTACAGCGAATTCTTCCCCATCGCCCACAGTTCAACTGACGACGACCCCCTGCGCGCTGCTTGCCTACGTTCCAATTCCACAAACAATCTCCCAATACTCGGGTCCTCGATGGTGTGGTACATCTGCTCCAGATGTGGAACGTCCACCTGCAAGTTCGGGCCTTCCCCGGGCAGCGTCCAGTACTCATCGAGCTCCAGCCCGATCGCCGGCACTGCCTGGGTGAGCAGCTCAAAAGCATCCAGACGCGCCTCATCCACGAGATCAAGCATCCTTTTGCCTGCCATGATCACGGGGCGCTGCGCATCCTCAATCATGGTGAGGTTCCCACCCATCTCCGGGATGAGCAGGCTCAGCACCGACTCCCCCACCTCATCAGCGGCGGATGCGACCCAAAAGTCCTTCCACACCCGGTGCGCCGCCATCACGATCGCGCCCTGCACCTCCAGCGGGTCCAACACCTGCACGCCGTACTCCAACGACGTGTGCATGACCAGCTGCCCGCGACGGACCTCGCTGAGCCACCGGTCCACCATCACCTCAAGCGGCACTCCCGGCACGTCCAAGACAATCATGTCCACGTCCAGGTGGTCCCCATCGCCGTTAATCTGGCGCGCGGTATGCCCAGCGAGCTCAAACAGCTCGACGGTTTCCTGGTCCCCGAGCACCCCAACAGTCAGGCGCGGTTGCGTCATCGTGATTGACCTACTTGTTCTTCTTGCTGCGCGCCAGAATCTCCGCCACCGTCAGCGCACCCTCGCGGTGCTCATCTGCACGACGACGCCCACGGTGCGTCTCCTCCGGCGCCTCCTGCTCAGCCGGCTCAGCCTGGACAGCCTGCGCGGCTTGCTTGCGCTCGGCGCGTTCACGGGCCTCCTGCTCCGCGCGTTCACGGGCCTCGCGCTCTGCGCGCTCTTGGGCTTCTCGCTCTGCACGTTCGCGGGCCTCGCGCTCTGCGCGCTCCCGAGCCTCACGCTCTGCACGCTCGCGCGCTTCACGTTCCGCGCGTTCTCGCGCTTCGCGTTCGGCACGCTCGCGGGCTTCCTGCTCCGCACGCTGACGAGCTGCTTCCTGCTCTGCACGTTCGCGCTCTTCCTGGCGTTCGCGGATCAGGTCCGTCAACGGGTTACGGCCCTCCGGTATCGGCTGGGAGCCCACGCGTCCAGCAACAGCATCCGACGACGGCGCGCCACTGATGTGCGAAGTCGCAGGCTGCGTCGGGCGGGACAGAGCATTGATCGCCTCTTTCTCATCCCGGTCGCGCACAGGGGTAATGCGGGCGGTGTCCTCGGTGGAGTTGGACATCTGCGGGGCAGGCTGTGCTGGCTGCGACGGCCCTGCAGGCTGTGCCTGCTGCGTACGCGCTTCGATCTCGCGGATGCGACGGGCTTCGGCCTGGAGGGCAGCGGGCTCATAACCGAATTCGCGGCCGGAGAGATCCTCAAGCTGGGCGCGAAGCGCAGCGAGTTCCGCGCGGATTTCGCGCAGGACATCAGTGTCAGCGGCTGGTGGCTGGCCGTCGGCAGCGCGGGCGGCTTCGTTGCGGGCACGGAGAGCTTCCATCTCAGCATCGTGTTCGCGTTCGCGGGCGGCGAGGAGGGCTTCGGCCTGTTCACGGTCCTTACGTGCGCGGGTAACCAACAGGAAGCCGATGATCGCGGCCCACAGGGAGGCGAGGAGGGCAATCTGCAGCCATGCGGAAGAGTCGCTGAAAAGCATGATCACGGTCGCAACAAGCGCGAGCACGATCAGAACAATCATCCAGAAATTGCCGCTGTCGCGGGATCGGTCCTCACCAGTCATGGTGCTTACCTTATCCTGCCGACTCACCCTCAGCAGGTGGCGACACCTCACAGGACCTCTCCAGAATCAGCCCAGCTACAGCCAACGCCACACCCCCAAGAGTGCCCGCCAACACCCCAGGTAGGTCCGCCTCCGCAGCCGCCAACACGTTCACGCGTGGCACGACCCACACCGCCAAACCGAGGAACCAGCCACCAGCAACAGCGCCCGCCCAAGCACTAGCCTTACCGACGACCATAAAGTTAGCCACCATCATCGGATTCATCTGCGAGCGATCCAACCCCACGCGTCCTTCCTCACGCCGGCGGCGCACCATCACAGTGAGGAAAACGCACAGCACAGCAATAATCCACAACGGCAGGGACCACACCGGAGAAATGGTTTGCCACGCCCCGTAGAATCGGCGCACGAGGATGAGCGCCGCCGCGGCGAAGAAGCCGGCAACGGCAACGAGTTCAGCCGTGTTCGTGCGGGTCATGCGGGGCTCACCTGGTTCTCGGGGGTATCTGGAAGCGCGCGCAGAAGCTCGTCCACGCGCTGACCACCCATTGTGGCCTGCTCGTCGAGCTCCAACCAGGGAACCAACACGAAGGCTCGCTCACTCGCGCGCGGGTGCGGGACGGTGAGGTCGGGGGTGTCGACGAGGATTTCCTGCCCCGCTGCGCTAAAAAGCGCAACGATGTCCACGTCGAGCGTGCGCGGCCCCCACCGCACATCCCGCACGCGGCGCGCGTTATTCTCCGCGGCTTGGCAGCGCGCCAACAGTTCATGTGGCGTGCAATCGACGTCCACGATGAGCGTCTGGTTGAGGAAGTCATCTTGTGCCACCCCACCCCACGGCGCGGTGCGGTACACCTGCGACGCTGCGACGAGCTCATCTGCGAACGAGCGCACCACGCTGGCCAGGTGGGCGCGGGAATCCTCCATGTTGGAACCGGTGGACAGCACAGCACGCATCACGTTTACGCCTCCCGGCCGGGCAGGGTTCGGGTTTTGCGGGAGCGGCGGGCGGTGACGGCGATGTCGTCGATAAGCAAGCCCACCGGCGCGTGCGGCTTGTGTACGGTGACCTCGACGGCGTGGAGCTGCTCGTAGCGCGCAAGCGCATCGTCGGCGATCTCCGTGGCCACCGTCTCGATGAGTTCGCGGCGCGTGCCCTCCGCGATCCGGACCGCGCCGGCGGCGAGCTCAGCGTAGTTGATGGTTTTAGTCAGGTCATCCGTGTGCGCGGCGTCGGCGAAGTCGAGCCAACACGTGATGTCCAGCAAGAATGGCTGGCCAAACTCCGCCTCGTGTGGCAGAACACCGTGCCCGGCGAAGACCTTGATGCCGGTGAGTTGGATGCGATCAGCCACGAGCTCCTCCTTGCCATGCGGCAGCGACATCCACCGCATCGCGCGACACGTCCACCTCGTGCACACGCACGCCCCACGCACCGAGGTGCGCGCTGATCGCGGTAACAGCGGCGGTTGCCGGGTCAGCCAGCGACGGGTTTGCCTCCAGCCCACGGTTCGCGCGAATCTCCGTAAGGAAGCGTTTGCGCGACGCCCCCACGAGGACCGGCAGGTCACCGGCAATGAACTCCGGCAGTGCGTGGAGCAGCGCCCAGTTATCGGCAGCCGTCTTGGCAAAGCCCAGGCCCGGATCAAGCACAATCTGGGAGTGCTCCACGCCGGCCGCGATGGCGTTGTCCGTGAGTCGTTTCAGCGTCTCGTGCACGTCCGCCACCACGTCCCCGCCGTGGTCAGCGCTGCCCGATGCGTTGACAAAGTCCGCATTATCCACCGTGCGCCAGTGCATGAGGCACACCGGCAGCGCGGTTTCCGCCATGACGCGATACATGTCTGGATCAGCTAGGCCACCAGAGACGTCGTTGATCATGTCCACGCCGGCCTCCGCCGCGGCAAGCGCCGTTGACGCGCGCATTGTGTCCACGGATGTGCGGATTCCTTCCGCGTGCAACGCCGCAATCACCGCTTTAGCGCGCTCCGCTTCCACCTCCGCCGGCACGCGGGTCGCGCCTGGGCGGGTGGATTCTGCGCCGACATCAATCATGTCCGCACCCTGCGCCACCAGCTCCTTCGCGTGCGCGATCGCACGGTCGCGGTCGAGCCACTTCCCGCCGTCAGAAAAGCTATCCTCCGTGACATTCACAATGCCCATGACCATCGTGCGGCCGGGTGTGGTCAGGTCTGCAACAGTAACCATCTTTACCCCCTGATCAAGCTCAACACTTCAGCGCGCGAGGCCGCATTGCGTTTGAAACCGCCGCGCACAGCCGACGTCGTGGTCGTCGCCCCCGGCTTCCGAATACCACGCATGGCCATACACAAGTGCTCACATTCGATCACCACGATCACGGATTGCGCATTCAGCTTATCGACGAGCGCATCCGCAATCTGACTAGTCAACCTCTCCTGCACCTGCGGCCGCTTCGCATACATATCCGCCAGGCGCGCCAACTTGGACAGGCCAGTCACGTGCCCGTCCTCGCCGGGGATGTACCCGATGTGCGCGACACCGTAGAACGGCACCAAGTGGTGCTCGCACGTGGAGTAGATCGGCACATCCCGCACCAACACCAGCTCTTCATGGTTTTCCGCGAAGGTCTTTTCCAACACCGTCGTCGGATCCGTGTGCAAGCCCGCAAAGACCTCTTCATAGGCCCGCGCCACCCGCGCTGGCGTTTCCAAGAGTCCCTCACGGTCCGGGTTCTCGCCCACCGCAAGCAGCAGTTCACGCACCGCTGTCTCTGCGCGCGCCCGGTCGAAGGAGGGGCGCTCCTCGGATTGCTGTGGCGTGGCCTTCTTCGTCTCTGCCGGGGCTCCCGCATTCGGGTTCACCGCACGGGCAATTGCCGCGTTCAAAGGATCAGTCATCATTAGTGTCCTCCGGCTTGAAGTGGCGGGGAGCAGATTCACGCTCAATGCTTTCAGTGTCCTGCTGAGCACTAGTCGCCTGGTCACTGTCGTCCCAGACGTGGTCCGGCTGTTCATTCTCCGGCAGGCGGAAACCGATCACTTCGGTGTCAGCGTTGCCAGCTGGACCTGTCGGTCCAGCAGGAGCGACGGGGTCATGCGGTCGTGCTGGGCCTTGTGGCCCGGTTGGGCCAGAAGGCCCAACCGGGTATGCACGGTTACCCGGGTGCTGCTGCGGTGGGCGTTTGTCGCCAGGGAAGGACCAATCGGCGGGAGGCTGGGGGCCGCCATAGCGCGGTTGCGGACCACGCGGGCCGGGGTTCATGGGGCCGTTCTGCGGACCACCTTGCGGACCACTCGGTGGCGCAGCGTACGGCCCGGCCTGCGCCTCACGCTCAGCTTGACGGCGAGCGCGAGCTTGCTGCGATGCCTCCAACAGCGAGAACTTCTTCGGCGGTTCCTCGCCTCGTTCCTCGGCGAGTTCAACCGGAGTTTTCACCGGTTCGCGGCCAATCTGACGGCCAAAGCGGGAATCCACCGGCGGAAGACCAGAGCCCTGCTGCTCAATGCCATCAAAGATGGCCTCCAGGTCACCGCGGCGCAGCGTCTCCTTCTCCAACAGCTTGGAGGCGAGAACATCTAGGTAGTCGCGGTGTTCTTCGAGGATGGAGTAGGCGCGGGTGTGGGCGACGTCGATAAGCTCATGCACCTCGCGATCGATGGTCTCGGCGACTGCGGGCGAGTACTCCAGCACACCACCACCCATCGCGCGAGCGAAGGGGTCGCCGGCTTCATCGCCGTACTTGACCGTGCCCAGCGTGGACGACATGCCGTACTCCATCACCATCGCGCGAGCAATCTTCGTGGCCTGCTCGATGTCCGCGGACGCGCCGGTGGTGGGCTCGCCGAACACGAGCTCTTCCGCCGCGCGACCGCCCATGGCGAAGACGAGGCGGGCGAAGAGCTCGTCGCGGTTGTACATGCCCTTGTCATCTTCAGGCGCTGTCATCGCGTGGCCGCCGGTTCGACCGCGGGCGAGGATGGTGACCTTATATACGCGCTCAATATCCTTCAGCGCCCACGCCGCGAGCGTGTGACCGCCCTCGTGGTAGGCCGTGACCTTCTTCTCCTTCTCGGAGATGACCTTGGAGCTGCGACGCGGGCCACCGATCACACGGTCCGTGGCCTCCTCGAGCGCGTCCGCCGTGATCACGTTGCCGCCGATGCGGGCGGTAAGCAGCGCAGCCTCGTTGAGCACGTTAGCCAGATCCGCACCCGACATGCCTGCCGTACGCTTGGCCAGGGACTTCAAGTCCACGTCTGGGCCCAATGGCTTGTTCTTCGCGTGGACCGTCAGGATCTTCTCGCGGCCGGCCAAGTCCGGGTTGGTCACCGGGATCTGACGGTCAAAGCGGCCCGGGCGGAGCAGCGCCGGATCGAGGATGTCCGGACGGTTCGTCGCGGCGATGAGGATGACGCCTTCGCGGTCGCCAAAGCCATCCATCTCCACGAGCAGCTGGTTCAAAGTCTGCTCACGCTCATCGTGGCCGCCACCAGTGCCGGAGCCACGCTGGCGGCCCACCGCGTCAATCTCATCCACGAAGATGATGCACGGGCTATTCTCGCGCGCCTGTTTGAACAGGTCGCGGACGCGGGAGGCGCCGACACCGACGAACATCTCCACGAAGTCCGAGCCCGAGATGGAATAGAACGGCACGCCCGCCTCGCCCGCAACAGCGCGGGCCAGCAACGTTTTACCGGTTCCCGGCGGGCCGTAGAGCAACACGCCACGCGGGATCTTGGCACCCAACTTCTCGTAGATCTCCGGATCCTGCAAGAAATCCTTAATCTCCTGCAGCTCATCCACCGCTTCATCGGCGCCGGCGACATCCGCGAACGTATTCGTCGGCATGTCCTTAGTCAGCTGCTTCGCCCGCGAACCACCAATACCGAACATGCCGCCACCAGCCTGCATGCGGTACATGAAGAAGAAGATAAGGCCGAAAACCAACAGCATCGGCAGCATAAAGCCGAGCATGGACATCAGGAACGACTCCTGCGTCACATTCGTGGTGTACTTATCAGCCTCCGCGCCCTTCACCGCGTTGAAAATGTCCGGCGTGGTGCGTGCCGGGTACTGAGCCTGAATCTCCTCAATCCCCTCACGCTCCTCCACCGTGATCGGCTCGCGCAGAGTCAAGCGGACGCGCTGCTCCCGGTCGTCGATCTGAGCTTCCTTCACGTTCTTCGTGTTCAGCTGCTCAATCGCGACCGACGTTTCCACCTCTGTGTAATTACGCGACGGGTCCCCGATCAGCGTGGTCACATACAACAGGATGAGGACAACGGCGGCAAAAATGCCGTAGCGCACAACGTTTTTGTTGGTCTTGTTTTTCATCTAGCCTTCGTGCGTTCTCAAGCGTAGGGATTAGGGGTCAATAACGCCTACAGCCTACCCATCACCCGGAGCATTCCCACTTTTGTACCACTGGGCGGGATGAAAGAGCCGGTCCGCGCACAGACCCCGAACCGCCGGCCCACAACCCAGCGGGGCTAGATCTCTACCGCGTCCGGGCCTTCTTCGCGGGACGGCACCGGCTCTTCACCGGAGTAGACGCGCGGGTGCAGCGTGCCAATGTAGGGCAGGTCACGGTAGCGCTCGGCGTAGTCGAGGCCGTAGCCGATGACGAATTCGTTGGGGATGTCAAAGCCGACGTCGAAAAGCTCGATCTGCGCACTTTGCACCTCGGGCTTACGCAGCAGGGTGATCACGTTCAGGCTCTTCGGCTGGCGGCCCTTGAGGTTCTTGAGCAGCCAGGACAGGGTGAGGCCGGAATCGATGATGTCTTCGACGACGAGGACATCGCGGCCAGAGATTTCCTTGTCCAGGTCCTTCATAATGCGGACGACACCGGAGCTGGTGGTGGAGTTGCCATAGGAGGACACTGCCATGAATTCCACCTGGGAGGGGATGGACAGTGCACGGGCGAAGTCAGTAAGGAAGTACACCGCACCTTTGAGGACACAGACCAAGATGAGGTCTTCTTCGGCGTCCTTGTACTGTTCGGAGACTTTGTCCGCCATTTCGCGGATTCGGTCTTGCAGTTCGTCTTCCGGGATCAGTATCGCCTCAACGTCGTCGCCGTAGCGGTGTGCTGGGACCTGGAAGTCTTTGTGATCGCGCAGCTTCGTTCCTTCAGCCATACGGCTATTTTGCCAGAAGATTGCTTGCGCGCGGCCCCCACCCCCTCTCCCCTCAACCTCACCCGGCGTGTAGTAGCCGAGTTGAGCTTCACAAACGTTGAAACAAGGGCTGCTCCATGCGCTACTCTATGTAAGAATCTGCTTAAAGGAGACTGAAGAACTATGCGCCCTCGCCTCACGGTTGCCGCTGTGTCTACAGCAGTGGCAGTGTCGTTGTCCCCCGTGGTTGCCCACGCCGCACCCGCCCCGGTGACGGGCGTGGGGTTGAACGGGCCCGTGAATAAGTCTGTTGCCGTTGACGCGCAATTTAATCCTGACGATGCCTACACCGTCGGCCTTCAGGCATTACGTCAGCTGCGCGGCGAGATGTGGGACCTCAACCCGCGCTTTACCCTGCACCTTAATTCCAAGCCAACTCACCTCCAAGACATTGCAGCCGAGTACCGCCTGAACAATAAGGAGGAGTACGTCAACGGCTTTTCCATTGATCACACCTTGACCCGCATTGCCATTCAGCGTGCTGTGGAGGAGACCGGCAGCAAGGACTACACGCAGACGCGCAAAGCCAACCACATACGCCCAGATGGCACGGACTTCTGGAAAGCCATGGTTAATCCCACCTTTGAAGATGAGGCACAAACCGTGGAGGAAGCCCTAGATGCTGGTAGCAATCTGCGGGATTCCATTCTGAACCGCTGGGGGCGCAGCCAGCTAGACGGCCTCAATAAGGTTGGTGGCCATAGCAAATATGAGAGTGTCTACCTTCACTTGTTGCTCAACCCGCAGTACAGATACTACGGCTTCGCCCAAGTGAGCATTCCGGGTTCGAAGCATGGGACATACACGGTGGCGGAGGCAAACACAGTGCCCCACAAGGGCACCAAAATGCCGACGGGCGAACAGCGCGTGTGGCTATACCGCCCCGCAGCGCCCGGTGAGAAACCAACGGGATTAAGAAAAGGAGTACCGGGCCCGCTGCGTGACCTCAACGGCCCCAGCAGCGCAGGTGAATCGAGCGGTGGGGCGGGCCCGATCCTCGGCATCATCTTCGGTGTCTTGGGCGTGCTGGGGATCATCGCGGGAATCGCGCGACAGCTCGGCCTTCTCGGCTAACTCATCTGCATGACAAGGCGCAAAACCATCTACTCCTTTAGAGCTGGAAGACCCGGTCCCACGTCCACTTGTTTTTCTTAAAAGCGAAAGAGCATGAACATGAACAACTCAAACCCCTACGCCCTGCAACCCCCGCAACAGCCATACCGCCCACCACACGAGCACCCAAAGAAGACCTCGGCTGGGCTCATCGTCGGGGCGATACTAGCAGTCCTTGTGCTGATCGGGGTTGTATCGGCGGGATGGAATTACTTCAGCGAGAGCTCCAGCAGGAAAGTAACGGACGCAAAGAAACTCGAACAAGCTTTCACCGGGGGCAAGCTGAGCGGCTGCGACTTGGGGGATGAGTTCTTCGGCCCAACGGGGTGGACGGACGTCGAGAATAAGGGCGAATTAGGTTGCTCCGGCTACTATGACACTCTGCAGGGCCAGATTTGGACTATGTTGAGGTTCGGCAGGGACACCAGCGACACCCCCATGGAACCCGCAACGGAGGACATCACGGGCTGGGAACAGTCCGCTTACTACTCTCCGGAAAAACCTGTGTGCGTGATGCGGAGCGACGCCCCAGAGTTAGCTCATGTTCAGCTCATAACCAAGGCACCGTGCAAAACACTGTATTCAATGGCTGTGCAGCTGAATAACCTCGTGGTGCAATACCGAGGCGAGAAAAGCAACCTCACGTATATGGACGCCACGCGAGAGCCACCGTACATCGCATACGGCCTCTATGTGGAAATGATCGAGTATACGACGCCGCTGGGCACCACGCAAACGATTGTTACTAGTGAGTCCGAAGGAACGTTGACCGTCGACGATGTGCAGATCCTTTATCGGCCAGACGAGCAACGACACGACCTGTGTGTGCATGCCACATTCAACACCGGGCCGTTCAGTCCGGGTCAAACCACAGTGCCTAAGCCTGGCCTGACCCTAATCAAGCCAACGGGTGAGACCACCGTCATCGACTATCAGGTTGAAAACAAGACGTACAAGGAATACGAGGACGTCCCACTCGAAGGCTGCATTAATTATACGCTGGAATTCCGCAATGCAGAGCTGTTAATTGGCGCGTCAAATCGCATCAACCGCGATCCTCTCGTCACCAAGTCATGGTCCTTTCGCGTTGGTGGAGATTTCGGCGAGAAAGTAGTGGGCTAGAGCGCTGCCACGGTGGGTCCGCTCGGCCCCAGCTGGGGGGGGATTCTGCCTGTCGTGCGCCACCAGAACGACACCGAACAGAAGCCAACCGATCGGCTCGGCAATGCAGCTGAGCCAGTTAATGTTTTCGTGGGTACAGGTTGTGGCGTTTCACGCTTGCTTATCGACGTTCAATTCCCCATCCCGCCGCTCCACCTGCAGCCCACCACCAATGGCCGCGGGGCCTTGTCCTCGCCAGTCTGTGCACAAGCGTTCAATCGCGGCGAGTTGCCCGCCGGAAACGCTCACCCCGTACCCTCGCAGCCACGCCATGATGCGGCGTTGGCGCACGGGCGCTGGTTCAGTGGCCAGGACGGCGCAGTCATTCGTCGGACTGAGGTCGACCAGGGAGGCGATGAGTTCCTGGTCAGCAGCGATACGGTCTGCAGCACGCGCGAGAGCGGGGACAGCATCACCGCCAATGAGTTCTGTCAGGGCGGGGATGATGGAGTGGCGGATGGAGACTCGTCGATAAGCAAGCTCCTCATTCATGGGGTCGTGCCAGGGGGCGAGACTCAGTTCACGGCACGCGCCGACGGTATCCGCGCGGCGAATGGTGAGGAAAGGGCGAACCAGGCGGACACCACTATCAAGTGCTGTGACAGCAGCCATCCCCGCTGGGTTCCCCCGCAGCGCCCCCAACAGCAAGGTCTCGGCCTGGTCCTCGCGGGTGTGGGCCACCCAGATCTCCCGGCCATCGCGATTCGCTGCGGCCGCGAGGGCTGCGTAACGGGCCTCCCTCGCCACCGCCTCCACACTCTCCCCCGGCGCGGCCCCGACCTCGACGGGGATCACCTCTGCGGGCACGCCCAGCCCCTGTGCGGCTGCCACCGCACGACGGCCGGCTTCCGTGGAGCCCTCCTGCAGCCCGTGGTCGACGACAACAGCCCGCACATCCTTGCCCTCCGCAGCAGCTGCAGCCACCAGTGACAAAGAGTCAGGGCCGCCTGACAAACCGATCAGCGCTGGCTCATCAAAGGGCCGTACCGCCCGGCGGCATTCCACAAAGTGCGGCGAGACCCGCGGCCAAAAAAGTTCCGCCACCACGGCTAGAACTCCCGGAGGGTGGACGCGAATTCATCCAGCTTCTCGCGCGCCTTCAGGATGTCACTGTCGTTGCTGATCATTGCGAATGTGTACACGTTGCCAACTTTCGACGTCACCGTGCCCACCAGCGCGGACGTCCCCGTCAACGTCCCCGTCTTCGCACGCACCCAGCCTTTGCCCGGCAGGTCCACGTACCGGTCGTAGAGGGTGCCGTCGCCGCCGGCAATGGCGAGCGCGGGCAGCAAATCCCGCAGCTCATCCGTCGTCGTGGCGCGCAGCATGATGTCATCCAGCAACCGCGGCGGGATGAGGTCAAAGCGGGACAGCCCGGAAGAATCTTCCAGCGTCACCCCCGTGACATCAAAGCCATGTTCGCGCAGAATATCGAGCGTCACGCTCGGCGACGTCCCACCCTTCGCCCGCGCCACCTCACGCCCAATCGCTTCCGCCATGACGTTGTCGGATTCCTTCATCATCTCCCGCAGACGCTCAGACAGCGGCGGGGATTCCACACTGGCGATTACTTCCCCCTCCGCCGGCGCCGGACCAAAACCAACGGTCTCCGCCCCCACCTTGTCGGCGAGTGCCCGTGCCACATCCAACGCCGGCGTGTGCGAGCGTGGCACATCCCCCGTTGCCTCACCGATGCGCCCGCCGTGAATCATCACCGGTTCCATGGGTGCGATGTAGCCACCATCAACATCCTCCGGATCCCACCCCGGCATGAATGCCTCTTCCGGCCACACCGACGTGTCCACATACACGGCGGTGGCGGAACCCACCTGTTGTGCCACCTTGTCAATGCTCTCCGGAGTCCACCACACATCCCCTGCGGCCTTGATGGTCACCGCGTCTCCTTGGCGCACGACCTGCGTGGTGATCGTGGCATCCTGCTCAAGCGTGTACAACGCCGCCGCCGCGGTGAGCACCTTCGTTGCACTCGCTGGCTGCAGTGGATCGCCTGCCTTCTGCTCAAAGATCGTCGCCCCCGTCGTGCCGTTGCTCACACGCACATGCAACGTGCCCAGCTCCGGGTTCGCTGCCTGCGCCGCCAACGCTTCCTTCAGCCGCGCCTCATCGATCGGCTCCGCCGACGCCGACTCCACCGGCAACTCCCCCGGCTCCGCCATGCTGTACGCCGGGCCATGGGTGAGCTCCCCCACCTCGTTCTGCACCCACACACCCGTGCCGGCAACACCTGCCACGACCGCCAGTGCCACCGCACCCACCGCCCAAGGCCAACGCTTCTTGTTTTCACTCATCGTGTTCAAGGGTAGCGGTACCGGCCACCTCAATCGCTTTCGGACAAACAAAAGCTCCTCATCAGCCGGACCGATCTCTCGATCCCCGATGAGGAGCTTCCGTCACCCGGCGCTATGCCACCATCCGACGTCGCGCCGTAAAGGCACCCGCCAGCAGCAACAGCACACCAAGCAAGATCTGGATGAACACGCCGTGCCCACCGGTCTTAGGCATCTCACCGGTCTTGGTGTTGGCCAGCTTCATGGTCACCTGGACTGAGCCATCCTTTGACTCCTGGCTAAACCCAACGACAGGGAAGCCATAGATGTCTCCAGCATTATCAGCCGTTACTTCCGTACCGGTCTTATCCTGCGGGCCAGAAAGAATGTACAGCCTCGTCTGATCTCCATCCTTCACCACACGGAAGTAGATCGGTTTGACCAGCAGGTAGCCACCGTCCGCAGCCTTCGTCTCCGTCAGCTTGTAGCGTCCGTGTTTCAGCTTGTCCCAGTTGAACTCACCCTTCGCAGCGCTCTGGACGTCAGCTAGCTTCTGCTCACCTTTGTTGCCTGCATCCAGGCCTTCAAGCTTGAACTCAGCGCCGTCAAGGCCCATATTGTTGTCCTGAGCATCCACCTTGTTCAGCTTGAACTTAAAGGTCGTTGGCTTCTTCATGTAGTACACGATGTAGTGACAGCCACCTTCGAGTGGAATGTTCTTTGCCCTGAAGGCATTACGCCTGCCATCTTCACCAGGGGGAACAGGGATATCTTCAATGTTGTGGTCCTGACTCCTGAGATCCGTCTCGGTGCCGCATCGACCTTCAGCATTTTTGCCGCTAGCTACCTTGATAGGCACCCAGCCATCCGGTACCTTGTCGCGCCTCGCACCAGCGATGGAGATTTCCCTATAACCGCTAGTTCCGTTGAGGCGATACTCCGCAACAAGGTTGTCGTGCCCGGCTTTTTCCTTTGGCAGGATCGTCTTGTTATCAACAACCGGTCGACCCTCGGTCATAGCCGTGAAGTCAAACGCCCAGTTCTTGGATTCTTCGATCGTCGGACGAGTGTTCTCAGGCGACGGGATGAAGTTGGGATCATCACCTTCGTAGAAGCGACGCTCAACGCTGACCGCACAGGTGTTGAGGGAGTTGATGATGGCCTGCTTCAGCACCTCGCTGTTTTCGAAGTGTGCGAAGTCAGCTGCACGGAGGGACGTGACATCACCATCGTGACCGCGACCACCAGAGATTGCACGCAAGTTCTCCTCAGAGACTTCAAGTTCGCGGTCTCGGCTGGTCCTCACACCACTCCAGTGGGAAGGGATTCCTACAGCAATGATGCGGGATCCCTGCGACTTAACAAGGTTAGCGGCGCCCATTGCTCCTTCAACATCGCGGAACTCAGTCCAGGCTCCGTCACTCATCCACTCATCGAAACGTGGGTTGCCCGGCGTCGGCATCCTGTACGTCGGGTTGCCATCCGTGACCATGTACACGGCGTCGTACTTGTTGTGCGGATTAGCAGCGTTGTACTTAGCTACCTCATACAGCGCCTCCTGCCAGTTTGTTGCGTCATAGTCGTGCGGAGCTCGACTCAAAATCCTGACCCAGTTATCAATAGCGGCCCTGCCTTGCGGCGAGCTAAGATCTGCTGGCGCACTGAAGTTTCGGGGATTTCCCGCAGCGGGGGAGTTTGATGCAAAAGTGAACAAGCCCAAATGTGTCGAAGTATTCTGAAGACCGTCGGCGACGGAGTTAATCACACCTTTGATCGTGCGAATACCGTTGTCACCCATACTTCCGGAAACGTCAACGATCATAGCGACGTTCATTCCACAGCGAGAGGGCATGGCTGGATTGTCACGTACCTGCTGGAACACGCCAAGGGAGCTTCGAGCGTTCGCACGGCCACCACGAGCTTCGTACATGAACGAGGCGGACTTTCCGGTACCTTGCCAGTCGGAGCCATACTTATTATCGACTTGCCAAGCGGACCCATTTCGTGTGTAGTTCACACCGGAGAAATAGGTTCGTCCACTTTCCAAGTAAGGCGTAGCATAAGCGTACCGCTTCTTCGTTCCGGGGTCGGTGTACCAGTTTCCAGAACCGCCGATACGGATGAAGGGTTGGTTCTTGAATCCTGGTGAAGCCTCCGCCATACCAACCCAGTAGTAGGAAGAGCCACGGCTAAGAGGAATATCGAATACACACTCGCCATTCGCATCAGAAGTACAGGTTGCCCACGGTTCGTTGACTTTCACCGGGCGGGCGTTGGCTGTCATGTGATGATGTGCTTCCGCATTACCGAATGTGCTTCCGGAAAGCGGATAGTACAGCTGAAGTTTTGCCCCCTCGCCAGCAGTGAAACGATCAACACTGTTGAGGCGCCCGCTTACACGAGTGGAGTTAGGGGGGTACTTGCCTGCGGAAGGCAGAACTTGGTCCCCACCCACCTGCACGACAAGGCGTGAGTAGCCAGCACGGACAGGCCCGCGGTTGGATCCATAGTTCGCATGCTGGAGACGCGCGCCACGGTAAAGCCCCCATTGGGTACTACGGGGAGCAATTTGGGTGGTGTAAATCGTAGCGGTGAGGTCAGTCTCAGCGTCGAGAACCTTTGCGGCGGTGTCCAGGGTGATCACGTCACCGGTCACCTCATCGGGGATGAGCTCTTCCTCTTCCTCGGTGGGGTTTTCGGGGTAGTTGAAAACGTCGACAGAATCCTCATCAAGCTGTGCTCCATCAACCTCAGCGTCCTCGACGGACTCGATGTTGAGGGAAGCTTCGGTGCTCATGAGGGAAATTTCCTCAAGCGGGAGTGCCTGGTCGCTGCCCTCAAATGCGGGGAGGTTCAGCTTGGCTTCAAGCTTGTATTCCTCGGTGCCATCCGGAAGCGTGCGCACATGCTTGAAGGTGGGTTCCTCAGCCAGTTCCGGCTCAGTCACCGTCTTCTTCTCTTGCGTGAGCGTGGGTACTGCTGGCAGCTCACCATTGGCGTCAGCAGCCTCATCATCTGACGGATCCTCAGGGAAGTCCGGGAACTCAGCGGCCGGAACAGCTGGCGCCGCTTCAGAGGTTGCGCCAGACTCGTCGGTCACCATCCACGTGGGGTCAGCGGTGGTGTCAACGGGTTGCGCGACGGCCGGCACCGTACCAAACAGCACCGTTGCCGCGGTGAGCGCCGCAGCGACTCGCTTCTTCAGGAAGTTCTTGTGAGCACGCATTAGTTCGCGTTCCTCCTAGAGATAAAGGCACCAAGACCAATAAGCATCAGACCAGCAATAACGATCCCCAAAACACTTGCACCCGTTTCCGGCAGCCACCCTGGTTTCCCAGGAGTTTCCGGTGGGGTTCCGGGAGGTGTTGCCGGAGGGGTAGCCGGCGGCGGAGTGGTTGTTGTCGCCGGCGGTGTTCCGGGTGGAGTGGCCGGCGGCGTTCCCGGGGGTGGTGTCGGCGGGGTCGTGGTAGTCGGCGGCGTCGTGGTGACCGTCGGGGACGGCTTCACCACCATGACGTTCTCGTAGACGAAGCGGTTCCCGTGCGCGTCGGCAAGCGGGAGCACAACCCACTGGGGTGCAGAAACGTGATAGTTATGCGCGGTGTCTGGGGCGACCTCTTCAAGCAGGTACAAGGCGGGCTTGAGGTTGGTGAAGGTGACCTCACCCTTCGCATCCGTGGTCAAAGTGGCCACCGGCTCGCGCTTGATGGGGTTCCACTCTTCCTGCGTACGCGCGCGGTTAGCTCGCTCACGGTCCGCATCATTTCTGATCAGGTAATCCGGGGCGATGTACAGCGTGAACTTCACGCCCTCCAGACGGCCCTCCGGCAACTGGCCTTCCCGGTGATCGTTGTAGGGATTGCCACGCGCCTTGGTCACCTTGAGCGACAACCCACGGCTCGTGTCCACAGACTTCATCGAGATGTTGCGGTCATTCCCGTTCGCAGGACGCGTTTGCGCATCTGCGATTCCGCATGGCACAGCGCACAGCATGACAGACATGGCTGCGCTTGCCGCGAACATCCTAGTTTTCATTGTCGCCTTCACCTTCAGCATCGATTGCTGTTTCAAATTCATCTACCTGCTCCCCAGCAGCACCATCAACCGTTTCCAAGTCCTCGACCTGTCCAGGCTGACGCTGCTTACGCAGCCACCAGATAATGCCAATAATTGCCACCGCAGCGATGGCCAGGATTAGCCACATCCACCACTGCATGAGCTTGTTCGACTGTTTGAACACGCTTTCTTCGGCCTGATCCATGGGCACACGGTGCGCATGAACCAGCAGACGGTGCGTGTTAATGCCGTACGGTGTACACGTGATCAGCGTGAGCAGATCCTCACCGGCCTGCGCCTTGAGCGAATCCGTCTCATTCGGCAGAACAACTTCGATCTTGTGAACCTCGTACTTCATCTTGTGCCCGTACGTGTTCAGGTAGATCGCGTCGCCCTCTTTGACATCAATGAGGTTGTCCCACAACGTCGCATTGGTCAGACCCGTGTGGCCCGTCAACACAGTGCGGTTACCCTCCCCACCGATCGGCAGCGCCGACCCGAAGAGGTGCCCAATGCCCTGCTGCAGCACTTCTTCATCCGTGCCGTGATACACGGGCATGTTCGACTTAATCGACGGGATGGCCACCTGGGACATCGCCGGATAATCGCTGAGTTCCTTCAGGTAGTCCTGGTACTCAGTATTATCCTTGGAAATGCGAGCCAGCCATGGATCCAGGATTGGCCCATCCGTGTGCTCCTCGTTGTACACGCGGGCAGATTCCAGTGCGCGTTCCATCGCCGCCGGGTCTGTTTCCTCAGTGTAGAGAAGCTCACTGTTGTATTCGTTCACGGATCGCTGTTGCAGCCAGTTGTTCCATTGCGTTGAAACAACCGGGTAGAGCAACACAGCTAGCCCCAGCAGCATGATCAGCAACGGCATGAGCACGCGACGGGCCCCGTTTGGCTTGGCTGCGTTCTTGGCAGCACCGCCTTCGGGCGCATCTGTGTCTACCGGCACCAGCGATGACATTGGGTCTCCTCGTTGAAAAATGGGCGGGGATATTTTCTTTTTGCTTTTCGACGCCTCCCCGCGTGGGTACGCCAAGCCCCTGACTGGGGCGCAGCAGGCTCTTACTGGAAACCTGCTGCAGCTGGCCTAGCTTGCACCGCCCGACCTACTCAGGCGGTGCCGGCTAGAGCCTGCCAGTTCTCACTGGCTAGATCCGCCTAGGTTTAGGCGTTCTTGCGGCGTGCTGCGAAAGCACCGCCACCCAGAAGTGCCAGACCAGCCAGGATCAGGGCTGCGACACCCATGCCACCGGTCTGTGGCAGCTCGAACTTCGGACGCTTCTTGTTCTCAACCTTGGCGGTGGAGCTGAAGGTCAGCTTGTTCTCGGTCTTCGGGTTCTGAGCATCTTTCTTAGTGACGCTCAGCTCACGCGGGGTGGTGTCCAGGGTGTAACCGGACGGAGCAGCGGTCTCCACGATGCAGAACTTGTTGGTTTCAACACCCGGGGTCACAGCCTTACCATCGACGAAGTCGGTGACGTGCAGGCCGTTGATGACAGCCTCGCCGCCAGTGACCTTGAAGTCCTTCTTGATCATGGTGCGGTTGTTGGTGTCAGTGCATGCGCTGGCAGCCGGCACGGAGTAGACGTCGAAGACTGCGCCGTCGAGCTTCTTCTCCTTGCCTTCTTCGTCCTTCTCGAACTTGATCACGCGAACAGCTGCGAAGTAGGACTCAACGCGGGTCTTCGGGGTCTCGAACGGCTCTTCCGGCTTGTCCTTGGAGCCCGGCTGGCCGGTGACCTTGGTCTTACCGGTGGTACGAGCGAAGTTGGTCACCTCGCCGTCCTCGATGCCCTCGCCTGCATTGTTCTGCTGGATCTTGCGGACCTCACCCTTGAGGGTAACAACGAGCTTGTCGCCACCCTTAAGGGAGTCAATGATGGCCTTATCGTTCACGGTCACGGTGCGGGTGGTGTCAGCAACGACCTTGCCGTTCTCAACGACCTCTTCAGTGCCGTTGGCGACGGTGTACTGGTTAGCGTTCAGAGCCTGACGGGTGCCGTCAGCGCGAACGATCTCAACCTTGTCGATGTTCAGGCCATTAACAAAGTCGCCGGCCTTGTAGATATCCACAGCACTGAGCTCGGTGAGCTTGCGGTTCGGCGGCAGGTACGGAACCGGGGAGGTAACGGAGTACTCAAGAACGTTGTTCTTCTCGGTGCCCTCGGTGCCATCCTGGATCGGGTTCTTGCCCTTGTCCTTGACTTCCTTGACAGCCTTCAGCTCAGTGTTCTTTGGGTAGACGTGGACAACGCGGTTCCACTTGTTGTCTGTCGTAGCCATCGGTGCGAAGACGATGAACGGAGCGGACGGGATGTAGGTTGCGCCGTTGGCGTCTGCCGGCGGCTCCTCAGTGACCAGGTAGGCACCTGCCGGGATGTTGTCGAACGCTGCAAGACCGCTAGCATCAGTGGTTTTGGTGCCGATGATCTCGCCCAAACGGTTTTCCGGGATGTCTGCGAGACCAGACTCGGTCTTCTGCAACTTAGCTGCTTCAGCGAAGTCAGCTTCCTTGCTCAGGTCGTAGTTCAGCTTGCGCAGGGTGAACTTTGCGCCCGCCAGCGGCTGACCATCAACGTTCTCCACTGCGGAGCCGTCCGGGTTCGGGTTACCGTGAGTCTTTGCGCCGACTTTCTTGTGGATCTTGATGCAGACCTTTGCCTTGTTGATGTCTGCGAGGCTCTGCGCGCTTGCGACCGGCGCAAAAACAGCGCCAGCGGAGCCGGAGAATGCGAGACCTGCTGCCAGGGCAATAGCAGCAGTCTTCTTAGTGAAGTTGGTTGCCATGTGTGTCTGCCTTTCAGAGACTGTTCTTTTAGGCCGCCAAGCTGCCTCAGCCGACGGCAAGGATGTTCCAAGGAATTTCCTCGAGTCGGGTGCGTTTTCCTTGCAGCACCCCAACCTGGATAGGTTCCCCGCACCCGCAGGGTGCGTTTCTCGCGAGGCCATGGTGGGGGCTGCGCAACTGCCAGCTTCCTCCATAAATTCTCGGAGCAACTTTGTATTGTAGGGCCAGAAAGGGCATTTTCCTAAGGGGAACTTAAGGAAAGGGGGGAGGGCAAGATTCAATCAAGCGACCGATTTTCGGCCCCTAAGGAGGATGTATAGGGTGAACATAACAAACTTTTATGCCCAATCAGCAATACGTAAGCGCTATACGAACTGGGCTTTCTCTTAGGTTCCAGATAATTTAAATACACCCAATTCTCATAATTCGGCCTCAGAATTCGAGGTTTTCTTAGCTTGAAAAATCGCCATAAACGGGGGTAGTTTGACACCTCCTGCGCCCCCTTTCCCACCGCTTGCCATAAGTCCATACACCTCCCGCTCACCGCGATAGTTACGATAGGTCCAGAACGAAGGCCAACTCACACGACAAGGAGCACCGCATGGCTATTGAAGTCACCATCGAAATCCCCAAGGGTTCCCGCAACAAGTACGAGCTCGATCACGAGACCGGCAAGGTCTACCTCGACCGTTACCTGTTCACCCCGATGGCATACCCGCTCGACTATGGCTTCATTGACCACACGCTTGCGGACGACGGCGACCCACTGGACGCCCTCGTCATCACCCCCGAGCCGGTCTTCCCAGGCGTCATTGTCAAGGCTCGTCCGCTCGGCGTTTTCAAGATGACCGACGAAGCCGGCGGCGACGACAAGTTGCTCTGCGTGCTTGACGACGTCCGCTTCGACCACTACCAGGACATCTCCGACGTCTCCGACTTCCTGAAAGACGAGATCGAGCACTTCTTCGTCCACTACAAGGACCTCGAGCCGAACAAGGAAGTCACTGGCTCCGGCTGGGGCGACAAGGCTGAGGCCGAGAAGATCCTCGAGGACTCCCTCAAGAACTACAAGGGCTAAACCGGGCTAAACCCTCCAGCTCAGCCCCCACAGCGCACAGGTCACCACCGACCTGTGCGCTTTGCTTTGTCCACCCCACATAGGACACCCGGATCCCACGCCCCCAGACTCGCTACTCCCTCACCGCCTCGGCAGGCACAACCCCGGTGAACTGCCACCCAACAACGGCATTCCGCACCTGCCCAGAACCGGAACCAGAACCAGCACCAGCCCCCTCCGGCTGAATAGCGCTAATGGTCAGCAACCTCCCCGGCATGGGCCCGGCTCCCCAGATGTCAGCGGACTGGGAGAGGCCTTCCTCTTCCGCCGAGTGGAAGTCAGTCGCTTGGTATTTCAGCCACTTGTCTCCAGAAGCTTCGGTCCGGAGGTACAGAGCATCATTCAGGCTCACTCCCGCTTCACCGGCGGAGTCAGACCACAGCTTAGAAAACACCGCCAGCCCATCGCCATCGGCTTGACCAGCAACAACCACAATGTCCTCCGCCGCGGATCCCGGGAGTTGGTATGGCTTGTTCTCCGCGGTAAAGATGCACGCCTCCGAGGAAGATTCCGGGTCCAGGACCCCGTGGTGGAAGCGGCAGGCCCCGTCTGAGAAGTTCGCGCGCACGCCGATCGCTGGGATGATGATCTCCACGGGACGGGACTTGTCTACTGACTCGCTGGCCTCAACACTCGCGGTCGGCGCTAAGGATTCGAAGAATTCCTGTCGGGCTTTCATTTCCCGGTCGTGCTCGCTGGGCACGCAGCAGCGGATGAACAGGAGCACCAGCAGGAGCATGAGGTAGAACGCGCCCCACCGGCGCCGTTTGTACACGCGCGCGGGTTGCGGTTTGAATCGCCGTTGCTCGGGTGGGGGCGCGATGTTCGCGCGGGGTCGCCGGGCTGGGGATCGCCGCCGCTCGTTGCGCACCCCAGACTGTCCAGACATACCGCAAACTTTACATCTAGACTGTCTCCATGCGTTCAGTACAGGTCACAGAAGTTCCCCAGGATGCTCAGCTTATCGACGTCCGCGAGCCCGACGAGTTCTCCCACATCCACGCCCTCGGCGCGGTCAACCTCCCGTTGTCCAACCTTGCGGCTTTGACGGACAAGATTGATTTCTCCCAGCCTGTGTACGTGATTTGTAAGGCCGGCGGGCGTTCCGCGGAGGCCCAGCAGTACCTCTCCACGCTCACCGAAAACCCTGTCATCAACGTTGAGGGTGGCACCCAAGCGTGGACCGAAGCGGGTCTCCCTTCCGAGTAACTCCCGCCGAGTGGCGGCGCCGATGGAAGGTCGAGCAGTACCAACCATAGGACTTCCCCACTACTGATAGATTAGGGCCATGTCCAAGAATCTCGACCTCCCCGCCGGGCTCATTCAGTCCCCTTCTTTCCAGATCGAACGGGTCCGTCGTGCCACGAAGGACGAGGTAGAGGCCGCGTTAGCCAAGCACAAGACGACGATGCGCGAGTTCTGGGTGCTCACGTGCACCCTCGAGCACGCCGCCAGCCAGAATCAGCTTTCAGAGCTCCTGAGTGTCGACGCCTCTGACATGGTCCGACTCATCGATTCCCTGGAGCGCCAAGGTTGGGTGGAGCGCAAGCGCGACCCGAAGGATCGCCGCCGCCAGCTTGTCACCCCCACGAAGAAGGGGCACAAGATTCACTCGGAGTTAGCCAAGCTCGTGGAGGCCGCTGAAGATCGCGCGCTTGACGACGCCACCACGAAGCAACTCAAGCACCTCCGCAAACTCTCCCGCACCATCATGCACTCTTCCGACCACCCCTAAAACACGAAAAGCGGCCCGTCCAATATTCGGCCCACATTCTGCCCATATTCGTCCCGCATTCTGCCTATCCTCGGCCTCTCTCCGGCCTCTCTCCGGCCTCTCTTCGGCCTATATATGGCAAATCAGCATGCGGACAAATCTGTCCGTCAGCAACCACGCAAGACTGTGACCTGCAAAGAACCTTGATTTCAAAGCGGACACACAGTGTGTCCACTCGGGATGACCCCATTCCCACTGGCCAGCTCATCGCAAGCGCTTAAACGGACACATTTGTCCACATCGCTCCCAGCCCACACACCCACGCTGCCACCAGCGC
Organism: Corynebacterium sp. MSK041; assembly: GCF_030232265.1. Classification (GTDB taxonomy): domain Bacteria; phylum Actinomycetota; class Actinomycetes; order Mycobacteriales; family Mycobacteriaceae; genus Corynebacterium. The sequence goes on from NZ_JASPJK010000003.1 coordinate 98,299, forward strand.
GCGAGAAAGCGCAACAAAAAGGCCACGCTTACGGGGCTAAGCGAATGATTCCTTGATCGAGGCAATCGTCTCCGGGTCGCCGAATGCACAAACACGCGCTACTTCCACGGCAGCCTCGACATCACCCTCCGCTGCCGCGAAGCCACAAGAAACAGCGTCGGCGCAAGAGAGACGCGCCCCGGTCATGAGCAGCATGCGGGAACGGGAACCCCCCAGAAGTGCTGTCATCGATTCGGCCAACTGGCGGTCCACCTTCACACCCATGCGCGCCACGGGGATGGCAAAGAAACTAGATGAACTGACCACGCGAATATCGCAGGCAGCAGCGAGCATCGCGCCTGCACCGATCGCAGGTCCATTGACGTAAGCGATCACTGCGATGGGAGTAGTGCGAATGAGATCAATCAGCTTCACCAATGCGGGATAAATATCCTCTGGATTCCCCTCCGAAAGGTCCGCACCGGCACTGAAGCACGAGCCAGCGCCAGTGAGAACAATGGCAGAGGGGTGGGAGGTGAGGGTGTGCTGGAAGGCACTAATAAGCGAGTTCAGCAATGAGCTGCTCAGCGCATTACGCTTCTCATCGCGATCGATCGTGAGCTGTGCGATGCCCTCTGCGGGCCAGGTGATGCGGATAGACACGTTATTAGCGTAAAACGCAGGCACAAATTGCGCATGAAAAAGGGCCAGATACACATGGCATCTGGCCCTCAAACCCTAGAAACTAGTCCCCGATCTGGTCGCGACCACGCTTCACAATCAACGGATCGGGTTCGCCGACCACGCTGTGGTCCTTGTTCGTGTACTCGAACTTAGACAGGATGTAGCGCATCGCGTTCAGGCGAGCGCGCTTCTTGTCATTGGACTTAATGGTGATCCACGGGGATTCATCCGTGTCCGTGTAGCGGAACTGCTCCTCCTTGGCACGGGTGTAGTCATCCCACTTGTCCAGGGAGGCAAGGTCCATCGGCGAGAGCTTCCACTGACGCACCGGGTCGACCTGGCGGATAGCAAAGCGGGTGCGCTGCTCCTTCTTGGTCACGGAGAACCAGAACTTGGTTAGGGAGATGCCGGAACCGAGGATCATGTTCTCCAGCATGGGCACCTCGCGCAGGAACTCTGCGTGCTGGGACTCGGTGCAGAAGCCCATGACGCGCTCCACGCCAGAGCGGTTGTACCAGGAGCGGTCGAAGAAGACGATCTCGCCACCGGCTGGGAAGTGCTCGATGTAGCGCTGGAAGTACCATGACGTGGACTCACGCGGTGACGGCTTCTCCAGCGCCACCGTGCGTGCACCACGCGGGTTGAGGTGCTCATTGAAGCGCTTGATGGTGCCACCCTTACCGGCAGCATCGCGGCCTTCAAAGATGATGATGTGGCGCTGGCCAGTGTCCTTGGTCCAGTTCTGCCACTTCAGTAGCTCAATTTGCAGCGCGCGCTTCGTCTTTTCGTATTCGTCGCGCGTCATGCGCTCGTCATACGGATAGTTCTCACGCCAGGTTTCAATCGGGGTGCCGTCCGCCTGCAGCAGCACCGGGTCATCTTCATCGGAATCGTCGACGTAGTAGCCCTCGGTCTGGGTGAGGTCGATCATCGGCATATCGTCATCGTTGGCCATGCCTACCAGTGTAGTCACCCATCGCTTCCCACGCCCCACTGCGGGAGTACGGATGCACTTTTCGCCTATCGCCACCACCTCCACCCCAACAAAAAATCCCGCCGCACGAAGCGACGGGATTCATGTGCTTGCTAGTGACCTAGCAGCGCTGGCTCCTACTACGGGAGGAGCTTCAGCAGCTTGACGAGGCCCTCAGCGGAATTAACCAGCGGCATGATGAACTTGAAGGTGGTCTCGATGATCTCGCCAAGACCGTCAGAGAACTTGGAAGAACCGTCAATGAACTTGGTGAAGTTTTCCATTTTTAACTCCTTGTGGATCGATTCGTGAAAGGTGAATTACTTACTTGGAAGAGGAGCCGGCGAACAGGTCCTTCAGGGTGCCAGCACCCTTAGCGAAGCCACCTTCACCCTGACCCGGCTTCTCCTGAACCCACTTCAGGTACTCATCCCACTGGCCGAAGAACTTGGTCAGGCCACCCAGGAAGTCGTTCCAACCCTTGTTGGTGTTGATGAAGTTCTCGAGGTGCCAGATGATGTCCTTGACATCCATGTTGTATCTCCTTACGAAAGTCACCGGTTTCTTTCACCGATGAGGGTTTCTGAGTGTCAGACACCCCGATCGGGCGTCACAGGAGCAATCCTGCCACAAAACACAGGACCCGCAAACGAAACTTTTAGTTTCCACAACGAACTTCCTCAAACTTAGACATCACTAAGAAGTTGAACATTGAATTAACAGGAGCCAGAAACATTTGCTGACCTGCACCTTTTCATGAGGGAAAATTAATGGAGAAAAAAGTACGTCACGGATGCGTAACGTCCGGCATCACTAAATCGATGTTGCATTTTCGCCCCTAATCTATTTCATTTTAATTTTCCTACTTCCCCAATACGGGGGTATTTTTGGGGGTGAGCAGGACGCAATCTCCCTGACACTAAGGAGGGACTGTAAGAAAACGCGAACGGTAGCACGCTAAGAAACGCCGAAACCGGCCACCGCGCGGGGATAAGTCAGTGCGCGGGGGCCGGTTCGTCGATAAGCAATAAGTGCTTACATCATGCCGCCCATGGCCTCCGGGTCCATGGCCGGGGCTGCGGGCTCCGGCTTCTGGGCCACGACTGCCTCAGTGGTGAGGAAGAGCGCGGCGATGGAGGCGGCGTTCTGGAGTGCGGAACGGGTGACCTTGGCCGGGTCGTTGATGCCGGCGGCCATCATGTCCACGTACTCACCGGTGGCGGCGTTAAGGCCCTGGCCGGTAGGCAGATTAGCTACCTTGTCGGCGACGACACCCGGCTCCAGGCCAGCGTTGAGGGCGATCTGCTTGAGCGGAGCGGTGATGGCTTCGCGGACAATCTTCACGCCGGTGGCCTCATCACCCTCGAGGCCGAGGTTGTCCTCCAGGGACTTGGCAGCCTGCAGGAGGGCGACGCCACCGCCGGCGACGATGCCCTCCTCAACAGCGGCCTTAGCGTTGCGGACAGCGTCCTCGATGCGCAGCTTGCGCTCCTTGAGCTCGACCTCGGTGGCAGCGCCAACCTTGATCACGGCGACACCGCCAGCGAGCTTGGCCAGGCGCTCCTGGAGCTTCTCGCGGTCATAATCCGAGTCAGAATTCTCAATCTCAGCGCGGATCTGCTTGACACGGCCCTCGATCTGAGCCTGGTCTCCAGCACCCTGGACGATGGTGGTGTCTTCCTTCGTGATCACAACCTTGCGTGCCTGGCCCAGCAGGGACAGGTCAGCGGTGTCCAGGCTCAGGCCGACCTCTTCAGAGATGACCTGGCCGCCAGTGAGGATCGCGATGTCCTGCAGCATTGCTTTACGACGATCACCAAAGCCCGGCGCCTTCACCGCCACAGACTTGAACGTGCCACGGATCTTGTTCACCACGAGGGTAGACAGAGCCTCACCCTCAACGTCCTCGGCGATGATCAGCAGCGGCTTGCCGGACTGCATGACCTGCTCCAGAACCTGCAGGAGGTCCTTGACGTTGGAGATCTTGCCGGAAACCAGCAGGATGTACGGGTCCTCCAGGACAGCCTCGCCACGCTCCATGTCGGTGGCGAAGTAAGCGGAGATGTAGCCCTTGTCAAAGCGCATACCCTCGGTGACCTCAAGGTCAACGCCGAAGGTGTTGGACTCCTCAACGGTAATGACGGACTCCTTGTTCACGGAGCCGTTGCCCACGGCGTACATTGCCTCGGCGATCTTCTTACCGATGTCCGGGTCGGACGCAGAAATACCCGCGGTGGAGGCGATCTCCTCCTCGGTCTCTACTTCCTTCGCGGTCTCCAGAAGAATCTGGGACACCTTGTCCGTTGCAGCCTGGATACCGCGCTTGATGCCCATCGGGTTCGAGCCAGCAGCCACGTTGCGCAGGCCCTCACGCACGAGAGCCTGGGCGAGGACGGTAGCGGTGGTGGTGCCGTCACCGGCAACATCATCAGTCTTCTTCGCTACCTCTTTAACAAGCTCCGCACCGATCTTCTCGTACGGATCTTCCAGCTCAATATCCTTAGCGATGGTCACACCATCGTTAGTGATCGCCGGCGCACCCCAGGACTTCTCCAGGACAACGTTGCGTCCCTTCGGCCCCAAGGTCACCTTCACAGCGTTGGCCAGGGTGTTCAGACCCTGCTCAAGGCTGCGGCGTGCTTCCTCATCGAATGCGATCATCTTTGCCATGTGAGTTTGTTGCTCCTCTTATATAGGAAAGGCGACGCCACTCTCACGTCTAAAAGGTCCAAGCAGGCGCCCGCGACGGCACGGATGGTGAGCGCTACCAACCTCACCCGCTCGAAATTGACTTTTTAGCACTCACTTGGCTGGAGTGCTAAAGCCTTTTTTAGCAGTCAACGGCCCCGAGTGCAAGGTAGGGCGCGAGACGCTGCTACTTCTCCGCCGCCACAGCTGCGGGCAGATCCTTCGCCGAGTGCGCGGTGCGCCTATAGATAAAGGCAACCGCGGCGATGAAGAGGATGACGCCGAGGGCGGTGGACCCGCGGGCACCGTCGAAAATCTCGAGCGGGCTCTCTCCCTGCGAGGCGGCGATAATGCCGGCGTTGACCACGCCGAAGAGGGACTCACCCACGATGAGGCCGGTGGCGCCGAGCGTGCCCATGCGGATCGCGGACTGCGGGTTGCGCTGGCCTGATGCCCAGCGGTTGTACAGGTAACCCAGCAGCGCGCCGACCGGCACCATCACGGTGACCGCGACCGGCAGGTACATGCCCATGCCCACGGCCAGCGGCGGCAGAGCGTACTTCTTCTTGGTAGTCACACCCAGGACCTCATCAATGATGATCACCACACCACCGATGGCCACGCCGAGGAAGATGAGGTTCCAGTCCAAGGAGTCGTCGAAAATGCCCGTTGCTACGGACGACATCAGGACCGCCTGTGGCGCCGCCAACGCATCCGCACCGGCACCCTCCATACCCTGGAAGCCGAACGCGGTGAGCATGAGCTGCAACACCGGCGGAATAACCACGGAACCGAAGATCACACCAATGACCAGGGCCACCTGCTGCTTCCACGGGGTGGCGCCGACGAGCTGGCCAGTCTTGAGGTCCTGCAGGTTGTCATTGGAAATGGTGGCGATGCCGAAGACAATCGCCGCCGTGAACAACGTGTAGGCCACCAGCGAGGACGCACTCGCATCCGTACCCGCCATGAACGCCGCAATGAGCAGCGCGGACGCAATCACAGCGATGATGCCCACCGAGGAAATCGGCGAGTTCGACGCACCAATGAGGCCAGCCATGTAACCACACACGGAAGCAATGACCAGACCCGCGATGAGAATGAACAGAACCGAAATAATGGTCAGGCTCACCGCATGCTCATGGATGTCCGTGCCCTGCTGGAAATCCCACAGCAAGAAACCAATAGGAAGCATGGACACCAAGATGATGCCCAGAACGATCGGGAACGGAATGTCCTGCTCCGTCACATCCACCTCCGTGCCGGCCGCGCGCTTGCGGGAGCTGGCCAGGGAGGCACTCACACCCTTGACCACCGGGCCGGCGATCTTGATCAGGGTCCACAGTGCGGCCACCGCCATCGTGCCCACGCCGATGAAACGGATCTCGGAGGAGAAGGTGGTGGTGACGATGTCGGCGAGGTCGGTAGCGGAGGCGTCGATAAGCATTGATGTACGCCATGGAAGCAGAACGAAGAAGGAAATGACCACACCCACGAGCATGGCGATACCCACCGTCATACCCACGAGGTGGCCCACACCGATAAGCGCGAGGGAGAGCGAGCCACCGAGCATCGTGGCCCCCGGGCCGAACTTGAACACGCCCGCGACTTCGCTCGCGGCCGCCTTCATTGCGGCGAGCAGACCGTACGCTGCGGAGACGAGGCCACCCACGACGATCGTGCGCAGGCCCTTCACATTCTCTTCATTGCTCGGATCCCCATCGCCCACGCGGAGTACCTCCGCCGCGGCGACACCCTCCGGATATGGCAGGTCCGATCCCGTGACCAGCGCGCGACGCAACGGCACCGAGAACATCACGCCCAAGATGCCGCCGAGTGCGCACACGAGTGTGGTCGTCCAAAACGGGAAGCCCTGCCAGTAACCGATCATGACCAGGCCCGGCAGAACGAAGATGATCGCGGACAGCGTGCCTGCTGCGGACGCAATCGTTTGCACAATGTTGTTTTCCTTCACATTGTGCCCAGCGAATTTGCGCAGCACCGCCATCGAAATGACCGCCGCCGGAATGGACGTAGCAAACGTCAGCCCCACCTTGAGGCCCAAGTACACATTGGCTGCAGTGAACACAAGCGTGATCAGGCCACCAATGATGATGCCACGCAGCGTCAGCTCGCGCAGTTGCGTCCGGTTGTCCATGTTGAGCCTTTCTTGGGATGCCTTCAGACTGGTGGGATGTTACTCCTGCCCTACTAAAGGTGGAAACCGGTAGAGCTAGAACTCCAGATCAAACCTGCCGCTCTTCCGGCGCAGCACCACCACGGACGTCGGCTGCGGGAGCTCAAAGCGGTAGAACTTCGCCTTCATCTGCTCAATAGCTGCCTCCTGCTGTTCTGGTGGCACATTGATCTTCGGCGCGTACAGGTTGATCCAATTGCCCTGGAATACCTGCTTCCTGATGCCGTTTCGCCGCCTCCCCGTCGAGTCATCCCACCTGGTCAGCAGCTCCTCCCCCGACCCCATGCGCACGAGCATCCGCGTGTGCATGGGCTCCGAGTTCCTACTGGACAGCGGGCGCCTAGTCACCGAAATATCCACCGCCACCACATGCCCGTACTCACGCTTCACCACTTTGTCGAAGTTTTTGCGCACCACGGGCCACACAATCGAGAGCGCGAAAAACCCGAACAGCACGAACACGAACTTGTTCTCGAGTAGGTCCGAGAACAGACGCGCGAACAGGTCCTGGAAATCCTCTAGCATCGCGGCCTCCTCTAGGTTGAGGTCCTTTTAAGTAGGCCCGATCCTAGCCACGCAACTGCCGTTTCGCTCCCCGGTGGTACGTTCAAAAACATGAGCACTTTTAGCCCGAACCGCGAACGGATCTTCAACGACCTGTCCGCACTCGTGTCCTTTAATTCCCCTCACTCAGTCCCTGAATTGGCTGATCAGCATGCAGCTGCCGCTGATTGGGTGGCCGCGGCGCTGGCGGAGAGGGGGTTGGAGGTGGAGAGGCACGCGACCGTCGATAAGGCTGACGCGATCATCGGCCGCCGGCATGTGAGCGACGACGCCCCCACCGTCCTCCTCTACTCCCACTACGACGTCGTGCCCGCCGGCGACCCCGTCGCATGGACCGCCGACCCCTTCACCCTCACCGAACGCGACGGCCGCTGGTACGGGCGCGGCGCCGCCGATTGCAAAGGCAACGTGGCCATGCACCTCGAGGCTTTGCGGCTTATCGACGCCACCGACGGCCCCACCGCCAACCTCATCGTCCTCGTCGAAGGCTCTGAGGAACTCGGCGGTGGTGGCCTGGAGAAGCTCATCCAGGAAAAGCCCTCACTGTTCGAAGCTGACGTCATCCTCATCGCCGACTCCGGCAACGTCGCCGTAGGCACCCCCACCCTGACCACCGCCCTGCGCGGCGGCGCCCAACTCAAAGTCACCGTGGAGACCCTGCGCGGCGCCATCCACTCCGGCACCTTCGGCGGCCCCGCTCCCGACCCGGTCGCCGCCCTGATCCGCACCCTCGATTCGCTTCGCGACGCCTCCGGCCACACCACCATCGACGGCCTCTCCGACGCCCTCACCGCCACCTGGCCTGGTCAGCCCTACGACGCGGAAGCCTTCCGCGCCGACGCCGGTGTCCTCGATGGGGTGTCCCTGCTGGGTGGGGTGGAGTCGGGTGCTGCTGGCGCTGCTTCGGCTGGTGTTGCTTCGGCTGGTGTTGCTTCGGCTGGTGCTCCTGGTGTTGCCGACCTCGTGTGGGCCCGCCCCGCCGTCACCATCATCGGCTTCACCTCCACCCCAGTCAGCGAGGCCGTCAACGCCATCGTTCCCCGCGCCGAAGCCCAGCTCAACCTGCGCGTTCCCGCCGGCATGGACCCCGCTGCTGCCGCCGAGGCCCTGAAGCAGCACCTCATCGCCCACACCCCGTGGGGCGCCAAGGTGTCCGTAGAGATCTTCGACATCAACAACGGCTTTGCCACCGACCCCTCCCAACCAGCTATCGCCCTACTCGGCGAATGCCTGCAGGAGGCCTACCAAGAAACCGCCGGCTCTGACCCCACCGTCACCGCCCCGACTGACCTGGTCACTGTCGGTTCCGGTGGCTCCATCCCGCTCACCGCGACCCTGCAGGAGCACTTCCCCAACGCCGCGATTGCCATGTACGGCGTGGAGGACAACCAGGCCGGCATCCACTCGGTCGACGAGTCCGTCCACCCCTACGAGATCGAACGCATCGCCGTCGCGGAGGCCAAGTTCCTACAGCGCGTGGCGTCGCTGTAGGGCTAGGGCGGGGCCCTTTCCCACTTCCAGCAAACCCCGAACTCTAGAACCCGAACCTCGTCGCTTTTTGGCCAGTATTCGGGTTCTAAGGTTCGGGGTTTGGGTTTTCTAGGGAGAATCAACGCTTGCATACCGAGTACCGCCTCGCCCAAGCTCTGCTAACGTCCCCCTAAGAGCGCTCGGGGGAGCGCAACCATAAGGGGACCACAGGGGGGACCAATGAAGAATATTGAGCTGCGCGACTTACTCCTGCCGCGCGGGCAGGCCCAGCACCAGGAATGCGTGAAACTCTCAGCTACAAAATTCATCGCAGCCGAGGACTGGAACCAGCTCAAGCGCTACCAGCAGAATTATCTCAGGTGTTATGCGATTGCGACAGCCTCACACAAAGCGATCCTTGTCGGACGTTCCGCCGCCCAGTTCCTCGAGCACTGGGTTCTCCCACTGCAGGACGAGGTCGTCGAACTTGCCCACACCTCGGGCAAGCCACCTTCCATGCAGAAGTGGCCACCTAGCACCATGTTCCACCACATGATCATCCCGGACATGGACTACAACACGTTTCAGGCCAGCGACGGCACCGGCTCTAGCATCGTGCGGGCAACGACGGTGGAAAGGACGATCGTCGATATCGCTCGTCTGCATGGTCTGCGCCACGGCGTTGCGGCGCTGGACAGTTGGCTGGAGGGCGAAGCACCGATCAACGTGCAGGTAAAACAGAATCAGATCGCAGCAACTATCGCGCGGTTGACCGGCAAGAAGGGCATCGCGGTGGCACGGGAGGCGCTCGCGATGAGTATTTCACTGTCGGAGTCACCCTATGAATCGCTCTTCCGCATCATCCTCACCGAGCACGGCATCACGACACAGCCGCAGATGCGGATCGGGCACCGCGTGCGCGTTGATCTGCTGTGGGATCAGCTCGTCATTGAGATCGACGGCGCGATGAAGTTCGAGGACCTCCCCCACGAAACGGTGATGAAACAGCTCCGCCGCGAAAACTGGCTGCGCGAGCAGGGCTACGAGGTCATCCGCCTGTTCCCCGCCGATATCCTCCGCGATGAGGATGACTGTGTCCAGCGCGTCATCACTGCTTATCGACGCTCCCAGAACCGCGGCCCCATCCTCACCCCCGCCCGGCCAAGCCGGACCCTCTAAAGGTCAGACCGACTCCATGCCTGTATCCCCCCGCCACTTTCCCCCTCCCGCCCCCTCTTACCCCTTGCCACCCCCTCTCGTCGCCCCTTGCCCAGCCAAACCCCGAACTCTAGAGCCCGAACTTCGGCCAAAAAGCAGTGATGTTCGGGTTCTAAAGTTCGGGTTTTGCGTGATTGGGGGTTGGGCGGTGATGCTGGGTGGAGCTAGGCGGAACTGGGTGACGCAGCACGGGCGCAGGACGGACGCTGTGCAGGATGCAATGCAGAGCGAGCCCACCATCAAGGCGTTCCACATAGTGGGATCGGAGGTAGATTTTTTGAGACAGCACCAAGGGGTCTGAGCTGCGACAATGTCAAAAATGGACGAAATAGTCAGAAAAAGTTGCCCCCAGTGTGTTGCGCATCACCAGACGGGTGGGCTACTGTCACAGACATGCAAAAGCAGATTCTTCTACGAGCCCTAGCGCCGCTAGCGCTAGCGGTGGTAATTAAGGCCACCGACCCCAACGCGGAGTAACCGACTCCCTGCGGTGTGGGGTAGTGGTCCTTAGCCACCCAGTACTAGCGAGTCGGTACACCCCCAACACAAACCGCAAACGTAGAAGGACATACTCGTGTCTTACACCGAGACTCAGACTCAGACCCAGCAGACCACCCAGACTCGCTTCGAGGGATTCACCTCCACCCCGACACCGCAGCAGGACACCCAGCAGCGTGAGGCTCTGGATCCGTTCCAGCTGCGCTACGAGACGTCGCGTCGTTTGCCGCGCGAGCTGCGTGAAGAGGCCATGGGCATGTCCTGGTCTCTGTTCACTGCCACCTACGCGCCGACGCCGACGGTTAAGTTCTCCGACATCACCGCTACCCGCGAGAACTGGTGCTACACCACTTACGCTGCGGATGTCACCCGCACATCCAAGACCTTGCCGCCGCAGACGGAGCACCGTGAGGTCACGGCTTCTGGCCCGGCGCACGCTTTTGCGGCGATGTTGGCGGAGGAGGATCGTTACGTTGAGATCCTCGAGTTCCACCAGTTTGAGATCTTTGAGGCGAAGTTCACCGCCATCAAGGTCGCTCACCAGATCAACGAGCGCAACACCGCTTGGGCTGTCGGTTTTGGTACGACCAGCGAGATCTCCATTGCCTCCGCAATGGCCTCTGGTGCGCAGCGCATCTACGGCTAGACCAGAAGCTAAGCCAAAAGCTAAGCCAACCCTTTGTTGCCACGACACCATCGGGTAAAAATCTGTAGACTGTCTGAAGTTGGCCGCGCCTTCATGACGCGCCTTTTGATTTGGTTTCACGTGTTTCCCAAGTTGGCAGGGTGTGTTTGTTAGCTGCTGCATCCTTAACCGATTGATCGATCTTCTCGGGAGGGCCGTGACACCGTGATCACCCTGCTCATCGCGCTCATTGCCGCAACTGCGGCGGCGCCAGTCCTGGTTCGTACGCTAGGCAGGCCCGCTTTTGGTTTGTTGGCTCTGGTGCCGGCGGCGGGGTTTTTCTGGTTGGTGTACCACTTCACGGCGGGGACATTCCACAACGGGGGCGAGATCCTGGCCACGTATCCGTGGATGCCGGGGATGCACCTGAATATTGAGTTCCGGCTCGACGCGTTCGCGGGGCTGTTCGGCCTGATCATCCTGGGTATCGGCGCGCTAGTGTTGCTGTATTGCTGGGGCTATTTTGATTCGAATCCGCGGCGGTTGAGTATCTTCGCGGCGGAGCTCACCATGTTTGCCACGGTGATGTACGGGCTGGTGATCTCGGACAACATCTTGATGATGTACATCTTCTGGGAGATCACCTCCGTGCTCTCCTTCCTGCTGGTGTCGTATTACGGGGAGCGTGCGTCCTCACGAAGGGCGGCGACGCAGGCACTGCTGGTCACCACGTTTGGCGGGTTGGCCATGCTGGTGGGCATCATCCTGTTTGGCACCCAGACGAATGTGTGGAAGTTCTCGGAGATCCCCGGTCTGACCAACCTGGCGGACATCCCGGGAATCACCGCGGCGGTGATGCTCATCCTGCTCGGCGCACTCACTAAATCGGCGCAGGCACCGTTCCACTTCTGGTTGCCCGGCGCGATGGCGGCACCGACACCGGTGTCCGCCTACCTGCACTCCGCTGCCATGGTGAAGGCCGGTGTGTATGTGGTGGGAAGGTTGGCGCCGGATTTTTCGTCGATAAGCGTGTGGCATGTGGTTGTGCTTCCGGCGGGCGTGTTCACGATGCTGCTGGGTGGCTGGATGGCGCTGAAGCAGCGCGATCTGAAGCTGATTCTGGCGTATGGCACGGTGTCGCAGCTCGGGTTTATGACTGCGGTGGTGGGCATTGGCTCGCGCGAGGCGATGCTCGCGGGGCTGGCGCTCGTGTTTGCGCACTCGCTGTTTAAGGCGGCGCTGTTCATGATCGTCGGTGCGATCGACCACACAGCCGGCACGCGCGACATCCGCGAACTCTCCGGGCTTGGGCGCAAGGAACCACTGGTTGCGGTACTGGCCACGCTCGCGGCGGCGTCAATGGCGGGCATCCCGCCGCTGTGGGGCTTCGTGGCCAAAGAAGCCGTGCTCGAGACGACGATGCACGAGGAACTGCTGGTGGGCATGCCGCGCAATGTGCTGCTCGTCGGTTTCGTCGCGGGCTCGATCCTCACGATGACGTACTCGCTGTACTTCCTGTGGGGCGCCTTCGCGCGCAAGCACGACAAAGACGTATGCATCGAGCTTTTCGACGGCACCTCCCCCGCCGTCGCCACCATGAAACCCATCAACTTCCTGCAGTGGGCTCCACCAGGCCTGCTGGTGCTGCTGACCATTGTGTTCGGTCTGGTTCCCAAGCCCCTGTCGGCGATTTTCAACCAGTATCTGCACGTGCGTTTCCCGCAGGGCGAGCACCAGGATCTGGCGCTGTGGCACGGCATTACTGTCCCGCTGGCGCTAAGCGCGGTGATCATTGCTACCGGTGCGCTGATGTTCTGGCAGCGTGAGCTGCTGAACAAGATGCAGTTTGAGCGTCCGGCACTGGGCGATGCGGATGAGCTCTGGGACAATATGTTGCGGGTACTGCGACAAGCGAGCCTTCGCTTGACCGCTTCGACGCAGCGCGGTTCTTTGACCATCAACCTGGCCGTGATTTTCAGTGTGCTGTTAGTGGTGCCGCTGACGTCACTGGTGTTTGGGGATTCCGCGGATGTTCACATGAAGCTGTGGGACAACCCCTGGCAGGGCATGACGGTGCTGGTGCTGATCAGTTGTGCGGTGGCGGCGACGATCATTCGGAATCGTTTGTCCATGGTCATCCTGGTGGGTCTGACCGGCTACGGCTCCGCCGTCATCTTCGCCTTCCATGGCGCGCCGGATCTGGCACTTACGCAGGTGCTGGTGGAAACACTTGTGATGGTGGTGTTCATGCTGGTACTGCGCAAGCTGCCCACCGAGGTGGATGTCCGTGATGCCGACAACCGCCTGCGCGCGTGGCTGGCCGTGGGCACTGGTTTCTCCGTTGTGGTGGTGGCTATCGCGGCGATGTCCGCGCGCATTGCCGAGCCGATCTCCCGGTTCATGCCGGATCTAGCCTACGACATCGGCCACGGCCGCAACACCGTGAACGTGCTACTGGTGGACTTGCGTGCCGCGGATACTCTCGGCGAGATTTCCGTTCTGGTCATCGCCGCGACTGGCGTGGCCAGCCTGATTTACCGCACTGAATCCTTCACTCGTGACTCGCGCCGCCCGACGTTGTCCACCCACCGCCCGCGCTGGCTCGCCGCCGGCGTGGAAGGCGAGAAGGCACAGAACCGCTCCATCATGGTGGATGTGGTCACCCGCCTGCTCTTCCCGGCGATGGTGTTGCTGTCTGCTTACTTCTTCTTCTCCGGCCACAACGCACCGGGCGGCGGTTTCGCCGGCGGCTTGGTCATGGGCCTTGCGCTGACGTTGCGCTACCTCGCCGGTGGTCGGGAGGAGCTCGAAGAGGCGCTGCCGGTGGATCCGTCGAAACTGCTCGGCGCGGGCCTCCTGCTCTCCGGCCTAGCAGCGGTGATCCCGATGTTCCTCGGCTACCCACCGTTGACCAGCGGGTACATCGAGCCGGTGTTGCCGCTTATCGGCGCAGTCACCATCCCGTCAGCCCTGCTTTTCGACGCTGGCGTGTACACCATCGTCGTCGGCACCACCATGCACACCTTGACTTCCCTTGGCGCACAAATCGACCGTGAGGAAGAGGAACGCAAGGAACGCGCACGCGATCGTGCCCGCGCGCTGCAGCAGAAGAATGAGGAGCGCCGACGGGCACGCGAAGCGGCCAAGTCTGCAAAGGCCGCTCAGACCCCTGTGTCCCCGATCAACTCTGAGGAGGCGAAGTAATGGAAGCGAATCTGTTCCTCCTCATCGCATCTGGTGTGCTGATTGCCGCCGGCGTGTACCTGATGTTGGACCGGGCGATGACGCGCATGCTGCTTGGCGTCATGCTCATTGGTAATGGCGCGAACCTCCTCCTGCTGCAGGCCGGCGGGGAGGCTGGAGCACCGCCGATTGTGAACCGCGATTCCGCAGCCGCTGAGCAATCCGCAGACGCTTTGGCCCAGGGCATGATCCTCACCGCGATTGTGATCTCCATGGCGCTGGTGTCCTTCATCCTGGCGCTGATGTACAGGCAGTACCGCTACCGCACGGACGATGTGATTGAGCACGACGCGGAGGACCAGGCCATTGCGGCCCGCCCCGCCACCCCGGCAGCGGCACCGGATGCGGACGCGTCGGATGACCCAGAGACCGGCCGTATGAGTAGTAGTGGTGATGCCTTTGGTCCCCGCTCCTTTGAGAGCCCAGTGAAGGAGGTCGACGATGAATAGCGCGGTGAACGCTCCCACGCTTTTTGAGCAGTACGTTGACTTCCTGCTCCCCTACATGCCGTACCTGATTCCCCTGCCGGTGCTCATCCCTGCGTTGGCAGCCGGGCTGATCTTGTTGGCTGGTGGCCACCGTGGACTGCAGCGCAATATCGCGTTCATCACCTTCTTGGTGCTGGCCGGTGTCGCCGCGTCCATGATTTTGGTGGCGGATATCTCCGGCATTCAAACACTGCAGATGGGTGGCTGGGACGCCCCCATTGGCATCACGTTTGTGGCGGACCGGCTCTCCGGCATCATGCTGTTTGTGTCCGCCATCGTGCTGTTTTGCGTGATGTGGTTTGCCATCAGCCAGGGTATCCGGGACGGCAATGAGAATGACCCGGTTGAGGTGTTCCTGCCGGTGTACATGCTGCTGTCCATGGGCGTGAACTTGTCCTTCCTAGCGGGCGACTTGTTCAACCTGTATGTGGGCTTTGAGATCTTCCTGGTTGCCTCCTACATCCTGCTCACCATGGGTGCCTCGCCCCAGCGTGTGCGCGCGGGCATCAGCTACGTGATGGTGTCCATGGCGTCGTCGATGGTCTTCCTGTTTGCCCTCGGCCTGGTGTACGCCTCCGTGGGCACGGTGAACATGGCGCAGGCGGGCATCCGGTTTGAGGACATCCCGGATGGCACCCGCACCGCGATCTTTGCCACTTTGCTCGTGGCCTTTGGCATCAAGGCGGCGGTGTTCCCGCTGGATGCGTGGCTGCCGGACTCCTACCCCACCGCCGCATCCCTGGTCACCGCTGTGTTCGCGGGCTTGCTCACCAAGGTCGGTGTGTACTCCATCATCCGGGTGAAGATGACTATGTTCCCGGATGGCTCCTTAAGCACCCTCCTCATGTGGGTCGCGCTGGCCACCATGGTCATCGGTGTGATGGGCGCGCTTGCCCAAAACGACATCAAACGTCTGCTGTCCTTCACCCTGGTCAGCCACATCGGTTACATGATCTTCGGTGTCGCCTTGGGCACCCCGCACGGTTTGAGTGGCGCGATCTTCTACGCGGTCCACCACATTCTGGTGCAAACCTCCCTGTTCCTCGTGGTCAGCCTTATCGAACGTCAGATGGGCTCCTCCCAGCTGCGCCGCCTCGGTTCACTGCTGTACACCGCGCCCGTGATCGCGTTGTTGTACATGATCCCGGCTCTCAACTTGGGCGGTATCCCGCCGTTCTCTGGCTTCATCGGCAAGGTCCTGCTCATCCAGGCCGGTGCTGAAGAAGGTTCGTGGCTGTCCTGGGTGCTCATCATCGGCGCTGTGGTTACCTCGCTGCTCACGCTGTACGCGATGATGATCGTGTGGTCCAAAGCCTTCGTTCGCGACCGCAAAGACGCCCCCGAAGGCAATGTCGTCTCCGTCCGCGTTAGCCCACTCGGGGACATCTCGGACACAGTCTCGCTGGAAGATAGCCAGGACGCCGGTCGCGTGCCCGCCGGAATGCTTGCCTCCACCGCCACGCTCGTCGCGGCATCCGTGGCCATCACGTTCCTCGCCGGCCCCATCGCCGCGATCACCGGCCGCGCCGCGGACTCCTCCTTCGACACCAACCTCTACCGCACCGCGGTTCTAGGCACGGACTGGTCGAACCCCTCCCGGACGCTCGATCAAGGATCGCTTAACGACGACTCCGATGCCCTCCCCAACCGCCGCCACCACATCGAGGAACCGAGTGCCGGCGTGACCACCGTTCCGGTACCGACGCCGGCCGAGAAGACGACCGGAGAGGAGGCCTCCCGATGAGCCCCACTCGATTCACCCCCAAACGCCGCTTTGGCCGTAACCTCGCTGACCGCTTCCGTCCGTGGTTCATCGTCTGGCTCACAGCCATGTGGATCCTGCTCATGGGCGAGCTCACCTGGGCTAACGCCGTGGCGGGTCTGCTGCTGGGCACCGCCATCACGATGCTGCTGCCCCTGCCCAAGCTGCCCACCAGTGGTATCCGGGTGGATTTACCCAAGCTGTTTGTTTTTGTCATCCGCTGGGTCGGGCAGCTCATCGTCGCTGCCATCAATGTCTCCTGGCTGGCCATTCGCCCTGCGGACCCACCCCGCAGCGCCATCTTCAAGGTTCCCATGCGCCTGGATTCAGAGCTGGCACTGTACTTTGCCACCTGCGCGTATAACCTCCAGCCCGGTGGGTGTGTGACGGATATTGATCTGGCTAATCGCACCTGGACCATTCACGTGTTGTCGGCGGGGACGCAAGATGACGTCGAAAAGGCATTGGCTGATGTGCAGAAACTGGAACGCTCAATGATCGAGATTTTTGAGAAGCGAAAGGGCCCCAAACATGGATGACGCGATTTATAACACCGTGCTCGCCTTCGCGGCGATCCTCCTCGTGGCTGGGTTTTTTGTCACCACGTGGCGCCTGATCATCGGGCCGAACTCGCTGGACCGCGTCATTGCGATGGACGGCATCGTCGCCTCCATCCAATGCGCCCTGGCCACCTACATCTGTTGGACGCTAGACACCACCGTGGTCAACGCCATGTTCGTGGTAGCCATGCTGGGCTTCATCGGCTCCCTGTCCGTCGCCCGCTTCCGTAAGAGGGACGGTGCACTGTAACCATGTGGAACCTCGCTTTTATCACCGATGTCCTGTCGTTGATCTTCATCGTCGCCGGCGCCCTCCAGGTGTTCTTCGCCTCCGTAGGCATGAACCGCTTCCGCAGCACACTGGCGCGCGTTCACGCGGTGACCAAACCGCAGACCGTGGGCCTGATCATGGTCATCATTGGAGTCATCTTCCGGCTCATTGGGGATGAGCATTTCGACGTCGGCCAGCGCGGCGACGTTGGCATGCTCCTCCTGCTCGTCCTCTTCGCGCTCATGACCAACCCGGTCACCGCGCAGCGCCTTGGCCGCGTCTCCCGCCGCGAGAGACTCTACGGTGAGGAAGAGGACATTGCTATCAACGAGCACCCGGGGGACCTTCACAAATCGCTTTAATCGTAGGTCGGACTTATCCGACCTACGGGTGCCCGGCGCGCAGTTCCTCCACCGCCTGGTCCACCGCACCACGCCAATCCCCCGTGGCCTCGAACACAGCGCGTTGACGCTGGTAGGCGGCACCACCGTCGATGATTTCGTTGACGATGTTCAACTCCTCCACACACCCTAACCGCTCCGCGATCGGCTGGAGCTCCTCCACTAGGTCGCGTAGATCGTCCGTGACTAGGCGTTCATCGGTGTCGCGGCTGGTGATGATCTCAGCTTCCAACCCATAGCGAGCACCCCGCCACTTATTCTCCGCCACATGCCACGGTTGGAGGGTGGGGAGGGGGCGGCCTTGGTCCAACATGTCGTCGAAAAGCACAACGAGGCAGTGTGTGAGGGCGACGACTCCGGCGAGCTCACGTAGGTTCGTGGCGGCGTCGGAAATGCGCACTTCGATGGTGCCCCATTTGGCGGCGGGGCGGACGTCGAAATGCATGGAGCCTGTGTGTGACGTGACGCCGGAGATAGTCTGGTCGCGCATGAAATCGACCCACTCCTGCCAGCTGCCGAATGGGTACGGCATGCCCGCGGTGGGAAGCTGCTGGTAGAGCATCGTGCGGTTGGATGCGTAGCCCGTGTCCAGGCCCTCCCACGCGGGGCTCGATGCGCTGATGGCCAGCAGCTGCGGGTACTTCGTCATGATCGCGTTGATGATCGGCCACACCCGATCCTCATGCCGGATCCCCACGTGCACGTGCGTCCCCCACAGCAGCATCTGCTGCCCCCAATACTGCGTGCGGTTGATGATTTCCTTGTACGTCGGCTTATCCCCCACCGGCTGCGTACGGAAATCCGCAAACGGGTGGCCGCCGCCCGCCCACAACTGCAGGCCCATATCGTCCGCAACCTGCTGGATCTTGTCCTTCGTCTCCGCCAGATACGCCATTGCCTCGCCCGTGTTCTGGCACACCGGCGTGACCAGCTCGATGGTGTTCTTCAGAAACTCCTTCTCCAAGTGCGTGCCGGGCCAACGCTTCTCCACTTTGTCGATCACGTCCGCCGCAAACGGCACCAAATCCCTGCTCAGCGGATCAACCAGCGCGATCTCCCACTCCACGCCCAACGTCGGACCCGCCGAACGGTTGAAGTCACGGAACGGATCCATGTGTTGGTTCAACGTCATTCCTCCTACAGGGCAACCGGGCCCGTGAGCACCAGCGTCAAAGAGCCAGGCTTCGCCGCGTTCCCAGGCACCGACGCATCATTTGGCTTAGCGACGCCCCCCACTCTCTCCGCCAGCACCCTCGCCCGCTCTTCCGCCCCCGGCGTTGCCGGGTCAAAGAACACGGTGTTCTCAGTCAGAATCGCCTGCGCCTCGGTGATATTGCCCACCTCGCCGATACGCGTGCCCTGGTCCTTCAGCGTGCCAGACACATCCGCCGCCAGATTCGGAACCGTGGAGTTGTTAAAGACGTTCACCGTCTCATTCTCCGCCGTCATCGGCTCGTTGTTATTGGTGGCGCCGTCTGCGCCGTCCGTGCCGGCCTGGTCAGCCCCTTCGGCTGGGTTGTTCGGATCCACCGGATCCGCCGGGTCCACTGGGTTGCCGCTGTTCGGTCCACGGTTCGTATCGCCTGGGTTCTGGCCCTGGTTCTGACCTTGGTTCTGGCCCTGCTGTTCCTGCTGGTTCTGCTGCTCCTGCGCGGTCGTGTCCCCACCGTCCTTGCCAGACTGCGTCATTGCGTACACACCCCACAGGCCAAGGAGGATGGCCACGGCAATGAGGATCATGGCCAGCCCACGCTTCGGCACACCACTCACAACGGCCGCCCCGCCTGCAAGCGCTGCACCACTGCCGGTCGCTGCACTGCTGGATACGGTGCCAGCACCTGCACCAGCCGCACCCGCACCGGCTCCTGCACCAGCCGCACCAGCCGCAGCTGCATCACTTTCCGCAATGCTCGCACCCATGGCTCCGGCTGCGAGGACGCCTCCGCGGTCATCCTCTTCCGATTCTTCCAGTTCAGCCACGTAGTCGTAGGGTTCGTCGGCGTAGCCGTCCTGGTCGTAGTCGTCGTAATCCTCGTAGCCTTCAACGTCCTCGAACTCGGCGTCTTCCACCCGCTCCAAACGGTGGTGGCGGCCAGCAGCGGGTTCGTCGTAGAACTCCTCGAAGGCCTCGTCGAAGGAGCCGTCCGCCGCCTCCTCATACAGATCGCGGGCACGGTCAGCACCCTTACCGGAGTTGTCGCGGTTGCCATTACCAGGATTCACATTAGTCACAACCGTCACCCTAATGTGGGTCGCGCGACAGGCCCCGAGCGACGCGCCGGTGGGCCAACTTTCCCCGCCCCACAAGCTCTCAAAGTACCCATCCGAGAAATCTCACACCGGCCCGAACGCGACCTGGGCGAATACGGACCCACAACCTCGTGGGGCGTGAGAAATATCGACCCCGACCCACAAACCCCTACCCCAGGGCCCGCTGGTCGCGGATGCGTTGGAGGCGGCGGACGAGTTGGGGGCGGGCGGCGAGGGCGGAGGGGTCGTCGATAAGCAAGTTGAGCTTCTGGTAGTACCTGAACGGCGACATGCCGAGCTCAACGCGGATGGCTTCCTCGCGGGCGCCGAGGCTGCGGGGCGCGCGGGCGGCGAAGTCGAGGATGGTCAGGTCGGAGGGCTCCACGCCCCCACCTTATACTGGCCCCATGATCCGACCCATTGTGATTTACGGCGACCCGGTTTTGCACAACCCTACGGAGCCGGTGACGGAGCCGATTGAGGAGCTCAAGCAGCTGATCGCTGATATGCACGAGACGATGGACGCCGCGCACGGCGTGGGGCTGGCGGCGAATCAGATCGGTGTGAACAAGCGGCTGTTTGTGTACCACTGCCCGGATGGGGACACGATGCGTCGGGGCACGGTGATTAACCCGGTGCTGGAGACCAGCGAGATTCCGAAGACGATGCCCAGCGACGACGATGAGGAAGGTTGCCTGTCGGTCCCGGGCGAGTCCTTCCCCACGGCCCGCGCGGAGTGGGCGAAGGTCACGGGCCTGGACGAGAACGGCAACGAGGTCGAGGTCGAGGGCACGGGCTTTTTCGCGCGCTGCCTGCAACATGAGGTCGGCCACCTGGATGGCTTTGTGTACCTTGACGTGCTCACCGGCCGCTACAAGCGCGAGGCGAAGCGCGCGGTCAAGCGCAACGGCTGGGATCACGCGGGTAACACATGGTTGCCGGGGACGGATCCGGACCCGTTCGGTCACTAGTGGTGTTTCGTCAGGGCCCGGCGCAACCGGGTGATCGGGTGGTGGTGCGGCGCCGCGCGGGTTCGCATTTGACGGATGTGATCGGGCACGTGGTCTCGCTGGATCCGCTGGTGGTACGACCGCAGAAGGTGGGCGGGTTGCCCTCCGAAGCCGAAGCGATCCGTATCGACGACCCGCTGATCGTGCGCCGGATGAGCCCGCGCCGCATCCGCAATTCAGACATTCGCGCAGTTGAAACCGCCTATGCCCGCGCGTTTCCAGGCCAATCGCGCATGCTTTTCGACGACTGGCTCACCCGCGCCGGCTCCGACATCGCCGAACGCTCCAACTCCGCAACCCCAATTGGCCATTCAGGTGGTTTCCGGCAGGTGCCGCTGGACCAGATCGTGGAGTTTTACCGCGAGCGGGGTCTGCCAGCACAGCTGCTGATCCCGGAGCGGATTGGTGCGCCGGCGCTGCGGGCGATTGAGGGGCGGCCGGAGTGGACGATCGGGCCGGAGATTCTGGTGATGACGCGCTCGTTGTCAGACCTGCCGACGTCGACGCCGTTGGACTTCGAGTTCCACATCGACCCTCGCCCCGACGCCGACTGGCTAGCCATGTATCACTTCCGCGGGCAGCCGCTGCCACCGGAAGCGCTGGCGGAACTCGCCGATGAGATTGAGGGCGAGCTCGGTTTCGGCCGCCTCACCCACCAGGGCGAGACCGTGGCCGTCACCCGCGGCACGATCACTTCTTCCGATGATGGCCGGGTGTGGCTCGGCTACTCCGCCGTTGAGGTGGCACCGGCGTTCAGGCGCCGTGGACTGGGCACGCAGCTCGGGGCGGAGATGCTCGCCTGGGGCCAAAGCCGCGGCGCTACCGATGCGTACCTCCAAGTGCTGGCCAGCAACGACGCCGGTATCGGGCTGTACACCAAGCTCGGATTTATCGAGCACCACCGGCACCGCTACGCGCGCTGTGATCTAGGCTAGTGCCCATGCGAATTGCCACGTGGAACATCAACTCGGTGCGCACGCGCGTCGACCGCGCCGTCGCATTCTTAGAGCGCAACGACATTGATGTGCTTGCCATGCAGGAAACGAAGTGCTCAGACGACAAGTTCCCCTACTCCGCGTTTGAGGCCATCGGCTACGAGGTGGCACACGTGGGCTACCACCAGTGGAATGGTGTGGCGCTCATCTCCCGCGTCGGTCTGGAGGACATCAAAGACCACTTCCCCAACCAGCCCGGCTTTGACAAGAACCCGGCCAACCCCCAGAACCGGGAAGCCCGCGCAGTCGGCGCCACGTGCAACGGGGTGGAGATCTGGAGCCTCTACGTCCCCAACGGACGGGAGATTGCGGATCCCCACTATGACTACAAGTTGGAGTTTTTGTGGAGGTTGGGGGAGGTCGTCGATAAGCAAAAAATGCAGGTCTTGTGCGGCGACTTCAACATCGCACCCACCGACAAGGATGTGTGGGAGCGCGCGTTCTTTGAAGGCAAAACGCATGTGACCGAGCCCGAGCGCGCGGCGTTCCAGCGCGTCGTGGAATCCGGGTTGACGCAGGTCAGACACGAGGAACCGTACTCCTACTTCGATTACAAAGGCATGCGGTTCCAACGTGGCGAAGGGATGCTCATCGACTTCCAGCTCGCCTCACCCCAACTGCCCGCGCGCGCATGGGTTGACCTCGAAGAACGCGCCGGCGAGAAAGCCTCCGACCACGCGCCAGTCATCGCGGAATATGACTTGAGCGCCCTGCTTATCGACGAAGTCCGATGAGCCTCTCCACCCTCCAACTCGTCCTGATGGTGATTGACTACACCATCAAATTCGCCGTGATCGGCGTGATCCCGGAAAACCGGAAACCCTCATCCGCGAACGCGTGGCTGCTGGTCATTCTGCTCATCCCATTTCTGGGATTGCCGCTGTACTTCTTCCTCGGCTCGACGTTCCTGTCGCGGCGACGCCACCGCATCCAACGCCAAGCCAACGAGCTGCTTAACGACGTCCACGAGAACTTCCCCGACTACCCCGCCGGCGCATCCGTGTCAGATGAGGTGGCGTCCATGGCGCACCTCAACCGCACACTCACCGGCTTCCCCGCTCTGGACGGCCACGCCAAAGCTGTTTGGACGGACTACCAGGGCACCATGCGCCGCCTGGCCGAGGCCATCGACACCGCCGAAAGCCACGTCCACGTGGAGATCTACGCCATGGCCTGGGACTCCACCACCGCCCCCGTGTGGGAAGCCATGGAACGCGCCGTCGACCGTGGCGTGGCCGTGCGAGTGCTGCTCGACCACATTGGCTCCCAAAAATACCCCGGTTTCCGCGCCTTCAAAAAGCGCATGACCGCCGCCGGCATCGACTGGCACCTCATGCTGCCCCTCCAACCACTCCGCGGCACCTTCCGCCGGCCGGACCTGCGCAACCACCGCAAGCTGCTGATTATCGACGACAGCGTCGCGTTCATGGGGTCTTTCAACCTCATCGACCGCTCCTACCTCATGCCCAACCACGTGCGGAAAGCCCGCCAATGGGTGGACACGTTCGTGGAGCTCACCGGGCCCATTGTCGCCTCCCTTGAAACCATGTTCGCCGTGGACTGGTACACCGAAGCCGGCGAAATCCTCTCCATCCGCGCACCTTTTGATGATGACACCGCTGACCACGACCAAAACGTCCTCCAACTCATCCCGTCTGGCCCCGGCTACTCCACCGAACCAAACCTGAGGATGTTCAACACCCTCATCCACCACGCCCGCCACCGCCTCGTACTCTGCTCCCCCTACTTCGTCCCCGACGACTCCATGCTGGAAGCCATCACCACCGCCTGCTACCGCGGCGTCCGCGTCGACCTCCTCGTCGGCGAAAAAGCCGACCAGTTCATGGTCCACCACGCCCAATCTGCCTACTACCAGCAGCTCCTCGAAGCCGGCGTACACATCTGGCAGTTCCCCGCCCCCTATGTCCTGCACACCAAGTTCGCGATTGCGGACCCGGCGGTCTGGACCCAAGCTGAGTCTGGGGCTGGGTCTGAGTCTGGGCCTGAGCCTGGGTCTCACCGCAACGAAATCGCCATCGTTGGCTCCTCCAACATGGACATGCGCTCTTTCTCCCTCAACTACGAGAACAGCCTGTTTATCCTCGAAGGCCCCCTGATCACCCAGCTCTGTGATCTCGCCGCCTCCTACCTCTCCGTCTCACACCAACTCACGCTCGAGGAATGGAAGAAGCGGCCCTGGACCCGTCGCTACATCGATAACGTGATGAAGTTGACGTCGGCGGTGCAGTAGGGGCGTCGATAAGCATTTTTAAGCTTTTTGAGCACGCTCGAGCGCGCGACGCACATCTGCAATGAACGTTCTGGGCTGCGCGAACACCTGCGTGGAGGAGTAGCGAACAACCTGAAAACCCCTGTTCAGGATGAGTTTCTCGCGCCGGCGCTCCTGGCGGATCGCCTCCTCGGGGTCCTCGTCGTATTTGAGCTCGCCGTCAATCTCCACCGCGACGCTCCCGCGAACGAGCAGATCGATCGCGTACGGCGGCACCACCTTCGCCTGCGGCTTCAGCGGCCCGATGCCCTCCTCGATGAGCAGCGCCCGCGCGTAGCTTTCCCCCGGCGCATCCGAACAATCCACCGCCTCCCGCAAGCTCCGCCGCGCGTGCTCGATCCCCTTCCGCATGCCCACCTCGCGTAGGTGTTTCTCCAGCTCCGAGCGCTTGTGCTTGTTCGCCAGCAGCCAATCCGCCGCCACCAGCCCCGCCCGGAACCCCTCCGCGCACGCGGTCTGCAGCCACGCACTCACCGGGTCCACCATCGCCGCCCCCAAGATCTGCACCACCTCCTCCGGTGGCGGCTCCTTCCGATACACGCAGCCCGCCGGCCACTTCGTCCGCGGCGGCACACTACCCGACCGCGTCGCCAGCGTGATCCGCTGCGCCACGTCCACCGTCCACATCCCGAGCACCCGCGCCGCCGAACTCCCCACCAGATACGAGCTGTTCACCGACTGCGCCGCCGCCAACGTCATCAGTATCTGCCGCTGATATCGCCGCAGCGCCATCATGTCTTTCCGCCGCACAAAGCGCCGGCTGGCCACCTTAATCAGCTCGCCGCGCTCAATTTGCTTCTCGACGCCCCTCGGCACCCTCCTCCCCACCCCCACCAACAACGAATTCAAATAAGGCAACTCTGGGTGCATGCGTTTATTGTCGCGGGGCCGCGCAGCGGTTTTCAAGGGAAAATTGTCCACTCTTGTGGACCTTCCTCGTCGCACCCCTACCCTGTTGCTGCCTGTTGCTGCCTTTTGCTGCCTTTTGCTGCCTGTTGCTGCCTGTTGCTGCCTGTTGCCGCCTTTTCAGCTGCCGCAGCTGAAGCCTATTCACTCCCGCCCCACGCGTTTCACATAAGTTTGCCAAACTGCCCAAAAACGGCCGTTTTCAGGCCAAAAATCGCGAGTTTGGCAAACTTAGGTGCAACTGCCGTGACAGGTGGGATTTGGAGGCGCGAGGAAGCGCGTAGAAGGCCACAAAAAGACCCGCCGACCACGGCCGGCGGGTGCGAATAAACGGGGCTAAACGTCGCGTTTCTCTAGAAGCAGCAATCCGATGCCGTACAGCACCACCGCCCACACCCCGAAGAGGAGGAGGGACTGCCATAGTTCGATGGGGGCACTCACCCCCGGCTCCGGCCCGGGGTTCTGGATGTTGGAGGTGAAGTACTGCAGGTTCGCAAAGGGCGCGTAGGCCTG
The DNA here is from genome assembly GCF_030232265.1 of Corynebacterium sp. MSK041. Classification (GTDB taxonomy): domain Bacteria; phylum Actinomycetota; class Actinomycetes; order Mycobacteriales; family Mycobacteriaceae; genus Corynebacterium. The sequence goes on from NZ_JASPJK010000003.1 coordinate 123,884, forward strand.
AATGTCCTTGCCCACTTTGGGCAGGAACCCGATCAGTGGCTCGACGGCGAACTGCCAGCCCAGGTACGCTACCAAGGCGCCGGCGGTCTGGCGCACAATCCAGCCAACACCCTGCACGAGCAGCACCGATACGAAGGTGGCCAGCGGGACCGCCCAGAGGGCGCGGCGGCTGTAGTCGTTGGAGGTCCAACCAATGGGGTTAGCAGCAATGAGGTCGCCGATGACGAAGCAAAGTACGAGGATCAGGAAGGACAGTGCGGCCGCGTAACCCCCGTAGACGATGAGTTTGGACAGGGCGACCTTCCATCGCTGGGGTGTCAGCGTCATGTTGGTGGCACTGACTTTGTAGCGGTACTCGGTGGTCACCACCATGATCGCCTGGATCATGAGCGTGAGCATGCCGAAGCTGAGGAAACCAGCGACAACCATGGCGCCGCCATAGGCCGGCATGTCTGGGGTGTCCAGGGACGCCATCAGGATGGCCCAACCAATGCTCAGGGCAATGGCGATGCCGGATGTCCACCAGAAAGAGGCGGTCGTGCGGAGTTTGGTCCACTCCGAAATGATGGTGTTAAGCACGGTGCGCGCCTCCTTGAATATCTTGAGCAGCCGGAACAGAAGAAGCCGAAGGAGCCGAAGGAGCCGAAGGCGCGGCAGGAGCGGGCGCCCGCCCCCCGGCTAGCTCAGCGGCGGCGTACTGCACAGCCCCCTCGGTGCGCCGGATGTAGGCGTCTTCGAGGGAGGCGCGGCGCTCGGTGAGTTCGGTGAGCATGACGCCGGTAGAGAAGGCGAGGGCGCCGATGTCTTCGGAGGACTGGGAGGGAATCTCCAGGATGGGACGCCCCTCGGCGTCCACAGACTGGGTAAAAGCAATGCCTTCCGCAGTCAGGGCCGACCCAAACTCGGCAAGATGCGGGGTTCGCACAACTGTGGTGAGGGCGGAGTTTTCCTTGATGAAGTCGTGGACAGAACCGGCGGCAACAAGGCGGCCTTTACCAATCACGATGAGGTGGTCGGCGGTCTGCGCCATCTCGGCGAGCAGGTGGGAGGACACGAGCACGGTGCGGCCTTCCGCGGCGAAGCGGCGGAGGAGTTCGCGGACCCAGCGGATGCCTTCGGGGTCGAGGCCGTTGACGGGCTCGTCAAGAATGAGGTACTCGGGGTCACCCAGCATGGCGGCGGCGATACCCAGGCGCTGGCCCATACCCAGGGAGAATCCGCCGACTTTCTTACCCGCCACGGACGTCAGTCCGACGAGGTCCAGCACCGCATCCACACGCGAAGTGTCAATGCCGGAGGCCTGCGCCTGCCACAGCAGCGCATTGCGGGCGCTGCGGTTCGGGTGGATCGCCTTCGCGTCCAGCAGCGCACCTACCTTGTTCAGGGGGTTGGGGAGGGAGCGGTAGGGGGAGCCGTCGATAAGCGCGGTGCCCGCGGTGGGTGTGTCGAGGCCGAGAATCATGCGCATCGTTGTCGATTTTCCTGCGCCGTTCGGCCCGAGAAATCCGGTGACTACGCCCGGTTCGACGGTGAAGGTCAGGTCGTCCACAGCGCGGACCTGCCCGTACTCCTTCGTCAGGCTGTTAACTTCGATCATGGTTTTCAGCGTGCCATAGAAGCATGCTTAACGACGATTCAAATCCCCCATGCAACTCAAACTCCCTGATCTTTTCCAGTGGAACCCAACGCAGCTCCATAGATTCAGCGTTTGGTTCAAGCGGAATCGGCTCGCCGGTGGCGGTGCGGGCGAGGACAGTGGTGTAGGTCCAGCCGGGGGCTTCGCCGGCGGTGACCACAGCGGAGTCGATGAGCACGAGTGCTGGGTCAATACCGCATTCCTCCACTGTTTCGCGCAGGGCTGCTTCCTCGACCGTTTCGTGCGAGTCGCGGGCGCCGCCGGGTAAAGCCCACGTGCCACCGTCCGCGACCCAGTGCGCGCGGTGTTGGAGAAGAACGGTGTTTCCGGCGCGGAGAAAGAGTCCGGCCGCACCGTATTTGCCCCAAACCTGTTTGCCGTGTGGGCCTTCGACCCAACCGTTTCCGTCGCCTTCCATAAGCGCTACCCTACCCGCGAGTGTTGTTTAACCCCACCTGTCACAGACGCACGGTAGTCTGAGGGAATGGCGCGCACGGAGGCGGCCGGTCAGGCCAGGGATAACGCGGGAGGACGCTCTCGCGTGCGATTGCCACGATTCAGTCCCCGGAAATCACGGCCGATGGTGAACGTCCAAGAGCATGAGGATGCGTGGCTGGATTCCCTCGAAGAAGCACCGGCGCGCACCGGCCTGCGGGGCCTGCGGGATAAGTTCTACGAGTCCCTGGGCGGCACCGGCCGCTGGATGGGCGACGCATGGAATTTCCTCAGCACGAGTCTGGGCCGGCTGCTGGCCTTGATGGTGCTGCTCAGCGTCATGCTTCTGGCCAGTGGCTATGCCATGAGCCAATCAGGCGAATCACGCGAGCACGCTTTGACAACACTGCTGACTGCCACCGAGCCCACCAGCGATTCGGCACACACCTTGTACACGAGTTTGAGCCAAGCGGATACCTTGGCCACCACGTCCTTTGTGCAGCCTGGGCTGCAAACGGCGGAGTCTCACCGGCGATATGTCACCACGATTGATAATGCTGTGATTGCGGCGGACGAAGTCGTGCGCGGCAGCGCAGTGGCCGGCGATCATTCGGAACATGCCGCGGAAGTGCAGGCGCTTGTCCGCGACATTCAGCGGATGCTGCCGCAGTACACCGGGCTGATGGAGCGCGCGCAGGCAAACCAACGCGTAGGCAATCCGCTGGGCGTGGCGTACATGACGCAGGCGTCCACTCTGATGCGTGAAACGATGCTGACCAAGGCGGAGCGCCTGCTGAACATCACCCGCGACCAAGTGGACGAGGAGATGCGACGGCTCACCCTGCCACAATTTGTTCCGCTATCCGGCCTGCTCGCAGGAATTGCCGCGCTGGTGTTCACGCAGTGGGTTTTGTGGCGCATGTTCCGGCGTCGCCTGAACCGTGGCTTCCTGGTGTCCACCGCCTTGATGTTGGCAGCAGCAATATGGGTGATCAGCGCGAACTCGGCGTCGTGGATAGCGGGAACACGAGGTTTTGAGGCGGCAAGCGACCAACTCGAGCAGCTCACCAGCGCCCGAATCGCCGCGCAAGAAACGCGCACGACCGAAACGCTGACGCTGCTCACACGCCGCACCGGTGATCGCTCCGGCCCAGTAATGGGCGACACCGCCAGCGAGGTCACCCGCGCGTTGGATGTCGTCGCCCCCACCGCGGATCCGGAGCGCGTAGCCACCACCCGGCGCGCACTGACGGATTGGCGCGTCTCGCACTCACGCATGATGACATCGCTCCAGCAAGGCGATTACTCGCGCGCCGTGGACATCGCCGCATCGCCAGAGCTTGTCGACGCCTCCCCTTCCACCGCCACCTCCTTCCAAACCCTGGATAAAGGCTTGACGGATCTGATCTCCCAGTCCCGAACAGATCTGCGCGCGCACATCACGAACAGTTTGAAAGCCTCTGACAGTGTCGCGCCTGGCGTGATGGTGCTGACTATCTTGGCTTTCCTCATGGCGTGGGTGGGCGTCCGTCCGAGGATTCAGGAGTACCTGTGATGAAACAAGAGATGAGTCCGCTGGGGATGCGTGTGCGGAAGGCGGGGGTTAAAACCAGGACCCTAGTCAAAGGGGCTGCCGTACTGTCAATCGTGGCGGGAACCTTAGCTGGCTGCTCTGTCACCCCTGTACAACCCCTGCAGCCGGGATACGGGGAGGAGCAGGAACCGTCGGCGTTGCAGGACCTTCCACTGCCGGCGGGCGCCGTGGTAGACCCACCGGGACACGCGCCGGAAACCGAGGTAGAGCCCTATAACTGGCCTGGATCTTTGCACCCAGACCGGGAGTCCCCGGAGAAGCGGGTGCCGGATATTTTTAAACGTGGCCGCCTCATTGTGGGTGTGGATCAGTCCCAATATTTGCTCAGTTTCCGCGATAACGCGACGGGTGAGCTCAAAGGTTTTGAGGTGGATTTAGCCCGGGAGATCTCGAGGGACATTTTCGGGTCTCCCGATAGGGTTGATTTCCGCTTTGTGGATTCCTCGATGCGCACGGAATCTTTGGTCGCGGGGCAGGTGGACATTGTGATTAGGACGATGTCCATTACCAAGGAGCGATCGGAAGCGGTGGATTTTTCGGCGCCGTACCTGGATTCGTCGGTACGCATGCTCGTGCCAACGAGCTCTCACATTGATGGGGCAGATGACCTGACTGATGAGCGCATTTGCGTCGCCGCGGGGTCCAACATTGTGGATATTGCGCGCTCGAACTTTCCGCATCAGGAGCTGCTGCGCACGCGTACGTGGACGGATTGTCTGATGGCGTTGCAGCAGTATCAGGCGGGGCTGCTGGTTGGCGATGAGACAATTCTGGCGGGATTTGCCGCGCAGGACCCGCTAACCACGGTGGCTGGCGAGCCTTTTGCCGAACAGCGTTACGCGGTGGGTATCCCGAAGGGGTATGACGGGCTGACTCGCCAGGTGAATTACACCCTTAACCGCATACGCACGGATGGGACGTGGGATGCAATGTTCAGCCGGTGGCTTGGCAGGCACATTGCGCCACGCACCGCGCCGCAGCCCGTCTACCGGGAGGAGACCAATGACTAAGGACAAACTCACCCAGGACGACCCGGACGCAACCGACGGCACGTGGGTCCCCGACCGGGATATTGACCAGGCCACTGAGCACCTGCGCAACGAGCCAGCGCGCACAGATACGACTGAGAGCACTCCCGACGAGGCAGAGCACACCGAGGCTGTCCTATTCGATCCCTTCGCGGACGAAGAGGAGGAAGACGAAGCGTTCGACGCGGACACGCTGTATGAGGGCACCGGTGAAATAGCCAACCTCCTCAAAGACTTGGATGCGTTGAGGGATGCCCCAGAGGCAACGCAAGCGACGCAGGCGACACAGGCGACTCCACCTGAGTTCACCGAATTCACGGAACACACCACCCAGGGCACAGTGACCGGTGCAGGCAGCACCACGAGCGCCGGAACGCTAGCGGGGTTAACGCCGCAGCAGATTGCGGAGTTGCAGGCGAGTACGTCGGAACGCTCTAGGCGCGAGGCTTTGGAGAAGTTCAAGGAGCTGCGCGGGGCACAACGCCAAGCCCGTTCGGTGGCCGACGGCATGGTGGAGTTGCCGTGGATTGCGCCGTCGGAGCCGAAGGAGGCGCTGCGGGATCCCACGGAAGCGGTGGTGAACAAGGGCATTCCGGCTCCGCAGCTGCAGCAGGGCGACGTGGTTGCTGGGCAGTATGAGATCCAGGGTGTCATCGCACATGGCGGCATGGGCTGGATTTACCTGGCGCAGGACCACTATGTGGCGGGGCGCGTCGTGGTGCTGAAGGGCCTGCAGTCGGAGAAGAGCGAAGACGAGACGAACGCGGCGGCTGCAGAGCGGGAGTTTTTGGCGGATATTACGCACCCCGGGATAGTGAAGATCTTCAACTTCATTGATGATCCACGGGTGGCGGGTGGCTTTATTGTGATGGAGTTTGTGGGTGGGCCGTCGCTACGCGAGCGTCGTAACGCGCAGCGCAACCACCTGCTCCCGATTGACCTGGCCATCGCGTACATCCTGGAGGTTCTTCCAGCGCTGGGCTATCTGCACAGCCGCGGGGTGGTGTACAACGATCTGAAACCGGACAACATCATTGTCACCGAGGACCAGGTGAAGCTCATTGACCTAGGCGCGGTCAGCGGTATTGGGGCGTATGGCTACATCTATGGAACAAAGGGGTACCAGGCGCCGGAGGTGGCGCGGGAGGGGCCGTCCATAGCCAGTGATATTTACACGGTGGGCCGCACGCTGGCTGCGCTCATCCTGGATTTACCCAAAGTCGATGGCGTGTTTACGCATGAGCTGCCTACGCCGAGTACGTCGAAAACGTTGCGCCGCTACATCTCCCTGTATCGCCTACTCGCGCGGTGCTGCGACCCGGATCCGACGCAGCGTTTCCAGTCCGTGGATGAGCTGGAGGTGCAGCTGCTCGGCGTGTTGCGCGAGGTCATTGCTATTCGCGATGGGATTGCTCACCCGTCGCAACACTCGCTGTTTTCGCCGCAACGTACCACGTTTGGCACGAAGCACCTGGTGTTCCGGACGGATCAGCTTATTGATGGCATCGATCGCACCGTCGAAATCACCCCCTCCGAGGTGCTCTCCGCCCTGCCCACACCGCTGATTGACCGTTCCGATGTGGGCGCCGGTCTGCTCTCCGGTACCTCCTATGCGGAACCACAGGAGGCCCTGGAATCCCTGCGCCAGGCGATGCAGACTCCTGAGTATGAGCATTCCGCGGAGATCCCCTTCGGCGTTGTGCGCGCGATGTTGGACTTAGGCCTGACAGCGCAGGCACGTCACTGGCTCAGCCAATTCGATGACCGCCTGCGCAACAACTGGCGTTTCCACTGGTACCGCGCGCTCACGGAGCTCTCTCGCGGCGATTTCGTGGCAGCTCAGGAAGATTTCGCACAGGTGCTAAGCATTGTGCCGGGTGAGGCCGCCCCGAAACTCGCGCTCGCTGCGGTGGATGAGCTCATGCTGCAAGAAAGTGGGCACCAGCAGGAAGAGCTTATCGACGACACCCTTCCCCGCCACCTCGCCTCCATCCGCACCGATCTTGGCGAGCTGCCCAATTCCTACTTCCGTCGCCTCGAGAAAGATGGGGTGCTCACCCCAGAGTGGAGCCACGTCTCCCTCAACCCGCAAACGCTGCGGATGAATGCCATGCGCCTCTATGCCTTGGTGTGGGCAGCGAATTCCACCACGGTGTCTTCTGCATTCGGTTTAGCCCGCCAGCTCATGTTTGAACGGGAAGTGGAAATGGCGGTAGCTGCCCTGGACAAGGTGCCACAGCAGTCCCGCCATCACCGAATGGCTAAACTCACCAGCATTTTGTACCTGGTGGGGGACACGTTGACGGAATCCCGTATCCGCCGCGCTGCGCGCCGACTGGAGGAGATCCCCACGAACGAGCCACGCCTGTTGCAGATCAAGATCGCAGTGCTGCGCGCGGGACTGACCTACCTCATGGACAACAACGTAGAGTCCGCGAGCTCCAAAACGCAGCTTTTCGAGTTCGCCTTCACCGTGAAAGGGCTCCGCCGCGGACTCGCCATCACCTTGCGGCAACAGGCCCGCCGCGCGCCCTTTGCCAAGCACCGGTACGCCCTGGTGGACACGGCGAACAAGGTGCGCCCTGCTACGTGGTTCTAGTTGCCTGGAGGCAACTAGAACCACGTAGCAGGAAAAGGAAAAGGTAACGGAAGAGGGATAGAAGACGAGAAGACAGCCCCCTAGTTGTAGTTGCCGAAAGGCAGCTACAACTAACCCGCGATTGCCGCGGACTTCTGTGCGATGGCCAGTTCCTCATTCGTCGGCACAACCAGCACCTTGGTTGCCGAATCATCGGTGGAAATGATGCGGGCGCCAGAACCTTCCTCGTTCTTGGCCGGGTCCAGCTTGATGCCAAAGCCTTCGAGATTGGCCAGCGCATCGGCGCGGACCTGCGCGGCGTTTTCGCCAACGCCGGCGGTGAAGGTGATCGCGTCAACTCGCCCGAGGCCAATCATGTACGCACCGATGTAGCGGCGGAGGCGGTGAACGTAGACGTCATAGGCGAGCTTGGCCTTCGCATCACCATCAGCGATGCGGGCGTTGATCTCGCGGAAGTCGTTGACACCAGCCAGGCCCTTGAGGCCGGAGCGACGGTTGAGCAGGTCATCGATGTCGTCGATGCTCATCCCGGCGGTGCGGTAGAGGTGGAAAATCACACCCGGATCAATATCACCGGAACGAGTGCCCATGACCAAGCCCTCAAGAGGAGTCAGGCCCATCGAGGTGTCCACCGGCTTGCCACCACGAACGGCGGAGATGGAAGCACCATTACCAATGTGGAGAACAATCTGGTTGGTCTCCTCCTGCGACTGGCCAATAAGCTCCGGAACCTGGGAGGACACGAACTCGTGGGACGTGCCGTGGAAACCGTAGCGGCGGATCTGATGCTCCCGCGCCAAATCATCATCAATCGCGTAGTGTGCGGCACCATCCGGCAGATCACCGAAGAAGCCGGTATCAAACACAGCTACGTGCGGGATGTCCGGCAGCAGTGCGCGGGCCACATCAATGCCGTCGATGTTCGCCGGGTTATGCAGCGGGGCAAGCGGAATGAGTTCGCGGATTTGGTCCACCACCGAGTCGTCGATAAGCACGGGCTCACCGAATGTCTGGCCGCCGTGCACAACACGGTGCCCCACAGCGATGATGTGCATCTGCGTCGGGCCTACGCCGTTGGCGTCCAACATGGCGATAGCTAGCTGCAGACCACCGCGGTGGTCACGGATCGGCATTGTGGAGCCGACCTCACGGCCCTCAATCTTGATGCGGATGTTGCCCTTCGGCTCACCAATCTGCTCCACAAGGCCAGACACGAACGGCGTGTCCGAAGCAGAAGCTTGCGGGTCAACAATCTGGAATTTGATCGAGGAGGAACCGGAGTTCAGAACGAGGACGTAAGACATTTTTATGCTCCTTGTGCCTGGATAGCAGTGATAGCCACCGTGTTAACAATGTCGGGAACTGTCGCGCCACGCGACAGGTCATTGACGGGTTTGTTCAGCCCCTGCAGGATCGGGCCCACAGCCAACGCATCAGCCGTACGCTGCGCGATCTTGTAGCCGACGTTGCCGGCCTCAAGGTCAGGGAAAATGAACACATTCGCCTCACCCGCCACCGGGGAATCCGGCGCCTTCTTCTTACCCACACCCGGGTCACACGCCGCATCAAACTGCAGCGGACCATCGACAGCGAGCTCCGGGTCCAGCTCATGCGCCTTGGCCGTGGCTTCCACAGAGCGGTCCACATCCGGGCCGGTGCCGGACGAGCCAGTGGAGTAAGACAAGATAGCCACCTTCGGGTCGATGCCGAACTGGGCGGCGGTCTTCGCGGACACCACGGCGATCTCACCTATCTGATCCGCGGTCGGGTTCGGGTTCACCGCGCAGTCCCCGAAAGCCCACAGGCGATCCCGCATGACCATAAGGAAGATAGAGGACACAACGGAAGCGCCCGGGACCGTCTTGATGATCTGGAAGGACGGCTTAATCGTGTGTGCCGTCGTGTTCGCCGCACCGGACACCATTCCGTCAGCCAGGCCCTTGTGCACCATCATGGTGGCGAAGTAGGAGATGTCCTTCATGGTCTCCCGTGCCTCATCCAGCGTGATGCCCTTGGATTTACGCAGCTCCGCGAAGTCCGCGGCGAACTCCTCCAGCAGCTCGGAGTTCAGGTGATCAATGATGTGGGCCTTGGACAGATTCAGGCCCAGGCTGTCTGCGCGACGCTGAATGTCCTCAGCAACGCCCAGGATGGTAATTTCCGCAACATTCTGCGCGAGCAGCTGATCCGCGGCCTGCAGAATGCGGTCATCCTCGCCTTCCGGCAACACGATGTGCTTGCGGTCGGCCTTCGCGCGGGTGAGCAGCCAATGCTCAAAAACAGCGGCCGACATAACAGGCTCAGTTTCAATCTCCAGCGCCTTTAACACCGCTGCCTTATCCACGTCCGCGACCACACCCGCGATAGTCGCCCCCAGCTGCTCAATGCGAGCCTGAGCACGCTCGGCCGCCACAGGGCAGCCCGCCACAACAAGGAGAGGCAGACCAAGTGCGGATGCCACGTCGGCGTCAAAGTTGTAGTCGCCGGAACCCTGCACCAAGGTATCGCCCGCCACCAGGTCCGCCGCAACAATCGCCGCGACATCCGCCTCTTGCTCTGAAAGCTGGACGAGGTTCAGGTTGGTCTCCGCCGCGAGTCCCGCAACATCGATGCCGTCAAAATTTCGGCCGACCGTGGTAATCAGGACAGACCTGTTAGCCATGCGTTTCCTTTCAATAAAACAACACAATGCTTATGAGCGCTTATCAACGTTCCCTAGTCTAACTATGTCTCCACCAACACGTTGCCGGTTTACTGTGGGCTTTCTCACTCATCTCACCACAATGGGACCCACATCCCCCTACCAAACGCACTGCTAGGCCTATTTGTCATGCCCGCTATCATGTCGGATAGATATTTAGGTATTCAGCAATAAAGCAATTGAGCATTTCTAAGGATGTAGCGAAACCAATGACCACGAAGTCCCCTGATTCTCTCCGCGTCGCCGTCGTCGGTTCCGGCCCAGCCGGCATCTACGCCTCTGACCTTTTGGTGAAGTCAGACCTGGCTAAAAACGGCACCCCGGTCCGCGTGGACCTGTTTGAGCGCATGCCTGCCCCCTTCGGCCTCATCCGCTACGGCGTGGCGCCGGATCACCCGCGCATCAAGGGCATCATCAAATCCCTGCACAACGTGATGGATAAGCCGGAGATTCGCCTGCTGGGCAACGTGGATGTGGGCAAGGACATCACCGTGGAAGAGCTGCAGGAATACTACGACGCGGTCATCTTTGCCACCGGCGCTGTGGCCGACCGCGACCTGAACGTGCCGGGCGCGGACCTCGATGGCCACTACGGTGCTGGCGAGTTCGTCGGATTCTACGACGGCAACCCCAACTTTGAGCGCAACTGGGACCTCACCGCAGAGAAGGTCGCCATCGTCGGCGTGGGCAACGTGGCCCTGGACATCGCCCGCGTGCTAGCCAAGACCGCGGATGAGCTCAAGGTCACGGAGATCCCCGACAACGTCTACGACAACCTGAATGCCTCAGCCGCCAAGGAGATTCACATCTTTGGCCGCCGTGGCCCGGCCCAGGCGAAGTTCACTCCGCTGGAGCTCAAGGAGCTGGACCACTCTGACACCATCGAGGTCATCGTGGACCCGGAGGACATTGATTATGACGAGGCTTCAGAGCAGGCTCGTCGTGAAGCGAAGAGCGTTGACCTTGTCTGCCAGACCCTCGAAGGCTACGCGATGCGCGACCCGAAGGGCGCCCCGCACAAGCTGTTCATCCACTTCTTCGAGTCCCCCGTGGAGATTCTTGGCGACGAAAACGGCAAGGTCACCGGTTTTGTCACCGAACGCACCGAACTCGACGGCAAGGGCGGCGTGACGTTGACCGGCAAGACCACCACCTGGGATGTTCAGGCCGTCTACCGTGCCGTGGGCTACCGCTCCGACGCCGTCGAAGGCGTGCCTTTTGACGACCTGCGTGCCGTCATCCCCAACGACGAAGGCCACGTGCTCACCGAATTCGGCGGCGACATCATCCCCGGCCTATATGCCACCGGCTGGATCAAACGCGGCCCCATCGGCCTGATTGGCAACACTAAGTCCGACGCCAAGGACACCACCACCATGTTGCTGGATGACTTCACCGCTGGCCGCCTCACCCCCACGAGCCACCGCGATGACCAGGCTATCCTCGACCTGCTCGCCGCCAAGGGCATCAAACCGACAACCTGGGACGGCTGGCACAACCTCGACGCCGCCGAGCGCGCCCTTGGTGAGGCCGAAGGCCGCGAGCGCAAGAAGATCGTTGAGTGGGAGGACATGGTCAACGCATCCCACCCGGAGTAGAGCGCCTTACCTCTCCATGACGTCGTTACGCACGATCGTCTGATCGCGGCCGGGACCAACGCCGATGTAGCTGATCGGCGCACCAGACAGTTCCTCAAGGCGAAGGACGTAGTCCTGGGCCTTCTGCGGCAGGTCCTCGAAGGTGCGGCAGCCGGTGATGTCTTCGTCCCACGCCGGCATGGTTTCGTAGATCGGCACGGCGTGGTGGAATTCGGTCTGGGTCAGCGGCATTTCGTCGTGGCGGACACCGTCAACATCGTAGGCAACGCAGATGGGAATCTCCCCGATGCCGGTGAGCACATCAAGCTTGGTCAGGAAGTAGTCAGTGAAGCCGTTGACGCGGGTAGCGTAACGAGCAATCACGGAGTCATACCAGCCACAGCGACGCTTACGGCCGGTGTTCACACCGACCTCACCGCCGGTTTCCTGCAGGTAGTCGCCCCACTTATCAAAGAGTTCCGTGGGGAATGGGCCCGCACCCACGCGAGTGGTGTACGCCTTGATAATGCCCAGGGACGCCGTGATCTTCGTCGGCCCAATACCGGTGCCCACACAGGCACCACCAGCGGTCGGGTTGGAAGACGTGACAAATGGGTAGGTGCCGTGGTCGACGTCCAGCATCGTCGCCTGGCCGCCTTCCATGAGCACGTGCTTGCCTTCGTCGAGAGCCTTGTTCAGCTCAAATTCCGCATCAATCACCATCGGCTTCACGCGGTCGGCGTAGCCCAGGAAGTATTCCACCACCTCATCCGGGTCGATGGCCTTGCGGTTATACATCTTCACCAGCATCTGGTTTTTCACGTCCAGGGCGGATTCGATCTTCTGGCGGAGGATGGATTCGTCGAAAAGATCTTGGACGCGGATACCTACGCGGGCGACCTTGTCCGCATACGTCGGGCCAATGCCGCGGCCGGTGGTGCCGATCGCGCGCTTGCCCAGGAAGCGCTCCTGCACGCGGTCGAGCGTCTGGTGATACGGCGACACAAGGTGCGCATTCGAGCTGATCTTCAGCCGGCTCGCGTTCGCGCCACGGGCCTCCAGCCCATCAATCTCCTCGAACAGCGCCTCCAGGTTCACCACCACGCCATTGCCCAGCACCGGGGTGGCATTCTCACTGAGCACACCAGCGGGGAGAAGCTTCAGCTCGTATTTCTCGCCCCCCACAACAACCGTGTGACCAGCGTTGTTCCCGCCATTTGGCTTCACCACATAGTCAACCCGGCCACCAAGAATGTCCGTGGCCTTACCTTTTCCCTCATCGCCCCACTGGGCACCGACAATGATGATGGCCGCCATAGAAACGCTCCCTCATTTACGCTGTGTGTCACAGCTGTCATATGCGTGCTCATTGCGGGATCACGCCCGCAAAAGTCCAGCGTCAGTATACCGCCACCCTGCTGACGGCTTCACAGTGAGCGCCAGAAAGACCTTCCCCCAGCAAGGCTTCCTGGGACACGGGCCTCAATGAACACAGCACTCATCCGCCGATGTAGCGTGACCGCCATGAGGCTTGTTCATTGCGCGTGCGCCACCGGCACCACCATCGACGGTGCCGAAAACCATCAGCTTCCAGCCATTCCCACGCGAAAAGATCTTCGCTTCCTCGATGACATCGCACGCGAGGCCCTGCCCGTCGACCCAACCCCATCGCTGCAGGAGATCGCGGCGTCACCATCGGTGTCGCATCTTGGCGAGCCCACATTCGCACCCCAACAGCCCAACGAACGCCTACGCATCATCGTGTCCGGCACAGACGCTGCCCTGAGCGCAATCCTCACACGCATGATGCGCGGGGATTATCTGTGGGCCGAGATCGCCTATCTCCCCACCGACCCTTCTTCCCCCGCCGCCGTGCTCTGGGGCATCCCCACCGACGCGCAATCGCTCGCACTTACAGGGCCGGTCCGCCCCATCCCCTGCATCCGCAACGACGCTGGTCTTGTCGTCGCCGGATCAGCCACACTCACGCACACAGACGGTAAGCCGTTCTTCGGGGAGGTCGTCGTTGACAATGACGTCCTCGTTCGCAGCGAGGGCCACACTCGCCTCTACGGCGCACGCCTCGTGCCCACCACCCACGCACCAGGGCTCGCTGCAGCTGTCATCCGCAAACCGCGCTTTCGCAAGCACATGCTTATCGACGCCACCCACACCCCCTCCGGCCGCGCCCTCCAATCCGGCGGCCACGCCATCCAGGTCACCGTGGATGATGTCCCCGCTAAGCGCCCCGTTGAACGCGTCACGTTCTACCGGCACCTGCGCGATATCCAAGCTGTCCGCGGGGATGGGTAAAAGGGCACGGCGGCGTTGAAATCCTTCACCGGCACCGGAACTAGTCCGGGCCGGAGTCACTCTCCTCCTCATCATTCGAGCTACCCGCGCTCAACTCTGGCGGGTACGCCGGCGTCTCCGACGTCGGCTTCAACATCGCAACCGCGGACTCCCGGGACCACCCACAGATCTGCAATAGATCAACAATGAGTGACCGCGACTGAGCCAAGATCACCGCGCCGGACAAAGTAGCCTGGCCGGGCTCACCAGTCACGTTCACACCGGAGTGCAGCCCCTTAACCGGCGAGTACGGGCCACGCGGTGGCTGGCAATCCAAGTCGAGGACCTCCAGCCCTGTCTCCGCCGCCAATGACCGCAAACGATTCGTCACCGAAGGCATGCGCTCAGCCAGGCTGGCCTTCGACGTGATCTCAAAAAGCTCCGATAAATCAAGCACAACCGCAGAAAGCTGATCCAAGATCCACAACTGCTTTGGGGAGACAGTGCCCTGGTCCTCCACCAGCACAAGCGCACGACGAGCAAGAACACGGGTACTCCGGACAGCATTGTCCGTAGGCGGCACCGTACGAGAGAGAGACTGGATATACCCGCGCGACCCCCAGAAAAACGGCGACAGCTGGGTAGATTCCCTGCCAGATTTCGTTGCGGTGGAGATCGCATCAATATCAGACTGCGTACCGCGAATCGCCTCCAGCGCCAAGGACAGTTCGGAGGGGTCTTGGTGGGAGATGCCGGTGGAGACGTCGTCAAGCACAGAGCTCAAAATCGAGAGAACCTTGGAAATTTCCTGGCGCGCTGCCGCGAACGGCGCTGAAGGCACAAGCGCAACAACCGCAAGACCGACCGCCGACCCGATAAACGCGTCCACCGCGCGATCGAAGCCCGTCACAGCAGCGTCGGGCGGCATGATCGTAGAAATCAAAATCGAACCAATAGCCACCTGATTGGCCACCAAAATGGATTTGGAGAAGAACGACGCAAACAGCATCGACCCACACACCGCCAACGCAATCTGCCACCCTCCCGGGCCAAGAGGCGCAAACACGAGGTCGCCGACCAACACACCCAGGATGCACCCCAGCGACATATCCAACGCGCGTTTGATCCGCTCACCGCCCGACAAACCGACGATGATGACCACACTGATCGGCGCGAAGAACGGCTGCCCGTGGCCCACCCACTCAAACGCAATGAAATACGCAAGGCCCGCCGCAACCCCGACTTGGAGCGCTGGCAAGAACCGCTGAGCCACACGCTTCAAACGCGCTTCAAGCGAATCCTCCACAGCGGCCATGCGCTCACGCGTAGTCATGCGCACGCGTTTGGTTTGTTTATCCATCAGCACCACATCGGTTCTTCGCAATACAAAAGGCCAGGCCCCAAACAGGCCTGACCTTGACGGTAAACGCTATTTACCGGGAGACAGACTTGCCCACAGATTTCAGATCCTCACACGCCTGGACAACGCGCTCGGACATGGACTGCTCAGCCTTCTTCAGGTAGGAGCGCGGATCGTAGGCCTTCTTGTTGCCCACCTCGCCGTCGATCTTCAGCACGCCGTCGTAGTTCTCAAACATGTGGGAAGCAACCGGGCGGGTGAACGCGTACTGAGTGTCAGTGTCAACGTTCATCTTCACCACACCGTAAGTCAGGGACTCAGCGATCTTCTCCGGCTCAGACCCAGAGCCGCCGTGGAACACGAAGTCAAACGGACGCTCACCAGCGGTCAGACCAAGCTTCTCCGCTGCTGCCTTCTGGCCCATGTCCAGAACCTCCGGGCGCAGCTTCACATTGCCCGGCTTGTACACACCGTGCACGTTGCCGAAGGTTGCTGCCAGCAGGTAGCGGCCCTTCTCACCCGTACCAATTGCGTCGATGGTCTTCTCAAAATCCTCGCGCGTGGTGTAAAGGTTTGCGCCAGCCTTCGCCTCAACGCCGTCCTCTTCACCACCGACAACACCAATCTCAACCTCAAGAATGATGTTCGCCTTACGAGCCTTCTCCAACAGCTCTTGCGCAATCTCCAAATTCTCATCGATCGGGATAGCGGAACCATCCCACATGTGCGACTGGAACAGTGGCAGCTCACCACGGTCCACGCGCTCCTGCGAAATCGCGATCAGCGGGCGCACATAATCATCCAGAACTTCCTTCTGGCAGTGGTCCGTGTGCAGCGCCACGTTGATGTCATACTGCGCCGCAACCTTGTGGGCAAACGCCGCGAGAGCCTCCGCGCCCACAACCTTGTTCTTCACCGACAGACCGGAACCAAATTCAGCGCCACCAGTGGAAAACTGGATGATGCCGTCCGAGCCCGCCTCAGCGAAACCACGCAGCGCAGCGTTAATGGTCTCCGAGGAAGTGCAGTTGATGGCTGGGAAAGCAAAGCCTTCCTTCTTGGCCGTGTCCAGCATTTGGTTATAAACCTCAGGGGTTGCAATAGGCATGGAGAGTCCTCTCACTCGAATGCGGTTACGTTATCCAGTATGCCCGCTTTGCGCGACCCGCGCTGCCGCCTCGAGCAACATCCAGCCAGAAAGTTGCACAGAAAGATCGCGTTCCGGAATTTCGGGGCCTTTGCTTATCGACGCCTCCCCGCCCCCATAAATCCTCGGCAACCTCGCCCCCTCGGCCCAGCGCACCGGGAAAACAGGCAATCCGTCCACTTCAAGGCGGTTATTCCACATCGCGGCGGCTGATGCCAAGACCAGCCGTGCTGCCTCTTTCTTTGCTGCCCGTCCAGCCGCCGTCCTATCCGGGAGACGCACAGCCACGTCAGCAAGATAGCGCGCAAGAATCCCCTGAAACAGAGCGCCATCCCCACCCTTATTGGGTGCGCAGTCCCGCTGGTTATCAATCACTCCGACAGGCGTAGCCATGTTTTTAGCCACCGCCCGAACCAAGTCCTGAATCCGCGCAATGTAAAACATCTGCGTATCCCCAGCGTCCTCAGCGTCTTCCGCTTCTTGGTTTTCCAGCGCAATGGCAATTTCCAGCGCCGCGCCCAAAACGGTGCCCTGGTTGTAGGAGTAGGTAATGCCTGTCGTCTGTGGCCCGTCCGCGTGAAGACGGATCCCGTCCTGCACGAGCCCGTTATCCGCCATGACGTTGTCAAAGATCCAGCCCATGACCTCGCGAGCTTTATCCAGACGCCCGCTCCTCGCCATCATGATCGCCGCCGGGCCATTCGCCGGGACGTTGAAAAAGTTGTCGTCCGTCCGCCATGGAAGAACCCCGATGACGTTATCCAGACCTGCAAGAATGTTGAATTCGAGTTCCTCCAGCACGCGGAATCGTGTCACCGGTCGACGCCAAAACCGCGCCACCTTGGATATTCCCGGCAGCCGCCACAGGCCTGCCGTTTTTACTGCTGGATCTTCAACACTTGCTTGATCGTCGTGTCCGATCCGCGCCAATGCCAACGCCAGCCATGCTTTGTCGTCGTAGTAACGGTTGCGCGTCAAATCCCCACGGTTACGAATCCGTATTCCCCGTACCGTGCGCACGATGGTGGCACGCCGAGCCTTCGTCGACTGACGACGCTCCGCATCCACCAAACAATCCAAATAATGCGCCTGCCACCAGTAGTGCCAAGTCACAAACGCCTTTTCGCGCGGTGTTGCCGGCCAGGCCACGACTGCCAAGTTTGTTCGCGGCAGTCGCCACAACGGCGACGCATGACGTTCAGCCACTGCCGCTTCCGCGAGGTCAGCGCGGTACGCCCACATTTCCGCAGGGTCGGAAACGGATGATTTCGTGCGTACCACTTGGCCTCCTTCCCTTGGCATTGTTTTGTTGTGCTCTTATTAGCTCTTTATCTATGTTTTACCCCCTTTTGTTACGGGGAGCCAACCGCATTTTCACCGTTTCCCCTGCGCTTTCCGCGTTCCCATTCCTCCAGCAACCTGGGAAGAAAACAGCGAAGCAACAAACCCCACTCCCCTCCTAACGAAAGGCACAGATACAAGAGCACATCCCTAAGAGCACCGATACAAGAGCACATATATAGCTGAAATGATATGCGGACAAATCTGTCCATCTGTTCATCAAGAAGGTTACAACCTGCATAAACGCGAGACTTTCAACCGGACACATACTGCGTCCGCTTCTCTAGCCTTCATTAAAGCCGGTCAGCGCCCCACCGGCCCTCAAACGGACACCTATGTCCGCATCGCTTTTCACGCATACATCCACGCCCTCATTGCACGCATCGCATCGCATCGCATGCATCGCATCGCATGCATCGCATCGCATGCATCGCATCGCATGCATCGCATTACACCAACGCAGAGATCGCCCACACTGCGCGAATGCCTCGCGAAAGCCGCGCGAAAGCCTCGCGTGAGCCTGGTGTGGTGGTGAGTGGGTGGGGCCTACCAGGCGTCATCAAGATTGGCGTGCTGGCGCACCCAGGTGTGCATCGCAATACCTGCGGCGACCCCCGCATTGATGGAACGGGTGGAGCCAAACTGGGCAATCGAGCAGGTCATCAGCGCGGATTCTTGCGCCTCGAGGGTCACGCCGGGGCCTTCTTGGCCGAAAAGGAGCACGCAATTTCGTGGGATATCAGCGGTTTCGAGTGGGACTGAGCCGGGGGTGTTGTCAATCGCGATCACGGCGAGGTCTCGTTCGGCAGCCCAAGCCATCAAATCAGCAACGGTGTCATGGTGAATGATGTGCTGGTAACGGTCCGTCACCATCGCACCGCGACGATTCCAACGACGGCGCCCCACGATATGCACTGCCTCCGCCAAAAATGCGTTCGCGGTGCGGACGACGGTGCCGATGTTCATGTCGTTCTCAAAGTTCTCAATCGCGACGTGAAACGGGTGGCGACGCTGGTCTAGATCAGCCCGGATAGCCTCCATTGACCAGTAACGGTACTGGTCAACAACGTTGCGGGTGTCGCCGTGCTCCAAAAACTGAGGGTCGAAACGCGAGTCCGTGGGCCACTCACCCTCCCACGGCCCAACACCATGGCGGCCCTCATTCCACTCCGTTGGCCCCTTGTCCCTTGGATTAGGCGAGGCCAAGATCGTTCAAACCAAGCAGATAGCGGTACTCCAAACCTGCATCCAGGAGCACTTTGTCAGCGCCAGTCGCACGATCCACGACCGTGGCCACAGCAACGACCTCTGCACCCTCCGCACGACAGGCCTCAACAGCGGTGAGCGGTGAATTACCTGTGGTTGTGGTGTCCTCCACAACCAGAACACGCTTGCCCTGAATCGATGGTCCCTCAATTCGGCGCTGCATCCCGTGCTTCTTCGCCTCCTTACGCACTACGAAGCTGTCGATCGGGCGACCATCTGCGTGCATCACGGCGGTGGCCACTGGGTCCGCGCCCAAAGTCAGTCCACCGACCGCATCAAAGTCCAGATCAGAGGTCATTTCACGCACGAGGGAACCAATGAGACGGCTCGCCTCGTGGTGCAGCGTGGCACGGCGAAGATCAACGTAGTAATCGGCTTCTTTACCGGAGCTCAAAGTCACTCGGCCATGAACGACAGCGAGCTCCCCAACGAGCTCTGCAAGGCGGGCCTTGGCGGCGGCGTCAATAGATGTGGCACTCATGCCTCCAAGGTTAGCCACCCCGGGTGAGCCACTACGGGTTAGTCCCCGAAAATAGACGGCGGATCAAGTTTGCGGGCAACCCGGGTCCCGTCGTTTGGCTGGGGCTCTTCTTGGCCGGTTCCGATGCTGTTGACCTCGTCAGACCCCACTTCATGGTCCGCGACGTCTCCCTTCACACTGCCGGTCATCCGAGTTGGCATTTCCAGGGGCTCCTCGGGGCGTGCGATGGGGGGATGGGAGGGGTGGGAAGGGGTGGGGTGAGAGGGGTCGTCGATAAGCATGGGCTTGCCCATCTCACGCGACGTGCCCTCAAGTTCCAGGCGTGGCCACGTTTCGGGTGGGAGAGTGCGCGCGGCGTCCGCGAGGAGGGCGAGTGGCGCGAATACTGTGTCCCAATCCGTGGCCTCGATGCATTCTGCGAGGACCCACTCCGATTCGAAACAGACGGCACCGATCTGAGGCGGCAGCTGCTCAAGCGCCGTGTGAACGCGGATGTCCAGCATGCGTTCTGCTGGGCCTTCCTCCGAAGCGAAGACGGCGAAGCCTTCAATGTGGGCGACCTCGACGAGGTCATCGGAGAGCTGCTGCGTCAACGGGAGGCGGCGCATATCCACAACAACGTCGCTGGTCATGCCTGTTCCCATACCAATGACGGTTGTACCTGCGATGTCCGCAATCCGGGTTTCGTGGCCGAACTTCGTGCCTGTGAGGACGTCTTTGATGGGAGCGCCGCTGGCCGCTGCGCCGCGGGTCCATTCGTCCTGCAGGAACTCATCTTCGGCTGTGTAGGTAAAACCGTTGGTGGTGGCCCAGTCCCGGCGGGCACGACGCGAAAGCTTGTGGAACTTATTGGGTTTACGGGTGGCCTTAGGCGCAGGCTTAGCGGGTTTGGTTGTGGCAGGCGCCTTGTCCGCTTTGTCCTGGGAATCCGCGCGCCACAAAACGGTCGCCCCGACCAGGGCGAGCGCGGAAAGCGTTAGCAATAGAAAACCCATCGGTTAGCACTGTAACGGGCGGAATGGACATTCCTGGGTAGGCGCGGGCGTGTGGTTGGGTTTGGAGCCGGATCTGATTGAGGTGGCGGTGTGTAGAATTTTACATTGCCTCGGTAACTATCTGTCAGCAGAAATCCGTGGCCTGCGGGTTTCTTTTTGTCCCGAATGGCCGATGTAACTTTCTGCACAGCCCGAGATGTGGGACCGAAATGGCAGGAGCCAGTGAAGCTCGTGGGCCAGGGCCAGGTCACAGGGCCTTTAGATTTCGCGCGACACTGGGTTGGTCACGTCCGCGGCCCACTGGGACCAGCCACCGATGTAGTGAGTGAGCATCGGCAACCCTGCGTGCACTGCGGCGGCGAGCAATTTCGCGGAGTGGTTGCCGGAACCGGAATAGACAACGGCTGAAGCAGGATCGGTGGTGTGAGTAACACCGAGCTGGGCGAAACGTTCCAGAATTTCATCCGAGTCTTTGACCATGTCATCACCGTCAAAAAGGTCCTGGACTGGCAGGTTCCGCGCCCCCGGGATGTGGCCAGCTTTCTTGTCTAAGCGTTCTTTGATGCCGCGGTAGCGGTTGGGCTGGCGTGCGTCGATAAGCAGGCTCTTGTAATCGTGCACATCGTCGATCGTGGGGGCCTGGCCGCGCCGCGCGACAAGCTCCGAATGGACGTTGACGGGGCCCGGGCCAGCAACTGTGTCGTACCCAAGGGCTTCCCACGCGGCGAACCCACCGTCGAGGATGCGCACGTTTTCAACGCCCGCCCAGCGCAGAGTCCACCACACGCGGGCAGCGAAAACGCCATGGCCAACGTCATACACAATGACGGGGCGGTCCTCCGCGATGCCCCAGAAGCGGAACGTCTCACTCAACCGAGTCAGCGACGGCAGCGGATTGCGGCCGACCTGCGCAGTGGGTGTGCCCACGAGGTGCAGCGACATGTCACAAAACTGGGCGGTGGGGATGTGCGCAGCGTGAAACGTGGACCGTGCCTGGCCCGCGCGCGCATCCCACAGCGCGGCCAACAGCGTGAGCTTTTCGCCGGTGCGGATCAGTTCGCGCAGCTCTTCGGAGGAAACGTAGACGCTCATGGCGCCCACACTACCTACGCAAGCGAAATGATGCCCTGCGTTTCAAGGCCTTCAAGCCATTCGCGGATCCCATCCTTCGGGGCATCGGGACCGAGGGAGGCGCCGAGCATCCCGCCGGGGCCGAGCTCCACGCGGCAGCCGAAAGCCAAGAGGGTCTCCGCAATATCGTTCGGGCCGGGCCGCTGCACCAGGATCCGGATGGTTTCCGCGCCACCCTTCACCACCACCTGGTTGATGTGCAGGCGGCCGCCGACGTGGACACATTCGACGATGTCACCCACATTGATGCTCGTATCCAAAAACGGCACCGAGGCCACCACGAAGTGGCCGCCACCAAGATCGTGGGCGGCCAACTCCTCGTTCTCCACGCCGGGCAGCAGGGTGCGGGCGTAGATGGTGGTCAGTGGTTGATGCATGGGGATGAGTCTAAGCCAGTTCACTATAAAGCCGAGAACACTCTGGGCACACAGGCAAATTGGCATGATCCCTCGATGGAACAAAACTCACGCCACAAAGTGATCTCACTGCCTTGCCATCAATTGTTTTGAAAGCAAGATGCTCGTGATGAGCGTAATGGCTCCCCTGGCCTGGCTCTGGGTAGGACAGCTCTCCCCTATCTATGAGCTGCTCTAGCTCAGCGACGCGTTGGGTCCAAGCACCAGGTTCACCGATGTTCGCAAAAACGAGACCAGTTGTATCCCAGCCTTGAACGGGTGGAGCGATCGAACATAGAACACGAACAATGAGGTCCCACAGGTGGGCATGTCCTGCAAATTGAGGTGCTGGATGGACTTCCACGACGATGTCATCCGAATCAACGCCGTCACCACGATGCTGCTCGACCGTTAGCTCTACTTCCGCCAGTTTCTGGCCGACGATGGGCAACACCACCTCGAAACTCCCACTCCCCCCTTGGTGGAATGCTTTGAGGAGAACGAATACTTCCTTTTGAATGTCCAAAAACCAGTCGGTTTTCAGGCGAGCAGCTGTCTCTAACTTGAGCAATCGGACATCTTTTTCCGTCGGAAGCCAGCTTTCACAACCATCCGTAATATTTTGTCGTTCTACCTGCTTGTAGAAATCATGAAAATCTTCATGGTTCCCTTTAGCCAGACCGGCGGCTACGAGCCAGCACACACCCGTATCTTGATCTACCCATACGGCGCCACGCCACTGTGAAGTCTTGATCTCCAGCAAAACCTTTTCCGTGGCGGAGGCAATGCGCATTTCAAATTGATCTTCGGCTTCATTCTCACTGAAGCATTCACTAGCGCGTCGAATGATGGGATGCGGTAACTCGCTCAGGGGATGCAAAGCATCAAGACGTCCCTCCTCCAATGCTCGCTTCGGAGCTGGATCCTCCCATGCGGAATTCAAGTCCTCTCCGAGAACTCTCAAGGTGGGCCGAGCCCGTCGGTTGTGCATACCTTTATGATGCCAAACAGCCCGCACCGATCTAAATGCGGGCTGTTGAAGGAAAACCCTTCAGTTAGAGGAGGTCTGCCAGGGCCTCATTTGAAACCGCAGTGGTTTCGCGGTGGTGCGCGAAACGCTCAGCAAGCTCGAGCTGAGCGGCATGGCGCTTCTCATTGAAGGCCACGAGGTCACTGACGAGAATACGGCGGTGGGTGCCAACCTTGCGGAAGGGAATCTCACCACGATCGAGGAGTTTGCATAGGTGCGTGCGACTCATCTTGAGGCGCTCTGCCGCCTCATTCGGGGTGAGCTCCTCATCCTTGTGCAGCAGGTAAATAGTTTCACCGCTGCGCACATAGTCTGCGATCTCGCGGATGAACCCCTTGGCCTGCGGCGACAGGCTGGAGGCGACCTCTTCGAGCTTCTCCACATCGGCAGGAGTGAATCCTGTCGGATCGAGTGTCTTCATTGAGGCAACCATCCTTTCTGCCACAAACCTATCAAGCAACTGGCTTAACTAACTTAACTGTCATAACTGCCACGCGTCAAGTTAATCCCCAGCGCTACCTTCGATCACCAGGGTGTCTCCACCCGGCGCGGCGTCGACATGCACGGTGTCGCCGTCGCGGATCTCGCCGGCCAGGACCTTCTTAGCTAGCTTGTCGCCAATTTCCTTCTGGATCAGGCGACGCAGCGGACGGGCACCATAAGCCGGGTCGTAACCACGGTCCGCGAGCCACTGTTTCGCAGCATCGGTGACATCCAGCACCAGGCGACGCTCCGCCAAGCGACGAGCAAGCCCGCCCAGCTGAATATCCACGATGCCCACCAGCTGCTCCTGGGTCAGCGGGTCGAAGACCACCACGTCATCGAGACGGTTGATGAACTCGGGTTTGAACGCCCGCTTCACCGCCTCCATGATCTCCTCATGCGTGCCACCCGCGCCGAGGTTCGACGTCAGGATGATCACGGTGTTGCGGAAGTCCACGGTCCGCCCCTGCCCATCTGTCAGGCGACCTTCGTCGAGGACCTGCAGCAGGACGTCGAAGACGTCGGGGTGGGCTTTCTCGACTTCGTCGAAAAGCACGAGGCTGTACGGGCGCCTACGAACGGCCTCCGTGAGCTGACCGCCCGCGTCGTAGCCGACGTATCCCGGAGGCGCACCGACCAGGCGCGCGACGGAATGTTTCTCGCCGTACTCCGACATATCAATCCGCACCATCGCGGACTCATCATCGAAGAGGAACTCCGCCAGCGACTTCGCCAGCTCCGTCTTACCCACACCCGTCGGGCCGAGGAAGAGGAACGAACCAATCGGTCGATTCGGATCCGCAATGCCCGCGCGCGAACGCCGCACCGCATCCGACACAGCCTCCACCGCCGCACGCTGACCAACCACACGGCCAGCCAGAACATCCTCCATACGCAGGAGTTTCTCGGTCTCGCCCTCCATCATCTTGCCCGCAGGGATGCCAGTCCAGCTCGACACAACATCAGCGATCACATCAGGAGTCACCTCCTCACTCAACATCGTTTTCACGCTTGTCGACGCCTCCGCTTCCCTCAACTCCCCCTCCAGCTCCGGAATCCGCCCGTAGCGCAACTCCGAAACCTTCGCGAAATCACCATCACGCTCGGCAATCTCGGACTGGTTACGCAGATCCTCCAGCTCCTCCTTCAGGCGCTGGACCTTATCAATCTCGCCCTTCTCATTCTCCCAACGAGCCTTCAACTCGCCGAGCTTCTCACGCTGATCCGCCAGCTCCTGGCGCAGCGTAGCCAGACGATCCTGGGAAGCAGCGTCCGACTCCTTCGACAACGCGATCTCCTCGATCTCAAGCCGGCGCACGATGCGCTCCAGCTCGTCGATCTCCTGCGGCGAAGAATCAATCTCCATCCGCAGACGCGAACCAGCCTCGTCGACGAGGTCAATCGCCTTGTCCGGCAGGAAACGGTTGGTGATGTAGCGGTCCGACAGCGTTGCTGCCGCCACCAATGCCGAGTCCTGGATGCGGACACCGTGGTGGACCTCGTAGCGCTCCTTCAGGCCACGGAGGATACCGATAGTATCTTCCACCGTCGGCTCACCCACGTACACCTGCTGGAAACGACGCTCCAAAGCCGCATCCTTCTCGATGTACTTGCGGTACTCATCCAGCGTCGTCGCACCGACCAGGCGAAGCTCACCACGGGCAAGCAGCGGCTTGATCATGTTGCCCGCGTCCATCGAACCTTCACCGGAAGCGCCAGCACCGACGATCGTGTGCAGCTCATCAATGAACGTGATGATCTCGCCGTCAGCCCGCTTAATCTCATCGAGCACAGCCTTCAGCCGCTCCTCAAATTCGCCGCGGTACTTCGCACCAGCGACCATGGAGCCCAGATCAAGGCTGATCAGTGTCTTGCCCTTCAGCGACTCAGGCACGTCACCAGCCACGATACGGCGAGCAAGACCTTCCACAATGGCAGTCTTACCCACACCCGGCTCACCAATCAGAACCGGATTATTCTTCGTGCGGCGCGACAGCACCTGAACAACACGCCGAATCTCACTGTCACGGCCAATAACCGGGTCGATCTTTCCTTCTCGGGCTCGCGCCGTCAGATCCGTTGAGTACTTCTCCAGCGCCTGGAATTGATCCTCGGGGTCCTGCGAGGTCACCTTCTGGTGCCCGCGCACCGACGGGAAAGCTGCCTTAATCGTGTCGTACGTAGCACCACGCTTCTTCAGCAGCTCAGCAGCTTCTTCCGAACCGCGCGCGATGGCAGCCAGAAGCACCTCGGTGGAAACGTATTCATCACCGAGTTCGCCCGCTAACTCCTGCGCCGCGTTGAGCGCGTTAAGACTATCCCGGTTAAACGTAGGGTTGGCCATGTTCTGGCCTTCAGCTTTGGGGTAACCATCGACGATCTCAGCGGCCTCTTGTGCCACCGTCTCCGGATCAACTCCGGTCGCCTTCAGTACCGGTGCCGCGATGCCATCTTCCTGCGTCAAGATTGCATGCAGCAGGTGCGCCGGACGAATGTCCGGGTTCCCCTTTGCGGAGGCTGACTGGAGCGCATCCTGCAGCGCCTGTTGCGTTTTCGTAGTGGGATTAAATGAGCTCATTGAAGTGCTCCTTTCATGTTTTCTGTAGTTCTAAATTAATTGGTCACTCAGTACAACGCCTTAAAACTTGAGTCTGTTCCACTCAACCTAAAAATTCTTTTCCCGCGCACATATATGGGTGAATTGGGATGGGGACAAATTTGTCCGCTTTTCGACGCTCACCTCCGCCACCAGCAACATTTCCCTCATTCGATGCGGACGCACAGTGTGTCCACATCTAAACGCGGCAAAGACGCAGGCCAAAGCTACGGAAGCGCGCCGGTGGACAGATTTGTCCGCATCGTCCGTGACGCATATATACGCCTATATACGCCTATCTGCTCCAGAGCTGCATGAAGAACGAAAGCAAAGGAAGGAACGTTTCGGTGTCCAC
This sequence comes from Corynebacterium sp. MSK041, assembly GCF_030232265.1. Taxonomy (GTDB): domain Bacteria; phylum Actinomycetota; class Actinomycetes; order Mycobacteriales; family Mycobacteriaceae; genus Corynebacterium. The sequence goes on from NZ_JASPJK010000003.1 coordinate 150,326, forward strand.
TTAAGTGGGCAGTTTTTGCTGGTGCGGCGCACTGAAGACGATTAACGTCGAAGGCACCTTTAGGGCACCTTTTATGAAAGGGGCTTCGGGAACCCGGAGGAACCAAAGGGGAACCAGGGGTAACTACGGGGCACTACAGGGAGCTATTGGCAGCTGCGGGGATGAGCAAAAGGGGGGAACACTCGAGATGAAGCGAGTGGAGATTTCAGAAATTTCGGTTTTTGAGGGACGACCGAAATGCCCACCGTTTCTGCGCGGGGCGGAGCTGATGGCGGCGCTGCAAACGGGGCAGGCGTTTACGGGGGAGGAGTTGGTGGGGAAATTGGGCGTCGATAAGCGAACGTTGAGGCGCGACATCCAGGCACTCCGTGCCGTTGGATTTGAGATTAAGACGACGCGGCGGGAGTCGAATTCTTACCGGTTGATGCGCGGCGAGAAGATGCCACCGTTGATTTTCGATGATGACGAGCTGGAGCTTTTGGCGCTTGTGTTCGCGTATTTTTACACGGAGGATGAGGAGCTGAAAAAGCGCGTCGGCGGATTGAAACGGCGGATCACGGACCTGGCGCCGTGGCATGTCCTGGACCGAATCGAGGCGGCTTCGAGGCAAGCGATGCGGGAGGGCATCAGCGTCTGGTTTGCCGCGAAGGCCACGCGGGACAAAGAGGCTGGTTAGGGCGTGATCAGGGCGCCGCTAGGGCGCGATTAAGTCTTGGCGCTGTCTCGGACGGGGACCCATTTGAGGGCGAAGCTCATGATGAAAATGCCGGCAGCGATGAGCGTAGACACCCAGCCGAACGCACCGGTGAAGGACGCAAGCACGGCGATCGGAGCGAGGATGGTCATGCCGATTTCGAAGGGGCCGAAGCCGACGTAGGCGACGCCATACTCGTTGAGGGTGCCGGATTTAAGCTTCGGGTCAACCATCTTGAGCAGGGCAATACCGGTGGCCACCGCGGCGGTTGCCCAGCCCCAGCCGAAGATGCCGCGTTCGATCCACTGTTCGCCGAAGTACAACGGGGCCATGACCAGTAGGTAGAACAGGCAGAACACGAGACCGAGGACGAAGAGCAGAACGAGTGCCTGCCAGTAGGCGGCGAGGGCTGCGGGGACGATGGAGGCGATGCCGAAGGCGATCATGTAGTCGGTCGCCGCGCCGGAAATGGCCGTGACGGTGTCCTTGTCCAGGTAGTTCGGTTTCTTAAACAGGCGCAGGAGACCGCGGCCAATAAAGCCGATGACGAAGGAGAGGGCGAAAAGCGGGATAGATACGTTGCCGAGGACGGTGGAGAGAAGGTCGTTAACCAGGTAGGCCACAAGCACCGTGAAGACGATGAATCCGCCGTGGAGGGCGAGCGGTTCGATCGAGGACGGGTTGGTGGTCGCTTTACCGATGGAGGGGCGTTGGGATTCGTCTTCGATGTATCCGGAGCGCAGTTCCTTGGGCAGTTCACCTTGGAGTTCAGTTGCGCGACCGGTGCGGATGCCCCAGTTGGCCACGATGACGCCACCGATGATGGCCACGATGGTGCCCACGGTTGCGGAGGTGAACCCGAGGGAGGACGCGGCGACGGCACCTGCGGTGTCTTCGAGGGAGGAGCCGACGGCGGCGGCTGTACCGAAGCCACCGACGAAGCCGACGGGCAGCATCATGCCGAACCAATCCTCGGTGCCAAAGACGGGTTTGAAGAGGTAGATGCCCAACAGGATGAAGAGGCCCCATTGGAACATGAACATGGTGGTGGAGAATGCCCACATGTTGCGTGCGCCTTTGGCCACGGATCCGCCGAGGTCCATGGAGTAGGCCATGGAGGCGAAGACGACGGCGATGAGGAGTGACGTGTAGGCGCCGATGTGGTCGGAGAACTGGATGAGTCCCAGGATTTCGGGGCCGAGGAACAGGCCGATGAGTCCGGCGGTGATCGGCGCGGGCAGCAGGAGCTGCTGGAGGACGCGGACCCGTTGACGGAGGATGTTGCCGATGATGAGGAGGATGGAGATCCATCCGACATCGGTGAGCAACACGTAGGGGGTGAATTCCATGGTGGACCTTTCAGCTCTCGGTTTCTCCGCCAGATCCGTGGGATCTGCAAGGTTCTGTCTCGGCTAGCTTAGCCGTCTCGGGGGACACGGTATCTTGGACTGCATGTCGCCACGCGTGAAATTGTCGCCGTCTTTGGTAGAAGAGCTGGTCAGTCGCCTGCCCGAGGTTCCGGAGGCGCGCGCTTTAGTGGAGGCGTTGTTGGGGGATGAGAAGGGGTGGGCGGCGGTGGGCGTCGATAGGCGAAGGCTTGCTGTTTCTGCTGATTCTTATGATGACGTGGTGGGCCCTGTGAAAGCGGTGTTGGAGGCGCACCCGGAGATGGATGAGGTGCGGGAGCATATGATTGCGGGCTTGTCGCGGATGGGGGCCGCGGCGCGGGAGGCGGATCTTGCGGGTGTGCCGCCGGCGACTGCGATGCAGGTGATTGGGGTGCTTCCGCTTTTCGACGACACCGCGATCGCCTTCTGGGCCGTCTACCTGTCCGCTTCCGTGCCGGTGGAGTATGAGGCGGGGCAAACGTTCCCCGTGTTGCGCCCAGAGATCGCTGCAGCGGCGCAAGTCGAGGGGACGGATCCGCAGTGGGATAGATTGGCCCCGGCGATTCCGCCGAATAGTTTTGGTGAGCTGGTGTTTTTCTTGCCTGCGGAGACGTTGACTAGCGATGTGGACGCGTCGCAGATTCCGCAGGTGGGTGAGTATTGGACGTTGGGGCGCGCCAGCGGTGAGCCGGTGTGGCTGACCAACACTGTGGATGCGCGTGGTGCGGCGTTGGCGGGCGTGCGGGCCGCGGTGTTTGGTGCGGCTGAGCGTGGCAGTGGTGTGAATGTGGAGCTGCTCGTGGACGCGGCCGGTGCGCACGAGCCGGGCTTGCGGGCGTTGGCGGACGCCTCAGATTGGTTGAGGTTGACGCGGGCCGATTAGAGCCGGCTAGAGCAGCGGCAGGGCTGCACGCTGCTTGAGGGACTGTTCGGGGTCGATGTCCACAACAAAGACCTCGGGCTCGTACCCGGCTTGGGCGATGACGGTGCCGTCGGGCGCAACGGCAATGGAGTGGCCGATACCGGTGGGACCCGAGCTCTTCCCTGCTTCAGCCACACCACCTGGTCGCGCCTGGTCAGCAGCAATGATGAACACCCCAGCATCGAGTGCACGGGCGCGGGCGAGGGTGTTCCACTGCTCGAGTTTGCCCTCCCCATCGGCCCAGCTGGTGGGCACAAGAATGACTTGTGCACCTTCGCGGGCGAGTTGTTTGAACTGTTCCGGGAAGCGGATATCAAAGCAGGTGGCTACGCCGATGGTGGCCCCTTCGTGGGTGAAGGTGTGCAGGCGGGTGCCAGGTTTGACGGTGTCGGATTCACTGTAGGTGGCTGTGTCGAAGGTGTGGATTTTGTCGTACCCCTCGTGGTGGCCATTGCCGGTGATCAGGGCGGTGTTGTACACGCGGTTGATCTTCCCCTGGGTGTCAGCGGGACGGAACATGCCGGCGACAATGGTGACGTCGAGCTCGGCAGCAAGCTCACGCAGGCCAGTAGAGAAGGGCCCGTCGAGTTCTTCGGCTTGGGTGTCTAGGCGACCGGAGTCGAAGGCTTGTGATGTTGCTTCCGGGCACACGATGAGCGTGGCTCCCTGCGTGGCCGCCTCCCGAATGTTTTCAGTGGCAAGCAACAAATTTTCACGCGTGTCTTTTGTGGTGGTGACTTGCACGATTCCGATTCGCATGCGCACCAGCGTATGTGGAATTTGAAACGAATTCCACAGGCCCGTTTCGCCATTTTGGGCTTTTTCCTTGCGCTTGGAGGCGTCATGGTTTTTGCTCGGAAATATGAACTACATCCAAGCACCAGCACACAGTCTTCCTACGTTCCCCGAGTGGCATTTACCGCAGTTAGATGGTTTATCCACTCCGAGTCTCACCGCCGTTGCGTTAGCCCGAGCGCACGAAATATTGCTCAACGGAATAGCCACCCGTTCCCGCAATGTGACGGATCAGGCGGCTGATCTCGCCGCCTTTGCCCATGCGGTGCGCCACGTTGATTCTTCACACGGGTTTGGGGGTGCCTGATGCTCGTAGCCAGTGAACTCACTCGTTCTGCCGCGCGAATGCGCGAGGTGTCCGGGGATCTTCGTTCGCGGGTCACCGATACGTGGACTCATCGCAGTTTGCTTCGCGACGTCGGCTTGGACGGCCCCACCGCCACCCAAGGTTTAGATCTCCTGACCAAGTTGGGCAACTCTTTGGAGGAGCCCGCTGCCCGCCTTACCGCGATAGCTGACGTGTTAGATACAGCCGCGGAGGTGCAGCGCGAATTGGACCGGACGTGGGAGGCGCTCGCCGGGCAGGGCAGCCTGGGCGTGGCTCCCCTCGCAGCGGTATCACCGGGCCTCGCGCTGGCCCATCAGGCGGCGTTGGCAACGCTTGCGCTTCAGATTCAGCTGCTGGACCAAGCCTGCGCGGCCTCCGTTTCGGGAGCGTGCCTTTTGGCGCACGAGGCTGATTTGGACCGGCTTGTCTTCCACCCCGATGAACCGCTTGAGCACATCAGTGAACGCAATCTGGGCACCGCTCCAGCTTCCGTCCGGGACGTGATCCGCGGTGCGGACGGCCTGCTCTTGGAGGCCACTCCCCTCCGGGACGACGCTGGCCCGAATTACGGCGATGGCTACACCGTCATGGTGGGCCCACCGGGTGATGATTCATGGCGGATCAACCCGTCTAGTGTGACCACCCTGGTAGCGGGTGTTTCTAGTGGTGATCCGGCACATTTGCCCGGCGCGATCGCACGGGCACAGCACATCGCAACCACCACGGGTGGTGCGGTGGTGGTGTGGCAGGGCTACCTGCCCCCAGCGACACTGCCGCAGGGGGCGAGTCCGAACTATGCGCGGGCGGGCGCAGATGATCTTGCGGCTTTCCAGATGGCTCTTGATGAGCGTTTCCCGGATGCCCGCCACGTTGTCATCGGCCATAGTTACGGCTCTGTCGTGGCCACGCGAGCTGCGATGGACCACGGCTTGTTCGCCGATGAACTGATCTTGGCTGGTTCCCCAGGTGTGCCGGCGCGAAACGTGGATGAGCTCACACTCATCGGCGCGAACACCCGGGTACTGGTGGCGGACTCCCCCACCGATCCGATTTTGGCGCTGCGCTCCGGCCCTGGTGCGGTCCACGGATTCAACCCGGCAAGCCCACAGTTTGGGGCGGAACGGATCCCCGGGATTCGCGGCGGGCACTCCGCCTACTTCGCGGACGGGGAGTTTCTAGGGGCGGTGGGAGAGGCGGTGCGTCGCTAAGCAGAAAAGCGATCCACGAAAGAAGCGTACCGTGGGAACAGACAAGAAGACATGTGACGGAGGAAAGATGAATAAAGATTTTGCGCACCAGATTGTCCAGACCCTCGAGGCAAACGGCGTTAAGCGTATTTACGGCATTGTGGGTGACTCGCTGAATCCTGTCTCCGACGCAGTGGCTGAATCCAGCATTGAGTGGATTCACGTCCGTAATGAGGAAGCAGCAGCCTTCGCTGCGGGGGCCGAATCACTCGTGACCGGTGAGCTCGCCGTGTGTGCTGCGTCCTGTGGCCCGGGCAATACTCACCTGATTCAGGGTTTGTATGACTCGCACCGCAACGGCGCGAAGGTGCTGGCCATCGCATCCCACATCCCCAGCCAGGAGATTGGCTCGAAGTTCTTCCAGGAAACGCACCCGGAGCAGATCTTCGCGGAGTGCTCTGGCTACTGCGAGATGGTCAACTCACCGGAGCAGGGCGCACGCATCCTGCACCACGCAATCCAATCGACGATGGCCGGCAAGGGCGTGTCTGTCTTCGTGCTGCCCGGTGACATTGCTAGCCAGGAAGCCGCGGATGTTCCGCTGCTGGATTCCACCATCGCGCGCGGTGATAGCAAGCGTGTCTTCCCAGATCCAACAGAGGCAGCACGCCTCGTGCAGGCCATCAATGAGGCAAAGAAGGTGACGCTCTTCTGTGGCGTTGGCACGGCAGATGCCCGGGATGAAGTGCTCGCACTAGCGGAGAAGATCAAGTCCCCCATCGGGCACTCCTTCGGTGGCAAGATGCACATCCAGCACGACAACCCCTTCGATGTGGGCATGAACGGGCTGCTTGGTTACGGCGCCTGCTACGAGGCCTCACACGAAGCTGACCTGCTCATCCTGCTGGGCACAGACTTCCCATACAACGTGTGGTTGCCCACCAACAACGTGGCACAGGTGGACATCAAGGCGGAGAACATCGGCCGCCGCACCAAGGTGCAGTACCCGGTTGTGGGCGATGTGAAGAGCGTGATTGAGAACATCCTGCCGCACGTTGAGGAGAAGAAGGATCGCTCCTTCCTCGATTCGATGCTCAAGGAACACGCGAAACTGCTCAACAACGTCATTGAGAACTTCGGCCACAACGAGAAAGCCACCCCGATTCACCCTGAGTATGCTGCGGAGCTTATCGACGAGCTTGCGGACGACAACGCCCTCTTCACCGTCGACACCGGCATGTGCAACGTGTGGGCTGCCCGCTACATCACCCCGAACGGCAAGAAGGACGAGTTGGCTTCCTTCCGCCACGGCACCATGGCCAACGCGCTACCCCAAGCAATTGGTGCGCAGGCTGCGGACCGTGACCGCCAGGTGATCACATTCTCCGGCGACGGCGGTATGGCCATGCTGCTGGGCGAGCTCATCACGGTGAAGGAACACAACCTGCCGGTGAAGATGATGGTGTTTAATAACTCCACCTTGGGCATGGTCAAACTCGAAATGATGGTGGCTGGCCTGAAGGAGTTTGGTACCTCCCACGAGGGCGTCAACTTTGCAGATATTGCATCCGCAGCGGGCATTACGTCCTTCCGTGTGGAAAAGCCACAGGATCTAAAGAAGACCCTGAAGAAGGCTTTGGCACACGACGGCCCAGTGTTGGTGGACATTGTCACCGACCCGAATGCACTGTCCCTGCCGCCGAACTTTGATTGGTCCATGATCAAGGGCTTCACGGAGTCCGCGGTGAAGACGGTGCTCGACGGCGGGATTGGCAACATGGTCACCCTTGCCCGCTCTAACCTCCGCAACATCAAGGGTGCGGCGGCGATCGAGTTCTAGAACTCCACGAACTGTTCCCAGATCCAACGCAGCCCCTCGATCAATCCCACGAGGCCGAGGAGGGATCCGAGGACGATGAGCGGAATCTTCCACCCCAAGCCCTCCTCCCCCGGTAGCGGGGGTGTGGTCGTCGTGCCTGGGGCGGGCGGATTCACCCAGGGATCACTGCCAGGGTTCGTGCCCGGTTTGGGCTCTGATCCAGTGTCGCCAGCATCTCCACTGTCGCCACTGTCGCCGTCGGCGCTGCCAAGGCTGGCGAGAGCTTGTTCTGCTGCCTGCTTGACCTTGGGGTCGATGGTGGGGTCGGCGAGAACCTCCGTCAAAACGTTAGAGATATCCTCCGCGGTGTAATCCAGCACCGGGATGGAGAAAGTTTCGTTGAACTGTTCCACCCCTGCCGCGTTGAACAGGCGGATGGTTACGGGCAAAGAGGAGCCGGTGAAGGTCCGGTCAACCTCAATCGGGATGGTCACCGGGAGTTTGCCGGCTGTGGGGTTGGTGGAGTCATCCTCAGGCAGGTCCTCTGGGATGCCCTCAACCCGGAATCTTTCCCGCCACATGGGGCCACCGGGGTAGGTGGCTTCGAGGATGAAGGTTTGTTCTTTCCGGCCGCGGTTAGTGATCTCCCCGGTGATAGCGTTCGCGGGCAGCGCGGGGATGATGCCGTTGTGGATGTCCGGGTCCTGGGTGAGGCGGAAGCCACCCTTGCCAGAGTTCTTGTCGGCGGCGATCACTTCCAGGTCGCGGACGGTGGAGTCCTCCTGGTGGTGGTCATGCTGGTCGGTGTCAGGAATGACAAAACCGCCAAGGCCGTCCGCGAGGAGAAGGTTGTCCCAGTCAGCCGGCACGGTGTAGGGGCCCTCGTAGCAGGTCTTCACCAGGCACACCAAAGGCAACGCACCACCATCACGGTATTCCCGGTCGGAGTACCCGAAGTGGGAGAACTGGTACAGGTAGTTCATCGTGGACAGGTAGTTGGGCAGGTTAGATAGACCATGGTTGGCTGGCACGGTGGAGGTGCCGGCGTGGGTGAGACCAAGGTTGTGGCCAAGCTCGTGCAGGATGGTGTTGCGTACCTGCTCGTCGCTGGTCATGGTGGACTGTTTCGCCACGTAAAAGGAGCCGCCGGGAGTGGTGGATACACCGGAGGAGTAGTCGCCGGCCAGTAGCTGATCGCCGATGATGCCCAGGCGGAAGATACCGTCACGTGCGCCAAGGTAGTCGGCGCGGTCCGCAAAGAGGGTGGGACTGATGGTGTCCTCGGATGCGTAGTACGGGACGCGGTACGGCACCGTCGGTCCGCCCTTCATCTCGGCGGGGTTGGTGGTGAAGGTGTTGAACCACTCTCCGGCATCGATATGCAGATTGATGCCTTTGTCTTTGAACAGGTCAATGAGGTCCCGGAGAGCCTTTTTGGAGGGCCGGTATTCGTTCTTGTTGGCCTCCGCGCACTCGAGGAAGTCGGTGTAGCCGCGGGGCGTTCGTGCGTAACGGCCACCAGGTGCGCAGGATTTAGAGTCCACTTCGGGCTGCATCCAGTTGAGTTGGAGGAACACATCGCGTGTGTCGGGGGATGCGCCCCAGCGGGGGAAGTCCAAGTGTTCGTTGGGGGTGGGCTTAAAGCCGTGGCGTTCCCATTCGTCGGGGATGCCATCACCGTCAGCGTCCGTGGGTCGTACAGCCGGGACGGCTGTCACACTGATGGAGCCTGTGAACGTTTCACCCGGTTGTAGAGGCTTGAACCAGCGTCCGTTTTGGTAGCGCGCGCTACCGCTGCCGCGCTGCCCTTTGGCGCCGTCGACACCATAGGCCACGTCGGGCCAGGTGCCGTCGCCGGAGAATCCGGTTGCTTGCGGGTTGCCGTCAAAGTCCACGCTGACGGTGTAGTCCGGGCGCGTGGTGGTGGCTACCAGCGTGTTGTCGGCAGACATGGCGGTGAAGTTCGGGCTGGAATGAACCCCGGCGTGGCGTAGGTCCACCTGAAGCCTCTGTTCGCGCGATGTGGTGTTGCGCAGTGTCACATCAAGTGTGGCGGTGGTGCCGTCGATGCGGTAGGTGCGCAGGACTTCAATGCCCGTATTGGAGCCGGCTGCGTGATCGATGCTGCGCACGTTAAAGATTTCGGTTGCACCTTCACGGCGGGTGGTCACAGAATCAGCAGCACTGCGTTGCGGAATGCCATTGAGGTACACGGTGGAATCCAGTCGCGTCAGCAGCGTGCCCGCGCTGGAGCGCCAGGTCAGTTCAGCACTGTCTTTATTGGTCGGCAGGAGTTTCGCACCAACCAAGCTGCCGCTGCTCGCGGTCGCGCGTGAGGTCTCAGTTTGTGCGATCTCTTGGCTGTGTGCAGGAGAAACTGCCCCGCTGAGCGCCAGCGTGACGGCTGTTGCTGCAGCTATCAGTCTTGGGAGCATCGCACGCATTGTTACCTCGCTTGCAGTTGCCGGTTGATTTTCTCAACAAGTTGCAGTGCACGCTGAGACGCAGCCAGTGTCGTCAGAATCCCCACGAGGAGAGTCATCGCCAGACCAACCCAGTCCAGAGTGCTCAATCTCAGCCTATCGCTTATCGACGACCCCTGGCCCCCACCCGTCATCTCCGCCTCAACCGCTACCTCCCGATGGGAACCATCAGAATAGGTCACGATCACGGGGATGGTGATGTGGTTTTCCGGGGTGGCGTTGCGGGTGGTGGTGACGGTGAGGTGGCCCGTGGTCGCGTCGATACGCACGTGCCACCCTTCTGGCGTGAAGCTGCGTGGTAACGCGAAAGTGGTGCCGGCAGGAACCGTGCCGGTCTGTGCGGCGCTGGCGCTTCGACCTGCGCGAACCGTGATTGCGCCCCACTTCGGCCGCGCTTTTTGCGCAAGGGAGGAAACGTGAACCGGAGTAGCAATGCGGTTGTCCGAGCCATCCGAGTACAGCACATCCATGGTGGGAAGGTACAGCGCATCTGGAACAGCATCGCGCGGCATGGTGAAGTCAGTTTGCCCTGTCCCACGGTCAACGGTGAGATTTTCCAGGCCACCGTCACTGACAGAATCAAACGTTGTTCCCGAAGGCAACCCTTGTGGGGTGAAACTTCCGGCCTCACCCGGCGCAACGATGATCGGGACAGGCTGGGATGGCAGGAACTGGCTGGCGTCGCTGCCCTCAGGGTTGATGCGGACAGTGGCCGTAAGTTCATCGACTGATGCATCGGGGTACACCGCATGAACGGTGACGGTCAGTGGGGTGGCATCTTCTTCAGGTGCGGTGAGGCGGAGCGCACCGGTGTTTTTATCAATGCCCACCAGCCAGCCACGGAATCCTTCCGCGGGTTCCACCACGAAGTACTCCACCTCGGGCATGCTGGCTTCCCCGACTTGGTGCACGGTGATCGTCTTGCCCTTTGCCGCGGTGCGGTTCTCCTCATACGCCGGGGAGTACTTCTCCGCCATGAGGTCGCCCACCAGCAAGAACTCCACGACCACCGTGTCGAAGGACCCGTCTGCGTAGGTCACCTTCACCGTCACGGGGATTTTTTCGCCCACCTGCATGCCCGGCGGAGTAAGCACCGTCAGCTTGCCTTCCGCATCCACGACGGCAGTCCCAGACACGACCTCAAAGCTCGTGCCTTCTGGTGTGGGCTGGCGGTTAAAAGTCACACCCCCATGGACCACATTGAAGGTGGGTGCATGACTACTCCCGCCTTGGCCAACATGGGCAAAGGACGGCGGGTACACCGGCTCATGCGTGTCCGCCAACGTGGCATCCTCCGGCTCATCCTCCCCCGGCTCCGGTGTCACTGCACCCACGTTGATAGTCAGAGTGGACACAGCGCGGTTGCGGTACAGAAGGTCCACGGTGACCTCCTTGCCTTCGTCTTCCGCACCGAGTGTGTAAGAGCAGGCGGCAACGTCAGCAGCGGAAGCCACCTGACACTTCTTCACCACCTGAGCACCCCGGCGCCACACAATCGTGTTCGCCGCTGGCGGCAACTCTTCGTCCACCCGCAAAGCCACGGTCTCCCCCACCTCACGGCTCACCGTCGTCTCCTGCGTACCTGCGAAGCCAAACCCGGCTGCGGGGTCCTTCACCACAAGCGGGATGGTGCTCTCATGCGTGGGCGAATAGCTCACCAAATCAATGCGGGTGCCCGCCGGATAATCAATGCGCAGCGCACACGAGGAAGCATCAAAACCGTTGGGGAACTCGCAGCTTTTCACCACGGTTCCGCCGACAACCCACTCCTGCTTCGTCGGCGTGTAATCAATCGGCCTGAGCACCACGCGGTCCCCGATGTACACAACACGGGGTTCAGCTTGCTGCGCCTGGGCAACAGCTGGACCAAAGCCGTGTGGCCCACCGACATGCATCGTGAACGAAGGAACGCAAAGCCCCACTGTCATAGCGACAGCGATGGCCGTGATCCGGCGGTGTGCAGACCTCAATACGGTGCGTCCTCTTCTCTTTTCATGCCCCGAAAGGGCATACCTGTAACTGATCTTGCCAGAAACAACGCAGGAGGCAAACACACACGACCACGCACAAGTGTGGCCAGGAAATATCAGCTTCCCCTAGCCCCGCTCACGACGAGTCGAACGGGACCACGCCACCAGCGCGGTGGAGCGGGGAACGTGGACGAGTTCACCACCTCGTCGAGAAGCAACACGTGCTTGCGCGAGGTGCTCCTTGAGCTGTGCATTCTCATCCTCAAGTTGATCAATCCGCTCGCTAAGCTCAATGATCGTCTTGATCCCCGCGAGGTTCACACCCTCCTCCTGGGAAAGGTGCTGAACCTGGCGCAGGCGCTTGATGTCGCGCTCCGAATAGCGGCGACCGCCACCGGAGGTACGCACAGGACTAACCAACCCCATCCGGTCATACGTGCGCAGGGTCTGGGCGTGCATGCCGGTGAGCTCAGCGGCAACGGAGATGACAAAGTACTCGCCTGAATACTGTTCCGAACTAGCCATTTCGCTCACCCCTTAGACCGCCCCGGCCCAACCCGCACGCGGGTTGAAGCCAGAGTCCTTCTCCGCCTGGGCGTAGGCACGCAGCGCACTCGTCGCTGCCGTGTCCAGGTTCTTCGGCACCGTAATCTGCACCGTAACCATCAGGTCACCATTCGTGCCCGATCGGCGTGGCACACCACGGCCCTTCACGCGCAGCGTCCGACCATTCGGCGTACCAGCAGGCACCTTCACCTTCACCGGGTTATCCAAGGTGGGCACAGTCACCGTGCCGCCCAAAGCCAACTCGCTGAAGCTCACCGGCACCGTCACCTCTAGGTCATCCCCGGTGCGCGTGAACACCTTGTCCGGGCGGACCGTCACGTTGACAAACAGGTCACCCGCCGGCGTCCCATTCGGGCCCGCCTCACCCTGGCCAGCCAGACGGACCTTCTGCCCATCAATCACACCAGCCGGAATACGCACCGTGATCGAACGGGTCTTTCGCACCGTCCCACCACCGTGGCACGTGCCACACGGGTGTTCCACGATCTGCCCGGTGCCGCCACAGCGAGTGCACGGCCGGGACATCCCGAAAGCGCCCCGCTGCTCACTGACAAAACCGCTCCCGGAACAATCCGGGCACGTCGTGGTTTTGCCGTCCTTCGAACCAGAGCCATGGCAATCCGTACACGGCGCCTCACCAGTGAGTTCCACCGGGATCGTCGTGCCCTTCACCGCCTCACGGAAGTCAAGGGTTATTTGCGTTTCGACGTCGGCCCCCCGCGTCGGCCGAGCATTCCTGCCACCATTGCCGCCGCGGTTAAAGAGGCCACCGAAGATGTCACCAAGACCGCCTTCCGCAGAAAATCCTCCGCCTTGTCCAAACCCGAAGTCGTCGAATCCTCCGCTGAAGTCCGAGGAGTTTTGGGAGCCCGTCGTGCGAAACCCACCCGGGAAACCCGAGCCTCCCCTCCCCCCGAAGCGCATGAAGCCTCCGGAGTCCATCATCGACTTAAACTCGTCGTATTCCTTGCGCTTAGCCTCATCGCCGAGCACGTCATACGCCTCAGCCACGCGCTTAAATTTTTCTTCCGCTGCCTTATTGCCGGGGTTCGAATCCGGGTGGTTCTCCCTAGCCAGCTTGCGGTAAGCCTTCTTAATTTCAGCGGTGGTGGCCGACTTACTCAAACCCAAATCACCGTAGTAGTCCTTGTTGGACCATTCCTGTTGCATAGCCATGTGCACCTCCTCCTTTCCAAATAGGAAGCTTTCGGAACTAATTCGATATATCTAACGCCCCCATCGGGAGCCAATTTTGTTGAGTTACTAAAAGTACTGGTCAGAGCCTTAGGCCCGAAAGAGCCGATTTTTCGGGTGCCAGATTTCTCGACCCCGCCGAGCAAAAGGGGCGGGCGGGGTTCCCCGTCCCGCCCCCATGGTCAGCCTGGGCGATTACTCTGCAGGATCCGCGATGATCACCATCGCGTTGCGGATCAGCTTGTCACCCAGTTTGTAGCCACGGCGCAGAACCGTTCCGATGACCTTGTCATCACCGGAGGACAAATCCTGCACTGCCTCGTGGATCTCCGGGTCGAAGGCATCACCCTCATCACCGAAGGGAGCCACACCGTGGCCGGTCAGAACCCCGGCCAGGTTGTCGGCGAATGCCTTCAGGGGACCTTCTTGCAGGTCGCCGTGTTGGCGGGCGAGCTCCAAATCGTCGAGAAGCGGGAGCAGCTGCGAGACAATCTTGACCTTCGCTAGATCAGCGATCTGAGTGCGCTCGCGGTCCGTGCGGCGACGGTAGTTGGCGTACTCGGCGCTGACGCGCTGGAGGTCTTCCGTGCGCTCAGCAAGCTGAAGCTCCAGGTCAGAGACCTCCCCATCGCCGTCCACGTCAGGGTCGACCTGGGGGTCGAGCCCTTCGGTGTCGGTAAGCTCGTCGGCTACGAACTCCTCCGTAGCGTCAGTCGCCTCAGTAGCTTCCGGGTTCTCAGGCGTGGGCTGGTTCGGGTTGGTCATGGTGGCAGCTCCTTACTTGTCCTCGGAGTTGTCAGCGTCAGCGTCGTCCTCAACAACCTCGGCGTCGACGACATTGTCATCGGCCGGGGCGTCAGCCTGAGCGGCGCCAGCGTTGGCCTCCGCCTCGTAGATGGCCTTACCCATCTCCTGGGACTCGGTGGACAGCTTCTCCACTGCGGCCTTGATGGCGTCGATGTCGGTGCCCTTGAGAGCCTCGTCGACCTCATCGGCAGCAGCGGTGACCTTGGACTTGATGTCCTCGGTGACCTTGTCCGAGTTCTCGTCCAGGAACTTACGGGTCTGGTACGCCATGGATTCCGCGTTGTTGCGGGTCTCCTGCTCCTCGCGGCGAGCCTTGTCCTCGTCAGCGTGAGCCTCGGCGTCCTTGATCATCCGGTCGATCTCCTCCTGGGACAGGCCAGAGCCTTCCTGGATCTTGATCGTGTTTTCCTTACCGGTGCCCTTGTCCTTCGCGGTCACGTTGACAATGCCGTTGGCATCGATGTCGAAGGTGACCTCGATCTGCGGGACACCACGCGGTGCCGGTGCGATGCCGCCGAGTTCGAAGGAGCCGAGCAGCTTGTTAGCGGAAGCCATTTCGCGCTCGCCCTGGAAGACCTGGATCTGCACGCTCGGCTGGTTGTCCTCAGCCGTGGTGAAGGTCTCCGAACGCTTCGTCGGGATGGTGGTGTTGCGCTCGATCAGCTTGGTCATCACACCACCCTTGGTCTCGATGCCGAGGGAGAGCGGAGTGACGTCGAGAAGAAGCACATCCTTCACGTCACCGGTGAGCACGCCAGCCTGGAGTGCAGCACCGAGTGCCACGACCTCATCCGGGTTGACGGACTTGTTCGGATCCTTGCCGGTGAGCTCCTTGACCAGGTCAGACACAGCCGGCATACGGGTGGAACCACCAACCAGGACAACCTGATCAATGTCGCCGACGGACAGGCCAGCGTCCTTGATCACCTGGTTGAACGGCTGCTTGGTGCGATCCAGCAGGTCAGAAGTGATCTTCTGGAACTCGGTGCGGGACAGGCTCTCGTCGAGGAAGAGTGGGTTCTTGTCCGCATCCACCGTGATGTACGGCAGGTTGATGGAAGCCTGCTGTGCAGAGGACAGCTCAATCTTTGCCTTCTCAGCAGCTTCACGCAGACGCTGCAGAGCCATCTTGTCCTTCGTCAGGTCGATGCCGTGCTGGCTCTTAAACTTATCGACGAGCCAATCCACCACACGCTGATCCCAGTCATCACCACCCAACTCGTTGTCACCAGCGGTAGCCAGAACCTCAACAACGCCGTCGCCGATCTCCAGCAAGGAGACGTCAAACGTACCGCCACCCAGGTCGAAGACCAGGATGGTCTGCTCCTTCTCGCCCTTGTCCAGGCCGTAAGCCAGGGCAGCTGCCGTCGGCTCGTTCACAATACGCAGGACGTTGAGGCCTGCGATCTGGCCAGCCTCCTTCGTTGCCTGACGCTGTGCGTCCTCGAAGTATGCCGGCACGGTGATCACCGCGTCGGTGACGTCAGTACCCAGGTAAGCCTCCGCGTCGCGCTTCAGCTTCATCAGCGTGCGAGCGGAAATTTCCTGCGGGGTGTACTTCTTGTCATCAATGTCAACGTTCCAGTTGTTGTCGCCCATGTGGCGCTTCACGGAACGGATGGTGCGGTCAACGTTGGTCACCGCCTGGTTCTTTGCAGACTGGCCAACAAGGATCTCACCGTTCTTCGCGAAAGCGACGACCGACGGAGTCGTGCGTGCACCCTCCGCGTTGGCGATAACTACCGGCTCGCCACCCTCCAGAACGGAAACGACGGAGTTCGTCGTACCAAGGTCAATACCTACTGCGCGTCCCATAATTCATGTCCTCCTAAGTGTTTTAGTGTCTTCGTTTCTCAAGTTAAGTCCCTTCGACTCAACTTCTGCGAGCCACTGTACCACTCAAAGGGAATTCAGTGTCGCAAGGTTGAGCCTGACTGACTCAATCCTTACAACGGCGCGACGCTTAAAGTTGTTCCCACTCCGCTCAACTTTCTTCATTAAAGCAGGCCAAGTGAGGTTTTAAGGGTCGGGTTAGGAGCCTTTAATGCGAACTAAAGAAGTCATCCACCGCTGGCCGTACCGCATAGCCGATGCCCGCGGCAACGAGCACGAGGCCAACGATTCCGGCGATGAGCACACCGAACATCTCGGTGAATGACAGAGAGGAACCGGCCGGGACGGAGCTGGAGTCGCTCGCGCCTTCCGCGCATGAAGTCAGGGCCTTGTTGTAGCCAGCAATGGGGCCGGCAAGCTTCAGGGCATCTTCGCGCATCATGATCTTCACCGAATGGCTGATGTCACTCACACCGCCAAGGACACTGCCCAGGAGCCCACCGAGACCACCGCCACCAAGGACGGTACTCAGATCCAGCCCCAGGGTCTCCCCGAGTTTCTTGGCTTCTTCGCGGGTGAGCTCCATCTGAGAATCAGTGATCATATCCTTCTTCGACGCCCTGGTCAGCGCGACAAAGATGTTGTAGTTCTGACGCTCATAGCGCCACAGACGCTTTTGCGCCTCCTTCACCTCAGGGTCATCGGAGTACGGGTTGGGGTCATCCACCGTTTTCGCCCACGCCACGTACATATCCAGGTCCTGCTTGCGCTGCTCCTGCGAATACGAACTGGTGGACTCCTTCTCACTCAGCGTTTGCACTAGCTGATCCGCAAGCCGCCCATAGACGTTCTTGTAGGCATCATTGACGCGAGCCTGATCCTGCTCGGTGAAGGAGATTGTGCACTTGTGGGTCTCCTCGTCATAACTGACGGTGTACGCGTGCGCGGGAACGCTCAGCGTGGCACTAGCAACAGCGGTGGCGGTGGCGACCGCGATGGCGACATGACGAAGCTTCAAGACAGGAAAACCTTTCAATTTCAACTAAAACTGCCCGGAAATGTTCAAACAATTGTAGAATCCTGTCTACATCTCTCCCCTGTCCCCCTGCTCTCTGCCCAAAAGAGGGCCTCAACCTTGAGGTTTTCAACGTGTCCCGTCGTTTTCCCTTCCATATTGCTATTGCTGGTTTGACGGCCTTCGCGGTTGCCACACCCACTGTTGTCGTCCCAGCGAACAACTCGATCATCGCTGCGGCGATCGCCCAGGCCGCTGAGGCGGTGACCGTTACCGGCGAGAGCACCGTTGCCGCGAAGCAGCCGGCCACCTTCACCGCCACTGTCCCAGGCGCCACCACTGGCAAGGTGCAGTTCTTCCTCGACGGCGTCCTGGTAGCCACCACCGACGTGAACGGCGAAGGCGTTGCTACCGCCGAGATCACCCCGAAGTCCTACGGCGAACACACCCTGACCAGCCGGTACCTAACCACTAAGGATGGCCAGGACTACACCGTCAACCCCGACGGCACCACCACCTTCACCACCCCGCTGCCCACCAAGTTCGAAATGGACGGCAAGGGTAACACCGGCACCGACGGGGACACCTACGACGGCTTCACCATCAACAAGCAGGTCAGCACCCCCGACAACCCCATCGAACTCCAGCCGGGTGAGACCTACACCCTGAACGGCCGAATGACCACCGCCAAGTTAGGTCGCCTCTTCGAGGTCGGCCTCAACCCCGCACCCGGCTCCACCTACGTTGAAGGCACTGGTGCGCGCTACCACGCTGATTCAGACAACGCGGATAGCTCCGTAGCGGTAAAGACCCGCGCTGATGAAAACGGTTTGTCCATCACAGAGTCTGGTTCCCTCGTTAAAGCACCGGGGTGGGGCCAGACCACCGATGGCCAAACCTGGCCGACGGTCAACGAAGGATACATCGGCTTCCAGCACAAGAGCTCGTATACCGTCACCAAGGGCACAACCTGGGAACTCGGCGGTGACTTCATCGCACCAGATGTCCCCGGCATCCACATCCCGCAGTACGCCGCCTACAAGTACATGGAAAACCTCCACGTCCTCGTACCCATGAACGAGGCCGCCTTCAAGATCGCACCGAAGGAACTCCCGCCACGCAACGAGCTGCCGGCGGAACAGACCAGCCTTACCGTCAACGCGGACAAAGGCACCGTCACCGAGGGCACCGAGTCGCGCCTCACCGCGACCATCACCCCGGGCAACGCTGCGGGCACCGTCCAGTTCAAGAACAACGGTGAAAACATCGGCAACCCCGTCCCCGTTGCTAACGGCACCGCCGAACTGACCCACACCCTGCCCCTGGGCGCCAACGAGATCACCGCCGAGTTCACGCCAGACAACCCAGCGACGTTCACGCCGGCGACGGGGAAGGGGACGACGGTGAACGTCGAAAAGCTTCCCGCAACCGCCACGACCCTGACGTACATGGGCGACCGCGCGGGCACCGTGAACAAGCCCGCGCAGCTCAAAGTCAAGGTCAACCCGGACACCCCGGGCACCGTGCAATTCTTCGAGCTTATCGACGCCACCCCCACCCCCCTCTCCGACCCCACCCAACCCGAATCCGGCGTGGCCACCACGACCTACACCCCGGATTCAACCGGCACCAAGTCCTTCAAAGCCGTGTTCACCCCTGCCGACGCAGACGCGTTCGCAGGCTCTGAAACCACGTTTGAACTCGAAGTGGAGAAGCAAGCAACCACCCTGCAACTAACCGCCGAGGACAACAAGAAGGGCGGCGACCACGTAGCCATCACAGCCACCGTCACCCCGCAGGTGGACGGCACCGTCGAGTTCTTCAACGGCGACCAGTCCCTGGGCACCAGCCCCGTGGACACCGCCACCGGCACTGCGTCTGGCACCGCGTCTGGCACTGCCACCATCAGCGACACCTTCCCCACCGGCCGCCACGACCTCCGCGCCGTGTTCACCCCCACCGCCGGCGACACCTACTCCCCGGCCGAAGCAACACACACCCTGGTCATCGGCTCACGCGACAAGAAGGACACCACCCTCGACCTCGCCGCCAACCCCAACGAACTGACGCTTGGTGAAAGCACCACGGTCACCGCCACCATCGCCGGCGCCACCACCGGCCTAGTCACCTACACCGATGACAACGGCGTTCAAGGCTGGGCACCCGTCACCAACGGCACCGCCACCTTCACCTACACCCCGAAGACCGACGGCCCTAAAACCATCAAGGCCGAATACGTCCCCACCGACGGCGCCGCCGACACCCACAACGGCTCCACCGGCACCACCACCGTGACCGTCAATCCGGCACCACCCGTCACCCCAGAAAAACACGACACCGCCGTGCTCCTCGCCGGCCCCTCCAAGGTGACCACCGGTGAGGACATCGACCTCACCGCCCTTGTCACCCCCGCCAATGCCGCCGGCACCGTAACCTTCCACAACGGCACCGACATCATCGGCACCGCCCCCGTCATGGACGGCAAAGCCACCTTCACCATCAAGGACCTGCCGAAGGGCTCCTACCAGTTCAAAGCCACCTTCACCCCCGCCGACACCGCAGCATTCAACCCCTCCGAATCCACCCACTCCGCCATCGTCGCCGACGAAAAACCCGCCGTCACCGTGACCAACACGACCACCCAGGTCGAGCCCACCACCGTGGTTGAGACTGAACGTGAAACAGTTCGCGAGACCACGACCCAGGTGGAGCCGACCACCGTCACAACCACTGTTCCAACCACGGTGAACACCACCACGACCGAATCGGTGACCGTCACCGCCACCGCCACAGCACAGCCTGAAAAGCAGGCTCCGGCCGCACCCGCGGTGGACGCCTCCCGCGCAATCGAAACCACCGACGGACGCGAAATCACGCTCACGGCAGGCACGTCGCCGAAGACAAAAGGTCGCATGGTTTTTGAGCTTTCCGACGGCACCAAGCTCAGCGACGCCCCCATCGACCCCGACGGCACCGCCCGCTTCAAGCACACCTTTGACAAGCCAGGGCAGTACGAGGTGCGTGCCTACGTCCTCGCTGAGGACGGCACCGAGGGAGAGCGCTCCGTACCTCTCACCGTGACTGTTGCGGAGAAAACCACTCCGGATACTCCAGATACTCCGGGGGACGGGGGATCGTCGACAAGCACTGATGCCTCGAACTCGGAGAACAACCGTGCCATCTCCTTCGCGATTGGCGGCAGCCTGCTCGCTCTGCTGCTCGGCGCCCTGGCCGCGGTGGTGCTTCAGTCGCCCCCGGTTCGCCAATGGTTCGAGCAGATGGGCATCCGCTACTAGGCGCTAACCACGAAAAACTCCCCGCTGGCTGGACAGTTCCAGCTGACGGGGAGCACTTCGTTGAGTGGGGGTTAGCGCAGGACGCCGGCGTTCTTCCAGAAGTTAGTGAAGAAGTCGTTGACCAGCGGGCCAACCGCAACAGCGATAAGGCCGAGCAGCGCAAGACCGCCGAGAATGCCACCGGCGACAACACCAATGAACTGGTCCGTATCGAGACTGGAGCCCTTGCTGATCTGGCCCTTGGTGCTGCGACGCTCCTCGCACGCGGTGAGTGCCTCTTCGTAGGTCTTAATCGTCGGCTGGATGCGCGGCCCCAGCTTGTTCAGAGCCTCAGCGGCCATACCTGTGGCGTCATTGATCTTGAGGCTGCCAGTGATAAGACCCCAGAGACCCGGCGCGATGAGACCGCCTGTCTTAACAGCGCCGGCCCCCTTCATGTCCTTAGCCTGAGAGGGGGTGACTTTCAGCGTCTCGTTGGTCAGAATCGGCTCGCGAGACTGCTGCAGGAACTTGCCAGCCATGAAGTACGGGCCAGAGTTCTTACTGGGATGGATTGTCGCCAGCTTCCGCTGCGCATTACCGACGTCCTTGCCCTTGTACTTGGTGCCAAGGTGCCATGCCAAAGGATTCTTGTCTGGGTTCTCCTTCGCCCACGGGTACCAAATGTCCGCGCTCTCCCTATTCTGAAGTTTCTCAGCGGAGAGATCCGCCATTGTTTCAAACATCAACTTGTAAGCGTCATTGATGCGCTGAACCTCGTCGGCCGTGAACTCCAGGGTGCACAGGCCTTCGTTGTTCCCGACCTCTTCATAGGTTTGGTAGGTGTTCTCCCACGCATTCGCAGGAGCGACGGTTGCGCCAGTAGCAACCGCAACAGTTAGCGCCGCTGTGGCTGCAGCGCGTGAAAAACGGGACACCTTCATGACAGGGGTTCCTTTCAGGGGGAAAACTTCGGATCGATAAGGAATGCTACGCAATTGCCATTTATTTGTCAGGGAAATTCCCAGTTTCTTGTGCTTTCCCCCTCAGGGAACCCGCCTTCATTCCGGCGCGGTTAGTCGCGTCTGAAACGAGCTTGAGAAAAGGCCAGGTCGGATGTAACTGCAGTGACTCAAAAGTCACACGCGACTAACCTCGGTCCCAGAAACCCCGGCCCATAAACCCGGCCGCAAACCTGCCCCTCAAACCTGACCCTCAAACCTGGCCCCAAACCTGCTGCACAACAGCATTGCTGGTATTGCTTTTCACGCATGTCTGGCAGAATGCACCTTTGTGACTGAAAAGGGTGCGAAGGATTTTGCTGAGACGTTGATCGATTCGGTCGATAAGCAAAGCGAAAAGCAAAGCGAAGAGGCGCAGAAGCCAAGCGAAGAGGCGCAAGCGCGAGAGCAAGCGCAGAAGCAAGAGCCAGACAAAGCTCAAGATAAAGAGCGCGAGCAGGAGCCCGTGAACCGGGGCGAGAGCATTGACCGCGCGAAGGTGATTGCCGGGGACGGCAAGGCGGCTTCGGCGTGGGCGCTGCGCTTCATTGTTGTGGTGATTGCGTCGGTGTTTCTGTTCAAGATCATCGGCTACGTGTGGGTGGGCGTGCTGCCGCTGCTGTTGGCGCTGATTTTCTGCACGGTGTTGTGGCCGCCGGTGCGGTGGCTGCGGAACCATAAGGTGCCGTCGGCGTTGGCGGTGTTTTTGGTGCTCATCACGTTCTTTGGTGCGATTGGTGGGTTGTTTGCGGCGATGGCGCCGATGATCAAGACGCAGTCGGTGGATTTGTATCGCCAGTCGGAGGAGGGTGTGCGGCGGATCCTGGGGTGGATTGAGACGTCTTCGCCCTTCGATGTGAATACGGCCCAGATTCAGGAAGCTGTGGAGAGGATCGGGGAGTTTGTCCGTGGCCAGGCTTCCAATATTGCGTCGGGTGTGGTGACGGGTGTGGGGGCGGTGACGTCGATAGGCACGACGCTTCTGCTGATGCTGGTGCTTACTTTCTTCTTCCTCAAAGACGGCGACAGCTTCTTGCCGTGGCTACGCAAATACGCTGGTCAGCGGGCGGGTTGGCATCTTTCTGAGGTGCTAATGCGTTCGTGGAATACGCTCGCGGGGTTCATTCGGACGCAGGCGATCGTTTCGCTTGTCGACGCCGTCTTTATCGGCGTCGGCCTCGTCATCCTTGGCGTTCCACTGGCGCCGGTGCTGGCGGTGTTCACGTTCTTCGGTGGCTTCATCCCAATCATCGGTGCGTTCACCGCGGGTGCCCTCGCCGTGGTGGTGGCGCTGGTGTCTAACGGCCTGACCAATGCGCTGTTGGTACTCGGCCTGGTCATCTTGGTGCAGCAGCTGGAGGGCAACGTGCTGTCCCCGATCCTGCAGTCCCGTTCGATGAACATGCACGCCGCGATCGTGCTGCTGTCCGTCGCGGTGGGTGGCACGCTGTTTGGCATTGTGGGCGCGTTCCTGGCTGTGCCGATCGCAGCTGTCTTCGCGGTGTGGTTCCGCTACTGGGCGGAGATGGTGTCCCTGCGCACCGGGGAGATCACGGCGGATGATATTCAGCTTGCCACCCAACAAAGCCAGGGCATGGACGGGCGCGAGGCGTACCAAGCCGTGCGTGACAGGATGCTGTCCATCGGCCGCAAGAAGGACGAAGCCGAGCAGGACGCCTAGACCTTCTGCAACACATGGGTTGGTGTTTTTCTCTACCCTAGGGACGCATGAGTGAAAACACATTGCAGAACAAGAAGGTTGCCATCCTGTCCACCAACGGCTTTGAGGATTCAGAGCTGACTGGCCCGCGCGAGGCGGTCGAGGCCGCTGGCGCAACGGCTGTGGTTGTTGCCCCGGAGGCCGGCACGATTGAGGGCAAGAAGGGCGCAAACGTAGACGTCGACCTGACTACGGCTGAGGCCAACGCCGCGGACTTTGACGCCCTGATTCTTCCCGGCGGCACCGGTAACGCCGACCACATCCGCATGGACGAGGCCGCTGTCGCCTTCGTCCGCGAGCTGACCCAGGCAGGCAAGCCGGTTGGTGTGATCTGCCACGGTGGTTGGATTCTCACCGATGCGGACGCGCTGCGGGGCGTTCGCATGACGTCTTACCCCTCGCTGAAGACCGACCTCAAGAATGCGGGGGCGGAGTGGGTGGATGAGGAGGTTGTCGCGGATAAGCGAATTATTTCTTCGCGCACTCCGGATGATCTGCCGGCATTCAACAAGGCGATCGTCGAGGAGTTTGCTAAGTGAAGCACCACTTTGAAGTGAAGGTCGCCGGCGGCAAGCTCGTCGTCGCAGACATCGACGACGACGGCGCGCATATCACCGACGCCCGCATCTCCGGCGACTTCTTCCTCGAGCCTGAGGAAGCCTTCGACGCAATCAACGGCGCCCTCATCGGAGCACCCGTTGGTGCAAGTACAGACGAGTTGCAGAAACTTATCGACGACGCCCTGGCCCCCCTCGGCCCCGTCTCCCTGCACGGCTTTTCCACCCGCGACGTGGCCGTGGTCGCGCGACGCGCACTGCTCGATGCGAAGGACCTGACGGACTATGACTGGACTGTCATCCACTGCCCGGTCCTGCCCACCCCTGTGAATGTGGCGCTGGACCAGTACCTTCTCGAGGAAGTCGCGGCCGGACGCAAGGGCCCGATCCTGCGCTTCTGGGAATGGGACGACAAGGCCGTGGTCTTCGGCTCCTACCAGTCCTTCCAAAATGAGTTGGACCCGGAAGGGATCAAGAAGCACGACATCGTGCCGGTGCGCCGCATTTCTGGTGGTGGCGCCATGTTTATGGAGGGCGGCAACTGCGTCACCTACTCCATGTACCTGCCCGACGATGTGGTGGCGGGACTTAGCTACGTGGACAGCTACCAGTACCTGGACACCTGGGTACTCGCCGGCCTGCAGTCCCTAGGTGTGAACGCCTGGTATGTGCCGATCAACGACATCACCTCCGACGGCGGCAAAATCGGCGGCGCCGCCCAAAAGCGCATCCCCGGTGCGGTGCTGCACCACACCACCATGAGCTACGACATCAACGCCGACAAGATGCTCGAAGTCCTGCGCGTGGGCAAGGTGAAACTATCCTCCAAAGGCGTGCAGTCTGCCGCCAAGCGCGTGGACCCGCTGCGCCGCCAGACAGGTGTGGCACGTTCAGAGGTCATCGACGCGCTGATCAGCACCTTCATGGCGCGCTACCCCTCCCAGCTGGGATCTTTGTCTGATGAGGATCTGGCGGCGGCTGAAAAACTCGTGGCTGAAAAGTTCAGCACCGACGAGTGGACCTACCGCGTGCCTTAGCTGGAGGCCGCCTCTTCCTCGATCGCGGCAACCCTGGCTACGCCGTCGAGGATGAGGTTGATGCCCTCGGCGTTCTCATACGTGGCGGCGTCCAGGACATTCTTATCAATCTCATACACGCGCACCCGCAGCGCATCAAACGGGATGCCCTCAATCTCCTCGAGGAACTGACGGCGCAGCTCACCAGTATTGCGCAGCAGCACAATCAGCATGGCTTCCTCCGGGCGGGGCTCCGCCTTGCCACGGAAGATGTCCCGGTAGCGCTGGCGCATGGCGGCCTCAATGGTCTCGTCCTTCTCAGGGAAGCGGGACCACTTCAACCCCAGGAAACCAGCGCGCTCCTCATCGAGCACGCCTTCCTCAATGAGGCGCTCCGCAATCGCTTCCTTAGCAGCGAACTTCCGTGAATTGAGGGCCGAATACAAAGTGGGCTGCCCCTTGCGCTCCACCCTTTCAACGCCGTGGGCCAGTGCCGGATGAGACTGTGCTCGGGCGGTTGCGCCGGGAACAGCGGTCAGCGTGGGGCTTTTACCACCATGGACCTCTACCAAGCCCGTGGCCACGAGGTCACACAGCAACGCACCATTCAAGGCAACGCGCTGGTGACTCACTCCCAGTTCCGGGTGTGCGGACTTATTTGAGAGCAAGAGAAACAGTGCTTCACTAACGAGCATGGTTGATGGTCTTTCAACTGTCTTTCAACTAGCGGGTCTAGCGGATGAACTTGGGCCAGTCTAGCCCGACCAGTTCAGTTCTGGGGCTTTGGTGGTGATTACACGGGGCCGGGTGAAGGATTTGCGTGGCCCTTCCGCCACTATCCGGGAAACCCGCAGGTGAAAAGTGGGGCGCACCAAGCATTCCGGGATCGAGTGCAAAATCCTTCACCCGCCCCCGCAGGTCCCCTCCCACACAACAAATTGCCAGACCGTTCGGTCTGTTTCGTGCGCAGCGCCCATTCATACCCGGTTAGACCGAGACCCCTCCTCCTCACGCTCACCAATTCAGCACGTCATAGTCCATTTGCGGTGAATATAATCCCCCCGGCCCCCTTGACACGACACCTGGAGCGCGTACATTTACAGACCAAGCAGTCTGTACCAACTGATCAAAGGAGTCATCATGACGCACGAGTTCCGCGCACACCGCGTGGCCATCGTCGGCGCCGGCCCAGCCGGCATTCATGCATCGGACGCCTTGATCTGCATGGGGGACCACACGTTCTTTGTGGATCTTTTTGATTCAGCGCCGGCACCAATCGGTCTCTTGCGCTTTGCCAGCCAACACCGCCCAGCGAGCACCCAACCCGGCGGCTCCCTGGTGCCGCGCCTGCGCCTCTTTGGAAACGTGAGTGTAGGAACGGACATCACCATCGGCGAGCTGACCCGCTATTACGACACTGTAATCGTTGCTACTGAAGACACTGAGGGCCCGGAGCTCACCATCGTGGGCACCAGCCCAGAAACTGTTACCGTGTACGAGCACCTGAGCAGGGGCAACAACGTGACCGTGAGCCGCACTCCTGTGGTCAGCGACCCGTCCCCCGCGAACCAGCCGGGGGCGATTGTTGCTTTCCTGGAAAAGCGTGGCCTGCCATTTACTACCTGGACCGGCTGGCACCGGCCAGCATTCAAACAGGCGAGCACGCCAACCCACACACCGAACACCCACGCGGCCGGGACCGTGAGCATCGCGCAATGGTCCGCGATAGTTGCGGCCGCGACATCGGTTCCCGCAGTGCTCTAAGGGGCGGCAAGCCACCCCCCAGGCACCTCGGTTTGA
The DNA here is from genome assembly GCF_030232265.1 of Corynebacterium sp. MSK041. GTDB lineage: Bacteria > Actinomycetota > Actinomycetes > Mycobacteriales > Mycobacteriaceae > Corynebacterium. The sequence continues at coordinate 176,697 of NZ_JASPJK010000003.1, forward strand.
CACCGCATATCCCCTGGTTATGCCAAAGGTTCTCACCGAGTTCAACCTTCGTTTACTTACTGGCAAGAACCTGTGGCTAACCTTGTCAGGGCTTATCAGTACGTAGAAGAGAGAACTCATGAGCAGCGAGGGTCTTTCCCACGGGCTCACCGATGAGCATGATCCTAATGAAGGAGAAGACGTGGGTGTCATCGACCGCAGCCGGATAGATTCTGAATCAGCCGAGGTTGAAGGCCAGGACAACGCAGTAACGCGCACGGCTACTGACCATGAGGATGATGGTCAGATGAAGGACCCGTTGGGGTTTCTGCCGTTCACCGGCACCGCTAAGCAGGTTGTTAACTGGATTGCCGTGTTCGTCGGCGTCTGGCTGCTGCTCAACGGCGTGGGCATGATCGGCGACGGCTTCAAGCTGGCCGCCGGCGACCAGGCTAAAGAGCTGTTCTCCTTTGCGGAGAACCCGTTCGTGGGTCTGGCCATCGGTATTGTGACCACGGCGATTATCCAGTCCTCGTCCACAACCACCTCGATTGTGGTGGGCATGATCGCGGGTGGCTTGCCACTGGAGATTGCTATCCCGATGCTGTTCGGCGCCAACATGGGCACCTCCGTTACCTCGACGCTGGTGGCGTTAGGCCTGGCGGGCAACAAGCAGCAGTTCCGCAACGGTTTCTCTATGGCGACCGTGCATGACTTCTTCAACCTGATCGGTATCACGTTCTTCTTCACACTGGAGATGTTCACGGGATTCCTGGGCAAGACGGCCTCCGCGGTTGCACCGTCCCTCTCCGGTTCAGGCGATGGTGTTATTGCTGGCATCTTTGAGTCGCTCGGCGACTTCATTGACCTCATCACCGAACCTCTCGTCGGGGTCGCGGGGGCGCTGGTCTCTCCGCTTGGCAGCGTCTGGGGTGGCATCCTCCTTGCCATCATCGGCGTCACACTGGTGCTGCTGTCCATTAGCTTCATCGGCAAGCTGCTGAATGCGTTGCTCGTCGGTAAGGCTCAAGAGATCCTGTACGCCGCACTGGGCAAGAACTCCTTCTTCGGTGTCCTCTCCGGCGCCCTGATCACCGCCCTGGTCCAGTCCTCCTCGACCACCACCGCGCTGACGGTTCCGCTGGCTGCGTCCGGCAAGTTCTCCGTGCGCACACTGTTCCCGTTCGTGGTCGGCGCGAACATCGGTACCACCGTGACCGGCCTCATCGCGGCGTTCTCTGCGTCCGGCGCGGAGGCCGAAGCCGCCATGGCTGGTGCACTCGTGCACACGATGTTTAACCTCTTCGCCGCCATCCTCATTCTCGGTCTGCCCTTCCTGCGCGACGTCCCGCCGAGGTGCTCTGACTGGCTGGCGGGCCTGGCCGAGAAGAACAAGCTGTACATCTTCATCTACATCGGCGGCGTGTTCTTTGCTCTCCCGCTGCTGGCCGTGTTCATTTCCAACTCCCTTATGTAAGGAAGCCTTCGATGACGAACCCGAACGAGACCCCAGATCTGTCCCCGATGGCCCAGGACCTCATCAAGAATGAGGCTCCAGACGAAGCACTCGTCGCGCTTCTCGACGAGCTCGAGGAAACCGCCAACGAACTCCGCGTCGAACTGCGCGCACGTGGCCGCAACAAGGAGAGTCTGACGGCGGACCAGGAGACTGACACCGCTACAGACCACGCCGAAGATGGGCACCACCGGCACAAGAAGATCAACCCAAACGTCACCCCTGAGCAACAGGCGGAGCTGGACGAGACCTTCGCTAAGTACTGGGGCACCTCGCATGGTTCCTGGAAGAACCTCTTCCGCCTGCTCCGCGAGTTCCGCGCTGAGATGCAAGGGGGCAAGCACGATGGCTAGAACTCGAGTATCCCTCGTCGCCGTCCTGACTGCCGTCGCTGTTTTCGCCGCCGGTTGCTCCTCGGACACCACCCCGAGTGAGAACGCCATCCAGGTCACCGGTTCCGCGACGGTGGAGCCGATCACCTCCTACATCGCTAAGCGCTACAACTTCGACGTCAATATTGAGGCGGTCGGTTCCACGGATGGTTTTGAGAAGTTCTGTGGCGGTGAGGCTGATATCAATGATTCGTCGATAGCTATTCCGGGCGAATTTCAGCAGCAGTGCGCCGACAATAAGGTTGAGTATGTTGAGCTGCCGATCGGTCTCGATGCCATCACGATTGTCAAGCACCGTGACAATGACTTTGCCACGGACCTGACCATCGACCAGCTGCATGACATCTGGGCCAAGGATTCCGCGGTGTCGAAGTGGTCTGACATTGACCCGTCTTGGCCGGATGAGGAGATCACTCTCTATGGTCGCCCGGATGGCTCCGGCACCCTCGGCGTGTTCGAGGATCTGGTGCTCAAGGGGGACGAAATCCGCGAGGACTACCAGGCCACCGACGACATCCAGGAGCTGTCCACGTGGGTCGCGGAGGATAAGAACGCACTGTCCTTCATGGGCATCGGCAACTACCTGGCCACCGAAGAGGACAGCCTGAAACTCATTGACAACGTCAACGTCGATGGCGTGGCCCCCACCGCAGATGAGACGAAGAAGGGCAACTACCCGCTCGCCCGCCCGCTGTTCATCTACGTGAACAAGGAGGCGGCGAAGCGGGAAGACGTGGATAAGTTTGTCACCACCTATCTCGAGCACGCGGAGGCCGTCATGCCGCGCGTGTACTTCTACCAGCTGCCTGAGCAGGATTACGCAGCCGCGCAGAAGCGTTACGCCGACCGCACCGCCGGGCCGAATGCACGCTGGCAGTCATAAGATTATCGGCGGGTCAAGATCCCCAACGCATCCTGATTCAAGAACACCTTCGACCGACCAATTCTCTGTTCATCTAAAACACCAGCATCCACCAACTGGGAGAGCCACAGCGATGCGGTCTGTCGTTGCGCCAAACCGGCATCGATCACATCAGAGATGCGGATATAGGGCTGCACGAACAACAATTCCGTCAGCTCGGCTGCCGGTGTCACACCTGCAGCACGCACGCGGGAGGTGGTGATGTCTTGGAGGTCTTGGAGATCGTCGATAAGCAGGCTTGTGCTGCGCGCGGACTCGGCGACCGCATTGACCATGAAAATGATCCAGTCCTCCCATGCACCACGTGATGTGACTGCACTGAGCAGCCTGTAATATTCCTCCTTGTTGTCCACGATCGTTCCGGACAAATAGAGAACCGGCAAGGAAAGAACGTTTTCCTGCAACAAGAGAAGAATGTTGAGGATACGACCCGTGCGGCCATTGCCGTCATAAAACGGGTGGATCGCCTCAAACTGGTAATGCGCAACAGCCATCAACACCAGCGGATCAAGGCCATGATCCGAATAGAGGTAACGCTCCCACGCCGCCAAGTGTCGCTGGATCACGTCCTGCCCCTCAGGTGGGGTATATGCACGTTTACCCGTTACTGGATCACCAATGAAAGTGCCCGGGGTTGATCTCACCACAGCCTGATTTCCCTGCAGGACCGAGCACACCTCCAGCGCAACTTTCTCCGAAACAGGCCGTTCTTCTGCCAACTCAACCCCACGCCGCAACGCGTCGCGGTAGCGGAGAGCCTCCTTGGTTGCCGGCGTGGGCTCAAGATCCACGCTCCACTGCGCTCTAAACAACTCATCATTCGTGGTCACGATGTTCTCTATCTCCGTGGAGGCCTGAGCCTCGCGCAGAGGAATCGTTGACGTGATGATCTCCGGATTCGGAATCAACCGGCATGCCGTATTCAATGCGGCAAGCTCACTCCGTGCGTCAATGACAGCTTTGAGCACCCTTGCAGTCTCCAGCTCCTCCTGTGGGGGCAAAGACGGCAGATCATTAAACGGCCGATTCGGGTCGAATCCAGGCGGGGTTTTCTCGGACATGTCGAAAGAATAAACATATCCGCGCGATATGTCGATTTTTTCCCCCAAAATCGACATGAGGAGTTATTTCCGCTGGTAAACAAGGTCTAGTTGGGGCGGGTTTCTGGCGGAATCCATAGAGATAGGCGCGTGTCGCACCCGGGGTCTAGTATGGCTGCGAAACCTAGATCAGGGAGTAAATTCGTGGAGTTCATCAGACTCACTGGGAAGTATGGCAAGGCCTACACCCCTTTCATCGCTGCGGTTGTGGTGCTGCAGCTGGTGTCCACGCTGGCCATGTTGTATTTGCCGGATTTGAACGCGGACATCATTAATAACGGTGTCGCTAAGGCGGACGTGGCGTACATCCGGCACGTCGGGCTGGTCATGCTCGCGGTGTCCCTGGCGCAGGTGGCGGCAGCGGTGGCGGCGGTGTGGTTCGCCTCCGCGGCGGCGATGCGCACGGGCCGGGATATTCGCCGAGCGGTCTATGACAACGTCAGCCGGTTCACCGCTGAGGACATGAGCCACTTTGGGCCGGCCACGTTGACCACGCGCGCAACGAATGACGTGCAGCAGGTGCAGATGACCACGCTACTTTTGCTCAACTTCATGGTTGCCGCACCCATCATGGGCGTTGGCGGAGTGATCATGGCGCTGCGCCAGGATGCAGGAATGTCGTGGCTCGTGGTGGTTGCGGTCCTGGCGCTTGCCGTGGCGGTGGCCATCACAGCCGCGTTGCTGCTGCCGATGTTCAGGAAGATGCAGGTCAAACTGGACGCTATCAACGGCCTGTTGCGTGAACAGATCGCAGGCATCCGCGTTGTCCGCGCCTTTGGGCGGGAAGAGTTCGAGGAGAAGCGGTTCCGCGACGCGAATGCAGATCTGACCAAACTCAGCCTCAACATCGGGCGGGTGTTCGTAACCATGTTCCCCGTGATCATGCTCATCCTGAACCTGGCCACCGCAGCAGTGCTGTGGTTCGGCGGGCAGCGCGTGGATGAAGGCCTCGTGGAAGTTGGCTCACTCACCGCGTTCATGCAGTACCTCATGCAGATTCTCATGGCGGTGATGATGGGCGTGTTCGCACTCATGATGTTGCCCCGCGCGCTCGTCTGTGCCCGCCGCATCAGCGAGGTCGTGCGCTATGAGCACACCCGTCGTCCTGACCATGCGATGAGCACCAATGTGGAACCCGGTGTCGTGGAATTCCAGAACGTGTCCTACCGCTACCCCGGCGCGGAAGAACCTGTGCTGGGGGATATCTCTTTCACCGCACAACCAGGCACGTTCACCGCGATCATCGGCTCCACAGGATCCGGAAAGTCCACCCTCATGGGCCTCATCCCGGAGCTCTACTACCCCACGTCCGGTCACATTCGCGTCGGCGGAAAAGTGGGCATGGTCCCCCAAAAGCCCTGGTTGTACCGCGGCACGGTGGCCACTAACCTCCGCGTGGGCAACCCGGAGGCCACCGATGAGGAACTCTGGGAAGCACTGCGCGTCGCCCAAGCTCACTTCGTGGAAGACTTAGACATGCCCATCTCCCAGGGCGGCACCAATGTTTCCGGTGGTCAGCGCCAACGTTTGTGCATTGCGCGCATGCTCGTGGCTAAGCCGGATGTGCTGCTTTTCGACGACTCATTTTCCGCCCTCGACGCCCTCACCGAAGCCCGACTCCAAGAGGCCATGCATGCGTACACCGAGGGGGCGACGGTGTTGGTGGTGGCGCAGAGGGTGGCGTCGATAAGCAATGCTGACCAGATCCTTGTGATGGAAGCTGGCGATATTGTGGCGCGCGGAACCCATGCGGAGCTGCTGCGCACGAGTGAAACGTACCGTGAGATCGCGGCGAGCCAGCAGGAGGTGACGGCATGAGCGAGCAGCTTAACGACGAGCAATTGGCCGAATACGAAGCCTCCATGTCCGGCGATGACTACTCGAGCAAGGCTCCCCGCAAAGCGAAGCAGTTCTGGCCGTCCGCGAAGCGACTCTTAGGCCTGCTGGCGCCCTATAAATTCGCGCTGACCTTGGTGTTCCTCATGAACGCGGTATCGGTGCTGCTGGCTGTGTGGGCGCCGCGCGTGATGGGGCAGGCCATGGACGTGATCTTCTCCGGCGTGATGTCGCGCGAGCTTCCGGAGGGCATGACCCAGGAACAGGCCGTGGAAGGGATGCGCGCCGCGGGGCAGGACCGCTTCGCCGACATGGCCGCGGCGATGGAGCTGACCCCTGGGCGTGGCATTGACTTTGACAGGCTCGGCCAACTGATCACGCTGGTGCTCGCGCTGTATCTCGCGGCCTCGTTCCTCATGTGGGCGCAGGGTGCGATTCTGAACCGACTGACCATGCGCGCGGTGTACACCCTGCGCGAACGCGTGGAAGCGAAGATCAACCACTTGCCACTGCGCTACTTCGATTCGCGGCAGCGCGGCGATGTGATGAGCCGCACGACCAATGACGTGGACAACGTGCAGCAGGCCCTGCAACAGTCCCTGTCCTCGCTGTTCAACGCGCTGCTGACTATCGTCGGCATCGTGGCGATGATGGTGGTCATCTCCTGGCAGCTCGCCCTCGTCGCGCTACTTGCCATCCCACTCACCGGCGCCGTGATGGGTCTGGTGGGCACCCGCTCCCAGAAACAGTTTGTTACCCAGTGGAAGGCCACCGGCGACCTCAACGGCCACGTCGAAGAGGCCTTCTCCGGCCATGACGTGACCACCATTTTTGGGCGCTCTGACCAGATCCGCGCGCAGTTTCGCGAACGCAACGAAGAACTCGCCGCTGCCGCCCAAAAGGCCCAATTCCTGGCCAATGCCATGCACCCGATCATGCAGTTCATCGGGTCCCTGTCCTACGTCGCCGTGGCTGTCCTCGGTGGCCTCAAGGTCGCATCCGGCCAGCTCACGCTCGGTGACGCGACCGCCTTCATCCAATACTCGCGCCAGCTCAACCACCCCCTCGGTGAAGTCGCCGGCATGATGCAGATGCTCCAATCCGGTGTCGCTTCCGCGGAGCGTGTCTTCGAGCTTCTCGACGCTGACGAGGAACACCCCGACACCGTCGATGGTGGCACCGCAGTATCCGACGGCCTCGTCGAATTTGATCACGTGGACTTCTCCTACAACCCCGACGAGCCACTCATTCAGGACCTAAACCTGCGCGTGGAACCGGGTCAGACCGCCGCGATCGTCGGGCCAACCGGCGCCGGCAAAACCACCCTGGTCAACCTGATCATGCGGTTCTACGACATCGACGCCGGCGTGATCCGCCTCGACGGTACCGACATCCGCGATATGTCCCGCGCCGCCCTCCGCTCACAGGTAGGCATGGTGCTGCAGGACGCTGTGCTGTTCAAGGGCACCATCATGGACAACATCCGCTACGGCCGCCTCGACGCCACCGATGAAGAAGTCATCGCCGCAGCCAAGGCCACCTACGTCGACCGCTTCGTGCGCACACTCCCCGATGGCTACGACACCGAAATCGACCAAGACGCCGGCTCCATCTCCACCGGCGAACGCCAACTCATCACCATCGCGCGTGCCTTCCTGGCGCAACCCGCGCTGCTGATCCTCGACGAAGCCACCAGCTCCGTAGACACTCGCACCGAAGTCCTCGTCCAAAAGGCGATGAACGCGCTACGCAACAATCGCACCAGCTTCGTCATCGCGCACCGCCTATCCACGATCCGTGACGCCGACCTCATCATCGTCATGCAAAACGGAAAAATCGCCGAGCAAGGGACCCATGAGGAACTCCTTGCCCGGCGAGGAACGTACTTCGAGCTGAACCAATCCCAGTTCAGCGGCGAAGATTAGTACATGCTCATGTAGCCGTCCTGCTGGGTCGGCTGCTCATGACGAGTGCTGATCCAGCGGTACACGAACACCGACACCAGTGCGGTCACCGGCGACATGATGAGGCTGGACAAACCCTGGGTGATCGAGCTTGCAACAAACGAGATCAACCCGACCAGAGCCAGTGCACCAAACACGCGCCAGTACTGCGGCTTAATGTCGTTGATCGCAGCGGAGAAAGCACCCGTGACAGACGTACGACCATCAATCGCGTACAGCGGGATCACCGCGGTGAACGGGTACAGGAAGATGAGACCGATACCCACAACCAGCACCAGGAACACACCGAGTGGCGGGGACACCAATGCGAGGACCAGCATCGGAATGATCATTGCCACGAAGGAAACGACACTGAAGGCCAAGCCCACCAGGATGTACACCAGGAAACCTGCAGCCCACGGCACATCCTTGAATGCCTTGTCCCACGCAGGTGCCTCACCCGCAGTGTCACGCAGCGCCACCTTGGCCATCACAATCTGGAAAGCCATAGTCACAAGGGCCGCGATGACCACGAACAGACCAATCGAAACGAAAGTGCCTGCACCCGGAACAAAGTTCTCGGGGTCCTGCATGGCGGCGGCCACCAATGGGCCAGCCACGAGAACGCTGCCGAGCAGGGCCGCCACCATCGGGATCACTGCCAAGCCCAGGTACACGTGCCACTGACTGGTGAACACACGCTTGAAGCCGAAGGACAGCGCTTCCATGACCGGCAGCGGACCAGCATTGGTCACCAGCGGCTGGCCGGACTGCGAAGCAGCATTCGGGTTCACGTAGCCGGAACCGTAGGAGTCCTGCGAAGCGTACGAGTTGTAGGACTCGTAGCCCTGGTTCTGGCCTTGGCCGTAGCCCTGCTCTTGGCCGTAGTTCTGGCCATAGCCCTGGTCCTGACCGTAGCCGGACTGCTCAGAGTGACCGTACTGGCCACTTTCCCCTTCATTGCCGTACTGGGGGAACTGCTGGTTTCCGTAGTTACCACCGTACGGGTTCTCGCCCGTGCCCCCGGTGCTGTTGTAGCCATTTTGTGGATCATTCGGATTAGTCATACCCACTACAGTATCGAACATTCGGACATATGCGTGGAAAAAGTTTCACTCACACCATGCCTAGATAGTTCCCGTTCCCTTCCCTCGACCGTGCCCCACTAGGCCAGAGCAGGGGTTTCTCACTATTATGTGAGTTGTGAATTATCAGCCAGAAAACACGCCAGCATCGAAACTTCAGCTGCGTTTATCGGACACCGACCGTGCAGACGCGTTCTCTCGTCTCACATTCGCCTATGGCGAGGGCCGGCTAGATCTGGCCGAGTACGACCGGCGTTGCGATGCCGTTGCGGAGGCCACCATCCACGGGGATCTCATCCCGCTCTTCCGGGACCTCCCAAGCAAGAACACCTCCGCACCGGCAGTCCAGTCGAAGGAAGTCCAGGTGTACACGCGCGGCGAAATCGAACAGTCGCGGGCAAGCGGGCAACGCACCCGTTTGGGTATTTTCAGCCTCGGGTCGATTGGCACCATCGCGCTCACATCGGTGGCAGGTCAAGCTGGTTTTCCGGGGATTGGTGCACTCATCTTCCTCATCATTCCCACTCTGTTCATCCTGCTCTACGTGATGAAGGTCGGGCCGGACAGCTGGTACACACCCAGCCCACGGCAGCTTGAGCGCGAACGACTCCGCGAAATTCAGGCTGAACGACGTGTAGAAGAGGAACGCAGAAAAGCCTTACGTTCCGCAAAACTCGACGAAATATCAGGGTCCGCGATGGACCTCGCACAAAGGACCCTTGAGAGATACAAAATGACCCGCAAGTCAGATGAGTAGGATGGCCCCCATGACCGACCAACCCGAGACGAAATCTTCCCCCCGTATTAAGAAGCACCGCCACTTTGATCAGGCGGACAAGCTGAAAGGCGTAGCGTATGACCTCCGCGGTCCCGTTGCGGCGACGGCGGAGGAGATGGAGCGCGATGGGCACTCCATCCTCAAGCTGAACACCGGCAACCCGGCTATTTTCGGTTTCGACGCACCCGATGTGATCATGCGCGACATGATTGCCGCGCTGCCAACGTCGCAGGGCTACACCACTTCGAAGGGCATCATCCCGGCTCGCCGCGCTGTGGTGACGCGCTACGAGGAGATCGAGGGCTTCCCGGATTTTGATATCGACGATGTCTACCTCGGCAACGGAGTCTCCGAACTCATCTCCATGACCACCCAGGCGCTGCTGAACAACGGCGACGAGGTGCTCATCCCCTCCCCCGATTATCCGCTGTGGACCGCTGCGACCTCTCTCGCCGGCGGCAAACCTGTCCACTACGTCTGCGACGAGGAGGACAATTGGAACCCGTCTCTCGAGGACATCCGCTCCAAAGTCACCCCGCGCACCAAAGCCATCGTGGTGATCAACCCGAATAACCCAACAGGCGCGGTCTACTCCAAGGAAATCCTCGAAGGCATCGCCGACATCGCGCGCGAGTATGAGCTCATGGTGCTTTCCGACGAGATCTACGATCGCGTGCTTTACGACGACGCCGTCCACCACTCCATGGCCACCATCGCCCCCGACCTGGTCACCTGCACCTTCAACGGCCTCTCTAAGGCCTACCGCGTGTGCGGTTACCGCGCTGGATGGATGGTCATCACCGGCCCACGACGCCGCGCTACCGGATTCATTGAAGGCCTGGATTTGCTCGCCGGAACCCGCCTTTGTGCGAACGTCCCTGGCCAACACGCCATCCAGGTGGCTCTTGGCGGACGCCAGTCCATCTACGCCCTCACCGGTGAAGGTGGCCGTTTGAAGGAGCAGCGCGACATCACGGTGAAGAAGCTGCGCGAGATCCCCGGCGTCTCCGTTGTTGAGCCAAAGGGCGCCATGTATGCCTTCCCGAAGATCGATGTGGACATGTACCAGATCCACGACGATGAGCGCTTCATGCTCGACCTTCTCAAGAGCGAGAAAATCCTCATGGTTGGCGGCTCCGGCTTCAACTATCCGAAGCCAGATCACTTCCGCGTGGTCACTCTGCCGTGGGCATCCCAGCTGGAGAACGCGATCGAGCGCTTGGGCAACTTCCTCTCGGACTACCACCAGCACTAATCCCCAGCGCCATATAGGGCATTGTGAGGTGCGGACAAATCTGTCCGCACGTCTTCAGCGATAGCCCTTGCGCTGGGAAGATAGTCCTTTTACATGTGGACGCACTGTGCGTCCACACTTGATACCTGCTCTGACCTGCAGCGCAGGTACCAAAGGGACAGATTTGTCCGCATGCCCCGCCGACATACCTCCCGCCCCCTTGTCGGGGCTTCCCTTGTAAGAGCTTCCTCGCAAGGGCTTGCTCAAAAGGGCTTGCTCAAAAGGACTTTCCGTAAGAGCTCGCTCTTCAGGGCCGAAACATTAGCTGTTCAAGGGAGCGACATTCTTCAAGGGAGCGGTGTGGCTAGAGGGAACGGCCGAGGGCGTGGAGGTTCCAGCCGGCGGTGCGCCAGGTGGGGACGGGGAGGACGTTGCGGGCGTCGATAAGCGTCTTGGTTGCTACGAGCTGACCTGCATGTTCTGGATCGAGGTTCTTGAACTCGTCCCACTCGGTAGCGAGAATGACGAGTTCAGCGTCCGTGAGCGCATCATCAAGCGAGTCGGCGTAATCCAGCGTTGGGAAGACCTTGCGGGCGTTGTCCATCGCCTCCGGGTCGTAGACGCGCACGGACGCGCCGGCGAGATTGAGCTGACCGGCGACAGCGAGCGCGGGCGAATCACGCACATCATCCGAGTTCGGCTTAAACGCGGCACCAAGAACCGTGATGCGACGGCCGATGAGGGATCCGAGGATCTCGCGCGACAGATCAACGACGCGCTCACGGCGGCGCATGTTGATCGCGTCGACCTCACGGAGGAAAGTCAGAGCTTGGTCAGCACCGAGTTCGCCAGCGCGGGCCATGAACGCACGGATGTCCTTGGGCAAGCAGCCGCCACCGAAGCCGAGGCCAGCGCCGAGGAACTTGCGGCCGATGCGTTCATCGTGGCCGATGGCATCAGCAAGCTGGGTGACGTCCGCTCCGACGATTTCGCAGACCTCTGAGACCGCATTGATGAAGGAAATCTTCGTGGCCAGGAAGGCGTTGGCGGAGACTTTGACCAGTTCAGCGGTCTGCAAATCCGTCACGATGAACGGTGCCCCATCCGCCAGCGGGGTTGCGTATACTTCGCGGGCGATTTCTTCGGCGCGGCTTTCAGCGGGTTTCTCGGTGTCGCTTGTGCTGCGGACGCCGAGGACGATGCGGTCCGGCGTGATCGTGTCATTGACCGCGTAGCCCTCGCGGAGGAACTCGGGGTTCCAGGCGATCTCGATGGTGGCGGGGGCATTAATAAGCTTATTAGCCCGCTCTTGGAGGGCTTGAGCTGTGCCAACGGGCACCGTCGACTTGCCAAAGATCACGTGCTCTCCCTGCAAATGCGGCACGAGGCTATCCACTGCCGCCTCAACATAGGAGGTATCCGCCGCGTAACTTCCGCGCAGCTGCGGGGTGCCCACGCCGATGAAGTGCACGTTGGCGAACTCAGCGGCCTCTTTGTAATCCGTGGTGAAACGCAGTCGACCATTCGCGAGGTTCCGCTCCAGCACTTCCGGCAAACCAGGCTCGAAGAAGGGCACCTTCCCCGCCTTCAAAGTGTCGATTTTTGCCTGGTCAACGTCGATTCCCAGTACCTCGTGGCCGAGTTCCGCCATGCAAGCGGCGTGCGTCGCGCCGAGGTAACCGGTGCCAATCACAGTCATGCGCATACCGGCCATTATGACCCGTGCGGGGAGGTTACGCAGGGTGAGTGCGAGAAGGCGTTCGAGAAATCTGACGCTTTGGTGCAGGAGTCGGTATTAAAGGCGCAGGTGGCAGACAACCGCTTGGAAGAAATCTCGACTGTGAGGGAACCGAACGAGAGTTTCAGCAGTCTAAGTCAATATGAACAAACTTATTTTTCCGAAAGTCCACGACTTCATGGACATCACTTACCTAGTACAGGGCCATCTCCACCCTGCGGACGTGCCTGGCTCGGGCCAACACGCATCAGCAAAGTACCTGGCCTCAGGGTTTGCGCCCCGCCCTCCTGAGATCACCCGATTAGAAGCTCAAGCCCACCCACGCGGCCGGGGTTTCGAGGTGCCTGCAAACCTTCGTGCCATCGCCCAATCACTGGAGCATCCACACTGTGCAATTGCGGGGACTAGCGCGCTAGCGCTCTATGGCGTGCCTTACCTAGTGAATTCATGTGACACCACGCTCAACTCACCCACCTACAAGCGAGAAGACACCGGTGTCATAGTGAGGCGCCGAGAGACTCGCACCCCTTGGAACGTCACTTGGCGTGGCATTGACCTGCCTGTCAGTGAGCCACATGAAGCCGTGACGGAAGCGTTGCAAGACATACGTGCGGGATTTCACATGTGGCCCAAGCCTCGCTGGATCACCGACGGTCCCACCTACTGGGCCGTCATGCTCATTGACGCTGCTTGCCACCGTCTCTCCCTCTCCCCAGCGCTGCTGCTCAAGGCGTCACACTACCGGGTGAATAAACGATGGATGACCCAAGCAATGCGTCTGTCCAGCCCACTCGCAGAGTCTCCGAAGGAGACCGAAATGCGTCTCATGTGCATGGCGGTTCTGGGCCACATTCCATTAGCTTTCCGGCCGCAGTGGGATTACATCGTGGATGCACTCACACCATTGAAACTCCAGCTTGTAGAGCAAATGCCGGTCACGTTGGACAACCAACTTGTCACCGTGCTTGACCTGGCTATCCCAGAGCTAAGAATTGCTCTGATGTATGACGGGGAACACCATCTCGCTAGAAGTCAGCGCGATAAAGACTTTGACATCAACCTTGAATGCCAACTGCAGGGCTGGACTGTTCTGAGATTCTCCGCAGGGACGCTGCGGAAGCTGCCCTGGATCCTATTCAGGGCAGTGCAAGCCGCAGGAAAAGTGGGATGAAATGGCGGATTCGAGAAATCTCACACAATCTCCGTTTGCAGAACCTAAACGGGCAGGTCGCGGAAAAGGGGATGTGAGAAATCTCGGATGGGGCCCTAACGGATGGGCCCTAACGGATGGGCCCTAACGGATGGGCCAGTCCGCTTTGGCCCTAGCGGAAGTTCAGGTACGCCTTCGACGGGGTCGGGCCACGCTGACCTTGGTACTTGGAGCCGAGCTTGCTGGAGCCGTACGGGGTTTGGGCTGGGGAGCTCATCTTGAACAGGGCGAGCTGGCCGACCTTCATCCCGGGCCAGAGGGTGATGGGCAGGTTGGCCACGTTGGAAAGTTCCAGGGTAATGTGGCCGGAGAAGCCCGGGTCGATGAATCCGGCGGTGGAGTGGGTCAGCAGGCCCAGGCGGCCGAGGGAGGATTTGCCTTCGAGGCGGCCGGCGAGGTCGTCGGGAAGCGTGAAGTGCTCTAGTGTTGCGGCGAGCACAAATTCGCCGGGGTGCAGCACAAACGGCTCACCTTCGGGGACGGCGACCTCGGTGGTGAGGTCCGGCATTTCTTCTTTGGGGTCGATGTGCGTGTATTTGGAGTTGTTGAACACGCGGAAGAGGTTGTCAATCCGCACGTCGATGCTCGATGGCTGAATCAGATCCGGGTCGAACGGGTCGATCTGAAGGCGGCCGGACTCGATGGCGGAGGAAATGTCACGATCTGAAAGAAGCACATGCCAATCTTAACCCCGCGCATTTGGGGGCATGAGGGGTGGCGGTGTTACGATGTTCCCCGCTGCATTCATTGTGGCTGCGCCGGCGTAGTTTAGTGGTAGAACATCAGCTTCCCAAGCTGAGAGTGCGAGTTCGATTCTCGTCGCCGGCTCCAAGTGGGGGTGTTCCAGGGGGCTGGTCGAGAAATCTCGCGACCAACAAAATTCGACCTGGGGATTTACCGCACAAGGGCAGCGTCCCGGTCAGATTTCTCGGACTCACCCGAGGCTCAACCTGCTAGCGTGGCGCGTGTGCGCTTGCCTAAACCCGTGTTCAACAACCCGAACTTCACACCGGATCACCCCACACCGGTGGATCACCCCACACCGGTGTTGTTCGTGCATGGTTTTCAGGGCAGGACCAGTGCTTTTACGCGACAGGCTCGGTATCTTGCCGCGCATGGTTATTGGGTGTGGGGGTTTGATTATGGCCGGATGCGGGTACCGGGGTTGTATGGCACGGGGGACTTGGATGAGCTGGTCAACGAGTTGGCCGCCAATGTGGACAAGGTGCTCACGGCGACGGGGGCGAAGAAGGTGGACATCGTGGCGCATTCGCAGGGTGGCACGGTGACCAAGTTGTTCATTGCGGCCGGTGGGCATGAGAAGGTGCGGCGGGTGGTCACGATGGGTTCGCCGTTCCATGGCACGGACTTGGATGGGCGCGCTGCACTTATTTCCCCGCTATTGAACAAACAGAAAACCGTGGTGAACCGCCTTTTCGGGGAGAGCGTCACGCAGCACTTGGTGGGTTCGGAGTGGTTGCTGGCACGGGTGGTCCCGGATACGCACCCGGATGTGGTGTACACGTCGTTGTATTCGCGGCGGGATCATATTGTGACGCCGATGAGTACCTCCATGCTTGAGTCTGTGGACGGCGCGGATGTGGTGAATCTTGAGATCCCGGGCGCACCACTGCACCCTCTTATGCCACGAGATATGGAGATCGCGCGACTGACCCGCTGGGGTTTGGAGCGGGAACTGGGTGAGACCACCCCACCGTTTTAGTCGCAGCGGACGATCGGTTGGGGGCTGTACACGGTGGTGGTGGTTTCGCGGGAGATCTCGTTGCCCGCGAGGTCACGGACGATGCGGGTGTCAGAGGTGGTGAAGCCGGGGGCGCCGCCAGACGGGATGCAGCCGGAACCGGAGACGGTCTGTGGGGACGGGGAGGTTTGTGCCCAGCGGCCGCCGTTGATGGATTCAACGGTGCGATCTTTCACACCCATCATGCGGACGGTGATTTGGCCGCCGCCGAATTCGGTGACGATCTTCACGGGGTACGGGGTGTCGTTCTTAAACACCAGGTCGATGGAGCCTTCGTACACGGTGGCTTCGCGCCCGGCTGGGTAGCGGGAGATGTAGTAGGAGTGCGGGGTGTGGGCGACATCGGTCATGCCGGCGAAGTAGGCGGCGTTGTAGAGGGTGGTGGCGAATTGGGAGATGCCACCACCGACGGCGTTGCCAGCGCGGCCGTTGATGATGATGCCGGATTCCACATACCCTTGCGCCACTCCGCGCGGGCCGGTGTAGCCGTTGAGGGAGAAGGTTTGGCCGGGGCTGACCACAGCGCCGTTGACGGTGCGCGCCACGATTTCGATGTTGGTGCCGGATGCGGCGGAGTAGCCACCGGTGGTGAACGAGCCGACTTCTTCGTTGAAGGTGGCATTGTTCGCTTGCTCGGTGGTGAAGGTGGCGGGCACGTCGCGGTATTCGGCGTCCCATTCGCGGGGCTCGCCGCCAAGCACGCGGCGATCAAGATCACGCAGGACGTTGTCCCAGGCGATCTCGTTGCCATCCTGGGAGGGGGTCACCGCACCGGAGGCTGAAATCGTGGCGTTCTGGCTTTGCGTGATGGTGTCTTTGAGCTGTTCACCGAAGATTTCTTCGGCCTTGTCAGCGTGGACTTCGGGGACGATGGTTTTGTTTTCCGGTTCGTTGCGGAAGGTGACAATCTCACCCATGCGCGAAGGTTCAATGACGGCGTCGACCTTCTCCTCGCCCTGGCCGCCGCGCAGGGTCAGCGGCCCTTTGAGTGCCGCGGCCGCGGGTCCATCGACGGCTTGCTTGATCACATCGTCGTTAATCGCCGGCGCAGTGGTCTTCGGTTCAACGGTGACGCCATCCGGGTTGATCCAGTTCAGCGTCATCGCGCGTTCAAGGTCATCGCGCATGACGTGTTGGCCGTCGATGGGCTCCTCAACCTTGGCCTCACCATTGTCCAGCGCCAAAGTCCCATCCTTCGGTTCGCGCGCCAAAGCTGCAGATAGACGGTCGATTTCGGGTTGGAGTTTCTCGGCGTCGATCGTCGATACGATATCCACCTCGTTGGTGCGGAAGAAGCCGAGCAGGCGCGAGAGCGGGTTGAGGGATTCCACGCCAGCCGCATCGACAGTTGCCTGCCAGTCAGCGCCAAGACCAGCGTTTTCAGGGGTGAAGGTCTCCTCCATCTCGCCGGCATGCACAACTACAGGACGCTTATCGACGTCCCCCAGTTCCCCCTCCAACAAACTCACCGCCGCCGCGGGCTGCATTGTTCCAATTTCCACTCCACCGACCGTGGTGCCACGTGGCACGGTGCCGCGGTTGAACCCTACATCCGCGAGATATAGGCCAAGCAGAAGCACGAAGAAGCCGACGAAGAACCCCGCGGCGATCTTGCCACCACGGGAACCGCCGGACCAGTTCGTGGATGTTTGTTTGGAACTCACCCGATCCAGGGTAGTTGATGATCAAAATTCAGTGTCAATGAATTGTTGTTGGACACGGGTGGCTGCGGTGGTGATGCGCTCTTCGGGGATGTCGCCGTTGTTGACCGCGGCGACCACTCCGTCGATAGCCGCGGGCAGATCTGTACCGGATGACCACAGCGCCTGATCAGCACCGGCGGCGATGGCCCGGCGGACGGCTTCGGGGGTGGACATGTGGTCCGTAATGGCACGCATACCGGAGAGGTCATCGGTCACTGCGACCCCGTTGAAGGGAGACCCGCCGGGGTACGAACCGGAGCGCAAGAGCTCGTAAATGGCGGGATTGAGAGAAGCAGGAGTACCGTCCTCCCCTACTCCAGGGACGACCATGTGGCCGACCATGACGGAGGAGGTAGGGAATTTCGGCAGCACGGTGGCGTAGGGGGCAAGGTCAAACCCATTCAGTTCGTCCACGTGCGGGGTCACCGCAAGGGTGTGGTGGGTGTCGCCGCTGGCGCGGCCGTGGCCGGGGAAGTGTTTGAAGGTGGGGGCCACGTGCGCGTCGACAAGCCCCTGCGCAAAGAGCGTAGCTACCTCGCTGACGCGTTCCGGGGAGGGGCCGAAAGCGCGGTCGCCCACGATGTTGAGGTCCGTGACATCAAGATCCAGCAGCGGCGCGTAGTCCACGTTGATGCCGTATTGGCGCAGGCGATTACCAATGTCGTAGCCGGTACCCTGGATGACGCTGTTGGGTTGTTGAGCCAGCTCACGCGGACTGGGGAAGGACCCGAGGATCTGCGAGTGGCGTTGCACACGGCCGCCTTCGAAGTCGATGGCGACGATGAACGGGCGCTTGAACTCTTCCCGCAGCGCATTGATGTTACGGCCTTCTTCGGTGAGCAGACTTGGGTCCGCCCAGCTGGGGATGATCAGGCCGCCGACGCCTTGTTCGAGGGCGGCGCGGGCGTCGTCGTAAGTAGAAACCCCCACCACCATGAGTGATGCCACCCGCATGCGAAGATCCTCCGGCACGCGCTGTTGCGCCTCGCTCACGGGCGTTTCTGTGACGGTGTTGGTCACGGTGGCAGTGGATGTCTCCGGCGCGGACTCTGACGTGGTGGGCGCACACGCACTGAGCATGAGCGCAGCAGACAACGCCACAACGGCTGTGATGACTGCGCGCATGAAAAGTCCTTGGAGTACGTGGAAAACGGTTCCATCCTAACTCCCCGCGGCTGGTATGGTCTGTGAGCATGACAAACCGCACCGCATCGTGGCCGCGCCGCACGCTCGGCCCCGTTCTTGCCAGCGCCGTAACGGGCGTGGTGCTGGGCATCGTGGCGGTCGTGGGCATCGCGGGTTTCTCCGGGCAGAACCGTGTGCCCACCGGCAATGCTGTGCCCGCTGACCAGGCGGTTCTTGGTGGCCCGGAGTATGGCTCGCGCCAGTAGCGCGCATGTATATACGTGGCTGATACTTGGGCTGCTGGCGTTCCTGCAGGCCCCTGGCCGCACAGCAGCGGACACCAAGTTTGATCTGCTGGTGAATCCGGCGGGCTTCCTGGCTGCGGCGGGGCACGCGTACACCGATACGTTCACCTTGGGGCAGATTCAGAACCAGGCCTACGGGTACCTGTTCCCCCACGGCCTGTTCTTCCTGCTGACGGACCCGCTGCCGGACTGGGTGGCGCAGCGACTGTGGTGGACCGTGGTCATGGGGGTGGGTTTCTCCGGCACATACCTAGTGGCGCGCAAGCTCGGCTTCACTCCGTGGCCGGCCTGGGCAGCGGGGCTGCTGTACGCGTTGAGCCCGCGAGTGCTCACCACGCTGACCGCGATTTCTTCGGAAGCTTGGCCTGTTGCTTTGGTGCCGTGGACTCTGTTGCCGCTCCTCGGTACCACGAAATTGACGTGGCGTGATGTTGCCGCGTCGGTCGTGCCCATTGCTCTGATGGGCGCTGTGAACGCCACCGCGACGATGATGGCGTGCCTGCCCGCCTTCGTGCTTCTGCTGTGGCGCAGGGCGTGGAAGCACCTGGCTGGTTGGCTGGTCGGTGCCGCTGCGGTGAGTGCCTGGTGGATTGGCCCATTGTTGGTGTTGGGGAAGTATTCGGCGCCGTTTACGGATTTCATCGAGTCCTCCTACGTGACCACTCGGTGGCTCAACCTGGCGGAGATCTTCCGGGGCACAACCTCGTGGGCACCCTTCGTGGATACGGAGCGTACCGCCGGTCACCTCCTCGTCGCGGAACCTGTCTTTGTGCTGGCGACCATGGCTGTCGCGGCAGTCGGGATCGTCGGACTGGTCGCGTGGCACTCCCCTTGGCGCGGCTACTTCGTGGTGTTGCTGTGCCTCGGTGTGGCGCTCATGGGTGCGGCGCATGGCCCCTTCGAGCAGGCCTGGCTCAGCTTCTTGGACGGACCTGGCGCGCCCTTCCGTAACCTGCACAAGCTCGACCCGTTGGTGCGCCTGCCACTGGTCATCGGTGTGGCGGCGGTGCTCGCCCGCGTGAAACTGCCACAAGCGGTTGCGGTAGGACTCGCAGCGATCATCGCGGTGGCCCCGGCGTGGTCCCTGCGCTTGGCGCCTACTGGGACGTGGAAAGAGGTCTCCCCGAATTGGCTGGCAGCGGCAAAGTACCTGGACAACAACATGGCTGGGACGCGGACGCTCGTCGTGCCCGAGGCCTCCTTCGCCCGGCAGACCTGGGGGTGGACACGCGATGAGCCGATTCAGGCGCTCACCCACGTCCCCTTCGCGGTGCGTGACGCCGTGCCCCTCGTAGACCCGGAGGCCATCCGTGGCCTGGACGGGCAGGTCACGGCCCTGTCGCCGGAGGCCCTGCGCGCTATCGGAGTGGGCGCGGTGGTGGTGCGCAAGGACCTCGACCCAGAACAGGCCCCCACAGAACCCACCGACGCTTTCGGGGAACCGACGGTGACATTCGGCGACATTGACATCCACGTCCTCGACTCCACCCGCGGAATGATGATCGCCCCCACGAGCGCCCTCATCACCGTCAACGGCGGCGGGGAGGTTCTGCCACTGCTGGACAAGGAAATCGGCTACCAGCCGCGCATGCTCACCGACGACAACGAAGCGGACATCATCACCGACACCCCCGCCCTGGTGAAGCGCAATTACGGCACGCTGCGCGGCCCGGTCTCCGCCCACCTGCCGCCGGATCCCGCCAGCCCGCGCGAGGGCGGCAATGTGCGCAACAAACAGGTGGATTACCCCTCCGCCGGCCAGCGCGTAGGCGTGCGGGAAACGGGCGGAACCGTCAGCGCGTCCAGTTCCGCGGCGGATGCGGGTAGCTTCGGCGGCGCCATCCCGGCGCAGTCCCTCACCGCCGCAGTCGACGGCCTGGAGGACACGTTCTGGCACCCCGCGCCGGGCGATGCGGCCCCGTGGTTAGAAGTCGCCGCACCAGGTCCCATCACCATCACCGCCACCGAGGACACGCAGCTCACCGTCACCAGCCTCGACGGCGAGGAAGAGCTGTCCCTCACCGCAAATGAACCGGTCACCGTCACCGGCCCTGCCACCCTCTTCCCACACGACCCTGTGGGATTGAGCCTCGACGCACCGGTCCGCCGCATCGTCGAGGTCCCCGGCACCGGCGACACGTACTTCTTCCAGCGACTTCTCCCCGAAACGGATGTGCTCCAGCGCGCCTTCACCACCACCGCGGACTCCCAGTGGGAGCTCAGTGCGCACTCGCTTATCGACGGCACCCCCCATCCCCCCGGCCCCCTCACCCTTCCCTCCGGCCGCCACGAGTTGGTCAGTGATGCGGAGACAGTCACGCTGACCCGCGCACCCGTCCCAGCCGACACGTGGGCGCCTTTCACCGGCACCGTCAATGCCAGCGATGAGGAGCAGATCATCCTGACCACCCGCGCGTTCAACGAGGGCTTGCGTGGCACGATCGGCGATACCCCGCTGGAACCCGTGAAGGTGGATTCCGGCATGCAGGGCTTCATCGTCCCGGCGGGTGTGGCCGGCGAATTCACCTTGAGCTTCGCGGGTTCAAGTTTTTACCGCGCCAGCTTGCTCGGCGGTGGCGCACTCAGCGCACTCACGCTAGTCTTCTGCATTTTTATTTCGCGGCGCCACCCCCAAGCAACCGAAGCCGCACCCGTGGAGGCCCCCTACCTCACCGCCGCCGCCACCCTCGTGGCCGCGGGTGTCTGCGCGGGTGTCCTCGGCCTGGTCGCCTGGGCAGCGGGGATGGCCATCAAGCGGTTCACTCTCATCCCCACCTGGCTCCTTGGCTGGGGTGCGGCGGTGGTTATGGGGCTGTGGCTCGCCCGGGCACCGTGGCCGGCTGGGAACTATGCGGGGGATTCCCTCGCGATTGCTTTGGCTGGGTGCGTGGTGTTGGCCAGCCTTGCCGGATCCAGCGCGCAGCAGGCTTTTCCACCAGCTCGTAGCTGACGTAGGCCACCGCCACAGACACGGTGGCGGTGAACGCCAGCACGAGAACAAAGTCCACCGGCCGGCCCGAGAAAACGCGGATACCCAGCGCCGGGAAGGCAATGTCCAACACCGCCACGTGCCACAGGAAGATCCCATAGGACCACCTTCCGAGTGCGGTTGCCACCGCACCCGACAGGACAGTCCGCTGCCCCGTCTTCACCGGCCACAGCGCAAACGGCACCAGGAAGCAGGCGGCAAACACCGCACCCAGAAGAATGCGCGCGTTGAACTCAGCCGGGCTCGGATGCACCAACCCACGCGGGCCCACCCACTCGCGGCTAGCCAGCCATGCCACGGCCAAGCCAAGCACGGGCCCGATCCACCGCCACCGCAGGTTCCTCACCGGCCGGACAAGGCGGTAGCGCTCCACCTCCGCGCACACCAAGCCCACCGCGAACCAGGGGATGTAGGAGGGTGGGGTGGTTTGGAGGTTGAGGGGAAAGGGGGCGTCGATAAGCCAAGGCCACAGCACACTGCACACAACCGCAACTATGAGAGCGATGATGCGGCCTCGCGTGCGCAGGGCGAGATACGCGGGGAGAATGAGGTAGAACGCGACCTCGATGCACAGCGACCACATGTGGGTCAACCCCGCGACGAGGCCGTCTGGGACGTAGACCTGCACGAGGAAAAGGTTGGCTAATACTTGGGTGCGCGTGATGCCGCTCAGCGCGGGCAACGCCACCATGACCACGCTCACGCACGCGAGGTAACCAGGGGCGATGCGGGCCAGGCGCCGTCGATAGTAGCCCCGCCCATGCGTGCCGCGCGCGAGCAAGAATGCGGACAGCGCGAAGAAGACCGCGACGAAGTAATCGAAGCGTTCCAAAATCGCGGCACCGAGCGCCGTCTGGAAGGAAACATGCGTGATGACGATCCCGAGGGCCGCGACCGCCCGCAGGCCCTCGAGCTCCGGTAGGCGCGTGCTAGGGTTCGAGATACTCCAAGTGTAAAGGAGACCCATGAAGCGACTGTGGTGGTGCCTGGCTGTATTTGTGATCAGCGTGGCGCTGGGCAACTTTGTGGCACCCCCGGTAATCAGCTCCATGAAACCGCTGGCCAACGGTGAACATGTTGTGGAATGGAGCGACGGCACCCGCGAGGTGTTCAACGTCACCGGCCCTAAGAAAGATGCCATGGTGACGGTGGGCGATGAGCAGATGGAAATCTCCCGCTTCTCCATGGAAACACCGCAAGGCCTCGTGTTTTTCTTCCCGTGGGAGCCGGAGCACCGTAGTTTTGCGTTTTACGACGTCTCCACCGCCACCACCGCCCCCCTTGATTACGTTGGGCCAGTGGAAGTGAATGGGCTGCGCGCGCTGCGGTTCTCAGGCGAGTTTGGCTCGGCTGACTCTCTTGACTCTTCTGACTCTCCTGATCGAGTAACCCGCACTTTTGATGTGGAGCGCCGCACCGGCGGTGTCGTGGCCGCTACGCGCACGACCGCTGACGGGGAGGTCACCCTTGCTGCGAGTACCCAAGATGAATTGGTCCGTGAGGCCGCTTCCCGCGTCCGCATTCTGTGGTGGCTGCAATTCCTCGCCCTCGCGGGACGAGTATTTGCTGTTCTGGCTGCTGTCATGGGGTTGATCATTCTTGTCCGGCGGGTTTAGTCGTTCCCTCACAGTTGCCTGGGGGACCTTCCTCGTTGGGGCACTCACCTGGCCATTCTGGTTGGTCTTCGCGCGACCCGGCGCGGCTCTAGCTGCCCGCGACATGATGGTGCTGCCCCACCCCTATCTCACCCACGCATCCCTGGGTTTCGGGGACTTGGCTGCCCGGAATGTCCCGCAGGATGCCGTGTTGGCGGTGGTGGGGATGGTTCTGCCAGCGACGTTCTTCGTGGCCATCGCGGTCACGGCTGCTGCAGGGGCGGCGACGTGGATGGGTTCACGCTTAGGCTCATCCCCCTGGACTCGCGCCGCTGCCATGACGGTGGCAGTGTGGAACCCCTTCGCGGTGGAACGCCTCCTGCAGGGCCAGTGGTCCCTGGCCCTGGTGGCGTGGCTCTTGCCCGCGGTGGCGTTCTGCCGTGGTCCCGGGCGTCTTCTGGCTGTCTGGGGATGTTCGCTGACCCCCACCGGTGGATTGTTTGCCCTGGCTACAGTACTGCTGGTGCGGCGCTCAAAGCTCGCCGTGGGGACCGCCGCGTTGGCGTGTCTGCCGTGGGTGGGGGCGACGGTGCTGCAGGTCGTGGACGGCGCTGCCTCCGCTTCGTCTGCTGCTGCTTTCGCCCCGCGTGCGGAAACCTATACCGGCACGCTCGGCGCCCTCCTCGGCCTGGGCGGGATCTGGAACGCCGATGCGGTGCCGGCCTCCCGCTCGGCTGGTTTCGCTCTCGCTGGGATCGTGTTGTTCCTAGTGTTGGCTCTCGCGCTGCGCCGAGTGCCCCGCTCGATGCTGGTCCTCGCCTGTATCGGCTTCGCTGTGCCGCTGGTGTCCTGGTTGCTTCCAGGCGTGCAGGCCTTGATTGTCAGCCACGTCCCCGGTGGTGGGCTCGTGCGGGATGCACAGAAGTTCCTGGCCTTGGCGGTGCCGGCGTATGTTCTCGCCGCCGCACGCCTGTCCCGCAATGACCTGGCTGGCGCCGCACTTGGCCTGGCGCTCCTCCAAGTCCCGGACGCGCCCCGGGCGCTGGCGGTGCTCGCACCGGTGGAGGTCACCGTGCCTGCCATCGCGCACGAGGGCCGCGATGTCTTCTTCCCCGACAGACCCACCCTGCTCACCCGCACCGATGGCGTGCCCGTGGTGGATCCCGCCACCAAGGCCATGAACGTGGTGGAATCCGGGGTGCTCACCGTGGACGGGGTGGAAGTGGATGGGCCGCCGCCGCGCTGGCAGGTGGCGGACGTGTTGTTCAACAACGGCATGCTCTCCCCTGAAGCCCCGGAAAAAGCCCAGTGGTACTTCTCCGACCCGCAGGTGGGCCTGGTCGCGCGGCCGGATGGGCGTGGCGGGTACATCGTCGAGGACACCGGCATCCCGGCCCGCCCTCTGCCCCTGAGCGGATTGGCGCTACTCAGCCTGTGGTTCGCGGTGCCGCTGCTGGCGCTGCTGGACCGCCGCAAGCCCTAAAGCCCAAAGTCCCTAGAGCCCCTCGATCAGCTCCGCGAATTTCCGCCCCGTCTCCGCCCATGAAAAGCGGCCTGACCAGGCGCGAGCGCGATCACCCAGACGTGCCAGAGACTCCGGCTGAGCGATGAGCTCCCGCACCGCCTCCGTGAACTCAGCTTCGCTGTCAACCAGCACGCCCGTCTCGCCATCAATGATGGAATCCCTGAGACCACCCGCTGACCGGTAGCCCACGGTGGGCACCCCATGCTGGGCGGCTTCCACCACCGCGATGCCCCAGCCTTCCTTGGCAGACGGCATGAGGTGCAGCGAGGCGCGGGCAAGGAGGGCGTGCTTCAGGTCATCGCCGACGTGCCCGTGGAACACCACCCGCTCCCCCAGGTCGGCAGCGTAGGCACGCAGTTGGTCCTCCCACCAGCCGGAACCAATGATGTCCAGCACCACCCCCGGCAGGTCCCGCACCGCATCAATGGCCTGCTCGATGCGTTTGTGCGGGACGAGGCGGGAGAGGGTGACTATGTGGGTCTGGCCACTCGGCAGCAACATTGGCAAGCGCATGGGCACCGGATCGACCCCGTTTTCAATGATGCTGATGTCACGGGCCCGCACACCGAGCGCCACCAGGTCAGCCTTGGAGGCCTGCGACACCGTCACGTACGGCGCGTCACGGTACACGCGCGGCGCAACGCGCGATTCCAGGAACCAGCCGAACCGCCCAATGATCGGCCCCGCCACCGGCCATTGCTCCTTATGGCAATGGTGTGTGAGCAGCACCACCGGCGCGCGCGTAAACAGCCGCGCAAAGAACGGAATCCCGTTTTGCGTATCCACCACCACATCGGGCCGATGCCGCCACACGGCAAACAGTGCGCGCAGGTAGACGGTGTATTTGCCACCGGCACGCTCAAAACGGATGCCATCACGCACGGCACGACGCGGGACGTCGGTGTGCGCTGCGCTGCGATAAACCACCTCATGCCCCCGCGCGGCCAGGTGCGCGCCCACTCGCTCCAAGTAGCGCTCACTGCCGCCGCCCTGCGGGTGGGTGGTGTCACGCCAGCAGAGGAGGAGAATCTTCATCGCCTGTCGATGGTAGCACCGCGTATACTCCACCCAATGCCCCTGCCACGGACCCGCCGTTTTGCCACCCTGCGGCGTTCCCTGCGCCTGCTCGCCTCCTTCCGCCACGAGCAAAGCGCACCCGCGAAGTTCTACGGTGCTCTCGCCCAAGACACGCGCATGCTTATCGACGCCCTCCTGGCCGACACCCCCCACCCTCTCCCCACCCGTTCCGTCTTGGACGTGGGCGGCGGCCCCGGCTACTTCACCGATGCGTTTGCGGACACCTGGTACATCGGCCTGGAACCCAACGTGTCGGAGATGTCCGCCGCCGGCCTGACCGGCTACGGCGCCGTACGCGGTGACGGCACCGCGCTGCCTTTCCGGGACCACTCCTTCGACGTGGTGTACTCCTCCAACGTCGCCGAACACATCCCCAACTGGCAGGCCATGGGGGAAGAAATGCTCCGCGTGACCAAACCGGGCGGACTGACTATCCTCAGCTACACCGTCTGGCTCGGCCCCTTCGGCGGCCACGAAACCGGCCTGTGGCAGCACTACGTGGGCGGTGACTTTGCTCGCCGCCACTACGAGAAGAAGCACGGCCATCCCCCCAAGAATGTGTGGGGCACCTCCCTTTTTGCCGTCTCCGCCCGCGAGGGTTTGTCCTGGGCCCGCCATATGGACGCCACCGGCCGCGCCGAACTCGTCGCCGCTTTCCCCCGCTATCACCCGCGCTGGGCGTGGTGGGTCACCCACGTTCCCGTCCTGCGTGAGTTCGCGGTGTCGAACCTGGTGCTCGTCCTCCGCCCGCCAGCCGCCTGACCCGGCTGCATGCACGATTCTCATATAAACAAGAAGACGCAGAACTATTGCATCTTCACCGAGAGTATTTATTATGATTTCATGCTCTTAGACTTCACCGTTGCTAACTTCCGCTCCATTTATCAGCCCGCCTCACTGAACATGGTTGCCACCCGTGAACAGCACTTACGGGAACGAAACCCGGTGCTCTCGAAGCGGTACCAGAAAACCCTCAACCCTATTGCTGGTCTCTTTGGCGCGAACGCTGCGGGAAAGTCAAATTTCCTCAAAGCGATGCAAACGCTGAAAGATTTAGTCTCTAACCCTCCCCGCCCAAACGAGCCGATGCCCTACGATCCCTTCGCCTTGGAGCACTCCGCTTCGAAGCAACCAACCTCGTTTGAATTGCTGTTTGAGTGGAACGGGATGATGTATGAGTACGTGCTCTGCTTCAACGCGCATTCTGTCGTCGAAGAATACCTGACCAAGCTGCTTTCTCGCGTGGATCAAGAAGTGTTTGCCCGGGAAGGCGACACGTTTTCGTTTCCGTATCTCGACCAAGAGGACTCCGGCGCGGAGAAAGTACGGACATTGCTTGAAGCCGTACCAAAGAAGGTGCCACTAGCGTCGTATGTGGCGGAGGTGAATTTTGGTGGGGACGTCGATAAGCAAATGCTCGAACCTCTGCTGGCAGTGAGCGAATTCCTAAAGGCAGTGCTGGTAGTACCTGCAGGCGCGGTGGATGTGACAACGGGACAGTTCGGTGTTGGAGACTGGCAGAAAACCATCACGCACATCGACGCTGGCATTGCCGGTGTCCATGCCGAGGAAGTGGAACCTTCCGCAATGGGCGTGAGCCCTGAGTACTTGCGTGAGTACCGGCAAGCACTCGAACGCTACCCAGCGCCCATCGAGGCGGAAAACGAACACGGCCGATTCCGGGTAGCACTAAAAGGGGACAATTTGGTGGTGCACCGGATGACACTGGAGCACGACAACGGCACAAACACGCCTGTGCGTCTGAAATGGTCAGATGAATCCGACGGGACGAAAGCGGCAGCCCGCTTGCTGGAATTGGTTTCCGTCTTAGCAGCAAAGGGTGCGCGCGGAGTTCTCATGATTGATGAGATTGACCGTAGTTTTCACACCGAACTATCCCGCGCACTCATCCGCGGGTTCCTCAACACATGCGAGCCAGATAGCAGAGCACAGTTGATTTTCACCACACACGATCTGCTACTTATGGATCCGCAGATACTCCGCCGCGACGAGATCTGGCTGATCGAAAAAGATCACCGCGGCCAAACTTCTGCAACGGCGCTTTCTGACTACGAGGGGGCCCGCAAAGACGCCGACCTCCGCAAGAGCTACTTACAGGGGCGTTTCGGAGGAGTTCCCGCGCTGGATCCGCTGGAGTTTGCACATGGTTAGCCGGAAAAGGAGCGTGTCCGGTAGACAGCGGCGCCGTGACAAGCTCGGGCGGAAAACTCATTCGTCTGGCACCCGGAAAATCCGTTCGTTGTTTGGCATTGTGGTCGAAGGGGAAACGGAGAAACGCTACTTCGACATGGATTACTTCCATGAACCTTCAGTCAAAGTGATGGTCAATCCCGGTAAACCCAATGATCCACCTGCATTAGCTCGCGCAGCTGACGCGCTCATCGAGGAATTGAAGCGTGGCGGAGAGCTACGAAGTGGGGATCAGATGTGGGTGGTACTCGACGCTGACGACTGGGCGGATGCCCAACTCGAAGAGGTATTCCGGTGGTCGCGGGAGCGGAGCGAAAAAGGGGATAGAGGAGTTGGGCTCTGCATTCCACAGTTCGAGTATTGGCTTCTCCTCCACTTTGAGGACGGCCGTGGCGTAGGCACGAAATCCGAGGTACTTCACCGGTTAGAGCGCTATCTGCCGGGGTACAGAAAGAACGTGCCAATGTCTTTCTCTGAGACCGACATTAAAACTGCGATCTCTCGCGCTCGATCGCGTGTACCGGAAGAATTTGTCAGTTTGGCCGAGCTCGATGCCACCGTTGGGCGGGGGACTGCTTCGACGACGGTTCACTTTCTCGTCGAACGCTTGGTGCATTCGCTTAACGACGCCCGCGCCCGCCCCCACTAGCCCCAAATCGCGGCGAAGGCATCTTGGGCGAGGACCCAGTCCAGCGCCACTCGCTCCTGCTCCAGCCGACGGTTGCCGCGGGTGACCAGGAGACGACGGGCGCATTCCTCCTCCTCGGTGAGGTGCGGCAGGTGGCGGGTGGGATCGCCAGGATCTTCCACTGACAGGTGCAAAAACCTCTCGACGGTCGCACTATCCATCCCCACACTCCTCACAGCCCCCGGTACTGGCATGTGGCTGCGTAGCGCGTTGAGGATGGCGTAGCCGTCCGCATCCGCATCACCCCAGTACAGGACGTTGGCGGTGCGGATCCAATCCAGCTCCGCCAACTGTGCCCCGCTGTACCCAGCGCCAAACACAAGGACGGCGTTGGACCCAACAGGGGCCTGCGGCAGTGCGAGGAAGGTCTCCTTGTTCTCCACGACCACCACCGTCAAACCGTGGGGGAGCCGCAGGGCGTTAACCGGCACAGCGATGTCCAGGAGATCAGGGGTGGGGGCGAGGGAGGGGTCGAGGAAGCGGAGGCGGAGGGTGGCGTCAGTCAGCGAGAGCCCCAAACTGGCGTAGCCGAGCGGTTTGAGCAGGCGCAATAGGAGGCCCTGGTGGCGGTCGATCCATTTGGTGTCCACACCTTCGACGGGCACGGCGCGCGGGCGAAGGCCAGAGGCAGGGTGGACATACAGCCAGGTCAGGACACTGAGCATGCGGGTGAAGTCCGCATCATCCATGGGCAGCCACGCGTTGTGACTGCGCGCGGCGGCCACCCGAAAACCGGGCAAACCCGGCGAATACGGGAACAGCGCCACAAGTGCGGCAAAGCGCGAACGCGCCAACGCCAACGTGTCAGCCTGCCCGGTGAGTTCCGCTACCCGCTCCCAACTGCCAATATTCACGCGTACCGGCATGCGCTGCTGCCCCAGGTGCGCCCAGCGTCGGGTGGCCCATTCCACTTCGGCTTGAGGCTCGTATGCTTGCCAGGCGCGGACAAACAAGGTGGCGGAAGCAGGGTCCGCCAGGACACTCTTGGCGGTCGGCGGGTGCAGGGGAATCGATCCGGGCAAGCCAGATCCCAACAGCGCACGCTCAATGTTGAGGCTCAACGGAAGCTGATCAGGTAAACGCATCAGGCACTACCCATCGTGGGTATCGATGAACTCGAAGGTGGACCGTGCCTGTGGCGTTTCGGTGTAGTTGACCACGATGGTCCCGTCGACGTACGGCGACAAAGTCTTGATCAGCTTCATCGGCGTGGCCAGGATCATGTGGAACCCGAAGCTGGTGAACACGTCCATCGCGGTGCGGGTGAAGGTGGGGTCAGCGCGGTCAAAGGCCTCATCCAAGACAACGGTGGCGTAGGTGGGCACGCCAGCGTCCACGCCGGCGAGGCGGTAGCGCAGGGCGGCGGCGAGGCAGAAGAACACGAGTTTCTGCGCCTGCCCACCGGACAGAGAAGCGGAGTCGACGTGGGTGTTGTACACCTCACCATCCGCATCGATTTCATTGCCCACGAATTTCACGTGACGGCGGGTATCCAGAACCAGGTTGCGCCAGCGGGTATCCGCGCGTTCAGAGGAGGCGAGCCGGTCCATGATCTTTGCCAGCCGGTGGTAGCGCTCGATCGCTTCGCTTTCATCCGCGGCGCTCAGACTGCCGGCGGTTGCGTCGCGTAGGTCTTGCTGGAATTCGCGGACTTCCGGCCCACGGTTATCGCGGACCTCGATTTGCAGGTAGCGGCCGCCGCCTTCGGGGGTGTACGGGGACCGTTTCAAGGACGCGTTGATCGGGCCAAGGTTCGTTTCAATATCGCCCTTCGCCCGCGCTAGCTGGGTGGATATGTGGCTCAAGTGCATGACGGACTGACCGTTGAGCAGCTCGAGGAAGCGGCCGCGGAATTCCGGCAGGCGGTCTGCACGTAGCGCTTCAAGGCGGTTGATGGCCTCGCCCGCAAACTCCGGTTCGGCGCGCAGTTCAGCGGATTCGGAGGGCCACCCGGCGAGGTAGCTGGTCAAGATATTGCCAATCTTGGTGTTCGCGCTGGTTATGGCTTGGGCGGCGCGTTTGAGGGTGGAGTCGAGTTCGGCCTGGACTTCGTCGGAAAGCGAATTGATGTTCTCGCGTGTGAGGCGGCGCTTGCGGCTTTTCAGCTTGTCCTCCAACTCGTGGAAAAGTTCCGGGTCGACCTCGATGTCAGTGAGCTCAACTTCCGCAAGTCGCGCCTGAGCTGCAGCGATGTTCGTGTCCGCAACCGTGATCTGGCGCTGTACCTCCTGCAGCTCCGCTTCGGTGGCCTGCGAGGTGGCACGCGCAAGCTCGTAGGCCTCGCTCAACTGCCGCGCCTCGGGCGAGGATGTGAGAAGCTCCAGCTCCCCTCGCAACAGCACCAATTGTTTCTCGACGCTCCCCTTATCCACCTCCCCCCACTCCGTCTCCGCAATCAGTTTCACCTGCTCGAGGCGATGCTGCAGGCTATCGCGCTTGCGCTGCAGTTCCTGGACTCGGTTTAAGGCTGCTGTTGTTTCCTGGCGGGCCTCTTTCAGCGAGCTGCGTAGCGATTCCACCTTGGCGTGGTTCGAGGAACCCAGACGGTAATCACGGCGCTGGCCGAGCGGGCGGCGATCATCCTTGATGTAGCGCGTGGACATGGTGCGGTCGCGCACGTTGCGCTCCAAGCCGTCGATGGTGGCAGCGCGCTGGGTTTGCTGCTCCAGCTCTTCGACGGTACGAACGAGCGCGTAATCAAACGTGCTGGCCAGGACCTGCTCCAGCCAAGGCTGCATTGGACCGTCCACCACAGTGATCTTGTGGAAGAGGCTGGCGGTGTTCTTCGGCCGCCTTGGGTGCGTCGCACCGGGCGGCACCGTGCGGTACTCCAACCTGCGGCCCAAACGTCGGCTGTTGACCCAACTGTTCACTGCCCGCTCATGTTCCTCAGGCACCAGCAGTGTGATGGCAAAGTTGGACAGCAGCCGCTGAATCACGGGCTCCCATTCCGCCTCGTGCGCCACTACATCAATCAATTCGCCCACGAAGGGCAGTTCGTGGACAGCGATGTTCGTGTCATGGCACATCTGCGCGCGCAGGTCAATGAAGCCTTGGTCAATGTTGTTCTCACGCTTCCCCAGGCCCATAAGCTCTTGCTCGATTACGTGTTCCTGGTATTCAAGCTGCTGTTTGTGGGCGCGTGCATCCGACCACGCAGCGTCTAAAACTTCGCGCTCCGCAGGAGCTTCCTCAACCTCACGGCGCGCCTGCGCCTTCAGCTCCGCGAACGTGTCTGTGGTCAGCTCATCAACACCAAGGATCTGCTGCAGCTGCGTGGCCTTCGTTGTGCGCGCCTGAAGCACCTCCTGCTCACGGTCGATGCGTTCACGGAGGGCCGTGACACCCTCTCCTTGAAAACCCCCAAGCTTCGCGTAAGCCCGTTGCTTCGCTTCCTGCTGCGCCTCTTTACGCTGGGTAAGTGCACTTTCCTCAACCTTGACGGCCTCTCGTTGGGCCTTATATGTCGTGATGGCATCGCGCAGCTCAGCGGCCTCAATCGCACGGCGTACAGAGGGCAGCGCGGCCGCTAATGCCTCCGCGTGGGCGCGCTCAACTTGTGCACCCTCGAGTGTGGCCTGCAAACCCGGAAGCGGGGCCAGGGCGTCAATCTGGCGGTTGAGGTCCTCCAGGCGCTCGTAGGCATACCGCAAATCACCGTGCGTGGCCACGGCCTCATCCGCTAATTCAAATGTTGACGGCCGCTCCAGCATGTAGTCCCGGAACAGCTCATCCATGCTGCTCAAGGACTTCGCGGACTGGGTGCGATGTAGCAGCATCTGCGCATCCTCACCATCAATGCCCAGGCGCGCGCGGAAACGGTTAGCAAACACCGAATACTGGTCCGTGAACGTCACACCGTTGCTTGGTGTTTTGAACTGCTGTTCCAGCTTGCGTTTATCCAGCGAGTTCACCAGGTGTGGCATGAATGTATCCACGTCCACCTCGTCTGGGAAAATCCCGTAAAGCGTTTTTACCTGGGCTTCAGAGTTCTGTCCTGCATTCAGGCGGAAAATTGCCACCAACGTGTATGTTTCGCTCTTGCTGCGATACGTCATCGCAACCACAGTCGCGGTAGCACCTTCCCGCAGGTACTGGCTCCGGATCTCCCCCGTGGTCGGGTCTTCGCTCCTCCGCCAGGCACCACGTATATAGGACACGCGGCTGCGGCCCTTATCCCGGTTCGTATCCTGCTGCGCCGCAGCGTTGTAACGGATTTTGGATTGGGGGACGAGGATGGTGGAGAAAGCGTCGATAAGCGTGGACTTGCCCGAACCCGACGCACCTGTAATGAGGAAACCTTTCTGGCCCACGGGAATGTCAAAGTACCCGTGGAACGTCCCCCAGTTCACCAGCTGTACGCGGGCCAACCTGAATTGCTCGGTCACTGATTTTCTCCCTCAGCCTCTTCTGCTCCAGCCAGGCGCAGGTACTCTTCGCGCAGCGCGTAAACAGTGTCCGCGTCAAAAATATGGCGTAGCACCGGTGAGACCACGTAGCGGCCGTCTGTCTCTGTCTCCGTGAGCAGGCTGTACTTGTTCTTGATCGTGTTGATCGCCGCATCAAAACGGCGCTTAAACCCAGCCTCATCGCGGTTATCCACCGCCCGGACGTACCCAATCGCGGTGTACAGCTCATCCTCACCCACCACCACGCGCTCACCGGGCGTACTCATGCCCAGCTCATGGCGCAGCTGCAGAAGGATCGCTGTTTGCAGGTGCGTCAGGGCATCCGTGCGCAGCACCGGCGGGACGTGCACATCATCATTATCCGGGCGCACGTGCCGGGTGAACGCGATGCCGGCCTCCTCATCAATGACCAACTCCAAGAACACATCGTGCAGCCAGCTGCGCAACGCCTCCTTGTCGCTCAAGATGGCGTTCCACGTGTCCTTCTTCCTGTCTGCACTGATCAGCGGCCCTTTGAGCAAATCCACCAACGCCCGGCGCGACTCATAGGACAACGTTCCCGTGTCCCCGCTCCACAATGCTTCCGTCATCGCATCTCCTCTACTGATGTGGCATCGAAGGTCCATAGCGGGATCGCCGCTACGCGCACAGACCCATCATCTTCCTCAAAGCGCACTGTTTCACGCCCATCCAACTGAACACCAAACTGCATGGCCAGGTACACCGTCCCCACCACCGATGCCAGGCCCTGCGTCGCGGGGTGGCGTCTAAGCACATCCGCGATAGAGGGTTTGCCCTGTTTGTGGACGGCCTCAGCGATTGCGTCGGAAAGCTCCTCAAGGTCAATCTCCGATTCACGCACGAGTTCAAGCAACGCCTCGGCATCCCCCTCCGTGGCCTCGAAGCGCTCCACATCCGACGTGATCACCTCCGCCCCCGGATCCGCCAACTTGATCTGGGCGACAGAATTCACAGCCATGCCGATCCGCTGCAGCGGTGTATCCATCCGCTTCGTCGGCGAAAGCTCTTCAGCCTCCGCCGCATCCGCCGCAAGCTTGCGCGTGTCTCGCAACAGCTCGATCATCCGACGGTCCTCCGCGAACTGCTCACTCGACACGTAGTTGCGCAGGTTCCGCGCCAGCCGTGTCATCATCCGATTAACCTCATAACCTGCGTCTTCCAGGTTGCGGAAAAGATTCCTCAACTGCGAACGCGTCTCCTGGTCCAGCACACCACCATCAACGCGTTCCAAGATCTCCGCGATCCAGGACTCCACCCACGCGCCATGCTCCGCGTCCACCACCAGCCGGTAAAATCCGTTGAAGCTCCGCCCGGCATCTGATTCCGAAATCACATCCACACCGGCGAAGATTTCCTCCAGCACATCACCCCGGTTACCCTCCGGATCCAGCAGCTGCCTGCGCAAATCCAGGTTCAGCACTTCCAACTGGTGCCGCACACGCGCAAAATCACTCGGGATCGCCGACGCCATGCCCAAAATATCGCCCACCCGCTCCTGCACGCTCGCATTCGAAGGCAGCTCAAACTCGCCGCGCTCCACGCTCGCGATCAGCTCATCCACGCGCTCACGCTGCCGATACAGATGTTCCAGACGCGTCGCAATATTCGGGTCCGTGTCCCGCGCGAGGTCCTGCAAAGCATTGCTTATCGACGCCACCCTACTCGCCGTCACCGCCGAATACGGACCCCCAACCCGGTCCATCATCTGCAGCGCCAACAGCCCGTCCTCGCTCGGCTCCAGCGTCTCCCCCGTCACCTGGGTGCCCGATTTGCGGACCAGCCACCCCGCCTTCACCCAATCATTGCAGTACGCCTGCGGGGTCTTCGGCAGGTCAAAGGTGTCGCGCAGCAGCGAAAAATCGGCGGCCATCCGCTCATAGACTTCGCTGGCAGGCCTCGGCTCGGCGCCGCGCGGGAAGTAATCAGCGATCAAGGCCAGGACCACAGGCGCATGGTCAGCGTGCAGGAGGCGCACTGCCGCCGACTGTTCCTTCTGGCGCTTGAATGTCAGCGCCCGGGCCTGAAGAGCCATACGTCGATCTTATGAGCAGGACCCCGCCCCCGCTAAACGACGCCCCGCTGGCCCCATGTTCACAATTCCCGGGAGCTGAGGGCACGCGACCGGGCAAAGCTCCCCCCCCTAATGGCAACTAATGGGGCGCAGTTCACAGCAGTTCAGTGCAAGTGCGTTTATCGTTGGCGTGGTGTCCACGTAGTCAAGCTGGCGATATCCTTTTGGTGGGCGACCCACCCTTTAATCAAACGTGCAACTTCATCACTCGACGGAGTGAAAGTGAAGAACTGTTCACCTGTATCCGCATTGCGGTATTCTACAGCCCAGTCCTGGTTCTCAGCCTCCCACCGCGCACGGATATGACTGGTACGCACATCATCATAATCATCCTCCTCATCATCACTGTTGCGTTGAGAAACAACAATAAAACTCTCACTCCCTTTAGGGATGGTGATGTTGGTCATGAACTCGAGCCTCTCATCAACCAGTTCCGGGGAATAATACGGCAGATCATCTTCGTAGGTGCGAATGCGATGAGTGGGACGTTCCGTACCACGGGTGACAACGTAACTAAATTTGGGCACCGCAAGGCACACATGGTTCTCAATGGCAATCTTATCCCGATTCTTTGCAAGTGAACTGGGGTATGGGTGGTTGACAGTCAACCCGATAATCCCATCCCCAATGACCTCAAAACTAGGGATGTACTCACCAAGGACTTGTTCACCGAAGCGCTCCAACGCCGGAGTAGAACGAGGCGGCAGCGCCAAACGCTGCGGCACACTAGGCAACAAAAGCTTCTCTGCAGTTGGCTCAACCGCAATAATGTCAGGCAAGGTCATTACCATCATCCTTTTTCAAAATCAGGTGATCATGGTCTTCAGAAAACACTATCTTCACAGGACTTAATCCCCACCAAACGGGCAACTTCTGTTGCAATGCTTTCACTCATAGAACACACTTTCTAGCAACTGGAAGGAAACAGCCACAACAGTCTCGCAGTGTCTAACCTGGCCCTAGTGTTACAACGCTAATAAGGCTGGTTGGGATTTTGGTACCGGATGGTGCCATCTTCCAAGATCGTGCCATCACTTAGACGCACCGCTGCAAGCCCCCACAGCTTCGCTTCATCACGAATACCAAACTCACTCATCGAATCATCTTCAAGATTCAAACGTAAATCCACAAAGTTCCTGCCACGGCCGAGCACAGTGGCAACATCATCCCAACGGTGCGTAACCATCGCAATAGCATCCGTCAACACCGCAGAATCATCAGCATCAAAACTCATCGCCTGATACCTCTCGGAACTCAACGCCTGCCCACCAGTATCAACATAACGATAATTCTCAATCGGATAATCAGGGTGAATCTCCCCATACCCGGGCTCATAGCCCGCAGAGGCACCAAGCGTGGTCACCTTCACCGTCGCAGTGAAATCACTAAACGCCATACGATCATCCGTTACAGCATTATTCGCCCGGATGACATACGTGCCGGGCTGCGTTTCATCAATAAGCATCGCCTGATTGCCATAATTAAACTCGAACTGGTCCCCAAGACGAGGATCAAGCCACGCGTTTGTCACCAACACCACCGGGTCATCACCAAGCTTGTCAACAATAATCCACCCCCGGTTAGCCTCCCCATGAACCCCAATAACAGTCTCGGCTTTATCAACACCGGTGAACCGAAAACTACACCGAATTGCACTCAACTGGATAGCAACCTCACCTACAGGATGCGGGGAATCAAACTCCCACTCAATCAGGGTTTCCACCCCCGGCTCCGGAAACACCCGCAAGCCCAGATGCAGAGTCTTCCCCTCAAACTCAATAGTCCTCGCCCGTGGATCCTTGGACGTGGCCTCCATAAACATCTCATTGAAAGTCTTTGACATGGTCTTCCTCTCTATTTCGGCGATATGGTCAGTACCCAGGGTGACGATACGGGTCGATTGCTGCATGATCTTGGGACCAACGAGCAACCAATTCTTTCCCTCCATCACGGTAAGGAATCGGCTCATGACTGACCTCCATGGTTTCCCAACCACCACTGTCAGGCATGGCATCCTGCTTTTTACTATTGACTCGCTGTGGTCCTTGCCCCTTCCGCATCCGCTCCACTGCATCCTTGCCATATGCGTCGGCGTTAAAGGCGGCTTCGTTCTTCCAGAACCGCGCTCGCTGCGTACTTCTGCTAGGTGCATCACCGTTTTTCATGACGTCAGCGTGATGGTCACCCACTTTCCAACGCCGATCTCGGTATTTTTCTGTGGGTGTTGAGTTCCGTGCAAGCGCTTTGTGCGGATCGTGCAACCCGAGGTAGTCATACCAGTGGGAGGCATGGTCGACGTAGCCTTGAGCCGAAGCGATCCCAGGCCTAACGCCTAGTGGGTCTTGGGCGTTGTAGA
Source organism: Corynebacterium sp. MSK041 (assembly GCF_030232265.1). Classification (GTDB taxonomy): domain Bacteria; phylum Actinomycetota; class Actinomycetes; order Mycobacteriales; family Mycobacteriaceae; genus Corynebacterium. The sequence continues at coordinate 214,267 of NZ_JASPJK010000003.1, forward strand.
CGCCAGCTTTCGGATTGTAGTATCGATAGCGATTGTAAGCTCAGCCCGACTCGGTATCCATGTACTGGCCAGCGTACAAGAGTGGTGACGAGGCTGATCCGTTCCAAATGCGCACACCGTAAAGAGTTTGGGTTGCTTGTCCAACGACCTGGCCTGACAAAGGGTCAATCAGTTCTTGCGGAGAACCTGCCAAGTCGGTTGTGATCAGAATGAACCGTGGCTCTAATAGTCCGCACTTAGCAGGGTTTTGCTCAATCTCGCTTACTGAAGTGTCCTGGGTTTAGTTCCGATCGTTTCTAGAGGAGGATTGGATCATGCCTAGGAAGTTCAGTGACGAGTTCAAGGACAAGGCGGTGAGGTTGGCCGAGGAGCTCGTTGAGCTTGAGGGGTGTTCGAAGTGGGCGGCGGCGGAGGAGATCGGCGAGAAGCTCGGCGTCTCGGCGCACACGTTCAACAACTGGTTGAAACCTGTCAAAGCGTCCCCCGACGTTCAGCGGAGCACTGGCGAGTCGGTTGACGACGAACTGAAGCGTCTGCGGCAGGAGAACAAAGAGCTGCGCAGAGCGAACGAGATCTTAAAGACCGCGTCAGCTTTTTTCGCAGCGGAACTCGACCGTCCCACCAGAAGATGATCGAATACATCGACACGTATCGCGATCGCTTCGGGGTCGAGGCCATCTGTCGCACGTTAAGGCAGACAGAATGTGGGTTTATCACCTCTCGCGGCTACCGAGCAGCGAAAACACGAGCCCCGTCGGCCAGGAGCTTGTCAGACGCGCTGCTTATCCCCGAATTGGTGAGAGTCTTCGAGGACAACTTCAGCGTGTACGGGGTACGCAAGATGTGGAAGGCCATGCAGCGCGCTGGCTGGGACATCGGTCGGGATCAGACGGCACGGTTGATGAAACTCGCCGGCATCCAAGGCCGCAGAAGGGGCCGCACTCCGATCACAACGCTTCGGGCTGATGTCCTGGATCGTCGCCCTGATCTGGTGAATCGTGACTTCACCGCGTCAGCGCCGCACCGGCTGTGGGTCGCTGACATCACCTACGTGCATACCCTGTCGGGGTTTGCGTGCACCGCGTTCATCACCGATGTGTACTCCCGCAAGATTGTCGGGGTTGCCACCAGGGCGAGCATGCGCACCGATGAGCTGCCTCTTGAGGCTTTTGAGCACGCTCCTTATCAGGCAGGTGATCTTCGTGCTGAAGGACTAGTCCACCACAGCGATCGCGGCTCGCAGTACGTGTCCATCCGCTACGGTGAGGCGCTCGCTCAAGCTGGGATCGATCCGTCCGTTGGCACCGTCGGCGATTCCTACGACAACGCGTTGGAGGAAACGGTCAACGGTCTCTACAAGACCGAGCTGATCTATCCCCACCGGCCGTGGACGTCGGTTGGGGAAGTCGAAATCGCGACCCTTCGCTGGGTGTACTGGTGGAACAACCACCGCCTGCACGAGTCATTGGGATACATCACCCCACAAGAGATGGAAGACGCCTACTATCAACAATCACACGCCCAGCCGTTGGGCGTTCAATAAGCGGAACGAAAACCAGGACGCTTCACCGTGCTGATCGTATCCGGGCTCATATCCACCCCCAGCGTGGTCGCGAGGTGGTGCTGGATATCACGCACCGTCATCCCGCCGGCGTACAGCGAGATGATCATGTCATCGAGCTCAGTGAGCCTACGGGCACCTTTTGGCACCATCTGCGGGCGAAACGTACCAGCACGATCCCGTGGCATGGTGATATCTCGCACACCATAAGCAGAGCCGACAGTTTCGGTGTAGGACCCGTTGCGGTAGTTCGCCGCACCAACAGCATCCATCTGGGCTTTCGCTTTACGATCCGAATGCTCATAGCCCAGGTGAGCTTCCATTTCCGCCTGCAAACCAGCGTTGATCGAGGCCTGCAAAAGCCCTTTGACCAAATCGCTAGCATCATCGGCAGAAGTCGACAGCTCACCAATCAGCTTGGCGATCTCAGGGTTATCCATCAGCTTTGCACTGATCTCATTGACCTTGTCCTGGTCATAGTTTTTCTTCGGTGACACCGTAGTCATTATCGGTGAAACTCCTTCTGAATCAGAGCCTCACACACAAACTTCCTAACACCCCCCAGACCGCCAACGAAAAAGAAACAGCTGCCTAACCATCAGGTAGCTCGACTACACGTCCACCATTTGCGGGCAACCCCGTCTCAGGCGGGCTAGTAGGACTCGCTGTCCATCATCGCTTTGTGCTTTTGCCACGCCTGCTCAATCTTGTCAGGTGTCATCTCCGGATTGTCGCCGTACCGCAACACGCTGATCTGATCCAATGAGGTCAACTCCTGCATACTCGCCTTCAACGCATTAAAGAAAGTATCAAGGTCCCGTCGCCGGACATCGAGACCGAAGTACTCAGGAACATCCTGACGTCGGTACTCCACATGCTGATCATTAAGCCCCGATTCGAAGAAAGAATACAACCGTTGACCAGGCAACTCACTATAGTCAACCACGAAATCCAAGGAATCAAAATCAACCAACTGCGAAAGAAACACGCCCGGGGCTCGTTTCGTGTTCGAATAATCCTCATTTACCCACGCGACAGGAGCGAATGAGACACCGAGGAAAGAAAACTCCTTGACCCGGTTGTCATAATCCATTCGCACGAACCAGACCAACTCTCCCGATCGCATCGACCACACAAACGAACCACCCACAAGAGAACTATCTACCCGCGAAAAATGCTCGTCCAAACAATCAAGCAACACATCCCGAAAGCATTTAGATTTCATCGCTCATCCTCTCATTCGTCACGGCTTATAGAAATCGAGCACGTATTGAACAGTCGGCGGAGTTGCCCCATATTGCTCGGCGATGCCTCGGTTGTAGCTCTCAGCATACTGTTCGTACTTCGCTAACTGAGCCTTCCCTTTGGCCCTTCCGCTTGGCGTATCCGGCTTAAACTCTCGAACTTCGGTGATGAATCCTTGCTCGTTGGCTGTGTGGGCATCTGGCCGGAACTTTCCTTTGGATCCCGGTAGCTGCCTATCCACAGTAAAGCCATTGGCTTCCATTACACCGGAATAACGTTTATGTACATTGGTTCCGTACCTTGCGTCCGGATTCGTGCCCGTGAATTGCCCCTTAGCGTTTCGTCCTTCGTAGATCGGATGAGGGCCTGGTAGGGCATCGTGAGCACTGTGCAGTCCGAGATAATCGAACCAATGCGCCGCATGGTCGACATAACCTTGAGCAGAGGCAAGACGCGGTGCCACTCCGAGGGGGTCCTGCGCATTGTATATACCCGCGTGCGGGTGGTAGTAGCGGTACCGGTTGTAAGCCCAGCCAGATTCTGTATCAAAGTACTGGCCAGCGTAGAGCAGGGGCGAGGAAGTGTGCCCCTGCCAGGTCCGTTGCCCGTAAAGAGTTTGGTTTGCCACTCCGCTCACCGAACCGGTCTCTGGGTCAACAATCTCTTGCGGGGATCTCGCGAGGTCTGTCACGACGAACTCAAACTTCGCTTTAACGAGCAGTTGCTGATGTTCGGATTGACCAACTTTTGCACTAAGCACGATCTGCCCGCATAGTTCTCCGGAAGCGGGATCGTTCACCCACACGTACCCATCACCGGTGATTGACTTGTTAGAATCAGCGGGACGTGATGACCGGTTTGTCCTCGGAAGCTCGCCATCGGAACTATGGGGTTGCCCGCAAATGGTGGACACGTAGTGGAGCTACCTCATGGTTAGGCAGCTGTTTCTTTTCCGTTGGTGGTCTGGGTGATCTGGTGCTCGAAGTCGACGGGGCTGACCATACCGAGCGCGGAGTGGCGCCGACGGCGGTTGTAGACCACTTCAATCCAGCGGGCGACACCCGTGCGTGCAGCATCCCGGGTAGGCCAGCGTTGCCGGTCGTAGAACTCAGTCTTCAACGTCGACCAGAAGGACTCGGCCATCGCGTTATCGAAGCACACCCCGGTACGCCCGACGGACTGGGCAATGCCCATCTCGCGGCAGACGTCCCAGAGCTGCTCGCTTGTAAACTGTGCTCCACGGTCGGCGTGAAACACCAGGCCATCAGGAACCTCACCGCGTAGCGTATACGCCATCCGCAGGGCCCGTTCGACCAGGGAAGTATCTTGCACACTATCCATAGCCCAGCCCAGCACCCGGCGGGAATGACCATCACGGACCGCACACAAGTACAACCAGCCTTCACCGGTGCGCAGGTAGGTAATATCCGACATCCACACCCGGTTCAGCCCACCGGCATCAAACATGCGCTTGACCAGGTCAGGAAGCGTGGACGTACGCTTGGACTGAATCGTGGTCACCGGGACGAAGGCACGCGGTGAAATCCCCTCAATGCCCATCAGACGCATCCGCTTGGCCACGGTCTTCCGGTTGAGCGCAATGCCGTAGCGCTCGGCGAGTTCTGCGGTAATGCGCGGTGCACCGTAGACCTGATCGGAGTCTGTCCAGATCTGGTGGATCTTGCGGTCAACATCGTCATAAAACGCTGCCCGATCATCGTTACCTAAGCGTCGTTGCTGCTGCGTGTGGGACCATTTGTAGTAGCCAGATCGAGACACCTTCAACAAGCGTGCCAGGTTGCGTCCCTTAGTGTGGTGTAACGCTTGCTGATGGTGGACCCTGGGAAATACAGGGGCGGCCACCGCCAGTAACCTTTCGACTCAACTACCACATCTCGCCGAAAGGAACATGACGATGACCGCTGCACCGCATTCTATCGACCCGACAACCTATTTGGACGATCTGCTCGCCCAAGCATCTCCAGATTTGATGCGCCAAATGCTGCAAGGGTTTATCAACCAGATCCTCTCCGCCCAGGCTGACACCGTCTGCGGGGCTGAATACGGGGTCGCTTCTGCCGAGCGGGTCAACCACCGCAACGGGTATCGCCACCGCGACCTTGATACCCGTGTCGGCACGATCGACGTGGCAGTACCGAAGCTGCGCCACGGCGCGTTCTTCCCAGACTGGCTGTTAGAGCGACGCTCACGAGCAGAACGGGCACTATCGACCGTGATCGCCACCTGCTACCTCAAAGGGGTCTCTACCCGCAGGATGAATGATCTAGTGGCAACGATTGGGATTTCAAACCTGTCGAAATCACAAGTCTCACGCATGTCGGAAGAACTCGACGACATGGTCGCAGACTTCAAAAACCGCCCACTCGACCCCGGCGGGTA
>NZ_JASPJK010000040.1 GCF_030232265.1 Corynebacterium sp. MSK041
GAACCAGTCAGCGCTCCGAGATCCTGGAAGCTGCCCTCCGCGTCATGAACGCAGCGGAGGGTGGCGACATTACCCTTGACGCAGTGGCCCACGAGGCCGGGCTCACCAAACCGGGATTGCTATATCACTTCCGCAACCGCGACGTACTGCTCGCCGCGATCGTCGACCACGCTGCGGCCAACGTCGAGAACGACATGACTGCCACCCTTGGCAAGCCCCTCGAGAACGCCAACGCCACCGAGCGGCTCCTGAGCTACGTTCACGTCGCCGCCCACGGGGCCGCCAAGCGCGCCGAGTTCATCATCTGGGGCCAAGCGACGTATCGGCCCGAACTCACCGAACCGTGGACTACGCGGATGGGCCGCTGGCTCGAACTCCCGGACGATCTCGACGCCGCCACCCGAGCCAGGCTGACCACCGCCCGACTCGCCGCCGACGGACTCTGGGGCGCCCAGGCCACAGGTGTGTCCACCCTCCACGGCGCGGATCTCGAAGCCGTCGTCTCCAGCATTCGCTCCCTGATCGAAGGAACAACCCCATGAAGCAGTGGTTCCTGCTCGCTGGCGCCATCACTACCGAAGTGGCGGCGACGCTGTCTCTCAAGGCGGCGCTCAATCACCCATCCTGGTACATCGTGGTTGCTGCCGGATACATCGGCACTTTCGTCTTCCTCACCTTCTGCCTGCGCGAAGGAATGCAGATCGGCGTCGCCTATGGCATCTGGGGAGCCAGCGGGGTCGTGCTCGCCGCCGTGCTATCCGCCGCGATTTTCGGTGAACCTCTGACCGCTGTGATGGGTCTTGGAATGGTTGCGATCATCAGCGGTGTCCTCACCGTCGAACTCGGCTCCCAGAAAGCTCAGCAAACCGCAGCCCAGGAAGCAGGAGTCAACTCATGAG
>NZ_JASPJK010000041.1 GCF_030232265.1 Corynebacterium sp. MSK041
TGTTTAGAAGACTGAAATGGTAGCGGTGTGGTGAGTATCTGGTAGCGCCTGAGTGAGTATCCGGTAGCGGAGGCTCGCCAGGGCTCCGCACCTGCGGCGAGTCGGTCAAGGGTTCAGAGATGGTGGCGTTGTCAAGGGCGGGTTTGATACCGGCGCTCCGAGGGCTCGGTACTGCCGCGTTCCGAGTAGTTGGTACCTGGACAGCAGAGCCGGGCCGACTGTATGGCCCCGGCTGCAGGCATTACTCGTTCGAGCAGGCCACTGGGGGTGTCCTTGCACATGGTGAAGACTTCTATGCGGGTTCGGTGTCCGCTATGTTGCAGCCGGCTCTCCGTCAGCGTTATTCGCGATTGCCCGCAACGGTTCAGTGTGTCTTCGGTGCCCAGGGCGCTCGGCTCGGGCTCGCCAGAAACCCCACTACCACTGTTGACGGCCTGGAATCGAGACAGCGGTGCAGTCCGCGAGTAGGGCTCCAGGCATTTCCTTCGTATAACGGGTTGGAGCTGCCACAGCATCACCGAAACACGGTACTTCCAGCATAAACTATGAAAGCGCCCTGCAGTACCGAGTACGCGGAACACCGGTACCAGCTACGCGGAATCGCGGTACCAACTACCCCGAATCGACAGGTATCAAGGATGGGCTTGGGCCGCTCCTGAAGCGAGATGAACTGCAACCGCGCCTTGTTCAATTTAGTGGCGAAGAGTCGGGGGCGGCCGTGGAGGCTTCCGCGGTATAGCTCCAATTTCAGCAGCGGACTCCATCCGGAACGTGCCGCACCCGAATAAAGCGGATACAGGAACCATCACCCCATGCAATTTGAGCCGCTACCGGATGCTCACTGAAGCGCTACCGGATAGTCACGACACTGCTACCAAATAGCCGGTCGCAACACT
>NZ_JASPJK010000042.1 GCF_030232265.1 Corynebacterium sp. MSK041
GCCGGACGCTCCTAAATCCACACGAAATGTCCCTTAGTGCGACACGCCGCAAATCCACACGAAATGTCCCTTAAGCCAGAGCAACGTGGTCTGCAATCCGGGAAGACAAAAGTCCCGCTGACCGGGTTGGTCAACGGGACTGAAAGTTTAAGTTGCAGTTCTTCCGCCACAGTTCCGACTCGGCTATTTCACACTAGTCACTGCAACCACAACAGCAACAAATGTAACAGGCTCTTGGTCGGTCCGCCACACGGGGGTATGCGAAGCGGGGAATCCAGAGCATCCCCACGAGATCTAGTGCAGAGAACTGTTGTACTGACCCGGCAGATTGGTGCACGTGGTGATGAGTGGTTGGCTTCCGGCTGCGGAAAGAGGTCGACAGTCAATGTATTCCTGGAGTCATGCCGGTAGCGCAGTGCGGCGTTCGTTTTCGCACATGTCAGGCTTTGAGTAGGCCCATATATAGGCCATGGTGCAGTGTAATCGTTCGATCTTCCCGTTGACTTGCGGGCGGTAAAGCCTGATGCGTTTAGGCCTCACACCGAATTCGTGGAAGGTGTTTTCCGCACTGTGGATCGATAGCATGATTCGTTGTCGCTTAAGACTCGTTGACGACCATTCAACGCCCGGGAAATCACGCCATTGCCCGCTGCAGCACTCCTGTGGCTGTGTCAACTCCAGTGGCTGTTTCAGCGGATCACACAACACGCACCAACGCTTCGGGACAGTAATAGCCAGACGCGTGATTCTGAGGGTTTTCTGTTAATTCGGCAGTTCCTGTTGCGTGTGTTCTTAATCGTTTCTAAGCTGTGGGTCCTAGTCCATTGAGTCATGTTTGTGGCTGACCCGATTTCG
>NZ_JASPJK010000043.1 GCF_030232265.1 Corynebacterium sp. MSK041
CCCCTTGCAGTACCGGGTACGTGGAACACCGGTACCAACTACGCGGACTCACGGTACCAACTACCCCGAATCGACACTGATTCATCGACGAGCGTGGGCAGACGTGGTGGACGTTGAGATTGCGACGTTTGAATGGGTCAATTGGTGGAACGAGATACGGCTTCACCAAAGTCTCGGCTATCGCACGCCAGCTGAGGTTGAGGCAGAGCTTTGGGAAACCAACCCGGCCCAAGAAATAATGGAAATCAAGGCAAATGCCTAGAAACAAAACCCGGGGCACTTCATGTTCTCCCGTCTAAAGCCCTCTAACGGCTTTCGACGCCCCGCGCGCCCCACCCGAGATGCGAAACGTGTGGCAGCCCGCTATCTTCCCGGGCCCACCATCAGCAAGCGTTACACCACACTAAGGGACGCAACCGGTCGGGGTCACTAACGCCACGAGTGATCATGCCGCTTTTGTGCACATACTCAGTCCGAACCAAGCATGCGGTGAGTGTGGTTAGTCGATGCTGATACCAGCAGATTCAACATCAGCGATCAACGCACCCAGCTGCGCCACATCAGCCGGCAGACCATTGAGCTTCTCACGTACCACAGCAACCTCATCAGGCTGGCCAGTAACCCCAATGCCCTCACCTTCAGGATCCAACTCAACACCAGCAGCAATAGTGTTAATGCTTTGCCAATACCTCAACACAGCATCCAAGAAATACCCACTAGCGTCACCCCCTGCTTCCGTCACTGCTTTATCAAGCCGGCTATCAACAAGGACTTTGGCATACATCGTGTCCTTCCCAGCATCATCACCAGCCGATTCATCAAGCCTGATCACA
>NZ_JASPJK010000044.1 GCF_030232265.1 Corynebacterium sp. MSK041
GAGCGCCTCCTCGAACGCATCCCAGCCCCTCGCATTGTCGTCATCGACGGTGGACAAGGAGCTGCAACCGCGATCAAAAACTGCTGGCCGGAAACGAAAGTCCAACGCTGCCTCGTGCATGCCCAACGCGTCGTACGCCGCTACACCACCTCACGACCACGCACCGACGCTGGCCGCACCATCTACCAACTAGCGCTGAAACTGACCCGCATCACCAACCTGGACGACGCCGCCGCATGGGGTTCCCAACTACACGAATTCTCCACCATCTACCGGGCATGGATGGACGAAAGGACCGTGCTCAAAGACCCGAAAACAGGCAAATGGAAAGACGCATGGACACACGCCAAAGTGCGCAGCGCTTACAACAGCCTCAACCACCTATGGCGCAATGACCTGCTTTTTACCTACCTCACGCCACCGAAAGACGTACTCAACCCCGAGGGCATCAAATCCACCACAAACAGCCTCGAAGGCGGCATCAACGCCCAACTCAAACTGCTAGCTAGAACCCATCGCGGAAGAAAAGGAGAACACCAACGCCGAATGCTGGACTGGTGGCTCTACCTAAAAACAGAACTGCCTGACGATCCAGTACACATCGCCAGACAGTCCAATTGGGGCCAGGACCAACTCGCCAAAGTTACACCCCTGACCCACAACGAGAACCAAGCCGACCACGAAACAGGACGACCAGCCCTCTACGACAACGGTATCGACACCGAGTACACCCACTCAATCGGCATCCAAAAAGGCCAAATCTAACCCCACGACACGCCGGGGCCAGACACACTTTTTGACCCTTAACCC
>NZ_JASPJK010000045.1 GCF_030232265.1 Corynebacterium sp. MSK041
TGAGGTTACCCTCGTTTAGTGGACACCCAACTTGTACGGATGTTGTGTCCGTAGGAGAGGATGTTCATTGTGAGTCAACAACGCAAGAAGTACACGCCGGAGTACCGGCGTGAAGCCGCGAATCTCGTGATTGAGTCGCAGCGCCCGATCGCTCATGTGGCCCGAGAGATCGGTGTCGCCCCGGGGCTTTTGGGCAAGTGGGTCAAAAACGAGCGGGAGCGACGCGGTGCTGCTGATGGGATGAGCGAGGCGGATCTTCGGGCTGAGAATGCGCGCCTGCGCCGTGAGCTGGCAGAGGCCCGGATGGACAACGAGTTCTTGTCAAAAGCGACAGCCTTCTTCGCCGCGAAGCAACGCGAACAGAAAAGTTCGAGCTAATGCGACAGGAGAAGGCGAACTACAGCATCAACCGCATGGCACGCTTGTTAAAAGTGTCACGGTCCGGGTACTACAAATGGGTCAATAAGCAGGAACAACGGTTATCCGGAAACGATGATCGGGCAGCATTCTACGACGATGTTGACCGCAAGATTCACCAGATCTGGTCAGAGTCTGATCACGTCTACGGTGCCCCGCGGATCACCGCAGAACTCGCCGAGCGCTACGGCATTGCGCTCAACCGTAAGACTGTGGCTAAGCGGATGCGCCTGATGGGGATTGAGGGGATTTCACCGCGTGCCTTCGTCCCGGTGACCACGATTCAGTCCAAGCGTACGTCCACGCTTCCTGACCT
>NZ_JASPJK010000046.1 GCF_030232265.1 Corynebacterium sp. MSK041
TGGATCTTCCTCGCAGGCGCCATCTTGTCCGAAGTCGTCGCGACCATGTCGCTACGAGCCTCCGACGGTGGCCGGGTGAAGAAATGGTTCATCGGCGTCATCGCGGGGTATCTCGTGGCGTTCGTCGCCTTAAGTCTCGCCTTGGCCGACGGCATGGCCCTTGGCGTCGCCTACGGCATCTGGGCAGCATCCGGCGTAGCTCTCACCGCGATCCTCGCCCGGGTCATCTTCCACGAACCCCTCACCCGAACCATGGCCCTCGGCATCCTCCTCATCGCCGTCGGAGTTCTCACCGTTGAACTCGGCGCCAACTTGGCGAACTGACGCATTTCCGCAGGTAAACCAGGCAGATTGGTGTGCTGCACCACGAGGCGCACAGACAAAGGCTCCCCAATGAGCGCCTGTGGGCCTAGCGTTGTGGATGTGATCACCTGTGTCGTCCACTACACCATCGACCCCGACCAGATCGCAGCCTTTGAACAGTTCGCCCGCGCTTGGATGCGGCATGTCGACGAACACGGCGGCACCCACCACGGGTACTACCTACCCGCGGAAGGTGTGAGTGACCGTGCGGAATCCCTGTTCAGCTTCCCCAGCCTGGCTGCCTACGAGCAGTACCGCACCTTGTTCGGCACCCAC
>NZ_JASPJK010000047.1 GCF_030232265.1 Corynebacterium sp. MSK041
CAAGTCTCACGCATGTCGGAAGAACTCGACGACATGGTCGCAGACTTCAAAAACCGCCCACTCGACCCCGGCGGGTACGCCTACTTGTCGTGTGATGCGCTCACGATCAAAGTCCGTGAAGGCGGCCGGGTAGTCAAATGCTCCGTACTTTTGGCCACCGGGGTCAACGCCGACGGATACCGCGAAATGCTCGGCATGCACGTGGCCACCGCAGAATCCAACGCATCGTGGAAAGGCTTCTTCCAAGACTTAAAAGCGCGCGGACTTCGTGGTGTCTTCCTTGTCACCAGTGACGCCCACGAAGGCATCCAGCACGCCATTTCCGAAGTGCTTCCCGATGCCTCCTGGCAGCGGTGTCGCACCCACTTCGCGAAGAACCTCTACGAGAAGGTCCCGAAAACACAATGGCCTATGGTCTCTGCGATGTTCCAGACAATCTTCCAACAACCCGATGCCGCATCCACCTGGGCTCAAGCCCGCGAAGTCGTCGACCTACTGGAACCAAAATTCCCGCAGGTTGCGGCCTATCTGGAGGAATCACT
>NZ_JASPJK010000048.1 GCF_030232265.1 Corynebacterium sp. MSK041
ACATAGTCTGCGCCATCGGCGTCGCCGCATGTCAAGCCGGATACTCCGTGGCCTACTACCGGCTAGACCAACTCGTAGACATGTTGGCGGTCTTCTCACCGACTGATCAAAACTACCTCGATAAGATGCGGAAACTGATCAATGTCGATGTCCTTATCATCGACGATTTTATGACCATGAGCATCAACCAGCGCGGGCAAGAAGACCTGAGCAAGATCATATTCGACCGCGACGGTCGGCTCCCAACGCTGATCTCCTCCCAATCGGCCGCCGCCTATTGGGTCGAAGCCCTCCCCGACAGAGTCGGAGCCGATTCACTCGTTAGCCGCCTCAACAACGGCCACCGAATCCGCATCGGAGACTTCGACATGCGCAAGGCCACCACCCCAATAGAACCGGACGAATAAAACAAACAACCGGGCCGACTCCGTCGGCCCGGCCCCGGTACCAACTACCCGGAACACGGCAGTACCGGGTCTCCGGAACACCGGTACCAAAAACCCGCATCTGACA
>NZ_JASPJK010000049.1 GCF_030232265.1 Corynebacterium sp. MSK041
TGGGCTCAAGCCCGCGAAGTCGTCGACCTACTGGAACCAAAATTCCCGCAGGTTGCGGCCTATCTGGAGGAATCACTTGATGAAGTGCTGGCGTTTACCGCAGCACCGAAACCAGTCTGGACGAAAGTGTGGTCCAACAACCCCACAGAACGGCTCAACCGGGAAATCCGCCGGCGCACCGACGTCGTTGGGATCTTTCCAAACCGCGAATCCATCATTCGGCTTGTCGGTGCAGTCCTAGCCGAACAACACGACGATTGGATCCAACAAAAGCGCTACATGTCACTGACCGCACTCGAACACACCAAACACCTCATGCACCACCCAGGAGGTGATCATGGCGACTACCACCAACTAACCGCCTAACCACAACCCCAAACTTCATACCGAGCCGAAAGCACAAACCGCTACACCACTACACGGGACTTGACCGAGCCGGGGCAAGAGCTTTACGTCGACTGGGCCGGTGACAAAGTGCCAGTGGTGGATCAGGCCAGTGGTGATACCGC
>NZ_JASPJK010000004.1 GCF_030232265.1 Corynebacterium sp. MSK041
TGACTCACAATGAACATCCTCTCCTACGGACACAACATCCGTACAAGTTGGGTGTCCACTAAACGAGGGTAACCTCAAACAAGGGACGTGCAATCATCTCGCACTCTGTTTTTGATGATGGAATTGAAGCCACCATTTATAACGTAGCCGCTGAGAAGAACGGCGCGTACGTCAATGTCGTGATCAAAGACGACTCACAGGAATCTATCGACGCCGCCAACGCCACACTCGACCAGGTGCTGGCGCGACTCTAATCCTGCCCTGGGCGACCGTATCGCTTTTGCCGATGGCTTCTTTCACGCAGCAGAAGTGGTGCGGTAACGTAGTTATCCGTTGCCCTAGTAGCTCAGTGGATAGAGCACGGCTCTCCTAAAGCCGGTGTCGGAGGTTCGATTCCTCTCTGGGGCGCCATGTGAAGTCTCGAGACATAGTTCCGGTTATGTCTCGGGGCTTCGTTTGTTTTGGTGCACGGGCTAGACCAACCCGAGGAGCTCGAGTCCCTTCGGCGTTAGTTTCATCTCAAGGGGACGTTTCTTCACCGCAGTGACATAGTGGAGATCTTCTAGTTCTACGACCTGCTCACGGACCGTGTTCCAGGAGCGATTGAGATAATGCTGTAGTTCGTTCATTGCCACCGGTGCATCGGGGCCGAAGAGTTTTGCTTGGCCGAGAATGAAGAGAATTTGGGCTTGGTAATCGGGGAGTTCTTCCTTCATTACCTTCTCACGCAGGGACGAGAGTGATCTCAGCTTCTCCGACAAAGACTCATCTAGTTGTCGTTGGGCATCAGTCAGGATATTGAGCATGCTCATCAGGAAGAAAGTACCCTCACCTCGGTTGAGAGGGACTTCTACCTGCTCGAATGCTTTGTAGTATTTGTTGCGTTGCTGTGAGAATTGGTGAGACATCGATATCGCTGTCGGGGCGGACAGGGCATCGATCAAGGCAAAGGCCAACAGGAAGCGGCCGATGCGCCCGTTGCCGTCGTAGAACGGGTGAGTGTATTCGAACATGAAGTGCCCCATCAGGGCGTTTACTAGACGGTGGCTATCCGACGTCTGCGCAGCAAGAAAAGTTTTGATTCTTGCCACAATCTCGTCCTCGTTCGCCGGAGCGGTGTGAATCTGTTTCTGGCCGTCGTGAATCGATACCGAATGCGCACGGAATAGTTGACCATCGGGTTTGTCGGGATTGGCAATCTCGTTGGTCAGAAGTTCGTCGTAAAGCGATCGAAGCGCTTGAGGCGTTTGAGGGAAGACCGGCTCCTTGTCGCGAGGAAAGAGCAGTGAGGAGTAGAGGGCTGCCATTTCGCGGAAACGTTTGTGGGCGGTGGTCCGCGGTTCTTTGAGCGCTTCTGCGATTTCCTGTTGTGTCGAGTGGATACCTTCGATGCTGTTTGTGGCCTTGATTTCTTCAATGAGGAGGCCGTTGAGATAGTGGCTTTTGGCTACGTCTGGGAGCGATGTCCATTTGGGAGCGATGCGTGACTCGTTGTCCCATACTCGTTCAAGCGCTTCCACAACATCGTTTGTATGAACAACAAACAGGGGGTAATCGCCCACATTGAAGTCCCACGTGAGTGTCGACGGCGAGGAAAGTCGCAGCTCGTGCTGCTCTTGAGCTATTTTTCACCGTTTTGGTGGCTATGAAAGACCTGTTTTAGCTGCTTGTAGTGGGTCATGGCGCGATATTCCCAGGTGGTTCGATTGCAATTTAGAGACCCATCTTAAGCCTCTATCTTTCAAAAAGCGCGATTTTTGAAAGATAGAGCGCCGTTCGCGCGCTGTAAATTGCAGTGGTTCAAACTCAGGTCTACTAGCTCAGATCCGCGAGCTTGGCTAGCACGTCAGCGGCCGGCGGGTTGGTAGCGTGGGGGCCGTCGGAGTAGAGGACGGTGGGCACGATGCGGTTGCCGTCGTTGACCGACTTGATCCACTCGTCAGCGTCCACGCCAGGTGCTTCGACGTCAACGATCTCCACTGCGCCTTCGGGCAGTTTCGCGCGGCGCAGATCCGCGATGAGGCCGGTGCAGTACGGGCACCAAGACGTGGCGAAGACGGTGACGGGTGCTGTCGTCTCAGGGGTTTCAGGGGTGTTAGCCACGGGGGTTAAGCCTTTCGTTCAAAACGTTGGAAGCGGTAGCGCAGTGGGGAAAAGTCAGTGCCATTGAAAGTCACGTGGCCGCGCTCAGAGGTGAACCATTCGGTTTCGTGGACCAGCTCAAATTCCGCCGGGATGCGTGGGGCGTGGACGGGGGTGGGGAGGTGGGGGAGGGAGACGTCGATAAGCGTGCGCTCAATGATGTCAACCTCGTCGAGCGCGGCTTCGTAGAGTTGTGCCCCGCCCATGATCCATGCGTCGACCTGCAGGTCGGGAAGGTCGCGGGAGACGAATGCGCCGTCGGACCATTCGCCAGGCTCGCGCGAGGAGACGACGTGATTCGGGCGGCCTGGCAGTGGCCTGAACGGCAGCGACTCCCACGTTCGACGGCCCATAATGACGGGGCTGCCCAGCGTTGTTTCCTTTAAGTGTTTGAGGTCCTCCGGCAGACGCCACGGCATGTCTTTGCCATCGCCGATGACACCGTCGAGGCTTTGCGCCCAGATTGCGCCGAGCATGCTAGACCGAGACCTTCGCGGTGATCGTCGGGTGCGGGTCGTAGCCCGTGACCGAGATGTCTTCGAAGTCGTAGTCGAAGATGGACTCCGCCTTGGTCAACTCCAGCTGCGGGTACGGGCGGGGCTCGCGGGTCAGCTGCTCTTTGACCTGCTCAATATGGTCGTTGTAGATGTGGCAGTCGCCGCCGGTCCAGATGAGCTCGCCGACCTCCAGGCCCGCCTGCTGGGCGAACATGTGGGTCAGCAGCGCGTAGGACGCAATGTTGAACGGCACGCCGAGGAACATATCCGCGGAGCGCTGGTAGACCTGCATGGACAGCTTGCCGTCGGCGACGTAGAGCTGGAACAGCAGGTGGCAGGGCATGAGTGCCATCTTGTCCAGCTCCGCCACGTTCCACGCGGAGACGAGGTTGCGACGGGACTCCGGGTCCTGGGTGAGAAGGTCAAGGGCATTCTGAATCTGATCGATGTGCTGGCCATCGGGTGTGGGCCAAGAGCGCCACTGCACGCCGTAGACCGGGCCGAGTTCGCCGTTCTCGTCCGCCCACTCGTTCCAGATGCGGATGTTGTTTTCCTGCAGCCAGCGCACATTCGAGTCACCCTTGAGGAACCACAGCAGCTCGCCGACAACGCCCTTGAAGTACACCTTCTTGGTGGTCAGCAGGGGGTAGGACTCGGCCAGGTTGTAGCGCAGCTGCTTGCCAAACAGGCTGATCGTGCCCGTGCCGGTCCGGTCGCTCTTCGGGGTGCCGGTTTCTAGAATCTCCCGCAGCAGGTCCTCGTAGGGGGTGTTAATCGTCTCTGTCACTTTACAATTCCCTCGTAGCTGCCGTGCTCTTCCTTGTAGGTGGCAGCATGTTCCAAAATTTCGTCGGCGATTTCCGGGCGGCAGATCAACAAATCAGGAATATACGTGTCTTTATTGTTGAAGCGTACTTCCGAGCCATCCAGCCTTGTCGCGTGAAGGCCAGCTGCCTTAGCGACGCCCACCGGCGCCGCCTGATCCCACTCATACTGCCCACCCGCGTGGATGTATGCGTCGTAGTCACCGAGCAGAACGTGCATCGCCTTCGCGCCCGCCGAACCGATGCCGGCGGCCTCGAATCCCATCTTCTCGGCCACGTACTTGGCCACCGCGGGCGGCCGGTTGTGGGACAGTGCGATCTTCCGGGACAGCGGGCCCGACACGTGGCGCACGTCGGAGGACTTAAACACCACGCCCAGATCCGGCAGGCCCACCGCCGCATGGATCGGGACGCCGTCTTCTACCAGCGCAATGTGCACTGCCCAGTCTTGCCGGCCAGTGGCGAATTCCTTCGTGCCATCCAGCGGATCCACGATCCACACTCGGGTGCAGTCCAAGCGCGACAGGTCATCCACCGCTTCCTCCGATAGGAAGCCATCCTCCGGGCGGTGCTGCTCCAGCACGCGAGCGATCCAGTTCTGAGCCAAGTCATCGCCCGCCTCACCGAGCTCCCGGCCCCGCAGCAGGCCGACGCCACGAATTCCCTTCAGGATCTCGCCTGTTCCTTGCGCAATGAGGTTGGTCAACCGTGAGTCCGAATACGTTGCCGTCATGGCCTAGACCTTACCGCTTCTCGAGGTATGCCGTAGTTGTGTGGGGGCGCGGTGACGCGTTCTCTGGGTGGCTTGCTTCGTCTGAGTGCTTGCTGGTTAGCCTCGGCTGAGCCGCTGCCCTGCAAAGTGCAATGAATCAACTGCAATGAATGAAGTGCAATGAATCGAGTGGAAGGGGCCGTCAGCAATTTCTTGCGGTGGCGCCACCTGGCTTATTTGAAAACGTTTATTGGGGTTTGCGTTGTGGGGGGGGGTGGAGCGAGGCGGGAACATAACACTTAACTTCCCACATAACATCCCACAAGTGTTATGTAGTGGGAAGTTAGGTGTTATGTTCTTCCCGGTTAAGGTGAACACGTGTCTGACAACCCTTCCAACCACTCCGTGAGCGGGGATTCTGGTCGCGTGCTCGACCGCTTCCACCCGCAGGTGGCAACGTGGTTCGAGGAAGTGTTCGCCGCGCCGACCCCAGTGCAGGAGCAGGCGTGGCAATCGATCTCGGAGGGGGAGAACACCCTCGTCGTTGCCCCGACTGGTTCCGGTAAGACACTCGCGGCGTTTTTGTGGTCGCTCAATTCGATGGTGAATCGCGCCGGGCAGCAAGCACTGCATTTCGACGACAATGTGGCTCTCCAGCGAAGCTCTCAAGGGACGCGCGCTGGCGTCAAAGTTCTGTACATCTCCCCGCTGAAAGCCCTGGGCGTCGACGTGGAGAACAACCTGCGCGCGCCACTCACCGGAATTGCCCGTGTGGCACAACGCATGGGGTTGGACATGCCGGATGTTTCGGTGGCGGTGCGCTCCGGCGATACCCCGCAGGCGGAACGCAACCGGCAGACGCGTAAGCCGCCGGACATTCTCATCACCACGCCGGAGAGTCTCTACCTGATGCTCACTTCCAAGGCAGCGGGAATCCTGAAGACGGTGGATACCGTCATCGTCGATGAGATCCACGCACTCGCGGGAACGAAGCGTGGTGTGCATTTGGCGTTGTCGCTGGAGAGGCTTCGTCGACAAGCAGGAAACTTCCAGCGCATCGGCCTGTCCGCGACGGTGAGGCCGCTCGACGCGGTGGCGAATTTCTTGGGCGAGCGCACCACGATCGTGAACCCGCCCGCGGAGAAGAAGTGGCAGCTTGACGTGCACGTGCCCGTCCCTGACATGAGCGACCTGCCCGTGCCGGAAGAGGGCTCGCCGATCGGGGGAGCGGTTATCAGCGTTGACTTGGACCTCGACGCCCCACCACCCACCCCAGGGCAGTCCTCGATCTGGCCACACATTGAGGCACAGCTGTACCGGGAGGTCATGGCGCATCAGTCGACGATTGTGTTTGTGAACTCCCGCCGTACCGCAGAGCGCTTAACCAGCCGGCTCAATGAGATCTGGGCGGCGGAGCACGACCCGGAGGCTCTCAGCCCGCAAACAAGGCGACCGCCGGCGCAGCTCATGAAAGCAGCAGACGTTGCTGGCAAAGCCACGCCCGTTATTGCGCGGGCGCACCACGGCTCCGTGTCCAAAGAGGAGCGCAAGACCACGGAGACCGCGCTGAAGGAGGGCACGCTTAAAGCGGTGGTGTCCACCAGCTCGCTGGAGCTGGGCATCGATATGGGTGCGGTGGACCTAGTCGTGCAGGTGGAATCCCCACCATCGGTGGCATCCGGCCTACAGCGCGTGGGACGCGCCGGGCACTCAGTGGGTGCAGTTTCCGAAGGCTCGTTTTATCCCAAGCACCGCTCTGACCTAGTGCAAACAGCAGTGACTGTTCCCCGTATGCGGCAGGGGCTCATCGAGGAGCTGCACACCCCGAAGAGTCCACTGGATGTGCTTGCCCAGCAAACTGTCGCGGCCGTCGCGGTGGAAGACCTGGAGCTGGATGATTGGTACGAAACCGTTACCCGCGCCTGGCCCTACCGTAATCTCGCCCGCGAAGTCTTCGACGCGGTCATCGACCTGGTCATCGGCATTTACCCCTCCACTGACTTCGCGGAACTGCGTCCCCGCGCAATCCTCGACGGCACCACCCTCAAAGCCCGCCCCGGCGCGCAGCGCGTCGCCGTGACCAACGCCGGCACCATCCCGGACAGGGGCATGTTCGGCGTTTTCCTCGTTGGAAACGAGGAAAAGGGAGCAGCCCCAAGAAGAGTCGGTGAACTCGACGAGGAGATGGTCTACGAGTCCCGCGTCGGTGACGTGTTCACCCTCGGCGCATCGAGTTGGCGGATTGAGAACATCACCCGCGACCAAGTGCAGGTTAGCCCCGCGCCGGGCCACACGGGTCGCCTGCCGTTCTGGACGGGCGACGCGCTGGGCAGGCCATACGAACTCGGTCTGGCGCTTGGCGCATTCCGCAGGGAAGCGAAAAGCGATCCCACCATCATCGACGCGAGCCTCGACGAGTACGCCCACGACAACCTGCTCAAGTACCTCGACGAACAGGAAGAGGCCACCGGCATCGTGCCGGATGAGAAGACGCTGGTGCTTGAGCGCTTCACGGACGAGCTCGGGGATTGGCGCGTGGTGCTGCACACGCCGTTCGGTAAGGGAGTCAACGCGGCGTGGGCGCTAGCCACCGGATGGCGGGTCGCCCAAGAGACCGGCATGGATGCCCAGGCAGTCGCGGGGGATGACGGGATTGTGTTGCGGTTGCCGCAGGGGGAGAGGGAACCGGATGCGTCGATATTTGCATTTGATGCGGATGAGATCGCGGACATCGTCACCGAACAGGTAGGCAATTCCGCGCTCTTCGCGTCGCGTTTCCGTGAGTGTGCCGCCCGCGCACTTCTCCTTCCGCGCCGCAACCCGGGCAAGCGCGCGCCGCTATGGCAGCAGCGTCAACGCGCGGAGCAGCTTCTGGACGTCGCCCGGAACTACCCCTCTTTTCCCATCATCTTGGAGACTGTCCGCGAGTGTCTCCAGGACGTCTACGACCTGCCCGCGCTGCAAGACGTCATGCGTAACCTGTCCACTCGTCGCCTGCGTGTGGCGGAGGTGACCACGGATCAGCCGAGCCCGTTCGCTTCAAGCCTGCTGTTCAATTACACCGGCGCGTTCATGTACGAGGGCGACACTCCGCTCGCCGAGAAGCGTGCTGCGGCGCTGGCGCTCGATCCGTCGTTACTTGCAAAATTGCTGGGCACTGTCGAGTTGCGCGAGCTTCTCGACGCCACCGTGATCCAAGAAGTCGACCACTCCCTCCGCCGTCTGGGCAAGGCCGAGACCTCCGAACAGTTCGCGGACACGCTGCGCATCGTGGGGCCGGTCCCGGTGGATGAGCTCGCGCAATATACCTCCGTCCCGCGCGTGGCACTCCAAGATAGCCTGGGCAAACGCATGATGGCCGTGCGCATCGGCGGCCGCGAGCACCTGGCCCAAGCACTCGATGCGCCTTTGCTTCGCGACGGCCTCGGCGTCCCCGTCCCACCCGGCATTCCCGCCCAAGTGGCCACCATTCCTGATGCGCTGAGCCAGCTGGTCAGCCGCTGGGTGCGAACCCGCGGGCCGTTTACGCTGCGTGATCTTGCTTCTGATTTTGGTCTGTCGGTGGGTTCCTCCTACGAGGCGCTGAAGCACCTCGTAGGAGAGGGCAAGGTCATTGAGGGGCGTTACCGCCAGGGCGTTGATGAGCAGGAATACATGGGTGCGGAAGTCCTGCGCATCGTGCGCTCCCGCTCCCTCGCGGCTGCCCGCGCGCAGACCCGCCCCGTGTCCCAGTCCGCGTTGGGGCGCTTCATACCGGCGTGGCTCAACGTCGCACCAGTTGGTGTTCGGCCTCCTCTCCGCGGGCCGGACGGCGTGTACAGCGTCATCGAGCAGCTCGCCGGTGTGCGTCTGCCCGCCAGCGCGTGGGAGTCCATGATCTTGCCCAGGCGGGTTGGTGACTATTCCCCGGAAATGCTCGACGAGCTCACCTTGTCGGGTGAAGTCCAGATCGTCGGCGCGGGCAAAGCCGGTGCGCGCGACCCGTGGATCATGCTGCTGCCCGCCGACTACGCAGCGCAGCTCATCCCCGTGCCGGAAGAACCTCTTCTCAGTCTCACCCAACAGCAGGTGATGGAGAAGCTCAACGTCGGTGGCGGCTACCTCTTCACGGACTTGCTTGGTCCCGCCAGTGAGGCCATGACCACTGCCGAGGAGCTCCGTGAATCCCTCTGGGACCTCGTTGAAGCCGGACTCATCGCACCGGATTCCTTTGCGCCGATCCGTGCCCGCCTAGCTGGCGGTAAACACGGCAAAACCGCCCACCGCGCGAAGCGCCGGCCGTCCCGCAGCCGTATCCGCTCTGGACGCACGAGCTTTGCCACGGTCACCCCACCGGACATGATCGGCCGGTGGGCCGCCACCCCAGCCCCAGATACCGACCCCACGCAGCGCTCTCTCGCGCATGGCGAGGCCTGGCTGGACCGCTACGGTGTGGTCACCCGCGGCAGCATCGTCGCCGAAGACGTTGTTGGCGGATTTGCCCTTGCCTATAAATCTCTT
Organism: Corynebacterium sp. MSK041; assembly: GCF_030232265.1. Classification (GTDB taxonomy): domain Bacteria; phylum Actinomycetota; class Actinomycetes; order Mycobacteriales; family Mycobacteriaceae; genus Corynebacterium. Next base: position 8,676 of record NZ_JASPJK010000004.1, read on the forward strand.
TCCGGATTCGAAGAAGCCGGAAAGGCCATGCGCGGCTACCTCGTCGAGGGGCTCGGTGCAGCGCAGTTCTCCACCCCCGCCACCATCGACCGGTTGCGAGGCCACCAGGACTCCGACGACCTCGTCGGCTGGCCCTCCGGCACGAAAGAACCCAAGGTCTACGTGCTGGCGGCCACTGACCCCGCCAACCCCTACGGCGCTGCACTTCCATGGCCCGAAACCGGTCCCACGCGCTCAGCCGGAGCGCTCGTCGTGCTTATAGACGGCCTCCTCGCCGCCCACATCACCCGCGGCGGCAAAACCATGACCACCTTCTTCGACGGCTTCCCCGACGGTACTGGCACCGAAGACGAACTGCTCACCATGGTTGTGAGGGCTCTGACGGATGTGGTGGGGGAGGGCAGGATGGGGGCGGTGAACGTCGAAAAGCTTAATGGCGAAGCTGCGTTCAAGCTGAAGAATTATGGTGCTGCTGCCTCCCCGCGCGGCGCGAAAATCGGCGGGCGAGCTACCGCGGCACCCAAGCGACGGGGGAGGAGCATTACGGAAGCGCTCGAGGAGCTTGACCGTTGACTGTCCCATTAACTGGACGTACGGTGTAGTTACGTTACTACTAGAAGGGGGTGCGTGATGGCACAGACGATGTCCGCACGAGAGTTCAACCAGGAGCTCAGCAGAGCGAAGCGGGAAGCGCTTGAGAATCCCGTCATCATCACTGACCGTGGTGCACCATCCCACGTGCTTATGTCCTACGCTGAATATAAGAAACTGACTCGTTCGCCCGAAAGCATCGTGGAAAAACTGCTCATTGATGGCCCGGTTGACACGGATTTTGAGAATGTCGGTCTTGGTCTACGGCCGGTTGAATTCTGATGTACCTTCTTGACACAAATATCATCAGTGAATTTCAAAAATCCCAGCCCAATGAAGGTGTTCTGCACTGGGTCAGGAAACACGATGAATCTGCATTGTATTTGTCTGTCATTACGGTAATGGAAATCGAGATTGGCGTTCGTCGGCTCGAACGTCGCGATGCGGAGCGAGCCCACCGGCTTCAGCGCTGGCTAGATGGAGCAGTGCTCGAAGCCTTTCAGGGGCGAATACTCCCCATCGACCTTGAGGTTGCTCGGCGATGCGTTTTCAACCATGTCCCAGATCCCGCGCCAGAAAGAGACGCTCTTATTGCTGCGACGGCTTCAACTCATGGTTTAACCGTTGTCACTCGGAATGAAAAGGACTTTCGGAGGCTGGGGGTTCCTGTCCTCAACCCGTTCAAGGAGTCGCATGCCTGAAGGCGATTCGGTGTATCAGCTGTCAAAGCGGCTCCAGTTCATGACGGGCCGTGAGGTCACGCGGTGCTCACTACGCGTTCCGCGCTTTGCCACCGTCGACTTCTCCGGCATGACCGTGGAGCGCGTCTGGCCCTACGGCAAGCACCTGTTCATACAGTTCGGTGCGGATGGCCACGAGCCGCAGATCCTGCATACCCACCTGAAAATGGAGGGCTCCTGGTCGGTTCATCGTGCCGGGGCGCGCTGGTCCAAGCCCGGGCACACCGCACGTGTGGTGCTGCAGCTCTTTGATAGAGGCGGGGACATCGAGCTCGTTGGCCATTCTCTGGGCTTGGTTGATGTGTTCCCCGCCCGCTCCTTTGATCTTGAGATGGGCTACCTTGGGCCGGACCTCTTGGCCGCGAACTTTGATATGGACGAGGCCGCCCGCCGGATTCTTGTTGATCCGTCACGTGAAATCGGACGCAGTCTGCTGGACCAACAGCGGGTGGCGGGGATTGGCAATGAGTACCGCGCCGAGATCTGTTTCCTCGGCGGGGTGCACCCGGCGCGCACCGTGGCGGAGGTCGGTGAAGACGGCGTGATCGAACTTCTGCGTATTGCCCGGCGCCTCATGTGGGCCAACAAAGACGAGGTCAAACGTGTAACCACCGGGGTGAAGCGCGCTGGTGAGACCAGCTACGTGTTCGGCCGGAACAACAAGCCCTGTCGCCGGTGCACCACGTTGATTGAACAGGGGTTCCTTGGCGGGCAAGGGGACTTGGAGCGCGTGATCTGGTGGTGCCCGATGTGCCAGCCGGCCCCTGATACCTGGGGTGGGTGAAGGATTTGGGGCTAAACGGCCCCGGCCGCACGCAAAACCCCAGGTCGTGCAAAATCTAACCCAGGTGGGTGTGCAAATCCTTCACCCGAAAGCAAAGGTTAACTACCCCGCCTGCTTTTCCTTCACGTCGCGCCTAATGAAGTACACGAGGAAGCCGAGCATCACCAGGATCAGTAGAACATAGACGACCTTGGAGTACTGGTCGATGTAGGTGGTCACGGCTTCCCAGTTGTCGCCGAGCGTGAAGCCCAGGTAAATGAGGATGAAGTTCCACACGGCGGAACCTAGGGTGGTCCACAGGCCGAAGGTGAGCAGATTCATGCGGTCCAGGCCGGCGGGGATGGAAATGAGTGAGCGGATGCCAGGGATCAGGCGGCCAAACAGAATGGATGGGCGGCCGTGGCGGTCGAACCATTCGAGGGACTTGTCCACGTCAGAGGCCTTGACCAGCCACATCCAGTCGGCGATGGCGCGCAGGCGTTCCGCGCCCAACCATGCGCCCACGCCGTACAAAATGTAGGCGCCCACCACTGACCCGATGGTGGCCCAGATGAACACCGCGCCGAAGCTCAGCGAGCCCTGGGCGACGGTGAATCCGCCGAGGGGCAGGACAACTTCGGAGGGGATGGGTGGGAAGAGGTTCTCAAGCAGGATGGCAATGCCGACGCCGGGGGCGCCGAGCGTATCCATGAGGCCGACAATCCAATCGATGATGGCAGACATGAGGGATAGTCTGCCTTACTGGACGTCAGTGGACCATGAATGAACCGGCGTGCCTGACTTCTGATTTTCGAGGTAGAGGGCAAGCATCTGTGCCAGAGCTGACTGACGCTCAGGCGTGTCAGGTTTGGTCCCAGCGCCGAGTTTGTCTAGAACATCCAGCTGCCAAGTGGCGCCGTTCTGGCGGTTCCAGGCGCGACCTTCGATGATGCCCAGGTATTTCTCGTTGAGGTCCTCATCGACCTTGAGCATTCGCAAGCCTTCGTGGGCTTGGTCGAGGAGGTGGTTGAGCACGAGATTGGAGACATCGATGCGTCCCAGGGTTGGCCACACCATGGTGGCGCCGATGCCGTCGCGGGCGCCGTCATAGAAGTTCGCGCGGGCGTCCTCGAAGGTGAGGCGGGACCAGACGGGGCGGGTTTGCTCGCCAAGGAATTTGACCAGGCCGTAGTAGAAGGCGGCGTCGGCGATGATGTCGGCGGTGGTGGGTCCGGCGGGCAGCAGGCGGTTTTCCACGCGCATGTGGGACAGTTCCAGCGAGGGATCATAAATCGGCCGGTTCCAGCGCCACACGGTTCCGTTGTGCAGGTTGAGGTAGTGCAGGGCGGGACTGTTGCCGTCCATGATGGGTTTGCCGGCGGCGGTGCGCGATTCGGGGATGAGTGGTGAAAAGTACCGCACGTTTTCCTCGAAAAGGTCGAAGACGCTGGTGATCCACCGTTCACCGAACCACACGCGTGGGCGCACGCCTTGGTTGACCAGGACGGCGGTGCGGGTATCAATGGACTGTTTGAACACCGGGATACGCGATTCGTGCCACGTGCGGTGCCCCATGAACAGGGGAGAGTTCGCGCCCAGCGCTACTTGCACGCCGGCGATTGCTTGGGAGGCATTCCACGCGTCGCGGAAACGGTCCGGCGCAACCTGAAGGTGCAGCTGCATGGAGGTGCAAGTGGATTCCGTGGCGATGTCGTCGAAGGTGGCGCGGTAGCGTTCTTGCCGGGAGACGTCGATATGCACGAGCTCACCGCGCGCTTCCAGTACCATGTTGGACAGTGCGGCGTAGCGGTTTTCGGGGGTCATCCACTCGTCGCTTTGTAGGTAGTCGGTGGTGACGGTGGGCAGCGTGCCAATCATCGCGACCTGCGCGCCGGCCTTCTGCGCCGCTGAATTCACGGCCGCGAGCCGCGCATCCAGCCCCTCATGCAGTTTCCGTAGCCCGTCCCCCGTGAGCGCGAGTGGCGGGTGGTTGAGCTCCACGTTGTAGCGGCCGACTTCGGATTGGTACTCGTCGGACAGATCCTCAAGCACGGCCTCATTGCAACCAATGGGAGCCATATCGTCGCCCACGAGATTGAGCTCAAGCTCTAGCCCAATCGTTCCGTGGTCGACGAATTCGGCTTCCTGGAGGTGGCGGTCAAAGCTTTCCAGGTCATCGAGCAGCAGCTGGCGGTAACGCGTCCGCTGCTTGGGGGTGTAGGTATCACGTGAAACGGCATCGCCCATGCTGGTTTAGCCTATCCGTCGCTGGTTAAAAAATTGGTTTTCCCCAGCGGTTTTGATTCACGCGTGGTTGCGGTACCAGGTGATCAGGTCATCGGTGGAGGAGTCCCCGCTGTTGGGTGTTTCCTCACCGGACACGGCCGCTGCCAGCTCATTGGCCTGGGCTTTGCCCAGTTCCACGCCCCATTGGTCGAAGGAGTTGATGCCCCAGATCACGCCCTGCGTGAACGTGATGTGCTCATACAGCGCGATGAGCGCGCCCAACACATGCGGCGTGAGCTCGTCCGCGAGGATCGTCGTTGTCGGTCGATTGCCAGGCATCACCTTATGTGGGGCCAATTGCTTATCGACGCCCCCCGCTTCTACCTCTTCCACCGTCTTCCCAAACGCCAGCACCTTGGTCTGCGCAAAGAAGTTGCCCATGAGCAGGTCGTGCATGGAGCCTTCACCCGTAGCGGTGGGCAGGTCTTCCTTCGGTCGGGCAAACCCGATGAAGTCCGCGGGGATCATGGAGGTGCCTTGGTGCATGAGCTGGAAGAAAGCGTGCTGGCCATTGGTTCCTGGTTCGCCCCAGAAGACCTCGCCGGTGGCGGTGGGGACCGGTGAGCCGTCGATAAGCACTGATTTGCCGTTGGATTCCATGGTGAGCTGCTGCAGGTACGCGGGGAAGCGCGAGAGGTCCTGCGAGTAGGGGAGCACTGCGTGTGTGGCGGCGCCGTGGAAATTGCGGTACCAGATGTTCAACAGGCCCATGAGAGCTGGGATGTTCTCGCGGATATCGGTGGTGCGGAAGTGCTCATCCATCGCGTGGAAGCCTTCGAGGAAACGCATGAAATCGAGGGGCCCGATGACGGCCATGAGGCTCAGGCCGATCGCGGAATCGACGGAATAACGGCCACCGACCCAATCCCAGAATGGGAACATGTTCTCCGTGTCAATGCCGAATTCCGCGACCTTCTCCGCATTCGTGGACACAGCGACGAAGTGCTTAGCGATGGCCGATTCATCCCCATCAAACTGCTCCAACAACCAGCGCTTGGCGGCATGGGCATTGGAAAGGGTTTCCTGGGTGGTGAAGGTCTTGGAAGCGACGATGAACAGCGTCTCGCCCGGATCGGCGTGATCAAGAACACTCACCATGTCCGCCGGATCAACATTGGAAACGAACTCCGCCGTAATGCCTGCGGTGGCATAGGTGCGCAGCGCCTTGGCCGCCATCGCGGGGCCCAAGTCTGAACCACCGATACCAATGTTGACCACCTTCTTGATGGTGTGGCCCGTATGCCCGAGCCATGCGCCGGAACGCAGCTTGGAGGCGAAATCCCGCATGCGGCCGAGAACCTCGTGGACATCGGCGGCGACATCCTGCCCATCCACGACAAGGTCCTCCTCTGCAGGCAAACGCAATGCCGTGTGAAGCACTGCGCGGTCCTCAGTGCTGTTGATATGAGCACCCCGGAACATCTGCTCCGTTGCGTGCTTCAAGTTCGCCTCTTCTGCCAGGGCCACGAGTGCATCAAGGATGTCCTCATCCACCAGGTTCTTGGATAGATCCACGTGGAGGCCTGCGGCGTCAAAGGTGTACTTCTGTGCGCGCTGCGCATCCCGGTCAAACAGCTCACGAAGAGTCATTGCCTGCTTCTCGGCGTGGAGCTTCTGCAGGTTCTTCCATGCCTGTGTTCGGGTGATATCGCGGGAAGGTGTGGTGGCGGAGGAATCAGTCATAGCGTGTCCTTGGGAGCTGATCATCGGCGAAAAGAATGTGCCCCTCCAGATTAGTGAAATTTTGGGACATAATGGGGCCATGAGCATTGTCAAAATCAACGCAATCACTGTCCCCGAAGGTGCTGGCGAGAAACTCGAGGAACGCTTCCAGGCACGCAAGCACGCTATTGACAGCCAGCCTGGCTTCGAAGGTTTCCAGCTGCTGCGCCCAGTGAAGGGGGAAGACCGCTACTTCGTGGTCACCCGCTGGGCTGACCAGGAATCCTACGACGCGTGGTGGGCCGGTGAAGGCCAGGCCGCACACGCCAACAAAGAAGGAGAGCAGCCCCGCAAGCCGGTAGCTACCGGTGCAGAGCTGCTTGAATTTGAAGTTGTCCTGGACTCACTCGAACGGGACTAAGGGTCTCTATCCTAACTTGCCTCGCCCCAGTCTGAGCAGGATTGCGGCGAGGTTTGGTCCTTCTTCTCCCAGTTCATCCCGGAACTGGTTGATGATGGCCACTTCACGGGTGTGCACCAAGCGGGTGCCGCCTGAGCCCATGCGGGTTTTGCCGATGGCTTGGGAGATCTCGGAGCGACGCTTCACTGCATCAAGGATTACACGGTCCAGCCGGTCAATTTCCTGCCGGTACTGTTGAATCTCCGCGTCCGACAACGGGTCATCCGTGCCCGACGGGTACCTGATCTCAAACTGCTCCTCGCCCTTAGCGCTCATAGCCTTCTATTGTGCCATGTGCCTGCAAGAACTAGCGCAGGGAGGGCAGTGTCGCACCTGCCTAGTACGGTGGTAGCCATCATGGGAACTGACTTAACTTTGGGGCTGAACCCGCAGCAGAAAGCTGCGGTGGAACATTCTGGCTCGCCGCTGCTCATCGTGGCCGGTGCAGGCTCGGGCAAGACTGCCGTTCTCACGCGGCGAATTGCTTATCTTTTGCAGGAACGCGGTGTGGCACCGTGGGAGATCCTGGCCATCACATTCACCAATAAAGCTGCCGCTGAGATGCGGGACCGTGTTGTGAGTTTGATTGGCCCGCAGGCGGAGCGGATGTGGGTGGCCACGTTCCACTCCGTGTGCGTGCGCATTCTCCGCCAGCAAGCGCAGCTTGTTCCTGGTTTGAACAGTAACTTCACTATTTATGACAGTGATGATTCGCGCCGGTTGCTGGGCATGATCGCTAAAGAGATGAACCTGGATCTGAAGAAGTTCTCTCCCCGTGCACTGGCTAATGCGATTTCGAATCTCAAGAATGAGCTCATCGGCCCCGAGGAAGCACGAGCGAAAGCCACGACGACGAAGAATCCGTTTGAGGTGACCGTGGCTGCTGTGTACTTGGAGTACCAGCGGCGTCTCCGCGGGGCGAATGCGGTGGATTTTGATGATTTGATTGGGGAGGTCGTCGCGCTGTTCAAGCAGCACCCACCGGTGCTTGAGTATTACCGCAGGCGCTTCCGCCACGTGCTGGTTGATGAGTACCAGGACACCAACCACGCGCAGTACGAGCTCATCCACACGCTGGTGGGGGATGGGTCCCAGGCGCCGGAACTCGCGGTCGTGGGCGATTCGGATCAATCCATTTATGCCTTCCGCGGTGCGACGATTCGGAACATCGAGGAATTTGAGCGGGATTACCCCAATGCCACCACGATTCTGCTGGAGCAGAATTATCGCTCGACCCAGAACATCCTCGCCGCTGCTAATGCTGTGATCTCTCAGAACGTTGGCCGGCGCCCTAAGAAACTATGGACGGACCTGGGGGAGGGGGAGAAGATCATTGGCTACGTTGCGGATAATGAGCATGATGAGGCGCGGTTCGTCGCTAGTGAGATTGATTCGCTGACCGATCGCGGTGCGCAGTACTCCGACATCGCGGTGATGTACCGGACGAATAATTCCTCGCGCGCTTTGGAGGACATTTTCATTCGCGCTGGGATTCCCTACAAGGTCGTGGGCGGCACGCGCTTCTACGAGCGCCGTGAGATCCGTGACGTCATCGCGTACCTGCGCGTGCTGGAGAATATCGATGATGACGTGAGTATGCGGCGCATTATCAACGTGCCTAAGCGCGGTATCGGGGACAAAGCCCAGGCGATGGTGGCGCTGCATGCAGAAAACCAGGGAATCAGCTTCGGCCGTGCACTGCATGACGTCGCATCCGGAGAGGTACCTGGCGTGGCATCCCGCACCGCGAATGCCATCGGTGGATTCGTGGAGATGATCGACGGGCTCATCGCTGAGATCCCAGAACTGCTCAATGAGGTCACTGGCATGCCGGACCTCGGCGGACTGGTGGCACGGATTCTGGATGTCACCGGATACAAGGCAGAACTGGAAGCGTCCAATGATCCACAGGATGGCGCGCGCCTAGACAACCTCAACGAATTGGTCTCGGTGGCGCGCGAATTTTCCTCGGATGCTGCCAACCAAATGGCATATGCGGCGATGCCGGGCGATGAACCAGCTGATGTGGCGGAAGGGGAGCCCGCGCCGGGTTCACTGCAGGCTTTCTTGGAACGTGTGTCCCTGGTGGCTGATGCGGACCAGATTCCGGATGAAGGCCAAGGCGTGGTCACCATGATGACCCTGCACACTGCGAAGGGCTTGGAATTCCCCATTGTCTTTGTCACTGGTTGGGAAGACGGGCAGTTCCCGCACCTGCGTTCTTTGGGGGATCCGGCAGAGCTGGCCGAAGAACGCCGTTTGGCATATGTAGGAATCACCCGCGCGAGGCGGAATCTTTACCTCACGCGGGCGATGCTGCGTTCGTCCTGGGGCAGTCCGGTAACCAACCCCGCCAGTCGCTTCCTCGCAGAGGTCCCGGAGGACCTCATCGACTGGCGTCGGGTGGAGCCGGAGCGCTCCTTCGACAGTGGATTCTCGGATGCCTGGGGCACACCGACAACACCACGCAAACCCATGCGGACCCGCAGCGGCGGTAGCCGCATGAAGGTCAACAAGAATTTGGATCTGGCTAAGGGGGACCGCGTCAACCACGCTAAGTACGGGTTGGGCACGGTCATGAGCGTTGATGGATCAGGAGCCAGGGAGACCGTCACCATCGACTTTGGTTCCAGCGGAACCGTGCGTCTCATGCTCATCGGCGGTGTGCCGATGGAGAAGCTCTAAGACACTGCTCTAGATGGTGATACCGCGCTCCGCGAACCACGGCACGGGGTCCACCTGCGTTTGGCCATCCGGCAGGATCTCAAAATGCAGGTGCGGTCCGGTAGAACGGCCCTCATTACCCATCTGGGCAATCTGCTGACCGGCAGTCACGCGCTCACCCACGCTCACGTTGAAGGAATGCACGTGGCCGTACACGCTGATGGAGCCATCATCGTGGCGCAGGCGCACCCACTTGCCAAAGCCCTGGGCAGGACCAGCGTTGATCACGGTGCCGTCCATGACTGCCTTGATGGGGGTGCCAATGCTGTTGGCGATGTCGATACCGCGGTGGACGGAACCCCAACGGGGGCCGAAGCCGGACGTGAAGCGCCCCTCAGTGGGCATCACGACGGTTTGGCCAGACGGGGCGACACCAGTCTGCGGGGTCACCGTATTGGTGGACACACCAGGGGTGGCTTCCGCTTCGTTGTACTGCGGCAGAATGCGCGGGTCGTACACGATGCTGTAGCCGGCAGCGGAGAACGTGGCGCCCTTGGTGAAGATGTCATCCAGAGCCTTGCCAAGGTCCGGCAGGGCAGGGGCCAGGCCATCAATGGCTTGGCCGTTGACGGAGACAGTGAAGGCATTGGCGGGCAGAGCCGCGAGCGGAATGGCCAGAGCCATAGCGCCGGCGATCAGTCGTTTTTTCATGTCGTCCTTTTAAGAGATTGAGGGAAACATGTGAAAGTTTTCAACTCGGAACATGCTATCCGTGTGCTCTCCCTTGATCAATGGCTATTTATGACAGTTGACGTGCGAAATTAGATCGCGCGTGCGAATGTTTCCGGCAAAACCGCTGGGTAACAGAGTGGCCAATGTTGTAAATGTTACTGATGTGATAAAGTCTCACGGGGGTAAAAACAGGGGGTGAAAAAGAAAATCCTCCGTCCCGGAAGCGGGAGGAGGATGAGAGTCTGTGCGGCTTTAGAGGTTTTAGAGGCTGATGCCTCGCGCGGCGAGCCATGGTGCCGGGTCGATTGCATCGCCACCAGCTGGGTGGACCTCGAAGTGGAGGTGGGAGCCGGTGGACCAGCCACGGGAGCCCATGCCGGCGATGCGCTGGCCGGCGCGGACGGTCTGGCCGACGGAGCACTCGATGGTCTCCATGTGGCCGTAGAGGGTGATGGTGCCGTCTTCGTGGCGGATGCGGACCCAGTTGCCGTAGCCGCCAGCCGGGCCAGCATCGATGACAACGCCATCGGCGGCAGCGAGGATCGGGGTGCCAACGGCGTTGGCAATATCGATGCCCTTGTGGAAGGAGCCCCAGCGTGGGCCGAAGCCGGAGGTGTAAGCGCCTTCAGCAGGCTTGACTGCGAGGGGCGCGCGGGCAGCCAGGTCGGCGGCGATGCGCTCCTTGTTGTATTCAACGGCCCGGCCAAGCTGCTCGGCCAGGTTGTCCACTGGCTTGTACTCGCTGATGGCCAGGATCTGCGGGACAGACGCTGGGTCGATGTTGGGGATGTTTGCGTTGGGGTTCCCCACGGCCGCCGGGCTGTTAGTGTTGGCAGCGCTTGCGACGGCTGCGCCACCGGTGGTGACTGCGCCTGTGGTCAGGGCCACCATTGCAATGCGTCCCTTGTTGGGGCTCTGCTTACGGTGCTTGCCGCCAGTGCGGTTTGCGCGCGAAGAGTTCAACTCAAAAACCTCGTCAGATCGTCTTTCGGTCACGGGGGTTTGACAGCGGAGTGTTTCCCCACAACATAAACGGTTCGTTCCGTAATCGTAACCTAGTTGTTATCTACTCGCCGTAACGATAGTCACCGCCGGAACGTTAAGCAAGCTCTTATTGATAATTTATTATTTTCGTTACATGACCCCGTCCCAAAGCTGTGACCGGCATGAATTCACGCCAGTTCACATAAGTCACAGGGGTTTCGGGGTTCTTGGGTTTATGCGTCGAAAAGCTTCAAAGGCGAAAACTTTCTTGTCGTTGAGCGGGCACTATTTTTTATGCGGTGATTTCCGGCACAGCCAACGTGACGCAGTTCAAGGCGGCAGTAAAGGAGTGCCGAAACGGGGGTGTTTGGGCTTTCACGACCCTAGGGCCGTGTCCCATCCACCCCGAGACTGGTTGGAGTGGAAGAGTTGGCGGTGATGAGTAACAAGTCCAGTCCGCCTTCGAGGTCCTCGCGCACATCGCCGTCTGCTCGCCGTCGTCCGCGAGTAACGCGTGCTGTTGATGCTGCGCGCACTGACACTGCCCCTGACGTACCTACGACGATGAAGGAGCGGCTCCGCCACTACCTTCCGTTTGTTGGTGTGCCGAATATGGTGTTGGTGCTCGGCATCGCAGTGTTGTGTTTGAGCACGATTCTGCTCAGTGGAAGCCGTCCGGCAGCGCTTCCCGCAGCTATTGCGGAGACGTGGTTTGTGCTGCACGGCGTGCCCGTGACCTATGACGGAGTCACGCTTGGTGCGATTCCGTTGCTGCCCGCGGTTGGTGTGGCTGCGCTGATCGCGTGGCGTGTACGCGCGGCCACCAAGGATCGCGTGAGCATTCTTGACCTTTATGCCATCGTTGGCCTGGTCATCCTGATTCCGTTCACGCTGTCCGCCATCGCGTGGTTCATGGTTGCGGATGCATCGGCTGTTTTCCCAGTGGCGCCGCCGGCTGTATATAAGGGCCTGTTCATCCCAGTGTTCATTCATCTCGTGGGCATGGCATTCGGCATGAGCGCGAAATTGTGGACGGCACTGTGCCGTCGTGTTGGGGTGCCCACTGAATTCGTAGGTAGCACCGTGGCCACGATGAATCTTGCGCTTCGTCTGCTTGCTGCGGCGACCGTGGTTTTCTTGGTTTTGCTCGCGTTTGGTGCACCCCGGATTGGGGAGCTGCTCGATGCGTACCCCACTTTGGGTGCCAGTGGGGGAGCCGGACTCATTCTCGCGAGCGTTCTGTATCTGCCTAATGCAGCAGTGAGCACCCTCGCTGTTCTATTTGGCACACCTATGTCTATCGCAGAAGGTTCTGTCTCCCTGTTCGGTGCAGTCGTGCCACCACTGCCGCCGATGCCACTTTTTGCCGCTATTCCCGGCCACGTCGCCGCGTGGGCACCGGTATTCCTCATCGTTCCGGCGGCCGTGATCATTCACTTCTTCATCCGCCGTCGCCTCGGCGGGTTCGACGTCGCCGTTGCCGCCGCATGGGCCGCTATTCTTGCGCTTCTTAGCGGCCTGCTCGCCGGCGGAAACGTCGGTGCGTATGGCTGGATCGGCCCCACACCGTGGATCTTCGCTCTCGCGGCCGCCGCATGGGTTGGTGGAATCGCAGGTGTTGCATGGCTCGTTGCTTCCTTCACGCGCCCAGAGGTTGAGGAAAAGGTCGAGGAAGAGGAGATGTTTGACCGCGAACTCGACGACACCCCTGCCCCCGCAGAAGAGGAAACCGAGGAGGCGGAGACTGAAGAAGAGCCCAAGGAACCTGAGGTAGAGGCTGAGGCGCAGCTGGAAGAAGAACCGGAAGAGGAGTCTGAGGAAGAGCCGGATGCAGAGCCAGAGGAAGAGCCTGCGGCGGAACCGGACGAGCCTGCTGATGAATCCGAGAGCGCTGAAGAGGGTGCACAGGAGGAGAGGGGCTAGACTCGGTAGGCGTGACAGACTCTTCACAGGCCTCTGGGTGTATTTCTGTAGCTGTTTTGGTTTCCGGTTCCGGGACGTTGTTGCAGGCGATCATTGATAACCGCGGACCCTATAGCGTTGATCTTGTTGTTGCGGATGTGGAATGTCCGGCGCTCGATCGTGCTCGGAAGGCGGGTATTCGCACCGAAGTGGTGCAGCTGGACGGCGATCGGAGTGGGTGGAATATCCGCTTGAGGGACACTGTTGCCAGCGTGAATCCGGATGTGGTTGTGTCCGCCGGGTTTATGAAGATCGTGGGGGAGGAGTTCTTAGAGCGCTTTGAGGGCACTCTGATTAACACTCACCCGGCCCTGTTGCCTGCTTTCCCTGGTGCGCATGCTGTGCGTGATGCTTTGGCGTACGGCGTGAAGGTCACGGGGACCACGGTTCACTACATCGATTCGGGTGTGGACACGGGCCAGATCATTGCCCAGCGTGCAGTGGATGTGCGTGAAGGGGAAACTGAGGAAGAGTTGCACGAACGGATTAAGGAAGTGGAGCGGGCTTTGATCGTGGATACACTCAAGCGCGCACGCACTGCCAACAGCACCATGACTGGAAAGGTTGAGTTCACCGCATGAGCACCCGTAAACCGATTAAGCGCGCCCTGATCAGTGTCTTTGATAAGACGGGCTTGGAAGAGCTCGCAGCAGCATTGGCTAAGGCAGGTGTTGAGATTGTGTCCACCGGTTCGACGGCGCAGCGCATCAAGGATGCGGGCGCGAACGTCGTGGAGGTGGCTGAGCTCACCGGCTTCCCGGAGGTGCTGGAGGGCCGTGTGAAGACGCTGCACCCGCGCGTGCATGCTGGCATTCTCGCCGACTTGCGCAAGGAGGAGCACGCGAAGCAGATCGCGGAGCTGGGGGTGGAGCCGTTCGATCTCGTTGTGGTGAACCTGTACCCGTTCGAGGACACCGTTGCTTCCGGCGCGAGCTTTGATGAGGTCGTGGAGATGATTGACATCGGCGGCCCGTCCATGGTGCGTGCGGCGTCGAAGAACCACCCGTCGGTAGCTGTGGTGGTTGATCCTTCGCGTTACGGCGAGGTCATTGAGGCAATCGAGGCAGGTGGCTTCGATGAGGATCAGCGCCGCCAGCTCGCCGCTGATGCGTTTACGCACACCGCGCTTTACGACGCAGCCGTGTCCACCTGGTTCACCGAACAGCTGGGCAAGACCGACAAGTCCACCACCCTGCGCTACGGCGAGAACCCACATCAGGCAGCCAGCCTGATCTCTGACGGCACGGGCCTGGCCGGTGCTACGCAGCACGGTGGCAAGGAAATGTCGTACAACAACTACCAGGATGCGGACGCGGCATGGCGTGCGGCTTGGGATCATGAGCGCCCGTGCGTTGCTGTGATTAAGCACGCGAACCCGTGCGGCATCGCGGTGTCTGAGAACTCCATCGCGGAAGCCCACGCGAAGGCTCATGCCTGCGACCCAGTCAGTGCTTACGGCGGTGTGATTGCCTCCAACCGTGAGGTCACCCTGGAGATGGCGGAGCAGGTCCACCCAGTCTTCACCGAGGTCATCATCGCGCCGAGCTTTGCGGATGACGCTCTGGAGCTGCTGCAGACCAAGCCGAACCTGCGCATCCTCACCGCTGAGAAGCCGGAGCGTGCAGGCAAGGAGATCAAGCAGATTTCCGGTGGTACGCTCATTCAGGACCGTGACATTTACCAGGCTGAGGGCGATAAGCCGGAGAACTGGGAGCTCGTCGCTGGTGAAGCTGCGGATGAGGCAACACTTAAGGATCTGGAGTTTGCCTGGAACGCGATCCGTTGTGTGAAGTCCAACGCCATCCTCATCGCTAGCGAAGGAGCAGCTGTCGGTGTGGGCATGGGCCAGGTTAACCGCGTGGATTCGGCCAAGCTCGCTGTTGATCGCGCGAACACGCTCGATGAGGGCCGTAACCGCACCAACGGCGCAGTGGCTGCCTCCGATGCGTTCTTCCCCTTCGCCGATGGTTTCCAGATCCTCGCGGATGCTGGTGTGAAGGCCGTGGTTCAGCCCGGCGGTTCCATCCGTGATGAGGAAGTCATCGCAGCTGCCAATGAGGCCGGCGTGACCATGTACCTGACCGGCACCCGCCACTTCTCCCACTAGAGTCTGCCCCGCAGAGACGAAGGACACGACGTATCGTGACTGATCCGTATTGGCAACAACCCCAGCAGAAATCCAACACCGGGTTGATCGTTCTGATCTGCATCGTGGGGCTGTTGCTCCTTGGTTTGCTCGGCTTCGGAGCGTATTACCTGATGTCGGGCGATTCTGATGATTCCTCTGAGGGGCCTGCGTTGACCGTTCAGAAGTCTGAGGAAGGCGCTGATGATAGCGGAAGCAAGGACACCAGCTCGAAGAGCTCAAAGTCCACGGTGACGAAGACGACCGATGTGAGTGAGAAGAAGAAGAAGGATAAGAAGGACTACTCCTTGTTTGAGCCGGGTTCTTCCGTCACCAGCCAGAGTTTTGCGCAGGCGGTCTATGACGCCTTCCAGGCTGAGTATGACGGTGACCCAAACATCACACTGCATGACGTGTACAGCTCGGTGACGGACAAGACTTACACCATGCGGTGCAGTGAGGACGGCTCGAATGTTGTGTGCCGGGGTGGTAACAACGCAGTGGTGAAGATCCACTAGTGCGTCGTCTCATCGCGTGTATGGCGGCAGTCGGGCTTGTAGCCTGCCTGCCGTCGTGCACTATTGGGCCCACGGTAAGTAGCATGACGGAAGAACATCTGCCGCAACCGGATATTGGGACACCGTCCCCTGAACCCACGCAGCCACCCACCGAAGAAGCCACACCGCATCCTTCGGCGGAATTACAAGCTGCCCTTGATGCGGCAGTAGCCGAGGTAGTGCAGGCCTACGGGGGAGTGGCTGAGGTAGCAATCGTTGGCGCTGCCGGGGAATACACTGCAGGCGATGCCGGTGGCTTTGCGGCATGGTCCACGATCAAAGTTCCTATCGCCATCGCGGCCCTCAAGGAGAACCCGGGGCTCGCGAGCCAGGCGGCGTTAGCTATTCAGTCATCAGATAACGCGGCAGCGATGATGTTATGGAACAGCACGAGCCCTGAGGCCGTGGAAGCAGTTCTGGCTCAAGGTACGGTGCCCATTACAGTGCAACGCCAGTACGTCCGGGCGGAGTTCTCACCCTTCGGCCAAACCCAGTGGACAGTGACCGAACAGGCTCGATTTGCTTCGCATATGCGCTGTGTGGACGGGGCAGAGCAGGTGCTGGAACTCATGGGGTCTATTGCCCCAGGACAGTCCTATGGGCTGGGCACGCTTCCTGCTGCGCGGTTCAAAGGTGGTTGGGGCCCATCAGCGGAGAATGGCGGCTATGAGGTGCGTCAGTTCGGCCTCGTGCAGGATGAAGCGGGCCGGGATGTTGCTATCGCCTTAGCTGTGCGCGCAGCTGATGGCTCCTACGCTAGCGGCCAAGCTATGGCCAGTGAACTCGCCGCACTCATTCGTCCAGCGCTAGACACCGCGCCGGCCGCGCATTGCTAACGGGTGGTGTGCTCCAGCAGATCAATGGTGCGGTAGCCACGGTCCTCCGGCAGTGGCGTGTGCAATACATCCAGCACTGCATCAGCCAGAACCACAGAAGGGGAGGGCAACGCATCCGTCACCAGGGGGTACGGGGCCTTACCAGTGTTGTCGCGCAATTCCACAGCTGCGAGAGACATGTGGAACGGCAGGTCAATCCGCGGATCATCATCCCCAACAATCTCAGCGGCCAGGGAACGGAAAATAGATTCCAGGGTGCCACGCAGCTCGTGGTATTCGGTGAATTCTTCTGACATGGCAATGGGCAGCTGATACAGCCGGCCGATGTTCCACTTCGAGGACAGCAGAATGCGCGTTTGCGCTGCCACCAGCGCCCACAATTTCAAGCTAGGTGTGGCATCAGAGGCGGCCAGATCTTCCGCCAAGCTTATCGACGGCTCAATCGTGCTCTTCAGCAACTCCAAAAAGATATCCGCTTTGGAGGGGAAGTGGTAGTACAACGACGCCTGCCGCATACCCACAGCATCAGCGATCTCATGGGTGGAGGTGGTGGCAAAACCCTGTTTGGTAAACAGTTCTGCTGAAGCGTCGAGGATTTCTTCGCGTGCGGTAACACCAGAGCGGCGCGGTGATGATTTCCGCGGGCGGCCAACGCTTCGTGCCATGCGCTCCTCCTAAAGAATGGTTGTGGACTAACAAAACAACTTACCTAATGGTTGCCCGAGGGTGGACGTAGACCAAGCAAAAAGCACTTCAGCGCCCACCTCCTTGGGGGAGGGGGCGCTGAAGACTGTCGAAGCTCTAGGCGAAAACCAGCGGGTTTAGCGGCTGGTGAACGGCAGGAGAGCCATCTCACGCGCGTTCTTCACAGCGGTAGCGACTTGGCGCTGCTGCTGCGGCGTCAGGCCAGTGACGCGACGCGAGCGGATCTTGTGGCGATCGGAGATGAACAGACGCAAGGTCTCAATGTCCTTGTAGTCCACAGCTTCGATGCCCTTGGCCTTGAGCGGGTTCTTCTTCGGGCGGCGGGACTGCTCCATCCGCGCCTTACGGTTGTTATTGCGCTTCATGTTTACAGACTCCCTTGATTACCACGAGGACTTACGGACGCCCGGCAGCTCGCCGCGGTGGGCCATCTCACGCATACGAACACGGGAGAGACCGAACTTGCGGAGGTAGCCGCGGGGGCGGCCATCGTGCGAGTCGCGGTTACGGACGCGAGCCGGGGAGGCATCGCGCGGCTGGCGGTTGAGCTCAAACTGAGCCTCGAGACGGTCCTCGTCGGACGTCTCCGGGTTACGGATGATCGCCTTGAGCTCCTGGCGGCGCTCAGCGTAACGCGCGACGATCTCCTTGCGCTTTTCGTTCTTAGCGATCTTGGACTTCTTCGCCATATTTATCGCTCCTCGCGGAATTCAACGTGCTTACGCACAACCGGGTCATACTTCTTCAAAGTGATGCGATCCGGGTTGTTGCGCTTGTTCTTACGGGTGACGTACGTAAAGCCGGTGCCCGCAGTGGACTTCAGCTTGATGATGGGGCGAATGTCATTGCGTGCCATGTGCTAGATCTTCTCCCCTCGGGCGCGGATCGCTGCAACGACGGACTCGATGCCGTCGCGGTCAATGATCTTGAGCCCCTTCGTGGATACGTTCAACGTGATGCTGCGGCCCTCAGAGGGCAGGTAAAACTTCCGCTTCTGCACGTTGGGGTTCCAACGGCGCGAGTGGCGGCGGTGCGAGTGGGACACGGTTTTGCCGAAAGACGGCTTCTTTCCCGTGACCTGGCAATGTGCCGACATGGTTACTTCTTTCTCCTAGCCGCTTTAAAGTCAGGGGGACTATAGATGGACGCCACATTCGTTGCTGGTTAAAGGCCTAAAAGTGAGGATGGCCTGGTAGCTTGATGGCGCCACACGTCACCGGTTGACTAAAGCGTTTACGTGTACTTCGACAACAGCGAGAGTCAACACTACACGTCGAGGCAGTGATTTCATAATCGCTTTTGTTATCTTCTTCCGCATGGTTTATCAGCGCATCGTTGCCCTTGATGTTGCGCGGGGACTAGCCATCCTGGGCACCCTGCTGACCAATATTGCTATCTTCGCCTCCACTTCCGACGATCTCTTTTCAGCGATCTTCCCGGAGCGTTCCATTGCTGCGGAAGCATGGGGCTTTATCGGCGGCTCTAAAGGGGCCGGGATCCCCTTCATTCCGTGGCTGATTGAGTCCCTGCTGTACCTCATTACGGACGGCAAATTCCTTGGGCTGCTCACCATCATGTTTGGCATTGGTGTGGAAATTCAGCGCCAAAGCCGGAAGCGTCAGGGATTGCCGTGGCCGGGCGGATACATGTGGCGCGCCGGCATCCTCGTCGTTGAAGGTCTGCTCAACTACATCTTCATTTTCGAGTTCGATGTCCTCATGGGTTACGGTCTCACAGCCCTAGCTGTCGCGCCGATTCTGGCGCGCAGTGAGAAGGCTCAGAAATGGTGGATGATGGTAGGCCTGTCCATTCACGTGTTTGTGATGACGGCATTCGCGGTCATCATGGTTCTGCTCAACAACATGGTGCCGGTGGAGGGGCAGGGAACAGAGGCCTTTGGCACCGAAGATATCGGTGCTGCTTTTTCGACGGAGAGTTACTGGGGCATGGTCCAGTACCGCCTAGAGGGCATCGTGGGTGGTCGCATAGAAGTGGCCATCATGTTCTTCATGGGTATCGGGGTGTTCCTGCTCGGCGCGCGTTTGTATCGTGCGGGCCTGTTCCAGCCGGATGGTGCCGCGTTGCGCCGCAAGGTCATGCTCTATTGCTTCGGCCTCGGTCTGCCTCTGGACTGGGGTCTGCGCATCTTCACCATCAACGCTTTCACATTGACGCGCTACGTCACCTCGACGGTGGTGTCTTTCGGTCTGCTCGCGCTCATTGCCTGGTTCTATGTGAAGAAAGAGAACGTGCTCGGTGCCGTCGGTAAGCCAATTGCTGCTGTCGGTCGCATGGCGCTGACCTGTTATGTGCTGCAGAACGCCATCGCGTCGGTCATTTTCTACGACTTTGGCTTTGGTGTTGCCCGCCTTATCAGCGGGCCCCATTACACCTATTGGGTCCTTCTGATCTTCGTGCTCATCGCTGCATTCCTAGTTCTGTTGAGCGTGGTGTGGCTCCGTAAATTTGAGCGAGGGCCATTGGAAATGGTGATGCGGATGGTCTACGAGCCGTTGGCAAAGCGTAGGGATGAACGCATCATGGCTAAGCAAGCCGGAGCAATTTCGTGATTCCGCAGTTCACCTGTAACATGTTCCGAGTCCAATTCGCACCCAACTCAGGCACGATCCAGCGGATGAATAAGGCTGCTGGAACCGACCTGAAGTATCAATCCTGAGGGAAACGAAGAGATGAAGAAAGATATCCACCCTGATTACCACCCGGTGATCTTCCAGGACGCAGGTACTGGCCACCAGTTCCTGACTCGTTCTACCGCAACCTCCGGCCGTACTGCCCAGTGGGAAGACGGCAATGAGTACCCGCTCATCGTCGTTGACGTGACCAGCGAGTCTCACCCCTTCTGGACCGGCGCTCAGCGTGTTATGGACACCGCCGGCCGTGTTGAGAAGTTCAACCGCCGCTTCGGTGGGATGGCCCGCCGCAAGAAGAAGTCCGACAGCTAAACCGCCTACTGATCCGGTCGAAGGAGGAGAAACACCATGGCAACCCCAAAGTTCCGTAAATCCCGCTCGAACACGCACCACCGTCGTTCCCAGTGGAAGGCAGACAATGCCGCACTGCAGGAAGTGAAGATCGACGGCCAGACCGTGCGCATCCCGCGTCGCCTGGTCAAGGCAGCTCAGGCTGGTCTGATCGACGTCGAGCAGTTCTAAAAATCACGCCACGCGTGTAAAGCCACCGGAGTTTTCCGGTGGCTATTTTTATGTTTTTCACATTTTAGGGGGCACCAAGGTACGGCGACTTTACTCTTATGGTCATAATGGGTGCATGAAAATTCTGGTCGTCGATGATGAGCAGGCGGTGCGTGAGTCCCTGCGTCGCTCTTTGCAATTCAATGGGTATGACGTAGTTCAGGCACGCGATGGGGAAGAAGCTCTTGCTGTGATTAACCAGGAGCGGCCTGACCTGACAATTCTTGATGTCATGATGCCCAAGCTGGATGGCCTGGGGGTGTGCCGGGAACTTCGTTCCTCTGGGTATGACCGCCCGATTCTGATGCTCACGGCGCGCGATGGTGTTTCGGACCGTGTGGCTGGCCTGGATGCGGGAGCGGATGATTACCTGCCTAAGCCGTTTGCGCTAGAGGAACTGCTTGCCCGCGTTCGCTCATTGCTGCGTCGCGCACGGGCTGATGCGATTGCGCAGACGGGCAGCGCCACCACGGATCTGCAGTTCGAGGACCTGTACCTCGATGTGGCTACCCGTGATGTTCGTCGGGGCGACCGCCACATTTCCCTGACACGCACCGAGTTCGCACTGCTGCAGCTGCTCATGCAGAACCCGCGCCAAGTTCTGACACGTCAGCGGATTCTGGAGGAAGTCTGGGGCCATGATTTCCCATCCTCCGGTAACGCGCTCGAGGTGTACATCGGCTACCTGCGCCGCAAGACTGAGGCAGGCGGTGAAATTCGCCTCATTCACACCGTGCGTGGTGTGGGTTACGTGTTGCGGGAGACTGCTCCGTGATCTTAAGGGCGCTGAGTGGGTACAGCGCGCCTGATGGTGGGTGGGTGGATGAGCCACCGAAGTCGTCGTTACGCGCGCGCGTGGCGGCATTCGCAGCGGCCGGTGTGGCATTCGCGGTGGGGCTGACCGCCCTGCTGTCTTTCTTCGCGGTGTCCGGCACGATCAAGCAGAACGAGCTTCTTGAGTTGGACGCGCGCACGGTCGCACTCATGCGGCAGGCGCGTGACATCATCGACGAAGCAGAGGCACCGGAAATTGATGCCCGCGACCAGCGCATTGAGGAACTGGTCACGCATTTCCGCATGGATAATCCAGGCTACCTCGTGGCGGTCTCGCCGGGGCTGCGTGAACCTTTCATTGGTGATGCGCTGCCGATTGACAGGATGGCAGGACGGGGCCAGAAACCCGATTGGTCGCACCTGGAGTACACGGGGGAGTGGGTGTCTGTCCTGCGCTCGGAGGAAGCGACGGTGGCCCTGGGCCGTAGTTCGCGCACTCTGTCTTTGATGGAAGACAGGCTCATGGCCACCTTGATGGGCATCGTGGGCTTGGGCACATTCGTGGCCACCTTGACGGGACTGCTCATCGCGCGTGTGACAGTTCGCCCGTTGGAGCGCCTGCGTCGCTCCATCGACAGTGTTGTGTCGACAGAAGAGATCGAACCCATTGAGGTGATTGGTAAGGACGAGTATGGGCGCCTGACTGAATCACTCAACGAGATGATGGAAACGCTGAATGATTCGCGCGTGCGTCAATCTCAGCTCGTCGCTGATGCTGGCCATGAGCTGCGCACACCGCTGACGTCGATGCGCACCAACATTGAGTTGCTCATGATGCTGCACCGCAGTGGCCAGGTGGGCACGATGTCGCCGGAAGATTTGGCGGATCTGGAAAACGATGTGATGGCGCAGATGCAGGAAATGTCCACCCTCATTGGGGATCTGGTGGATCTTGCCCGCGAAGGTGCACCACAGCAGGAGCTCCAGCCAGCGCGCTTGGATGAGATCATTGCGGATTCGATTGAGCGCGTGAAACGCCGTCGCCCGGACATTGAGTTCCGTGTACGTCTTGACCCCTGGGTGATCAATGCCGATGTGCCGGCCCTTTCGCGCGCACCAGTGAACTTGCTGGATAATGCCGCAAAGTGGTCGCCACCAGGTGGGGTTGTGCGCGTGAGCTTACGCGCGGCAAAGCGCCGTGCTGTGCTGATTATTGATGACTCGGGGCCGGGCATCCCACCCGAAGAGCGTGAGAAGGTATTTGAGCGTTTCTACCGCGCAGCGGAATCGCGCGCCATGCCCGGTTCTGGCTTGGGCCTTGCCATCACGCGACAGGTGTTGGAACGCCATGGTGCATCCATTTCTGTCGATGAATCCGATGATGGCGGAACCCGCATCCGCATCATTTTCCCGGGCAGCCGACCAACGGATAAACCCTCACAGTAAGTGTCCAGCAAGCACTACGCTTAGCCGTGAATGTGAACAAGAGATGACACAGCAAGGCGGAGGACAATAACCCACCATGACTTCACCTGACTATTACGGCTACAACCAGCCATATGGTGCTCCACCACAGCCGTACGTTCCCCCAACCCCGCCACAGCAGAAGAAGGGCCTCGGCGCCGGAGCAGCTGTGGCACTCGCCTTGGCTACATCGCTGGTGGGTGGCGCAGCAGCCGGATACACCGCGGGAATGGTGGCAGGTACCGGCAATGAGCAGAACACCACCATTGGTGTCAGCAATGAAGAAAATGCGTTGGAAGCTCCCGTGATTACCCGTAAGGAACCAGCTCCGGACGGCTCTGTTGAACAGGTCGCGGCTGCGGTGTTGCCCGCGGTGGTGTCCATTGAGCTGATTAGTGGCTCGCGCGTGATGTCTGAAGGCTCTGGTTCCATCATCTCCTCCGATGGCAAGGTGCTGACCAACCATCACGTGGTAGCGGAAGCCGGTGACGGCCAAGCAGAGCTCGTGGTCACGTTGAATGATGGGACGAAGCACCCAGCGTCCTTCGTTGCTTCGGACGTGAACACGGATGTGGCCGTGATTCAGATTGAGGGCGTTAATGGTCTGCCCGTCATCCAATTCGGTGATTCGGATTCTCTCGCGGTGGGCCAGTCCGTCGTGGCAGTTGGCTCACCCCTGGGCTTGTCCGCAACAGTGACCACGGGCATTGTCTCCGCACTTAACCGACCCGTCCGCGCGGCCCAAGGCGGGGGAGAGAGCTCGCTCATGGACGGCATTCAAACAGACGCAGCCATCAACCCCGGTAACTCTGGCGGCCCCTTGGTGGATATGAATGGCCACCTCATTGGTATGAACTCTGTGATCGCCTCGCTCTCTCAGAGCTCAGGTGAGGGTGGCTCTATTGGTCTGGGTTTTGCTATTCCCTCGAACTTTGCGCGCCGAGTCGCGGACCAGCTGATCAACGAAGGGCAGGCTCGCCAGCCGTTGATGGGCGTCCAGGTGGATATCCGCCATGTCTCCGATGGTGCTTTGATTAGCGCGGTTCAGCCGGGCAGTCCCGCTGAACAGGCAGGACTCAAGGAAGGGGACGTGGTCATCCGCATCAATGATCGTCCGATTGAGTCCTCTGATGCGCTCGTTGCTGCAACGCGCTCGCACGATTTTGGGGAGACCGTCACGTTGGTTGTTCGTTCTGCTGGATCTGAAGAGACCAGAACGGTAGATGTGACCCTAAGTTCAGAGTAGATTTCTCTATCAGAACTAATAAACGTGTATCAGTGTCCACTGAAATACACCCACGACGAGGAGCCCGCCATGTCAAACACACTCGACTCGCTGGACATCCGTGAGCCCGATGAGGAAGTCCTCCTTGCTGCGGAGGCAGAGGAGCAGGTGCCAGCGCAGCCATGTGCGATTGCGGTGCTCGTGAGCGACCACAAGCAGGGTGGGGCTATTGATGAGGGGTCGGATCGCCTGGTCTACGAGCTCCTGCAGGAAATTGGTTTCAAAGTCGACGGCGTGGTTAGCGTGAAGTCGAAGAAGTCTGAGATCCGCAAGGTCATTGAGACTGCTGTGGTGGGTGGCGTGGACCTTGTTGTCACCGTCGGCGGCACTGGCGTGGGCCCGCGTGACAAGGTGCCGGAGGCTACCCGCGCTGTCATTGACCAGATGGTTCCGGGTGTTGCGCAGGCTGTGCGTTCCTCCGGCCAGGCGTGTGGTGCTGTGGATGCGTGCACATCCCGCGGTATTTGCGGTGTATCCGGTTCCACGGTGATTGTGAACCTGGCGCCATCCCGCGCCGCGATCCGTGATGGATTGTTGACCATTGCGCCTCTGGTTGCCCATCTCATCGAAGAGCTACGCAAATACAGCGTGCAGTAGAGGAGACCGAGGCCTATGAAGAAGCGGCGCCGCGCACAGCGACTGTCTAGCGCTGTTGATTACGACAGAACAGCGGACCGCCCCAACCCTCACCAGGTTGAGCAGTCCGCTGATTGGGATGGCGCCCGTGTGGTCCAGTTGGACGAGGACGTCCCGCCAGAACTAGCTGAACTGGATGACGTTGCCCGCTATCGCGAGGAGCGTCCCCCGCATTACGGGGATTAGAGTTTCTGCGCTACCAGATCATCCAACGGTTCTGCTGACAGCAAATACGGCGCCACCTCGAAGACTGTGCGGGCACCAGTCTGGCCAGCCTGCTTCATGCGCCATGCGGCGCGCCCGTACGCAACCTGCACCGCAGCGGTGAAATCAGGGTTGCGCTCCAGCTCCAAGCCGAACTCAATCACGTGGCCGGAAGTGCCAGACTGGCCACGCGTAATCACCTGGCCACCGTGCGGCATGCCTTGGTGGTCACGCTCAAACTCGGCTTCCGTGATGAACTCCACGATCGTCTCGTAGGGCGCGAAGTAGCCCGGCATGGTCACGATGGTCTCGCGGATCTGGTCCTTCAGCTTCTCATCAGCTGCAGCATCGCCCGTTTCCTCTGCCACCACGAAGCAGTGGCGCAGGTGGCACTCGTTGCCCTTCAGATCCGCGCCCTCACCGCGCTTGACGGCTTCAATCGCTTCAGGGTTTGGTTTGGTGTACTGCACGCCCTTGAGCACGCCTGGTACGCGACGCACAGCATCAGAATGTCCCTGCGATAAGCCGGGGCCCCAGAACGTCATCTGATCAGCACCCGGCAGGACCGCGCCACCAAGCACACGGTTCAAGGAAAACAGGCCCGGATCCCAGCCGGTAGAAATCATCGCGATGTTGTCGCCCTCACGCGCAGACTTATCCATCGCCGTGCGGTATGCGGGGATCTCGTGGTGGTTGTCGTAGGTATCCACGGTGGTGAAATGTTTGGCCAACTCAGGACCTTGTTCCGGCACATCGGTGGCACTGCCCAGGCATACGAAGAGCACGTCGACTTCATCTTTGTGCTTTTCGACGTCCCCCGCCGGCAACACACGGGCCTCCGTATCCAGCGAGTCACGGCGTGAGAACACACCGACGAGTTCCATATCGGGCTGCGCAGCAATAACTTGTTCAACACTGCGACCCAGGTTGCCGTAGCCGATGATGGCGGTACGAATCATGTGGGGGAAGTCCTTCCTACATAACTATGTGTGAATTATTCGTGCGTAATGATTCTTCCAGAATTTCATGTGCTGCCGGGGAAGCACCAGAAATGGGGACGAAAAACGGGCCGCTCTACTTATGGAGCGGCCCGTAAAACTATTCCCGTTTGTCAGGGACTAGAGCTGGCGGGGACCATTCTGCTCAGCCAGCAGGTCGCGGATCTCGCCGAGCAGCTCCTGCTCGGTCGGAGCCGGAGCATCCTCGCTGATGCCCTTGCGATGCTTCTGAGCCTCATCCAGCTTGTTCATCGGAGCAACGATGATGAAGTAGACAACGGCAGCGATGAGCAGGAAGTTGATCACAGCGGTGATGAGGGCACCGAAGTCAACGAAGGTGGCGTCATTGCCGCTGATGATGTGGATGCCCAGACCAGAGAAGTCTGCACCGCCGATGGAAGCGATCAGCGGGTTGATGATGTTGTCGGAGAACGAGGTCACGATCGCGGTGAAAGCAGCACCGATCACAACACCGACTGCCAGGTCGATGACGTTGCCACGCATGATGAAATCTTTAAAGCCCTTAAGCATTCTCTCTCCTTGAGAAATTGGTAGGTAAAAAATAGGTGGGAATATTGTTCCCCCCAACGGCGAAAGAAATTACTACATTGTGGGCGACAAAGCTAGGTGAGGGCTGCGATTGGCGGTGACTAACCGCGGTGACGCCCGCCGGTAAGCACCACTGTTAGTGGCAAAGTCAGGGAAGATGCGGCAACGTTCTCCGCGTCTTCATTTCGCAAAAGCAGCAGTACACCGGTCTGTGCCTCACCGCTGCCCGCGGTGATGACAGTGCCGCCCGTGGCAATAGTCCGCGCCGTCACATCAGCCGCAGCATCTGCTGTTGTGACCACGGACACTTCATCACCGTGGTGCAGCATGGGCACGATGTCGGGTTCAGCAAGTTTCACGGGCACGAGGGTGAAAGCGCTGGGATTTTCCCCACGTGCTTGGGCCACGGAGCTCACAAGGTCAGGGCCCGTGATGCGCGTCGTGGTGAGTACCTCACCAGCAGAAGCCGCCGCAGCAATCACCTGCCCTTCAGCTTTCGTTCGGTCCGCCAGCGCATTATCGGGGACAAACTGCCTGGGCAGGGAACGCAGCTCCACATCATCGGCGTCAAGCACATCACCGGGTCCGACGTCTCGGGCGAATACAACCACCTGGGGGTCTCTGGTTGCTCGCCCACTTAAGGCAAGAAGAGCAGCACAGACAACAAGCAGGATGGCCATGACGCGTCGCAGAAGCAGGGACCTCCGGTAGCCGGGAGTGGAAAGAACGGAGAAGGATGAAGAAAAGTTAGAAACTGCCATACTCTCTTTGACTGCTTCAGCACCCAGTTTGGTTCCCTAACGCCCCAAAGTTTTTTATTACGGCGCTTTTTAGTACGGCCGGAAAGCCAGCACTCCTGAAGGTGTGACCGCCGTGTGCACCGGCTGATCGTGGGGGTCGGAGGGCAAAGATTCGTGCACCTCATCGTCGTAAACCAACGCGATGCGTGGCTGGTTGGGAGCGTAGAGGAGCGCGCGATCGTAGTAGCCGGCACCTTGCCCCAAACGCACCCCCGTTCGGTCCACGCCCAAAGCAGGAAGGATGATCACATCGCACGTGCTCAACACACTGGAGGGCAGGCGTGGGCCAGCGGGCTCAGCAATGTCATAAAACTCCCCGGGGGTCAACTCACCCGGCGTGTACACCGCCCAGTGGAGCTCACCTCCAGCGAGAGTGACCGGTAGCAAAACCTCAAAACCTTCCTCTGCCAACGCGGGAAGGAGAACGGCACCACCCGGCTCAGTGGGCATTGGTGAGTAGGCAGCCACCCGGCGAGGGGAGAGCGTGCGCAGATGGGAGAGAAGGTGGGTGACCAGGGAGGCGTCGATAAGCATCTTTTGCTCAAGCGCTTCACGCGCGGCACGCGTAGCGGCGCGCACCGCAGACTTTGATTCCATGACATCCCTTTCTTTACACGCGCAGCGGCTACCAGGTTTAGTGGCCGTACACCGGTAGACTAACCATTTATGCGCAATTCCTCCTCGGCCCCCCAGGTGGGCGTGAAAACCGTCGTTGTTCCCGCAGCTGGCATGGGTACTCGGTTCTTGCCCGCCACAAAGACGGTGCCGAAGGAGTTGCTACCGGTGGTGGACACCCCCGGTATTGAGCTCATCGCGGAAGAAGCCGCTCAGCTTGGCGCGCAACGCCTCGCTGTTGTCACCGCGCCGGGTAAAGGCGAGGTCATGGAGCATTTTGGCAATTTTGATCACCTGAAAGAGACCTTGCTTGCTCGCGGAAAGGATGAGCAAGCGCGAAAGGTTGCTCGCGCGGCGGAGATCATTGAGGCGCAGGCCGTTGTGCAAGAAGAACCGCTCGGCCTTGGGCATGCAGTCGGCTGCGCTGAGGCGATCCTTGATGATGATGAGGATGCGGTGGCTGTCATGCTGCCGGATGATCTGGTTTTGCCCACCGGTGTCATGGAGAAGATGGTGGACGTGCGCGCCAAGCTCGGTGGCTCGGTGCTGTGCGCTTTCGTGGTCAGTCCGGAGGAGGTGTTCAACTACGGCGTCTTTGACGTCCGCGAGGTGGATGCCACAGACGGCGTGGATCCAGAGAAAGTGAAGCGCGTGGTGGGCATGGTGGAAAAACCGGAGCCAGAAGAGGCGCCGTCCACGTTCGTTGCCACCGGACGCTACTTGCTGGATCGAGGCATTTTTGATGCTTTGCGTCGCATCACGCCCGGTAAAGGAGGGGAGCTGCAGCTTACCGACGCGATCGAACTCATGATCAGCGAAGGGCATCCGGTACACGTGGTGGTGCATGACGGTAAGCGCCACGACCTGGGTAATCCGGCTGGCTACATTCCCGCAAATGTTGATTTTGGTTTGCGCCACGAGAAATACGGTCCGGCCCTGTACAAGTCCATCAAGCAGATCTTGCAGGATTTCGAGTCGGAGAACCCGCACCTGGCGGGCACCGACTAAGTTCACGAGTAGTTGAAAAGGTTTCAGCGGCCGGCAGAAGGGTGACGGGATGCGCAGCGTTGAAGAGCAATTGGACATCATTGTCGATGCCACGATGACGCCTGCGCCGATCCGCATTGGTATTACTGACGCGTTGGGCCTCATGTGTGCTGAGGAAGTTCAGGCGACACGGTCGCTGCCTGGCTTCGCGCAGGCCGCCGTCGATGGTTATGCGGTGCGCGCGGTCGACGTGGGTGGCGCGCAGTCGCTGGGCAACCGCACGCCACATGAGGAGGAAGAAAAGCCCCACGTTGAGCCCGACACATCTTTGCCCGTTGTGGGCGAAGTGGCTGCGGGGAGCCAAAAACCCTTGCGCCTCCAGCCCCGCCAGGCCGTGCGCGTGGCTACAGGCGCGCCGCTGCCCACTTTGGCGGATGCTGTTTTGCCCCTTGAGTGGTCTGATCGTGGCCGGCGCCGCGTGACCCCGCACCGCCCCGTGCGCTCCGGGGACTTCATCCGCCGTGAAGGCGATGACATTCAACCAGGTGATATTGCGGTGCGCGCCGGCGCTGTCCTCGGCCCGGCGCAGATTGGCCTGCTCGCCGCCGCCGGTCGCGACAAAGTGTTGGTGTACCCGCGTCCCCGCGTGACCGTCATGTCGTATGGCCTGGAATTGGTGGATATTGATAGGGATCCGGGACTGGGCCAAGTCTTTGATGTCGGCTCCTACGCCGTGGCGGCCGCTGCGAAGGATGCGGGCGCGGATGTCACCCGCGTGGGCATCATCAACGCTGAGCCCCGCCGCCTCAAGGAGCAGATTGCTGTCCATGCGCAGAAGAGCGAGTTCCTCGTCATCACCGGCGCCGTTGGTGGTTCGAGTGCCCGGGCGATCCAGGATGCGTTGAGTGAGCTCGGCGATATAGATACCACTCGCGTGGCTATGCACCCCGGTTCTGCCCAGGGCTTCGGTCTGGTGGGGGAGGACCGCATTCCTACCTTCCTGTTGCCGTCGAATGCTGTGAGTGCCCTCGTGGTGTTTGAGGCGCTCATTCGGCCGGCCATCCGATCGTCGCTAGGCAAGCGCGTGCTCAACCGTCGTGTTGTGAAGGCGCGTTCCATGAACCGCATTGAGTCGATTCCTGGCCGTCTTGGTTTTGTTCGCGCCCGCCTCATGCGCGATGTGCAAACCAGGGATTACCTCGTTGACAGCATCGGTGGCGTTTCTGGCGGTCCGGCGCACTTGCTGGCTGGTCTGGCTGAGGCGAATGCGATGATCCGGATTCCCACGGATGTGGTGGAAGTGCGTCCCGGCGATGTCGTCGACGTGATGTTCTTACAGCAGCGGGCATAAATATGCTGAACCTCATCGGTTGGGCGCGCAGTTATGCCCACCCGGGGTGGCCGATGGCAACCCCAACAGTGTTTGTTCGTGGCGACAAACCCGTACGTTTGCGCCCTTTGAAACGTTCCGATGGTGCGAATTGGTCCCGCATGCGCATCGCCGATGAGGCGTTGTTGCGTCCTGTGGAACCCACCGTGCCGGGCACTTGGCGCGATGCGCATTCCCCGGAAGCCTGGCGGTCCACGTGGTCGAATTTGCGCCGCTGTGCCAATGACGGAATGGTCGTGCCCTTGGCTATTGAGTATGACGGCCATTTCATCGGTCAGGTCACTTTGGGCAACATTCAGCATGGTGCCGTGGGGGAGTGCTGGATTGGGTACTGGGTGTATTCCCGCTTCACCGGCCGCGGTATTGCCACTGTCGCCTGCGCATTAGGCGTAGACCATGCCTTTGCGCGCGTGGGCATGCACCGCGTCACGGCCACATACCTGCCGGATAATCCCGCCTCCGGGAAAGTCCTGGCCAACGTCGGCTTCCGTGAGGAGGGATACCTCAAGGAAAACCTTCACATTGATGGTCGTTGGCGCGACCACCATTTCGTGGCTCAGAACATTGATGATCTGCCTGGTTCCGCAGTGGAACGCCTCGCGGCGGAGGGCAGGTTGTGGATCTAAGAAAAACTGGCGTGTGCCTCGGCGTGGGGCGGTCAACTTTAGCCGGTGGCTCGTTAGTGTCGATCTAGTAATTTTCGCCGTAAAGGAAAGGTCGTGGGCCCATGTCAGGCAGCCTCAGCCTGATCATTGTTCTCATTGTGGTTGTGTGGGCGATTGTTCTCGCCCCGATGGTCTTGGGGGATTCCAAGCCCATCCGCCGTAGTGGTGAGGGCTTTGATGAGACCCGTGTCCTGCATGAAGGTGGCACCGCCGCGCTGCAAACTCGTCGTCGTCCGCGTGTGACGGCCGCCG
The DNA here is from genome assembly GCF_030232265.1 of Corynebacterium sp. MSK041. Classification (GTDB taxonomy): domain Bacteria; phylum Actinomycetota; class Actinomycetes; order Mycobacteriales; family Mycobacteriaceae; genus Corynebacterium. The sequence goes on from NZ_JASPJK010000004.1 coordinate 39,574, forward strand.
ACATTCACCGCCATGACGAGGAAGATGACTACGAGGTTGTCGTCCCCGAAGAGGAAAGCACAGAAGCAGTGCTTATCGACGACTCCCCGGCCACCCCCGCCTGGAAGAAACTCTTCACCCGCTCCAACGTTGTCGATGCAGAAGAGGTCGCAGAAGAGATCCAGGCAGAAGAAGCTGAGCTCGAGGCAGAGGCTGAACTCGACGCGCAAGACACCGCGGAAGCTCTCCTTGACTCCGATGAAGAAGAATCCGCCGAGCTCGACGCCGAGTATGACTACGACGATTCCTACCTCGCCCCTGAGGACTTCGGCTACACCACCGTGGTGAACATCCCAGAAGCTGAGGATGTTTCTGAAGACACCAATGAAGAAACTGCAGAGGACACCGCAGAAGACACCACTGAAGACTCCGCCGAAGATTTGGTCGAAGACCTCGACGAGGCAACCCTTGCCCGCGCTAGCCGTGGGCGTGGTGGTTGGACTCCGGAGGCGGAGAAACGTGCCCGTGCGGAGCGCCTGCGCCGCCGTGAGAGGACCATGCTCGGCCTGGTCACCATCACTGGTGTTGCCTTCATCTACGCACTGATCAGCGGTGGTTGGGCATGGTTGGCTCCGCTCGCTGTCGGTGCCCTGCTGGTCTGGTACATGGCTGCCGTGCGCAGCTTGGTCAACCAGGAGCGTGCTCTGCGTGAGCGTCGTCTGCGCCAGCTGCGTCGTGCCCGCCTGGGCGTCGTGTCCTCGGATGAGGATGCACCGCTGCCCGCCCACATGCGTCGCCCCGGTGCTGTGATCGTGGAACTGGATGATGAGAGCGTGGACTTTGCCAACCTGCCGGAGTTCTCTGGCGATGACTTTGATGTCCACGGCCCCGATCGCGTCCGCGAGAGCGCTTAAGCCAGTAACATCACGGGGTATGACTCAAACCGATACGACCCCAAGCGTTGAGCCAACCGCGACCAACAACGACCCGGGCCCAACCGCCCTTCTGTGGAAGAAGTTCAGCGATACCCCCATCAAGCGGGGACTGTTTTCCGCTTTGTATATGGTGAAGGCCCCGTACTTTCGCACTGTCATGCCACGCGTGAAGGAAGCTGTTCCCGGCCGTTGCGTTGTGCGTCTGGGCAAGTGGTGGGGTGTGCAGAACCACATTGGCACCTTCCACGTCATTGCCGGTTTGAACGGCGCGGAAGCAGCCATGGGCCTGCTGTGTGAGGTCACCGTTCCGGACACGCACCGTTGGATCCCGCGTGGCATGCGTGCGGATTACCCGAAGAAGTCCACCGGCGGTCTGACCGTCACTGCAACCGCAGACTTCCCGGACTTTTCCACCATTACTCGTGAGACCGGCGGCCAGCTGGTCACCATCGACTGCCAGCTTGTTGACGATGCAGGGGTCGAACCCATCACCGCCGAAATCGACGTGTGGGTGACCGCTAAAAAGTAACTAAGAAGTAGCCGCTGGCACGATGCCGGTGCATTGCAACAACGCAAACACTGTCACTGGCCCCAGCATGGTGAAGCCCCGCTCCTTCAGTGCTGCCACCAACTGTTTGGTGTCCTCCACTGATCGGGGCATGGGATCAAAGGACCATAAAAATTCCGCCAGGTCTGTCCCTTCTTCCCGCAGCGTCAGCGCAGCACGGGCATTGGTGATCACGGCGTTGATTTTGCGGCGGTTGCGGATCACCGAGGCGTCGATAAGCAATGCTTCAACCTCCGCCTCACCCCACCCGGCGATGGTCTCGATGCTGTGGCTGAAAATTGCGCGACGCAGCGCTTCACGTTTACGCAAAATCAAATCCCAGCTCAAACCCACGACGAAAACTTCGAGGCCGAGGAGCTCAAACATCTCCTTTTCCGTCGTAATTGGGTTGCCCCATTCTGTATCGAAGTATTCCTGAACCAGTGGGGTGATCTGTCGGGTGAGGGACTGTTGTTTGGTGTCTTGTACGGTGTCTTGGTCAAAGTAAGAAAGTGTCATACTTACTTAGACTGCTGTGGGGGCCCATTCGGTTCCACGTTGTAGGCTAGTTTTTATGAATACCCCCGCTGTGCGCGATGCTGCGCTGCTCATCGCACGTTTTGCCCTGGGTGTAATTTTCATTGCGCGGGGGTATCAACATTGGGTGGGCGACGGGATGACACGTACTGCGGAGAAATTCACGCAAGCGGGAGTGCCTCAACCGAAACTGGCGGCATACACTGCTGGATCCCTGGAACTCGTCGGTGGGGCACTGCTGATTATTGGGCTGCTCACCACCATCGTGGCCATGGTCTTGGCGTTGCTCGTGGCGGCTGGCGGGTACTTCGTGCACATGGACGCGGGGTTCTTCGCTGAGAAAGGTGGCGTGGAATACCCACTGGTGCTCGCGCTGCTCCTACTTCTCATCGTCGTGTTCGGGGCGGGCCGCGCGAGCTTGGACAAGGTGCTGATTGATGATTAGTCACGCAGAAGTACAAGCCGCGCTCTCAGCGCGTATCGACGGCGAAGACACCGGCCTAGACAACACCGTCATCGATGCACACCTGGACCATTGCCCTGAGTGTTCTTCCTTCTGGGAGCGCTCCTTGGCGTTGTCTCGTTCCCTGAGCTTCGTCGAAGCTGATGGGTCAATGGCGCCGCCGGAGGACCTCTCCGACGTGATCTATGCCGGAGTGGAAACAGAATTCCACAAATTGGCCTCGCGTCGCCTTCTGGGGTTGAGCATTGGCCGCGTGATTCTCGCTATCTTGGCCGTTTTGTACATCGTATGGGCGGGCCAACTCGTCGTTGGGTCTGGCGCAGCGGAAATAGATCCGGATGTGGCTAGCCTGCTCATCGGTGCAGCTGCCGTTCGCATTGGCATCGCGGCAGCACTCCTATTGGTGGCGTGGAAGCCCAATCAGATCCCGGGTGTTCTGCTCATCGTGGGAGCCATGTTTGGTTTCACTGTGGGCTTTGCAGTGTTGGATGCTGTTTCGGGCGCAGCTCCCGCACAGTGGTTGCATCTGGGCATGCTCTTGTTCACCTGCGCTGCCCTCGTGTTCATGTGGGTTGCGGATCGCGGGCCCTCCAACCCGTTACGCACGCTTAGTGCGCAGCCGCAGTAATTACTTCCAGCTACTTCCAGCTGGGCAGCCACATGATCTGCGAGTAGTAGCTGTCTGGGATGACAAAACCGTAGAGGATCGGGGAGAAGTACAGGAACATGCCCACGGCCACGGCGAGGTAACTCACCACTGCGAGTTGCCCCGACGTCATGGCGTAGCCGGCGAGCTTCCGTAACTGTGGCAGTGGCTTGCCACGTTGGGAGAGATTCCCCAGTGCCAGCGCGATGAGCACGATGGTGAAAGGCACCAGTGGAGCGGCGTAGAAGAAGTACATCTGACGGTCAAACGCAGCCAGCCACGGCAAGAAGCCGGCGGCGAAACCAATGAGGGGCAGGATGACGCGACGGTCACCGCGGGAGATCCACACCCAGATTGCCCACAACAGGATGGGCACGGTGAGCCACCAGATAGCCGGTGTGCCAAAGAGGTAGATCATCCGGCGACATTCCTGGCCGCCGGCGCACTCGATGCCGGTGGAGGAGTAATAAAGGATCGGTCGAGAGGCCACGAGCCAGGACCACGGCTTGGAATCCCACGGGTGGGAGTGGCCGCCGGAGCTGGTCAGTTCGGAGTGGAAGCGCAGGACCGAGAAGTGGTAGTAGAACCAACCGGCGACCGGCTCCGGCAGTTGGGTGAGCCAGGACCAGTCGGAGCCTTCGATGGTGCCGTCGGAAAGCGAGTGCCTATATACGGAGGTCTCTGACGCGAACCATGCGCGCCAGGACCAGACATACAGCACAGCCGGGATGAGCACGATGGAGGCGAGTGCCGAAGGGACATCCCGCAGCAGCGTGCCCGCCACTGGTTTGGCCACCCCGTAGCGGCGGCGCAGCCACAGGTCGTAGAAAGAGGACAGCAAACCAAAGAACGCGATGTAGTACAGGCCGGACCACTTCACGGACAGCGCCAAGCCCAGCAGCACGCCCGTGGCAAAACGCCACCAGCGGAAGCCCAGGCGGGGGCCGAAGGGCCCAGATTCGGCAAGACGTCCGCTTACGTATGCGTCATGCAGACGCTGGTGGACTTGCCGCATGTCACCCGCCAGGGTCCACGCCGCCATGACGATAGGCAAGAGGATGAACACGTCGAGCATGCCGAAGCGGCCGATGACCAGCAAGACGCCGTCCACAAGCGCGAGGATGCCCGCGAACAAACCAACCAGCCAGGATTGTGACAGGCGACGGGCGAGCAACATGGTGAACACCACGACTGCCGCGCCGAAGAGTGCAGCGATAACTCGCCATCCCAGCGGGGTGTAGCCGAAAATTGCCTCACCGATAGCCGCCAACTGCTTGCCCAACGGCGGGTGCACAACCAAGCCGTAGCCAGGGTTGGATTCAATACCGCCCAGAACCGGGTTGAACCAGGATAGCTTGATGTCCCAGGCTTGTGGCGCGTAGTGCTTCTCGTCGAAGACAGGGGTGCCCTTGGAATCGGCCATGGTCAGGCCCACAAATCGTGTGAACAGCGCGATCGCACCAATCACGACGGTGGTGATCGTGTCCCGGCGCGTCCACGGCGCAGTGACGGGGGCGGTGGGCGCGGGGGTCTTCACAGCAGAACTCACGCTGGTGATCTTACTGTCCACCCTTAAGCTTGTTGCCATGGATGATTCGCTTGTTGCCACGGGCATTGTTGTGGCCGCCACTCCGCTGGGCAATATCCGTGATGCGTCACCGCGTCTCGTGGAGGCACTTGAGCGTGCCGACGTCATCGCTGCCGAGGACACGCGCCGGGCCCGCGCACTCGCCGCAGCGCTCGGTGCGGAGATTCGTGGCAAGGTCGTTTCCAATTTTGATCACAATGAGGAACAGCGAGCTCAGGAACTTATCCGCGTCGCCCGCTCCGGCCTTGTCCTGGTCATCTCCGACGCGGGCATGCCACTTGTATCTGACCCTGGTCACTCGATCGTGTCCGCCGCGCATGATGCGGGCGTTCGCGTGACGTGTTTGCCGGGCCCTTCCGCGGTGACAACTGCTCTGGCTCTGTCTGGCTTGGGGGTTGGACGCTTCATCTTCGATGGCTTTGCGCCCCGCAAATCCGGTGCTCGTACCACCTGGCTGGAATCCCTGAAAGGGGAGAAGCGCGCGATCTGCTTCTTTGAGTCCCCCCACCGCATTGGCGTGACCTTGGCGCACGCGGCTGAGGTGTTGGGCGCGGAACGCCGAGTAGCAGTGTGCCGTGAGTTAACCAAAACCTATGAAGAAGTGCGCCGTGGCAGCCTGGCTGAACTCGCGGAGTGGGCCGCCGATGGCCTGCGCGGGGAGATCACCGTTGTCATCGATGGCGCGGACTCCACCCCGGTTCCCGCCGATGAAGAAGACCTTGTAGAGGCAGTCCTAGCCAAGGTTGATTCCGGGATGCGATTGAAAGACGCTGTGAAGGAAGTGGCCAAATCAGCCGGAGTAAAGGTCGGCGACCTGTATGACGCTGCACTGGACAAGCGGGGGTAAACGTCAATCCCGAGGGCGTGGACGTAAGGTAGAACCATGCAAAAAAACGTTCTCGTCTGCGTGGCATGGCCGTACGCTAACGGCCCACGCCACATCGGTCACGTGGCCGGTTTCGGTGTCCCATCCGACGTCCTCGCCCGCTACCAGCGCATGGTGGGCAACAACGTGCTCATGGTCTCCGGCACCGACGAGCACGGCACCCCGCTGCTCGTCCAGGCGGACAAGGAGGGCGTGACCGTCAAGGAGCTGGCGGATCGTTATAACCGCCAGATCGTCGAGGACCTCGCTGGCTTGGGCCTGTCCTACGACCTATTCACCCGCACCACTACTCGTAACCACTACGCGGTGGTGCAGGAGCTGTTCAAGGGCCTGTACGCCAACGGCTACATGATCAAGGAGACCACCAAGGGTGCAATCTCCCCGTCCACCGGCCGCACCTTGCCGGATCGCTACATCGAGGGCACCTGTCCGCTGTGTGGTGCCACCGACGCCCGCGGCGACCAGTGCGACAACTGCGGTAACCAGCTTGACCCAGTGGACCTGATCAACCCGGTGTCCAAGATCAACGGCGAAACCCCCGAGTTTGTGGAGACCGAGCACTTCATGCTCGACCTTCCTGCGCTTCACGACGCGTTGAAGACCTGGCTCGAAGCCCGCGAAGACTGGCGCCCGAACGTACTCAAGTTCTCCCTCAATCTGTTGGAGGACATGCGCCCGCGTTCCATGACCCGCGATATTGACTGGGGCATTCCCGTCCCAGTTGAGGGCTGGGAGAATGACCCCGGCAAGAAACTCTACGTCTGGTTCGACGCCGTCATCGGCTACCTGTCTGCCTCCATCGAATGGGCAGCACGCAGCGGCAACCCGGATGCGTGGAAGGACTTCTGGCAGGATCCGGAGACCCCGGGCTTCTACTTCATGGGTAAGGACAACATCACCTTCCACTCCCAGATCTGGCCGGGTGAGCTGCTGGGCTACGCCGGACTGGGTTCCAAGGGCGGGGAAGAGCACAAGTACGGTCGCCTGAACTTGCCCACGGAGGTTGTTTCCTCCGAGTTCCTCACCATGTCCGGATCGAAGTTCTCCTCCTCCAAGGGCGTTGTCATTTACGTCAAGGATTTCCTGGCCGAGTTCGGCCCAGATCCACTGCGCTACTTCATCGCGGTCGCAGGCCCGGAGAACAACGACACGGACTTCACGTGGGATGAGTTCGTCCGCCGTATCAACAACGAGCTGGCGAACGGCTGGGGCAACCTGGTCAACCGCACCGTGTCCATGGCGCACAAGAACTTCGGTGAGGTCCCCGTTCCGGGCCCACTCACTGATGCTGATCGCGCCATTCTTGATTTGGCGGAGCGCACCTTCGCTGAGGCGGGCAAGGATCTCGAACTTGCCCACTTCAAGGCTGCCATCACCAAGATCATGCACGTCGTCGGCGAGGCGAATGCCTACATCGCTGACCAGGAGCCGTGGAAGCTGGCTAAGGATGACAGCCAGCGCGAGCGTCTTGCCACCGTGCTGTGGACTGCACTGCAGGTGGTCTCGGACTGCAACGCCATGCTCACCCCGTTCCTCCCGCACACCGCGCAGAAGGTCCATGAGACTCTGGGCCGTGATGGCGTGTGGGCTGCCACCCCGCGCGTGGAAGAGGTCACGGACGATGAGGATCTGGACCTCGTTGGTGTGGACCTTCCGGAGAAGGGGCAGAGCTACCCAGTGATCACCGGTGATTACACCACCCAGCAGGCAACCTGGGGCCGTGTCGATGTGGCGCCGGGCACCAAGCTCGAGAAGCCGCAGCCGCTCATCGCCAAGCTCGACCCAGAACTGGGCGAGACTGGTCCGGAGTGGGCGCCAGTTCAGTAATCAACCTCCGGTTCTTCCGGGAACGGTACGGGATGGAAAGGGAATTCCATCCCGTATTCGCGTTCAAGGGCCGATAGTGATTTGAGGCATTCTTCGTAGTCAAAGTTTTCCTCAAAAACATCGAGCACGCGGTGGCACTTGGCAAAGAACCGGGAGCGGGTGCGCTTGAGGCGTTCCACATCGTCGATGGTGTGTTTCCAGCGCGGTGTGGTTTCGGTGACTTGACTGTTGATGAAGCCGGTGGGGTTTTCTAGCGCGTAGGTGCCGTCGGAGAAGAGCCACACCACGTCGCCGGTTGTGGGGTCTACCAGGTAGAAGGCCCTGCGATCGGTTTTGACGTTGTGGTGTTTCTGGCACAGGCAGTACAGGTTGCTCGCCGTCGTTGTGCCGCCGAGGCCGTAGGCGATGCGGTGGTCGAGCTGGCATTCCCAAGCAGTGCGTTCGCAGCCAGGGTAGATGCAGGTGCCGTCACGGCCGCGGACGAAGGCTGCGATGTCAGCGGGTGGGACGTAGCCGGCGACGCTACGTGTGGCGGCGGCATCCATGTCCACAAGTTTTGGCCCAAAAGAATGAAACATCTCGGTTCCGGTGGCTGTGGTGAAACCGTGGCCGGGGATGAACACTGAGGCAGATTCATCGATGGTGCCGTCCGCGTTCTTGGGAGCGTAGCCGTAGACTCGGGCAGTCGGGGCAGGGGATATCTTGCCGGTGAGGAGGAGCAACGTGGCCTCATCGTCAGTGATGCCAAGTTCTTTGGCGGTCGCACCTATGAAAGCCTTGACGGAGGCCGCCGTGGCATGATCCGCGATCATGGTCATGCCCGAGCAGCCGTGGTAGTAGCCATCGTGGAAGGTGACTTCGCATCCACCCGGCGACAGGGTGCGCCCTTGTTCGCGTTTCTCACGCTTCTTTTGGTCGAAGGCGACGGAGGAATCCATGTCACCGATGGCCTTGTTCAGGCGGGTGGTAATGGTGTTCGCGCCGGGTAGTGCCTGGTTCGGCTTCGTTGGGATGAAAAGCGTGACTAGGAGGGCGTCCAGTACCGCGAAAACTTCGGGGTCAGGGGTATCGCCGAGCACACTGATGGCACGATCGATGGCCCTCAAACGGCGGAGGTCAAGGCGGTGTGTGGCCTCTTGGAGGGCGCGCAACATAGGGAGATCTTTGAGGCTGCGGTAGGCGTAGACGGCATTGCGGACCTCAGTGAGGGACAGGCCCGTGGCGGAACACATGCGGGCGAGTTCGGTGTCGTGGTCTTTGGAGCCTTCAAACTCATCGGTGGTGGCGTAGTGGTGGAACACCGCATGGATTGCTGCGCGCATGCCCATTCCGGCAACGGCGTCGAGGTTGTCGGTGTTCTCTGTGGCAAAGAACGCTGCTGGCCCTGGCGAAGGTGGTGGCGGTTCTGGTGGGCGGTCAGTTAGTTGGGTCATGGTTCCCCGGTGGATGTGTTGTGTGAATGTGTTTTAAGTTCGTACGAACATAGTTTCACATCACTGCGACACACCACCGGGACTATTCGAACAAACTCGAAAAGATGTTCGAATCTAGCATCGTACTAAAAGCTATTCACCCAAAAACTGCTCAATAAACGTAGTCAGCTTCCCGGTCTCCTCATCCTCAAAGCGGGTGTCCACAACAACGAGGGGTGCGGTGTACATCTCCCGGTCGGGGGAGGTGACAACGAGGTCGGTGCCGTAGGCGTCGATAAGCAATTGCCACTCGAAACCGTGCTCACGAATGAATGCGTCGCCCAGCGCAGTGCCGTACATGCGTGCAACGTCGCCGCGAGAATAGCTGCGGCGTAGATCGGGGTCGAGGGAGAGGTAGTCGCTCAAAGTCTCTTCGAAGGAAGCGACGATGTCATTGATGGATCCGTTGATTCCGGCGACGGCGGCTTCAGCGAGGTCGCGATCGATTTGGGTGCGGGTTGCAGCATCGATGTCGTGGAATGTCATGTGCTCGAGGATAGGCTGGAATTCATGTCGAAGAAGAAACCTCGCCTCATTCCCGTCCCGGCCGAGCGAATTGCTGGGCTTATCGACGCGCACACGCACCTCGCCTCCGCCCGCGCCCGAACGAAGGACGAAGTGGATGCGATCGTCGCGCGCGCTGTGGACGCTGGAGTTGAGCGCATCTGCACTGTTGGTGACGGGCTCGACGAGGCGGAATTGGCGCTGCAGGCTGCGCACTTCAATGACCGCGTCTTTGCGGCATGCGCGATCCACCCAACTCGTGCCGGTGAGCTGGGCGACGCTGCGCGCGAGCGGTTGACACAGATGGCAGCTGATGAGCGCTGCGTGGCTATCGGCGAGACCGGCATTGATACGTACTGGATTAAGCATGATCCGGACCGGACCGCGCCACTTGACGTGCAGGAAGAGGCGTTTCGCTGGCATATTCAGCTGGCTGTAGATTCCGGCAAGGCCCTCATGATTCACAACCGCGAGGGTGATGCGGAGATCATGCGGATTCTTGCGGATGCGCCGGAGCCAAAGCATGTCATGCTGCACTGTTTTTCTTCGCCTATCCGCGTCGCGCGTGAGGCCATCGACCGCGGCTACGTCCTGTCCTTTGCTGGGAATGTGACGTTCAAGCGGAATGATGAACTGCGTGAAGCAGCGGCGTTGGCTCCTGCGGGGCAGCTACTTATTGAAACGGATGCGCCGTACATGACCCCAGAGCCATTCCGTGGTGCGCGCAATGAGCCGGCATTGATTGGGCACACCGCACACGTCGTGGCGGAGGCGCGCGGGATGGCCGTGGAGGACCTTGCTGCGGAAGTGGGGGAGACCTTCAATCACATTTTTGGCGTGTGAAATAGGTACGCCTGTGGGGGCTGGTAACGGGAGTGATTCCTGTGGCTGAGAGGAGCCTTAATTGTTTAAGACACGCTTCCGCGGTTTGAAAATGTGCTGGTCTTCGGCGTACCTTTATCGTATTGTTACATTAGGTTGCTTCCCCAAGCTAAACCCAAATCTTCCCCTGACCCCCTTAAGGACTGTTCTTTTTATGTCGCGTCATCGCCGCATCAATAAGACTTCAACCACTCGCGCTGTGATCACTTCCTCTGCTCTTGGCGCTCTTGCTTTCGGTGGTACTGCTACTGCTGTAGCAGCCCAGAAAAATGTCACCGTGGATGTCAACGGTGAAGCCGTGGAAGTGAGCACCTTCGCCGGGAAGGTTGACGGCGCTCTCAAGGCCGCCGATGTTGAGGTGGGCGACAAGGATCTGGTGTACCCGGCACTGTCTGAGTCGCTCGTGAGTGGTGACACCGTGACCGTGCGCACTGCCAAGCCAGTCGCAGTGTCCATCGATGGCGGTGAAGCGCAGGAGTTCACCACTACTGCTGCCACCGTGGATGATCTCCTCGGTGAGTTGCCGGGCATCGTCGGCGGTTCCAGCCACAGCTTCGGTGATGGCCAGGCCGTCACGGACAACATGACAATTGAGGTGACTTCCCCGAAGATCGTGGCCATCCGCGATGGTGAGAACGTCACGTACACCTCTGCTGCCGCCAAGACCGTGGGGGATCTGCTGGCAGCGCGCGGTGTCCTCGTGGACTCGAACGACCGCGTGAGCCCCGCACTGGACGCTCCGGTGACGGAAAACATGACGGTGGAGATTGACCGCGTTGATGTCACGGAGCGCACCGCTACCGAGGAGTTCGACGCTGAGCCGAAGTACGTGGATGATGAGTCCCTCGCGCCGGGTGAGGAGCAGGTCCGCGAAGAAGGCGAGAAGGGTGAGCGCAAGGTCACCCGTCGCGTGGTCACCGTGAACGGCGCTGTGGAGTCGGATGAGGAAGTTGGGCAGATAGAAACCCGTCCAGCACGCCAGGCAGTGATCGCACGCGGCGCAATCCCAGGCAACACCGGTGCAGCAGCCCCGGCCGTGGCCGGTGGCTCCGTATGGGATTCCATCGCGCAGTGTGAATCTGGCGGCAACTGGGCTATCAACACTGGCAACGGTTACTACGGTGGCCTCCAGTTCGCGGCATCCACCTGGTCTGCTTACGGCGGTGGCCAGTACGCCCCGACGGCGAACTTGGCTACCCGTGAACAGCAGATCGCTATTGCCCAAAAGGTTCAGGCCGCCCAGGGCTGGGGTGCATGGCCCGCCTGCACGGCGCGCCTGGGTCTCCGCTAGTCTCCGAGGGTATGACCGTCGAGGACTCTCACCTGCTGAACCCGCCAGACATTCGTGCGCTGGCGGAGGAACTGGGCGTTGCTCCAACCAAAAAATTGGGGCAAAACTTTGTTCATGACCCCAACACCGTGCGGCGTATTGTCGCCGCGGCGGAATTGGGGGATGCAGAGACTGTCCTTGAAGTGGGGCCGGGTCTGGGCTCCCTGACTCTGGGGCTACTGGACGTCGCAGAGCATGTCATCGCGGTGGAAATTGATCCGCGCTTGGCTGATCGCCTGGCGGTGACGGTGGGCGAGCATGCCCCGTCCCACGCCCACAAACTTGAAGTCGTCGGCGCAGATGCCATGAAAATCACGGCGGCGGACCTCAGCCGTGAACCCACTGCTTTGGTGGCTAACCTGCCGTACAACGTTGCGGTGCCCGTGCTGCTGCATTTGTTGGCGGAGTTCCCCTCGATCCGCACGGTGCTCGTGATGGTTCAGCTGGAAGTTGCACAAAGGCTCGCAGCGGCTCCTGGCTCAAAGATTTATGGCGTACCCAGCGTGAAGGCTTCTTTTTATGGGGATGTGCGCACTGCGGGAACGATCGGCAAAAATGTGTTCTGGCCAGCGCCGAACATCGAATCAGGGCTCGTGCACATTGATGTGAAAGACAAGGGATGGTCCCGCTCGGCGCGTGAAAAGGTTTTCCCGCTTATCGACGCAGCCTTTGCACAACGCCGCAAAACCCTCCGCGCCTGCCTCGCCGGTGTGTACGGTTCGGCTGCTGCCGCTGAGGATGCACTGCGTGCAGCAGGTATTGATCCGCAGTTGCGTGGGGAGAAGCTGGCGGTAGAGGATTTTGTTCGCCTGGCTGAGGTGAGTGCGCCGTGAGACCTGTTACTGCGCGGGCGCATGGCAAGGTCAACCTGCATCTCGGGGTGGGGGAGGCACGTGCGGATGGGTACCACGAGCTCTCCACGGTATTCATGGCCGTTGATCGCCCGGAAACAGTGACGTTGATTCCGGAGCCGGGTGCGAAGGTTGCCTCCGGTGTGGTGACGAGTATGCGCACCACCTGCCACGTGTCGGTGCCGGATGAGGATCTGGATACACCAAAGAACCTGGCTTGGCGCGCAGTGAACGCAATCTGTGAGGGAGCCGATGTGCCGTCAGTCCGGATTGAGGTGGATAAAACCATCCCCGTTGCTGGCGGTATGGCCGGTGGTTCAGCCGATGCCGCGGCAGCAATCAAGGCTGCAGTGGGCTACCTGGCGCAGAATGGCATCGAAGTGGCAGCAGAACGGGTGCAGGACATCGCTGCGGAACTTGGCGCGGACGTACCGTTTGCCCTCATGGGCGGGATCGCTTTGGGCACGGATCGGGGTGATGCACTGGTGCCGATGATGGGGCGCGGTGAGTACTGGTTTGCCTTCTTGAACCCCAAAGTGGGGTTGTCCACCGGTCAGGTTTTTGAACACTTAGATGACATGCGCTTTAACAATGCTTCCCTCGTGCCCAAGATGGACACCACTTTGCTGTCCAGGGCGCTGCTGTCCGGTGATCCGGTTCAAGTAGGTGCTGTTATGCACAATGACCTGGAAGTAGCGGCTCTGGATCTGCAGCCACGTTTGAGTGCGCTCATCCGCAATGCCGAAATGGCCGGAGCGATTCGCGCGATGGTCTCAGGCTCTGGCCCGACGGTGGCGGCACTATGCCCTGACCGCGAGGCAGCGCACATAGTTGTGGATGAACTCACGCGTAGCGGTGACGTGGAAGGTTTTGTTGCACATGGGTCGGCCAGCGGGGCCACGCTGTTGTAGCGTTGCCTAGACTGGTTGCATCATGGCGAACCTGATCAACCTGGAAAATGTGTCCAAGACTTGGGGGCTGAAGACCCTGCTGGACAAAGTATCCCTCGGTGTCCAAACCGGCGACCGTATTGGCGTCGTGGGACTCAATGGTGGCGGAAAGACAACGCTGCTGGAAGTGCTCACTGGCATTGAACCCCCGGATGAGGGGCGAGTGTCCCACGCCAATGATTTGCGTATGGCGGTGGTGACGCAACGCTTTGATCTGCCGGAGGATATGACGGTGGGTCAGGTCGTGGTGGAACCGCTCGGCTTGGAGGTTTACGAGTGGGCGTCCAATGCGAAGGTCCGTGAAGTACTCGCGGGTACGGGTGTGGCTGAGCTGGGGTTGGAGACTCCGGTGGGGCAGCTCTCTGGTGGGGAGCGCCGTCGGGTGAATTTGGCTGCCGCACTCGTGCGGGACTTGGATCTGATCGTGCTGGATGAGCCCACGAACCACCTTGACGTGGAAGGCGTGCAGTGGTTGGCGGACCATTTGATGAAGCGCAAGATTGCGCTCGTCGTGGTCACACACGACCGCTGGTTCCTGGACACCGTAGCTACGCTGACGTGGGAGGTCCACGACGGCAAGGTGGATGTGTACGAGGGCGGCTACAACGATTGGACGTTTGCCCGTGCGGAACGTGCCCGTCAGGCGGATGCGATTGAGCAGCGACGCCAGAACTTGGCGCGCAAAGAGCTGGCGTGGCTGCGTCGCGGTGCGCCGGCACGGACGTCAAAGCCGCGGTATCGCATCGAGGCGGCAGAGGCTCTGATTGCTGATGTACCGGCGCCGCGCGACTCGGTGGAACTCATGGCGTTTTCCAAACAGCGCCAAGGCCGCGTGGTCATTGAGCTGGAGGATGCGCGGATTGATGCCCCAGATGAGCGCACACTGGTGGATCATCTGACGTGGCGTTTGGCACCGGGCGAGCGCATCGGTTTGGTCGGGGTGAATGGCTCCGGCAAGACGACGTTGCTGCGCACTCTGGCAGGTGATTATCCGTTGGCGGCCGGTAAGCGGATTCAGGGATTGACCACCAAGATTGGATGGTTGCGTCAAGAGCTGGATGACCTGGATCCCACGCGTCGCGTCATCGATGCGGTGGAGGATGTGGCCACCTACATCACGATGGGAAAGAAGGAGTTGTCCGCCTCCCAGCTGGCGGAACGCCTCGGCTTCAGTCCGAAGCGCCAGCGCACGCCAGTGGGGGATCTGTCAGGTGGCGAGCGCCGTCGCCTCCAGCTCACGCGCGTGCTCATGAGTGAGCCGAATGTGCTGCTTCTCGACGAGCCGACGAACGACCTCGACATCGACACCCTCCAGGAACTCGAAGACCTGCTGGATAGCTGGCCGGGAACACTCGTGGTCATTTCCCACGACCGGTACTTGATCGAGCGCATCGCGGATGTCACCTATGCGTTGTTCGGGGATGAGAAACTGACTAACCTGCCCGGCGGCATTGAGCAGTACCTTCAGCAGCGTGAAGGGATGGAAGCGCAGGCGGGTGTGCTGGATCTGGGGGAGGCAGATGGGAAGAAAGAAGGGAAGAAGGGGCAAGCGTCGACAAGCGAGAAGGCCTTGAGCCCGCAGCAATGGCGCGAGGTGTCCAAGAAGATGAGCGCGCTGGAGCGCAAGATTGAAAAGTTGGATGCGCAGGCGGAGGCACTGGAAGCGGAGATTACTGCGATGTCGGGGGAGGCTGAGCCTGATTTTGAGGCGATCGGGGTGAAGTCAGGGGAGCTGTCGCAGCTGCGTGAGCAACGCGAGGAGCTTGAGATTGAGTGGCTTGAGCTGGGAGAGCAGCTGGAAGCATAAGGGCCTGTGACGGCGCCCCGGAGTAAGGCGACTACCGTTAGAGGTATGACTTCCAACAAGCCTGAGACCGCAAGCAAGCCCCCGAAGCTATCCAAGAAAGCCTACGAAAAGGAGCTGCTCCGCCTCCAGGCTGAGTTGGTGAAGATGCAGCAGTGGGTCGTGGCCACTGGTGCTCGCATCGTCGTTGTGATGGAGGGGCGCGATGCTGCGGGCAAAGGTTCCGCCATCAAGCGCATCACGCAGTACCTCAACCCGCGCGTGTGCCGCATTGAGGCTCTGCCGAAGCCGACGGAGCGTGAGCAGACCCAGTGGTATTTCCAGCGCTACATTGAGAAGCTGCCGGCTGCCGGTGAGATCGTCATCTTTGACCGCTCTTGGTACAACCGCGCTGGTGTTGAGCGTGTGATGGGATTCTGCACCTCGCAGGAATACCGTCGCTTCCTGCACCAGGCGCCGATCTTTGAGCGCCTCCTGGTGGAAGATGGCATCTTCCTGCGCAAATACTGGTTCTCCGTTTCTGATGAGGAGCAGTACGCACGCTTCAAGTCCCGCCACAATGATCCGCTGCGTCAGTGGAAGCTCTCGCCGATGGATCTGGAGTCCATCACGAAGTGGGAGGACTACTCCCGTGCGAAGGATGAGATGTTCATCCACACGGATATCCCGGCCGCGCCGTGGTACACGGTCGAGTCGGAGGACAAGAAGCGTTCACGCATCAATGTGATTTCGCACCTGCTGTCCACCATCCCGTATGAGCACCTTGAGCCGGATCTGCCGGAGATTCCGGAGCGCCCGACCTCGGTGGATTATGAGCGCCCGCCGCGCGATGAGTTCCACTACGTGCCGGATGTTGCGGCCAAGCTGGAGCGCGGGAAGAAAAAGAAGAAGGAGGCTTAAGCCTGCTTCTTCGGGTAGCCGCGCGGTGTGCTGACGGTCTTGTTGCCCGGGATCCAGAAACGGTACGGCGCGTCCATGTTCTTGCTGATCCCGATGCGCGGCCCCGCCACCCATTCGGGCTCTTCTTCACGCATGGTCAGCTGCACTTCCGTGCCGTTGTCCGCGAGGTCCAAGCCCAGTGCTTGCCCTAGGTTGCCGGGTCCGCGCGCCAAGTTTTCGTCGACAATAGGCTTGCGGTTTTTCGCTTGTCGACGTGCTCTGGCAACCTCCATGCCCTCCACCACCTCGCCGCCGCGCATGAGGCAGCCGTGGCCGGTTCCTTCGGGCGCGCACACGATATTGCCGTTGAGGTGGATGCCGTAGGAAAGATAAACGTAAAACCGCCCGGGCGGACCAAACATGGCCGCGTTACGGGCGGTTTTACCGTTATATGTGTGTGCTGCCGGATCCTCCGTGCCCAGGTACGCTTCCACTTCCGTCAGCCGAATAGTCACGCCACGGTGGGTGACATAGCAGCCGAGCAGCTGTGGGGCGACGATGTTCGCTGGTGCGGAGAAGTCCACCATCGGTGCGCTTAACGGTTGGGCAGCTGGACCTTGGGCATGTGCGGCGCCAAGATGTCCCCGAGACCCTTGAACAGTGCGACGAGCACCATGCCCACACCACCAATGGCGAGGATGAGCGTGAGGCCGTGCGTTGCCTTCTGCATCGGGGACCCATCACCAGTGGAGGAAAGATCGATCGACTTCAGGTCCTCGCTGCTGCTCTTTTCCGTGCCACCAGCGTTGTCGGAGGAGCTCAACGACATCTTGTCGGTGCCGCTGTCAGTCGACGACTGTGTCTCTGCCGTAGCGATGGGGACAGAAACGGCGCCTGTTGCCAGGGCTACAGCAGTAGCTGCTGCAACAGCAGTGGTGGAAAACAGGTGACGACTCTTCTTCATAGCGCTCTATCCTATTGAACGTTGGGGCGAGGTGGGGCAGGGGGTTGGATGGCAGGGGGAATTACTTCAGGAAACCGAGCTGGTTAGCGAAGAATGCGCCACCACCGATCAGTGCCAGAAGCGCAACGATGATGCCGATGATGCCACCGGTGCTCAGGCTGCTGCCGGCAGGGTCCTTCGGGTCCTTAGGGTCTTTCGGCGTGTCCGGGTTACCCGGCTGCTCCGGCTCCTTCGGGTCCTCCGGGTTACCCGGCTGCTCCGGCTCCTTCGGGTCCTCCGGGGTACCTGGCTGCTCCGGCTCCTTCGGGTCCTCCGGGGTGCCCGGCTGCTCCGGATCCTTCGGGTCCTCAGGCTTCACTGGCTCACCAAACTTGACATCGAACGATGCCGGGGCCATTTCCTGGCCTTCGTCCCAGAAATCCATCAGTGCATGGGAACCGACACTTGTGAGACTTCCGTTTTCTGACTTGGAAGTGACAGTTTGGTTCTCAGCAGGTTTGATCGGTGCGGTGAGTGGCAGCTTGACGAACTCAACATCGTCGCCCTTCCGGTCCTCGTAAGGCTTGTTTTCACCGGGATTCCAGCCCTTGCTGAGGTAGTCGACGGTGATGACCGCCTCCTTCTCCGTCAGCTTGACCTTGAAGTCCCACAGCTTCACATCGAGGCCATAAGCGTCTTTGTTGCCGTAGCCCTTGTGGCCAAGGAAGTGAATTGCGCCGTCCAGGTCGATGGTGCCCACACCATCAGCGTTGATGGAAGTCTTCTCGGCGTCAACCGGGAACTTGAAGTCAGTGATCTTGCCGCTGCCGTTTTTAACTGTTTCCAAGCCCTCAGAGGCGGTAACACTGCCTTTGGCGATCGGGCCCTGAACATACTTCAGGAATGAATCCTTGATCGACCAAGTGACGTATCCGGATTCAACCGCCGGGACTGGTGAAGCCTCTTCGGCCGTTGCGACCGGGGAGAGCGTGGAAGTAGCTGCGAGCGCGGTGGCAGTTGCCACTGCGGTGAGGGTAGTAGTAGCGAGACGCATAAGCATCCTTTCGGGAAGTGCCAATAATGACGCCCCAAAGTTTAGGGTAAGCTAACCCTAAATACAACCTCCGGATGACAAACTTTAGGTTGAGGGGGTGAAGAGGGGTGATCCCCCGTGCCATTCTTCGGGTTCGGGATGGACGAAAAGCCCGGTGGGGGTCTTTTCAACGTGGATGGGCCACTCGTAAACGCGGGAGAGAATCTCGTCGGTGTACACCTCATCGACGGTGCCTGCAGCCTCGACTTTGCCGCGGCTTAAGCACACGACGTTGTCGCAGTAGGTCGCTGCAGCCTGAAGGTTGTGAAGGACCACGATGACAGTGCGGCCAGCTTCCGCGAGGCGGCGCACCGTGCCCATGGTGCGCTCCTGGAAGCGGATATCCATGGCGGCGGTGGGCTCATCGAGGAAGACGATAGGGGTTTGCTGGGCGAGGATGCGGGCGAGTGCCACGCGGGCACGCTCGCCACCGGAGAGGGTGGTGATGTCGCGGTCCTGCAAGTGGGTGACGCCGGCGGCTTCAAGAGCGGCGTCGATAATTGCCTCATCGTGGTCCGGCTCGCTGACCTTGCTCCACGGGGTGCGTCCCATTTCCACAACATCGCGGACGAGGAAGGAAAAGGCGATTGAGATGTCTTGCAGCATGACAGAGCGCGTCTGTGCCAGCTCAAGGGAGGAGGCATCGAATGCGTTGACTCCACTCAGGCTGACAGTTCCACTGTGAGGCTTGTCATCGCCGGAGACAGCGGCGAGCAACGTGGATTTACCAGAACCGTTTGGTCCGATGAGTGCTGTCACTTTCCCGGCTGGGGCAGTGAACGACACATCTTCGAGGATGCGGTTGCCATTCTTGATAACTGTGATGCCGTGAGCTTCAACCGTCATAGTGTCCTACGCTTCCGAATCATCTGCCGCAGCAAGAAGAAGAACGTTGGCCCGCCAATGAGGGCGGTGAAAATACCGATGGGCAGATCCGCGAACGGAATGAGTGTGCGCGCAAGAATATCCGATGAGCCGATCAGCAGTGCGCCACCGATGGCCGAGGCGGGGAGGAGGATGCGGTTCGAAGGCCCTGCCACCGTGCGCACGATGTGAGGAATCACCAAACCGACGAAGGTAATGATGCCGGCGAAGGAGACGGCGGCGGCTGTAAGCAACGTCGATAAGGCAATCGCGACGATGCGCACGCGCTGGACGTTCAAGCCGACGTGCGAGGCGGCTGTATCGCCCAGTGCGAGAAGATCGAGCTTCTTGCCCAAGAACATGGCGAATGCGGTGGTGGCTGTCACGATGATTGCCACGATGCCGGTGTGTTCCCAGTTCGCACCGGCGAGGGTGCCCATCTGCCAGAAGATAATCTGTTCACGCGCCGTGGTAGGCGCGAGGAAAACAAGCATAGAGATGGCGGCGCCGGCGATGGCATTCGCGGCGATACCCACCAAAACAAGGTATAGCACCTGAACTTTCCCAGATGTACGGGAAAGCTGGTACACGAGCAGCGTGGTGAGAACGCCGGCGATGAATGCGCTTGCGGGCACAGACCAGGAGCCGAGAATCCCTGCGCCAAAGACGATGGCAAAGGCCGCACCGACGCCAGCACCACTGGTGACACCGATGATGGACGGCTCCGCAAGAGGGTTAGAAAACACCGCTTGCATCAGCGCGCCACCCAATCCGAGCGCAGCGCCGACGAAGAGGCCGAGCACAAGGCGGGGCAGGCGAATCTGCCAGATGACTGATGAATCAAGATCCGTCGCGGCCATGGGGCCGGCTGTGAGAATGGGCCACAGCTCGCCCAGATCAAGCTCGTACTGGCCAACCGTGATGGAGTAAATACAGGTGGCCGTGAGAAGTACGGCCATGACGCAGAACAGAACAATGCGTCGTGTACGCCGCTTTTGGAAAGCGGCTAGTTGAGTCGGCTTTGTCATTAGTTCTCGTCGGACCCACCGTAGAGTGCGTGCGCGGCGCGCAGCAGCATCTCAGGAGTCTGCGGCCCGTAGGCGAGCGAATCACCATCAGGCAGAACAAGGACGCGACGGTTCTGGCCAGCATCAGTTTGAGCCACACCAGGGCGCTGAAGCAGGCCTTCGATGTTGCCTGTGGACTCAAGCCCGCCTGTCATCATGATGAACAGCTCAGGGTTCACCTCAGCCAATGCTTCAGGACTGGCTGGGACAGGGCTGCCGATGCCGTTTTCAGAGTTCACATCCACGCCCCCCAGAGCTTCGATGAGATCCTGGGTGTGGTCGCCGTTACCGAGCAGGTAGAAAATGCCACCGGTACCTCGTGCGTACAGGAAGGACATGCGCAGCGGAGTATCCGGAATAACGTTCTTGATGGCGGTGAGTGCTTCCTCAAGCTCCTTCTCGGTGCGCTCAGCCAGTTCTTCACCGGCATTCGGAAGGCCAACCACCGAGGAAAGGTGGCGAATATCGTCGCCGATCGAATCCAGCTTGCGGTCTGGCTTCATCACAACAACGGTGACGCCCGCATTGCGAATTTGATCAATGGCCTCTTCAGGTCCCACGGAGTGGTCCACGATCACCAGGGAGGGCTTGAGATTCAGGATTGCCTCAGCGTTGAGCGTGTGGCCACCCTCAGTCACTGTGGGGAGGTGCTCGAGCGATTTCTCGGTCGAGGAGACCGTTCGCCCAACGATGTTCTCGGTCATGCCCAAACCACGAAGGATCTTTGTGTAGGTGCCGTATAGGTCGAGCGCCAGGATGCGGGAAGTATCTTCCACCGACACTTCGTAACCATCAGCATCCGTCAGCACCACGGGCAGCGCTGGCTTTGGGTTGGAGATGACGGGCTCAACCTCGCTTAAAGTATCAACGTGAGAGACCCCTTGCATCTGATGTGGATCTTGCGTGGCATTGAGAGAATCCGCCAGCTTCTGCGTCTGGGACGAAGTCGGGTTATCCCAAGACGCGCAACCGGACACGAAAGCCAGGGACGCAGCCATAACGAGGCCGATGAGTGTTTTCTTCACTGTCGATCTTTCCAACGAGGTTTTGTGAGGCAACTTCCGGGAACGAAGCTGCTAGTTCTTCAGGACAAAGCGGGTGAGCACGCCGCCAGACGTAACAAAGGAAGCAAGGATAACAAGGATCTGTGCAACCGAACTGTCGTCCCAAGTCACTCCGTCTTCACCAGCAGACTTGATCTGGAACTGGTTTTCCCCGAGGCTCTTAGACTTCGATTCACTGTCCACGCCATCCTTTTCGTCAAAAACAGAGACGCCGCTAGCCGATGCTCCTGAGCCGGAAGCGCTGGTGCCGCCGGACTTGCCACTACTAGAAGCCGTGCCGGTTGCGGAGCTGGTGCCGCCGCCCGAGGAACGCAGCGCGGCCGCCTGGCTTGCGCTGCCGCCCTGACCGGTACTTGCGCCGGAGTTGGCTGCCCCCTGGCCGTCGACACAGTTCGGTGCACCGCCAAGCTGAGCAGTAAAGGAGATGGGGTCCAGTGCGGTTCCAGCCTCGTAGAACTGGCCAAATGCTTCAGCGCCGGCCCCAGTCAGGGTGGTGGTTGCCTGTCCCTGAATGGAACCTTCACTGATGTCGAGCTGAGTGAAGTTCAAGTCTGCAATGGTCACACGGCCGAAATCATGGGGATTACCGTCGACGTCATTGGACTTGGTGTTGAGAACCAACTGGCCAGAATTGCCAGAGAACTGGATCTCCATGTTGGAGAAGCGGGTGTCCAGAATTCCATTGTGGCCTGTGAAACGAATCGCGCCTGGGAACAGAATGGAGCCGGACTTATTGTTCACGTTGACGGCACCAGACGTACCGGTCCACTGGAATGCGTTGTTGGCATCAGTGACACCACTCAACTCCCAGCCGCCCTTAGCGATGGAGCCCTTGATGTAGTTACGGAAGGACTGACGGACACCCCATGCAGCACTTGCTTGCTGCACACCGCGTGCGCCATCATCCGCACACACCTCACCGGAGCCGGATCCGCCAGATGCCTGGGCATTCGCGGCACCCTCGTTGGATCGAGCGGCGGGGGAGACAGCAGTACCGCCAACTGGGCCGGAGTTATTGCTCCGTGGCAGCCCGCCCGTGCCTGCCCCCGCGCCACCGCCGGCATTGTTGTTGCCAGTGTTGGCGCCAGCGTTATTACCAGCATTGTTGTTCGATGGTGCCGACGTTCCGGGAGTACCAGTGCTGACAGCCACGGAGGGCTTGCGGTTAAACAACTTGTCCGCGTTGTTCAACAAAGAATCGGTGGTGGTCATCAGTTTGTTGAGCTCAGAGAGCGTTGAGTTGATGTCGCCGATCAGTGCAGCGGGCGTCCCCTTCTTGGGTGCGCTTCCGGTAGAGCCCGAACCGGAGCCGTCCCAGCCTTCGATATCGAGGCCGAGTTCTGGTGCTGCACCTGCTTCGTCGTCAACCTTCAAAACGATGTCGACGGGAGCCATCTCCTCATTTGCCTCGTAGAAGCCGCCGAACATGTCGAGGGTCTTCGCGTTAGAACCCAAGGAGGTTGGTCCAGAGATGCGCACCGTGCTCGCCGTGAAGTCGAGCGTGTTGCTCAGCTCAATGTTGGCGAGAGGGGTGTCCTTCCAAACGGTGTGCGGGCCCTTGGTGGTGGTGTCCACGAATTTGGGGCCTTCACCATCAACGATGATTTGGGCCTGGGTGCCCTTGATGAGCAGGCGGAAGTTAGAAAGCTTCAGGTCCAGGATGCCGCCGTGGCCGTAGAAGTGGACCTCACCATCGAAGGAGATGAGACCGTCGGTGGCTGAGCTCATGCTCGACTTCTTGGCGTTGAATTTGAATGGCTCGCTGCTATTGAACGGCTGGCCATTGAAAGTGATATTGCCTTTGGCAATTTTGCCTTGGATGTAATCGCGGAAGGATTCCCTAATGGCCCAGTCCATTTCGCCATCGACCACAGCGCGGTGGGAAGCCGAGTTGGCAAAAGGCTGCATGACATCTGGAGTCTGAGCGAAAGCCAATGGCGACATCGCAATCATAGGGGCGCCAGCACCGAGTGTGGCGATGGAAGCCGCTGCGGTGACTGCGGCCAGCTTATTCCTGAACATGAGCGTCCTTAGGGTGTGGAAAATACCTGGATAGTTGCCTGGGTTTAGAGGGTAGGCTAACTTGAATTTTTAAAAAGATCAAACGAAAGGTTGATTGTGAACTCCCTACACAATGACGACACCCAAACCATGCGCCGCATTCCTTCTCCTCAGGTTATTGATCCGGTGAAAGATCCGAATCGGCGCCTGAAGTTCGAGGCCTGGGAACGGGGTGCCATTGTGCTGGCGACCGCTGTTCTTGCCTTCGGTGGTGCCGCAGGCAACATGGTGGTCGCAATTGTGGGGGCGCTTGGCTTGTTGCTCACTATTGTGGCGATGTCCTACATGCCTGATCGCCGCGCACGCCAGGCGGAGCGGAATAAGCATCCAGAATATGAATGGGCGGAAGATTTCGGCCGTGGTTCAGCTGGCATCGCCCTTGGTGTGGCATGGGCGTTGGTTCTGGCTGTTGCTGGCGCGGCTCTCTTCCTCTTCCCGGGTGATTACGCCATGACGGGTGGCGTGATTGCGGCGGGTGTGAGCGCGGTGATTATGTTTGTCGCGCTCCTCATCGTGGACAGGTAGAACTTAACGTCCCTGCAGAACGGGGCTGATGCTTGCCAGGTCGGCAAACACGGCGCTGTTCAGGCAGAAGGCGTTTTGTGCGTGGGCGAGCAAGGAGGCGCGCTCGGTGTCGCTGAAAGGCAGCGTATCGAGCGCGTCTTTGTAGTTCTTGCGGAACGGGGGGATTTTGCCGATCGCGGAGAAGTCATAGAACGTGAGCTCCTCAGCGGCGAGGCCGTAGTGGCCTTCGAGCATGCGGGCGATGACCTGGCCGCCGGCGATGTCACCCAAGTAGCGGACGTAGTGGTGGGCGATGATGGCGGGGGCGTCGTCGGGGGAGATGGCTTCCAGTTCGGCGACGTAGCGGGTGGTTGCTGGCAGGGCGGTGATCTCTTCGCGCCAGTTCGGGCCGATCATGGCGGCGAGGTCAGCTTCAAGGGAGGGGAGGCGATCCAGGCGGGCATCAGCGATGGAAGCAACAGCGTCATTGGTGGCGCGGCCACGGCGGGCGATGTTCTCGAGTGCGGTGTAGATGAAGTAGTACTGCGCGGTGAGGTTCACTGCGTCTTCGCGGGCGAGTTCGCCGCGGGTGAGGTTCGCCATGAACGAGGTGTTCTCAGCTTCCGTGTGGGCGGCAGCGGTGCCTTCGCGCAGGAGGGTGGAGATCGAGGTTGCCTCGGCGGTAGCGGTGGTCATGGTGGGGTTATCCTCCCGTTTCGTGGACTAAGGTTTCCCTAATCTTGCTACAGTAAGGCTTGCCTAAGAAGCAAGGGCGAGAGCGTTGTCCGAGGAACGTGGGGGGAATTAGCAAACGTTAGTATGACCTAATTGGGAAAGGATCTTTTGGATTGCACAGAGGCGCGTGTCGTACGTGCTCGCTAGGCTGACGCAAACACCGCAGACAGAATTGCCAAAACTAAGGACTTCAGTGGACAAGATCGTTCTCGACAGCGCTTATAAGAATCTCAGTGGCGAGCATTTTGTGCTCTACGTGGATGAGACATTTAATAGGCCCGAGGAAAAGCTTGATCACTCTTTCTACGTGGTCTGTGGAGTGCTAGTTCAGGAATTTTACCTTGAAGAGACGCGAAGAGAATTGCTCGAAATTGTCGGACAGGCTTACTGGCACACTACCGAGGCGCTTCAAACCGATGAAGGGCATGCGAAGGCCGAAGAGTTGCTTGAGTACTGCCGACGCGTGCGAGATTGCCACGTTTTTGCGTACAAGAAAAACTTGCCTAAGCAGGGGGACGCAAACGAGGTAGTTAGCTCGGCGCGTGAAGAGTGTCTAAGGGAACTGCTGATAGTTGTGCAGCGTCACTGTCCGGGACTGCGACTGATCGTTATAGAAAAGCGTCAAACCAACGCCCAGAATGATGCGGATAGGCGCGTGGTTAAAAGTCTTCGCGCTGAAAAACGTTTGAGCCGTCACACTCGATTGCTTTTGGTATCACCAAAGGATGAGTATCTGCTTTGGCTGCCCGATCTTTCTGCGATGGCATTCCGACGTTCAAAGACGCATAAGGATAAAACGAGCTATTACTTTGAGCAGTTCCTCGGAGAGATCTCGATCGTGAACACGTTGGATTGAAGAGAATGGGGCAAGCGTAACTGAGCCCGCCGGCCAGCAGCTCGACGGGCTCTAGGCGACCGTTGTCCCCAGAAAGATCTGGCGAGGGCGGCGCCTCTGGATAACAGAATAGTCAGAGGCCCTCGCGAAGTTCCATCTCTTTTTAGTAAGTTCTTTTGCCTGCGGGTTTAGGTAGGAGAAGGATCGATCTTACCCCTTTATGGGGCTATGGACCGTCGATAAGCAATGTGCGAATTTTGCGCGGGCTTCCCGTGAACTGTGGAACACTGGTTTCATGGCAGAAACTTTGAATCCACCAGTGCGGATTGACGTGGCGCAGTCTACCGGCGTGATCACGCTTGATCGGCCGAAGGCGCTGAACTCGCTCAATCCGGAAATGCTGTATCCGATCATTGATGCACTCAAAGCGTGGCGGGATGATGATGCGATTGAGCAGGTGCTCGTCGTTTCGTCGGGCAAGCATTTCTGCGCGGGCGGGGATGTGCGATACGCGCGTGAGGCGATCATCGCTGGACGGCACGAGGAAATCGATGAGTTCTTCCGCCGCGAGTATGAGATGAATTTGATGATCGCGGAGTACCCCAAGCCGTTTGTCTCGCTCATCTCAGGTGTAGTGATGGGCGGTGGCCTGGGCTTGTCCGCGCACGGTAGCTACTTGGTGGTTACGCCGGATGCGTTTGCGTCAATGCCGGAGATGAACATCGGTTACTTCACGGATGTGGGCATGAGCTGGAGGCTGCAAAACCTTCCTGGTCACCCAACGCTGGGTCTGGGCATGTTCCTCGCGTTGACGGGTTACCGGCTCAACGCGCATGAAATGGTGGCCACGGGCCTGGCTACGCACCTCGTGGAATCGCTTCATGGTCTTGCGGAGCGAATTATTAATGAGGGCGTGGGTGTGCTTGACGAGGTTGCGGTGAAGCCGGATCTGAAGGAGTACGAGGAGCTCGAAGAGCTGTACGTGCTTCTCGACGATGTCTTTGTCCACCCATGGCCCGAGATTAAGAAGCGCCTCGACGGTCGTCTGGCTGAGGTTGTGGAACCACTCATCACACAGGCCTCGCCGTCTTCCCTCGTTGCCACGGCTGAATTGATGCTGGCTAACTCCCACTGTGACCTGGCCACTGCGTTGGAGAATGAGGACAAGCTGGGACTGATTCTGCGCCGGGAGAATGATTTCTTGGAAGGCGTTCGTGCCGTTTTGGTGGATAAAAGCAACGATGCGACCTTTGAACCGGAGCCTGAGCCCGAAAAATATCGCGACGCGATAGAGTAGAGCTGCTGGTTATTAGACCCTTCGAGTAGTGCACAAGGACTGAATTGTGAACGCTGAAAACCCGATCAATCCGAACTCCCCGTCCAACGCGATGGATGACTGGAACCACAAACTCACCCTCGCTCAGGAGATGCTGCCGCTGATCAGCCAGCTTCACCGCGAGAACAATGCGGTGACCTCCATCTACGGTCGCCTGCTGGTGGGTATGACTGACATTGAGATCATCAAGGCTCACCGCTACGCACGCCGCGTGGTGGAGCGTGAACTGCCGTTGGATGCAACGCTGCCGATCTTGCGCGAGCTGACCACCATGAACCTGGGTACCTCCTCCATTGACCTGGGTCGCCTGGCTAAGAACTACAGTCGCACCGAGGGTGTGGAACTGCGCACCTTCCTGGAGGAGGAGCTCGCTGAGGTCATTGGTGGTGACAGCCACCGTGTGCCACGTGATGTCGTCCTATACGGCTTCGGCCGCATCGGTCGCCTGCTCGCCCGCATTCTCATTGCCCGCGAGGCCCAGTACGGTGGCGTGCGTCTGCGTGCTGTCGTGGTGCGTAAGAAGGGCGATGATGATGTGGTGAAGCGTGCGTCGCTGCTGCGCCGTGACTCCGTGCACGGCCCGTTCAACGGCACCATCACCGTGGACAAGGAGAAGGAGGTCATCTGGGCTAACGGCACCCCGATCCAGATGATCTACTCCGATGATCCGGCAACGATTGACTACACCGCCTACGGCATCAATGACGCAATCGTGGTGGACAACACCGGCCGCTGGCGCGACCGTGCGGGCCTGTCCCAGCACCTCAAGTCCAAGGGCGTCTCCCGCGCACTGCTCACCGCGCCGGGCAAGGGCGATGTGAAGAACATCGTCTACGGCGTGAACCACGACATGATCGACGATTCGGATCAGGATCGCGTGCTGTCCGCAGCATCCTGCACCACCAACGCGATTACGCCGGTGCTCAAGGTTATCGGTGACCGTTGGGGTGTGAAGCACGGTCACGTGGAAACGGTTCACTCCTACACGAATGACCAGAACCTGGCCGATAACTTCCACAAGGGTGCCCGCCGTGGTCGCGCTGCTGCACTGAACATGGTCCTCACCGAGACGGGTGCTGCAAGCGCAGTGTCCAAGGCTCTGCCGGAGTTTGAGGGCAAGCTCACCGGTAACGCCATCCGCGTTCCTACCCCGGACGTGTCCATGGCTGTGCTGAACCTGGACCTGGAGAGTGAGGTCACCCGCGATGAGGTGAATAACTACCTGCGTCGCGTGTCCACGGACTCCAACCTGCGTCAGCAGATTGATTACATCAACTCCCCGGACATCGTTTCCACCGACTTCGTGGGCACCACCCACGCCGGCATCGTTGATGGCCTTGCCACCATTGCCACCGGCAACCACCTCGTGCTGTACGTCTGGTACGACAACGAGTTTGGTTACTCCAACCAGGTGATCCGCATCGTCGAGGAGATCGCTGGGGTTCGCCCGCGCATTCTGCCGACGCGTAAAGCACCGGGTGAGATTCGCTAGGACCTAGCGAGGTTCACAGTTAAGCGGCGCGGCCTCAAGCGAGGTTCGCGCCGCTTTTGTGTGCGCTAGCTATGATTGCGGGAAGACTAGCCAACCACACAGAAAGCGTTCTTGGCCATGCTTAAGCTCACTGGAATCCTGCAACATTACGCGTGGGGTGACACAAGTAGCATTGCCATGCTTCAAGGGCGCAAGCCGGGTGATGAGCCGGAAGCAGAACTGTGGTTCGGTGCTCACCCGAGTGCGCCTTCCGGCACGACGGCAGGGCCGCTCGATGCAGTTATCGCTGCGAATCCCGTGCAGGTTTTGGGGGAGAAGACGGCCACTGATTGGGATAGCCGCCTGCCGTTTTTGGTGAAATTACTCGCTGCGAAGCAGCCGCTGTCCATTCAGGCGCATCCCTCCATTGCGCAGGCTAAGGAAGGTTTTGCGCGAGAGGATGCGGCGGGTATTCCTCGTGATGCCTCGCACCGCAATTACAAGGACGAGAACCACAAGCCGGAGATTCTCGTTGCCCTCACACCGTTCCGTGCGATGGCGGGTTTCCGTCCCATCGAGGACACGGTGCGTTTGCTCGAAGCGTTTGAGATGCCAGAACTCGATGAGGTGGCAAGAGTGCTTGTCGACGGCTCCTTGGAGGCATTGCTGCGCCACTGGCTGAACCTGGACAACCCAACACCGCTGGTGGATGCGGTTGTAGCTCGTGCGGGAGAGATCGCCGCGGCAGGTCATGCTGATTCGGATGTGGCGCGTCTGGCGGAGAACATTGTGTTCATCGGGCAGGAATTCCCCAGCGACGTGGGTGTCCTGGCGGCGCTGTTGCTCAACCACATTGTGTTGGAACCGGGCGAGGCAGTCTTTCTGCCCGCTGGTAACTTGCACGCCTATCTTGAGGGCTTTGGCGTGGAGGTCATGGCGAACTCGGACAATGTGCTGCGCGGGGGGTTGACCAGCAAGCACATTGATGTGGATGAGTTGATGGATGTGCTCATCTTCTCGCCCATCGCGGACCCCACCTTGGATGTTGTCACGCACGTAGAAGAAGCGGTGCGGGGATCAGTTCGCTGCACTGAGTATCCGGTGCCGGTGAAGGACTTCGCGGTAAGCCGATATACCAGCCAGGAGGCGGGGGAAACCACGCTGTCTGACGGTCCGGCGATTGTCCTGGTTGTGGCGGGACAGTTGGAACTGGATGGTTCCGTGGCGCTTGGGCCCGGTGAGGCAGCATTCATTGCTGCTGATGATGGGGCAGTGGCTGCTACCTGGGATGGGGTAGGGGACTTCTTTGTTATTCGCCCCGGTTAAACCGGTTAGTACAGTCCTCGTAGTACTCGACGAGGGTCTCCGTCGCCGCGCGCCAGGACCAACGTTGTGCCTCCGCGCGGGCGGCGGTGCGCATGGCGTGGCGGCGGGGAGCGTCGATAAGCAATTGTGCGAAAACCTCGGCCCACTGGGCTGGTGCGGCCTCCTTGTCCACGAGGAAACCTGTCTCACCATCGTCGATGACAAAGGGGATGCCACCCGCACGTGCGCCCACGACGGGGATACCGGACGCGAACGCTTCGAGAGCGACGAGGCCGAGAGTTTCCGTGAGCGAGGGAAACGCGAATACGTCCGCTGAGGCAAAAGCTTGGGCGAGTGGCTCGCCCGACATGTAACCAGTGAACACGGTGTAGGTGGGATCCAAGGTCTGTTTCAGCTGCTCAAGCTGCGGGCCAGCGCCCACCATGGCCAAGCGCGCGCTGGGCACTTTTTGGCGCAGAAGAGGCATGACATCGGCGAGAAGCGCGAGGTTTTTCTCCGCGCTCACACGACCAACGTAGATGAGCAGCGGTGCGTCCGGATTCCCGTCGGTGAGCTTCGCACGCATAGCGGGATTGGCCTTTTCCGGGTGATAGCCCACGGTATCTACTGCTTTGGGCCACAACGCGAGGTTGCGGAAACCGTAACCCGCGGCGGTGTCCATCATCGGCCCCGATGTGACCAGGTTGAGCTGGGCGCGATTGTGCAGGGCGCGGATAAGAGCAGTGGCGGGTTTCTCCGCGAAGCCGATACCCAGCTCTTTCGTGTACGCAGGCACATCGGTGTGAAAGGAGGCGAGCAGCGGAATCTTGTGGCGGCGGGCAAGGAGTGCGCCATAGCCAGCGAAGAAAACCGGGTTGACTGCGTGCACGATGTCTGGCTGAAAATGAACGAGCTCGCGTGCCACCGACGAGGAGGGAAGACCGACCTTTACTTCGGGGTAAATCTTGTGCAAGGAGATACTCGGAGCACGCACGACTCGGAAACCGGCGTAGGTATCCGGTGTATCACCGGTGGCCAAGATGAGCACCTCATGGCCGAGTTCCGCCAGCTGATCAACAGTGCGAATGATGCGGGTGACCACACCGTCAACCTTGGGCAGGAACACCTCGGTGAAGATGGCAATGCGCATGGTATTGTTCGTTGTTATTCGTTGTCCTGCTGGATTAACGCTCGGATTCTGGGACGCCCTCGGCTTGGTTGCGCGTCCACAGGGAACGGGCTGGGATCTTGGTGCGGTCCACGCGGTGGGCGTACTTCTTGGCCACTTCCTCGACCTCTTGGAGGAGACCCTCGGCGAGCTTGGTGGGCTGCAGACCAAGGCTGAGGAAGGTGTCATTGGTCACGTGCAGCTCGTTCTCATCTGCTTCCTTGCGTGGGTTGGGAACAAGCGCGAAGTCCGTGCCAGAAATCTTGGCCACGAGCTGGGCCAGATCGCGCACGCGGTGAGTCTCCGTCATCTGGTTGAAAATCTTCACCCGGTCACCGTTGGTAGGCGGATTCTCCAAAGCTAGCTGGATGCACTTGACCATGTCACGGATGTGAATGAAGGCGCGGGTCTGCCCGCCGGTGCCGTGCACGGTGAGCGGGTAGCCGATGGCGGCCTGCATGAGGAAACGGTTGAGTACGGTGCCGTAATCGCCGTCATAATCAAAGCGGTTGATCAGGCGCTCATCGCGTTCCGTCTGCGGGGTGTGCGTGCCCCAAATGATGCCCTGGTGCAGATCCGTAATACGCAACTCATCATTCTTGGCGTAGTAGGCAAAGAGATTCTGGTCCAGCACCTTGGTCATGTGGTACACCGAACCCGGGTTGGTGGGATAGAGGATCTGCTGGTCAATGAGCTCCTCGCCGGTATCCACCTTGATATCCAGGTAGCCTTCCGGGATCTTCATGCCGGCGGTGCCGTAGCCGTACACACCCATCGTGCCCAGGTGGACGATGTGGATGTTCAGGCCGGATTCCACCACGGCAACGAGCAGGTTGTGGGTGGCGTTGACGTTGTTGTCCACGGTGTAGCGCTTGGTCACCGAATTCTTCATGGAATACGGCGCGGCGCGCTGTTCAGCGAAGTGGATGACGGCGTCAGGCTGGAATTCTTCGATGAAGGCGAGTAGGCCGTCGTAGTCTTGCGCCACGTCAATATTGCGGAAGTTAATCGCCTTGCCGGAGACTTCCTTCCAAGCGGCCAAGCGTTCTTCAGTAGTGGCGATAGGTGTGAGGGATTCCGCCCCCAGCTCCTTATCAATGCGGCGTCGGGAAAGGTTGTCCACGATGGTGACGTCGTGCCCAATGTCCGAGAGGTGCAGGGATGCTGGCCATCCGCAAAAACCATCGCCACCGAGTACTGCAATCTTCATCGTCGAACTTAAACCTTTCTTTGTGGCTGCTCCTGCTTCGCAGCGGGGAAGTCTTCCGCTCACGTTACCGTGACCGCCGATGACGTGCCGGGGGAGCGGTGGATGACAGGGAAGGAATCTTTTTGTGTGAACCGCCTCCTTAATGTTTTGTCCCAGCTACTATTTGGCCCATGAAATCAACTGATCCGATCATCATTGTTGGCGCAGGCCTGGCAGGCCTGGTGGCAGGGCATGAAGCCGTTAAAGCGGGCCGCAAGGTCGTCTTCATTGAGCAGGAAAGTCGAGCAAACCTTGGTGGCCAGGCGTTCTGGTCACTCGGTGGATTGTTCATGGTGGGCACACCGGAGCAGAAGCTGATGGGGGCTAAAGACTTTGAGGATCTGGCCTGGACTGACTGGCAGAACTCAGCGGACTATGACGATGCGGATCATGATTACTGGCCACGGAAGTGGGGCCGGGAGTACGTGCGCTTCGCGTCAAATGAGATGCACGGGTACCTGAAGGAGCTGGGGTTGCGCGTGCTGCCTACCGTCGGTTGGGCTGAGCGTGGCTCGGGTGATGCGTCTGGCCACGGCAACACGGTGCCGCGTTTCCACCTCACCTGGGGCACTGGCCCGGAGGTTGTGCGCGTGTTCCGTGAACCGGTGGAGCGCGCCGAAGAAGCAGGCCAGGTGGAGTTCAAGTTCCGTCACCGGATGGATGAGATCATCGTCGAGAATGGCCGCGCAGTGGGGGTGCGGGGAATGGTGCTGGTAGATGATCCGCGGCCACGTGGTGAGGCCTCGAATAATGATGAGCTGGAGCCGTTTGAGATCCGCGGTGATGCGGTGGTGATTTCCACCGGTGGCATTGGCGGCAACGTGGACAAGGTGCGCGAGATGTGGCCGGAGGATCGTTGGGGGCCGTGTCCAAAGGACATGGTCACCGGTGTGCCAGAGCATGTCGATGGGCGCGGTATCACCATCGCCGAAAAAGCTGGCGCGAACCTAGTGAACACGGACCGCATGTGGCACTACCCGGAAGGCATGATCAACTGGGATCCGATCTGGCCGGGCCACGGCATTCGAATTATTCCTGGGCCGTCGTCTATGTGGCTGGATGCGACGGGCAAGCGTTTGCCAACGAACCTGTTCCCGGGCTCCGATAACCTCGCAGCACTCGCCCACATCGGGCGGACGGGGCACGGTTACTCCTGGTTCGTGCTCAACCAGCACATTGCGGATAAGGAGTTCATTTTCTCCGGCTCGGAGCAAAACCCTGACCTGACCGACAAGTCCATCAAGAAGCTGGCGGGCAAACTCGGTCCGGGCACACACCCGGCGGTGAAGGCCTTCATGGATAACGGCGCTGACTGGGTCATCGCGGACACTTTGGAAGAGCTGGTGGCCAAGATGAATGAGCTGGGCGATGACGGCATTGAGGTGGATGCGGAGCTCGTGCGCAAGCAGGTAGTCGACCGTGATGCGCAGCTGACCAACTCCTTCTCCAAGGACGCACAGATCAACTACATCCGCACCGCCCGGAACTTCCTAGGCGACAAGATCGTGCGTTGCGCGGAGCCACACAGGCTTCTCGACGAAAAGAAGGGCCCCCTCATCGCCGTCAAACTGCACGTGCTCACCCGTAAGACCCTCGGCGGCGTGGAAACCGACTTGGACGGGCGCGCACTGCACAGTGATGGTTCCGTATTCCCGGGCCTGTACGCCTGCGGTGAGGTTTCTGGCTTCGGTGGTGGCGGCTACCACGGCAAGAATGCCCTGGAAGGCACCTTCCTTGGTGGTTGCATCCACTCCGGTAGGCGCGTGGGGGAGGCAGTGGCGAAGGAATCTGCAGCGGAGTAGTGCTCTAACGCGCACTCCACTGCAGGGCCGCTGTGGCGGCCTGACCACGCAGCCGGTCTCGGTCACGCACGGGGATGAGGGAGCCGCCGGTGAGCCACACGAGATGAGTAGTGTCCGCGGGCATCTCTTCGGTTGGCAGGCGCCAGGGGATGGTCAGTCCAGCGGCGGCCGACGGTTCCACGGAGATGCCTGAGGTGCGCTCCAGCCAGTTGACGCTGGCGAGCGTGGTCACATCGTCGACGGTGTGGAAACCACTGATCAGGTGGGCGGCGTGCTCAAAAGCAAAAGGTGACGGGCTTTGTACAGCCAAACCGTCGGCGACGGTGCGTCCGCTGAGCCCATAATCGGCGCAGTTCACCGCGGCACCTTTCCCGGTTGCCGCGCCCAGCATGAAGCAGGGGCTGGCCACGGGTTCAACGAAGTGGCAGTGGACGCTATCCCCGAAAGCAAGCTTCAGACCGAAGGCCAGACCACCCGGGCCGCCGCCCACGCCGCAGGGCAGGTAGACATTGAGGGGCGTGTCCGGGGTGAAGGTGCGTCCGAGGGAATCGAATTGTTCTTTCAGGCGCTGGCCAGCCACGGCATAACCGGCGAAAAGTCCGGGGGAGTTTTCATCATCGATGAAGAACGTGGCCGGATCGTCGGCGGCAGCATCCCGTGCGGCGGCGACGGTGTCAGTGAACAGTCCAGGGTGCTCAACCACAGTGGCGCCACCGGCGCGCAGTGAGTCTTTCTTCCACTGCTTCGCTTCGGTGGACATGTGCACCACGGTGGGGAAGCCCAGGCGAGGGCCGATGGTGCCTACAGCGAGACCGAGGTTGCCGGTAGAGGCAACAGACAAGGTGAGTTCGGCTCGTTGCTCAGGTTCGGGGTATTCCTCCGCCAGGCGGAGAACCTCATGGATTCCACCGCGGGCTTTGATGGAGCCACTGATGGGCAGACTGTCATCGCGTTTGACCCACAGCTCACCGGGTAAGGGGAAGCCCATGAGTTCGGTGACATAGGTCTGTGTGTCGGGGGTGGGCTCGAGTGCGGATTCGATTCGGCCCGGGTGGGGTTCTTGGGCCGTCGCGGGGAAGGTCTGCGCGATCCACGGTGCGAGACGGTCCAAGCGTGCTGTGGCTTCCTCCACTGAGGCGATAACGGCGGGATCCAGCGCATCCGGCGCGTGCTCGGGTGTGCATACCCAACTCATTTCCTGCTGGGATTCCAAGGCACCGAGGAGTGAAAGCGCTTGCGGTTGGGCAGTGGCGGGGCGGTCCCACGGCATCATCGGGGAATTCATAAAACCCAATCCTAGGAGTTCGGGCAGGTAAAAGATGTATAGTAACGCAGGTCACAATTTTCTCTGTGTATCGCAGTACTGCAACTGTCAATCTCAGCCATGAGTGAGGAGGATCTACCGAATGCCAACCAGCATGAGTGCGGGGAAGTCGTCGCCGAACATTGTGTTCGCAAGCGTCATCGCTTTTTTGATTAGCGCGGGATGGGCCGCGAACCATTTTGCTTCCGTGCTGGTGGTACTACGCGAAGACTGGGAGATGTCCACCCTGCTGGTGAATAGTGCCTACGGTATTTATGCGCTAGGGCTGTTCCCATGTCTGATTGCTGGCGGGTTGGTAGCGGACCGATTTGGTTCCCGCCCGGCGGTGTTGTTGGGGTCCACGGTAGCCATGCTGGGCAACGTTGTTCTGATGTTCTGGCAGCAGCACACAGCGGTGTTGTTGGGCGCCCGGTTTGTCATCGGTCTCGGTGTAGGGCTGGTGGTCAGTGCAGGTACTGCGTGGGCAGGCCGCCTGCGCGGGGCATCCGGTACAACGTTGGCTGGCATCTTCCTCACCTCCGGGTTCATGCTTGGCCCCATCGCTTCCGGCATTATCGCGCACCTGGTCAGTGGGCATTACGCGATTTACATCCCGTACATCGCCTCCATCGTGCTGTCCATCGCCGCGATTGCGTACTCCTTCCTCGCCGGGGATGTGCCGAACTTCCATGAAGTTCAGGTGGCGCCGGCGCATGATGCTGAGGAACAAACACCTGCACCGGTGATTGAGAAGTCAACGGCGAAGGCCTTGTTCACGGCGTTCCCCATGGGCCTGTGGGTCTTTGCATCCATGACCAGTGCCGTCATAGTTCTTGCTGGACGCGTGGGCAACCACTTTGAATCAAGTGCGTTTATGCCGGGTGTGGCTGCGGTGGTGGCCTTCGGTTCGGGCTTGGTTATTCAGGCTTTGGGCCGTCGCTTCCATTTCGGGCCGATCTCCGGCGTGATTGGTGCGGTGTGCTCTGCCACGGGATTTGTGTTGGCGGCACTCGGGGGTGCTACGCCGTCGCTCGTTGTGTTTGTGTTGGCCGCAATTTTCCTCGGGCTGGCATACGGCTTGTGCTTGCGTGAAGGTCTGCTGGATGTGGATACGTTCTCCCCACCGGAAAAGCGTGGTTCCGTGATCGGTGTGTACTACGTGGCCACCTACATTGGCTTTGGTTTCCCGCCACTCATTGAGTGGCTGCATGGCTACGTTGGGCCGTCGCTGCCGTACTGGGTGCTGGCATCGCTCGCGCTCGTATCCGCGGTGATCCGTACGGTGCAGATTCGTTCGGGTTACCTCGTGCGCAAGTAGGGCTATTCCACCACGATGGCCACGTGCACTGTGGCCAGTTCGTGTTCACCCGGTCCTGCAGGAAGCGCACGCAACTCTGCCTGCGTCGCGGCAGTCACGGGAATGGTCCAGCCAGTATTCGGATCGAGGGTCGGTGCACCGCCACGAACCCCGGTTTGGAAGGTCACGGGGCGGGCGGTGGGGGAGGTGAGGCGACAGGGGCCGTCGATAAGCATGAGCTTGTTAAACGTCTCTTCGTCGACCGTGATGATCACGATGATTTCATCTGTGTCCGGCGAGAGATTCGCCGTGTGAACCTTGAGCGTGCGCGCGGTGATCTCTTGTGGGGCACGTCTGCGACGCAGAAACACCATGACGATGGTGAAGATGAGAATCGCCGGGGCGAAAAGTAGCGCCAGAATGAAGAGGGACTCAGCAGGGCTCGCGTTGAAGCCGAGCTCGCCGTTGGGTGTAAACAGGCCCGCCACTGTCACAGAAGTCATGGCCACACCCTACTCGCGTTAGGGTGAAATCATGGAGGACAAGCTTATCGACGGCCCCACCCTCATCCAGCCCTACGGCCCGGGGCCGATCGATGCCCTTGACCGCGATGTCACCGAGCAGAATGTGCTGCAGCGTGGCAACCGGCTGGGGTGGAAAGGGTGGAAACTCGTGCTGGCGCGCACGGTCTTTGATTTTGGGCCCCTTGCCATCACCGACCGGGGCGCGTCCATGACATTTTTCAGTGTCACTGCCTTTGCGCCGACGTTGTTGGCGTTTTATTCCACCGTGACCTTGCTCTTTCCCACCGATCAAACAGAGCTGCGCACCATGATCGGCGGGTTCATTGATAACACCGTGCCTGAAGCCCTGCAGCCGCAGGCGATGGAACTTTTCCTCACCGTGGTGGGCACGCCAGCGCAAAGCACGATCGCGCTGACAATCTCCATCATGATTTCCCTGTTATCCGCGTCTGCCTATGTGCGCGCGTTTTCGCGCAGTACCAACGTGATTTATGGCCGGACGGAAGGCCGCAGCTTGTGGGTGACGTGGTTGACCATGTGGGCGATCACCTTGCTGCTGGTGGCTGGACTCGTTGTGGTGATGGCGGCGCTGGTTCTGCGCGAAGACATCATCAACGCCGTGGTGGGCCCCATCGCGGAGCCACTGAGGCTACAAGGAGTGGTGAACTACCTCAACCAGATCTTGCTGCCGGTGTGGGAATGGTTGCGCTACCCAGCAGTGGTGGTCACGGCCGTGGTGTTGCTGTCCTGCCTGTTCTACTTCGCACCGAATGTTCGCCCTGGCCGTTTCCGCCTGCTCACCGTGGGGGCGGTATTTGCCATGCTGGTGATCGGTGCGGCGTGGGCACTGTTTGGGTGGTACATCTCCACCTTCGGTGTGCGCAGTGCCTACGGTGCATTCGGTGCGGTGCTTGCCGTGCTTGTGGCCATCTGGGTGATGAACATCGTGTTGTTGTTGGGGGTCAAGCTCGATGCGGAGATCCTGCGCGCCAAGGA
Organism: Corynebacterium sp. MSK041; assembly: GCF_030232265.1. Taxonomy (GTDB): domain Bacteria; phylum Actinomycetota; class Actinomycetes; order Mycobacteriales; family Mycobacteriaceae; genus Corynebacterium. The sequence goes on from NZ_JASPJK010000004.1 coordinate 77,271, forward strand.
ACTGCAGATGGGGCTTGAGGCTAAGACGATGATTCAGGCGGGGCCACGCGCCGATAAAGCGGTGCTGTTTCAGCGCAAGATTCGTGCTTTTCTGGAGCGCTTGGCAGACGACGTTCAGGCTGATGATCGGGCTGATGCTGAGCCTGAAAAACCGGCAGATGGTGGTTTCTAACGGCAAATGAGTAGCTTCACCCGTAGAGTGGTGAACCATGATTGATGCACGCGATACCGCCCTGATCATTGAGGGCGGAGGAACCCGTAACTCGTACACGGCCCCAGCGATCATGAAACTGATCGAAGAGGACGTGCAATTTGGCTGGGTTGGTGGCGTTTCCGCTGGCGCGATTCACGCCGTGAACCTGCTCTCCCGCGACGCGCAACGCACGCGCGAGGCCTTCACCACCTTCATGGGGCACCCGAAGATTGGTGGTCTCCGTTCCCTCGCGCTGGGGCGTGGTCTGTTGAATGCGGAGTTCATGTTCCAGGACCGTGGTGGCCTTTTGCCGTTTGATCTGGATACTTTCAATGCGACTGAGACAGACGTCCACATTGAGGCAGTGCGGGCGGACACCGGTGAATCCGTGGCCTTTAATAATGAGCAGCTGACGGACGAGGACTTTATTAACCTGGTCATCCGTTGTTCCTCCACCATGCCCATGCTCATGCCCATGGCCTACATCGATGATGTCCCATACGTCGATGGTGCTCTGGGTGACGGTGGCGGTTTGGTTATCGATGCAGCAGAGCGGGCCGGCTACTCCAAATTCCTCGTCCTGGCCACCAAGGACCGTGACTATGTCCGTGAGCAGCCAAACCGTCCGGCGATGATTCGCCGCATGTTCCCCAAGTACCCTGAGGTCGCGCGCCGCACGATTGAGCGCGCTGATGAGTACAACCGGGCCAAGGACCGCATCATTGAGCTGGAGAAGGAAGGTCGCGCATACGCTTTCTTCCCGGAGAACATGATGATTGAAAACACCGAGCTCAAGGTGCCCAAGCTCGAAGCGAACTTTGCTGCTGGTGAAGAACAGCTTGAGCGTGAGTGGCCCGCCATCAAGGCGTTCCTGGAGGGCTAAGGGTGGGGCGCGGGGGACGTCGATAAGCGATAAAGCTCCCGCAGTCCTACAATCAGGGACATGATTGACGCGTCCGATACTGCCTTAGTTATTGAAGGTGGCGGAATGCGCAATTCGTACACCGCGCCAGCCATAGTGAAGCTCATCGAGGAAAACGTGCGCTTCGGCTGGGTCGGCGGTGTATCGGCGGGCTCCGTGCACACGTTCAACTACGTGTCGCAGGATGCTCACCGCGCACGCGAATCCTTCACTACCTTTGCCGCGCACGAACAATTTGGTGGGTGGATGTCCTTTGCGCGGGGGCACGGATACTTCAACGCCGAGTTCATCTACGAACGCTCCGGTGATGTCCTGCCCTTCGACTGGGAGACCTTCCAAGCCAACAGTGACATCGAAGTTCACATTGAAGCAGTTCGCGCCGACACGGGGCACACCGAGCAGTGGACGCGCCGCACCATCGACTCGCCGGAAAGCATCGGCCTCATCGCCCGCGCATCCTCAACAGTGCCGAAAGTCATGCCGATGGGCTTCATCGACGGCATTCCGTATGTAGACGGCGCGCTCGGGTATTCAGGGGGCTTGCTTATTAGCGCCGCGGAGAAAGCCGGCTTCCAAAAATTCCTCGTCCTTGCCACTAAGGAACGCTCCTACGTGCGTCCAACAGTGACACGGCCGACGGCCACGCGCAGGCTGTTTTCCAAGCACCCCGCCGTGGCTGAAGCCCTTATCGTGCGGCCCGGGCGCTACAACGCTTCTAAACGCCGCATCCTCGAACTCGAAAAAGAAGGGCGCGCGCAGGTGTTCTTCCCGGAAGCGATGAGCGTGGACGCATCCGAACGAAATCTAGCCAAGCTCACCGCCAACTACGCCCTGGGGAAGGCGCAAGTTGAGCGCGAGTGGGAGCAGTGGATGGAGTTTTTGGGGCGTTAGTGGTTGCTGGTCGCTGCTAGTGGTTTCCAGTCTCTCAAGTGGCATATTGCTTGGAATTTGCTGCTAATATCCCGTGAATGAAGTTATCTCTGCGTATTGCTGCCCTCCTTGTGGCCGGGGCAGTTGTTGGCGGCGGTGTCGCCCAAGCTCAAGCTCAACCTGCGCCCACCGGGACCCGGCTGATGCACCGGGATGTGGAATCCTCCGATGCTGTTCCGTGGGCCGGCCCCAATGCCGCTGGGCAGCTGCATTGGTCGGTGCCTCAGGGAACATGCTCCACGGTTTTCCAGGCGTCCAATGGCATGGTGCTTGGATTGTGCACCAAGTATGTGGGCACGGAACAAAAACACAAGAATCCGCTGGGTCTCGACGTGGTCGTGCCGTCCGTTGTTCTCTTCGATCCGAACACCGCGCAGCCGCTGGCCACCTTGGAACTGCGGAAGGCATCGCTGCTCGGTGGCGTGTATGGCTACCTGGATGAGCAGGACGAGATTGTCATTGCTGAAGGCACGGACGTGCTGCGCATTGGGCACCACTTTGATCATGGGCGGTGGCACCTGACCATCGAACAGCGCACGCCGCTTGGTCTGCCGGCCGGTACGCCTTTGGCGGGGCTGGCCTCTGACGGCGCTGGTCGTACGTGGTTTGTGACGAAGTACTCCACCATCGGTGTTATTGATGGCTCGCGGATTATCACTCGCCCGCTCGCGCAGGCACCAGGTGGTGAAATCGTTGCTAATGGCCTGACGGGTAGACCCAACGGCATGAGCGTTCTTACCAGTCATTCGCTCAATGAGGTCTTCTACAACGGTAGTTCCATTGAGCTCAAGTGGCGCCGTGACTATGACCGCGGCAGTGCGCGCAAGCCAGGTCAGTTGTCATGGGGCTCAGGAACAACGCCGACGGTGTTTGGGCCGGGAGGGAAGTGGCAGGCGATCGTCGATAATGCGGATGGCTCCCCGAATCTCATCGTCTTGGACTCCGAAACCGGCAACGACGTCTGCGTGATGCCGGCGTTCACCAGCGGCGGGCCAGGCACGGAAAATTCCATCATGGCTAGCGGGAACACGCTGTGGATTCCTTCCACGTACGGCTTCGTGTACCCGCCGAATGCGGTTGAAGGTATGGCTCGTCCGATGTTCGCGCCGTTTACGGGAGGGCTTACGCGTATCGACGTTAAGCCTGATGAGGGTGCCGGTGTCACCTGCGAACGCGTCTGGGAGAAGCCACGCAAGATTGAGACCCTGCCGATTCTGACGGAGAAAGACCGCATGATCTGGTCCCTCAGTACCGATCCGGCGCGGTTGAGCGTTGACCTCGTGGGCATCAGCGCGGACACGGGCGAAGAGGTTGCGCGCCGTCAGGTTGGCCATCTGCCTGGAGACTTGCCACTGCAGCTGACCGGGATGATCACACCGGATGGGGCGTACTGGCAGGGGACCTTGACTCGTATGATTCGGGTGAAGTAGGGGATTTTTCGGAAGGGCCTTCTCTGAAGGCTTTCTCGAAAAAGTTCTCGAACACCCTTGCGTAACCGTGTTTGGGTGGGATAGGATGTTGTTAGTGGCCGATAAGGTGAATTAACAACATCCTTAGGGGAAGGAGGGGGAAATGTCCGCTAAAGTTTCGCAGCTGGTTGCAACCATTGGAAATGCGCTAATGCAGTTGCGTGATGAGTTCGCGGATCCCTCGACTGTTACTCTGGCGGATGTCGCTGGGGACATGGAGAAGCTTGAAGACTTCTTCAATTCGAAGGCTTTGATCGATGCCTGTTTCGCCTATGTGTGCGAACGTGATGAGGCGGGTAGGTTGGTTGGTGCTAGTCGCCCCAATGCCTATTTGCAGAACCGGCTGGGGCTCTCACCGGGGGAGGCCTATGACAGGCTCGCGCGTGGCAGGGACTTGTTTGCGCCGCCACCGGAGTCGGCGGGGGATCCCGAGGAGCCTGAAGGTGACCCAGGGGAGGATTTGTTCACAGGTTCATCGGGCGTCGAGCAGGACGCCGAGGAAGAGAAGCGACGTGCGGCAGAAGAGCGGCGTCGTGCTCAGGAGGAGTCGCGTCGGCGGGCTGCTGCGGTGTCGGCGGAGAAACAGAACGTTATTCGCAGGGAGCTGGACAAGCTGTTGAAGGCTGCGCGTGGTGAGCGTACGCGTATCCATGCCGAAGCCATGAAACAAGCAGATAAGCGGGACGCGAAGGATCTGCGGTACTTTGTTCGCCGTCTTGTTGAGGAAGCAAACCGTGAGCACGCTCCGCGCACCAACCCGAATGCGGGATTTGAGAATCGTGGATTGCATATTGGGCGCAGAAAGCCTGATGGGTCCGTGGACGTTACGTTGACCACCACTGCTGGCCACGCGGCTTTGATTAAGGCTCATTCGGATAAGGGGCTGGCGCCCAATAGCAACATGAATCCGGATGAGACGGACTACCGGAGCCCGGCTCAGCGCCGGTACGACCAGTTCTTCTCAATCTTCCAAAAGCATGAGTCGGACCAGCAGAAAGTCACTGGTGGTGCTGCTTCGGTGGTTGTGCCGATGACTTTGGATGATTTGGCGGATGCGGATGGCCAGACCACGTTCATGACGAATACGGGGATCGAGGTTGATGTCTTCGACCTGGTCCGCCTTGGCCTTGATGGCTCGGAAGGGCCCACGCATTTCGTGCTTCAGTTGGATGGTGTGACGGGAGTGCCCCTGTCGATGGGGCGTACACGTTGTGCATCTATCGCCCAGCGCATCGCGTTGCTCGCGGTGCAGGGAGTCTGCACGTGGACTGGGTGTACTGCGCCACTGTCGGAGTGCGAGATCCACCACATCATCGCCTGGATCAAGGGTGGTCGGACCGATATCTCCAACCTCACCGGGCTGTGCCGGGAGCACCATAGGTGCAACAATGATGAAAGAGACGGTAGTCACGGCAAGGGACATATGGAATATGACCCGGGAACGGGGCGGGCGGGCCTAGTTAGGTCTGGAAGTACGCGCATAGAGTTCAATGGGGCGGACCCGGCGGAAAACTCGGCAGTCAACCGCGCCATGGGGAGGGCCGGGGCTCATCGACCGCGAGCAGCGGCACGGGTAAGAGGCAGACCTGATGGGGAAATGTTCCCGGTGAGACCACGATCAAGCAGGGAAAAGTCGAAAGTAGTGCGCCGTGTGTGATGCGTGGCGGGTGAATCAGAATGGTCGGAGCGTCCTCCGAATGGGTGTGGTCCACGTAGAATCGAGTGCACGCTGCGTTCTTATCCCTGAACAGAAAGCTGGTGATTCCAATGCTTAAAGGCATGCACGAAGGCAAGCAGGTCAATATCGTGAGCCGAATCTGTGCGGGGATGGCGCTGTCCGGCGCTGTTTTCCTTGCGGGATGCAGCAATGGTGAAAGCTCCAATCTTGCGGAACCGTCGCTGGAGGTTACTGGGTCGCAGGCGGATCGTGCCGCGGATGATAGTGCGGCCGAGTCCACGGTCGAAGTGACCACGACTCAGACGGAACGTGAGAAAGAAGGCGAGAAAGACTGCAACACGGATCCTGCGTCGCCGGAGATTCACAAAGCTACGGCGGAGGTGAATGAGAAGTATCCGAACGAGTACGGGGGCTGGGTATTTACGGGGCGCACGAATTATGACTCGTGTGGGGATCTGAGTTATGCGCTCGTGACGCAGGCGAAACAGGGGAATGCGCAGTTCGGAACCCTGATTCTGATGTTCCACAAGGGGGAGTACATCGGTATTGACTCCACTGCGCCGCAGCAGGCGATGGAGATCACGCCGAAGGATGGCGGCAGCTTCACTGTTCTGTACAAGGACTGGGAAGCGCTACATGAATCTGGTGACGCGAACGTCGAAGCACCGAAGTACAACAGCACGGTGACGTACTACTGGGATGGCGACAAGGTCGCGCATGAGGGGCGGATTCCGAACACGAACCTCTAGAACACGAAGGTTCTAGAGGGGGATTGGCCGGATCTAGTCTGCGACGAGAGGCTCCATGGTGAGCTCGGGGTGCTCCTTCTCAATGAAGGCGAGCTTCCACTTGTCGCCGAATAGGGCGATGAGTTCGCCGTCGGTGCGGGTGAAGATCTCCACGCCGCGCTGGCGACCCAGTTCCGGGGCGGATTCGGTGTCGGTGCGGCGGGCGACGGAGTAGGGGATGGGTTCCGCGACGGTCTCAACGTTGTATTCGTTTTCCATGCGGGCCTGCATGACTTCGAACTGCATGGGGCCGACGGCGGCCATGACAGGGGCGGCATCGCCGCGCAGGTCGTTGCGGAGGATCTGCACGACTCCTTCGGCATCGAGCTGCTCCAACGCCTTGCGGAATTGCTTGTACTTGCCCAGGGACTTGGTGCGCAGCGTGCGGAAATGCTCCGGCGCGAACTGGGGCATCGGTGGGAACTGCACTTTCTTGCCGGCGTAGATGGTGTCGCCGGGGGCGAGCGATCCGGCGTTGACCAGGCCGATGATGTCGCCGGGGAAGGCAGTTTCCACGGTGTCGCGGTCGCGGCCGAAGACGGTGAGAGCGTACTTGGTGGAGAAGCTGCGGCCTGACTGGGCGTGTGTAACCTGCATGCCGCGGTCGAATTCGCCGGAGACGACGCGCATGAACGCGAGGGTGTCGCGGTGGTTCTTATCCATGCCGGCCTGGACCTTGAACACGACACCGGAGAAATCATCGCCGACCTCACGCACCGGGTCGATGGCTTGGCCGCCACCGGCAGTTGCGGCCTCGATGGCTTGTGGGTCAGATACGCGGCCCTCCGGGGCGGGGGCGATAGCGCACAGGGTGTCCAGAATCTGGTGCACACCGAAATTAAGCATCGCGGAGGCGAAGATCAAAGGCGAGGTGACGCACTGCTCGAAGAGTTCTTGGCTGTGGACGGCACCATCAGCCGCGAGCAGTTCAGCCTCCTCAACAGCGATGTCCCAAGCATCGCCTTCTTTTGCGGCGGCATCGGCAGGGGCGAAGTATTCCTCCGGTGCGATGGTGGAACCGCCGGCGGTGCGGGTGAAGTGGATGTACTGGTCCGCCTCACCGTCGTCGTTGACGTGCGCGAGGCCGCGGAAGTCGCCCGCTTCGCCGACGGGCCAGTACAGGGGGGTGGGTTGGAGGTCGATTTCGGTGACGATTTCGTCGACAAGCTCGAGTGGTTCACGCCCCACACGGTCCCACTTGTTGATCACGGTGACGATCGGCAGTCCGCGGGCTTTGCAGACGCGGAAGAGTTTGAGGGTTTGGGGCTCGAGGCCCTTGGCGGCGTCGATAAGCATGACTGCGGCATCGACCGCGGAGAGCACACGGTAGGTGTCCTCGGAGAAATCCGCGTGACCTGGGGTGTCCACGAGATTGATCACGTACGGTTCACCGTCGTGGCCCTCTGGCGCGTATTCGAACTGTAGGGCAGAGGAGGCGATGGAGATCCCGCGGTCCTTCTCCATCTCCATCCAGTCAGACACCGTCGCCTTGCGGTTGCCTTTGCCGTGCACCGCGCCAGCCTCCGAAATGACGTGCGCGTGCAGTGCGAGTGCCTCCGTCAACGTCGACTTACCGGCGTCCGGGTGGGCGATGACGGCGAATGTGCGGCGGCGGGCGGCCTCGGAAACGGTGCTCATGACCTGTAGAGGGTAGTCGCTTAGACGTTACGAGGGCTAACTAGCGCAATGCAGCGGAATCAGGACAGCTTTTCGAGGAAAAGAGCCTGGTCGATCGCTCTCCCGATGGCTGCTCCCGTGCCTGCCGCCTGCGAAACTTGGTCGGGTGAGCTGACAACATTGCCCGCCGCCCACAGTCCTGGCTGCGATGTCAGTCCACGTTGTGTATGGACCCATCCGTCGACGACATTACACCCAGCTTCGCGCAGCAGTTCGTCGTTTGGTTCGAAACGTGGACCGGTGAAACAGGATTCGAAGACGAATTGGTGGCCTGTCGTGCGGACTACGACTCGATCGGATTCCACTGGGCCCACCTCGAGGACGGGTTCGTCGACGATAGCGACACCAAGGGATTCGAAAACGGCGTTCTCATTGGCGGGAAGTTCGAGTCCGTTCGGGAAGAACGTGACGGTCCTTGCCCACTTAGTGAGCAGCTTCGAAATATGGAACGTGAAGCCGGGATTCTCTCCGCCGATAACAGCGAGGTTCGTCCCGTTCACCTCAAAGCCGTGGCAATAAGGACAGTGGAAGACTCGCGTTCCCCATAGCGCGGAGAGGCCAGGCACATCAGGCAACACGTCGGTGATGCCGGTGGCCACGAGGACATGCGGAGACTCGATGACGTTGCCACTGCCGAGAGCTACGGACCATTTGTCGTGTGCCCTTGTCAGTTTCTTTGCGCGGTCCCGCACGATCGTTCCACCGAAGGACTCGAATTCTGTGTGGCCCTTTTTCAAGAGTTCGGTTGGGTTGACCGAGTCCATTCCCAGGATGCCGTGCGCGTGCTCGCTAAAGCGGTTACGCGGGCGTCCTTCGTCGACCATGCAGACGGACCGATTCGCCCGTGCCAAGTTGATTGCTGCAGCGGTTCCGGCGAAACCTCCGCCGATGATCGTGACGTCCATCTTCTGATCCCCTGGAATTCCTTCGTAGATTCTCACGTTGAAGACTCTAGTTACTCGAGCTTCATCGCGGGAGGTTCTACTGGCCTTTATTAGAGTGGAGCCGAGTTAAGTCACTTGTACGCAAATGAGAGGAAAACACATGAAGGTTGGCGTGATCATCGGATCCATCCGAAAGGGGCGCACCGCGGAGAAGGTTGCCACCTGGCTGCGGGAGAATATCGGGGAGCGCGAGGGCTTCGAGTACGAGTTCATCGACCTCGCAGATTTTGAGCTCCCGCTTTACGACGGCGCCGGCCTCCCCATGCTCATGAACAAGCAGTACGACAATGATGAGGTGACTCGCTGGTCCCAGGCCGTTGATTCCTGTGACGGGTTCATCTTCATCACTCCGGAGTACAACCACTCCGTGCCGGCCGCACTGAAGAATGCCGTGGATACCCTGGGGCCGGAGTGGGTGGGCAAGCCCATCGCCTTCGTCGGCTACGGCAGCCTCGGTGCCGTCCGCGCGATCGAGCACTGGCGCCAGATTGCGTCGAACTTCCACATGCACGACGTGCGCGAGCAGCTTGGTTTCATCCAGGCGATGGAGATGCGCGATGGCTTCAATCCGATGCCGCACCGCGCGACGGAGCTCGCCGCACTGTGTGACCGGCTGGAGGAGTACGCCGGGAAGTTGCGAGGCTAGTTTCTCGCGTGGATCTCGTTCTGCGCGCGCTGGAGGCCCTGAGTGACGACGAGTCGGGCAGCCTCCGCAGCCAGGGCGATCTGCACGTCAAGGCCCTTGTCCTCGACAGGGCCAAGAACCCAGTCGGGGACCGGGGTGCCCTTCGGTGGGCGGCCAATGCCGATGCGCACGCGGATGTAATCGCGGGTACCCAGATGCTCGGTCAGGGACTTCAGGCCGTTGTGGCCGTTCTCATTTCCGCCCAACTTCACGCGGACTTTTCCTGCGGGCAGGTCCAGCTCGTCGTGGAGGACCACGATGCGCTCCGGCGGAATCCCAAGTTTTTCAGCCACAGGGGCAATACCTTCTCCGCTGAGGTTCATGTAGGTCGTTGAACGCACCGCAAAGGCGTTGGTGTCCGGCACCATGAGGCCGTGGGCTTTGACGCCGGGAAGCGGCTGTAGGGGAGCGTCGATAAGCTCGTCGAGCGCCATATATCCCACGTTGTGCCTGGTGGCGGCATATTGTGCGCCGGGGTTACCCAGGCCGACGATGAGCCACTCGGCGTCGATCGCGGCGAGGTCAAGGCCACGGTTTTGGGCGGGGGCCGGTGCGGGGGAAGAAGAAAACAAGCGGCGCAGAAAATCAAACACGGTGCCAAGTCTATGGGAGGTGGGCGTTAAGGTGGACCCCATGCCACCTGAACTTCCCGCACGTTTGCCCCGCGTCATCGCTGCCCCCATGGCGGGCGGCCCGAGCACCCCGGAGCTGGTCAATGCAGTTGGCTTCGGCTTCCTTGCGTGGGGCACGTGCTCGCTTGATCAGGCGCGCGAGGAACTGTCGCGCGTCGAGGAGCCGTTTGGTGTGAACCTCTTCTACCCGCAGCGCGAGGAGCCACTCCGGGAGGATCTCGAGGCGATCGCATCTGAATTGGGTGCGGAGATCCCTGAGCCGGACTACACGTTCGGCTTCCACGACAAGCTGGATCTGGCGCTGGAAGACGGGCGCGCCACCATCATTTCCTGCACGTTCGGCTGCTTCACGGAGGAAGAATTCCGCCGCATCCACGACGCGGGCATCCAGGCGTGGGTGACGGTGACGAATGAGGTCGACGCGCTCAAGGCGACCGAACGCGGGGCCGATGGCTTGATCGTGCAGGGCCCGAAGGCCGGTGGTCACCGCTCCACGTGGACGCTCACCGAGGAGCCGGATGCGCGGCCGCTGGAGAAGCTTCTCGACGGCATCTTCCGCCACGTCAACGTCCCTCTCATCGCTGCGGGTGGTGCCCGCACGCACGAGGACGTGGAGCACCTCATCGAGTGGGGTGCCACCGCCGTCGCCTGTGGAAGTGCCTTCTTGCTTGCCGACGAAGCCGGCACCTCCGACCGCAACCGCGCCCTGCTGCGCGAAGGCGGGAAATCTGTGTCCACCCGCGCCTTCTCCGGCCGCTACGCCCGTGGCGCGGAGACCCTTTTTACTCGTGAGCATGACAATCTTCCGCCGCTGTACCCGCAGCTGCACGCCATGCAGAAGCCGCTGCGCAGCGACCCGGACCATGCCTATTGCTTGGTGGGTGAGGACTTCGCGGGCAAGCTGCTGGAAGGGTCAGCAGCCGAAATCGAGTCCGCCCTGTTGGGGCTCAGCTAGCCCAGTACCTGTGGATCCCGGGTGAACCGCTGGAGACTCACGGCGAGGTAGGGGATACCCGGGTCGCTGCCGAAGATGATGTCATCTTGGTGCGCAAATACCCTCATGCGCTTATTGAGGAGTGTGGGCCAGTCGAGTTCAGCTGTTGCGGAGTTGCGCTCGATGTTCTTGAGGATTGCCCATTCTGCCTCCCGGGTGATGCGGGTGCCGCCCATCTGTGCGTCGAGTGGCTTCACCGGGTCAAGCTTGATCGCGTAGTACCGCTGTCCCGTGTCGGCGTACTGCACCCTTTCGTACATATCAGGGGGCGTCATGTCCCGGTAGCCCACCTCCATCAGGACTCCCTCAAGGGCTTGTTCAAGGGGTGCGAGTTCGGGCAGCTCATTCTTGTCAGAATCTGGTTCCTCTTCCGGTGCTTCATTGGAAGTGGTGGTGTCCTGCGCGCTAGTTATTGCCGGGGGCTCGGACAATGCTGGTTCCGCGAGGGAATCATCCTGAGAAGAGCAAGCGGTGAGACCAGCAGCGACAGAGAGGCTGGCGGCGAGGGCACAGAGACTGCGTGTGGAGAACGGGGGCTTCATGGTGATCACGATATTCCCGATATTCACGACATTCCAGCGAGGAGCTCGTCGGCTGCATCGGCGAGCATGATGGGCAGCTCGGCGGACTCTTGTTTGCCGAAGGGCTTGAGTACGTAATCGGCCGGTGCCTGGCGGCCAGGTGGGCGGCCGATGCCGATAGCCAGGCGGTTGTAATTTGGGGTGCCCAGGGATTTGGTGACGGACTTGAGGCCGTTGTGGCCGTGGTCGCCGCCACCGAGGCGGAGTTTGACTTGGCCGAAGTCGAGGTCGAGTTCGTCGTAGATGACGTAGATGTCTGCCGGCTTGACCCCGTAGTAGCTGGCCAGAGCCTTGATAGGGCCGCCGGAAACATTCATGAAGCCGCGGGTGCGTGCGAGGATGGTGCGGCGGTTGGTCAGGCGACCGGCGGTGAGCTCAGCGACCTCAGTGTTCGTCTTCTTGTGCACGCTCAGCTGGGCGGGCATGGGGGTGGTGCGGTCCAGGAGCTCGTCGATAAGCATGGCCCCCGCATTGTGGCGAGTTTGGGCGTAGATGGTGCCCGGGTTGCCAAGGCCGACGATGAGAACCGGTGAAGAATCAGAAGTCACAAGAATTGAGTCTACGTTCCGCAGTCTAGGTCGCGCGGGCCTTTAGGCCGTCGAGGAAGATGTCGATGAGTTCCTGCTGGATACGAGGTGCTGTCGCGTTGATGATCGATGAATTCGGCAGCGGGCGAGAAGCGATCACCAGTGCGATGTGGAATTCGAGTGGCTCGATATCTGCTGGGCACAACCCAGCTTCCTTTGCGCGGGTGATCAAGGGGGCATAGGCAGCGCGAATCTCCTCGCTGCGTTTTTTAACGATGTGCTGAAAATCCGGATTGTGGTCCATTTCAGTGAACAGGGTTAATCCGAGCAGCGCGAGTTTGAGCCCGGCGATGGCGTGAACTGCACCACTCCATGCCTTTTCGGGATTGGTCTCAAAGAGGGGGAGATGCTGGTTGATGACGACGTCGATGTCGTGGACAGCGTTGGCGCCGATGGCTTCAAAAAGCGTGATGCGATCGGGGAAATGCCTGCTCACAGTGGCTACTCCAACCCCAGCCTCTTTGGCGATTGCGCGCATGGACACGTTTGCGCCGTGCTCAACGAGCAATGTTCGGGCGGCGGTAACGATCGCTTCGCGGTTATCAGCAGCGTCCTGTCTCATGCTTGCACCATACCAAACGGCACACTATGCTCCATTTATAGAAGTGGAACAAGGTGTTCCATCTTAGTTTGAAAAGGAGTCTGAAAATGACCACAGCAGTGAAAGAAGAGCGTGATCGCTCAGACGTAGCTAAGGCCCTTGGAGTGATCTTTGGTATCCCCGTCATCATCGGGTTGATGCTTTTTGCGTTCCTCGCGCCCACATTCGCGTCCGGTCCCGCAGGTGTACCGGTGGCGGTGAGTGCGCCGGAGCCGATGGTGCAGCAGCTGACGCAGGGAATCTCACAAAAGGCAGGGGATGAGGCCCCTGAGATCACCGTGATGGACAACGCCGACGACGTGCGCAACGCAGTGCTCGAACGCGAGGCAGTCGGCGGTCTTGCTGTCACGCCTGAAGGGGCCACCGCATTCACCGCTTCCGGTAACGGTGCACCGTATGTGCAGCTTGTCGACGGCATCGCCGGCTCCCTTGAAGCCCAAGGCATGACCGTTGAGCGCGCCGACCTGGCACCGACCTCCTCGGAAGATCCGCAGGCGACAGGCTTGGCTCTGCTGGGTCTTCCTCTCGCATTTGGCGGAATCATCTCCGCGGTCGTAGCGACGTTCCTGTTCCGCGGCTCCAAGTGGACCAAAATTGGCGTGCTAACGGGCATCGCCGTGCTCGGCGCTTTGGTTGCAACGTGGATGCTGCACTCGGTCTACGGCACTCTCACGGGCAGCTTTGGTCTGGAGTGGCTCGCGATCTCGGCAGGTATTTTGGCGACCTCGATGCTGACCGCGGGTCTTGGCGCACTCATTGGTGTAGGCGGTGTTGGCCTCGGTGCTGTGCTGACGATTTTCCTGGCAAACCCGCTGTCCGGCTTGTCGACGGGCCCGTGGTTGCTCCCCGCAGGCTGGTCCACCCTGGGTCAGTGGATGCCGATCGGCGCGACCGGTCACCTCGTCCGCTCCCTGTCATTCTTTGACGGTGCCGGTGCAGGGGCCGCCTGGTGGGTACTGGCCCTGTGGATTATCACGGGACTGGTGCTGCTGTTTGTTGCGCGGCCAAAAGCGGGGGTTAAGCAGCAGAACTAAGTCTGCAAATAAGAGAAACGGCCAGCAACCCCGCGGTGGGGTGCCGGCCGTTGAGGCGTTTAGCCGTTAGCGTCGATAAGCGGCTTACTCTTCGCCCTCGGCAGCTTCCTCGGTGGACTCAGCGCCAGCCTCAGCGCCGCCCTCCTCAGCTTCCTCAGCGGCAGCCTCGACCTCTTCATCAACCTGCTGGAAGGTGACGTTGATGACCAGGTACTCCGGATCGGTGAGCAGCTCTGCACCCTCCGGCAGCGGCAGGTCGCCAGCCAGGATCTGGTCGCCGATCTCCTTGCCCTCGATGGACACGACGATCTCGTCCGGAATCTTGAGGGCATCGACCTCGATCTCCACCAGGTCCAGCTCCTGCAGGACAACAGCGTCCGGAGCAGCCTCGCCTTCGTGGACAACTGGGACCTCGACGTTGACCTTCTCGCCGCGCTTCACGCCCAGGAGGTCGATGTGGTCAATGTTCAGGGTCAGCACATTCTGGTCAACGTGCTTGACGATGGCCAGGTGCTTCTCGCCCTCGACCTCGAGCTCGAGGATGGCGTTAGTGCCATCATTACGCACGAGAGCGGTGATCTCCAGGATGTCCACGTGGAAGTGAATATTTTCTTCGCCGGCAGAGTAGATGACGCCCGGCACGCGACCTGCTGCGCGCAGACGACGGGAAGCGCCCTTACCAAACTCTTCGCGCTTCTCAGCCTTAATAACAGGGGTGGTAGCCATGATGGTTCTCCTATGGTGTTCTCACCGGGTGGAGCTACAAAAGCGGCCACCCAGACGAAAGTGACAATACGTTCTCGTCGAGTGACCGTGTGATGCTGCGCGAGCAGCGAAAGTCTTCATCGCGTCGATAACGGCCCTGCTGATCTCTCCTGATTGATATAGATCGATCAGATCCGATCAGCAAGTCCCTCGCCGAGACCTGCAAAATTCTAGCAGCACCCCGGCCCGCTGACCAAACTTTCAGCGGCGGTCAGCCAGTAGTGCTAGGGGTTTCTCCCGCCGAGCGTGACAGCGACGCCACGGCGAACAGAATCACGGCCCACACACCCATGGCCGCAAGGCCCACCCGGTAGTCGGGCAGCATGGCCATGAGCACGATCACCAGCACGAAGTACGCGGCGCAGATGTAGTTGGCCACGGGGAACAGCGGAGCCTTGAAACTAGATGAGTAGCCGCGCTTGCGGAAGTTGAGGTGCGCGAAGTTCACGGCCGCCCACGTGATCAGCTCAGAGCCGACCACGACGGCGAGCAGGATGGTGAAGATCTTGCCCTCAAAGAAGTAGTTGAGCAGGACCACGGAACCCATGAGCGCGCCGTTGAAAAGCAAAGCGCGCAACGGTAGGCCTTTCGACGTCGTATGTGCGAAGTAACTGGGAGCCTGCCCATTACGGGAGAGGTCGCGCAGCATTCGTGCACCGGAGTACGTCATGGTGTTGCACACGGATGCGACGGCGGCCATGATCACCAGGTTGAGAAGGTGGGCGGCACCGTCAATGCCCACGAAGGTGAGCACGCGCACGAAGGGACTCTCGGAAGCCCCCTGTTCATCCCACGGCGCCAGCAACAAAATGACGCTCATGCCACCGATGTAGAACACCAGGATGCGCCAGATGATGGAGTTGATAGCCCTGGGGATCGTTTGCTCCGGATCTTCAGCTTCCCCGGCGGCCGTTCCCACGGACATGATGCCGCCGAAGGTGAATGTCACCGCGACGAGGGAGAACACAACGCCGGTGGCGCCCATTGGGAAGAAACCGCCGTGGATGGTGAGGTTGTGGAACCCCGCTTCGGAGGAGGGGTTGAGCACCAGGACGAAGCCAAGGATGATCATGGCCACGAGGGCGAGGACTTTGATCAACGACAGCCAATACTCAGCCTCCGCGAAGATACTCACGCGGGCAGCGTTGATGACCAGCACGATGATGAGCGTGACCAGCGCCGTGACCCAGTGCGGGATGTCCGGGAACCAAAAGTCCAGGAAGGTACCCATGGCGGTGAGTTCAATCATGCCCACCACGATGGTGGTGTACCACCAGTTCCACCCAACGATGAAGCCGGCGCGGGGGCTGATGTACTCGCGCGCGTACGCGGCGAAGGAGCCGGACACAGGATTGGCCACAGCCATCTCACCCAGCATGCGCATGAGCAGATAGACGATCACACCCACGATGAGGAACGTGACCAGCACGGCCGGCCCGGCGTAGTTGATGGATTCAGCAGAACCTAAAAACAGGCCGGTGCCAATGGCGGAGCCCAGTGCAATCATGTGGAGCTGACGGCTCTTCATGGCCCGGTGCAGGCCATGATCAACGTCGTGAACAGGAGAAGACCCAGCCGCGAAAGCTGGGTCTTGTTGTGGGCCGGACACTTTTAAGCTTGGCCCTCAAACAGGGTGGTCACGGAACCATTCTCAAAGATCTCATGGATCGTGCGGGCGAGCAGCGGGGCGATGGACAGCACGGTGAGGTTCTTCCAGCCCTCGGTGCTCTGCGGGAGGGTGTCGGTGGTGATGATCTCCTCAGCACCACAGTTGGACAGACGCTCACGCGCCGGGTCAGAGAACACGCCGTGCGTGGTGGCAATCACCACGGAACGAGCGCCGGCGTCCTTCAGCACGCCGACGGCGCCGGCGATGGTGCCGCCGGTGTCAATCATGTCGTCCAGAAGCACGCAGTCCTTGCCCTCAACCTCACCGACGACGCGGTTGGACACAACCTTGTTTGCAGCGTCGATGTCGCGGGTCTTGTGCACGAAGGCCAGCGGCGCGTCACCCAACGTGTTAGCCCACTTCTCAGCGGTCTTCACACGGCCAGCGTCAGGGGAGACCACTACGAGGTTATCCAGCGAGTACTTGGACTTGATGTAATCCGTCAGGATCGGCATCGCGTGCATGTGGTCCACCGGGCCGTCGAAGAAGCCCTGGATCTGGTCAGTGTGCAGGTCCACGGACACGATGCGGTCCGCGCCAGCAGCGGTGAGCAGATCAGCAACGAGGCGCGCGGAAATCGGCTCGCGGCCACGGTGCTTCTTGTCCTGGCGGGCGTACGGGTAGAACGGCAGAATCGCGGTGATGCGCTTGGCCGAGCCACGCTTCAGCGCATCAATCATGATGAGCTGCTCCATCAGCCACTTGTTCAGTGGCTGCGCGTGGGACTGGATGACAAAGCAGTCAGAGCCACGGACGGACTCCCCGAAGCGGATGAAGATCTCGCCGTTGGCGAAGTCGCGCGCCGTGGTGGGCACCAGCTCGATGCCGAGTTCGCTGGCGACTTGCTCCGCCAACTCGGGGTGCGCACGGCCCGAAAAGACCTTGAGATCTTTGTGGCTTTCGACTTTCTTACCGGTCATGGGTCAGGTATTGCCTTTCAGTCAGTTGTCGCTCGCGGTATCAGTTGCGTTCTCACGTGCGCGCTGGGCAGCTTCCGCTGCGGCCGTACCGGGCCGCTTGGCTTCCACCCAGCCCTCGATGTTGCGCTGGCGTCCTTCCTTGATGGCCAAGGCGCCCGCAGGAACATCTTCACTGACTACTGTACCCGCGCCCGTATACGCACCATCGCCCACGGTCACCGGTGCCACAAACATGGTGTCGGAGCCGGTGCGGCAGTGGTCGCCGATGGTGGTGTGGTGCTTGTTTACGCCGTCGTAGTTCACAAAAACAGAAGATGCGCCGATGTTGGATTCCCGGCCTACCGTGGCATCGCCGATGTAGGTGAGGTGGGGGACCTTGGAACCTTCGCCAATCTGCGCGTTCTTGGCTTCCACGAAGCCACCGAGCTTGCCGCGTGCGCCCAGCGTCGTGCCGGGGCGGATGTAGGTGAAAGGCCCCACGGTTGCCTCGTCGCCGATCACGCCGAGCTCACCCTGGGTGCGCACGACGGTGGCGCCGTTGCCCACCTCCATGTCGGTGAGGGTCGTGTCGGGGCCAATGGTGGCGCCGTCGCCAATCGTGGTGGAGCCCCACAGCTGCGTGTTGGGGTGGATGGTCACGTCCTGGCCGATCTCCACGTCCACGCCGATCCAGGTTGTGGCCGGGTCGATGACCGTGGCGCCAGCGCGCATTGCACGTTCCACGAGGCGACGGTTGAGCTCCTTGCCAGCCGCGGCGAGCTGCACACGGTCGTTGACACCGGCGAGCTCGCGGGCATCGGGGGCGGTGAAAGCGGCGACCTTGTGGCCGTCGTTACGCGCGATGCCCAGCACATCCGTGATGTACAGCTCGCCCTGCGCATTGTCAGAATTGATGCGGGTCAGCGCGTCACGCAGCACGGCGCCGTCGAACGCGAAGACGCCCGAGTTGACCTCGCGCACGCGACGCTGCTCATCAGTCGCATCCTTTTCCTCCACGATTTCCTGGACATCACCGGCCGCATCGCGGATGATGCGCCCGTAGCCCGTGGGGTTCTCAAACTCGAGGGAGAGCACGGTCACCGCAGCATGTTCGCTTTCATGCTTATCGACGAGCCTTTCAATCGTCTCCGCCCTCAACAACGGCACATCCCCATTGGTCACAACCACGGTGCCCGTGAAATCCGGGATCGCCTCCAAGCCCACCTGCACGGCGTGGCCGGTGCCATTCTGCTCCTCCTGCACCGCCTGGAGGATGGTCACGTGCATGTGCTCCGCGATCGATTCGACGGCGGGAGAGACCTGCTCACGCTGGTGGCCCACCACCGCCACGAGATGCGCCGGGTGCACACCTGCTGCTGCGTGCAAAGAGTGCGACAACAAGCTGCGCCCACCAATCTCGTGGAGCGTCTTCTGCTTCGTCGACTTCATGCGGGTCCCCGCACCAGCAGCGAGAACAACAACAGCGCGCTGCGGGGTAGAGGAATCAGACGGGGTAGCAGGTGTAGTCACCGGCACGGTCTCCTTGTTGTCAGGTTGTCAGGTTGTCAGGATCTAGCTTCCCCACAGCTTAATCGCGCGGGCCTAGACGCCGGGATCCGAAACGTCCTTGAGGCGTGCCGCACCGATGACTCCGGCAAAGCCCATCGCGGCGAGGAAGAGCAGCGCGGCCTGCGGGCCAAATGCCGCGATGGCGGACGAGATCGCACCGACGATGAGTAGCACGATGCCCATGACCGTGTTGGACACACCTGTGATGAGCGTGCGCCGGTCACCTTCAGTCATGTCCACAAGATAGGTTTTACGGGCCACGCGCACCGTCGTGTGCGCCAAGTTGACCAGGAAGAAACCGAGCGGCATCACCCACGCGTTGACCGCGGCCGGTGCGAACTGGGCGCTGGCAACAAGCAGCAGGATGACAACAGACGCGACTGCTGCCGCCCGCGACATCGTGGTCTTGGAGGACCTGTCTGACCACATACCGGACACGCGGCCACCCACCAGTGCCGCACCACCAGAAGCAACAATGAAGGCTCCTAGCCCTGCCAAGTTCGCACCCTCACGGTGCGCGAGCACCACGATGAACGGGGTGGACAGCGCCGTGGCCAGCAACAGGGAGCGCACGATGAGGAAGTTCTGCAGCACTCGGTCGCCCTTGACCAGTTCCCACATTTGCTTGAAGCCGTGGTCGTCGGTGGATTCTTCGACCTCGGCTTCCGGTTCTTTGATGCTGGAGAACACAATGCTGGCAAACGCCCACGTTGACGCGCCCAGCGCGAGCAGCGCCACGATGCCCCATTCCGGCAGATCATTAGGCAGGAAGAACAGAATCAATCCGACCGCGAGCGTGAACCCACCGCCCAGGGCTGTTGCGCGGCCCGTAATCACACCGCGGCGACCCTTGGAGATCGTGCGGCCCTGTACATCTTTGCCAGCAATCGAGCACACCGCCCTGAACAGTGCTAGTGCGCCAACGAGGATAAGGGTGGTGATGCCGAGGAGCTTGCCGCTGAAAAGCAGCGCGCTCACCGCGATGAGCGCGGCCGAAATGGCTTGGCCCCATGAGCCGATGAGCCACACTTTCTTGCGGGAGGCGTGAGACGTCACCCACGGGCTGAGCGCGAACTGCGGCAGCATCGAACCCGATTCCCGGATCGGGACCAGGAAGGACGTGAACACCGCCGGCACTCCAGCGACAGTAAACATCCAGGCCAGAACAGTTTTCGGTGCGACAATCTGATCGCCGATATTCTGCAGGCCATTCGACCAGATGAAGCGGCGAGCGTTGTGCTCCTCGTGCGGCATGGGGGAAGTCATACCCCGGATAGTAGGTGCCACGAAAACACCGGGCGCGCTAAGTATTGGCTAACTTAGCGCGGACTAACCGCACTAATCGCACTGAAGCACCCCGGTCAGGAAATCATTCGGAGCACCCAGCGCACGCAGTTTGTTGTGATCAAAACAGTGGTGTCTGGTAACTGAGGATCGGCCGTCATAATCGATGACTTCCCACTGGCCATTGGTGAAGTGGAAATGTCCGATGAAATCAGTACCGTTTTGTCCGGCTGTGGCCCATGTGCCATCGCAGAAGAGGACGGCGGTTCCCATCAGGGTGGGCCATTCTTCAACAACCTCATCGAAAGCAGCTGGCTCGCAGGAGCCTTTGACTGGTTCACCGCCTGAGGTTTCGGTGAACCTGCGGTAGAAATCCAGCACAGGGCCGGAACGGGAGAGGCCGATTTCGCCGTCGATGATGCCCCAATCGGTGCTGGAGAAGTTCATGGATTCCGTCCTCGTGCCGTCCGGGGAGGTGTACTCGGTGCGGCCACCACCCGGGTCGCCTTCCCTGAAATGCCAGGTGGCACCACTGGGGCAGTCGCCGACGGTGATCTTCTCTGTTCTGATGCCGGGCGCAGTGTCCTCGAGGATGCCGTAGCAGCCGCGGTCTGGGTAGGTGATGGTGGCTACCGTTAGGTTTACGTCCCACCGGAAAATGACTTCGGTGGGTTCACCTTCCGGGGTGCCGGCGGTTTCGAGGGTGCCGGTGGTTCGCGTGGCTGGCTCGGGGAAGTGGATACCATCCGGTTCCGTACCCGGCGCATTCGGGTTGATGCCTACCTCGCCGTCAGTCTCGTCCGGATCGGTTTGGGGTAGTTGTGCGGTGGAGCTGGCGCCATCCAGGGTGGTGTAGGAGACATCCAGGGTGTCATCCTTGCTGGGTGTGAAGGTCCACTCGGTGCCACTATCGCCCTCACCGTGGACGATGTCCTCGCGATACGTGTTCTTTCCGGTGCGGGTGAGGGTGGAGTGGCGCTGCAAGGTGGGGGAGGTCAGCTCACCAGTTTCACCCTTCTCATGGAAGCGAATGACAAGAACAACGGGCACCGCACCATCGGTGAGGCCTTCAGCATTATCGACGGTGCCGCTGTAACGCGTCTCGTTGAAAGGCTCAGCCATCGTGCGGGATTCAAACAACCCCGCCTTCGTGGCAATGACACCGCCCATTACACTCAGGACGAGGAGGAGGACGGCCAGAACGGCCAGCAAAACTCTGTTGGTTTTTGACATGGTTGACAGGGCTCCAGGGGCACGGGGTGAAAGCGTGTGGGGTTAAGGGTAGCTGGTGGGGTGCGGGGAAACGTCGATAAGCAAATGCCTTATTTCGGGCCGCACGGTGGATTTGGTATGCTCTGGGACGTCTTTCCCCATGGTGTAATTGGCAACACTACGGTTTTTGGTACCGTCATTCTAGGTTCGAGTCCTGGTGGGGAAGCTTTTTTATTGCCTGACTTGGATTGCAGAAAGCGCGCGCAGAGGTTTGATGGGGTTTATGGAACACGATTCAACCGATCTACCCATGCTGGCTGGGGTGCTCACCCAGGCCATGACGGATCCGAAGCTCACTGGCCTGCAGAAACGGGTGGGGGAGGAGTCGCTCCACATCACGGGCATTGATCAGGTGCGGCCGTGGGCGGCGGGCACGATCGCGCGCAAGGCGCCCGTGCTGCTGGTCACCGCGACGGGGCATGAGGCGGAGGACCTTTCCGCGGAGCTCGCCGCGATGTTGGGACGCGATGCGGTGGCGCTCATGCCGGCCTTTGAGACGTTGCCGCACGAGCGTCTCTCGCCTGCGGCCGATGTGGTGGGCAAGCGCAACAAAGTTGTGTATGAGCTGGATAAGACCCGCGTGGTTGTGGCGTCCGCGCGGGCGGCCTGCCAGCCGGTGTTGCCGCCGGTGGAGCCCGTCGTGGTGGCCGTGGATGAGGAGCATGATTTCGGGGAGCTGACCCAGCGCCTGGCAGATCTCGCCTACAAACACGTGGACATGGTGGCCAGCCGCGGCGAATTTGCCATGCGCGGCGGCATCATCGACGTGTTCCCCACGACCTCCGAGCACCCCGTCCGCATCGAATTCTGGGGCGACGAGGTCACAGAACTGCGCTCCTTCGCCGTCGCTGATCAGCGCACCATCGAAGACATCAGCTCGGTTGAGCTGCACCCCGCGCGCCAATTGCTTATCGACGCCACCGTGCGCACCCGAGCCACCTCCCTCGCCCAGTCCTACCCGGGCAACCGCACCCTGGTGGAGATGCTGGAACGCATTGCCGGCGGCTCCCACCCAGACGGGATGGAGGCGCTCATCCCGGCGTTGACGGACCAGCCCTTTGAGGTGCTGCCCGCGCTCATGCCGGCCGGGTCTGTCGTGCTGGTGACCTCGCCGGAGAAAGTGCGCACCCGCATTGCTGACCTGCAGGCCACTGATGAGGAATTCCTGGAGGCCGGGTGGGAGGCCGCCGCGATGGGGGCTGAGGGCCCGGTGGCTGCCGAGGGCTTGGATGTTTCCGCGAGCTCGTACCGCTCCTTTGAATCCTTGGAAGCCTCCGCGCTGAAGTCCGGCAACGCGTGGTGGACGTTCGCGCCACCGGGCATGGGCATGGCGGATGAGATCACTCTGCCACTGGAATTTGAGCCGGCCCCGGCGCCCAAAGGCGACCTGAAAGAAATTGAGGCGCTCTACGGCAAGGTCAAGCTGCACCTGCAAAACGGTGGACACGCCGCCTTCGTTGCACCCGCCAAGGGCACGATCGACCGCATGGCGGACCGCCTACGCGAAAATGGTGTGTCCGCGCGCGTGGCTAGCCCGGGCCTTGAACCTGTCGATGGGCAGGTCACGCTGTACCAGGGGATCTCTCACGCTGGCCTGACCTTCACCGGGCCTGGTCTAGTCGTGTTCACCGAAACCGATGTGACGGGCAACCGCGTGGGAGATATCGCCGGTGCGAAACGCCGAGCCCCACGCCGCCGCAACCGTGTTGATCCGCTGGCTTTGAAGCCGGGGGATTATGTGGTGCATGACACCCACGGCATCGGCAAGTTCGTCAAGATGGCGGAGCGCACTGTGGGTGACGCCCGCCGCGAATACATCGTGCTGGAATACCAACCCGCCAAGCGCGGCCAGCCCGGCGACCAGCTGTGGGTTCCTATGGACTCGCTGGACCTGCTGAGTAAGTACACCGGCGGGGAAAGCCCAAGTCTGTCCAAGATGGGTGGGTCGGACTGGAAGAACACCAAGCGGAAAGCGCGCGCTGCCGTGCGCGAGATTGCCGCCGAGCTCATCGAGCTCTACGCCAAGCGCGCTTCCGCGCCGGGCCACGCCTTCGCCCCCGATTCGCCCTGGCAGCTGGAGATGGAAGACAACTTCCCCTTCGTGGAAACCGAAGACCAGATGGCTGCCATCGAGGCCGTGAAGGAGGACATGGAGAAGCCATCGCCGATGGACCGCGTCATCGTCGGTGACGTGGGCTTTGGAAAGACCGAAGTGGCGGTGCGCGCCGCGTTCAAGGCCGTGCAGGACGGAAAGCAGGTAGCGGTGCTCGTGCCCACGACACTGCTGTCCCAGCAGCACTACGCCACCTTCACCCAGCGCATGGATGGTTTTGGCGTGGAGATCCGGGAGCTATCCCGTTTCACCACGGGTGCAGAGGCGAAGAAGACGCTTCAAGGGCTAGCGGATGGTTCCGTCGATATTGTGATTGGCACCCACCGTCTCCTGCAGACAGGCGTGCAGTGGAAGAACCTGGGCCTCATCGTGGTGGATGAGGAGCAGCGCTTCGGTGTGGAACACAAGGAGCACATCAAGGCGCTCAAATCCCACGTGGACGTGCTCACCATGACGGCGACGCCAATCCCGCGCACCTTGGAGATGTCCCTAACAGGTATCCGCGAGATGACCTCCATTACCACCCCGCCTGAGGATCGTCACCCGGTGCTCACCTACGTGGGTGCGCAGGAGGACAAGCAGATAGCGGCCGCGATCCGCCGCGAATTGCTTCGCGACGGCCAGGTCTTCTACATCCACAACAAAGTCGCCGACATTGAGAAAACAGCACGCCACCTGCGTGAGTTGGTGCCTGAAGCGCGCATCGTCGTGGCGCATGGCCAGATGGGTGAGCAACTGCTGGAACAAACCGTGCAGGGTTTCTGGAACCGCGAGTACGACGTGCTGGTGTGCACCACCATCGTGGAAACCGGCCTGGATATCGCCAACGCAAACACCCTCATCGTGGAAAACGCCCAGAACATGGGCTTGTCCCAGCTGCACCAGCTGCGCGGCCGCGTGGGGCGGTCCCGTGAGCGTGGCTACGCCTACTTCCTGTACCCCAAGGACAAGGTGCTCACGGAGACGTCTTACGACCGTCTGGCCACCATCGCACAGCACAACGACCTGG
Source organism: Corynebacterium sp. MSK041 (assembly GCF_030232265.1). Classification (GTDB taxonomy): domain Bacteria; phylum Actinomycetota; class Actinomycetes; order Mycobacteriales; family Mycobacteriaceae; genus Corynebacterium. The sequence continues at coordinate 101,566 of NZ_JASPJK010000004.1, forward strand.
GTGCCGGCATGGCCGTGGCACAGAAGGACCTGGAGATGCGCGGTGCCGGTAACGTTTTAGGTGCGGAACAGTCTGGCCACATCGCTGGTGTGGGCTTTGACATGTACGTCCGCCTCGTCGGTGAAGCAGTGGAAACTTTCAAGTCCCTCATGTCCGGGGAAGTGGTGGACGCCACCGACCAAGGCCCGAAAGAGATTCGCATCGACTTGCCTGTGGACGCCCACATTCCGGAGTCCTACATCAACTCCGAGCGCCTCCGCCTGGAAAGCTACCGCAAGCTCGCTGCCGCGCGCGATAACGCTGAGCTGGCCCAGGTCGCCGAAGAACTCACCGACCGCTTCGGTGAGATGCCCGAGGAAGTCTCACGCCTCTTCGCGGTGGCCCGTCTCCGCCACCAGGCTCGTCGCGCTGGTGTTGCCGACATCACCATGCAGGGCACCCGCTTGAAGTTCCACCCGGTGGACATGCCTGATTCCAAGCAGGTGCGCCTCAAGCGCCTGTACCCGGGATCCAATTACCGCGCGGCTGCCAAGGCAGTGCAGGTGCCGTTCCCACGCGAAGGCGGTGCGAAGCCGGCGCTCAATGCACCCAACCTCCGGGACGAAGAGCTCTTGCAGTGGGTCGCAGACTTCCTCTCTGCGATCTTTGATGTGGAGGAGGTTTCGGTGCGGGGCGGTGACGTCGACAAGCAAAAAGGCAAGCGTGTGTTCTCAGTGAGTGAGTAGAAAAGTTACGGCCATACTCGTAACTTTGGTACTTTTTGGGAAAAGTTACGACTATACTCGTAACTCGTGAACCTTCTTCCGCGTCCGCAATACCTTCAAGAACTCGCTGCAATCACCGGGAATGACCTTGTCCGCCTGGTTACGGGAGTGCGTCGTGCCGGCAAGTCATCGCTGCTGCACTTGTATCGTGAGCATCTTGTGGAGCAGGGAGTTGACCCACGCGCGATTCTCACGATCAATTTTGAGGACGTGACCTTTGACCCTCTTCGCCAGCCCCAGGCTTTTCATGAGTATGTCCTAGATCGTGTGAAGCACGGTGTCACGCATCTGCATGTCGATGAGGTTCAGGAGTTGGCGGACTGGGCTCGGATGATCAACTCACTGCGAACAACACAGAATATTGAGATCTGTGCGACGGGTTCGAATGCTTCCATGTTTTCGGGGGAAGGGCTGACATACCTTGCGGGGCGCTACGTGTCGCTGGAGGTGTTCCCGCTGTCGCTCGCGGAGTTCCGTCAGTTCACGGGGGTCAGCGACAGTGAATCGGTGGAGGAAAGCTACCAACGCTGGATGACCACCGGTGGGTTTGCTCGCAGTGTCCTGGAGTCCTCGCCTGAGATCGCGCGCCAGCTCAACAGGGATTTGTTCGACTCGATCTTCACACGCGACATCGCCTTGCGTGGTCAGGTGCGTGATACCGCCACCTTCATCAAAGTCGCAGCATTCGTACTGGATAATGCAGGTTCGCCACTATCGGCGAACAAGATTTCCAACACTTTGAAGTCGGAGGGCGTGAAGGTGAGCACCGACACCGTGGACCGCTACCTCCAGCTCATGGCGGATGCCCACCTGATTTACCCGTGCCACCGCTATGACACTCGCGGGCGCGGCTGGTTGAAAACAACGCCGAAATACTACTGGGTCGATGCTGGATTGCGTGACGCTCTTACTGGACATAAGAACACGAACACGGGACACGACGTGGAAAACCAGGTGTACCTTGAATTGCTGCGACAGCGCTTCGAGGTCCACACTGGAGTAGGCCCTGGCGGAGAAATCGATTTCCTCGCGCAGCGGGGTGATGAAACCCTCTTCATTCAAGTTGCGCTGACCGCTTTGGATGAGCAGGTACTTCGGAGGGAACTGTCCTCGTTCGAAGGTCTGCCGCCGGGATCCAGGTGTCTGCTGTTGACGGGGGACCGGCTTCCCCTTTCAACTGGGTACGTGCAGCAACTGAATGTCTTTGATGTTCTTGCGCGAAAAGTGTCGCTGTCTTAGGCTCGTGCGTCGGCGTACTACAACACCAGCGGCATCGCCAACAGCATCGTCACCGACCACGTGAGGTGCACGGCGATCGGGGAGATGACGCGCCGGGTGCGGGAGGCCTCATAGAAACACAGCGCGCCGAGGATGCCGGCGGCAAAGACGAGCAGCGGGACACCCATCCCGATGGTGATCAGGCAGTAGACGCCGGTGGAGAGCACGCCGACCGCCAGCTCATTGAAGTGGCCACGCAGTTGCTTGGACAGCGCGTCGCGGTAGACAAGTTCCTCACCGATGCCGTTGATGATGAGCACCGTCAGCGTGGGCAGCCAGCCGCCCGCACTGGGCATGCTGAGCAGCTCTGTCACCGGCCCGGCCAGCAGCGGAATATGGCGCACCACAAGCGCGCCGAGTAAAAAGACCACCGCGAGCGCCCCACCCAAGGCCGCGCCGCGCAGCAGGTCTGCTGTCATCGGGCCCGCGAACGCTTTTCGGTCGCCCCACACCCACCACGCGGCGGCGTAGAGGGCGGCGGTGAGCACTGTGATCACGTAGAACGCCACGGTGCCGTCGCCGGCCTGGCGCGCGGTGAACAGGCCAAGCCCGCCCAGCACACATGGGATGAGAACCAGCCAGGAACCAGCAGCACGAGCAGTCATGATGGAGCAATTATAGGGATGCACGGGGGAGTGCCGTACACTCATTCACCGATACGCCCCTATAGCCCAATCGGCAGAGGCAGTCGACTTAAAATCGATTCAGTCAGGGTTCGAGTCCCTGTGGGGGCACGTGTGCAGGCCAGTCCGTCGCAACCTGCAGTTGGTGCGACACCTGGCACAGCAGCGGTTCACCATTGAACGGTCCCACGAGCTGCGCGCTCAGCGGCAGGCCATCGTGGAAGCCCGCGGGCACGGCAGCAGCCGGGTTGCCCACCGCGTTCCACGGTGACGTGAAAGACGCCACCCCGCTTGCCTTCAGTGCGGCTGACAAAAATCCATGCGCATCCAACTGCCCAATGGGAACCGCCGGGTGGGGGACACTCGGAGTGAGCAAAAGATCTATCTCGGAGAACACCTCGCGCATGAGCTTCTGTCCGATCTCCGCGCTTTTCGCCTCCGCCTTGCGCACCATCGTCGGCGAGGTCAGGCCCGTCACCTTGCCCAGCCGCACGCCGCGCCGGGTACGTCGCTCCAGCAGCTCCGGGTGCTCAGCCATGTGCGCTTCCTCGCTGAAACCATTCAAATACTGCGGGACAAAAGACAATGCCAGCGCGGGTGGGTACGAAAAATCATGCTCAAACACGTCGTGGCCGAGATCCTTGAGGGCCCCAGCGGTCGTCTCCACCGCGCGCCGCGCAGGCTTCTTCAACACGGTGCCCAACGGCGCAGCCGTGCTCACCCCAATGCGCAACTTCGCAGGAGTTTGCTCTAAAGCCTCCATCAAAGTCGTGGGCCACGCTTCAGCCATATGCTTATCGACGCCCTCCGTACCCCCACCCACACAATCCAGAATTAGCGCCGTATCCTCCACATACCGCGTCAGCGGTCCGATGGTGCCCAGCGCACCCCACAGGCTGGCGTTCGGGGCAGCGGACACCCGCCCACGCTGGGGCTTCAAACCGAAGAGACCACACCAGGCGGCGGGCAGGCGGATGGAACCGCCACCGTCCCCACCAATCGCGGCGGGGACCAGGCCCGCAGCCACCGCAGCAGCCGTACCACCCGAGGAACCAGCGGGGGAGTACGCCGTGTTCCACGGGTTACGGGTTGCTCCGTTGGCCACCGATTCCGTGTACGGCCAAATGCCAAATTCCGGCATGGCGGTCGTGCCCACGATGACGGCACCGGCCTCACGTAAGCGCGCCACCACCGCGGAATCCGCGCGCGCTGGAGTGGTGAACGCGGCCCCGCCGAAGGTGGTGGGGATGCCCGCGATGTCGTTTTCCGCCTTGATGGCGATGGGTACGCCATGCAAGGGGCCCAGTTCCGCGCCGGTAGCAGCCTTCTCATCGAGGGCGTCGGCATCCGCGCGCGCCTCGCTGACAAGCACCGTGATGAACGCGTTGAGCGTGGGGTTGAATCTCTCGATGCGGTCCAGAAAGAAATCCGTGACCTCGCGTGCGGTCAGTTCCCCGGAACGTGTCTTGTCAGCGATGGCCACGACCCCGGCAAAAGCTAGATCCTCATGCATACTCATGCCCGAATGATAGTTAACGCGTGGGGTCAATAACGTGAAATTCCAGCGGCGCAGTGGTCATCCGGTACGTGCCTGGCACAGTGTCGAGCACGGCCAACATCTCGTGGCATGCCTTTTCAGTCAAGGTGACGCTCAGATGTGGTGGCTCCGCAGCTACTCTGCGCCGACGGTTCTCTTGAATGGCCGGCTGGTAGTTCACGGTCGTCTCCGCCGCGGTGGGGTCGGGGATGAAGCGCGCCCACGCCGCATCGCTTACCACTGCGAAATCACGTCCATAAGGAAAACGCCACCGTGCCGCCCGCAGCAGGTGCGCGGCAGCATGAACAGTCATATCAATACGGCCCGAAGGATCAACATCGAAATAGCTCGACGACACCACGCTTATCCGCGACCCCTCAACCGCCCGCTGGGTGGTCAGCTGGGCGTGGAGGGGAGCGTCGATAAGCATGCTCTGGCGCTGTGGGGCGGTGAGGCCAAGCGGATCGACCTGCATGAGCGCGGCGACAAATTTTGCCGGATCCCACGTGAGCGCGGCATCGAGCTCATCGGCCGTGACTCCAACGGCGGTGGTGAAACTGATCCGACCCGTTGGCGCATCATTGAGTGGCAACTCCGGGTCAGCCGCGAACAGGAAACCTGTTAGTTGGGCTCCCTCGCACACCGGTTTGTGGAGGTCAATGTAATGACCTGGCTCAAAAGGGGCGCGTACCGTGAGCGCGCGCAGCAGGTCCGCGGGCCAACTGGGCGGCGTGCCTGACTCCGCTTCGGCCGGCACACGCAAAGTGAGTTCTGTCTGAGTGCCCGCCACCGGCAGGGAGGAATTCGTCCGCGACATCCCGTAGGTGACGTAGAGAAAATAGGGGACAGGTGATGTGCGGTGGTACACGAGCACCGCGACTTTCTCCGTGAAATCCAGCTCACCGTGCACGGCAACCGGTGCACCACAGATAGCGGCCAGATAATCACGCAGATGCTCCCCACCGGTGCGGCGCCGGTTTTTGCCGAACAACCCGCCACGAAGATCCATGCCCCATAGTTTAGGCCGGTCAACGTAGTTGTGAGAAAAAGCTTGCCCACGTGGGAACGAAACGGCGGGGTGAGTCGTTGGACTATATGATCGGTGCTTACTGCAATCTTGTGAGTAACCGCATGGAGTTACCAATAGAAAGGATCGTCGGAGCGTGAAATCCTCCAACCCCGTTTTGACTCATCTACCCGCTTTCCAGCAGCAGGCCACCCACGGCCAGCCGATGGGCGGTCAGCAGACCCCTTATTCTCAGAACCCCTACGGTCAGCAGGCATACGACCAACATCCCTACGGCGCGCCTGCAGCATTTCCTGCTCAGACCGCTGAGCGTCCCATTACTGTCGATGACATTGTGACCAAGACCGGCATCACGCTGGCCGTCATCGTGGCCTTCGCGCTGGTCAACTTCGGTGTTGGCATGGTGAACCCCGGTGTGGCCATGGCCCTCACCTTCGTGGGCGCTATCGGCGGCCTGATTACCGTGCTGGTGCACGCTTTTGGCCGCAAGTACGGCTCGGCCGTTGTCACACTGATCTACGCGGCGTTTGAAGGTCTCTTCGTCGGTGGTTTCTCCATGCTGGTCTCCGGCTGGATGGTGGGCAGTGCTGATGCTGGTGCCCTCATCCTGCAGGCCGTGATGGGCACCGTCGGTGTGTTCGCCGGCATGCTCTTCGTGTACAAGACCGGCGCCATCCGCGTCACCCCGAAGTTCACCCGCATCATGACTGGCTGCATTATCGGTGTCCTGGTGCTTGCGCTGGGCAACCTGCTGCTCTTCGTGTTCACCGGCATGTCCCCGCTGCGTGACGGTGGCCCACTGGCCATCGTCTTCTCCCTCGTCTGCATCGGTCTGGCTGCCATGAGCTTCCTCACCGACTTTGACGTGGCGGACAAACTGGTGCGCTCCGGTGCCCCGGCCAAGATGGCGTGGGGCGTTGCCCTCGGCCTGGCTGTGACCCTGGTGTGGCTCTACACCGAAATCCTGCGCCTGCTGTCCTACTTCAGGGACTAGCTCCCGGCCTCAGGGCTCCATAGAGCTTCCCGGCCCGCTGCGCGTACTCACGTACCGTGTGGCGGGCCGGTTCTTTTGTGCGCCCACAATGGCGCGGGAGCGAAACATGCCTGCGCACTAAACCCGCAAACCGTGATAAATGAATTGCAATGAATGAACTGCAATAAACGAATTCAAATAAACCAGGTCGTGGTTGGTGTGATTGTGAATCGGGGAAGGCCCCACCTGGTTTATTTGAAAACGTTTATTGGGGTTTGCTTTTCACCAAGGGGGCAACCGAGTTTTAGCAACCCCTCCCAAGCCCAGCGATGCAACGCACCAGACGCGCACCCTTTTGTGCGCTTAACCCGCTTAACCCTTTTTGTTCCCCGGCAGGAGAAAACCCCCGGGACCATGCAGTTCTGAACTGGTCCCAGGGGTGAAACAAACGGTGCTGAGAAGCTTTTAGTAGTCCGTCTGCGGGTTGACGTTCACGCCATCGATGGTGACGTTGCCGAACACGAGGGTGCCGTCAACCTCCTTCGGAGCGGACAGGGTGATCTGTGCGTTGGCCACCGGGTCCTTGCCCTCGCGGGTGCGGGTGGCAATGCCGTGGGCGATCTCCTCGGTCCACTCTTCCCACACGATGTTTTCTGCGAAGTCGTTCTGGTCCTTGCAGTTCAGCACGATGCGGGTTGGCTGGTACTGGGCGTTGCCGTTGCAGTCGTTGTAGTACGGAGTGTCTTCCTGAGACATTGCCGCGGTGGTGTCTGTTGCGGTGGTGGAGGTGGTGGTTGCCTCCGACGAATCGCCAGGCAGGGAGTCCGGGTTCTGGCTGGTGGCGGTGTCGACCTTGTGGTCGGAGTCCTGCTCGTTCGGCGGGGAGCATGCAGCCAGGCCGAGGGCGGTGGCAGCAGCGAAAGCGGTGATGGCAACCTTGCGGGAAGTGCTGGTAGTCACGTCAAAAATCCTTAAATGACAAAGTAGTGGGGGATATTCACGTTGTTGTTTCCGTGCGCCTACTTAGCGCGCGGGGTCTTAGCCTTAACCGAATCATACGGGTTAGCAGACACGATGGTGACCGAAATCTCGCGGCCGTTCGGGGCCGTGTAGGTGCGGGTTTCGCCTTCGCGGGCGCCCAGCACGGCAGCGCCGAGGGGGGACTGCTCGGAGTAGGTCTCGAGGTGCTCGTTGTCGATGGAGGCGGCGCGGGTACCGATGAGGAAGGTCTCCTTGTCGTCCTCATCGCCGTTGTAGTACACGTGCAGCACGGAACCGACGAGGGCCACACCATCAACAACATCGGCGCGCTCAGTGGTGGAGTTGGCCAGCAGCTCGGAAATCTGCTTGATACGGGCTTCTTCCTGGTCCTGCTGCTCGCGGGCTGCGTCGTAGCCGGCGTTCTCCTTGAGGTCGCCCTCTTCGCGACGTTCGTTGATCTCCGCGGCGATGACAGGACGGTTGTCAATGAGCTGCTGCAGCTCGGCCTCAAGCTTGGCCTTCATTTCCGGGGTGATGTATTGCTGCTGGGTTTCAGCCATGGATTGAACCCTCGTTTCCGTTAGATATCTCGGCTTTAGTCGTTAGGGCATATTAGCACAGCTAGGGCCCGTGCTTTTCTGCGATCCCCGCCCCACCTCATCGCGCCTCCGGATGCTCCGCAGCCGGGTCGAGGTACGGCGGCAGAGTGGAGGCGCAACCGTAGACACCGCCGTTGACGGGAAGGTCATTGACAGGGATGTCTACGTGCATGCGCTGGATGCGCTCCCCGCCAGCGGGGATGACAATTTCGCGGCGGCCAATTTCGGCCATGTCGTAGTTCAGGGAGGTGATGATGCAGTAGGAAGGTTCCGCCATGGTGTCTTCCTTGCGCTCCACGTCGAACCAGACACGGGAGGTGGTGTCATCGACCCGTTCGTGGGAGATGAGGGTGGCAGAAATGGGCTGCTCTTGGCGCTGCATCACGTAGCGGCCAAGCATGACCACGATGAGGGTAACGAGGATGATGCTGATGATGGCCACAACCTTGCCCGCCACACCACTCGTTTGGGGTTGAGGCTTCTCGCCGTAGCGTGCCGCCGGACGTGAGGTGGTGCTGGGGGTTGGGTTCGATGCGGTGCTCATCGTGCTCCTTTACTACTATTGTCTGCCAGTCAACATTATCCCTTAACCATTTCCAACAAGAGGTGGAGTACCACGTGACGGGCTATCGCTTACTGGCCATCCATGCGCATCCGGATGATGAGGCGTCGAAAGGCGCAGCGGCGATGGCGCGGTACGCGCACGAAGGTAACCGCGTCAAAGTGCTCACCTGCACTGGGGGAGAGCGCGGGGACATCCTCAACCCGGGTATGGATCGCCCAGGGGTGATGGAACGGATCACGGAGATCCGTAAGGAAGAAATGGCGGAGGCTGCGCGCGTGCTGGGGGTGGAGCATGAGTGGCTGGGCTACGTCGATTCCGGTCTGCCCGAAGGTGACCCGCTGCCGCCGCTGTCGGAGGGGTGCTTCGCGCTGGAGGACCCCCAGGAAGTGGCTAAGCGTGTGGTGGCGGTGATCCGTGAGTTCAAGCCCCACGTGATCATTACTTACGACGAAAACGGTGGCTACCCGCACCCCGACCACATCATGGTGCACAACGTCTCCATGATCGCGTGGGAGGAAGCCGGCAACCCAGACTATGCGCCAGAGGCCGGTGAGCCGTGGATCCCGCAGAAGCTGTACTACACCCACGGGTTTGTTCCGCAGCGCATGCGTCTGCTCCATGATCACTTGTTTGGACAGGGCAAAGACAGCCCTTATGAGCCGATGCTGAAGCGGTTTGAGGAGAATAATTCGGACATCATGCAGCGGGTGACCACGCAGGTGGAATGCGGTGATTTCTTCCCGCACCGTTCCGCTGCCCTGCGTGCTCATGCCACGCAGATTGACCCGGATGGTCCCTTCTTGGTCTCCCCGCCAGAGGTGCAGGCGAAGCTGTGGCCGACAGAAGAATTTGAGTTAGCTCAAACCCGCGTGCGCGTCAGTCTGCCGGAGACTGATCTGTTCACCGGCGTGGAAAAGTGAGAGAGTGGTGTATATGACCCTGGATACCGCAACCAACCTGTTTTACTGGGCACAGCAGATGAATAAGGATGCTCCGATTGGCCCCGAGTTTGGCAAGGCTGAACCCATCGGCGCCCTCATCGTTGTTGCCTTGGCAGTGGTGGTGCTGTCTATCGGGTGGGCGTTCTACCGCCGCTACACCCGTTTTAACCGTCGCCGCGCATTTGCTGAGGCGAATGGCCTCGATGTGTTCGACCGTGAGGCGATTGACCGCGCCATGGCCGAACAAGGCGTGCTCGACCGCAGGAAGCAGCGCTTCTTCTAAATCTCTGTCCTGCGCCGGAGTACAGTAGGGGCCGTGGCTATGTTTGACCGACTCCTCTACCCGTTGTACGAACGGCGTTTGAAGCATGAGTTGGCGGGTGTAACTCGCCCGAAGCATATTGCTGTCATGGCAGATGGCAATCGACGTTGGGCGCGCGAAGCCGGGTTCACGGATATTGCTCACGGGCACCGGGTGGGTGCCAAGAAAATCGGGGAACTAGTCAGCTGGTCTGCGGAAATGAACGTGGATGTGGTGACCATCTACCTTCTGTCCACGGAGAATCTCTCCCGCACCGAAGAGGAAGTGCAGCTGCTCTACGACATCATCTCGGGTGTTGTGGACGAATTGTCTAGCGACGATTTTGAGGCCCGCATCCGCCTCGTCGGTCACCTGGAACTGCTGCCGGACAAAGTCTCCGCGCGCATGCAGGCGGCGGCAGCAGCAACAGAAAACAAAGACGGCATCGTGGTCAACATTGCCGTTGGCTATGGTGGCCGCCAAGAAATCGTGGATGCCGTGCAGAATTTCATTCGCGCCAAAGCAGAAGAAGGGGTCACGCTCGAAGAGCTAATCGACGAGGTCTCGGTCGAGTCCCTCTCCGAGCACCTCTACACCTCCGGCCAGCCTGACCCGGACCTGGTCATCCGCACCTCGGGGGAGCAGCGGTTGTCAGGGTTCCTGCTCTGGCAATCCGCCTACTCGGAGATTTGGTTCACGGACACCTATTGGCCGGCGTTCCGCAAAATCGACTTCCTTCGCGCGCTCCGGGATTACTCGCAGAGGTCGAGGAGGTTTGGGAAGTAGGGGCGTCGATAAGCAAGCTACATCTTGCGCATGCGCACGCGCTGCACTGAGTGATCAGCTGATTTTTTGAGAACCAGCGAGGCGCGCACACGGGTGGGCAAAATATTCTCCACGAGGTTGGGCAGGTTAATCGTCTGCCAAATAGCGCGGGCCTCCGCTGCAGCCTGCTCATCCGTGAGCTCCGCGAAACGCGCAAAGTGCGCACCCGGCTCGCGGAACGCCGTGTTTTTGAGCTTGATGAAGCGGTCGATGTACCACCGCTCAATATCCTCGGTGCGCGCATCCACGTAGACGGAGAAATCAAAAAGATCACTCACCATGAGCGTGGGGCCAGTCTGCAAAACGTTGAGCCCCTCCAGAATGAGAATGTCTGGCTGATCGACGATCTGGTACTCACCCTCGATCACGTCATACGCATCATGCGAATACACCGGTGCCTTGACATTCCGGCGCCCAGCCTTGACTTCCGTGACAAAGCGCAACAGATCGCGGCGATGGTAAGACTCCGGAAAACCCTTCCGGTTCATCAAATTGCGGCTCTTGAGCTCATCCGATGAGAGCAAAAACCCGTCGGTGGTGACAAGGTCCACGCGCGGGTGTGATTCCCAGCGCTGCAGGAGCACCTGGAGCACACGCGCCGTCGTGGACTTGCCCACAGCGACTGAACCGGCGATCCCGATAACAAACGGCACATGGCCTGGGTTCTCACCCAAGAATGTCTCCGTCACTGCCGTCAGCTTCTGGCGCGCGCGAATCTGCAAATGGATGAGACGCGACAACGGCAGATAAATATCAGCGACCTCTTTCAGGTCAATGATTTCGCCGATACCGCGGAGTTCCTCCAAATCGGCTTCACTAAGCACCTGTGGCATCTTGGCGCGACGCTCACGCCACGCGTCACGTGGGAAGTCCAAGTAGGGGCTGGGATCAGCTGGTCGCGGCATGGGCACCATTGTTGCACTGTCAGGCGTTGGCCACCCGATTGGGTCCGGCGAGGTGACTTTCTGGGATTTTCTGGCAGTAGATTGAACGCCCCAGCGCGCGGTGGGGCACAATGGTGGGCACGAAACCGTGCAATGCGAAAGGAACAGGTGCAGCCCCATGACGGATGACCTCCGCTACCAAGAGCTCTCCCAGCTCGACCCCGACGTGTACGAGCAGATCCTCGGGGAGGTGGCCCGCCAGCGCAACACCCTCGAGATGATCGCCTCGGAGAACTTTGTTCCCCGCGCCGTGCTGCAGGCACAGGGCTCCGTGCTGACCAACAAGTACGCCGAGGGCTACCCGGGTCGCCGCTACTACGGTGGCTGCGAGAACGTTGACGTCATTGAGGACATCGCCCGTGACCGCGCCAAGGCACTGTTTGGTGCTGAGTACGCCAACGTTCAGCCGCACTCCGGTGCGCAGGCCAACGCTGCTGTGCTCCACGCGCTGATCAAGCCGGGTGACACCATCATGGGTCTCTCCCTGGCACACGGTGGTCACCTGACTCACGGCATGAAGATCAACTTCTCCGGCCGCCTGTACAACGTCGTGGCGTACGAGGTTGACCCGGACACCATGCTCATTGACATGGACAAGGTCCGCGAGCTCGCTCTCGAGCACCGCCCGCAGGTGATCATCGCCGGCTGGTCCGCGTACCCGCGCACCGTTGATTTCGCCGCGTTCCGTGCGATTGCAGACGAAGTGGGGGCCTACCTGTGGACCGACATGGCCCACTTCGCTGGCCTTGTTGCCGCCGGCCTGCACCCGTCGCCGGTGCCGTATTCTGACGTGGTGTCCACCACCATCCACAAGACGCTTGGTGGCCCGCGCTCCGGCATGATCCTGGCGAAGGAAGAGTACGGCAAGGCCCTGAACTCCGCTGTGTTCCCCGGCCAGCAGGGTGGCCCGCTCATGCATGTCGTGGCTGCGAAGGCAACCGCGCTGAAGATCGCCGGCACCCCGGAATTCAAGGACCGCCAGGAGCGCACCCTCGAAGGTGCCCGTATCCTCGCTGAGCGCCTCACCTCCGCGGACTGCAAGGAAGTGGGCGTTGACGTGCTCACCGGCGGAACCGACGTGCACCTTGTCCTGGCTGACCTGCGCAACTCTGAGCTCGACGGCCAGCAGGCAGAAGATCTCCTCCACGCCGTGGGCATCACCGTCAACCGCAACGCCGTGCCGAATGACCCGCGCCCGCCGATGGTCACCTCCGGCCTGCGCATCGGTACCTCCGCACTGGCTACCCGCGGCTTTGACCAGGCTGCGTTCACGGAGACAGCTGACATCATTGGCACCGCTCTCTCACAGGGCAAGAACGCTGACGTTGACTCCCTGCGTGCTCGCGTAACCAAGCTGGCAGAACAGTACCCGCTGTACCCGGGGCTCGAGGAGTGGAAGCTGCTCTAGGGGAAACTGTCCCTAGAACACCAACTGGTCCAGGAAGCGTTGTGCACGCTGTGATGTCGGCGCGGCGAAGAACTCCTCTGGTGGCGCGATTTCTACGATGCGGCCCGCGTCCATGAAGGCGACTCGGTCCGCAACAGCGCGGGCGAACGCCATCTCGTGGGTGACCACAATCATGGTCATGCCGTCCCGGGCGAGGCCGACGACCACGTCGAGGACTTCGCGGACGATTTCGGGGTCGAGGGAGGCAGTGATTTCATCAAGAAGCAATGCCTTCGGCTGCATCATCAGTGCACGCACGATGGCGACGCGCTGCTTCTGCCCACCGGAGAGCTCGCGCGGGCGGGCGTCGGCCTTTTCGGCGAGACCCACGCGTTCGAGCAGCGCCATCGCGCGTTCCCGAGCTTCTGTGAGATCCGCGCCCTTGACCACCTTCGGGGCGAGCAGCAGGTTGTCCATCACCGTCAGGTGTGGGAACAAGTCGTATGACTGAAACACCATGCCCACGTCGGAACGGACGTCCCTGAGCTTGGTCGCCTTGGATGCGACATCGCGTCCGTTGACCAGGATCTGGCCGGAATCCACCGGCTCCAGCCCGTTGACCGTGCGCAAAAGCGTGGACTTGCCGCAGCCGGAGGGGCCGATGATGGCGAGGACTTCGCCGGGGGCGACGGCCACGGAGACGTCGACAAGCGCTTTGTGCCCGTTGGGGTAGGTCTTTGAAACATGCTCGAGCGAGATTAGTGACATCTAGTTCCACCTTTCTTCCAGCTTGCGCGCGGCGAGCGAGATAGGAAAACACACGAGAAAATACAGCAGGAACACCACGCCGTAGATCCACAGGGCAGCGGAGGGGTATTCAAAACGGTTGGCGTCGATGATCTGTTGCGCGACTTTGAGTACCTCCACCACGCCAATCAGCGCGACGAGGGACGTGGTCATGATCATGCGGTTGGTCAGATTGATCGTCGCGGGGAGCAGGCCACGGAGCGCCTGTGGCAGCACGACGTGACGGTACAGCGCGCGTCCCTCAATACCCAGGGCCGTCGCGGAAAGGTATTGGTGTTGCGGCACGGATTCGATGGCTCCGCGCACCAGATCACCCAGTTCAGCCGTGCCCCACACTGTGAACACAATCACCGCCGCAGCACGCGCATCCAGGTTCAACCCCCACGCGCGCGTGGCGTCGAAGTACACGAGAAACAGCAACACCAACTGCGGCATGATGCGCACAAACTGCAGGTAGGTCTGGGTGATGGCGCGCACGATTTTGCTTTTCGACGTCATCACCACCCCCAACACCGTCCCCAACACGATCGACAACCCCATTGACGCCAGTGCGATTTGAATGGATACGCCGAGGCCGTTGAGGAGGCGTTGGAAGTTATTGCCATCGGCGAGGACGTGGAGATCAGAAAACATTCGCACGCACCTTCTTCTCCACCTGACCTGCAATCAGTGATACCGGCAGCAGGATGATCAAATAGAACGTGACCAAAAGCAGCAGAGCCTCGCGCGTTTCGTAGGTCTGGCCGATCTGCTCCTTCGCGGTGTAGACCAGGTCCGGCAACGCGACGATGCTGACCACCGAGGTCTCCTTGATCAGGAAGATGATGTTCGCAGTCATCGCGGGCAAGGCTAATGCGGTTGCCTGTGGCGCAACCACGTGCCGGAGCGCCTGTGTGCGCGACATGCCCAGGCTCAAACTGGACTGCAACTGAATTGGGGCAACGCCCTCAAGTCCGGCGCGGATCGCCTCCGCCATGTACGAGCCACCCAGGAAAGCCAAGCCCACCACGGCGCAGGTTTCACTCTCCAGCACAATGCCCACCTTGGGCAGGCCGAAGTACAAGAAAAACAACTGCACCAGCAGGGGAGTGTTGCGGGACAGTTCGATGTATACCCGTGCGATCTGGCTGAGTACGGGAACCTTGAAAAACCGCACCCCGGCCACCAGTGCGCCGACGATAAATGCCAGCAGAATGCCTTTGGCGGCAACCCTCACTGTGAGGACTGCCGCCGAGGCATAAACCGGGATGTTCTCGGTGATGACCGAAAGATCCATGAGTTAGAGCTGTCCGCCCTCAACGACCAAGTCGTCAGCAGAGACCGCATCGCCGTAGACCGGCTTCAGGGTTTTCTCGTAGGCGTTGTGGAAGAAGTTCTCCTTGCCCAGCTCGACCAGGTTGTTGTTCAGCCACTCACGCAGGTCGTCGTTGCCCTTGGCTACGGCGCCGGCAATGGTGTCGGTGTCGCCCAACGTCGGGATCGTCGCGGAAAAGCCCTCCGTCTGTGCAGCCCACGCTAGAGCCTCGGTGTTGTCGGTGACCCAGGCGTCGCCGCGACCGTCGAGAAGCGCATTTGTCGCTTCCGTGTACTGCTCAAACTTGGTCAGCTTGATCTCCGGGTGGTTCTTCTCCAGGTAGGCCTCCGCGGTCGTGCCCTTGACCACGATCACGTTCTTCCCCTCAAGCCCCTCAACGCTATCAATCGGCGCGTTGTCCGGCGTGACCGCGCCCAGCGACACCTTCATGTACGGGTTGGCGTAATCCACCTTCTCTGCACGCTCTGGGGTCACCGTGAAGTTGGCCAGGATGATGTCGACCTTGTTGGTGTCCAAGAACTCCACGCGGGAAGCGGCCTCCACGGGCACGTATTCGACATCGACGCCCAGATCCTCGCCCAGACGGTTGCCGTATTCGATGTCGTAGCCCGCGTACTCACCGTTGGAATCCACGTAGCCGAACGGGGACTTGTCGGAGAACACGCCGATCTTCACGGAGCCGGACTCCTGAATTGCGGCGACGTTGCGGAAGTCAGCGGAGGGTTCCGCGCCGTTGGCGCTGTCGCTGCTGCCCGCATCGACAGAGCAAGCAGTAAGAGAGACAGCTGCAAGAAGTGCCGCTGCGCCGGCGACAATGCGCTTGCGTGGGGCGCTGGACTTTCGGGATGAAAAGAATGACATGACAGTGAACTTTCTCTCGTGAACAAAACGCGGTTAAACCGCTTGGTTCAGTAAAAGTACACCACTCTGTCTAGTTATGTGAAATGAGGTGTTTGAGCTGGGCTTTGTGATAGGCTCACCGCCAGCAATAAGTCTGACACCTTTCGATTGATTGGAACTCTCATGTCTCGTGCCTTTTTCACCCGTACTCTCCTGGCAGCCGGCACCGCCGCTGCCGTGACCGCCGGCGTGTTTGTTGCCCCGCACGCTGTTGCCCAGGAAACGCCGACCAACGCGGCGGCCCCTGTCCAGGACGCGCCTCAGGAGGGCCTGCTTAAGGCTGGCGACGTGAAGTCCGGCACCGTGTCCTGGCCGATTAAGGCTTCCTTCCTTCGGTACGTCCAGGGGTCCGCCAAGGGGAAGATCACCCTCTCCGAAGGTGTGAGCGCCAAGGAAGAAGCTGGCAAGGCGACAAACTTCAACTTCCCGATTGATGCGGAGAAGTCCCACATCGATGCAAATGGCAATGGCGAACTAGCTCTCTTTGGCAAAATTGAGTTCCTTGCGCATGAGGGTTTGGGTGCGGGCCGTACTTGGGGGATGGACGTGGCTTATTCCAACTTCAAGATCCAGTTGGAAGGCACAAAGGGCTCTATCATCGCCGATTACAAGCTGAAGGGTGCGCTTCCTGACGAAGAGCAGCATGACGAGTCTGTGTCCCAGGCTGTTCTGGCTTCCTTCGATCTGCGCCGTCCGCTGAAGCCTGAGGGGCAGGAGAGCAACACCAGCACCAAGGTCGTTCTGGAGCAAGGGGGTGAGGACTCGCTGCTGAATTACAAGAAGGGTACGAGCCTCGATTCCGTAAACCTCGCGCCGTTCTTTGCCAAGGAGGGTGACAAGCCGGTCGAGCCGAACAAGGCAGAAAGCAAGGTCTACGACTTCACTAAGGGCGCAGGCTTGAACCTCCAGACCTTCATCGGCGTCGGTGTTGTTCTGGCGCTGCTGGCTGTCCTGGGTGCGGTCGGCGCATGGTTCGCCGGCCTGATTCCGGGCGTGCCGGCGCCACGCTAAGGCGTTAAAACACGGGGGGCTAGTCGTCAGCAGGCGCGCTGCCACGCGATTCAGCGTGAATGCGGCGCGCCTCTGACAACCATGCGGGCTGGTTGCTCAGCAGCTCCTTGATCTCAGCGCTGGTCAGGGGCTTGTCCATGTCGTTGTTCTTCAACGCGGTGATGGAGATGCCCAGCTTGCGCGCAACTTCTGGTCGCGGGTGGGGGCCGTTGAGGCGTAGATCGGTCAGCCACTGCGGCGGATTGTCTTGCAGGTCACGCAACTTGGCGTGCGTGATGCCGCCAGCCTGGAATTCAGGCGGGGTGGCGGGCAGGTAGATGCCCAGTTTCTTCGCGGCGGTCGCCGGCTTCATCGCAGTGCTGGACGGGGTGGTTGACGGAGTTTCGCTCATGCCCAAACGGTAGCATCGAGGCATGCTGCGCATTGCTTTTGTCACCGGTACGGAGCCAGGGAAATGGTTCGCGCGCTACCGCGAGACCACAGACCACGGGTTGGAGGAACTGCCGTCGGATGACCCGTTTGCGCTCGTCGAGACCGGTGAGGCAGACCTCGCGCTCATGCGCCTCGATGACCGCATCGGGGAGCCGGGGGAGACCTACCATCGCGTGGGCCTCTACAGCGAGGCACCCGGCGTGGCCGTGCCCAAAGACTCCGTCTTCGCGGAGATGGGGGAGAAGCTCGCGCCACGCGAGTTCGCCGGGGAGATCATCAACTTCACGTACAAGCCAGATTCGCTTATCGACGATCTCCGCTCCGCCCTCCAAGTCGTCGCCGCCAACGTCGGCATCGCGTATGCGCCAGCCCCTTTGCTGAAAGTCCTGTCGAAAAAGCAGGTCGCGGTTGTGGCCCTCACCTCCCAACCGGAGGGTATGGAACAAACAGAAATCGGTTTGGTGTGGAAGATCAGCGCCGATAGCGATGCCATCCAGGACTTCGTCGGCGTGGCTAAGGGGCGGACGCGGAACTCGTCGCGGGCTACTTCGCGGGACGCGAAGAGGAATACGAAGAAGAGCGTGAAGAAGACTGTGCAACAAAAGAAAAGCTCGCAGCAGCGCGGCAGGGGAGCGGTGGGGAGGCGGGGGAGGCGTCGATAAGCTTTTGCATAATGAAAACGTTGAATGAAAGAGGAGAGGCAATGAGGAACTACACGATTGCTGCTACTGCGCTTGCGCTGACTTTTAGTATGGTCGCCTGCTCGAACGAGGAGAACCAGGCAGAGGAACCCACGACGGCGGAGACAACGACCAGCACCGCTGAGGCAAGCAACGACACGGTTGAGCTGACCACCCAGGACGGCACGAAGGTTCTCGTCCCGGCCAAGGCAGCGAACGCCACTGAAACGCTGGGGCTGCGTGATTGGGGTGAGCCCGTCACGGTGGAATCCCGCCAGGACGGCACCACGCTCATCTCTTACGACGGTGGCCAGAACATTGTGTACAACCCCGAGACGGGCCCGGTTGCCCTTGTCGGAGAGATTGCGCGCGTGTGGAAGGAGCACGGTGGCCTCGACGCGGAGATCGGTGTGCCCACGGGGGCAGAGAAGAAGCTTGAAGACGGCACCGGCTGGACCCAAGAATTCCAACACGGCACCATCGAGTGGGTTCAAGAAAATGGGTCTTTTGTGGAGCGTGTGAGCTAGGCGCGGAGGGGCTCGTAACCGGAAATTCATCTTACAGCGATGTAATTTCCACCTGGCTGCCTTAGTGTGACGGGTGCCGGGCACCGAGGAGACCGGTGACGGCTCATGCCAACCGCACTAGGGGAGCTACATGTTGAACCCTCCTGTTACGCAACTAGACACCTTTGAACAACTCACGCCGCCGACGGCGCTGAAAACCTACGTGGTGGACACATCGGTCCTGTTGTCCGACCCGTGGGCACTGCGGAAGTTCGCAGAGCACAGCGTTGTGTTGCCGCTCGTGGTCATCACGGAGCTGGAGAACAAACGCCATCACCCAGAGCTTGGCTGGTACGCCCGCCAAGCTCTTCGTTTTTTGGAGGACCTGCGCGCCGACTATGACCGCCTGGATCAGCCAATGCCGGTGAACGTGGATGGCGGCACGCTGCGCGTGGAGCTGAACCACCAGTCGCAGGAGAATCTGCCGGCGGCGCTGCGGGGGACCGAGAATGACAACCGGATTCTCGCGTGCGCCTACAACTTCCTGCAGGAAGGCAAGGACACCGTTCTGGTGACCAAGGATGTGCCGCTGCGCGTCAAAGCCGGCGCCGTGGGTTTGCCCGCGCAGGAATACCGCGCCCAGGACGTGGTGCTTACCGGGTACACGGGCATGGCTGAGCTGGAGGTCTCCGGGGAAGAGATCGACGAGCTCTACGCCACCGGTTTCGCCGCCGTGGATACCGGGGATCTTCCGGTGCACTGTGGCGTGCGGGTGCAGGCCGGCACGCAGTCGGCGCTGGCACGCGTCGCGCCCAGCGGTGGGTTGCGCCTCGTCCATGGCGACATCGACGCCTTCGGGTTGTCCGGTCGCTCCGCTGAGCAGAGGGTTGCGCTCGATCTGCTTCTCGACGCCTCCGTGGGAATCGTCTCCATCGGCGGCCGCGCCGGCACCGGCAAGTCCGCGTTGGCGCTGTGCGCGGGCCTCGAGTCCGTCCTGGAGCGCGGGGAGCACAAGCGCATCATCGTTTTTCGTCCGCTCTACGCCGTCGGTGGCCAGAACCTGGGCTACCTGCCGGGAGATGAGATGGAGAAGATGAACCCGTGGTCCCAGGCGGTCTACGACACGCTCGAAGGTGTGGTCTCCGACAACGTCATGGAGGAAATCGCCGCGCGCGATCTGCTCGAAGTCTTGCCGCTCACGCACATTAGGGGCCGCTCGCTTCACGACGCTTTCGTGATCGTCGACGAAGCCCAATCCCTCGAACGCAACGTGCTCCTGACCGTCCTGTCCCGTCTGGGCCGCGGTTCGCGTGTTGTTCTCACACACGATGTTGCCCAGCGCGACAACTTGCGCGTGGGGCGGCACGACGGGGTCCAGGCGGTCATCGAGAAGCTGAAGGGAGAGGATCTGTTCGCCCACATCACCCTGACCCGGTCGGAGCGTTCCGCGATCGCAGAACTGGTCACTGACCTCCTCGAAGATCAGGAACACTAGCCAATTTCAGGTTGGGCTCTTTTCTGGTTGTACGATAGGCGCCATGTCTGAACGCGATTTCACCATTCGCCCCATCCGGCCCGAAGACTACCCGCAGGTCCGCGAGATCTACGAGGCAGGCTTGGGTACAGGCCACGCGTCCTATGAAACCGAGGGCCCGACCTGGGCAAAGTTCTCTACGAACAAGATCATTGAGACGGTCTTTGTCGCCACGGAGAAAGACGATGATGATTATGTGTTGGGGTGGGTAGCGGCGGCGCAGGCGTCGTCGAGAAGCGTTTTTCACGGCGTGGTCGAAGACTCGATCTATACCCGTGAGGAAGCCCGCGGACGTGGTGTGTCGGGCGCGCTGCTGGACAAGCTCATTGAGACCTGCAAGGGCCTGAACAAATGGTCCATCCACTCCTGGATCTTCCCGGAGAATGAGGGCTCGGCTGGGCTGCACATCTCCCGTGGCTTCGTCAAAGTGGGCACCTACCACCAGATGGCCAAGATGACCTACGGCGAGATGGCCGGCACCTGGCGCGATACCGATATTTACGAACTGCTGCTGCCCAAGCCCGGCGAGAAGCCCGAGGCTGACAGCTAAGGCGCTAGTCCACCGTTTCTTTCAGCTTGTCCTCCCGCACGGGCAGCAGCACGGCCGCCGCTGCGAGAACCAGTGGGATGAGCAGGAGGAAGATAGGGGTCAAGCCGTCGTTGTAGCTGCTCGCGATGACCTCACGTAGTGGCTCCGGCAGTTTATGAACGGAGCCCGGCGTCAAGGACGCGGCCGCGCCCTCCTGGAACGCCGTGGCATACTGCGCACCGTCGGGTCCCATCGCCGCGAAAGCGGCGGGAAGCCGCTCCGCCATGTTGTTCTGCATGTTGTGAATGAACATCGAGCCTACAACCGACGCACCCACGGACATGCCGATCTGGCGGAAGAAGTTGTTCGCGGCAGTCGCCGTTCCTACAACCGCCAACGGGAACGAGTTCTGCACGATGAGGATGAGCACCTGCATGACAAGGCCCAAGCCGAAGCCGTAGACGAAGATGAACGCACCGAGCGTGCCCAAGCTGGTGTCCACGGTGAGTCGGGAGAGAAGGTAGCAGCCCACCGCCACGATGCACAGGCCGATGATGGGGAACTTCTTGTAGCTCCCGCGGCGTGAAATGAGTGCGCCGGAACCGGTGGAGGTGAGGATCATGCCGCCGACCATGGGGATCATCATGAAACCAGCCTCGGTGGGGCTGAGAGCGTGCACCATCTGCAGGTAGGTGGGCAGGTACGCCATGGCGCTGACCATGGATACGCCGAGCACGACACCGGCTGCGGTCGTGAGCGTCATGTTGCGGTTGTGGAACAGGTGCATGGGCACGAGCGGGTTGCCGGCGCGCAGCTCCACCGCCACGAAGATTGCCGCCGCCACCGCCGACGTAGCCAGCAGCCCCAGAATGGTTGCGGAGGTCCACGGGTACTGCAGCCCGCCCCACGTTGTGGCCAGGATAAGGGTGGAGGTCGCCACAGTGAGCAGTGCAGCGCCCACCCAATCGAAGCGGAACCCTTCCCGACTGCCCTTGGACAAGTGCAGCACCAGCGTGGCCACCGTCATGGCGAGCAGCCCCAGCGGGATGTTCATCCACAAACCCCAGCGCCAGCCCGGTCCGTCCGTGAACCAGCCACCGAGCACTGGCCCCAACACCGAGGAAATACCAAAGACGGCGCCCATGACACCCATGTATTTGCCGCGCTGGCGTGCCGGGACGACCTCAGCGATGATCGCCTGCGAATTGATCATCATGCCGCCCGCACCAAAGCCCTGCACCGCGCGTCCGATGATGAGCATGGTCATCGAGTTAGCAAAGCCACCCAGCGTTGAGCCGACGATGAAGAAGGCGATGCCGGCGATGTAGAACCATTTGCGGCCAAGTCCGTCGCCAAGCTTGCCGTAGATCGGCATCGCGATGGTCATGGTGACCATGAACGCGGAAATCACCCAGCTCATGTGTTCGACGCCGCCGAGTTCGCCCACGATCGTCGGCAAGGCGGAGGCAAAAATCATCTGCCCAAGCGAACTCATCAGCATGGTGATGAGCAGCGCGGCGAACACCAGACCAACGTTGGGTTTTTGTGTGTCTACCATTCGAGTGTCCTTGCGTAGTCAGTGATGAAGGTGGCGGCGTTGCGGACGTTGTCGCGCAAGTCGAGTCCTGGATCGAAAAAACCAGGTTGGAAAGCGGTGATGCTCACCGCGGCCTGAACCAGCTCAATGATGGCCTGGATCTCGGCCTCGACGGGAATCTCAGGGCGTCGCCGATCCGCGGGGAAGCGCGCGAAGTGTTCGGCGAGTGCCTCCCCGATAGCGGTGAGCACCGTACGCCGCCGCGCCAACGCCAGCGTCGCCAGCGTGGGATTCTCAGCGAACATCGCGCGACGTCGCGCGAACGCATCCTGCCTCGCCATCACTCCGTCCGACACACTGCTCGCACTGAGGATCAGGTCAACGAGGTTGTCCGCCTGCGTCTCCGCGATTGTGCGCAGCCCGTCCTCGCACACGGTCAGCGGCGCGGGCCCGAGTACGGCCTCATCCTTGGACTTCATGTAATTAAAAAAGGTCCGCCGCGAAATGCCGGCATCGGCGCAGATGTCCTCGACGGTCACATCATCGAAGCCATGCTTTTCGACGAGCCCCGCCGCACTCTCCGTAATCCTCCGCCGCGTCTCCCGCCGCTTTTCTTCCCAGCCCATGCCCTGGAACTTTACACCCAGTGCAAAGTTTGGCAAAGGGGTAGCGTGCGGGCTGCTTGAGAAAAACACAGACCCTGACAGGGCGTGCCTGCCAGGGTCTGGTTGAGGTGCGCTTAGTTGCGCTCAGTGTGTGCCATTGCCAGCACGTCGAGGCGCTTATCCAGCTCCTCCTCGGTGAGCTTCTCACCGTCAACGAAGCCAAGGTCGATCGTGGCCTGGCGGATGGTGATGCCCTCGGCGACTGCGTGCTTAGCAATCTTCGCTGCGTTCTCGTAACCAATCGCAGAGTTCAGCGGGGTCACGATGGACGGGGAGGACTCAGCCAGGGTGCGCATGCGCTCGATGTTGGGCTCGATCCCGTCGACAAGCCTGGTCGCAAACTGGCGTGCCGTGTTCGCCAGCAGACGGGAGGACTCGAGGACGTTGCGCGCCATCATCGGGATGAACACGTTGAGCTCGAACTGGCCCTGGGTACCACCGAATGCCACAGCCGCGTCATTGCCAATGACCTGTGCGGAGACCTGCGTTGCTGTTTCACACAGAACCGGGTTGACCTTGCCCGGCATGATGGAGGAACCCGGCTGCAGGTCCGGCAGGTGAATCTCTGCCAGGCCAGCGAGTGGGCCGGAACCCATGAGGCGGATGTCGTTGGCGATCTTGTACAGGGAGACGGCAACGGTGCGCATCGCACCGGAGAACTCAACGAGGCCGTCGCGGTTAGCCTGTGCCTCGAAGTGGTTCTTGGCCTCGGACAGCTGCGTCACGCCGGTGAGCTTCACCAGCTCCTCGGTCACCTTGCCGCCGAACTCAGCCGGGGTGTTGATGCCGGTGCCCACAGCGGTACCACCGATCGCGAGCTCGCCCAAGCGGCGCAGGGTTGCCTCCACACGCTCAATACCTAGCTCGATCTGACGGGCGTAACCGGAGAACTCCTGGCCCAGGGTGACCGGGGTTGCGTCCATGAGGTGAGTGCGGCCGGACTTGACCACCTCGTGCCACTCATCAGCCTTCTTAGCCAGGGACTCCTGCAGCACCTTCAGCGCAGGGATGAGGTCGTTCGCTGCAGCTTCCGTTGCTGCCACGTGGGTAGCAGTAGGGAAGGTGTCGTTGGAGGACTGGCCCATGTTCACATCGTCGTTCGGGTGAACCTCAACACCGTTAGCCTTCGCGATGGACGCGATGACCTCATTGGTGTTCATGTTGGAGGATGTGCCCGAGCCGGTCTGGAAAACGTCGATAGGAAATTCGGCGTTGTGCTTGCCATCGGCGATTTCCTTCGCAGCGGCGATGATCGCGTCAGCCTTGGTGGCGTCCAGCTTGCCCAAGTCCTTGTTCACCTGGGCACACGCTGCCTTGAGCAAGCCAAGTGCGCGGATCTGCTGTGCTTCGAGCCCACGGCCGGAGATGGGGAAGTTCTCCACCGCGCGCTGGGTCTGTGCACGCCACAGCGCGTTGACGGGGACCTTCACTTCACCCATGGTGTCGTGTTCAATGCGGTATTCCTGATCAGCCATTGTCATCCTTTGCGGTTAGAACGTTTCCCGGCGCGATTGCGCCAGCTGTCACACTCGCCATTATTCCTGATTTTTGAAAAACCTGGCTGACCCTCGGCCCGATAAAACCCCCAACCTTATTTAGACTGCTGTAGGCCCCCATACGGTTCCATTTTTTCTGAAACTGGGGGACTTCTCACAAACCCTTTACGCAGGGCTTTTGTCGCGGTTACGGTGGCTGGCATGAACTTACTTGCCCGTTTGACGCAGATTCCGCTGGAGGAGCTCCGCGATTTTGATCGCGCGCTGTTCCTCGCGGCGGGGTTGTCGCCTGCCCGCGTGGGGGAGTTGGCGTTGGTGCATTCTGCGTACTTCGGGCAGGGTGCATCGAAACGGACGACGGCAGCCGCGCACGAGGCAGGACTGACGGTGGATCTGCTCGCCCAGATTGAGCGCTGCATCAGTCACGTCAAGCGCAAAGGGGAGCGGGATGGTTACCGTTTCCGCCTCATTCAGGTGGCGGTGGACAAAGCGTCGACGTGCGTGGCACTCGCACGGTACGCGAAGAAGATCGTGCCACAGAAGACCAAACCCCGGACGAAGAGCGCACGGTTTATTGCGCCGGTAGATGGGATCGGTGGCGTGGTCATCATGGGGGATGAGCACGTCATGGCGGACCTGGAGGCGTATACGCGTACAGGCATCAACCCAGATCTGCCCGCTGGCCCGCAGATAGCGGAGGCGTTTGAGAAACTCATGCGTTCGGGGGAGGGGGTTCCGGCCGCCGCGCCATGCCCGCTTATCTTGGTGCCGGCTCCTCACTTGTCGACGATCATCCGCGGCCACGGCGACGACATCATCCTCGGCCTGACCAACGGCACCACCATGACCGGTGCGGACTTTGTGAACAACTACCTCTGCAATGAGGAGTACGGCCTGGAAGCAGCGTTATTCCATCCGACAGAGGGCCCGGTGAATCATTACAGGGGGCGCAGATTAGCAAGCGCGAAGCAACGCGTCTTGGCGAAGGCGACGCAGCCGATCTGCACCCACCCGGACTGCCGGATGCCTGCCGATCACTGCGAAATCCATCACGTGGAACCCTGGCGCTACGGTGGCGAGACGAACATGAATAACCTCGCCGTCCTGTGTAGCTACCACAATCGGGTCAACGACGATGACCCGGAGAAACACGTGCATGGACGCGTCGCAATACGAAGAGGCAGACCCATCTGGGTCTCACCTACGGGGTATGCGCGAAGTAATAAGCGACATCCGTACGGGGCGATGGAGTCCTTATATCCCGAACTCGTACACACGTGAGCCCCTGCTAACACACATGGACCCGGTATGAACCGGGCCCATTGGCATGCCTGAAAACTGGTCAGGCGGTAAAGCGGATTAAGCGGTCGGACCGGAGTAATCAATCACGGAGTACTCGCGCAGCTTGGACAGCTTGTGCAGGGACTCGATGTGACGGACAGTGCCGGACTTGGAGCGCATGACCAACGAACGGGTGGTGGCGCCGTCCGCGCGGTAGGACACGCCGCGGAGCATGTCGCCCTTGGTCACGCCGGTGGCGGCGAAGTAGCAGTTGTCGGAGCTGACCAAGTCGTTGATTCCCAGTACACGATCCAGGTCGTGGCCGGCGGCGAGAACCTTCTCACGCTCCTCGTCGGACTGTGGGGCGAGCATGCCCTGGATCTCACCCTCGATGCACTTCAGCGCGCAGGCGGTGATGACGCCTTCCGGGGTGCCACCGATGCCCATGGCCATGTCGATGGAGTTGTTGTTGCGCGCCGCAGCGATGGCACCAGCAACGTCGCCGTCCATGATGAAACGGACCTTGGCGCCAGCCGCACGGATCTCCTCGACGAGTTGGTTGTGGCGGGGGCGGTCGAGGACGACCACGGTGACGTCGCGAGGCTCAATGCCCTTCGCCTTCGCCACTACCTGGATGTTGTGTGCAACGGGTGCGGTGATGTCGATCTTGCCTGCTGCTTCCGGGCCGACGGCGATCTTGTTCATGTAGAACGCATCGGTCGGGTCGTACATCGTGCCGCGCTCCGCAGCCGCGATGACGGATATGGCGTTCGGGCGACCTTCTGCCATGAGGCGAGTACCGTCAACCGGGTCGACCGCTAGGTCCATGGCTGGGCCGAGCCCGTTACCCACGTTCTCACCGTTGAACAGCATTGGCGCCTCGTCCTTTTCGCCTTCACCAATGATGATGACGCCGTCCATGTTCACGGAGTTGATCATTTGGCGCATGGCGTCCACAGCTGCTCCATCACCCTCATTCTTCTTGCCACGGCCAACCCACCGGCCGGAAGCCAAAGCTGCCGCCTCGGTGACGCGGACGAGCTCCATGGCGAGGTTGCGGTCCGGGGTTTCAGCGGTTGTAGACATCTGTTGTTGCCTCCTGGGGCATGGTTGATGGAGTTTATGAGCGGAAAGCCACGCGGACGCAGCTATTCTCCTCCCCATTGTGGCACTTTTAAGGGTCCGATATGTCCGGTTGCCCACCTAATCGGGGGAGTCCGTGGCCTATTGGGTGGTCCGTGACATACTGAAGCGCGTGGCTAAAGAGAAACCGCGCATTTTCCAAGACAGCCGTGACATCTCGATCAATGTCGTGGTCATTGTCGTCCTCATGCTGCTCGCTGTCGGCTTTACGGGGATGTGTTCTTTCAACCCCGGCCGCCCGGAGAACGGGCCGGTGCAGGAGGTGGATGGGCAAACCTTCCTGGGCATGGAGTCGCGCGCTGTCGATTTCGCTGTGCGGTACCCGGATTTGCCGGAGGGCTGGGTGAATAACTCTGCGCGCCGTACCACGCTGAACGGCACCCCCGCGCCCGTCATGGGGTGGGTCACCCCGCAGGAGGGCTTCCTCCAGGTCACGCAGACAGGGGTCGATGAAGACACTGCGATCAAGAAGATCGACGCGTCACCGCGCACCCTCACCAGCACTGAGGACGTCGCTGGGCACGAGGCGAAGATCTACACCTCCGACTACAGCGATGTGCGCGATGTGTGGTTCGTGGATCTAGGCGACGCTCGCCTCCTAGTCACCGGCGCCGCGGAAGCTCCCGAGTTCCGCGAGCTTATCGAAAGGTTCGCTGCTGCGGAGCCGCTAGCTAAGTAGCTTATCGACGCCGCCTACTCCCCAGCATCTTCTTCCTGGACGGCTGCCTCCTGCGCTTCCTCGGTAGCTCCTCCTTGCTCTTCCTTGGTAGCTCCTGTGGGACTGCCAAGTGCAGCTTCGACACGCTCCTGGGCGCCGTTGAGCAGGACTTCGCAGCGTTTGGCGAGGGCTTCGCCGCGTTCCCAGTACTTGAGGGATTCGTCGAGGCTCATTTGGCCGAGTTCGAGGATCTTCACGGTTTCGATGAGCTGGTCCCGCGCCTGCTCATAGCTGAGGGTTTCTGGGGCGGGAAAAGCGTTGTCGTTGGGGGTGCCTTGACCGAAGGTGTTCTCTGTCATGGTGTGTTCCTT
Organism: Corynebacterium sp. MSK041; assembly: GCF_030232265.1. Taxonomy (GTDB): domain Bacteria; phylum Actinomycetota; class Actinomycetes; order Mycobacteriales; family Mycobacteriaceae; genus Corynebacterium. The sequence continues at coordinate 129,176 of NZ_JASPJK010000004.1, forward strand.
CTCTATGTCTATTTTGCTGGCGTGGTGGACATACCGGCGGCGGTGATGGAGCCATCGCCGACACGGATGCGCAGGGGTGAACCCGGTGGAGCTTGACTGATGCTGGTGACCACTTCCGGTTCAGACCCATCGCGAGGTTGGACCTGCACCACGGCATAGCCACGCGCCAGCGTCGCTGCCGGGCCGAGAGCGGAGACCTGGGAGCGCAAGGAGCGCACCTCGGCAGATTCTTGGGCAAGCAGTCGTGCAATATCACGCCGGATAGCGCCCACGGCGCGCTCCAACTCTTCCCGGCGCATGAGAATCGGTGTCAACGGATTCGCCATGACTGGCCGCGAACGCATTTGCTTAAGTCCCTGGCGTTCCCGGTGGACCCAGGCGCGGAGGGCGGAGGCGGTGCGGGAACGGGCTTCGTCGATAAGCGAAAATTCTGCGGCGACATCAGGTACAACGCGCTTGGCTGCATCGGTGGGGGTGGCAGCGCGCAGATCCGCGACGTTGTCCAGCACGGGGTTATCCGGCTCGTGCCCGATCGCGGACACGACCGGGGTGCGGGCGGCAGCGACGGCGCGCTGGAGAGCTTCCTCGGAGAACGGCAGCAGGTCCTCCACCGAACCGCCGCCGCGGGCAATGATGATCACGTCCACGGTGGGATCCGCATCCAACTCCTGCAGCGCAGCAATGACCTCCGGCACCGTGCCTGGGCCCTGCACCGCGGTATTGATCACGCGGAAATCTACCGCCGACCAGCGATCCTGCGCCACAGACAGCACATCGCGCTCCGCTGCCGAACCGCGTCCGGTGATGAGCCCCACCCGACGCGGCAGATAGGGAAGTGGCAGCTTGCGCGCCGGGTCAAACAAGCCCTCGCTGTTGAGTAGCGCGCGCAGGCGCTCAATTTTGGCCAGCAGCTCGCCCTCGCCGACGTGGCGGATCTCCGTGACCCACATGGAAAACGTGCCCCGCCCGGCGTAGAACGCGGGCTTGCCACACACGACCACCCGGTCGCCGTCCTTGAGTGGCGCCGGCATGGAGCGCAGCAGATCCGTGCGCGCGGTGAGCTGCAGACTCATCTCCTGCTGGGTGTCGCGCAACGTCAGATAGGACAGCTTCCACGTCGGCTTCATATTCACCTGTGTGAGCTGACCCTCGATCCACAACCAGCCAAGGCGTTCAATCCACTTCTTGACACTGTCGTTGACCTGGGCCACAGACCACGGAGTCTCCGGTGAGTTCTTCGGCGGTTGTCCCGTCACTGTGCTTACGCCCCCTTCTATCTGCTGTATCGACGCTCGTGCGGGCCAGCTTACCTTTCCCACGCTGATCCATTACCCTGGGGAACCATGTCAAGCACCGGAAAGAACGTCCTTCTAGCCGCCCCCCGCGGGTACTGCGCGGGTGTGGACCGTGCAGTGGAGACGGTAGAAAAGGCGCTGGAGAAGTACGGCGCACCCATTTATGTCCGCAAGGAAATCGTCCACAACAAGTACGTGGTGGAAACGCTGTCCCAGCGCGGAGTGATCTTCGTGGAGGAAACCGATGAGGTGCCGGAGGGCTCCCACGTGGTCTTCTCCGCCCACGGTGTGTCACCGGCAGTGCGTGAGTCGGCGGTGCGCCGCAACCTGCTGGCACTCGACGCGTCGTGCCCGCTGGTAACCAAGGTCCACAACGAGGTCAAGCGTTTCGCCCGCGATGGTTACCAGATCCTCCTGGTCGGCCACGAAGGCCACGAAGAGGTCGAAGGTACCGCCGGTGAGGCCCCGGATGTCGTGCACCTTGTTGACGGGATTGAGGGCGTGGAAAAGGCGCCCGATTTCCCGGCGGATCAGAAGCTCGTGTGGCTCTCCCAGACCACGCTGTCGGTGGACGAGACGATGGAGATCGTTGAACGCCTGCGCGAGAAGTACCCGAATCTGGAGAACCCACCGAGCGATGACATTTGCTACGCCACCCAGAACCGTCAGGTCGCGGTGAAAGCGATTGCGCAGCGCTGTGACCTCATGATCGTGGTGGGCTCCCAGAATTCGTCGAACTCCAAGCGCCTGGTTGAGGTTGCTCTGCAGAACGGCACCCAGGACGCTCACTTGGTGGATTACGCGCACCAGATTGATGATGCGTGGCTTGACGGCGTCACCACCGTCGGCGTGACCTCAGGCGCGTCTGTACCGGAGATTCTCGTGCGCGAGGTGCTCGATCACCTGGCGGAGCGTGGCTTCGACAACGTTGAGGAAGTCACCACCACGGTGGAAACCATCACGTTCGCGTTGCCGCGTGATCTGCGCGCACCGCGCCGCAAGCAGGCCTAGACCAGGGGCTAGTCGCCGTACAGGTCGTCGCTGAGCCTGCGGCGCACGTTGCTTGTCGACGTACCTTTGGACGCATCCCGTTCCCGCCTCCTCCGAGCCAGCAACTCATCAACGGTGACCTTGTTGCCGTTGCGGTTGCGGTTCCGGCTCCGGCGGCCACGTTCGCGGCGCTGTGAGGCAGGGATGGACGTGCTTTGCGCGAACCTCTGCCGCGGTTTCTGCTTACCAGCGGGCTGAGCAGGGCGTTGTGTAGTGCGCTCGGGTGCTTGAACTCGGGGTTGCTCGGCTGTGCGCTCAATGGTTCGTTCAGCGGTGCGTTCAGGCAGGTGCCGTGAACGGGATGCTTCGCGCACGGAGCGTCGGTTAGCTTCGTTGGTGCGCCGGCGTTGGCGGAGTTCGTGGCGGCGGATGTCGTCGTTAAGCCGTTTGAGCAGTTGGTAGCGCACGACGGTGATGAGCAGCGCCCCCAGCGTCACCATGGCCAGTACCGGGAAGAACTGCACCAGCGGGTAGAGGATCACCAAGACTGATGTGCGACCGAGTGATGTTTGGCCTTCAGGCAGTGAGAAGTATGCGTTCAGTGTGCCGGTGAGTAGCAGGAAAAACGTGAACAGCAGTGGGATGGATACCACGGTGATGAAAAGGCCACGGGGGCTCACAAACGTTGCCACGATCACGGACGCCAGTGCGAAGATAGCTAGGAAAGGCCAGCCGATCATCTGTGTGTACAGCGAGATCAGACCGCCGGTGACCAACGCTGCGATGAGGATGCCCAGTCCCGAGCCCAGGGAGAAACCGGACATCGTGCTGTCCTGGGCGAGCGAAGTTCGTGGAGAGGCATGAGACACGGTGCATCATGTTACCTCGGAGGCTCTTCCGTTTTGTGGATCACGCGCGCCCGGGCGGAGACAGATTGAAGTTTCTGTGGGGGCAGAGAGGATTTGGCGGGCAGATCGAGATCGCGAAGACGGCGGGCGGTGACCATGACGCGGGAATCCATGGAGCCGAGCGTGGCGTTGAAAGCGTCCACCGCTTTGTCGAGGGATGCCCCGACGCGGTTGTAGTGCTCCGCCATTTTGCCCAGTCGCGCGTACAACTCAGCGCCGAGGCGTTGGACTTCGATCGCTTTATCTGACATGTCTTCCTGTTGCCAGCCCAGCGCTACCGTCTTAAGCAGTGCAAAGAGAGTGGCGGGGGTGGCAAGAACGATGTTTTTCGCAAATGCATGATCAAGCAGCTGCGGTTCTTGCTCCAATGCTGCATCGAGGAAGGGATCCGAGGGGATGAACAGCACGATGAATTCCGGCGTGGGCTGGAATGCAGACACATAGCTCTTGCTAGACAGCGTGTCCACGTGCGAACGCAACAGATGACAGTGGCGGCGCAGATAACCGGCTTTTTCTTCCGGGTCGTTCGTAGCAAGTGCATCGAGGTAAGCAGAAAACGGCACCTTTGCATCCACGAGGATGTTGCGGCCCCCACTGAGCCGAATAACCATGTCGGGGCGCAGTGTGTGACCGTCGACGTGTGCGGTTGCCTGCACATCAAAATCGCAATATTTCTTCATGCCGCCAAGCTCCACGACGCGTTCCAGCTGCATCTCACCCCACCTGCCGCGCACGTTGGGGGAGCGCAGTGCCGAAACGAGCTGATCCGTGCGATCACCCAAGCGTGTCGACGCCCTCGTTACCGCCTGCACCTGCGCCACCAACGTTGATTGGGTGACAACGCTCTCTTCATTTAAGTCTCGGACCTGCGAGGAAAGCTTCTCTACCGAAGAGCGCAGGATCTCCAGTTCTTTGCCTTGACGCGCCGCGTATTCCGGGGTGGGGGCGGGCTGAAGCTGTGGCGGATCAGAACGCTGGTTGCGCAGGGCATAGACGGCAGCGCCCACGACCGCGCCGAGGAGAAGTCCCAGAACGAAGGCAAGCATCAACGGTGCCATATTCACCGTCGGGGTGGCAGGGGCAGCTACATACGCGAAAGACATAGCACCCACCGTTCCACACGCGGGGGACACGCCAGGCGTACCACGGCATACTTGTCGAACATTTATTCGTCAATGTTTGGCTGTGGTTCTGTGCGATCCCTGCGTGGCAGGCGTTGCACGAGCCGCTCGATGCGGTTATTCCTCGCGCCGGATACCCCCTGGTCTTTGTTGTCTTTGTTGTCTTTGTTTCGGCGCAATGGCAGTTTGTCGAAGGGGAGGCGGAGGGAGGTGGGGGCAGGGGAGTCGTCGAGAAGCTTCTCGGTGATGTGCGGGGCGGCCCATCCGCTCTGTGTGGACAGATCCTCGCGCGCCTTTGCGCTTTCGAGTTCTTCGGCTTCGGCGAGGGCGCGGCCAACATCCGTGGAGAAGCGGAGGTCGTCCGCGCGAACTTCTCCGGCGTGAATGCGCAGCATGTCTTGGATGTAACGGAAAACTACCGCGACCGTGGCTGCGACGGGCACTGCGAGAAACGCGCCCATGAGTCCGAAGAGGCCACCGCCTACTGTGACGGAGACCAGCACGATGACCGGGTGCAGGTTCATCGCGCGCGACTGTAGGAGCGGGGAGAGCACGTTGCCCTCGAGCTGCTGCACCGCGATGACGATGCCCAGCACGATGAGAGCCTGGGTGAACCCGAGCGAGACCAGTGCGATGAGCACCGCCAACGCCCCAGCCACAATCGCGCCGACGAGCGGGATGAAGCCCGCCATGAACGTGATCACCGCCAGCGTAAACGCGAGTGGAACACCGACGAGGTAGATACCAATACCGATGAACAGCGCATCAATGAAAGACACAACCGCCTGCGCGCGAATGTAGCCGCTGAGCGTGTCCCAGGAGCGGGTGAGCAGCTCCGTTGCGTGCAGGCCCGCGCGACCACCGGTGGCATCCCGCAGCCAGGGGAGGAACTTCGGCCCGTCTTTGAGGAAGAAGAAGGTGAGCACGAGGACGACCACGAACGTGACTGCCATGGACGTGGCCGTGCCAATCCCAGAAAAGATTCCGCCCGCGATCGCGCCAGCACGATCCTGCAGCCACGATGCGGCTTCCTGGAATGCGGCGTCGAGTTTCTCGCCGTCGATGGAAAACGGCAATGTGTCTTGGTTCTGGAGCCACAGCTGTAGGTTTTGAATACCTTGTGCGGCCTGACTGACCAGCACGCGTGAGTTGCGCATGATGTCCGGCAGAATGATGGACACGAAGAACAGCAGCACCGCCACGGCCAGCAACATGGAGACCAGGGCGGATACGCCGGCGGGCAAACCATGCTTGCGCATGAATGTCGTCGGGGGTGCGAGCACCGTGCAGACGATGAGAGCGAGCACGACGGGCAGCACACCGGCCCAGAATTTGCCCAGCAGGTAGGCGAGTGCGCCGAGCAGAACAACGATAGCCAGCATGCGCAGTGAAAACAGCGCGGTCGAGCGCACCCAGGAGTTCAGCACAACGGAACGGTCGACGCGGTTGTCGTATCCGGTCTTTGTAACCTTGTCAGTCGGTGCCTCGGGCGACTCGTGGGTGGTGTCGCTGTTTTTCGTTGAACTCACGCGCCCTATTGTGCCCCAGCATTCGCTTTTCGACGATCTCTTGCCCACACCTACCCACCCCACCCCCCAACACGTGCTACTTTTTCTGGAAACATTTAGCCCCCGCTACGTGAAAGGCCCCTTCCCGTGTCTGCATCCCGTCCTCTTTTTAAATCTGGCGTTGCCGCAGCGGTAGCGCTTGGTATGTCGCTTGCGGCTGTGCCTGCTGCGCCCGCCTTTGCCCAGATTGGCGCGAAGAATCCCATCACCGTGAGCCACATTGGTGTGGGGGCCACGGCGACGGAGATGAGTTTCTCCTGGCGTACCACGTATCGCGGTGAGGAATACGTGAAGTTTCATCCGCGTGGTGGGGTGAAAGAGGAGCGCCGTGAAGCAGCGCAGGAAGCTAACTTCGGCGCTATTGCGTACCGCACTAACCACGCTACGATCACGGGCCTGAAGCCGGACACCGAGTACACCTACCAGATCGGTTCGAATGAGGGTGGCTGGAGCGAGCCGGCGTCCTTCCGCACGCAGGGTGCGGGCAGCTCCTGGAAATTCGTGGCGCTCTCTGATGCGGAGCTTGGTGTGGGTCTGCGCGTTAAAGAGCAGGCAGAAGCGTGGCGCACCGCGGTGAAGCAGGCCACGGCGAAGGCCCCGGATGCGCAGTTCATCCTCCATGCAGGCGATCAGATTGCTGCTGGCGGTGATCCGATCTCCCGCTGGGCGGCATTCTTCTCGCCGGAGCAGCTGCGTTCCTACCCGCTGGCCCTGGCGAAGGGTGAGCAGGAGAGCCGGCTCACGGTGGAGCGCCACTTCAAGGAGCACGTGAACTTCCCCAACCAGGAAGACGGCTCGGCGAACTACTACTTTGAGCGCAACAACGCGCTGTTCATCGTGCTGGACAGCACGCAGAATGACGCGGCGGCGATTGCGCGCCACGCTAGGTTTGTGCGCCAGACCGCGGCGGCACATGGCGCGGGCAAGGATTGGATCATCGCGGTTATGCACCACTCGCCGTACACCCACGGTGAGTTTGGCATCAAGAGCCCTGAGGCGAAGCGCCTGCGCGAGGGCCTTGCCCCCGCATTCAGCGAGGCCGGCGTCAACCTGGTCATGGGCGGCCACGAGCACATGTACAACCGTTCCCGCCTGATGAACGGCACTGAGCCAGTGGGCACGGATACCCCGGCCAAGTCCGGCGACGTACTGCGCCCGAAAGATGGTGAGGTGCTCTACCTGACCACCACCACGGCTGGCGGCGGACGGTACGGCGACGTCTACGAAACCACCGGCGCCAAGCGCACGGACATCACCGACAGCTCCCAGATGGAGGGCTCGCAGTTCGCCAGCCCGGCCATCGGCGTGTGGCAGCAGGACCGCACGCCGGACTACACGGTGGTTGACGTGAAGAAGAACACGCTCACTGTCCGCACGTTCAACGTCGCAGACGATTCGCTTGTCGACGAATTCACCCTCGACCGTTCCACCACCAACCCCAACGTCCCGGACGCGACTCCGGGGGAGGGCTCCTCGGCTGAAGGTTCGTCGGGCGAAGGCTCGTCGGCAGGCAAAATCGTCGGCATTGTGATTGGCGTGCTCGCTGGGCTGCTCGGCATCCTGGCGCTGCTGTCCCCGCTGCTGCGTGATCTGGCAGAGCGCAACGGCATCCGCCTCTAAGCTGCGCGGGCCCGTGGGCTATCATGGGCCCTCGTGAGCCTTACTCTTGGAATTGTCGGTCTGCCCAACGTGGGCAAGTCCACCCTGTTCAACGCCCTGACCCGTAACGATGTTCTGGCGGCGAATTACCCGTTTGCCACCATCGAGCCGAACGTTGGCCTCGTGCCGCTGCCGGATGCGCGTCTGAACCGCCTGGCTGAGATTTTCGGCTCGGCCGAGATCCTGCCGGCAACGGTGTCCTTCGTGGACATCGCCGGCATTGTCAAGGGCGCGTCTGAGGGCGAAGGCATGGGCAACGCGTTTCTGGCCAACATTCGTGAAGCCGACGCGATCTGCCAGGTCGTGCGTGCATTCTCCGATGACAACGTCATCCACGTTGACGGCCGCGTCGATCCTGCCAGCGATATCTCGGTGATCAACACCGAACTCATCCTCGCGGACCTGCAGACCATTGAGAAGGCCCTGCCGCGCCTAGAGAAGGAAGCGCGCAAGGACAAGGACATCGCCGTGCAGGTGGAGGAAGCGAAGAAGGCACAAGCCATCCTCGAGTCCGACCGCACCCTGTTCGCCGCTGCGAAGGCTGGCGAGATCGACCTCTCGCTCGTCCGCGACCTGCACCTCATGACGGCCAAGCCGTTCCTCTACGTCTTCAACTCCGACGAGGGCGTGCTCACCGACGACGCCAAGAAGGCTGAGCTGCGCGAACTCGTTGCGCCTGCCGAAGCCGTCTTCCTCGACGCTCAGACGGAAACCGAGCTGCTCGAGCTTGACGACGAAGACGCTGCCGAACTCCTCGCCTCCGTCGGCCAAGACGAACCCGGCCTGGAAACCCTCGCCCGCGCTGGTTTTGAGACCCTCGGCCTGCAGACTTACCTCACCGCCGGCCCGAAGGAAGCCCGCGCCTGGACCATCCACAAGGGCGACACCGCCCCCAAGGCAGCCGGCGTGATCCACACCGACTTTGAAAAGGGCTTCATCAAGGCCGAAATCGTCGCCTTCGAGGACCTGGACCAGCTTGGCTCCATGGCTGAAGCTCGCGCCGCCGGCAAGGTCCGGCAGGAGGGCAAAGACTACGTCATGGCTGATGGGGACGTCGTCGAGTTCAAGACAGGACTTACGTCAGGAGGTAAGAAATGACGATTGCTGAGAGCACTGCGGCCGAGGCAATCTTCCTCGAGTGCGAACGGGCTCGCGCCGAGGGTGACCTCATCCAACGTGTTTCGGCGAGCGACAAGGAATATCACTTTCAGAACTGGGTTGAGGCGCGAATCCAGGCGTGCACGCTCGACTATGACGAACCGGGCCGCAACACCTACCCAGACTTCCGATTGGTGAACCAGCCCGAGGGGTATGAAGTCAAGGGTCTCGAATTCCCGGGTCGCGAGGCCGACTACGACTCGAACTCCCAGGTGCCCACGGGTAACCACAACGGCCGCGAGGTCTTCTACGTGTTCGGCCGCTACCCGAAGGCCGAGCGCGGCGTCAACGAGTACCCCGTCGTTGATCTAGTGGTCTGCCACGGGAGTTTCCTTAACGCGGACACCGAGTACGTGCACAAGAACAAATCCTTCCGAGGCTTCGGCTCCTATGGCGACATCCTGGTCCGCGACCGTAAGATGTACGTCGTTCCCACCCCATTCGCGCTTGTCGCTGGCACGGCAGGTCTTGCGACTCTGATCCTGCCCGCCGACTACAAGGTCAGGTCCGACCAGCTTGTCGAGGTCGGGCAGCTAGAGCGCGTAGAAGTCGACGACGTCCTCGTGTCCTATGAATTCAACCTCCAGACCAACGAGATGCTCACCCACAAAAAGCCGAACCCTAACGCTGGAATCGTCCACCACTTCCGTGCGTACCGTTCACGGGGCGTGGGCGACAGTAAACTGGTCACTCTGGCATGACTTCGATCGTCCCTGAACGCTCCAGTCTGGAGGGGAACTTCCCGGCCGTGATGCTGAGCGCCGTCGGCACGAAGGAGTCGTGGCGCAAGGAGGTGAACCGCCCGGCGACGAGCACTCACAAGTGGTGGGCTAAGAGGCTCGGCTCTGTCTTTCGCGGCATCATCGCCTCGGCGGTCACCGCGGACGGCGACAGCGCCGAGGCGGCGTACGCCTCGCGGTTGAACCTCCGTGGTGCAACTGTGCTAGATCCGTTCTCGGGCTCGGGCGTCACCGGTGTCGAAGCGCTGAAGCTTGGGGCCAGGGCTGTCTGTTTCGACATCAATCCGGTTGCCACGCTCGTCGAACGCCAGGCAATGCAGTCGTGGGACATGAATGCACTTTGTAGTGCCTACGCGGACGTCGAGGCGGTGTGCCGCGAGTCAATTGACCGTTTGCACCGTACAGAAGATGGTCGTACGGTCCTGTACTACTTTTGGGTTGCGAAAGTCAACTGCCCGGAATGCTCCGTGTCGGTGCGACTATTCGATTCGCCGGTATTCTCGAAAAATGCCTACCCGAAGCGCGTGCCGAAGGCCCAGATTGTCTGCCCCCAGTGTCTGGCAATCAAAGAAAGCCGATATGACTTCTCTCAGGAGATCTGCCCAAATGGGCACGAAATCTTGCCTACCGGGGCGGTGCGCGGTCAAAAAACGACCTGTCCCAACGGCCACAACTTCAAGACTATTGCGGCCCTCGGTGACCGTCGTCCGTTATACGAGATGTACGCCAAGATGGTGCTCAACCCCACGGGAGGGAAGAGCTATGAGCCCATAACCGACTGGGACCAGGCCCTATACAATGAATGCGCCGAAGAACTTGCTGCCCTTCCGGACGACGTTGTACTCCCGGTCGGTGAGCTTGCTCCGGGAAACAACACGAACCAGGCGCTGAGGTGGAATTTTCGTGAGTGGAAGGACTTCTTCAACGCTCGGCAGTTGCTCTCACTGTCGTATCTCGCTACCGCCATTAGAGACCTTCCCATGCCTTCTGCAGAACGGGAAGCGCTGAGTGCATTGTTTTCGGGGACACTCGAGTTCAATAACATGTTCACTTCGTTCAAGGGCGAGGGGACCGGTGCGGTACGGCACATGTTCAGCCACCACATCCTCAAGCCCGAAAGGACGCCCCTCGAGGCCCATCCATGGGGTACGCCGCAGTCCTCGGGATCGTTCTCGACGCTGTTCAAGAGCCGCCTAGTAAAAGCGCACCAATACAAGCTTGACCCTTTCGACTTAGTCGAGGTAGACACTCTTTTCGGTAAAACCGTAGAGCGGGTATCAGGTGTCGCCGTGCCTATCGCCGCGAAGATTGCGGGCTCGTGGGAGGAGTTCCAGGAGACATCCGGACAGGCAGCTTATCTCGCGACTATGAATTCTGCCGACACGGACCTTCCGGAGAGATCCGTCGACCTGGTTGTCACCGACCCGCCGTATATGGACAACGTCCATTACGCGGAACTAGCTGATTTCTTCCATGCATGGCTGCAAGGAGTCCATCCCTTCGAAGGATACTCTCACGCCAACACCACACGCCGGGCCGGCGAAGTTCAGAACGCTGACCCCGCTGAGTTTGGCAAAGCTATCGAGGCCGTCTGGGCAGAGTGTGCCCGTGTGCTGAGGCCCGGCGGGCTGCTGGCTTTTACCTTCCACCAAGCTCGCATCACCGGGTGGGTTCAGGTCATCGAGTCTCTCCACCGCGCTGGGTTCGTGGTGACCGCTGTCCAGCCGGTCAAGGGCGAGATGTCGACAAGCGTCGTCAAAACCAGTGCTCGAGAACCTTCAAATCTGGACAGCGTTGTCGTCTGCCGCCGTCGTGTTGATGGTGCGAGCGCACCGGGTGGGACCCTGGATGAGGCGCTCAACCGTGCGAAAGTAGCACTTGCTGGGCTCATCGAATCAGATATTTCAGTTGGCGCAGGTGACGTGCGATCGGTCGTTAGAGGAACGCTCATCGCGCATCTTGTCGCCGTCGGAACGCCGTGCGACGAGTGCGTACTGTCGCAGGTCGACGAGGCAGCGGACCAAGCGATCAGCTCTTTGCTCGCATAGATTAATGATTATTAACCACTTACATCCCCTATCCTCCTTCCGTCAAATTGGTGTGAGCCCTTGCCCTAAAGAAACGACGTTCGGGTGTATCAGATCGGCGAGTAGCCCATGAGGGGCACCAAGTGAGAAGCATGGAGGAGCACGCCGACGGTGAGAAGTTGAAGTTCGACCACCATGGCTTCGTCGCTAGTACGGAGGAAACTTGGTGGAGTTTCGTTTCGTCTTATAACGTCCGGCGTGTGTGGCAGGTCGCTAACAGACCTGTTACTACACCCCTTTGACATTGCGCAGCGGTTAAGCTGATCGAATCAACGGTTAGAGAGAGCGTGGGGGAGGCCCCGGGCATGAGTTCCGAAAGATGAACCTGATGCGTATGTCCAGAAGACTGTCGACGAGCAAGATGAACGACGCGCAGGCCAGAAAGTGTCCGACGCCGTTGACCTTCCACTGAGGAACCTTGCCGTCGAGATCGACGCAACCGTCTTCTAGGCGGATATAGCGTCATCGACGAGGATGGTCGAGGTGTACAACGACTGGTTCGCTGCGGAGGTCTACAAGAACTATCTCTACTGTGCAGAGAAGATCATTCTAGTGCGGGGCGGTATCTTCACGGCCTGCGACGGGGACCGTGTCATGGGTGTGTTCATCGGGGACTCGAAGAACTCCGCCGCCGCGATGTGCGTGCTCCAGATCAACTGGGCTCCGAAGAAAAATCGTGGCAGCGAAGATCGCCAGGAAATACCAGAAGAGCCCCTTCGGGCTCAAGTGTTTAGAAGACTGAAATGGTAGCGGTGTGGTGAGTATCTGGTAGCGCCTGAGTGAGTATCCGGTAGCGGAGGCTCG
>NZ_JASPJK010000050.1 GCF_030232265.1 Corynebacterium sp. MSK041
GAGTACTGGTACTTTGTCTTGTCCGTCGGACACGGCTGTGACAAGTAGTCCATCCACAGCTTGTGCCTGGTCACGTGCTTTTTGCTTTGGAGCTTGCGAGCGAGGGCTTGAAAATCGGGCTGGTCGTAGGACATCGTCCGCTTACTCCGGCCGTCGCTGAATCGATCATCGAACCATCCCGATGAGAGTTGACGGAAACGCTCTGGCGTTAGTGCCTCATCAGCGATGACTTTCTTTGCGCGGGATACTTCTCGTCGTGAACATCCCAATGCGTGTGTGATCTGCGCATAGCTTGCACCGTCAAGGCACATCGCGATGATCTGTTTGAAGTTGGCCACAAGGACCCGCTCCTTCCAAGTAGATGTTGACGCGACACCACCGGATTGCGGTGTCGCCAACATCAACTATGAAAGAAAACCCCTTGCAGTACCGGGTACGTGGAACACCGGTACCAACTACGCGGACTCACGGTACCAACTACCCCGAATCGACAC
>NZ_JASPJK010000051.1 GCF_030232265.1 Corynebacterium sp. MSK041
TTCATGTTTGCACCAGTGCCAGGCGATGACATGATCAAGTGTTGCTGCCACGATCAAACAGCCGCCTGCGGTGTAGGTGCCGTCGAGGAAGATCTGGTCGTAGATCCGGCCTGTATGTCCGATGGTGGGATCTGGGACATCAACTAGCCAGCACCAGCTAAATCGGCGTTTCATCGTGGCATGACTGACGCCGTGGCGCTTTGCTACTGCTTCTAGTGACGTTGTCGTGGTGCAGTGATCGATGAACTGGGCGAACACTGCAGCGTTAGTGACATCGCTTCGGCGTTTGACGCTAGATGCGCCGCAGACCTTACACCGCCATCGGACCGTTCCCTTGCTGGTGGTCCCGTTACGTTTCATCTCGCCGCCGCAGTGGCAGCGTGGTCGGTTCTTTGGCATTGGGTAACCGAACCACCGCTGCTTAGCACATTGCGACAGCCACACCGTGGATTGAGCGACGATGG
>NZ_JASPJK010000052.1 GCF_030232265.1 Corynebacterium sp. MSK041
TGTTTTCCCTGTTCCGGTCGGTGCGAGGATGTGAATGTTGGTCGGGTTTTCCCGCCAGTTGGTCGCCGCGATTCGTTTCAGTTGGCGCATGTTGATGCCGCGTTGTTCTGCCCGGGTGACTTCAGCAAGGCTCGCATCCGGGTATCGGAATTGTGCCTGGGTGATGGCTTTGGCGATGTTGCGTTGTTGCCGTTGTGTGTAGGCCTCTTCGACTGCTGCGAGGAAGATGTCCTCTGGTAGCGCATCCGCGTAGGCCTCGTCGTTGACAATCTCGTAGAAGACATCAGCGAAGGTCGATACGCGAAGCTTTCGCATTTTTGCCCGTACTGTTTCGTCATTGATGTTGCTCATGGTTCACGCTCCTTCTAGTTTTCGTAGTGGTCAGCAGGCCGAATAAAGACGGCATCAGCTGCGTCGCTGGTAAGCGGGGCGCTTGGGCGTTGTTGGTTCTTCGTCGCGGG
>NZ_JASPJK010000053.1 GCF_030232265.1 Corynebacterium sp. MSK041
GGATCTCATGTTGCAGCAACAATTCCTCACGGATCTCTTGCTGAAACGTTCAACATGGGTATCGAAGTCGGCCTGTCTACTGTTGTGCACCACACCGGTGCCACAATCGACTACACCTGGGATACCGCCACCGGACACATGGTCCGTATGCGCCGTTCTGATGACACTGTTTTAGATATTCAGTGGGATGATGCCGTTGGTCGGGTTGCTCATATTTTTGTGTCTAACCCGACAACGCACCCGGGTGATGAACCACTCCGGTTGATCTCTTATGAGTACGATCCGCATGGTCAGCTGGTGCGGGTGATTAATTCCAACGATGGTGCGTTGAAGTATCACTACGATGATCAAGGCCGGATGTATGCCTGGACCGACCGCAATGGTGTGTCCTACTACTACCGTTTCGACGAGCATGGTCGTGTTCACTCGCAGGTAGGTACTGGGGGGATGTTCCCGAA
>NZ_JASPJK010000054.1 GCF_030232265.1 Corynebacterium sp. MSK041
ACTTCCCTGGTCGAACGGGCCCTGCGGATGGCGTATACGCTACGCGGTGAGGTTCCTGATGGCCTGGTGTTTCACGCTGACCGTGGGGCACAGTTTACCAGCGAGCAGCTCTGGGACGTCTGCCGCGGCCTGGGCATTGCCCAGTCCGTCGGGCGTACCGGGGTGTGCTTTGATAACGCGATGGCCGAGTCGTTCTGGTCGACGTTGAAGACTGAGTTCTACGACCGGCAACGCTGGCCTACCAGGGATGCTGCACGCACGGGTGTCGCCCGCTGGATTGAAGTGGTCTACAACCGCCGCCGGCGCCACTCCGCACTCGGGATGGTCAGCCCCGTCGACTTCGAGCACCAGATCACCCAGACCACCAACGAAGAAGAAACAGCTGCCTAACCATGAGGTAGCTCCACTACGTGTCCACCATTTGCGGGCAACCCCA
>NZ_JASPJK010000055.1 GCF_030232265.1 Corynebacterium sp. MSK041
AGCATATACTTTTGGCGTTAATGCAGGTCACCTACTGGAAATCGCCCAATTCAGACACACTTTTTGACCCTTAAGCCTGAGCGGATCACCATTTGGTGCACTAGCTGGTGCACTAGGGTCAAAATCCTGCACCAAACGGAACTGCGACGTTCCAACGAAGCGGCGCAGGTTTTCGGGGCATTGCTTAGTGATTGCGAGGTCGGCGGCAACGAAGGAACGCCACGGGAGCCGGCAGTTCGGGGGGTCTGCCTATCTCGGGGGTGAGACTGCTCAACCGTGGCGTTCGGGAGAAAGCTTATTGAGGGCGGCAAGTCCGTCAGCGCAGTAGCCAGGACACTCAACGTCTCGCGGCCGACGATCTATCGCGCTCTCAAGCGCATCGAAGCCGACGCTTAGGCACAGGCTGCGTCGCTAGCGCTCGCACCCGGCG
>NZ_JASPJK010000056.1 GCF_030232265.1 Corynebacterium sp. MSK041
GGTGATGGGCCTGCCGGGCCACAGATGTATGAAGCATTCATGACCATCCTGGGTCTTCGCCCCAATGCTAAGGACGCACCAACCCAGGGTATTGCTCCTGCTGTGCCCCGCCCCTTGATCCTGATCCCACTAGAAGAACACATCAAGATCATCCGTGGTGTAGGCGATGACATCATCCTGGGGCTAACGGATGGCACCACCATGACTGGTGCGGAATACTTGGCCCAGAATTTTGGGGACGTTCTAGAAGTAGCGGTGTTCCACCCACAACAAGGTGCGGTCAACCTGTATGACACGCAACGGTTTGCTAACCAGAAACAACGTGACCTAGCCAGAGCGTTGTCACCAATGTGTCCGGTACCGGATTGTCGGCATGCGGCGGATAACTGTCAGGTCCACCA
>NZ_JASPJK010000057.1 GCF_030232265.1 Corynebacterium sp. MSK041
ATCTCCAACACACTCGCCGACCGCGGAGCAGAATCAGACCACCGCAACAACAAAGTCACAGCAGAAACATAATCCTCCTGCACACCAGGAAGAACCAAAACCCACACAGCCCCAGCCTTACGCGCCTCGGCCGCCATAGAAGCCATAGCCTCTTTCAACTGACGCTTCTGCGCACTTTTAAGCCGCACACCAGGCACAACATCATCATCACGCATAATATTTGCAATCGAAGCATCCGTACACCGCGGATCAAGATCAATAACACGCCACCCAAGCGGCAACGACACCGTCCACACAAACAGTGGCCGCGGCGCATCAGGCGGCAAACCAACACCATAAACCGGCGCATCAACACCCCGCACAGGCACGCTACCCCCTCAACTCGGTT
>NZ_JASPJK010000058.1 GCF_030232265.1 Corynebacterium sp. MSK041
CCGTTCGGTTTGCAGGCGCATGTGAAAAATCTTCCAAAGGACCAACGATGGCGCATCGTTGCCCACAATAAAGGTGTTGTCGGGGAGCAGGCCGCGGCCGATCTCCTCGAGAAAAACGGCATGAAGATGGGCAAACGCGACGCCTACACAATAGGTGATCGGAATCGTATTTCCGATGGCCATGTCATAGGTAGCGACGGAAATATCATGGGGCTAGCTGAGGTGAAAAACGTCAAAGAAATCTCCATGACCCAACAGATTCAAGACGCCGTAGCATTCAACAAGAAGCAGTACCCTGGTGTCGATTCGGGGTAGTTGGTACCGTGAGTCCGCGTAGTTGGTACCGGTGTTCCACGTACCCGGTACTGCAAGGGG
>NZ_JASPJK010000059.1 GCF_030232265.1 Corynebacterium sp. MSK041
TGACTCACAATGAACATCCTCTCCTACGGACACAACATCCGTACAAGTTGGGTGTCCACTAAACGAGGGTAACCTCATGAGATCCTATCGGATGCCGAAACTGCTGTGCGGTTATCGGATTCGAAGTCGTTGTGGCTGTTTCCTTCCAAGTGATAAAAAGGCTGTTCTGTGAGTGATACTGCAACAGAAGTTGCTCGTTTGGTGGGGTTGCATACCCCAGTGCCTGATAGGTATGGGACGATGTCGGATGAGCTTTTAGAGCACTATGTGTACGGGCTTGAGAAGGTGCTTTTGCGCGATGATCTGCTTCCTACCGCTAAGGATCAGCTTGTTTGCGCGATCAATGAGTTTCTTAA
>NZ_JASPJK010000005.1 GCF_030232265.1 Corynebacterium sp. MSK041
ACTCAATCGGCATCCAAAAAGGCCAAATCTAACCCCACGACACGCCGGGGCCAGACACACTTTTTGACCCTTAACCCTCCGCTCACAAAATGAAGAAGGCCCCTACCAGCATTTGCACTGGTAGGGGCTGGAAGTTGGTAGCGGGGGCCGGATTCGAACCGACGACCTCTGGGTTATGAGCCCAGCGAGCTACCGAGCTGCTCCACCCCGCGTCGAGTGATATGAAATTCACCTGCTGTCTAAATGACAACGGCGTTAACTATACGCACGGGGTGCGGGAACAACAAATCCCCTGGCTGCCGCATTGTTGTTGCGGTTGGACAGCCAGGGGATGTGCTGGTGGCTACTGGATGTTCTGGTAATCCTTGACGGCGCGGTCAAGGTTGTCCAGGGCCTTGCCGTATTCCTCGAAGGAGCCGTTGCGGGCGTTTTCGATGCCGCGCAGGGCGTCGTCGATAGCCTTCAGTGCGGAGTCCTTGTTGTTGGGGGTGTCCGCGGGCTTGGGCTTGTTGTCGCCTTCGGCCTTGTCGGTGTCGGCGGCAGCATCCTTGGGTTCGGTGGTGTTGCCATCAGCGTCGACAATGCTGATGTCCTGCGCTTCCTTCGCGTCGATGCCCACCTGGCTGAGAGCCTGGGAGACGGTCGGCGCGTAGCCCACGCGACCCTTGTAGAACACGAGGACACGAAGCAGCTTCGGGAATGCGGATTCCTGGTCCTTGCGCTGCGAGTAGATCGGCTCAACGTAGAGGATCTCCCCGTTCGCAACTGGAAGGGTGAGCAGGTTGCCGTTCTTCAGGGTGTTGGAACCCTCCCACAGCGTGCGGTCACGTGCCACCTGGTCGGAGGACATGAGGGCATCCTGCGCCTGCTTCGGACCTTGCGTCTGTGTGTTGGTGGGCAGGACGCGGACGGTGATCTTGCCGTAGTTGTGCGGATCAGACGTCACTGTCATGTGCGCAGCGAGGAACTCACGGCTCAGGCCACGGTACGGGGTGATCAGCTGGAAGGACGGCTTGGAGGTCTCCGGATCAGCGGCCACAACGTAGTACGGCGGCTGGTTCAGTTCCTTACGGCCTTCCGGTGCCGTCGGGTCATTCGGGACGGACCAGAATGCGTCGTTGTTGAAGAACACGCCCGGGTCAGACACGTGGTAGCGGGCCAGCAGTTCACGCTGAACCTTGAACAGGTCCTCCGGGTAACGCAGGTGCTCATGCAGGGTGTCCGGTATGTCCTTGGCTGGCTTCACAGTGTCCGGGAACACGCCCATCCACGCCCTGAGCACTGGGTCCTCTTCGTCGAATGCATAGAGCTCCACCGTGCCGTCGTAGGCATCAACCGTTGCCTTGACGGAGTTGCGGATGTAGCCCACCTCATTGTTCACCAAACGCTGGTTAGTGCCATCCGGATTGAGGGCATCCTGCGTGGTGTCCTGCAGGGAGGTGCGGGTGGAGTACGGCAGTGCGGACAGCGTGGTGTATCCATCGACGATCCACTTGATGCGGCCGTCCACCACCGCCGGGTAGGTCATCTGGTCCGTGGTCAGCCACGGGGCAACCTTTTCCACGCGCTTGCGCGGATCACGGTCGTAGAGGATCTTGGATTCCTTGCCCACGCGGTCAGACAGGATGAGGTTCATCTCCTGGTACTTCAGGGCAAAAGCAGCACGGTCAATCCAGTTGCCAATGCCCACGCCGCCTTCACCGTCGTAGGTGAAGGAGGATGTATCGGTGTCATACTCCAGCGGGCCCTGGCCCACGTCGCCGACGATGGCGTAATCCAAGCCGTCGTTAGCAGAAGCGATGACCGGGCCGTAGTAGACGCGAGGCTGCTCCGCGCGGATACCCAGCTCCTCCGCGTCTTCCTTCTCCGCAGCATTGGCGTTGGACTGCAGGTCGGACACGGTGAACACCGGCAGGCCACCGCGGGTGGAGCCAGCGTCCTGTGCTGCCTCATCGACGATGTTGGCCTGGGCGGCCACGAAGCCATTGCCGTGGGTGTACACGGTGTGGCGGTTCAGCCAGTCACGCTGGTTCTCACGCAAGGCATTCGGGTCCAGCTCACGGGCAGCAACGACAAAGTCGCGCATCTCACTATCGACCTCATAGCGGTCCATGGCCAGGTTCTTTGGAAAGCCGTAGAAGTTACGCAGCTGCTGGTTCTGCGTAAACGTCGGCGCCAGAATGTCCGGGTCGAGCAGGCGGATGTTCGAGATCGTCGCCGAATCATTGCCCACGTCCCCATCGTTGGCGGGCTCCGCGCCCCAGTTCGTTTCGTAGGTGACCTTGTCATCGGTCAGGCCATAAGCCTCCCGCGTTGCCTCAATATTGCGGGCGATGTACTCGGACTCACGCTCCTGGCGGTTCGGGTTCACAGAGAACTGCTGGATCAAAGCTGGCCAGGCCTGGCCGATAACCAGGGAGGACAGGACCATCAGCACGGTTGCCAGAACCGGGATGCGGAAGTCCCTGAACACGATGGAAGCAAAGAAGGCCGCGGCAACCAGCACTGCGATGACAATGAGGATGATGCGCGCCGGCAGTTGGGCATTGATATCGGTGTAGGACGCACCGGTGAAGATGTCATTCTTGCCGTACAGCAGGCTGTAGCGCTGCAGCCAGAAATCAAAGGCCTTAACCAGCATCCACAGACCAGCGGTGCCTGCCAGCTGGATGCGTGCAGCCTTAGAGATGTAGCCCTTGGTGCCAGCCACCTGGTTGGCCACGCGGATACCACCCAGGAGATACTGCCCCACCGCACCGACGAGGAAGGCAACAACCAACAGCATGGACAGCACGCTGACAAACAGGGACAGCGCTGGCAGAGCGAAGGCGTAGAAGCCAAGATCACGGCCAAACTGCGCGTCGGTGGAACCAAAATCACCACCGTTGAGCCACAGCATAAACGTGCGCCACGTGCTCTGCCCCAGCACACCGGTGACCACACCGACAATGACGGGCACCCAGAGCACCAGGCCACGGACAGTGGACTGGATGGATTCCTGGTACTGCGCCACCGGCGAATTCGGGTCCGAGAAAATCGACGTCTGCTCACGCGTGCGCCACGTGAACGCGGCGGCGGCAAAGGTGATACCGGCACCCACGAGGGCGAACAGGATGAACAAGACGATGCGGACCAAGATCACCTTGGTGAACACGCCGCGGTAGCCCAGCTCGCCGAACCAGCGGAACTCCGTGTACACATTCACCAGCATGGGAATCAGCAGGGTGAGTACCGCGATAATTCCAAAGACCACCAGCATGGTGTTGGATTTCCGCGGCTTCGGGCGGGGGATATTTAGGCGCGTGGCCAAAATCGAAGCTCCTTCGACAATCTATGAAAAACGGCTCGGGGTGAGGCTATGTAAGCTTCAACACTAATTTCCTTAACGCTTAAAAGACCAGAAGGGTTCCCGCACAGTGTCTGAGCACACCCCCGCGCTGACGCAACAAGCGCTGAACAAGGCCATGATGGAGGCCGTCAAATTCGTCCACGCCGAAGGGTGGGATGCGGCACCAACGTTGTTTGCGCTGGTTCCCACCGCGTTGGTGGCCGATCAAATGGCGGGACTCGAGGATGAATCCGCGCCGTTAACGTTGATCGTCCAGGAGGAGATTCCGGCGCACATCCAGCCCGGGTCAGATGAATTGGGTGATTACCTCACGCGTTTGGCGTGGCCGGAGGAGGTCGCAGGGGTGATCTTGGCCCAAGAGATCATGTTTAAGGACACTGCTGAGGCCTATAGGCCTCAGCAGAATCAGCCTGCACGTCCCGCTCGCCTGTTTTCCGGTGTGCTGCGGGAGGAAGGGCTGGAGTTGACGCTGCTGCAGATCCGGCCGACGGAGGAAGAGTTGGAGGCCGCTGGCCCGTTTGCTCAGGATGAGATCCAGCTGCGTGGGGGTCCGGGAGTCGCCCCCGCGGTGATCGGCGCGCTACGATACAGCCTGGAGAATGAATAAGGAGCTCACCCTCGTGCCGTCACTGTCAATGCGTCGCCTCGCCTGCGTCCCCGCAGCTCTCTCTTTGAGCGTTGCTCTTGTTGCATGCTCCTCGAAGGAGGAACCAACACCAAAGCCAACGCCATCAAGCACGCAGGCAACCAGCACGGAGTCGCAGACAAGCACGGAAGAAACGACGACGGAGGCGAGTGAGAGCTCGTCCACGGCGACGTCGACAAGCAGTAAGCGTCGGCGCGATGATGCGCAGGTTGTTGAGGATGTGCGGGAGAAGTTCGCCTCGCTCGCGCCTGAATCGCTTTTCGACGACTTGGATACCTGCGTTGAAACCAGCCTCAAGGGCTCCTACGACTGCTCCGGCTCAACCGTGGGGCAGCTGCAATTCTTTGCCTCGACGTCCATGGCGGAAGACACCGCGGATGTGCTCACTGGCCTGTCCAGCTCCCGCGTGGTGCAGGAAACCGATGAGAAGCTGGTGGGCTGGTCCATGCTGGGCAAGACCGCGGTGATCACCGTGGTGGATAAGAAGGAAGGCAAGGTCCTCCAGCAGATGGTGGCTAGTGATGTGGATGATCCGGAACAGCGGATCTTCATGCTTGGCCTGGCGGACAGCTACTCAGAGCCGACCGATGAGTCATCTGCGGCTACGACGACTGCAGTAAAGAAGACCTCGAACTAATCTGCCGCGCAGGTAGTCACCGGGCGGCCGGCGGCGAAGTCTTCCATCGCGGCGATCGCATCATCGATGTTGGTCACGCTGGCCACCGACATGTTTCCGGCATCAGCCTTACGTGCCTCCGCACAGTTCTTCTCTGGTGCGAGGAAAAGCTCCGCACCGCCATCGCGCGCGCCCTCAATCTTGTGGGTGATCCCGCCGATCGGCCCCACGGTACCGTCCTCAGCGATGGTGCCTGTGCCCGCGACCTTTCGGCCGCCATTGAGCTCACCCGGTGACAGTTTGTCGATCACGGCGAGACTGAAAATCATGCCCGCGCTCGGCCCACCAATGTCATTGAGGTTGTAATTCACCGTGACATCCCCTGCCGGCTCAGACGTCATGGTCACACCAAGCAATGGCAACATCTCATCTTCTGGGTTGGTACCCAACGTGATGGACGCGGTGGCCGGTTCATCGTTGCGCAGATACTCCACCTCAATGGTCTCCCCCGGCGTGTGCTCCCGCACGATGTTCTGCACCTGCTGTGGTTCTGTGACCTCGCGGCCGGCAACCTTGGTCAGCACATCTGCGGGCTCAAGCACGCCTGCTGCTGGCGCATCTTTGAGCACCCCGTGGACCAGGACACGGGTGGGTTCGCCGAGATAGCGCATCGCTGCCACCGTCGCTGCCGCTTCGGAAGCCACGAAGGCTTGTTCGTTGATCTGCCGCATCTCCTCATCCGACACATCCTTGGGCATGATCTGGCCCAGCGGGACGATCGTGTCCTTGTGGATGATCCAGCGGCTCAGCGCCTGCGCCATGGACATGTTCGTGCGCACGGACACCGTGGTCATGTCCAACGTGCCCGAGGTTTCGTCCACCTCCGCGCCCTCAATGTCAATGACCGGGGTGCCCTGCACATCCCCCAATGTGTTAAACGTCGGGCCTGCCCCCTGCGCCGCATACGGCACGGTGAGCTTGATGTTCGTGCCAGGAACACCGCCCACCAGAAACACCGCCGCGATGAGAGCCAAGGGCACACCCGTGGCAATCACGCCGCGGCGCAGGCCGTTGCGCTTCGCGGGCTTAGTTGGTTCGATGGCCGCTGTGGTGTCGGTGGGCTGATTCACGGCTGTTAAGCCTACAACAGAGGCTAGGTGGCACATCACCGGCAGATGTTCGCTTACAGCGTTGGGCATCCGGGCGTTATTCCTCGCAGTCACTTCCATTACGCCTGTAGGCTGGCCACCATGGCTAATGGATTCGGGTTCTCTTTCCCCAACGACGACCGTGATGATCGGGACGACCGCGATGACCGTGATGGTCAGGGTGGCCAGGACGGTCGCGGTGATCGCGGCGATCAGCACAACCCGTTTGCCCAATTCGGCTTCAACTTCGGTGGTGGCCAGGGCTTTGGCGGTAACTTCAGCGGTAACCTGTCCGACATTTTGAACCAGTTCGGTGAGATGCTCGGTGGCGGGGTGCCGGACGCTGGTTCTGAGTCCGGATCCGCACCGAAACAGGACGCGGTGAACTTCGACGTTGCGCTGCGTGCAGCCCGCCAAGTGTTGAAGAACCCGCGTGGGGCCACCGCGAATGATGCCACTGCGGTCACCGAATCTGTGCGCTTGGCCAACCTCTGGTTGGATGACGCATCCACGTTGCCCGATTCCGGTGCGCGGCCGGAGGCCTGGAGTACGGATGATTGGGTGAAGAACACCCTGCCCACCTGGAAGCGCATGGTCAGCCCGGTGGCGGAGCACATGGGCCGCGCCCAGCTGGATGCGATGCCGGCGGAAGCACGTGAGATTTTCGGCCCGATCACGCAGATGCTCGGCCACTTCAACTCCATGAACTTCGGCGCACGTTTTGGCAGTGCGCTGGGTGATCTGGCTAATCAGACGCTGACTGGTAATGACTTTGGTCTGCCCGTCGCCCCCACCGGCGTCATCGGCATTGTGACCAAGAACGTGGAGCCGATTTCCGCGCAGTTGTCTGTCCCCGGCCAGGAAGTGCTCGTGTACGTCAGTGCGCTGGAGGCAGCCCGTCAGCGTCTGTTCACCCACGTGCCGTGGTTGGTGGAGCGCATTATCTCCTCCGTGGAGGAATACTCCATCGGCTTGGAGCTGGATACCTCCCACATCGAGGAAAAACTGCGGGAGCTGAACCTGGAATCGGGTGACCCGATGCAGATGCAGGAAGCGATGCAGAACTTGCAGGACATGGATCTATCCCCACGCATCACCTCCCGCAATGCGGCTGCCACGGTGCGACTGGAAACCTTGCTCGCGCTCGTCGAAGGCTGGGTCGATGTTGTGGTGGAAGAAGCACTCGCTGAGCGTATTCCGTCCACCAGTGCTCTGGCTGAGTCCTGGGCGCGCCGCCGCGCAACGGGTGGCTCTGCAGAGAATGCCTTCTCCAACGTGGTGGGCATTGAGCTTGGTGCCCCAAGGACCCAGGAGGCTGCCGAGTTGTGGCGCCGCGTCACCCAAGCCGTCGGCGTGGAACGTCGCGATAAGGTTTGGGACCACCCGGACTTCCTCCCCACGGCTGAGCACCTGGACAACCCAGCTGCGTTCATTGACACGTTGCTGGATGATGCGACAGATTCCGCCTTCGATGAGGAGATTGCCAAGCTCGAAGAGATGCTGGCCAATGAGCCCGCGCCGGATGAGGACGATCAGGACGGTGCTGAAGGCACTGACGGCACCGAAGACACGAAGGACTAGCTCGGCCCAAACCGCTGATAGGCCTCCAAGTAGCCCTTCGCCCGCTCGGCGTGGGGCACTTTGTCTGCCTGCTCCCAAAAATCAGGGCCGTGACCAGGGATGTAGGTGTGCACGAGTTCGTGGACGAGGACGGTATCCACAACCCAATCGGGTGTGTCCTTCAACCGGTCGCTGATCCGGATGTCCCCGGTGGACACGGTGCATGAGCCCCACTGCGTGTTGTGGTTCGTCGCCCAGCGCACCGAACCAATGTGCGCCCGACCGTCGAGGACCGTGCGGTTGAGTGTTTCCGCGCGGACATGAAGTTCCTCGTCGGATGCGCGTTGGGTTGTTGTTTTCTTGGCCAGTTTGGCCAGGATCTCCTCCACCGCGTCACGTTCCTGCCGCGCACTGAAGTGTGCTGGGATGCGCACTTCAATCCGCTCACCCTTGTGCCGTGCTTGCACGGTGCGAGTGCGCCGCGCGGAGCGGATGATGTCCACGCCTTCCGGCGGCCAATCACCACTGTGAACTGGGGTGTTGTGTCGAGGCATAGCGCGCGGTGGTCTTTCTGTGGTTCGATAGTGTCCACATGTTGTTCGGGGGAACGTTCATTTAGGGGGGACTTTGAAGGATTCCACATTAGTCACGCTTGCACGCGGCGTGCACGTTTCATGCCGGGACTCAGGCGTGCTGCAATTCGGTATGGACGCCACGCGCTGCGGCATCGTCGAAACGCAATTCGCGGATGCTCTACGCCCACTTCTCGCCGGGCTAACCACGCCCGCACGTATCCACGAGGTGCGCACCATGCTGATGGGCATCGACGGGTTTACGGAAGGAGCTGCGCGTTCGCTTATCGACGACCTTGTGGCCTACCGCATCCTCACCCCCACCGCCACTACCCCCGTGGCCATGGTGGGATCCTCCCCACTAGCCAAAGAGCTGCGCGCACTTCTGGAGGACTCCGGTGTGACCGTGCGGGTACCCCTCGGACACGAATCCGATGGTGCTTTTCTGTACCGGTTGGCCGAACATGTTCCGCTGGTGGTTGTGGATCGCGTTGCCCAGCACATTGCCGTCGACAGGCAATTGACTAAACAGCGGACGTGGAACATCCCTGTTGTCACGGTGGATGCGCGCGTCGTGGTGGGGCCCATCAGTCAAGGTAGTTCTGGTCCCTGCCTCGTGTGCGCGGAGTTCTATCTCCTTGACCGCGATCCCGGCTTGCACCAAGTGGCCACCACACTGCCCGATGGGCCACCCTCCACTGACCCGGTGGTTCTTTCAGCTGGGGCTTCAGCGGCCGCGGCACTCATCCGTCGCGCAGCCGACGTTGCCATGCCCCCGGGAATTACCGCGGGCGCGTTGCAACGGGGCACCACGGTAGCAGTGGATCCCTTTGGGCCTGTTCCGGTGAACACGGAAGTCGTCGACAAGCATTCCCGCTGCCCTGTGTGCGCGATTTAGCGGTAATCCTCCAGCACCCCGAGGACATCTTCCCCGTACTGCTCTAACTTCGCCGGCCCGATACCGGAGATACTCAGCAGGCCAGCAGGCGTTTCCGGCATCTCTTCGACGATGCCCAGCAGTGTTGCATCCGTGAACACCATGTACGGCGGATGCTGGTTTTCCCGCGCAACATCTAGGCGCCATTGCTTGAGAGCGATGAACGCGGCCTCGTTGTAGGTCGGTTCACAGTCCTCATGCCGGCCAAGGCTCTTCTCCGCTGGGGTATCCAAGGGGAAGCCACACATCCGGCAGGCCTTCGCCCGCTTGAGGCGCTCCGGTGTTGCCTCCACCTCAAGTTGGGGCGCGATCCCGTCCAAGAATCGGGACCGTTCGCGGGACTTCCGGCCGCCCTCTTGGCGGGCATAGGACCAGGAGAGTTGCAGGTGCTCCCGCGCACGAGTGATACCCACGTAGAACAGGCGGCGTTCCTCCTCCACCTGTTCATCCCCCGCCTTGATGGCGTGAGAGATAGGCAGAGTCTTTTCCACCAGGCCTACGAGGAAGACAGCATCCCATTCCAACCCCTTAGCCGCGTGCAAACTGGCCAAGGTGACGCCATCCACGGATGGTGGCTGCTTCGATTCCGCACGCTGGCGGAGGGACTGCAGAACACCCGGAAGGTTCGTGGCTTCGCCGGTATTCACGATGTCGGAGATCAATTCCACCAGCGCATTGAGTGTCTGCCAGCGCTCACGCTGGCGGGCACCCTCTGGTTCCGTGGCGCTCAACCCCAAGGGGGCGAATGCGGCGCGGGCAATGGCCACCGGATCATCCGGCAAATCTGTCCGGCGGGTGGCGCCCACCAGGGTGTTGATGGCCTCGCGGATCTCCGGGCGCGTGAAGAAGCCTTCCCCGCCACGCACTTGGTACACAATCCCGGCATCAGACAGTGCCTGCTCAAACACCGCCGATTGGGCGTTGAGGCGGTACAGCACCGCGATCTCCCGGGCCGGAGTTCCAGCCGCGATGAGCTTCTTGATCTGCGTGGCCACCTCGCGTGCTTCCGTCGGCTCATCGGGATAAGAGGCAAAGACTGGGTCCGGTCCCGGATCGCGCATGCCCTGCAATTCCAGGCGAGTGCCGGCAACACGGCCGCTCGCCTTGGAGTTCACCGTGTTAGCTAGATCCGTCACCTCAGGGGTGGAACGGTAGTCCCGCTGGAGCTTCACCACTGTCCCGTGCGGGTATGTCCGGGAGAAGTTCAACAAATAATCCGGCGTTGCCCCAGTGAAGGAATAAATCGTCTGGTTCGCATCCCCCACCACAGTGAGGTCATCGCGTTGCCCCAGCCATCCTTCCAGTACGCGTTGCTGGAGCGGGGTGACGTCTTGGTACTCATCCACCACGAAGGTTTGGTACTGGCTGCGGAATTCCTCCGCCACAGCCGGTGCGTTCTCCAGGGCACCGGCGACGTGCAGCAGCAGGTCATCAAAATCCAGCGCCATACCTTCGGGACTGGTCTTGGATTCCTCGTAGCGCCTGTACACCGCCGCGACTTTCTCTACATCCGCTGGCGGCTCACGGTGGCTGCCGGCGATCTTCTCGGCATAGCCATCAGGGCTGATCAGGGATGCCTTCGCCCATTCGATCTCCGTGAGCAGGTCGCGCACGAGTTCCTTGTCTGGTTCCAGGCCAACCGTGCGTGTAGCGCGAGCAACGAGGGGGAACTTGTTGTCAATGAGCTGCCACGGCAGATCCCCCGCCACCTGCGGCCAGAAGTAGCGCAGCTGGCGCAGTGCAGCCGCGTGGAAGGTGCGGGCTTGGACTCCACCAATGCCCATCTCGCGGAGGCGATCACGCATCTCCCCCGCTGCGCGGGATGTGAATGTCACGGCAAGAACCTTCTGCGGGGCCACAAAACCCTGATCAATCAGGTGAGCAATGCGGTAGGTAATCGTGCGGGTCTTACCCGTTCCCGCGCCCGCCAAAATGCACACGGGTCCGCGGGGGGCGGTGGCGGCAACCCGCTGATCGTCGTCAAGCTGGCTCAGATCGATCACTAGAGATCGTCTTCCTGGAGGCGTGCAGCTTCCGTCAGATCATCCTGGGTGTCATCGGCGTAACGGATGTACAGCAACCGGTCGCCCGGCTCGACCGACTCCGCTTCGGGGGAATCGAGGCGGTAGAGCTCACCAGAACGCACCACACCCAGAACAATGTCGGCGAGGTGGCGCGGGTTGGAACCAACCTCATCGTCCACGATGGCGCGCTCCGCAACCGTGAAGCCCGCGTCCGGACTCAGCAGATCCTCAATCATCTCCACCACCGATGGCGTGCTCGTAGCAATACCCAGGAGACGACCTGCCGTTTCAGAGGAGATGACCACCGAGTCCGCACCGGACTGCTCCAGCAGGTGCTGGTTTTCCGCCTCACGGACAGAGGCGACGATGTTGATACCAGGGTTGATCTCTCGCACCGACAGCGTGACCAGCACCGCGGTGTCATCGCTGGACGGGGCGACGACCACGGAACGGGCACGGCTCACACCGGCCACCCGCAGCACATCAGACTTCGTGCCATTGCCGTGCACAGCAACGAGGCCGCGATTTTCGGCATGGGCTAGGGACTCATGGTTGTCATCGATGACCACGATGTTGGATGGTGCCATCCCTTCAGCCAGAAGCGCGTCTACAGCGGAGCGGCCTTTCGTGCCATAGCCGATGACAATGGTGTGGTTGCGCACGGATTTCCTCCAGCGTTGAAGTTGCAGTGTCTTGCGGGAATCCTCAGTAAGGACGGACAGAGTGGTGCCGACGAGCAGCATCAGGAAGGCCACACGCATCGGGGTGACCACCAAGATGTTGACTAGGCGGGCGGTTTGCGTCACCGGCGTGATGTCACCGTAGCCGGTGGTGGACAGTGATACCGCGGAGTAATACACGGCATCGATGAAGGTGAGCGGCTCGCTGTAACCGTCTTTGTCCAGCCACACGAGAACCGCCACGATGACAATGAGCAGGATGGCGTAGAGGAAACGACGGCTGATCAGCGCCCACGGGGTGGTACGCGCTGTCTGGGGTAGGCGGATGACATTAATCAGCGCGTGATCAGGCAGCGCCGTGAGATCCTCACCGCGCAGCTGCTCACGAAACCGAATCGGTGCCTTGAACGACGGCCTCATGCCACCTCCATTCCTTCTGGTTCTCTAGTGATGAGAGTGATCACTCTCATCACTAGGACTTTAGATCGGACTCTAGACCTTCGACGGCTGCAGACTGCAACAGCTCCTCCAACTCCGCACGTTCGGGCAGGTCAGCCGGCGCGAAATCTTCGCCGGTGCGCACGTAGAAAAACACGGCGTTGATCTTGCGGCCATCATCCGCAATGCGGCGCCATGCTTCCTTGTACACCGCCAACTGAAGTTTCGCTGCACGCATTTCTGCTGCTTGCGGCTTACCACCAGTTTTCCAGTCAACGATGGTCCAGGACTGCTCGCCCGTTACTGGATCTGGCGCGTCTAAGAAGATCGCATCGATACGGCCACGGACGGTGGATGAACCCAGATCAATCTCAAAGGGGTGCTCAATATGTTCCGGTGTGCGCCCAGCCCACTGACTCTTTTCAAAGGACTCCTTGAGGCGAGCCAAGGTGGCGGCGTCGACGGAGGGTTCGGTGTTGCCGGGCAATTCATCGTCGTCAAGCAGGGGCCGTGCCCCGAAGAAACCTTCTACCCATTCGTGGAACGCGGTTCCGCGCTTGGCGTAGGAATTCGGTTTGAACGGCACCGGGCGGCGCGCACGGCGGGCGAATTGCTCCGGGTCGGCGCGCAGTGCGACGATGTCTGATGCGGTCAACGTGCCCGGCATAGTCACGGCCACCTCGGGGCTTTGTGCGGCGATGTGCTCATTGATCAGCGCGGTAACATCGTTTTCCCACTGCGTGAACAACTCGCCGTCCACATCAGTGCGGGTGTTATCCGGCTTCTCCGGGAGGGTGGCCTGTGCTGCCCGGACCTTCGCTGCACCTGCTAGCGCTTCAGATTCAGCGGCGTAGTTCGGCCAGATCCCCTCGTGCGCAGCGGCGACGTCGAGTTCTTCCTCATCAGACGTGCCATCCCACCACGCAATGACATCGGCGGCAGGCGTGTCATCCAGGGTGATGTCCTTGAACGGCAGGAAATGCTCGTAGGGTTTGGCTTCTGCCTTCCGGCCGGCAACCTTGGCCGACGCGGTGACAATGAGGCGCTTGGCGGCGCGGGTGACAGCGACGTAGAAGAGTCGCGCAGACTCCTCACCCAAGTCCTTGCGCTTCTGATCCAGGTATTCCTTGGTCAGATTCTGGAAATCGGAACGGGTGTCCGCGTGCTCAAATGCATCGAAGGAATCATCCGGCACGTACGGAACTTGGCCGAGGAAGGTAGCCACGGTGGAGCCGTAAGTTTTCTCATCCGCGTGAGCCACGGCAACGGTGTCCCACTCCAGGCCTTTGGCCTTGTGTGCCGTCAGGATATGCACGCGATCCCCACTGGTCACCACAGCGCCAGGTTCCAAACCATCTTCGTGTTCGGCGGCCAAGTCAAGGTAGTTCAGGAAACCTTCCAGGTCCGATCCGGGGTAGGAGAACACCACTTTGGCAAAGGCATCAAGGTGCACCGCGCCCGTGGGGGAATTGCGGGAGAGCACTTCCGTGCGAATGCCAAACACCGAGATGATGTCCGCGAAAAGATCGGGCAACCGCTTGCCCAGGCTGTACTTGCGCAGGTGGCGGAGTTTCGCGGAGAGTTCCTGCAGGCGCACAAGCCCTTCTTCGCTGTAGCGATCTGTCTCACCCAGATCCGCAACCGCATCCGCAAGACCCACGTGACGTTCGTTTTCACCCTTGGTGTTTTCCGCATCCGCAATGAGCTCAGCCAGCTGAACTTGTAGGCGTTCACGCGCGTCCGCATCGGGCCCCAGTTCATCCGTGGCACTGCCATGACGGCGCCTACCGGCGAGGTTCACGGCGCGTTGGGAGAGTGCGCTGATGTCCTTCAGCCCAAGACCGCAAGCCGGGCCGGCAAGGATCCGCAGCGCCGCCGTGGAGTCCTGCGGGTACACGAGCATACGGGCAACGGCGACCGTGTCGGCGATCTCCGGGACTGTGAGCAACCCGGCTACACCCACGATTTCATAGGGCACACCGCGCTGTTCCAGGGCTTCTGCAAAGCGTGCGGAGTGCCGGTTCTTGCGCACCAGAATCGCGGATTCCACCGCTTCACCCGCGTTGATTTTCTCGGTGTAATCAGCCGTGATCGCATCAGCGATGGCTTCTACTTCCTCCTCTTCGGTGGCAAAGTAGCCGATTTCCACCTGGCCGGGGCTCGCCTCCGGCTTGGGTTCCAGCGGTTCCACTGCTCGTGGCGCACCATCGGGGGAACCAAGCACCGCATCGGAGACAGAGTTCGCCAGGGCCAGAACCTCCGGCGGGTTACGCCAGGATGTGGTCAGCTGCGCTTTCGGTGCCGGGCTTCCATCGGCCAGCGGGAAGTCCTCCACAAAAGCAGCCAAGTTCGCTGCGGTGGCTCCACGCCAACCGTAGATCGCCTGCATCGGGTCACCCACGGCTGTGACGGTGAGTGGATGTGCGTGGCGTTCAGGATCATCGGCGTTGTCCCCGAACAGACTGCGCAGCAGAACGCGCTGGGCGTGGGAGGTGTCCTGGTACTCATCCAGCATGATTACGCGGAAACGGTCGCGTTGGGATGCCCCGACGGCCGCGTGCTCACTAGCGAGCTTCGCCGCCACGGACATTTGCTCATTGAAGGTCACCACACCACGAGCACGCAGCTCCGCGGCGAGTTCCCCGGCCAGCTCCGCGTAGGCTGTGCGGATCTGCTGGGTGTCCACCCACTTCTGCACGTCTTTGTTGTAGTTCTCCCGTGCTTTACCGCGCGGGAGGGAAGCCAGGTTATCGATGAAGGCTGTTGCCTCCTCCTTGATGCGCTCTGGCGGGTAGACCTCATTGCCCATGGAAGTAACCAATGCCAAGAGCGTGTCCACGACCGTGTCTACCGTCGGGTTTTTGCTCACCCCCTCTAGCAGTGCACCGGCGTGATTGGACACCACGTCCCAGGCAATCGAATGGAGTTCCGCAGCCGTGATCAAGCGCGCATCCGGCTCAACCGGCACGAGCAGACCGTATTCACGGATGAGGGAGCCCGCATAGGAGTCATAGGTGGATACCGTTGGTGCGATCGCGGTGAGGTTTTCAGCCAGCTGCCCCGTCGGGTCCAGGCGGCGCACCAATTGATCATTAGCGGCAAGGCGTTCCAGGCGCTTACGGATACGCTTGCCCAGTTCTTGCGCTGCTTTGCGGGTGAACGTGAGACCGAGGACTTCTTCTGGGCGCACGTAGCCATTGGCTACCAACCACACCACGCGTGATGCCATGGTTTCGGTCTTACCAGCTCCGGCACCAGCAACCACGAGCAGTGGTCCGGGTTCAGCGCCGATGATTGCTGCTTGTTGATCGGTCGGCGGGAACGCATCGCCCAAGTATTTTGAGAGTGTGCGTGGTGGCATCGGGGTTGCCACGGTATGTGCTGCGTGTCCTGCGTTAACCACGGGTGGTCACCTCTCCTTCGGGCTGTGCGGGGCAAATGTTTTTGATCTGGCAAAAATCACAGTGAGGGCCGGTCACGGCACGTAATTGCGGTCCAGTCATTTCAGCGGGCAGAGGCTTGATCAGTTCCGTGAATTCAGCGCGCTGTTCTTCATCCTTGGGTGCCTGCGTCCGGGTTGTCACGCTGACCGTCTCCGCCGCGGGGTAGACCAGGGTGCCGCCACCAACGGTCAGCGGTGTTTCCCCTTCGGCTGCGGTGACCACTGCCCCATCACGCCACACACCGTGGGACAAGGCCAGCTGGTACGCAAGCAGCTGCGGGTGCTCCTCAATCTCCTTGTTGGAAACCGCGTACTTGGATGTTTTCAGATCCACCACGTGTACGGGGGCAGCGTCATCCGTGACGTCGCCTTCACGCTCCAGCCGGTCAATGCGGCCGCCAATCACCACACCAGGGGCGATGTCGACGTGCACCGGCACTTCCACGCCGAGCACGTCGAAGGTCCCGCGGGTGTCAGCGACCCATTTCGCTGCCCTATCCAGCATCTCCTCAAAGGCAGCCAGGTCATTCGCTCGCTTCCACTCAGGCACGTCGAACAGTTCGGTGTACGCCGTGATCGTGTCCGCGCGGGCGAGTTCAGGGTCAGCGCCACGGCCGAGTGCCTCGAAGAAGTAGTGCACGAGTGTGCCACGGGTCATCGCATCCGTGGATGTGGCCGTGATGTCGCGCTCCAGCACATTGCGCATCGGACACTGCAGCAGCCCCTCAATCCGTGAGGGAGAGAGGCGACTGGGTGGATCCATCGCTTCGCTTGTCGACGGATCCCTCACCCCCCACCAATCCCCCGGATCCGCCCCCGGAATGCCTACTTCCGCCATGCGCACGAGCTGGCGTGCAGCCTGGCGGGCATGCTCCTCATCAGCCTCCGGGTCGGTGACAACGCGGCGGAGTTCCGCAATCACATCCTCGACCGCCAAGACACGCACGCGGACATAGCTATACGGGTCTTCCTCATCGGCGGCGTGCTCGGCCTGCGGCGTGTTGGGAATGTCCGCCTCGTCGGGCACAACCATCGTGCGGATTGCACCAGACTGGGCAGCGAAGGCCTCCACGAAGCGGGAAGGCTCGACCACTTCGTCGCCGTCCGGGCAGTCCACGGCGGTGACCAGCACGTTTTCTGTTGCACGGCTCACGGCCATGTGGAACAGGTGGTTTTCTTCTTTAAGGCGGTCCGCGGTGTGGGACACCGGCGTAGCCGGATCAATGCCTTCGTCCACCAAGTCAATGAGGTCTTCTTGGCGCATGAGCGTGCCGGTTTCACTCAACGTGGGCCACGTCAGTTCCTGCACGCCACTGACAATGACGCGGCGGAATTCCCTGCCAGCGGCACCGTGCGCGGTTAGCAATGGCACGGCATCTGGCACTGCGGTACGGCGGTCGCGCACACCGGTGGGCAGCTCTTGTTCCTCAATGTGGGCGATGAAGGAATCAATCGTGGCGGTGGGACGACGCTCGGTGAAGTCTCCCGCAGCATCGAACAGCGACATCATCGCGTCCAGATCCCGGTCCGCCTGGGAGCCACCGGCGCCACCGCGCAAAGCAATGGCCATGAGGCTGTCCGCCAGCTTCGTCGCCGACCACACAGCCCACAGAACTTCCTCAACGCTGCCCCCAGCTTCCACTTCCGCACGCCCAGCCTCGAGCACGCTGCGCATCCGGGTGAGAATATCCAGTTCCCGCTGCGTCAGCATTGAACCAAAGTCCGGCAGTTCCCCGCGCTGGTTAAGCAACTCCCGCAGAGTGTCCTCAGCGCGTGCTTCGGGCTGCCAGCGGCGCAATCCCCGCAAAAGACGGCGCAGGGTCACTGGATCCACACCACCCACCGGGCCGAGGAGGAGCTGGCGCCATTGCGCCATGCTCAAGTGCTCCTTGTCATTGCCATCACTACGCAGCGCGCGCAGGCCCAACAGCATGGCCATGACAATTTTCTGTTCACTGAGCACAACGTCAGTGGGGTTCACTGCGACGGGGACACCGGCCTGCAACAGGGCGCGGCGCAGTGGCTCAATCATGCTGGCGGAACGAACAATCACGGCCATGTCGCTCCATGGCACGCCATCACCCAGGTGAGCGCGGCGCAGAGCATCCACCACGGTGGCGTGGTTGAGTGCCTCCGACGGGGCAATGGCCACGGCCGCGGCCGGGTTGCGGCGTGTGGCGCCGAGGTCCACCACGTTCACGTCCATGCCGGTCTGGGCGTGAAGATCGCGTTCAAAATTGGCAAAGAAAAGCGGGGAGGCACCGCGGAAACGAAACACGGATTGTTCCAGGTCACCGCCAACGACAGCGAGGTCCGCCTCGGCGATCAAGCGGGACACCAACTGTCCCGAGGCAGGATCCAGGTGCTGGGCATCATCCACGATGACGGTGTGCCACGTGCGTGGCAGCGGCGCGCGCAGCACTTGATCCACGAGCTCTGAGGCGGAGTAGCTGCGGGCACCGTAAAGAGCCATCACATCCTGGTACTCCGCAAGGAAGTCACCGGCAGCGCTCCAGGTGGGAATGTTGTGCTGCTCCCCCATCTCTTTGAGCTGAGCTGGTGTGAGCGTGCGCTCCACCGCGCGCAGCAAAAAGTCGCGCAACTGGCGGGCAAAGCCCACCATCGGCAGCGCCGGACGGAGCTCTTCCGGCCATGAACCCCCACCGTCTTCCACGTGGCCCTGGAGGAGTTCGCGGATGGCAAAATCCTGCTCCGCACCAGAGATCAAACGGATCTGGTTACTTTCACCACCGTCTTCCGGTTCGGCTGCACGCAGGAGGGCAAACGCGAGAGAGTGAACGGAACGCACGATCGGTTCATCAGCCACAAAACCTAAGGTGGCTAGTTTGTCCGATAACTCCTGGCGGACGCGCGCACCGGATTCCTTAGAAGCAGTGATCACCACCACCCCATTGGGGTCCGCACCAGCGGCAATACGGTCAGCAGCCGTGTCAATGAGGAAGCTCGTCACACCCGAGCCGGCTTCACCGGTGACCTTCCATATGCCGGAATCCGGCAGATCAACAGGCCACGTGCGGTCACGCACCGTGCGTTCACGGCGGACAAGGTAAGCCCGTGGGTGAGGCGGTAGCGCGGGTGTCTGCGGGGAATTCATGCCCTACAGTGTTGCACCTCGGTGCGACATCAGGAGGGAACCCACCCGATCAATATTCGAACTAACGTTCGCTTCTACCCCAAACGTCATAGCCAGGCTCGTACGATACTCCAGCGCCCGCTCGCACAAAAACAGCAGGTCCGGGATATGGGACCAGCGGTTTAACACGGCGTCGTCGACGGCGTCGGCCAAAAGGCCGTCGATAAGCGTGAGCGCGGCGCTGTACCCGTGCGGGCGGGGACCTTCTGCAGGCACGATGTCTGTCAATGCGGGTGGCAGTGAGCCATCAAAAATGCAGCATCCAAAGAAATCCGCATGGCTGAGCTGGCCACCCTTGACATATTCGGGGTGCGCAGCCCACACGGCACGGTCGGCGCGCGCCCACGCATCATCGCGGTCGAGTGCGGGGGCAGGAAAGTAGGCCACGGCTTCATCGAAACGCAGGGCCGCGGCAATCGCTTCATCCACGCGGTGACCCGGCTCCCCCTCCACGAAATCGGAGGCACGGTAACCGGCGACGGTGAAACGGCCATCCGTCGTCCGCACGGGGCGCACCACGCGCACTCCTGGCACGGTGACTTTCTCCCGCAACTTGGACGACCATGTGGCATGCGCGGGTGCTTCCGCAATGACCATCCGGCCAAACCGTGTGCCATTGCCCCACTCCGGGCCGAGCGGGCTGGGGTGCGAATCATCGGCCTGGAACGACGTCAGAACATGTCCGGGAATAGTCATCACTTTTACGGCCCTCCTACAGTCTCTACAGCACCGCCGGACGCGGGTATGGCCACGGGTTCGCGCGACACGTATCGTCGTTTTGTGGGTAGACCTCGTCCGGGTTGAGGTCATAGAGCTCCTGGTTATTCAGGCTGAGAGTCTGCTGCATCATGATCGGCGCCAAATCCCCGTTGGCTGGGCACGGCTCATGCTCCGCATAGCCCAGCGCGTGGCCCACCTCATGGTTGATCACGTACTGGCGGTAGCTGCCTAAATCCCCCTGGAAAGGTGCCGCGCCACGCACCCAGCGGGACTCGTTGATGAGCACCCGGTCCCCGTCACCCTCATTGAAAATGCGGCACGACGTTTCCAGCCCCAAGTCATCACCGCAGGTGGAGCGGGCTGTTCCCACGGAGATCAACTGGATGCGTAGATCCGGATCTTCGTCCGAACCCACGTGCTCAAAACGCACATTCGGGTCATTCGTCCAGCCGCGCGGATCCGCCAAAGTGGCATCCACCATCGCGGCAAACGCGTCTTCCCCGCCATAGCCACGGGTGTCCACGCCGTTTTCCACCTCAGTGGCAAAACGCACGACTTGCTGTCGCCCTTCGCCCACCTGCATGCCAGTGGCCCCCACTGGGCGGAAGGTTCCCTCCCCCTGCTCCGTGTACGGCCCCCCTGGTGGCAGCTCGGTGATACCCACCTCACCGATCGGCATATCCTCCACGGTTTTACGCACAGAGGAACCCTGAACCTCTTCCGGCGCGCGGGATTTACCCACGGTCTCCCCCGCCGGCGTTGTCACAATTGACCACACCACAAGCGCCGTCACCACAACGAGCACCGGAATGGCGTAGGCACGCCAACCGTAGGTGCGCACAAAATTCTGCAATGCGGAACTGGAATGGTTTCCGCTCATGCGCACCTCGGGTTCATCGGGGCTGTAATCCATAGGGCCAAACCTATCGCGCTTTTAGCCAGAAAAGCCGACAGCGCGCGGGGTGGAGTTACCCAATTCGACATAGAGGATGCGCTCCGTACGCACTACATACTTCATGCCGCGCTCGTCTTCGAGCGTGACGGTGGGTGCACCGGATTCAATGGCCCTAGTGATGTGGTCCGAAATCTCGTCCTGGCCTTTCGGCGAGGTGATGGAGAGTTCACGGTGGCTATCTGCCAGACCAATCTTGATTTCCATTGCGGCTATCTCACTGTCCTTTGCTCTATACAGCTCTATACAAATGCTCTACACAAACTGTGCAATAGGCACATTGTAACCGTGGGCGGTTAAGATGTTCACCGTGCCCGATCGCTTTGAACAGTCACCACCCTCATTCGCCGCGCTTGGCGTTGCCGCGGAGATTGTGGAGGCCTTAGCGCGTAGCGGTATGACGTATGTGTTCTCCATCCAGGAGCTCACGTTGCCCATCGCACTGGAAGGCCGCGATCTCATCGGCCAGGCCCGTACCGGCATGGGTAAGACCCTCGCGTTCGGCGTCCCCCTCCTTGACCGCGTTTTCGACGATGCCGCGATCGCCGAGCTCGACGGCACCCCGCGCGCCCTCGTCATCGCTCCCACCCGTGAGCTCGCCGTCCAGGTGGGCGAAGATCTTGCGCTCGCCGCAAAAAATACGCCTGTTCGCTTATCGACGATTTATGGCGGCCGCCCCTACGACGAACAAATCAACGCCCTGCAGGCTGGCGTCGATGTTGTCGTGGGCACCCCGGGCCGCCTGCTGGACCTTCACCAGCGCGGGGATTTGGACTTAAGTCAGGTGGCCATCCTCGTCCTCGATGAGGCCGATGAGATGCTCGACCTGGGCTTCTTGCCTGATATCCAGAAGATCTGGGGCGCGCTGAACCAGCCAGTTCAAACCATGCTGTTCTCCGCGACCATGCCAGGCCCGATCCTCGCTTTGGCGCGATCGATGATGAACAAGCCAATTCACATCCGCGCTGAATCCACCGAGTCCTCCCAGGTCCATGACACCACCAAGCAAGTGGTGTTCTGCTCCCACAAGATGGACAAGCCCGAGGTGACCGCGCGCATCTTGCAGGCCGACGGCCGCGGCAAGACCATCATCTTCACCCGCACGAAGCGCACCGCCGCTGATGTGGCCGAAGACCTCGCACGCCGCGGTTTCGCCGTCGGCTCGGTCCACGGCGACATGGGCCAGGAAGCACGCGAGCGTTCCCTCGATGCTTTCCGTTCCGGTGACATTGAAATCCTCGTGGCCACCGAC
This sequence comes from Corynebacterium sp. MSK041, assembly GCF_030232265.1. Taxonomy (GTDB): domain Bacteria; phylum Actinomycetota; class Actinomycetes; order Mycobacteriales; family Mycobacteriaceae; genus Corynebacterium. Next base: position 21,491 of record NZ_JASPJK010000005.1, read on the forward strand.
GTTGCCGCCCGCGGTATTGATGTTGATGACGTCACCCACGTAATCAACTACCAAACCCCCGACGACCCCATGACCTACGTCCACCGCATTGGCCGCACCGGCCGCGCTGGACGCACCGGCACCGCGGTCACACTCGTCGGCTTTGATGAGACCCACAAGTGGAAGCTCATCAACGACGACCTGAACTTGGACATGCCCGAACCTCCATCTTGGTTCTCCACCTCCCCCGAGCTTTTCGCGGCCCTAGACATCCCCACCGACGCCGGCCCCACCGTCGGCGCCCCGCGCCCCGTTCACGGTCTGCGCCGGAGGAAGCCGCGCGGTGAGCAGCCTGCTTCCCGCCCCCGGAGGCGCCGCCGATGAGCACCAACAAGCCTCTACGCCGCACCCGCGGTGACCTCATTGCCACCGCCGTTATCACCACCGTTTGCCTCGTAGCCCTGCTCATCGCCTACTTCACAGCACCGATCCGCCAGGACCACCTCTCACCAGCAGCCGAGGAGCTCACCGATGCCGGCGCCCTCGCTGCCGTGCCAGACACCCTCACCGAATCTTTCACCCTGCCGGACACCTCACCACAGGCGCGCCCGCTGATTGTCAACGGCGTGATTATCACCTACAGCGACGGCACCATCACTGGCACCACACCAGACGGCACCGAGCAGTGGACGTATAAGCGCAGCGCTGAACTCTGCGGCATGGCCGGTGCCTGGGGCAAAGTCGTGGCCGTGTACCGCACCAATGTCGGCTGCGGTGACGTCGTGGGCATCAATGCACTGACAGGCCAGTACGCCAACACCCGCTCTGCGGGAAACACCCAGGCAGCAACCGTCTTTTCTTCCAATGACCGCGTGGGCATCCTGGGTATTGACCGTGAATATTCGCGCACGGAGCTCTGGCGCTCCGACCTCGTCCGCACCGTCGAATACGGCGATGTCAAAGCCCCGCAAGAACCCGATATGCAGCCACACCCTGGCTGCACGCTGACCTCCGCGCTGACGCGCACGGAACTCCTGGCCATCACCGAGACCTGCGAGGATGGCACGTGGCTGCGCTTCCAGGACACGACCCCGGAGGATTCCCGCAAGCCTGAGATGCACGAATCCGTGTCTATCCCCGAGGGGGCTTACCTCGTGGCCATCAGCCAAGACGGCGCTGCTGTGTACGATCCGGCGGCTTCTACCGTGACGTCCTACTCACAGGACGGCGCACAACTTCACAGCTCTCACGTCCCCGCGTCCAATCTGCTGGCAGACTCCCCCAGCCGGATTCTTGTGCCACAGGTCGCTGATCTCCCCCACAACATGACATACTTCGACGGCCACAATCTACTGCTCCTCGACCCGTCGGAGCTCGCCGTCACCACCATCTACCAGGGTGCTCTCGGCACCGGCGTGGGTGTGGGTGACCGGCTGCTCTACCCCACCGCCGAAGGTGTTGCCATCGCCGACTGGAACGTCGACCACCCCGAGCACACCATCCCCGTTGACCGCGCCGGTTACAGCGGGCCGGTGGCGTTGGGGTCGGCGGGTGCCACGATCGTCGAAAAGCGTGGCGATACCGTCGTTGTCCTCGACGCTTCCTAGAGCTGCCGTGCGCGACGCTCGTCGAAGCTTGCGGTTGCCCAGCTTGTGGACGCCGGATGCAACGCACACCCCAACGCCACCAGCCCTGCGAACAACGTGATCACACCAAGCGTGGTTGCACCGCCACTGAACATGTAGACCGAAATGCCCAGGAGCAGCACGTTCAGGAACACAATGAGGCTGCGCCCCCACGTATGACCGCGCAGAATGCCCACCGCACCGGCGAGCATCGGGCCGAACACCAAAAGCACGAAGATCGCGGTGCCAACACCCACGAAGGCAAACGCCGGGGTATCGGATTCCACCAACGTCTCATCCGTGCCCATCTGCGCCTGTGTGATGGCGAAGTACACGCCACCGGCAATAGCGACGACGCCTTCAAGGATCGCCACAATCGCCGCGACCTTCATCGGCGCCGGGACCGTCCCCACGACAGGAACGCCGGCGGTTGTGCTCTTTGATTCAGGATTAGAAGCGTTAGAACTCACGCACATCATCCTATGGGTTGATAGTGATTTGACGAACTCCCTCCCCCTCCCCCTATCGCCCCACCGCCCCAAAAGTGCAGTTCAAGCAGTTTTCAACACAAACACTTTCCCGACGGTTGACCCCGCTACCCCCTCCAAAAAGCCTTAAATATGCGCCAATGAATATGAATTGCATCACAATTTGGCTTCTACCCCTAGCGGAGTGTATGTAAACGTGCCATTATTCACGGGTAGCAAAAACAAAGAACTGGTTACCCAGCCACCAACTCCAGATCACCACGGAGTTAACATCCGGTAAACGGAAGACGGGTCCCGCAACCATCGGGAAGTACCGCCCACATCAGACCGGATCCGCTCAACTTTTCGCACGACCATTCATCACCGGGAAAGCCCCGCGTATTTCACGCGCCTGCCCCGTTTATTGAAGAGCCGTGAGCAAAGCGCGCCGTGGTGTGCCCCGGAGTGCGGTTAGCACCACTTGTTCCACCCCGCTTAACGGCAGCGTTTAGCGCTGCCACGCACCCAGACTTTAAAGGAGACCTCATCATGGATTGGCGCCACGAAGCAGTATGCCGCGACGAAGACCCCGAACTGTTCTTCCCGGTTGGTAACTCCGGCCCTGCACTTTCCCAGATCGCACAGGCCAAGCTGGTCTGCCACCGCTGCCCCGTTACCTCCCAGTGCCTGAAGTGGGCACTCGAGACCGGCCAGGACGCCGGCGTGTGGGGCGGTCTCTCCGAGGAGGAGCGCCGCGCCCTCAAGCGCCGCAACAAGCAGCGCAACCGCCAGCGCGTCACCGCCTAATTCCTTTTACTTGTGCCTAGGCGGGCATCGCCCCGCCTAGGCTGCCGATTTCCATCGCACCTGCCCACCCCGATACAGTGATCAGACAGAGTATTTACTGTCCGTTCCATCTGGCCCAAGGAGGTCGTTATGAGCAAGCGTGGTCGTAAGCGCAAGGACCGCCGCAAGAAGAGCGCTAACCGCGGCAAGCGTCCCAACTCCTAAGCAGAGTTAAACAGCGAAGCACCCCTTCACCTGGTTGTCCAACCGGGTGGAGGGGTGCTGTCTTTGCCGGGCTAATGGAGGTGAAGTAGGGGTTAAGTAGCAGGAACCTGTCTGGACCCCGCCACAACATAAACCCCAATAAACGTTTTCAAATAAACCAGGATGGGCCACCAGCTTCTTACGAAAACTGATGCGCCCACCTGGTTTATTTGAGTTCATTTATTGCAGTTGATTTATTGCAGTTCATTCATCACGGTTTGTCCCCACCGAGAAGCCAAACCCCTACTTGTAATAGGTAATGGAGATCGACCGCACGATCCGCTGCCGCAGCTGCTCCGGCGCCTGGTCCTGGCAGTTGCACCGGCGGACGATCTGGCGGATCTCCATTTCGGTTTTCAGCCGGGCAAAATTCTCGGGGCAGGTTTGGATGATGGCGCGGATTTCCTCCACGCGGGCCTGCGGGGTGTCGGGGTCGAAGAATTCGCAGAGCAGCGCTTGTGCACGGGTTGGTTCGATGTTGCAGTCACCCATTATTTCTGCTCCTCCAGGCCAGTGCTCTGTTTGTCGGTGCTGTCCAGGCCGATGCCTTGTTCGTTCGCTACATCCTTCAACAGTTCGCGGAGTTGTTTTCTTCCACGGTGGAGGCGGGACATGACGGTGCCGATGGGAATGTCCAGCGCTTCGGCGATTTCCTTATATGCCAGGCCTTCGACGTCGGAGAGGTAGACGACCATGCGGTAGTCGTCGTTAAGCGAGTTCATGGCGTCCGCAATGGCTGTGTCCGGCATATTGCGCAGGGCTTCGACCTCCGCGGATTGCAGGCCGGTCGAGTCGTGGGAGCTGGTGGTGTACAACTGCCGGTCGGTCACATCCTCAGCAGAGGTTTCCAGCGGGCGGCGCTGCTTTTTGCGGTAGGTGTTGATGTACGCGTTCGTCATAATCCGGTACATCCACGCCTTGAGGTTGGTCCCCTCTTTGAAGGAGCCGAATGCGTTGAAAGCCTTGAGGTAGGTTTCTTGCACGAGGTCTTCAGCGTCTTGTGGGTTGCGCGTCATGCGTAGCGCACCGCCGTAGAGCTGGTCGAGGAGCGGTAGCGCTTCTTCGCTGAAGCGCCGTTCAAGGTCGTTGTCGGCCATGTGGGTCATTCTAGCTAGGCTTGCCGGCATGGCTGCGAAGACTCAAGCACTTGCTTTTTTGGACGCTGCGGGCGTGCCCTACGAGCTCCTGGAGTATGCCGCGCACACGGATCATTTCGGGGATCATGCGGTGGCTGAGCTGGGCATTGATCCTGCCGTGACGCTCAAAACGCTGGTCATCCACCATGAGCGGGATTTCGCGGTGTGTTGCGTGCCGGTGGCGGGTCAACTCGCCCTCAAGAAAGCGGCGAAGGCGCTCGGCTGGAAGAACGCAGAAATGGCCGCACCCAAAGATGCGCAGCGCGTCACGGGGTACATCGTCGGTGGTATTTCCCCGCTTGGCACGAAGCAAGCGCTCCCAACGCTTATCGACGCCTCCCTCACCCCCTCTCCCACCACCTACGTCTCCGCCGGCAAGCGCGGTCTGACTGTGGCGTTGAACCCGCAGGATTTGGCTCAGGTGGTGGGCGCTTCCTTCTCCCCGATCAGCTCCGGATAGTCATTGCGCACGTTGCCCACCTCGCTGGCAGCGGGGCGCCACTCTAAGTCCGAGGCCACCCGCGACGGGTGAATGAGTTCCAATGCCTCCTCCGGCGTGCCATGCACCCACTGCTCCACCTCATCCGCTCTCAAGAACAGTGGCAGGCGGTGGTGCAACCACGCCATGTTCTCGGTGGCATCCGTGGTCACCATGGTGGTGGACAGCCTATCCAGGCCCGTGTCCCACAGCGCTGCCGCGTAGAGCAGCCCGTCGTGAGGGGTGACGTAGTAGGGATGTTTGCTCTTCTCTTCTTGCTTCCACTCGTAGTAGCCATCGAGCACCATGAGTCCCCGGCGCGCCTTGAAGGCTGAGCGGAACGAAGGTTTTTCCGCCACCGTTTCCCCACGCGCGTTGAACAGGGGTGCGCCGGTGTCGTCTTTCTTCCAGGGGGGAAGGAGGCCCCACCGGGCGGCGTCGATAAGCGCTTCGGTCTTGTCTATGCGCACGAGCGGCACTTGCTGGGTAGGCGCGATGTTATAGCGCGGCGGTGGGGTGCCGTCGGGCGCGTGGACTGCGGTGATTCCGGGCAGCGAGCCCACGGCTTCCAACAGTTCGTCGCCGGTGGTGAAAAGAACGAAGCGTCCGCACATGTCCCCCATTATGGCCCGCCGGTATGCTTGGCCGCATGACCTCCCATTTGTGGCCCGCCCCGTTCCACCCTGATCCGTTCGTGCACACCCAGGTTGTGCCCGGCTCCAAGTCGATGACCAACCGCGCGTATGTGCTCGCCGCGTTGGCGCACCGCCAGTCCACGATCATCGGGGCACTCCACTCGCGCGACACGGACCTCATGCGCGCCGCCCTGTCCAACATGGGCGTCGTCTTCACGGAAGAGGCCGAGCGCATCACCGTCACACCCGGTGAATTGGTGGGTGCCACTGTGGATTGCGGATTAGCTGGCACCGTCATGCGGTTCGTGCCCGCTGCCGCTGCGTTTGCTCAAGGCCCCGTGCTTATCGACGGCGACGCTCAAGCCCGCTCCCGCCCCCTCACCACCGTCCTCGACGCCCTGCGCCACCTGGGTGTTTCTGTGGACGGCAATTCCCTACCGTTCACCGTCAACGGAACTGGCAGCGCCCCTGGCGGACGCGTGGAAATTGATGCGAGCTCCAGCTCCCAATTCGTCTCCGCCCTCCTCCTCGCCGGCGCACGCTTTGACCGTGGTCTGACCGTGGTTCACACCGGTGGTCGCCTGCCCTCCATGCCCCACATTGAGATGACCGTGGACATGATCCGTGAGGCCGGTGTCAGGGTTGATGTCAAACAAAACGAATGGACCGTTCACCCGGGCCCCATTAGCGGCAAAATCTGGGTCATCGAGCCAGACCTGTCCAACGCCACCCCCTTCCTCGCGGCCGCAGCCGTCACCGGTGGCTCAGTGAGCATCCCCTACTGGCCACAGAAAACTACCCAGGCCGGTGACGTCATCCGCCTCATCCTCGAACGCATGGGCTGCGAGGTCGAACTCATCGCCGATGGCCCCTCCTACACGCTGACCGTCACGGGGCCACCGCGTGGCCAGCTGCAGGGCATCACCCTGGACATGAGTGACATCGGGGAGCTAACGCCAACGGTGGCGGCGTTGGCAACGCAGGCGACACAGACAAGCATGCTCACCGGTATCTCCCACCTGCGTGGGCACGAGACCGACCGCCTCGCCGCGCTGAGCCAAGAGATCAACAAACTGGGCGGTAAGTGCGAGGAGCTTCCGGACGGCCTCCGCATCACCCCCGCTCCCCTCCACGGCGGCGTATGGCACTCCTACGCCGATCACCGCATGGCCACCGCCGGTGCGATTATCGGCCTGACCACCGAGGACGTGGTTGTCGAAGATATTGAGACCACCTCAAAAACCCTCCCCGGTTTCGCCGACATGTGGACAGGCATGGTTAATGGCTAAACGCGCAGGCAGGGATTTCTCCAGCTACGACGAATCCGACGTCAAAGTCCGCCCCGGCAAAGGCTCCCGGCCCCGCACTAAGGACCGGCCCAAACACGCTAACGCCGTCGTCGGCCTGGTAATCACCAAAGACCGCGGCCGGTGGGGCGTCGTGCTGGAAGACGGCACCCGTGTGGTGTGCATGCGTGCCCGCGAGTTGGGCCGCACCTCCATCGAAGTCGGCGACCGCGTCCGCGTGGTGGGTGACACCAGCGGGCGCAAAGACACCCTCGCCCGCATCGTCGGCCGCGAAGACCGCACTTCCGAACTGCGCCGTACTGCCGATGACACGGACCCCTATGAGCGCATCGTTGTCGCCAACGCCGACATCCTCCTCATCGTCTGCGCAGTGGCCGACCCACCTCCGCGCACCGGGTTCGTCGAACGCGCCCTCATCGCCGCCTTCGTCGGCGGCGTCACCCCTGTGGTGTGCCTGACTAAATCCGACCTCGGCGACCCCGGCGCCTTCGAACAGGAACTCGTCGACCTCGACGTGGATGTCCTCCACACCGGCATCGCAGACGACCTCGACCCCTTGTTGGGCCGCATCACCGGCCAACTGTCCGCCGTCATCGGCCACTCCGGCGTAGGCAAATCAACCCTGGTCAACCGTCTTGTCCCGTCCGCCAACCGCGAGACCGGCGAAGTCTCCGGCGTAGGCAAGGGCCGCCACACCTCGACCCAGTCTGTGGCCCTGGAGCTGCCGGGTAAGAGTTCTGGCGCTGGTTCTGGTTCAGGGCCCGAGCACCCCGGCTGGATCATCGACACCCCTGGTATCCGCTCCTTCGGCCTCGCCCACGTCTCCCCCAACGACGTGCTCGATCCCTTCCCCGAACTCGCCGAAGCCGCCGAGAACTGCCCCCGCGGCTGCACCCACGCCGGCCCACCTGCAGATCCGGAGTGCGCCTGGGACGACCTCACCGCCCGCGATGGCCAGGACTCCGTGATCGGCCGCCGTGTTCAGGCTGTCCGCCATCTACTTGAGGCGCTCCGTATCAACGAGACCACCTACGACTAGAGCCCCTCACCGGCCCCAGGCCCCCACCGGTCCCGAGCCCCTCACGCGACTAACCGCGTGTAAAACTTTACATTGTAGCGGTAACTATCAAGTGGCATAAATCCACTACCAGGGGTTTTAGAAACTCCCCATTTTAGCGATGCATCCGTTTACACACGCCCAACCATGAAAGGTCCGGAAAGACCCAAAACGGGCCCCACCCAGGCCAAAGCCAGACCCAAACCCGGCTTCTACATCAACTCCACCAGGAACGGCAGCTCGGTCGGGTCATAGAACGCCATGTAGTTGTCCTGGGCATCACCGACAGCGAGTTCGGCGTCTTCGTCGCCGAGGTCGGCGGCGTCGATAAGCTCGACGGCACGGCGGGTGGCGGGCTCAGCTTCTTCGATGTCGATGTGAATGGCGGCCACATCCTCAAGCGCGATGGGGCCTGAGACTTTGACCACGGATTCGCCCATGTCAGGGTGCTCCACGGCCTCCACATCCGCTGAGATGACCACCCGGCGGTGGGGATAGTCGGGTTCGTCGCCGATGGCGAGGAGGCGGAGAGAGGCCAAGGCTGCGTCATCAAACGCGATGAGCTCAATTTCTTCCTGGTCCCCGGAGGTGAAAAATTCGACGAGGGCGGGCGTGGCGGCGAAGCCCCAGCCACTGCGGGCGTGGATTTGCCCGTCGGCGTTGAGTTCCTTGAGCATGGCGTATGTCGCCGGAACGTACACGCGCATTAGAACTCGCCCTCGATGCCGAAGAGGGATTGGATTTCTACGACGGTGCGGTCAAACGCGGTATGCAGGATGCCGATCATGCCGGATTCGACGGCACCGCGGACGTTGAGGATGTCGTCGTCGATCATGGTGCATTCGTTGAGGGGCACGCCGATGGCGTCGGCGGCGGCTTGGAATGCGGCGGTTTCGGGTTTTTCGGCCCCCACTTCGCCGGAGAGTACGACGGCGTCGACGTGGCCGCGGAATTCCCACTCGCGGATGGGGTCAGCTTCGTCGCCGCCGGGGACGTTGGAGAGGATGCCGGTGGCAATCCCAGCCGCGCGCACGGCGGCGAGGAGTTCTTGCCAGCGGCGTGCGTCTTCAGCGTCGCCGTCGAGCACACCCGCGTAGTCCAGAATCAAGCCTTGCATCTTCATTTCCTCCAGCATTTTTGCTTTTCGACGTTCATTTCCCAGCCAATCCGGCCCAGTCCTGGCACAATGATACCTAGCCATTGACCCGCCTGCCTTGAGGAAAACGTTCTGCTTTCCAAGGAGGCAATAAGTGTACTATCCCGTTCCCGGCCATTCGCACCTCAAAGTCCTGGTGCCAGATGTTCCAAAGCCGGTTGATTCGCGCCCGCTGGGGCGCTCCCCAGGCCGTTTATCCCAGGCCGCCTTGTCCGGGAAGATTGGTGGTCCGGCGCCCGATCCTTCTGAGCTTGCCGCGGTGTCCCCGCTGGTACGGGTGGCGTTGGATGCAGCTTTTGGTATCCGCGATATCCGCACCTTGCAGAAGCGCAGCTTCAGTTATGGTGTGCGGGCGCATGTGCGGGCACGGCGCCGGACCGGGGCACCACCGACGGGGGCGGTGCGCGTGTTGAGTGCGCATGCCCGTGGTGAGGGCGAGTACCACGGCACCGCAACCTCAGAGGGACGCAACTATGCGTGGGTGGCACGCATGAAGGACGGCCGGTTGCACGCTTTTCGGGTGCTCTAGCACCCGCAATCGGGCGCTAGAGGGTGCTAGGGGGCGCTAGGAAGTGGATGAGGCGGAGGGTTAGCTCTCAGCGCCCTCGGCTGCTGCCTCCTGCGCTGCCGCCTGCTGCTCAAACTGCTTGCGCAGCATGAAGAGCTGGCGGACTGTTTCTTCCTTGATGCCGTCGTTCATGGCGTGGAACATGTCGCCACCCTCCTTCTGGTACTCCACCAGAGGGTCGCGCTGCGCCATGGCGCGGAGGCCAATGCCTTCCTTGAGGTAGTCCATCTCGTAAAGGTGCTCGCGCCACTTGGCGTCGATGATCGGAAGGATGACCATGCGCTCAACGTTGCGCATCTGCTCTTCACCACCGATGGCGGCGACGTACTCTTCGAGTTTGTCGTATTGGCGGTTGGCGTCGTCAACAATTGCTTGGCGCAGCTGCGCGCCGGTGAGTTCGCCGGGGGAACCGTAATCGGAGCCGTCGATAAGCTCATCCGGGCTAAACGACGGGCCGTAGAGAGAATCCAGCGCATCCCACAGCTGGTCCAGATCCCAGTCCTCGACGTAGCCTTCGCTGGTGGCGGCGTCGACGTAAGCGGCGACGGTGTCGTCGATCATGCCACGGATCTGGTCCTTGATGTCCTTGGCTTCCAGGATCTCCAGACGCTCGCGGTAGACGACCTTGCGCTGCTCGTTGAGCACCTCATCGTATTTGAGGACGTTCTTGCGGGCCTCAAAGTTCTGGTTCTCCACCTGGGACTGGGCACCCTTGATGGAGCGGGACACCATGCCGGCCTCAATCGGGACGTCGTCGGGGACGTTGAGGCGGTTCATCATGTTTTCCATGGACTGGCCAACGAAACGAACCATGAGGTCATCGCGCATGGACAGGTAGAAGCGGGTTTCACCCGGGTCGCCCTGACGGCCGGAGCGGCCGCGGAGCTGGTTGTCGATGCGGCGGGATTCGTGGCGTTCGGTGCCCAGGACGTAGAGGCCGCCGGCGTCACGGACTTCGTCGCCAAGCTTCTTCGAGCGATCCTTGGCCTTGGGCAGCTCTTCGTCCCATGCTGCCTGGTATGCCTCTTCATCCTCGAAGGGGTCCAGACCGCGTTCCTTGAGCTTGTGCTCCACGAGAATTTCGGGGTTACCACCCAACACGATGTCCGTACCGCGGCCGGCCATGTTGGTGGACACGGTCACATTGCCGGGCAGGCCAGCCTCGGCGATGATGCGGCCTTCTTCCTCGTGGTGCTTCGCGTTGAGCACGTTGTGCTTGATGCCCTTGCGGGTGAGCAGCTGGGAAAGGTACTCGGAACGCTCGACGGAAGTGGTACCCACCAAGACAGGCTGGCCCTTCTCCACGTGCTCGGCAATATCCTCGGCGACGGCGGCGAACTTGGCTTCCTGAGTTTTGTAAATCAGGTCGTCGTGGTCCTTGCGGATGTTGGGCTTGTTCGGCGGGATCGCTACAACGCCGAGCTTGTAAATCTGGTGGAGCTCAGCTGCCTCGGTCTCAGCGGTACCGGTCATGCCGGCGAGCTTGTCATAGAGGCGGAAGTAGTTCTGCAGGGTGACGGTGGCCAGGGTCTGGTTCTCGTTCTTGATCTCCACGCCCTCTTTGGCCTCGATGGCCTGGTGCATGCCCTCGTTGTAGCGGCGGCCCGGCAGGATGCGGCCGGTGAAGGAGTCAACGATGAGGACTTCGCCCTGGCGGACGATGTAGTCCTTGTCGCGCTCGAAGAGTTCCTTCGCCTTGATGGCGTTGTTCAGGTAACTCACCAGCTGGGAGTTTTCGGGGGCATAGAGGTTGTCAATACCCAGCTGATCCTCAACGAATTCCACGCCCTTCTCGGACACACCAACGGTGCGCTTGCGCTGGTCCACTTCGTAGTGGATACCCTCACGCATGCGCGGGGCAAGCTGGGCGAAGACGGGGTAGAACTCACCGGAGGAGTCGGTGGGGCCGGAGATGATGAGGGGGGTCCGGGCTTCGTCAATAAGAATGGAGTCAACCTCATCCACGATGGCGTAGTTGTGTCCACGCTGCACCATCTCATTGACGGACTTGGTCATGTTGTCGCGCAGGTAGTCAAAGCCCAGCTCGTTGTTGGTGCCGTAGGTGATGTCAGCGTCATAGGCCCGCTTACGTTCCGGCGGGCGCATGTCGGAGAGGATCACGCCGACAGTGAGGCCGAGGAAACGGTGAACACGACCCATCATCTCCGCGTCACGCTGCGCCAGGTAATCGTTCACGGTGACAATGTGGACACCCTTGCCACCCAGGCCGTTGAGGTAGGCCGGCAGAACGGAAGTCAGGGTCTTACCCTCACCAGTTTTCATCTCCGCAACGGAACCGAAGTGGAGGGCGGCACCACCCATGATCTGCACCTTGTAGTGCTTCTGCCCCAGAACGCGCCAAGACGCTTCGCGGGCAGTAGCGAATGCGTCCAGCAGGATGTCATCCATCGTCTTGCCATCGGCGAGCGCTTCCTTGAACTCCTCGGTTTTGGCCTTGAGTTCTTCATCGGTCAGCGCTGCGTACTCGTCCTCGAGGGCGATAACATCGTCTGCGATCTTGGCGTAGCGCTTAACAGTGCGGCCTTCACCGGCGCGCAGCAGCTTGGACAGTCCTCCGAACACGTGGTGCTTCCTTCTGTAGCGGTGCGTGAGTTACTTTCCGCGAGCACAAGGCCCGCTATTCAAACCGCTATTCTACGCACATACAGCTTCGGCCCTACTTCCGGGGACCTTGGAGGATGGTGGGAGCCTCGTCCGAGACGAGAAATCCCGCCCACCGGCAACAAACCAGTGGGCGGGAGATGCGACTCAAAACGCAGGTTTACTCTGCATCCTCCGGCACGAGGGTGATCAGGCCGTAGTCATATGCGTGACGGCGATACACCACCGACGGACGGTTCGTCTCAGAGTTGATGAACAGGTAGAAATCGTGGCCTACCAGCTCCATCTCGGACAGAGCATCGTCGACGGTCATCGGGGTTGCCGGGTGCTCCTTGGTACGCACAACGTGGCCTGGCACGTGATCCTCAACGGTGTCTGCGTACGGATCAGCCGGTGCTTCCTCAGCCTTCGCGCGTGCCTGTGCGGCTTCTGCAGCGAGCTCTGCTGCGATCTCACCAGTGGACTTCGGCTTACGGTGGCCGCCCATGGAGATCTCGCGGCGGACCTTCACCTTGCGCAGGGAGCGCTCCATCTTGCCAACGGCGGACTCCAGTGCGGCATAGAAGCTGTCTTCCTTCGCCTCAGCGCGGGCGAGGTGGCCCTTGCCGGTTGCGGTGATCTGGATGCGGTTAGCCTGCGCTTCGCGGCGCGGGTTCGGCTCGTGCTGCAGCTCAACGTGGAAGAAAGTCAACGTCGGGTCGAGCTTCTCAATCTTGGCCAGCTTGCCATTGACCCGTTCCTGGAAGTGCTCCGGAACCTCAACGTTGCGGCCGGTGATGGTCACCTGTGCTGAGGGGCTCAGGACGTCTTGGGGGCGGTCGTCTGCAGAGGTCATCTGCTTCCTCCTTGCATTCAGTGCCCGCGAACTGACGGCGGGCTAGGGAACGGTTCCACTAAGAATTATACCGGTGTCGTTTCGGCTTCTGCTACGAGTTCGCCCCTGGCTTACGCCGCCGCGAGAACCACGCACGCCACGGGGTTTCCGCCATGCACAAGAAGCTTTTCGACGCTCGCCTGCAACGTCGCCCCCGTCGTCACCACATCATCCACCACGATGAGTGGGCCATGGGGAACAGCGCTGATCTGAACATTGCCGGTGAGGTTGCGGCGGCGGGCGGATTCGTCGAGGGAGGCTTGGTCCGGGGTGGCGTCGATAAGCGAAAAGACGTCGTGTGTGGGGTGCCCGCTGGCGTGGCACACAGCTGAGACAGGATCGCCTCCGCGTGCACGTGCTGCGCTGGGGCGTGTGGGTGCGGGGATGAGATGCGCGCCTGGGGTGATCTCGCCGCGTGCCTCCAAGTAGTCGAGCGCGGCAGCGAGGACTGCGCCGATGTGACGGCGGACGGCGAGGTTCTTTTTCTCCTTCATTGCCAAGATGACCCCGCGGTGCGGCGCGTCGTAGGGGCCGAGTGCGAAGACCGGCACGTGCACGGACAAGTTTGGGGTGTGCTGAAAAGGTGGCGTGGCCAGGCCCTTCTTGCACGTGGAACATAGCAGATAACCCGGCGCGCCACAGCCTGCGCACGCGCGCGGGAGGAGGAGCTCCCCGAGTTGGTGTGCGAGACCTGTCATGAGCCTGTTATTCCGGACACTACGGCTTAGGCAGGACGGGAGCCGCGCGCACGCCTTGCAGGCCGGGGACCTCGCGCCAGTTTAGCGAATCGCGGGTGGAGGTGGGCATGCGCATGATCACCTTGGAATCGGTGATGTACATCATCGAGCTATTCGCGCCGACGGCGACGACGGGGCCACCGATATTGCCCGACGGCAACGTGGTGGTGGAAAAACCGTCCTGGTCCACGCGAACGATCGGCGACTGGCGGTTGGAGGTACCCACGAGGAGCGAGCCGTCCGGCTGCCAATCCGCGGAAACCGCCGAGCCATCCAAGTCGGCGGCGTACTTCACGGTGTTGACGATGGCGCGTTTGCCATCCTCCTGGCGCTCCACCACACCGACCACGAGGTGTCCGTCAATCACCATGGCCACGCGTGCACCTGTGTGGGACAGGCGCAGCACGGTGATCTCCCCGGTGGCGTCGCGGTCTTCCCCATCGGCGTCTTGCGCGTTCGCGGGGATGAGTCCATCGGGCAACGTGAGGGCAACGTCACTGACCACCACGTCCCCGGTTGCAGCAGAACGCACAGCACGCACGACACGCTTGCCGTCTTCTACCACCCAGGCGCCACTGTGATCCGGCTCCAAACTCGGACGGGTGAGACTGCCGGCTACGAGCACCTCTTGCGAATTTCCACCCACGCTGCCCACCACGAGGGACTGATGCTGATCATCCACGTTCACAGCCGCGGCGTAGAGGCCATCATCCCCGATATCAATCTGGGAGATGTTGCCCAAAGAATTCAGGCCAGAAACCTGCTCCACCTTGGCTGGCGCCACGCTATCTAGATCCGTGACGGCAGAGACAGTTCCGTTGGACAAGGTGTACAAATCCGGCCCGGCTTCGGCGATGGGCACCGGGTTCAGGTTCTCAAAATCATCGGTGCTGATGTCAAAGCTATCCCCGATAAGACCTGCCCCATCGGCGGAGACGGAATAGGGCCCAACTTCCCCAGCGCCCTGCAGCGTCCAGGCGACCTGCGCGGCGAAGCGGGCGCGGGTTTGTTCATCCGCACCAGCCAGGCCGGTGAATTGGTAGACCCCGTCCTTCATACCGGTGTAGGCCACCGTGGGGGAATCCTCCGGCAGCGCCGGAGTAAGAGCGGGTGCGATGCGCTCAGAAGGACCTGAGACAAGCATGGACAGCAGTGTCGAACCAATGGAGTTCACGCGGGAGTACACCCAACGGCGGTCCGCGACAAGACGCTGGCCTGTGCTGTCGTAGAAGTACAAATTGCGTGGCTCGTAATGGTTGCGCAGATCCGTACGATCCACCACCACATCATTGGGCAGGTTAGACACGCGCCACTGGCCGTCTTCCTGGGTGAGCTCCATCGTGGCCTCATAACCGCGATGCGCCGGGGTGAAAGCGCCACCCGGCTGAAGTGTGCCAATGATCCGGCCGGTGACCACATACGCGCGGGTATTCGGCTCCGCGGTGGCACGCGAGGTCATCTCAAACGTATCCAACACAATCGTGGACTCACTGGGCTTCCACTCCTTGCCCATCTCCTGGGTCAAGTACTTGCGCGCCACCTCAAAATTGCCCGTGGGGTTGGCTGAAGCCGCGAAGAACTCGCGCAACAACAAGTCCGGCTCCATGCCATCTGGCGGGGCTTGCTCCAACACCGTGTCCTGGCGCTGCTCAAACGTGCTCAAAGCATGCGGTTCTGTGCTGGTAGGCAAGGTGGCGCACCCAGCAGCAAAAAACAGCACCGGTGCAGTGACCACTGCGACAACCGTGGTGCGGAAGTTCAAGGCTCGCATTTATGCCTCCCCCTTCACAGTTTTCTCTGTATTCTCTGCCGTTTTCGCGCCTGACTTTGCATTGAGGTTTGCTCCAAGGGCCGGCGGCGCGCCCGCGGGTACCCCTGTCGGCGATCCTATGACAAAACCTGAATTCGCCTCTGGCACAGCGGCCACGGCGACACACGTGGTGCGCAGGTTACCTCCTCGCATTCATGCCTCCCCCTTTTCTGCTGTTGTCGCGCCGGGTCCTGAATTCAGGTTTGTCTCTAGGCTCGCGGGAACCTTTGTCGGCGCCCCCATGTCCAAACCTGATTTCGCCTCTGGCACCGCGTTTGGCTCCTGAACTTGCAGAGCTACGGGCTCGTGGGTGAAGCCGGCCTCGGGGTCGCGCGGCAGGATGAGGCGGAACTGGGAGCCAACGCCTGGGGTGCCGGTGGCATCCAGGATGCCGTTGTGCAGCTGGGCGTCTTCGCGCGAGATGGCCAGCCCCAGGCCGGTTCCACCGGAGTGGCGCTTGCGGGAGGAATCCGCGCGCCAGAAGCGGTTGAACACCAGCTCTTCCTGGCCTGGTTTCAGGCCCACACCACCATCGGTGACGGTGATGGCCACGGCGTCTTCTCCCTCCACCAGAGCAAGGGTGACGGGGTTGCCTTCGGAGTGGTCGATCGCATTGGCCAGCAGGTTGCGCACGATGCGCTCGATACGGCGCGGGTCCCCCACCATCGGCACCGAGTGGTCCGGCACATCAAATTCAACGGCCACATCGAGTTCTTCCGCCAAGTGGCTGGTTTGCGCCCAGGCGGATTCGATGGGGCTGCGTGCGTCGATGTTGGTAGCGGAGAGTTCGGCCACGCCGGCGTCGTGCCGCGAAATTTCCAGCAGATCCGCAAGCAAGGCTTCGAAGCGATCCAACTCGCGGATCATCAACTGTGAGGCGCGGCGCGTATGGGGTTCCAGGCTGTCCTCATCGTCCGCGATCATGTCGGCGGCCATACGCACGGTGGTCAGCGGGGTGCGTAGCTCGTGCGAAACATCGGAGGTGAACTGCCGCTGCAGGTCACCGTATTCCTCCAGCTGGTTGATCTGGCTGGAGAGTTTGTCTGCCATGTCATTGAAAGACAGGGCCAGGCGTGCCATCTCGTCCTCACCTTCCACGGCCATGCGTTCACGCAGATGACCGGCGGCAAGGCGCTCCGCAATGCGGGAGGCGGAACGCACCGGGGCAACCAGCTGCTGGGACGAGATCCAAGCGATGCCCACCAGCAGCACAACCACCACCACACCGGCAGATGTAAGCAGACCACGCATGAGGGCCAAGGTTTGGCGCTCCGGTTCCATGTCCATGACCAGGTACAGCTGCAGGTCCGGGATGTCAGAATTGGTGGGTGTGCCGATGATGAGGGCGTTGAACGCCCGCCCCTCATGCTGCGTGGGCCAGAACTGGTATGCCACCTGGTCCTGGGAGACAAAGTCCACCAGGCGTTCTGGGATAGCAAAGTTCTCCGGTGAGGTCACCGTGCCCGCACTGGTGGGGGCCAGCAGCACGATCTCATAGGAGCCCGTTGCGGATTTGTCCTGTTGAGAGCGCTGCGCCAGGGCCGCACGCGCGGTGTTGAGGCGCCCTTGAATGGACGTTGTGGTGGTGGAGTTACTCAGCTGCTCTTCCACTTGGGCGCGCACGCGGACGATGTCTGTCTCCGCGTTGGAGATCTTCAGATCCACCAAACGCTGGGTCACCACTGATGCTAAGGCGAGGCCCAGCACACCCATGACAATCGTGGACACCAGCAAAATAGTGGCCACGAAGCGCACTTGGAGTGAGGTACGCCAACTATGGGCGAACCTCTCCCGCGTTGTGCTGAGGAAGTTAGCCAGGATTTACACCCCCGCGCGCCCAGTCTTGTAGCCCACGCCACGGACGGTGAGGACGATCTCGGGGTTTTCCGGATCGCGTTCAATCTTGGAACGCAGGCGCTGCACGTGCACGTTCACCAGGCGGGTGTCGGAGGCATTGCGGTACCCCCAGACGGACTCAAGCAGCTCTTCGCGTGTGTGTACTTGGTGCGGTTTGCGGGCGAGTTCCACCAGCAGGTCAAACTCGAGTGGGGTGAGGTTAATTTCTTCGGAGTCGCGGGTGACGATGTGCTGGGGAACGTCGATAAGCAAATCCCCGATCTCCAGGATCTCGCTCGGCTCCTCCGCCGTCTGGCGCAGGCGAGCACGAATACGGGCGATGAGTTCGCGTGGTTTGAAGGGTTTGGTGATGTAATCGTCCGCCCCCGATTCCAAGCCCAGCACCACATCGACAGTGTCTGTCTTGGCGGTGAGCATGACAATCGGCACATTGGATTCCTTGCGGATCTCCTTGCAAATGTCCACGCCACTCATGCCGGGCAGCATCAGGTCCAGCAGAATGAGGTCCGGGTTGTTGCTGTGGAATGCCGGTACAGCTTCCATGCCGTCCATCACGGGGACTGCTTCGAACCCTTCTGCTTCCAGCACGATGGTCAGCATCTCTGAAATAGCGGGGTCGTCGTCGACCACAAGAATCTTGGGCGTCACCTTCGCTCCTTACAACAGTGAACCGTGGGGTGGCTGGGGATAAAGCTTTATCGCAGTGCCTTAACAGCTTGAATGATAGGCGCAGATTCGCAGGCACGAATCCACCGACCCTCCCAGCCCGTATCCGCCATGTCCGCGTAGGCTGCAAAAGTCGTGTCTTGGAGGGCGGTGTCGCGCTCGTATTTATCGCGTGTGCGGGAGGCATCCAGGCTTTCGCGTTTCGCGGCACGTTCGCGCGCTGTCTCCGGCGCAGTATCCACGAGGACCTGCAGGTCCGGCCGTGGCAGACCCAGCTTGTCAAATTCCAGGTCCGCCACCCACGCGCGGTCCTCCACGTTCCCGGTGCGCGCGGATGTGTACGCCGCATTCGAGGCCACGTAGCGGTCAAGCAGGAGAATATCGCTTGTCGACGCCGCCCACTGCCCCAACTCCTCCCCCGCCCCAGCGCGGTCCAACGCGAACATCACTGCCATGCCATGGGCGGAATCCACCAGGTCCCCCATGTTGCCGTGGAGTGCCTCTGCAGCGATCTGGGCGTGGATGGATTCGTGGTAGCGCGGGAACGACATGGTGGCCACACCAGTAATGCCATCCATTTGTGCAAGCTCACGGATGAGCGCTTGGACCAGCGTGTTCTTCCCGGCACCATCGATGCCTTCGAATGCAACGATCAACTGGTTCTCCTTCCTAGCTAGCTGTCTAACGACAGCTAGCTAGTAGCGGTAGTGTTCCGGCTTGTACGGGCCGGCAACGTCGACGCCGATGTACTCAGCCTGTTCCTTGGACAGTTCGGTGAGGTTGCCGCCGAGGGCTTCCACGTGGATGCGGGCGACCTTCTCGTCGAGGATCTTGGGCAGGCGGTACACCTGGTTGTCGTAGTTGTCGCCGTTGGTGAACAGCTCGATCTGGGCGATGGTCTGGTCGGCGAATGAGTTGGACATCACGAACGACGGGTGGCCGGTGGCGTTACCCAGGTTCAGCAGGCGACCTTCGGAGAGCACGATGATGGAGTTGCCGCTGGGCAGGGTGAACAGGTCAACCTGTGGCTTGATGTTGTCGCGGGTGACGTCCTCGCGGTGCAGGAGCGAGGCCATGTCGATTTCGTTGTCGAAGTGGCCGATGTTGCCAAGTACGGCGTGGTCCTTCATCTTGAGCATGTCGTCGAAGGTGATCACGCCTAGGTTGCCGGTGGCGGTGATGACAATGTCCGCGTCGGCAATAGCCTCGTCGACAGTAACCACCTTGTAGCCGTCCATGAGTGCCTGGAGAGCATTGATCGGGTCAACCTCGGTGACCGACACGATGGCGCCCTGGCCGTCGAGCGCCTCAGCCACGCCCTTACCCACATCGCCGTAACCGCAGACGAGGGCCTTTTTACCGCCGATGAGCATGTCGGTACCGCGGTTCAGGCCATCGAGGACGGAGTGGCGGGTGCCGTAGCGGTTATCAAACTTGGACTTGGTCACCGCGTCATTCACGTTCATCGCTGGGAACGGCAGGGTGCCCTCGTTGGCAAAGTGGTAGAGGCGGTGGACGCCAGTGGTGGTTTCTTCAGTCACGCCTTTGACGGCCTCGGCCGTCAAAGACCACTTTTGAGGTTCAGCTGCCAGGGTTTCGCGCAGCATGTTGTAGAAGGCTACCTGCTCATCCGAGTCTGTGTCATCGTTGCTCGGCACAGCGCCGGCGTTTTCAAATTCGGCGCCCTTGATCACGGCCATGGTGGCATCGCCGCCATCATCCAGAATCATGTTCGGCAGCACGCCCTCGCCCCAGCTGAAGATCTGGTTCATGCACCACCAGTACTCGTCGAGGGTCTCGCCCTTCCATGCGAAAACCGGTACGCCCTGCGGGTTCTCCGGGGTGCCGTCTTTGCCCACGACGATGGCGGCAGCAGCCGGATCCTCGGTGGAGAAGATATTGCAGGAGGCCCAGCGAACCTCCGCGCCCAGGGCGGCCAGGGTTTCAATGAGCACAGCCGTCTGCGTGGTCATGTGGATTGCACCTGCAATGCGCGCGCCCGCCAGCGGCTGCTCATCAGCGTATTCACGGCGCAGCTGCATCAGACCGGGCATCTCGTGTTCAGCCAGCTCGATCTGCTTGCGGCCGGACTCGTACAGGCTCAGGTCAGCGACCTTGTAGTCGTTGGGGCGAAGCTGGGTCATGTGGGCACTCTCCTCGTTAGGCCTCATTGGGTTTTGCTACCCAACGAGGATACGTGCCCGCCGCTTGTCTTAGGACAGTGCCTCGAGGAACTGGTCTACGTCCTGCTCCGCGTCGATGGATTCGAGGATGCTCACCGCGGCGTCAATAAGCTTCTCATCCAGCTCCACAGACGCACCGCGCAAGAAGCTGTAGGAGCTTGCGATCTCGCCGGCGGAGAACGGTGCGCCCGCCCAGATCGCCGCGATGGTGGCAGCAGCTTGGCCGTTGAGGATCTCGTCTTCGGAGGCCGCATCATCCACTGCCAGCAGGCACGCGTCGCGCACTGCCTCTGCGGTCTCGTCGGGCTCCAGCCCAGCGAGCTCATCAAGGAAGTCAACGTTGACGTCTTCGCTGAAGATATAAGTGTCCCAGGTGCTCATGTCTCATTTCTTAGTGCGTCATGCTCGCTCTGTCCACAAAATGAGCGTTTTGCTTATCCTCCTCGCCCCTTTTTCCCCACCAAGGGTGGCGCAACACGTCTTTCACCTGGTAACTTGTTATCAAGTTGTTACCCACAACGGTTGTGCAACAGATGAGGAGACCCCGGCATGGAATTGACCGGCCGCAGATTCGCCGCCTTCATGGCCATTGGCCTGGGCTTGGCGGTTGTGCTCGGCTTGGTCGTGTGGAAGTTGCCGGATTCGGGCGTGAGCATGGCGTCTGATAAGTCGGACTATGCCGGCCACCCTGTCACTGCTGCTGATGCTTCGAAGGAGCAACACACGGCGCAGACAGAAAAGACGACGCCACGCGCAGAGCAGACCACGAGCCACCGCAACAACGGTGCTTCCACTACGCTTGCTGCATCACCACGGTGGGATTCGGGTTCCCCGCGTGATCCGCTTGCCCCGCACAACGCCAAGCTAAATGGCACTGCTGGTCAGGCAACGCGTGAGCAGGCGGAAGATATGTACCGCCCGCCCAATGCCGCACCGCAGAACCGTCCGCGTTTCAGCGACAGCGAACGCAGCGATTCCCCCTCCGCGCGGACAACGCGTCAACCCTCCCCGTCTGTTGTGGAGAGCACCCCGTCTGAGCCAATACCAGACACCACGAACCCGGATGTTCCGACAGACGGCACCCCAACCCCAGGTGGTGGCACGACCCAGAACCCCACCACCCCAGCGGAGGGCCAGTCGGGTGCGGATCAAGGAACCGTAGACAACTCCGAGCCCAACACCCCCAATGCCGGAGGTGCAGAGGATTCCCCGGAACCGAAACCTCGCCCGGAGGATCCTTTCTCCGCCTCCACACGGGAGGCAGAGGCTCCGAGCTTAACCCCGGATAATTCCTAGAACTTCGCTGACAATCGCGTCGACTTCTTCTTCAGTCTCCGCTTCCACGTTGAGGCGCAGCAGCGGCTCGGTGTTGGACGCGCGCACATTGAACCAGGCCTTCGTGTTGGCCAGGGAAACAGTGACACCGTCGAGGCGATCCACGTTCTCCGTCCGGTCGGCGAAGGCTGCCACCACAGCGTCCATCGCAGCCTGCTGGTCGGCGACTTCAGAGTTGATCTCGCCGGAGGCGGCGTAGCGGTTGTACTGCGCCATGAGTTCACTTAGTGGCTTGTCCTGCTCCGCTAGCGCGGCCAGCACGTGGAGTGCAGCCACCATGCCGGAGTCCGCGTTGAAGAACTCGGCGAAGTAGTAGTGGGCAGAGTGCTCGCCACCGAACAACGCGCCCTTATCCGCCATCTGCGCCTTGATGTAGGAGTGCCCCACGCGGGTGCGCACCGGCACGCCACCCTTGGCCTCCACGAGCTCCGGCACCGCGCGCGAGGTGATCGCGTTGTAAATGATCGTCGCCCCCGGCGCCTGCTCTAGGGTCCGTTCCGCCACCAGCGCGGTAATCGCGGACGGGGACACTGGATCCCCCTTCTCATCAACAACGAAGCAGCGGTCCGCGTCCCCATCAAAAGCAAGGCCAATATCAGCTTTTTGCTTCACGACGAATCCCTGCAAGTCCACCAAATTCTTCGGATCCAGCGGATTGGCCTCGTGGTTGGGGAAGGTGCCGTCCAGCTCGAAGTAGAGCGGGCGTACATCCATGTCATCCAGAACGGCCGGCACAGTGTGGCCGGCCATGCCGTTCGCGGCGTCCACAGCGATGACCAGGTTGCGGTCCGTGTTCACCGGCACCAGCTGGCGCAGGAAGGTGGCATAGTCCGCCAACACGTCGCGCTTTTCGGTGGTGCCGTGGGTGCCGGAGTAGGAGGGGACGCCATGAATAAGCATCTGCGTGATCTCGGCGAGACCGGAATCCTGCGAGACCGGCGTAGCACCCGTGCGGCAAAGCTTGATGCCGTTGTACTGCGCCGGGTTGTGGGAGGCAGTGAACATAGCCCCTGCACACCCGATGGTGCCGGCTGCGAAGTAGAGCTCATCCGTGGAGGTCAACCCCAAGTCCAGCACGTTGAGGCCCTGGCTCATCACACCCTGGCCGAACGCCGCAGACAACGCCGGGGAGGAAGGACGCATGTCATAGCCGACGGCAATGGTGGTCTCCCCTTCCTCGCGCAAAATGGAGGCGAAGGCAGCGCCGGCATCAAAGACAAAGTCCTCATCCAGCACGGCATTCGGGTAGGGCTCCACGATGCCGCGGACGTCATAGGCTTTCACCGCGGACTCCACAACAGCGCGGTCACGAGTGCGGGGTGAAGGATTCTGGGTTGGCTGATTCATGGCAATCGATCCTAGACGATCGCCCGGACTAAACCGCGCAGGCACCGCTGAAAATTAGCTGCTAACTTAGTCCTCTTCTGAGGGCTCTACCTGCTGATTCTCTGGATCCGGCACAACACTCAAGTGCGCGCGACGCGCTGCCTTGTGCTCAGCCAGGTGCTGCCCCACCCGCTTCGTGCGGTAGACGGGGTGGTTAGAGGTCTGCGGGTTAGTCACATCACGGTTCGCATCAAACTCAATGGGATCCTGAGTGGTGTCCACCAGTCCCGTGGTCACACGCCCAGCCTCACGCACTGCCTCGGCCAGAGCGGTCAGCTCCTCCTCGTCGGAAAGCTCAATCGCGTCAATGCGCACCATCTCCCACCCCACCGGAGCCGTGATGTGATCCGAGTGGCGGTTGCACAGATCCCACGCGTGTGGGTCCGTGGTTGGGGAAAGCGGGCCAACGATGGCGGTTTTATCGGAGTACGCATAAACAAGCGTGGCGGTAGCAGGGCGACCACACCCCGGACGGCAACAACGACGGAAGGTACTCACGGTGCACCAGTGTAGGCCCGCGCCCGCAAATTTCTTCCCGCGCCACGCGGCGCGCCGTGGACTCGGCCCCGCAGTGGCGCGCCTACATTAGGCCATATGACCAACCAAGCCCCCTCCCCCGGTAGCGGACCAACGCACCTGCCACCGCGGCGCGACCGCCACGGTCGCGGCACACGGGGGCCACTCCTCCCGGTCGCTGTTCCGCGGTACCGGACACGCTCCACATCCTTTGACCAAGCGGTGTTGGATGCCTATGCCCCACTGCAGAACGCCTACTTTGAGCAGCTCGCCGGCGTTGACTTGGCGGTGGACACCATCCCACGCATGCGTTTGCGTGCGGATATGGCGGTACTGCCCGATGAGATCTTTGCGGACGGCCCCGTGCCTTTGGGGCGTGTGCTCCAGGCCGGTGTTGACCGTGCTGGTCGCCCCACGCGCGCCCGCATTGTCATCTTCCGCATGCCGGTAGAGCAGCGCACCAACTCTACGGTGGAGCGCCATGAGCTGCTCACCATCATCCTCACCGCACTCGTAGCGCAATACCTGAATTTGGACCCGCGGGATATTGACCCGGGTTTCAACTGGTAAACGCGCCACCAGCAGAAACGCAAACACGGCAAAACAAAAACCCGGCTGAAGCCGGGTCTGAATTCAGGTTTTACTCTAGCCAATCTGGCGGCGTAGGCGGCGGCGCTCACGATCGGAGAGACCACCCCATATACCAAAGCGCTCATCGTGCTCGAGTGCGTATTCAAGGCACTCATCGCGGACGGCGCAGGCCTGGCAGATGCGCTTAGCCTCACGGGTGGAGCCGCCCTTCTCGGGGAAGAAGGCTTCCGGGTCCGTCTGCGCGCACAGCGCTTGGTCCTGCCACTCCTGCTCGACGGTGCCAAAGAGTTCGTCGAGGGTCATTCCGCCCGCGGCTGCGCCGCGGAGAATGGCGTTGTCAACCATGTCTTCCACGCCATCCCCTTTCTATGTCGGTACTTCCTTGCCCTTGGCGCCCTTGTGGCACTGCCGGTAACCGTGGATCGGTTAGTTACACCTTTGTTATTAGAACCCGTGGCCCTAAATAGCGTCAACATAGATGTTGCAAAAAGAAGTGTTTTCCGCAGGAATATTGGTTGACCCCCTTGTGGGGCGCCACATGAGTCACATCAGTCACAGCTCTTTTTCACCGGGGGTAGGTAGCGGGGGTACTACATGTAGTAGGCGCTCCAAGTCGGGGCAACTAATCGGCTGGTCCTCGGCGTGTCGCTACGCATCCGGGGAGAAACGCACTCCCAGATCCGGGATGCTCACGCCCGGCCAAATACGCATTCCGCCCTGCAGCTCACAACGCGCACCAATACTCACGCCATCACCGATGACGCAGTCCTGGATGCGGGCATTCGCGCCGATCGTTGCACCCGAGGCAATGATGGAATCACGGATCACCGCGCCCGGCTCCACCGTCACACCGTCGAAGATCACACAGTCATCCAGGCGGCACCCCGCACCGATCGTGGTGCCACGGCCCACGGAGGTGCCACCGACGAGGATGGCGCCGCTGGCGATGCCGGCGGAGTCGTCGACAAGCGATTCTCCCGCGCGACCTTCCAGCAACGGCGAGGGCGCGATGCCGCGAACGAGATCCGAGGAGCCTTGCACGAAATCACTCGGACGGCCCATGTCACGCCAGTAAGACATGTCCACGTGCCCCCACACACGCGCACCGGACTTGAGCAGGCCAGGGAAAGTCTCACGCTCAACGGAGACCACGCGACCAGCCGGGATCTGGCGGATAACATCGCGCTGGAAGACGTAGCAGCCAGCATTGATCTGGTCCGTCGGCGGCGCCTCAGTCTTCTCCAGGAAGGCCTGCACACGCCCCTCCCCG
Organism: Corynebacterium sp. MSK041; assembly: GCF_030232265.1. Lineage (GTDB taxonomy): Bacteria > Actinomycetota > Actinomycetes > Mycobacteriales > Mycobacteriaceae > Corynebacterium. The sequence continues at coordinate 46,796 of NZ_JASPJK010000005.1, forward strand.
TCCGTGGGCACGGACCCGAACTGGCTCGGATCAGGCACGCGCACGAGGTGGAGGGTGACATCAGCTTCATGCTCAGCATGAGTAGCCAGCACGGCATTCAGGTCTGCGCCGGAGAGTACATCACCGTTGAAGATCATGGCCGTCTCATGGCGCAGGTACGGCTCCACATTGCGGATCGCACCGCCAGTGCCCAGCGCTTCTTCCTCAACGACGTAATCGATCTCCAGCCCGAACTCGGAGCCGTCACCGAAGTACTCCTCAAACACCTCTGCCTTGTAGGAGGTGCCCATGACCACGTGCTGGATCCCCGCCGCCTTGATGCGGGCCAACAGGTGCGCCAGGAACGGGTAGCCCGCCGTGGGCAGCATCGGCTTCGGTGTATTCACCGTCAGTGGGCGCAGCCGCGTACCTTGGCCGCCAACCAGAACAACGGCGTCAACCTTTGACGGATCAATGCTGTGAGCCATACGGCAAGGTCTCCTTCAACACAAAGTTTTTGGTGTTTATGGTTTCTCGGTTAAACCTAACCCGCCAACGCACGCAACCCGGCTATTGACGGGGCCAGATCTACGCGCCGCGCCCCAGCACGCGCAACAGCAACGCCCGTCCTTTGAGGCCCGCCCACAATGCGGCGCGGACGGGGGCTTGCCACCAGTGCGGGAGGCGATCCGCCTGGAAGCGGTAGGCGGAATCATGGTGCGCGGGCACGGTGACAGCAGAGTATTTCTTCGCTGAATGCCCTTGATCATGCGCAATAATCGCGTCCGGGGTAAAGATGTTCTGCCACCCGGCACGGGTGAGCCGATCACCGAAGTCAATGTCTTCGAAGTACATGAAGTAGCGCTCGTCGAAGCCACCGATTGCGTCAAAAGCCTCCCAGCGCACGAGCAAACAGGAGCCGGAAAGCCAGCCTGCTTCTCTGCGTCGGCTGAGGTCCTCCCCTGCCTTATACGCCTGGGAGAACGGATTGCCCGGCCAAAACGGGTAGAGCACGGCGTGGCCGATGCCGGTGACCAAGGTGGGTACTTCGCGGGCGGAGGGGTACGCGGAACCGTCTGCCTCCTCAATGCGTGGTCCCACTGCCCCGGCGCGCGGGTTGGCGTCCGCGCATTCAATGAGGCGGTCGATGGAACCGGGCATGAATTCCACGTCCGGGTTGACCACGAGGACGTAGTCGGTGTTGATCTCACCGGCAGCGCGCTGCTGCGTCAGCGCCTGTGCCGCGGCGTTGATCGCCGGACCGTAGCCAATGTTGCCACCAGTGGGCAGGTACACCACGTTGTCCTGCTGCTGGGCTAACTGCTGGGCGGCGCCGTCGGTAGAACCGTTGTCCGCGCACACGAGCAGAGTGGGGTGCCGGGTTGCCGCGCCCAGGGACTCCGCGAGCGCCAGCAGGTGCCGGCCTGGGTTGTATGTCACCGTGACTACGGCCAACGGTGCTGGATGCTTCGTCCCACTCGGAGTATTCACAGTGCGGAAGTGTAGAGCATTGCAACACGGAAATGGGCTGTGCTTGCCGTATACTCCTAACCTGATTTCATCCCACCAGCACCACGACATCAAGGGCGGCGTTCTGTGAGCGATAAGTACAGGCCTGTGCGCGACATTCAACCGGCGCCGTCGCGCGTGAAAGACTTGTCCCAGGTCGGCCACCCGCTGCTCAAAAGCGCGCTGGCGGCAATCGCCGTGCTCATCCTCGCGGTCACCGGCATGGGCTACTACTCGGTGGGCACGTTGGGTTCCAACCTTGCCGGTGCGGACCTGGAACTCGGCGGCAAAGACGGCAACAAGAATGACCTCAAGGGCTCTGACGGTGCAGTGGACATCTTGCTTGTCGGCTCCGATTCCCGCGCGGATGCGCAAGGCAACCCACTCACCCAAGAGGAACTCGCACGCCTTAACGCGGGTGAGGCCGATGGTGAGCTCAACACCGACACGATCATCGTGGTGCGTGTGCCTAATGATGGCTCCCGTGCCACCGCCGTGTCCATCCCCCGCGACACCTACATCCGTGACCGCCGCTTGGGCAATACCAAGATCAACGGCGTGTACGGCGAGTACGCCCTGCAGAAGCGCGAGGAACTGGTCAACGAAGGTGTGGAAGGCCGCGAACTCGAAGAGAAAGTCGCTCAGGCTGGCCAGCAAGGTCTGATCAATGCTGTAGCGGACCTCACTGGTGTGGAAGTTGACCACTACGCCGAGGTGGGTCTGCTTGGCTTCGTCCTGCTGACGGATGCTGTCGGCGGCGTGGAAGTCTGCCTCAATGAAGCCGTGAATGAGCCACTGTCCGGCGCGAACTTCCCCGCCGGTCGCTCCACCCTCGATGGTGCACAGGCCTTGGCCTTCGTGCGTCAACGCCATGACCTGCCGCGCGGTGACTTGGACCGCATCGTGCGCCAGCAGGTCTTCATGGCTTCGCTGGTCAATGAGATCATCTCCGCCGGCACCCTGTCCAACCCGAACAAGCTACGTGAACTGTCCACGGCGGTGGAGCGTTCCGTCACCGTGGATAAAGGCTGGGACATCATGTCCATGGCCACGCAGATGTCTGACCTGGCCGCCGGCAACGTCACCTTCCAAACCATCCCGGTGACCTCTATCAACGGCGTGGGTGATTACGGCGAGTCCATCGTCACCGTCGACGTCGCCCAAGTGCACGCCTACATGGAAACCCTCTCGCGCGAGCAAGAGCAAGAGCAGAACAGCGACACCAGCGACGCCAACGACAGGGATAACAACCAGGACAACACACCAACCGAAGCCCCCGCCGAGTTGAACGGCAAGACCGTGGACGTGCTCAATGCCGGTAGCACCCCCGGCCTGGCCGCGGGTGTCGGCGCATACGTGAAGGAACACGGCGTCACGGTGGATAACGTGACCAACGCCATGCCGGGTGTCTACTACGAATCCCAGATCGTTGCCGCCCGCGCGGATGACCCGGCAGCAATTGAGCTGGCGCGCATGCTCGGTGGCCTGCCTATCACCGTGAATGAGAGCCTGGACAGCACCTCCCTCATCGTGGTCACCGCCGACGATTACGTCGGCCCGACCTCCGAAGCGGTTGACCTGCCACAGCCCTCGACCTCTTCCTCCAACACCGTGGGCACACCGGGCGAGGATTTCGGCACAGCCGAGGTGGCGCCCGAGTTCAATGCCGGTGGCTCAGGCCCGCGCTGCGTGAACTAAAGCCTCTACTATGGGGGCGCATGAGCATGCTCGCCCCACTCCTGGCCACCGACCCCGCCGCCCCACGCCTCACCGTCTACGACGAAACAGCAGGCACGCGCGTGGAGTTCTCCGCCATCACGTTGGACAATTGGGCCAACAAGATTGCCAACATGCTTATCGACGAATTCGATGCCCCCACCGAAATCCTCCTCGACCTACCCGTCTCCTGGCAGGCCGCCGTCTTGCCCATCGGGATCTCCACCGCCGGGTTGAGCACCACTGTGGATACGGCACAGAACAGCACCCCCTCCGCGGAACCCCGCCTGGTGTTCACCACCACTTCACGTGCGGAACTGTGGGCCGATGCCGGTGTCGCCGATGTGGCTGTGGTGTCCGATGATCCTTTCGGTCGTGGCGTCGTCGAATCCGGTGGCCAGCTCCCCTTAGGCGCCGTTGATTTCGGCCCCACCGTGCGCTTCTACGGCGACCAGTACTACGGCGAGACTCCTGATCTTGCCCAGTGGCGCAACCCGGAGATCACCGATACCTCGGAGCGCCTTCTCATTCCCGGCTGGCGCGACCGCGAGGAATTCGACCGCTACGTGCTTGCCCCGCTTGCCGCCAACGGCTCCATCGTCGTTGTCACCGGCATGACTTCTGCCGAGCGCCTTGCCCACATCGCGGAGACCGAAAAGGTTACCCGCCAACTCACGTAGGCCTTACCGGTCCAACCAGTGCAACAGCCGCCGCCACGCCACCCGCGCTGCCGAATGCGGCACCGCGATGATCTCCCGCGCGTAGTTTTTCACCCGTGACCTACGCGGGGTCGGCGCCGCCACCACCTCAATGGGAATCCCCAGGTGCAAAGCCCACACCCGCGTGCGCCCCACATGAAAACCGTTAGTCACCACCGTCAGCTTCTCCGCCTCCGGCAGCAGCGCGCGGGAACGCTCGAGATTCTCGTTCGTGGACGTCGCCCATGGCTCCTCAATCACGTCCGCCGGGTCCACGCCCCGCTCCACGAGCCACCGCGCCATCACCGCGGACTCCCCCTTGCCCGTCACCACAACAGTGCGTGGCCGCGTCGCCCGATACAGATCCAGGCCCGCTTGCAGGCGCGCCTCAAGCATTAACGACGGCTCCCCGTCCCTCACCCGCGCCCCCAAAATCACTAACGGGTGTGGCACTTACTCACCAAGCAGACGCTTCCGTAGAGCCTCATCCTTGCGCTCCACCTCATTAGCCATGTTCACCTGGTAGTCCACCATCTTCTGACGCATCTGCGTATCAGCCGTGCCCAGGATGCGCGCCGCGAGAAGGCCCGCGTTCTTCGCACCACCGATGGACACCGTGGCCACCGGGACACCACCCGGCATCTGCACGATGGACAGCAAAGAATCCAGGCCATCCAGATCAGCCAGCGCACGCGGAATACCGATTACTGGCAACGGCGTCGCCGCAGCAACCATGCCCGGCAGGTGTGCAGCGCCACCAGCACACGCGATGATCACCTCAAGGCCACGCTCATGCGCACTCTTGGCGTACGCCAGCATCTTTTCCGGGGTGCGGTGCGCGGACACAACACCCACCTCAAAGCGGATGCCAAACTCAGCGAGAACCTCCGCTGCGGGTGCGACAGTGTCCCAGTCCGAATCCGAACCCATGATGATTCCAACCTGCGGTTGCATAGCTTTCCTCCCAGCTCACTCAGTTCCCACAGTGCTATTTCGCAGTGCTATTTTGCAGTTCCGTTCACAATGATCTCAGCCGCTGCCTTCGCCCGCGACAGAACCGTATCCAGATCAGCGCCAGCCACGTTGACGTGACCCATCTTGCGGCCCGGGCGGAAGCCCTTGCCGTACAAGTGGACCTTCGCCTCAGGGAACTGACGCATGACCTCCATGACGCGCTCTTCCATCGGCTGCGCCGGCTCTTCGTCCGCGCCCAGAGTGTTCACCATGACGGTGTAGTTAGCCGTGGTGTCCACCGAGCCCAGCGGCCAATCCAGAACAGCACGCAGATGCTGCTCAAACTGGCTAGTCACGCAGCCGTCCTGCGTCCAGTGACCAGTGTTATGTGGGCGCATGGCTAGCTCATTCACCGTGACAGCTGGTTCACCGGAGGCGTCCGTGTGGGCGAAGAGCTCCACGGCCAAGACACCGGTGACGTCCAGTTCGGAAGCAATCTTCGTGGCCAGCTCCTGGCAGAACGCAGCTTGCTCAGCCGTCATGTCCGGGGCTGGCGCGATCGCTTCAACACAGATGCCATCCCGCTGGCGGGACTCCACGACAGGCCATGCCTTGATCTCACCGGAAGGTGTGCGCGCGACCATGGCGGACAGTTCACGGTCGAAGTTGATCTTCCGCTCAGCGTAGAGCGGGGTGCCCTTGTCCAGCAGATCGCTGACCAGGGCGCGCGCGTCTTCTTCGGTCTTCGGGAACCACACTCCATGTCCGTCGTAGCCACCGCGCGTTGCCTTCAGGCACATCGCACCATCGACGGAAGCGAAGAACTCAGCGGCATCATCCGCACTTTCGATGGGAGCGAACTCCGGCACCGGGGCGCCGATCTCCTTCATCTTGCGGCGCTGCTCCAACTTGTCTTGAGCGAAGATCAAAGCGTGTGGCTGTGGTTGCACGCTCATGCCCTCAGCGATGAGCTGGTCGAGGAACTCATTGGGCACGTGCTCGTGGTCAAAGGTTGCGGCGGTCGCGCCAGCACACACGCGTTTGACGTCATCGAGGTTTTTGTAATCCCCGATCTCCACGTCACCGAAGACCTGGGCGGCGGACGAGTCCGGCGCACCAGCAAGCACGCGGGGTGCAAGACCGAGCTCGATGGCTTCGGTGTGCATCATGCGCGCAAGTTGGCCGTCGCCGATCACGGCAAGAACGGGCATGCCCTGCGCGTCGCGGGTGGCATCTGACTTCGGATTCGACTTCGCGTTGCTCACGAGTGCCTACTCTACTGAGCAATCGCTGCACTCGGCCGGATGACCTCCCCGAAAGGGTCTAGCAACGTCTTAGCAACGTTCCAGCGGAGTGGGGCTGCGGGGTATATGGCTGGAGGGAATGTGGACAAATGTGTCCGATTGTGGCGTGGTGAGGGTGTGAGCTGGGGCTTTGGTGCGTGGAGAAACGGACGCAGAGTGTGTCCGCTTGTTTAGCGGACATCGGCACAGGTCATCGACGGCAAGACGTGGGAAGTGGACAAGGATGTCCGCATCGTCTGTAGCGTTATACACCGCGGCCAGATTGCGGGTCCGAGATGGTCCCGGCTCGCATCGTGGAAGTCGCGCTACCATCGGGATCATGACTTCTTTGGGCCGCCACACAATTTTTCAGAATTCACTCATGTCAGCGCTGCTCGATGGGATTTATGACGGGGAGATGACCATCGGGGAGATTCTGTCGAAGGGCAATTTCGGCCTGGGTACTTTTGACGGACTGGATGGAGAAATGATCATCCTGGACGGCACGTGCTACCAGCTTCGCAGTGACGGTTCGGCGACGATTGCGGATTTGGACCAAGTGAGTCCGTTTGCGCAGGTGACGAATTTTGTGCCGAAGATCGTCGTTAAGGCTCCGAAGGGCATGAAGCGCAGCGAGCTTTCCAAGTTCATTGATGGGGTGGAACCTTCGGGCAACTACTTTCATGCGGTGCGGATTCGTGGGACGTTTTCCAACGTGGTCACGCGAACGGTGACGAAGCAATCCAAGCCGTACCCGCCAATGCGTGATGCCGTGGGCGATGACAAGGAGATCACCTTTGACAATGTGCGCGGGGTCATCGGTGGGTTTCGTACGCCGAAGTACGCGAAGGGCATTGGGGTGCCTGGCTGCCACGTCCACTTCATCAATGAGGAGCGCACGTCCGGCGGGCACGTGCTTGATTACACGGTGGAAGACGCCGTGATTGAACTCTGCCCTGGCACGGACATGGAACTGCGCCTCCCACTCACGGCCGACTTCGCTGCGGGCAACCTTTCCCCCGATGACATTGATGAGCAGATTCACACCACTGAGGTGAAGGGCTAAAGCCTGCTCACCTAGGGGAGTTGGCGGCGGATGAGTTCTTCCACTCGTTTGGTGCGGCCGACGTCCGGGAAGTAGATGGGTTCGGGATAGCCGAATATGCCGATGCTGATTCCGCCGCGGTGGCGCTGGGCGCCGCGGATTTGAACGAACGGAATGGACTCAATAGACCGGCCGTTCATGGCCACGACGCGCTTATTGGTTACTACGAAGCGCTGGCGGCGGAGGCGGAGAACTGGCTTTAGGAAACGCCATAAAGCCAGGATCGCCCAAAGCAGCACCACGATGTTGCGCAGCTGCGCATCCATACCGTGGACGTCCATCCAGCCGATGAGCATCCAGGACAGCGCGGTGAGGATGATCAGCTCTAAAAACGGGAACACTAAAGCGCGTAGTGGCGGAGCCATGTCCGCCAATACGACTTCTCCCCTACCGAGTCTGATCTTTGCCACGGCCCACAGGTTAATCGGTGGGGCGTAAATGAGTCACGTCGCCAGTTGAGTAGCTTGTTCCATCCACGACGATCTCCCCACGCTCATCCACGTCATCGACCACCCCGACGACGTCTCCGCTGTACGTTTCCAGGCGGACGCGCTGGCCGATGGTGGCGGAGGTGTCGCGGTAGTCGCGCATAAGCATTGTGTCTTTGTTGCGCCACTGCATGAGCCGCTTGCCCAGCGCGCGGAGCAGATTGATGGTGAAGTCGTCCCAGTCGACGGTGATGCCTTGGAGGTTGAGCGCGGTGGACCAGTCCGTGGGCAGGCAATCTTCTTCCCAGTCGATGTTGACGCCGAGGCCGACGACCAGCATGGGGGAACCGTTGCGCATATCAATCTCCCCCAAGATGCCCACGAATTTCTTGCCGTTCAGTAGCACATCATTCGGCCACTTTAAGCGAGCCTCCGGCACCACATCCACAACCGCCAAGCCCGCGGCGAGGGAGACCAAGCCCAGGTCATCCGTGCGCGGCAGATCAATAGCCACGCTCATGAGCAAGCTCGCACCCGCGGGCGCTTCCCACACGCGTCCCAGCCGGCCCTTGCCGCTGGTTTGCTGGTCCGCAATGAGCACTACCCCCGGCGCGCCCGTGGCAAGGAGCTCTGTGTTGGTTGACTCTGACACGTTCACGTGTCGGACCTCCGACCAGTACTCCGCAACGGCTGCTTGAATCCGCGCCACATCCTGAACAGTCATGTTCCTCAGCGTAGACGGGGCTTGTTGCGGACTCCGCAATGCGCATCAGCAAAAGCCCAGGGAGTCCGCAATGCGGACTGTTTTCTCAGGTTCACTCATACCCTTAAATAAACCGCTCTGTCTACATTTTCAGACCCCTATGAATCTAATTCTGGCCAACAAATCAGCAGTACACATAGCCTGAACCGCACACAAACAAACACCATATAGACAGAAGGGTCTACTTTCATGGCTGATCTCCCACTGCTCACACTCACCGACAAAGACCGCGAAAACTTGGACCGCCTAGCGCAATTCCCTCTCCTGGATGCGATCAACGGACGCCGCTCCCGTCGCTTCCCCCTCGGCGGCAAGGTGCCAGCCGGTCCGCTGGCGTATACGAGCAAGCACGACACCCAGCCGTTGAGCGATCTGGAACGCGCCATCGTCTTGGCCACCGTTGCGGGTGTGACGGGCTGGCATCACAGCATCACGCACCACCCCGGCTACGCACCGAAGCTGCCGGACTACTCCGGTAGCGCCACTGGCCGCACGTTCCCGTCGGCAGCCGGCTTCCACATTGCGGACTTCTTTTTCACCGATGACTCCGGCACCTACGCACTATCCACGCGCGATGCCACACCGGAGGTGCCCTTCAATGAGAACGAAGGTTTTACGGAGGCCCGTCTCAACTCGGTGCTGCGCAACGTGCGCAAGCTTAGCGACGAGCGCATCTGGATCCCCCGCGAAGAACCGTACCTGGAGGGACACAACACGTGGATTGCTAACTATCCCGGCTCGCTTCTCATCGCACCGGTCTCTGACCTTGCGCAGCACACCTTGGCCAACCTGGCCTTCTTCACACGCAACAGGTACGTGATCTACGACGACATCAACGGCCGGGAGATCCCCGGCATCAAGGAGTTCAGCGACATCGCGCGCGTCAACGAACCATTGCCGCTGTCGTTCTTGGAGCAGTACTCGCAAACAGAGGCCACCGCAGAACTGATGTCCTCCACGTTGCTGGGCCACCTTGTGCTCGGCGCGCTCGGCCTGGGTGGGTGGAGCTTCGACGGCATCGACCGCCTCACCTTCCTCGGCGGTTCCGGGCGCGAGGACGTCCCGGGCCTCGGCTTCGACATCCAAGAAGACGACCGCTGGTCCCTGCCCAACGCCACCGGCAAGAAAGGCATCTTTGAAACCTACGCCCCGCCGTACTACGACACCATGGCCGACGCCGTCGACGCCTTCTTCGAGCGCAAGTACGGCCCCGGCGGCCCCTTCCACCCGGACACACCGGGCCCTTGGACGGAAAGCCGCGCCATCCGCTCCCAAGCAGCCAAACCGGATGAGCGCTTCACCGAGCTGATGAAGCTGCAGGCCACCTACATCTATGAGACCTTCGGCAAATTCCCCGGGACAATCCCCACCGTCTGGATCATGAACTACCTCCAAGCCCAACACCTGGACACCGACTACTACGACGAGATCTTCGCCCCTGGCGCGTACCTGTCCACCCACGCCGAGCATCAGAAGCACTGGCACTAAGGCACTACCAAAATGACTGATGTACCCCGGATAAGGCTCCGCCGTAACTAGACTTCTGCGAGCCACTCCGCCATTTGAATGGCGGAGTTCCGGGCGTGATAGACAACCATGCCTAGCTGGGTGTCTCGAGCAAACAGTGTCATGACCAGGTGCCCCACCGGCTCATGCTCAACTTTTACAAGAGCCATGCACTCATCATCAGGACGGGCCACTGTCACGATGGCAGGTGGCGCAGACTCATCAGCCTCTGCCTCAAGCAAGTTTGCCTGCGCTTCCGCCACTCCCAGCATGGAGGCGCTCAGAGCAGTGATTTCGGATGCTACGAGAGAGTCTGGCAGGCCAAGTGAACACACATGCATGCCATCACCGGTACCCAACGCGATAGCGTACAAACCTGGAACACTATGGCGCATGCGTGCCATTGACGGCAGGATCGCTGCGGCCAAATCATTAGTGGCAAAATCCTGGCCACGCACCCGTCGGTGGCGCCCGATTTCTACCTTCCAATCGGGGTCATCCTGGTTAAAGCCGTCCAGCAAATTCACTGACATTCTTCCACTCGTTTCAGCGCAGCCTCAGCGATGTCCGCCACGTCAAACACATTCCGCGGGTCAACCATTTGCACTGGTACATCCCTCTGTCCATGATCCTGCAGCAGCTGCTTGATCCGCGGTATCGGATCTTCCTGTCCAGGAGCCAGGAAGTTTACTCCGATGACGGTTCGGTGCAGCGCCCGCTTTTCCCCCAATAACCCTACCCATTCTTGTACTTGGTCTTTGAGCAAGTGCTCATACCCAAACAGCATAAGGACAATTCCTGCTTCTGGGTTAAGCGCCGGAGTCCGCGAAGCATCAAAGCGATCTTGTCCGGCGGTACCGTAAAGCGCCACGCGTTGACCGTTCAGGCGTTCCCACACGCCCATTTCAATGCCGACGGTGGTGGTTTCCTTGCCTCCCACAATGAAGTCATCCGTGGTGGATGCCTTCACTTCAGAACTCACCGGCGTGGATGTGGAAAGTGCACGTACTGCGGTTGTTTTCCCAACCCCGACCGGACCAACGAACACGATCTCTGCATGCGAATGGGCACCAATGATCGCGTCATCTGGCATGACCAGCGTGGAGTCAACATCTTCTGGCGTGAGCTCCTCTGGCTTGCCGTGTCGCGGAGCATATCTCGCTTCGAAATTCATAACATTACCTCCGGCTTCTGCCAGGAATTTCTACATCATTATTGATGACATTTCAACAGCTGAGTATTCTCATGGTGTCTTGTGCTACTCGCTCGCGACTATCTCGACTGGAAAAACTATCCAAGATCGGTGATGATCGTGTACAGCATCAACTTGAAAGGAACCTAAGCATGACTCAGCAGGACTCCCTGAACGGCTTCCTCGAGGCTCTCTCGACGGATCTGAACGGCTTCATCGGCGCTTCCGTCGTCGACTTGGACACCGGTATGTCCCTGGCCTCCAACTCCAAGTACCCGGACTTTGACCTCGATGTCGCGGCCGCGTACAACTCCGAGATGGTTAAGTCCAAATTCAAGACTATGGAGGCTCTTGGCATCACCGGTGGCCTTGAGGATATGTTGCTGACCCTGACGGATCAGCTGCACCTGATCAAGATCCTGGACAACAACATGTTCGTGTACCTCGCAGTGAACTCCTCGCAGTGCAACCTTGCTCTGATGCGCCGCGCTGTGATCCAGCACACCCGCGAATTCAATCTGGCATGAAGAACTGAGGGCGGAGCCTTCCCGTTAAATTACGGAGAATGGGCGGATCAAGTTCCACCGCAATCACTCGATGAGGAGGCGGTGGACGATCCTGCATCGGGCTTCAACCCCTCAGAAGAACATCCCTCTGTCAGCCCCGATGATGTAGACCCCACGGACATGAGCGACGAAATCGCCGAGGACTACGAGACCTACATCGTCTACGAGGAGGGAGAGCCGGAAAACTACGACGCTCCCTCCGATGCCTCAACTGAATATCCTCACGAGGAGAACCCCGGATTCTTCACCTCACTTGCGCGCCTCTTTGGGGTTTCCAAAGATAAGCACTAAGCGAGAGCACTAGGAGCCGGGTTTCTCCTCGTTGCTTGTTTTTAAAGCGTTTTACGCGCCAGTGTGAACACTAAGACGAAAACTATCAAAGTATCAAAAGCGAGAAACTATCAAAGTATCAATTCGCTACACTGTTCCACATGGATGCGCTCCCCCACACCAGCAACCCCTTCCGCCCGACCTTCGGCGTCAGCCCACTGATTTGGTCCGGCAGGCAAACCGTCCTCCTCGAATTCGAGAAAGCCATCCTCAGCCAACCTGGCAACCCCGGACGATCCATCATCGTGTCCGGGTCCCGCGGTATTGGGAAGACAGTCTTGCTTAATGAGGTTGAGGATATCGCTCAACGCAACGGTTGGATTGTTCTTCGGCTATCTGCACGTGAGGGTATGGCGCAGTTGCTTACGGAGTCGCTGGTTCCGGAGGCCGTCGAAAAGCTAGAGCCCTCGCGCAAGCACCACATTGAGCACATCTCCGTTGCAGGTGTGGGCTCCATCGGCTGGAACAGCGACGAGACGCAGGTAGCCCCGCGCCTGAGCAGTCGCCTCCGCGAACTTCTGTCCCTTCTGAAGGACACTGGCGTGCTGATCACGATTGATGAGGTCCAGGATTGTGACCCCCAAGACCTCACGACAATAGCTATCTCATTCCAGGATCTTGTGCGTGACAATGAGCACATCACCATAGCGATGGCGGGCTTAACCGTTGGTGTGAACAACCTGCTCAATTTGCCGGGCACCACCTTCCTCCGCCGCGCACGCCACTACGAGCTCGGTCCGCTTACGATCGCTGATGCACGCTCCAACCTGGTCGAAACCGCCGCTGGATCAGGCAAAGAATTCAGCGAGGAAGCTGCGGACTACGCCGCCAGTTTCACTCAGGGCTACCCGTATCTTGTGCAGCTCATTGGTTTCCTGTCGTGGGAAAAATCAGACGCAGCGATCACGCTCGACACGGTAGAGGAAGCTCGGCCGGAAGCCATTCGAATCTTGGGCACGAACGTTCATCAGCCTTCCGTCCGAAGCGTGCCCGCGCGCCAGCGCGAGTTCCTCGACGCCATGGCCAACCTCGAGACAACATCACCCAACGGAGAAATTTCCATCAGCGACATCGCCTCCTCCCTGGGCAGAAAACTCAATGAGATCTCCGATTCGCGCGCCAAACTGATCAACCGCGACCTCATCGTTTCCGCCGGCCACGGCAAGCTCGAATTCGCCCAGCCCTACCTCGGCTCGTACTTGCGTAGCGACGATCGCCCCATCCGCGTCAACTAACCCCACGCTTCGCCATTTTCCCAAAAGACAGCAGAGACCCGTCAACGCGTGTATGTTTGCGTAACCAAAGAAAGGTTTCTTAATGTCTTCTAAGTTTTTTACTGTCGTTGCCTCCACCGCCGTTAGCGCGTTGCTCCTGACGGGCTGCGGCGGCATAAACATTCTCAACCAGGATAAACAGGACGATTCCGCTGATCAGACCACTGGAACCGAGTCTGCCTATGACACGGGCTTTTACAATGCCGAGCCCCATCCGGGCTGGCGCAAGAAAACTTGGGAGTCTCTCAGCCTGGTGACGGAGACTAATCTTGTGGCCGCCTACACACTGTTGCCGTATGAGGTGGATGAAGCGTTTTCCGGTGGCCGTAATCCATTGCGCAGCGATTCCTTCACGGATTTCCAGGCAGGAATGCCGGATCAGGTGGCGGAGAAGCTCAACCATCTGGAGCAGAAGTGGTTGGGTGGCTACACACAAGAAGCAGTGGATTCCGCGGGCAAACGTGGTGCAGAACATAGTGTGCACCGCTTCGAGTCCCCGGAGGATGCACAAGAAGCAGCTCAGCTCATGCACGATGCGTATCTTGCGGAGGGCGGAACTGACTACCTCGGCGACGCGAACTACCCACTGGAGAATGTAGACATCGCCGGCGATCCTAAGGTTCTGGCTGCCAAGGACGAGCAGCAGCAGGCGCAGATAGCCATCACCACCAAGGACGAGTACTTGATGGTGGCTAAAACACACAATGACAAACTCGACGAGAACTCTGCAGTCATCCCGCATGGTCCGGATTCGATGGATTGGATGAGCGGGTACGGGCGTGCCTTCGCGGATAAGCAAGCTGAGCTTCTCAGCGACATCCCGTCCCACAAAACCGCCAAAGGCTACGGCCAGACGGATGATTGGCTTCCGCTGGACCCGGACGACATTTTGCGTTACACCCTCATGCCACCACGCCAAGGCCAAAGCGTGGGCACCACTGCCCTACCGTTGAACGCCCGACTGACTGCCAGCCGGTTTGTTTCTACGCCGGAAGTGTTGAGGTTGTACGAATCCTCTGACATCGAAGCCGCTGGCGTCGCGGAAACACTCCTGCTGCGCGCATCTAGCCCCGAGCAGGCTGAGCACATCGAGTCCGAATTCACATCCATCGACGCAAACTCTGGGCTCTTTGAAACATTGGAGCCTTACGATGACCCGCAGAACGTCCCCGGCACCAGCTGCTACTCCTCCCCACAAACCAGTAGCACTTTCTACTTCTGCTACGTGCGACACGAGAACTACCTTGCCTACGCCTCCTTCATGGACCACGCCCCCGTTGAGTCCGACTCCGCATCAGACGAACCGGAAGTGGACGGGAAGACGAAGTTGTCCCAAATGGTCGCCGCCCAATACCTCATCCTGCAGGAGGCACCAACCAGTTCTCAGGCATCATGACAAACATGAAGCTCTACACCATCGGCTATTCAAAGAAGAGCGCGGAGGAATTCTTCGACCTGCTGCGTGACAATAACGTGAAGCGTGTCGTGGACATCAGGCGCCACAACACAAACCAGCTCGCCGGATTCACCAAACAAGACGACCTCGCGTGGTTCCTCAAAGTCATCGCCGACATCGAGTACCAGCACGTCCTGGAACTCGCGCCAAGCGAGGACCTCATGCACGCCTACCGGAAAGAGCACCTGCCTTTCGACGAGTTTGCGGACCAACTCCGCACACAATTCGACGAACGCGACATGCCCACGAAAGCCACCTTCGACCACGCCGCCCTGCTGTGCTCTGAAGCCGACCCTTCCACGTGCCACCGCCTCATCGCCGCGCAGTACCTCGCCGAAAAGTGGTCCGGGGTGGAAATCATTCACTTGTAAGTCCGCACCCCGCCCACCCCGTTTCCAGCTAGGGTCGATGGCAGTCCCAGTTGTTCTTTTCCGCAAAGAGAGGGCAAGAAATGCATTCCATCGATTCCCACAAGTGCGTCTTGGCTATGTCCCCGGACCAGGAACCCCGTCTGCATATTGAAAGCGGCGACGAAGTCACAGTCCAGACCATGGACTGCTTCTCCAACACCATCACGGATGAGTCGCAGTTGTTCAGCTCCGTCGGCTGGGACAAGGTCAACCCGGCCACCGGGCCGATTGCCATCAACGGCGCTAAGCCAGGCGACACCCTCAAGGTGGAGATCCTCAGCATTGAGATCGGCGACCACGCCACCATGACTACCCATCCGGACTTCGGCGCACTGCCGGGCACGGTTGAGGAGCGCACCCGCATCATCCCCATCCGCGACGGCAAGGCCCACTTCTCCGAGAACATCGCTATTGAGCTGCGCCCCATGATCGGCGTCATCGGCACCTCCCCCGCCACCGAATCCGTGCCCACCGGCGAGCCCCGCCAACACGGCGGCAACATGGACACAAAGGAAATCGTCGCCGGCTCCACGCTCTACCTCCCCGTTGAGGTCGAAGGTGCAAACCTCAGTCTTGGCGACGTCCACGCCGTCATGGGCGACGGCGAAGTCGCCGTCTGCGGCGCCGAAATCGCAGCGGAAGTACGCATCCGCGTCACCGTCCTCGACGGCCGCCCACTGCCCCTGCCCTTCCTCGACTCCGGCGATGCGGTCTACACAATCTCCTCCGAAATCGAGCTCACCGACGCCGTCAAGGAATCCACCCGCATGATGCGCGATTGGCTTTCCGACGAATCCCCCCTCGACCCCACCGACACCCTCATGCTCCTGTCGCTTACCGGCGACATCCAAATCAGCCAAATCGTCGACCCCCGCATGACCGCCCGCTTCCGCCTGCCCAAGACCATCCTCGAACAGTGCGGGGTGGCGCTGCCGTAGTGAAGTGACAAAGCGTGCGATCACCCGCTTTGCTCTGTTGAGGTCACCAGAGATCATGGACTCACAGCCCTGTGGAGGACCGTATGCTTCCGCTTTAACGGAACATGAGGCGGGAACACGAGGATGCACTGCTATCCAGGCTTTTAGCCTTGCTTGATGACATAGGTGTCAATATTGGAAACCTCTCCACAGGCCCAACCCGGCACACAGCTCCCAGAAATTCTCTTACTGCACTTCCCTCATCATCTTTTTGTAATGACCTAACTGTCCTTCCACCTCAAAAATTTTGCGGAACACCGTATAGCAATGCAAAGCTTCAGTGCCAGCTGGAGCGTAATCAACTTCCCAAGGAATGTTGTGGGATCCATCGTTAGCCCAAGCTAATAGCGATTGGGCAGCTAACTGATCACCCGGCTCCATTTTCTTTAGTAGGTCCTCCCGAAACCCTCCAATCGAACCAAAATACGTTTCAAGTATCCGGCGCATAGTGTTTTGGGTGCTTGCAGAAATGTTTCTGTCTTCGACATCGCCCTGCTTATCGTTTCGAAGATCAGCCCAAAGTTGCTCGTATGTAGAAACGATGGGATTCCCTTTGTGCTCGGTAGCCTGCGTCACAGAACCATCTTGCTTCCGGAATGTGTAGTAAAGGCGACCTTTATCATTAGGCTTTCCGAATTGATATGTGATCTCCTTAAAGAAATAGGCATTGTGGGTTAAGAACAGAAGCTGACATAACCGCGAATGAGTATCAAGGCATGTATCAATTAACTGTTTGCAAAGTACGCTGATTACAAATAGAGTTTCCGAATCTAAACTTGATATAGGATCATCAATTACCCCTACTAGTGGCAAGGTTCTAGTTTTATCGTTGGCAGCTGTTTCAAGACTATGGAAGAAGTAAAGAAACGACACAAGAGTCTTTTCCCCTTCACTCAATGTAGGTCCAGCAAGGGCCCCCGTTGAACGAACAACTTTGTAAGAATCCTCATCTTTCAATGGTGCAAGATGGAAGTTGGAGAATCCTAGGGCTTTGAGGGTCTGGTTCACATCATCCATAACATGCTTAGTGGACGACACGCTTTCCGCAAGTCTTCTCGCTTCATTGTTTAGACTCTCAAGCTCCGCTTTAGCCGAAGAAACTTCCTTTTTTAAATTCTTCACCGCCTTCTCTGCACCGTCAACGTCCGTTTTGTAGGAATTCCAGCATTGCTCAAGTTTTTCAGCTGCAAATCGATCAAAAATTTCATTTGTAATCCGTGCGCGCGCTTCCTTCATATTCCGGCGACTAGCGTTAACTCGATCAATCTCTTCCGAGGCTTTTTTATACGCGCCTGCCAGCACATCGGGTTGATCAATGCCATCAATCGAGCACGCAACCGACATTTGATTAAGCTTTTCATTGGCTCTTTCAATTATTGTTGACGCGTATGTCGAATGCTCTGCTATCGACACTTTCAGGACGGAAACAATGCGCTCTGGAAACCCCTTTAGCTCCTCCTCAAGGACATTTAATTCTCCTCGATAATCCAAGAACTTGTCGCGCAGTTGTTCAATTTGACTGACGGCGGCGTCATAGTTCTCGCTAAACAACGATCGGATCTTCTCAATCAGAGACTCAGAGAGCTCTTGCTGACAGAACGGGCAACATGAGTCAGTTTGATCTAAGTGCGCAACACCTTGTTTCACCCAATCCGCGTTTCCAATATTTTCAATTAACTTCGACAGCTCATTGCTAGTGTCAGGAACAAGCTCTTCGTTGAATAGATCCCTGATATATCCGTCGATTTTGGTTAGACGAGGCAAAGTTGGCAGCGTTGGTAATTCAGGCTCACCGGCGGTACCCAGCTCTTGAAGTTCAACTTCCAAGGAACCAAAGGATTTCGTGTTCTCCAGAGTCGGTCTATTTCCAGACCTAAACTTTTGCTTAACCTGGTCAGCTAGGTTTTGTTTTCTACCGAGCCCCTCCTTCAAACCCGCCTCCCTGAGCGTTGCTGGGACTGCTTTCTTTGCATCCCAACATTGATTTTGGAACCGTTGTTCAGCTGCATTAGCCTCACGCTGTTTCTCAAGAAGTGTATTCTCTAAACCTTCGAGTTTAGATTGAGCGAGTTCAATTTCTCCCCCAGCACCATTCAGCTCCCTCAACCGCTCTGAAACGTCATCTGGCCCATCAATCACGCGCAGGACGCCTGCAAACTTGTGATCGGGATTAAGGAGATTGCGAATGAATTTTTGATCAAAAGCTCTAAGCTCACAAACTCCGTCGGTGAAGACGGAGTGCTGTCCCATTTCCCTGAGAATTGTGGACTTACCAGAGCCATTTGGCCCATAAACAAACGTCAATTTATCAAGTTTCAGCTCTGGAGCATCCGATGGAAAACACTGGTGGTTCTGCAATGAAAGTTCACTGATCGCCAGAGTGTTATATTTAGAATTTTTCATCGGTAGCCCCCGAATTATAAGCAGCCGTTAGTAGACTAGACACAGAAACAGATGACTGTAGCTTATTCTCTACCAGTGGTTTCTCCAACGTTTTCATTCAAAAGCATCCAAATTGTTAAACCGCCAAGTGTATGGGGAGCACCGTAATGGCCCTCGCTCTCAAGCTTCATGGCCCAAAAAGTGAATGATCAGAAAGGTCAATGTGAGTTCTTTTCCTTGGCCCCTGTTCAAGCCAAGGTGCTAATGGCTGATCCATAATTAGGAATCAATCCACTAGCGGGGCTGCGTTCTTGAGCTCTTCCCTGAGTTCTTCATCGACAGCGTAGATTCCCATGCCACGAACTCCTCGGGTCAGAAGAACGTTGAGCTGGTTGCGTAGCAGTTCTTGGCTGACGTCGAGTTTCTTGTTTTCTCCGTCGATCTCCATTGATCGTTTGCTCGTTACGTTGGGGTTCCTGCTTTCTGTCTTGTCGTAGACGATTCGGCCGTCACGGTACTTGACGGATGGCCCAAGGATGACCCCGGCGTAGTTGAGATCAAAGCCCTGAACCGTGAAGATTGACCCGACTTCATCAACAGTTGAGGCTCGCTCCGCCCATGACTGTTTCTTCTCCGTGCGTGAAATTGTCATTTGGTTGTTCCAGGGCAGGCGGAAATCACCGATGGTCACGTCCCACGTGTCACTATCCGCTGGCCGGGTCTTTCCGGACGAGAACTTCCAATCGTAGGTTGCAATGAGGCGGCTTAAACCTTTTTCTACCTCCGATGATTCGCTCAGATCCGATTTTGCACGAATGACAGCATGAAGATCCTCAGGAGTGTCAAAGACCTCGATCCGGTACCGATCATTCGTGGGAATCTGAGTGATCAAACCCTCATCAACAACCGTTCGAATCCATGTTTCGGCGGGGCCATCGGAGTCGATGCGCATTTGTTGACTGAGGTTGATGATATTGCCATGACCTGCACGCGCTTCGAGTTCTTGTAGCTGATCTTCAGTCCAAAACTGATTACCCGCCAGAACTTGCAGAGGATCAAAGACAGCAACGACAACATCAGCCAATTCAAGGATGTCGCGGAGCTGATTTTCACCGCGGTAGGACTGCTTACCCTGTGTCCAAAGGAGGTGGGCTTCGTCGATAAACACGACATCGGCCTTCTCACCCGAGTTTTGGTGCTCATTAATAAATCGTGTCGGTTTCATGACGCGCGAGTGTTTATCGTTGTGCAATCCAAGCTTCTCCGCGATTTGCTCGTACACAGTTACCTGTTCGTCGTGGTTGACAAGCAAGTATGCGTTGAAGCTCTGATCATCCCCTAGATCCGTCTTAGCTGTACGGGCTTGGATGAGGTCATAGAAAACGCTGCTGAGCAACACGGTCTTGCCGGTTCCTGCTCCCCCTTTAACCAGAATCAGATCAGACTGGTTTCGGTCTCTTTGAAACTCGTCCGGGGTCAATGCACGATCAACAGCCTGGAGGATCTGTATTTTTGCGCCAACTTGTTGCTCGTTGAGTTGATGAAACGGGGAGGCTTTAAAAAGCGCCGACTCACGAATCAGGCGCTCAAGGGGAAATAGAACAGGATCGTGCTGGCGGAGTTTTCGCCAGATTGAGTTAAACGCCTCATCGACGTAATCGCGCGTGAAATAGTCCGTCTGGATATTCCTACGAGCATTGGTGAGCGTAACCGAGTTCGCTCCCTTCACGCCCTCAACGGAGGACAGGTAGAGCATTAGTCGATCCTCGATGTCCAAGGTCAACGACTTGTTGAATAGGGAGTGCCCGATGACGATAATCGTGGAATCATTATCCCGGAATGAATTCCACTTTGATGGCTTTAACGCGATGACCTCAGGGTCTTCTACAGGGAGTAGTGCCTCATCAAACACATTTTGACCCAGATCAATGTTGTCGGGATCAACTTCGAGGTGAGTTTTCGTTCTTTGCGCAATGTCGTTGGTTTCACCGACGTAGACTTGATACGCGCCGTTAGATTCTTGATAGATGACGTACACCGTCGGGTACTTCAGCAGGAGACGCCTTGTGGCTTCATCTTCTTGAGCTGCTTCTACAAGGAAATTCTCAAGGTGATCGACGCTGTAGGGAAATGACCTGACTACAGCTTTACTCTTGAGTTTCATGTTTCCTCCAACCACGGTGAACCCTAACCCAGCAATATAGCGAAAGACCACCTTGCGGTGGCCTTTCGAGGAGGTCGACGTTTGGCAGCTTCGTGCTTTAGCGAATCACGTCGGAGCGGGTTGCGTTGACGATGGCCATGCCGGGTGCGCCGCTGAGTTCGGCGTCGACGTTGGTGGTGGCAACCATGGTGTGGTCGGAGTCGGCCCAGGCGTCCTCGAACTGGTCGATGGGGACTTCGAGGCCGTTGCCGTAAGGGGCGCCCGGGTCGGTGAGGGTGACTACGCCGCGGTTGAAGTCGATCTCAGAGACGACGAGGAAGTGGTCCATCAGGTTGTCCTCGCGGACGGCGTCTTCGGGGTCACCCCAGATTTCGCCGGAGTCGACGCAGGCGATGATGCCGTAGCCGTCGTTAAGCTTCATGGCCAGGTCCTCCATGTTGGAGGTTTGCATCTCAGCGGGGAGGCCGGACTCCGTGAGCAGGGTGGCCAGGTCCTCGGTGTACATGCCCTCAGTCGGGTCGCCCATGAGGCCGAGGTTGACGGCGCGCTCCACCATGTACTCCGGGTTGGAGATGCCGGCGTCCTGGAACTGGTTGAGCAGGAATGCGGCGGCGGTGGGGCCACAGTAGCCGTCAACTTCCTGCCAGAACCAGTCGTCGGACCAGAGGAAGTGGTTGCCAGCAACGCCGTCTTCGAGGCCGGTGGAGTCATCAATAACCGGGACGTCGTCGGCGGGTTCAACCGGGGCTGGGGCATCGTCCGCGATCGGGGCGGGCTCGTCCTGTTCCACCGTCTGGGTAACTTCCTCGTCGGCAGGCTCGAGGATCGGGGTGGCGTCGGTGTCAGGTTCGGGCGTGGTGTCCACGATTGGCGCGGGATCGGTTTCTGGTGCGGTATCAGCCTCAGTGGTGTCCGGCTGGGCGATGTCCGTCTCAATGGGCTGTGGGTCCGGTGCCTGCGGGTAGGCGTAAGGGTTGGACTCAATCGGGTCGAGGGGGCTCGGGGTGATGTCGGCGTCATTCTCAACGATGTCGTTGAGGAAGTCAGGCAGATCTGCGGAGAAGTCGGACATTGTTACGGCCTTTCGGTGTGGTGCTTTTCATGTTCTGACCGTTAGACGGTCCGAGGGGACAAAAGGGTTACACGGATTCTTGAAAAACTTTTACGTCATCGCCTGGGCGTTGCGTTCAAGCTGGTCATAGGCTTGGGCGAAGGTGACAAGCGCGTGTTCCTCCGAAGGGTCGAGGAGGCCGAAGGACAGGGTTTGCATCTCCCGGCGCTTCTCCTGGATGCGGTCGAGGATCTGCCACGGGTTGGCATCATCCGGCAGGCCAAGGCGTTGGGCGGGGCTGCCGATGGCGGCCAGGCGGGTGGCTTCTTCCACGAAGATGTTCTGCGCAGAGGATGTGAGCAAACCCTTCAGGGTGACCAGGAGTTTGGCGGGGAGAGCAGCCGGGTGGTTGCGCACGGTGGATACTGCCTGGCGGATGGCATCCGAGTGGGTGGGGTGGCGGTACACCAGGGTTTCCATGGAGGCGAGGATCTCACCGGCGCGGTGGAGGTACGCGTAGGTGGACAGTTCCTTCTCCAGCACGTCGCGCACGGCACCGATGCCGGAGGATTGGGTGAGCCACTCGTTGAAGGTAGCGGCACCCTTGGCTGCTTCTTCGGCGCCGAGGAAAAGGCCATACTCCCCCACCACGTCGATGACGTTGGTGATCTGGTTGATGGCGCTGCGGCTGCCACCAGGTTCAGCGGTGAACAGTTCGGTAATGAGTTCCGTGCGGGACATCGCCGTCACGCGGGCAATCTGGCGTGTCAGGGATTCGGTGACCACACCGGTGGCAGCGGTTTGAGCAAGCAAACCGGAGACAGGCATGACGCGGCCAACGTAGGAGGCGAGCTCACGCTGCAGCTTCTGCGCGTGGTCGCCGGCAGCCACCATCGGGTCCTCCTGACCCAAGGGACCCTCACCAAAAGAATCGGCGCGGGAGAGCACGCCCATGGTGTTCAGCGGGGTGAAGCCAAGTTGTTGGATGAACTCCACTTCGTCGCGGCGGGGAGCCGAATCAAAAAGGAACATGGCGGCGTCGGCGTCGACGGAGGCGCTGCGGGTCTGCTCGTAGCCGTCGATAAGCGCGGCGCGCGTTGTTGCCTCATTCTCATCCGTGAGGGTGGCTAGACCTGGTGTATCGATGAGCGTGTAGTTGCTCACGGCGCTAGCTGGCATCCACCTGTCGATGAATGCGATGTCCACCGGCGGGGCAGGCAGCGCGGCCACTTCCCCACGCATGGTCTGGATGGGCACGCGCTGGCCGTTGCGCAGCATCGCTTCCGCGCGATCCGGCGCGCCGTACTGGTACACGGTGACCACGTTGGTGGCTTCCAGCGCCTTGGTCTCCGCCACGGGGGCGCCGACGAGGGCGTTGAGCAGCGTGGACTTACCCGCCTTGATGCGACCAACGATGACAATGCGCGGCGGAGTACTCACCCGCGCAGTCAGTGGCGCACAAGCTTGAGCCAGTTCCGGCGACTGGGCGGACAGCCCCTGGAGCTCTGCCAGCAAAAGGTCAAGGATAGAGGCCATTTACACCATCTCCTGCGCCGCGATCTTACGCAGCAAAATCTCGGCATCGCGGTAGGAACGCTGCACAGCCTTGAGGTTCGTGTTCAGCTGCGCCAACTCCCGGTCGCGCTTCTCAACGGCCTTGTTCTTATCATGCTCAATTTTTCTAATGCGCGTCTGAGTTGCCTTAATCTCCTGCGCCAAGAACTCGGAGTAGCGGATGGAAATACGCGGCTGGGCAATAGCAATGAAGGTCTGCAGCGCATTGCCGGTGTTCTTCTGCGCGGCGTTCGCTGCCTCACGCAGCCAGTTCTGCAAGTGAGACTTGCCCTGGCGCATGGCGCGGTAGCCAAAGGTGATGGCCACGAATCCGGCACCGGCAACAATGCCCACGCCCGGCACCAGCACCGCACCGAGCAAGCCACCGATGGTGGACCCGGATGAAAAACCCATCATGAGCATCATCGGGTCGAAGGTGTCCTTCATGTAGTTCTGCAGCTCCGAGGTGTGCAGCTCACCCAAACTCAACTGCGCGCGCACATCCCCGATGATCTCATCCGGAATATGGGATGCCCCGAACTTCTCCCGCAGGTACGTTTCCACTTCCCAGCCGAAAGAATCCACGGTGGCCACCACCGCGCGCTGGAAGTCCTCCTCCATGAGGCGGGTGAAGTGCTGCGGATCCTTGCGCAAAAGCTTCACGCCGTGTTTAGCAATGAAGTCGGTCCACTTCTTCTTCACCTCCTGCACGTCGGTGTCCAGGCGTTCCATCGCGCGGGTGCGCATCAGCGACAGGTCCGAGTAGAAGAAGCGCTCCCACTCCTTGCTCGTGCGCTGCAGATCCTCCAGCCGCGCCAGATCATTAGTCAGATCCGGCAGGAGTTTCTCCGCCTCACGCACGTCCTCAATATCGCGGTGGATCTGTTTGTCCACATCTTCCAGGCCCTCCAACACCATGTTGAGGCCCTTGGTCACCGGGATGGATTGTGCACGGGTAAAGCGCTCGCTGATCTCGGCACGGAGTTGCCCGAGGCCCGAAATATCGTCGATAACGCTATCGGACGTATGCAGGCCCACGAACGGCAACAACGAAGACACACCGATCACCGGAATCGGCTCATTCAAATGAGTAGCAATGAGCGCCTTGTCTTCCTCCACGATCTCGCGCCAACGCGTCGAGTTCTTATCCGTCTTCGTCACAGCAACCACCACGTTGCCGTTCACCGCGTGCGCCCGCGCGAGGAAGTCCATCTCCGGTTTGGTCAACGGGGTCGACGCATCCGTGACCACCACGACCACGCTGGCCTGCCGCTCCGAATCCGCGTGCACCGCCGAATCCATCGAGGAAATCCCGCCCACACCCGGCGCGTCAATGACCACAGCGTCGCCCATCATGGAGGATTCCAGCGCAACGTGCGCGCGCGTGGGCACAAAGTCATCGAAGTGCTGCGCCGCACGGTCCACGCGCTGCGCAAGGTCTTCTGGCTTAACGACGATCGCTCCGTCCGCCGACATCAACGCCGCCTGCCCCGCCACGAGATCCTCCGTGGGCAAGGTCAACGCCACCGGGATAACGGTGGTGAAATCTGCCCCGGCGGGCGAAACACCCTGCCGGCCCACCAACGCATTGGCCAAGGAGCTTTTACCACGGCCCACTTCCCCCACCAGGATCACTGTGTTGACCTGGTTTTCCGCCGTCGCCAACGCCTTGGCATGCTCGCCGTACTTCTCCCGGCCGTAAGGGTTGAGGATCTTCTCGCTCACACGCTCAATCCACAGCGCCGCTTCTTCGCGCGGGCCTCTCGTGGGGGCCTGGGGCTGATCGGACTGATCGGGCTGATCGGACACTGAGCAGAGCCTTTCCGGAACACGGTGGTTGAACACGTTAGTTGGACGTGGTTGAAAACTAGAGGGAAGTATATCTACTGCCCCAGTCATGGGCACATGATCTGACGCACGAGAAAACTTGGTTTACACATAGCAGCACAGTTGAAGAACCTGTGTAAAGCTTTAGAAAATCTTTATGTAACCTTTCCGCATGCGCGTTCATCTAACAGAGTGAAAGCGTTACTCCCCTGCTGGCCTTCTTATGTGGCCAGCGGGGACGCGTAGCGCACATCCTTCCGTTAAAGCAGAAAGGTTTTGCCCGTGTCCTCTAAATTTCTCACTGTCGCCGCAACCGCCATTGCGAGTGCGTTGCTTTTGACCGGCTGTGATCTCCCATTGAAGGGCGGGGACGGTGCACCGACTAAATCCTCTGAAGAATCACTGTCCATGGCCCCTGCCTATGACACCGGTTCGTACAAGCCTGAACCCCACCCAGGTTGGCCGGAGGAAACGTGGGAAAGTCTCGGTCCGATCACAGAAACCACGCTCATCGGTGGCAACACATTACTGCCCTACGAGGTGGATCCCAGGTTCACGCTTGGACTCACCGCGCAACGCCAAACAACGTTTGAACTTTTCACAAACACTATGCCCACGGGTGTGCCGGATAGAATCACATCCTTAGAGCCGACTTACCTGACTGGCTACAGCCAAAGGGCATCGGACACCCTGACCAACTCCCGTGCGGAGAACGCACTGCTCCGTTTCGTTTCCCCCGAGGCGGCAAAGGAGGCTGCGAAAGTTTTGCATGAGGCGCTCCTAGCCGCAGGTGGCACCGACTTCATCACCGATTCTTCTTATCCGTTGGAGAATGTGACCTTCCCCAGCAATGAAACAATCCTTGCCTCCAAAGATGAGCGCCGCCAGATCCTCCGGGCCTTCGTGCCAAAAGACGAGTACGTCCTTTACGTTTACACCAGCAACCTGGAGGTTGATGCGGATGGGAATGAGACACAGCGCGGACCAGAGGCGATGGATTGGATGTCGGAGTATGTGAATACCACTGTGGATAAGCAGCTCCCACTCATTGATCTGATCCCGTCGCACAAAACCCCTGAAGGCTACGGCAAGTCTGATAAGTGGCAGGACGTGGATCCAGATGACATTTTGCGCTACACAGTTCTGAAGCCGGAAGATAAAAACCTCGTTGGCGTTGTGCCTATGTCCATGAATAGCCGGCTGTTCGCGGCACAGTTCTCAAACGTTCCCGAGATTCTGAAAATGTTCGATAGCGCCAAAATCGAAGCTGCTGCAGCATCAGAGACAACGCTTGTTCGCGCGTCTAACGCAGCCAACGCGGACCTTATTGAAGCGTCGTTCAAGGCTATCGATTCAAACTCGGAGGACTCCGCAACACTACAGCTTTACGACGAACCGCAGAACGTCCCCGGCACCACCTGTTACGCCTCCCCTCGAGACGGGCAGACCTACTACTTCTGCTACCTCCGTTATAAGAACTATTTCGCCCACGCCGGCATCACGGAATCACATCCTCTCGACGATGAGGTCAAAACAACCCCTGACTCAGGCGCCGAAGAACTGGATCCGAAGAAGACTCTCTCCCAAATCATTGCTGCCCAGTACTACATTCTGGAGAAGGCTCCCACGAAATAGCATGTAACCTTTTGTCCCCACCATCCGTCTAAGGGGTGTACCCACCCGACTGCGTAGAAAGAAAGATCAATGAAGAAACGCACTTCTCTCCCGCTCGCAGCGATGCTGACTGCGACCGCTTTGTTGAGCACCGGCTGCTCCGTCTTAGACGGGATCGGTAAAAGCGGCGAAGCCCCGTCTGAACCAACCTCGGTTGAGGTTGCGGAACCAACTGGCCCGGAATTTGATACCGGTTCCTACGCCACCGAGCCCCACAAGGGTTGGCCCGAAACGAACGATGAGATGGGCCCATCGGCCGAAATGGCACTCTTTGCCAACAACACATTGCTGCCGTATGAAGTGAACAACGAATTCACACGCAATGCTGCTCACCGCCGTGTGTGGAAACTCGACAATCTCAGTATGGACTTGCCTAAGGTGGCTCTTGACCGTCTGGATCCGTTGGGTGAAAAGTTCCTGCTCGGCTATGCCTACCTTGGCAATGACGCTTCAAAGAGCCGCTCAGTAGGTAACTTTGTCCTCCGTTTCGAAGACCCGGAAAGCGCGCAAAAGGCGGCTGATGCTCTCACAGAAACACACCTCACAGAAGGCTCGATGTATTTCTTTGAGGGTGACCCGCACAACCCGGGCACCGAAGAACCAGTGGCAGGCCATAATGATGCTACGGCTGTACGCACCGCTGACGGCGAAGGCCTTGATGCGGTGAAGGTGCATAAGGAGTATCTGCTCATGTCCACTGCATACGTCGACAAGAGCGGCGATGAGGGCAACGACGATGCGGGCCCAGAAGCGACGAAGTGGCAGGGAGAATACGTATCTTCCTTCTTCTCCAAACAGATCCCCATTTTGGATACTTTGAAGACCCATAAGACTGCAGCAGGTTATGGCTTCTCCGATGAATGGCCGCCCCTTGACCCGAAACACATCTTGCAGTACACGGTCTTGAGCCCAAAGGACCAGTCAGTACAGTCTCTGGGCGGTCTCCCCATGGCCTTGGAGCCACGCGGTATGGCCGGCAGGTACAAGGAGGTGCCCGAAATCCTCTCCATGATTGATCAAGCCAAGGTCGAAGCCATGGCAACGATGGACACGTCACTGTTCCGCACTAAGAACCCTGAGGGCGCCAAGCTCATTTTGGCCACCATGCACGCCGTCACCGCGGACCTGGATTATGAGCCGTGGGACGCCCCTCAAGAGGTTCCGGGCATGGAATGCAAGAAAGAGGACGGTGCTGCCGGAACGGTATACACCTGCTACCTGGTGTATGAGAATTACTTTGCCCATGCTAGCGCCTTCGAACCCAAGAAAGACCCGGACGCTGTGGAAGGGACCGATAAGGATGCGGAATCAGTCCTCGCCCCCAGCCTCCAGCTCTCCCAGGCCATGGCTGCCCAGTACCTCATTTTGCAAAAAGCGCCGACGAGCGCGGGCACTCCCACGAGCGAAGCCACTTCCCCGAGCTCTGTGGAGAACAGCTAGGCTCCCATGCGGGAAATAGATTAGGAAGGACCCGACATGTCCAACGACTGGATTTTGTCCATCGACTTCGGCACATCCAACACCGCGGCAGCGCACACGAATCCGACGCGCGGTGGGGTTGAGGCAGTGAGCCTCTCCCATGACCGGATGACCATGACGTCTTCGGTGTACATCGAAACACCTGACCACGTGGACACTGGTGATGTGGCGCTGAACAAGGCGGAGGACAACCCGGACGGGTTCTTGGCCGCACCGAAGCGCGTGGTGCCGCAGCAAGTGTTCCAGATCAATGGCTATGACGTGCCGGCTTCTACCCCGGTTGCCGCCATTTTGGATTCTGTGGTGAAGCGCGCCTCCCGCGAGCACAACAATCAGCGCCCGAGTGAGCTCGTGCTCACTCACCCGGAGGCGTGGTCCGATGCTGAGGTGAAGGTGCTGCTGGATGCCGCGGAGAAACTCGGCCTCAACGCCACCACCATCCGCACCGTGTCGGAGCCTAAGGCTGCTGCGCAGTACTACTCCACCAACTCTCCGCTGGAACCGGGCGACAAGATCGCGGTGTTTGACTTCGGTGGCGGCACCCTTGACGTGGCCGCGCTGCAGGTGCAGCCGGATGGGTCTTTCCACATCATCGCCGCACGCGGTGACAACACTCTTGGCGGCAAGAGCTTTGATGCTTTCATCCGCCGCTGGGTGGACCAGCAACTGGAGGATGATTACCCGGAGCACCTCGAATACCTGCGCCGTCGCGCTCCCCTGTCCGACCGCCATGCGGTGGAAGACAGTATCCGTCGCGCCAAGGAGCTCCTCTCTGAGCACCCAACGGCCACCATCTCTGTCCCCGGTGATGGTGAAACGATCCGTTTGCAGCTCACCCGCTCCGAATTCGAAGACATCATCCGCCACCCCGTTCAGCGCGCCGTAGAGCTCACGCGAGCAACGCTTATCGACGCGGGAATTAACACCCCAACCGACCTCAAGGCCCTGTACCTCACCGGTGGTTCTTCCCGTGTGCCACTGGTGCAGGAGGAAATTAAGGCACTCGGCCCAGTAGCAACCCTGGATGACCCGAAGATGGTGGTGGCCCAAGGCGCTATCTCCGCTGTCGGGCCCATCGTCACTGGTTTGCATACTGCTGCTGCCCCAATACCGCAGCAACCAGCCCCCCAGCCGGCGGGACAGCAACAGCGACCGATGACGGAGCCGATGTCCGCGTATCAGTCGCAGCCTTCGGCAGCGCCCGCCAAGAAGTCGAAAGGCAAGATCATCGGAATCGCCGTGGGCTCCATCTTGGCCGTCGCTGCGTTGGTGGGTGCAATTGTGATGTTCGTCAAACCGCAATCAAACGACAAACCCAACGAGGAACCACAAGAAACCGTAACAACGGAGACCACCGGGCAAACCCAACCGACCACGGAAGCTCCCACACAGCAAACTGGTGAGGACGTGCTCAACGCGCTGCCAGAATCCATCAGCGCGGAAACGGCGGCATGCCATCGCCGAACCACAACCATAAGTACCCTCACCGGAACTTCTATCTCCTGTGAAGTGGCATTAAATGGCGACAACGTGCCGTACTTCAAGGCAACGAGCCCGTACGACGCACCGCGCATCACCTTCGCGTACAACACGGAGGACGGCTCGCGTGAGAAGGCCCTTATTGAGCAGGGCCGCTACACCGACAAGTCTGACGCTGAACCGGTGACCACTGACAACGCAGCTGCCATTGCCACGAAGGACAATGACACATCTGCCACCCTCCACTACGCCAATGCTGAAACTGGCCTGGTGATTGAGTCCCGTGATTTCGCCTCCCCGGAGAAGGCTATCGAGTGGCTGGAGCACCACAACCTGCTCTAACCTGCGGAAATAATCTTTTTAAAAAAATGTGGCGCCTGGATGTAACCATCCGGGCGCCTTCCGCATCTAAAGATATGTAAGCAACCACAACCCCTTGAGAAAGGAACCCATCATGAGCGGTGACAACAACCTCAACCTCCCAGAGCTCAACCCGGAAGAATTCGGCTACCTCAGCGCACGCGACATCAACGCTGACGGCACCAACGACCTGATCCACGGTGTTGACCACGACGGCAACGCACACGTCTTCCACCTGGACGGCAAGGGCGACATCACCCTCGAGGAGATTGACACCGACGGTGACGGCACCTTCGAAACCCAGCGCGAGATGGTCGACAGCAGCACCGTCGCCTACACCGTGGACACCGACAACGATGGCGCGGCTGACACCGTGGCCTACGTTGATGCCAAGACGAACACCACCTTCCAGCAGGACTTCATCGAGGACGGCCAGGTAGTCGAGTCCCGCGTTGACCTCGACGGCGATGGCATCACCGACGTGGTGTACAAGGACACCACCGGCGACGGCTACGTCAATGAGATCTCCCTGGACACTGACGGCGATGGCTTTGCCAACACCAAGCTCGTTGACCGCGATGGTGATGGCAACATCGACGAGATCCACTCCGACCTGGATAACTCCGATGGCATCCTCGAAACCGTGATCGAAGCAGGTGACTACGCTGGTGGCCTCGGCTCCATCAATGACTACTTGGGCACCCAGGACACCTCAGGTTCCCTGGACAAC
Organism: Corynebacterium sp. MSK041; assembly: GCF_030232265.1. Taxonomy (GTDB): domain Bacteria; phylum Actinomycetota; class Actinomycetes; order Mycobacteriales; family Mycobacteriaceae; genus Corynebacterium. The sequence goes on from NZ_JASPJK010000005.1 coordinate 77,642, forward strand.
ACCCTGGACTCGGACCTGAACAACCCAGCAGATAACCTGGACACGGACTACAACGATTCGTTCTAACGTGACGCTCGCCCACCCCTGTACTTTGCAGCGCACGACAACGAAGCAGGCTGAAAGGAGGCCGCAATGATCAACCAAGAGCCCGTCCCCGAAGGATTGCTTGAGCGCGCCCTCCACACAGCCTTCACCACCGACGAATGGCCAGAGTGGGACACCCTGGACATCGTCCCTACCACCGAAGAACCCTTCGACCTGGATGCCTTCGACCCCTTCGCGGGGGAAGAGGGCACCGATAACACCGACACCGACGCCCTGGATTCTGATTCCGCAGGCTCCGGCGCCGAGCCGGTCGAGTCCTCGGAGGCTGACTCCACGGACACTTCCGATTCCCCGGCGCTCGACTACCCAGATTTGGGCCCTGACCTGGGATCTGACCTCGGATCTGACTTCTCCTCCGGTTTTGATTCGGGATTTGATTCCGGTTCTGACTCGGCCTCAGATTCCGGTATGAGCGGGGACTACGACATGTAAAGGGTGCCCCTGCAAAAGCACGCACCCACCACTACTTCAGCCCGGCGCGGCAAAGTTACAGTATTCTTTTTGCGTAACTTGTTTTCCCGGTACACACGAAAGTAAACATGTCCGAGTCCCAGCTTCTCCAAAACGCTAAAGGTGGCGATGAGTCTGCCTTTGCCAAACTGGTGAAGCTGCACGAAGGAAAACTTTTCAACCTCTGCCTCCGCATCACCACCAACCACCACGATGCGGAGGACGCATTCACCGCGGCACTGTACCTGGCATGGAAGAACCTGCCTACGTTCCGCGGTGATTCCGGTTTTGCCACCTGGATCTACCGCATTGCCTCCAACACTTCCTTGGAGGTTGTGCGCCGCCGCAAACCCACGATCTCCCTCGACGCACCGCGCGACTCCGAGTCGGAGGACTCCCCCTCCTTCGAGATCGCCGATCCCCTCGCCGAGTTTGAGCAATCCATCGCGGATAATGACGCGTTGAGTACAGCCTTGGCCTCGCTCCCCGCAGACTCCCGCGAAGCCCTCATCCTCGCCGAAATCGGTGGCCTCACCCTGGCCGAAATCGCCGAGCACCAAGGCTCCTCACTTTCCGCCACCAAAGTCCGCGTGCACCGGGCGCGCAAGAGCCTCCGCGAGCTGCTGCAGGGATAGCGCATCCAAGAACTGACCCGTCGATAAGCAACGCACACCCGTTCGAGCAGCTCAGCCCACCTATGTCGCACCCGCGTTGTAGCGTGAGGGCATGAGAGAAAACGTGGTGGAGCATATTCAGGCCCTGGGCGAGGCGGGCGTGGCAGCACTGGCTGATGTGAAGAGCTTCATATGTGCTGATGAGATCTTGGACATGGAGATGACGCCGTTGGTGCGAACGGAGTCAACCTTTACCGCGCAGGTGTTAGGCACAGGTGTGTGGGTGGTGCGGTTTGAGCTGGTAGCCGATGACGGTGCCATGGTGGCGGATCGTCTCAATGTGCACTGCACGTGCCCGGTACCACGGGTTTGGTGCAAGCACGCGGTGGCGGTGGCGTTGCAGATGATGTGGCACCCCGAGTGGCCGCTGACTGCCAAGCTGGTTGGGGAAGCCGAAGAAGAGTACGAGGTTGATGCGACCAGGCGCTATGACGATGTGGTGGTGGATACCAAGGATGTGGTCACCAGCACGCTGGAGATCATGAGCAAGCAGGATCTGGTGGATGTGATCAACGCACTGCGGCATGAGAATCCGCTGGCTGAGCCCACGGTAACCAAGTATGTTCTGCCATTTTCTTCGCAGCCGTTGCCCGCGATGGAAGCGGTGCAAGATGAGATGAAGTTTGCCAAATTCCTGTTCGACGTGGCCTATACCGAAAAGAAAGTGGAAGAGGCTGCGCACAACTTGGAGAACGCGGGAAATGTGATCCGTAGTCATGCTGATGCAACGGACTTCCAGAATGACAAGCTCAAGCTCCTGTGTTCGTTGGAGAGTCTCATCTTTGACGCTATCGCGTGGACACATCGCATCACTTATCCCGTCGGGAGCGTGGTGGTTGCGCTGGAGAAGCTGTATCAGCACCACGTGGTCATCGCGCATGATACCCAGCCGCCGACAAAGCTTCTGGTCGATTGGATCGTGGACATATTCTTGGTCCCCGGCGGTTACCTACGCCCGCATCTCGCGGACTATGCAGAGCTGCTTGAAGATGAGGATCTTGATGTCATCATCACCAAAGCCCACACACGCTGTCCCCGGCATCCGGAGAATGTCCTGCCTCTGGAGATCGACGTGGCCCTGCTGCGCAACAACATGCAGGAGGTCAAGCGGCTGTGCGCGGAGTACGGCAACTATGACGCACTGCTGTTGTTTTATCAGCGCAACGGGATGGATCTGGGCGCCGAGAAGCTTGTCACAGCGGCACTGGATAGTGCGGATCCGGTGGAGCTCACACCGGAGGTCCTGTACGCCGCGGCGGCGAAGTACTTCGGTGCGGACGGTACGCGGATGTATCACCGCTACTGGTTTGAGAAAGACGTGAGCATCGAGAGTTTCCTCGACTACATCCGGCTCCCGGACATGGACTTTGCTGAAGCCATGTTCGTGCTGCAATCCGTGGAGGAAGCCGCCACCAACCCGGATTACATGTTGCTGGCAGCAACGTATTTCAAGCTTTTCGACGTCGGCTTTACCCTCATCACCACCGCCTCCCCCAGCACATCCATGGCTGCCCACTTCGCAGAACACGTCGGTCTGGTGTATGACCCGGAGTGGGCATTCGGCGTGATCTTTACGCACATCCGGGAGCAGATATCCCGAGCCCTGGCCCAGGAGAACATGCCGGCAACGCGTGCAACGCTCAACTGCTTGATGGACCGGATGCTCACACTGAAGAAAAAAGCAAAGGAAGTATCCGGCTCGCCGGACACCGATGCTTACTGGGGCTTTCAGGTAGGCGCACTGAAAGCCGAGTTCGGTAGCCACCCGGTGGTCAAGGATGTGTTCGCGGAGTGGGGTTTCTGAGCCGGTTCAGGGTTGCAAACACACCACTACACTGTTGGGGCATGAAGTCCCATCTCCGAGTTGCTGCCCTGGCTCTTTCAACTGTGCTGGCAGGAGGTGTGCTCACTGGTTGTTCCTCGTCTGGGGAGTCCCTCAACGAATCCGCGATGACCACCGTTGCTGCCGCAGATGAGGGTGCGTCGACGCAATCCAGCAGTGCGCAGCCCTCGTCGGAGGAAAAGCCGGCACCGGACAAGAAGTGTTCTTCGCTGCCCAAGGACCCACAGGAGCAGTACCCGGACCACGAGTCCCCTGGACGCATGCCGGCGCGGGATTGGGAGGACAACAACTTCTGGATCAACGACATTGAGAACCACTACGACCCGTGCGCACCGATTAGCTGGATCATCTTCCGCGGTGGCCTCGGCGATGCGGAGCGCCCGGCACACACTGGCGCATCCATGACGGACGGTGTTGCCTTCTATGTCCATGGCGAACCAGTCGACGACATGACCTTATTCACCCGCGTCGAAAGCGTCACCACCAACCCCGACGGCGCCGTCGAGTTCATCTGGGGTGAGCGCACACGCTCCACCGCCGAAGGCATCACCGCGCACTTCACCGCCACCATCGAGCCACGTGACGGGTCTATGGTGCCGGTCAGCGGCAACGGCAGTGAATTCAGTGCGCGCTGGAACGACCAGCATGCGAAGTTCTTGTTGGGGCATGATGGGTAATCGTGGGCCAGCCCAACTAACTCCGAGAAGCGTAGAATCGCCCCCATGGCAACACATAAACGGAAACCTATTCCAAAGGTCGCTTACGCCCCCATGCTCGGACTGGAAACATACGTTCGCGCACGTGTGGCAAAGGACTTCTCCCACCTTGTGCAACTTCGGGCTTCTGCTCTGAACCAATGCGTTTATTGCCTGGCAATGCATCGTCGTGATGCGCGAAAGGGCGGTTGGACAGAAGACAAAATCACCCAGACCGAGAACTGGACTGACTTTCCGGACGCTTTTTCTGAGAAGGAACGTGCAGCACTTGAGCTCACAGATGCTGTAACCAAGATCCACGGCGAGGAATCTGTCCCTGATTCGCTTTGGGAGCGCGTGGAGGAACTGCATGGTGAGAAGGGCGCGCGGGATCTCCTCATGGCTATTGTCACCATCAACGCTTGGAACCGAGTCGGCATCACCACGCGCCTTGATCCAACAAGCCTCTCCGGAGTCACAGCTTTTGATCTAGGGCAAAAGTGAGCTGACCCGTTGATGGGGAATTTGGACGCCCCGTAGACCAAGACTCGTCGATAAGCATCCGGCGAAACATCGCGGACGCGCGGACCGATAGGCCGTGTAGGACCTGATCTATTCACAGCTAACCCGTAGACTGAGGCGCTATGACCGATAAGAAACCCGACATGACCACCACCGCCGGAAAGATTGCAGATCTACGTAACCGTTTGGCGGAGGCACGTGAGCCGATGGGCAGCGAAGCCGCCCGCGCCGCAGGTGAAAAGGGTATTTCAACAGCCCGCCAGCGCATTGAGGCGTTGCTGGATACAGACACTTTCGTGGAAACGGATGCGCTTGCGCGTCACCGCGTGGAGGATTACGGCTTGGATCGCATCAAGCCGACCACCGATGGTGTTGTGACGGGCTACGGGCTTATCGACGGCCGACGGGTCACCGTCTACGCCCACGACTCCTCCATTTTCAACGGCCAGTTGGGTGAGGTGTACGCCGAGAAGATCCTGAAGATCTACGACCTGGCGATTAAGACGGGTGTGCCTGTCATTGCGATCCATGATTCGACGGGTGCGCGCCTGCAAGAAGGTGTGGTGACCGCCGCGATGTCCGCGCGCATTCTGCGCAAGGCGACGGAGGCTTCCGGCGTTGTGCCGCAGATCTCCATCGTCGCTGGTGAAGTGGCATCCCTGCCGGCACTGCTAGTGCCGTTGAGCGATCTCACCGTCATGGTGAAAACCGCCACGATGCATCTGACCTCCGTGTCCGCGGTGACCAAGGTGACGCGCCGCGTAGCAACCGCGAAGTCCCTGGGTAGCACCGATGTGCACTCCCAGATCACCGGCATGGCGCACCTGACCGCACCGACTGACCTTGAGGCGGTTCAGACCGTACGTGACCTGGTGGCTTTCCTGCCCGAGAACAACCGCGCAGCATCCCCCCTGAACGAAAACACGACGGAGCCGGACACCACTGACCTGGATACCTTCATCCCGGATAGCATCGCTGCTTCCTACGATGTCCGCGACGTGATCAACCGCATCACCGACAAGGGTCTGACAGAACTCAGCCGTGGTTACGCCGACAATGTCGTCACCGGCTTCGCGCACATCTCTGGTCGCGCGGTGGGCATCGTGGCTAACCAGCCGAGCGTGCTGGCTGGCTGCCTGGACCACGCAGCCGCAACGAAGGCCGCGTCCTTCATCCGCGTGTGTGATTCCTTCAACCTGCCCATCGTTGAATTCGTCGACTCCCCTGGTTTCTTCCCGTCTGAGGAGGAAGAGCACCTCGCCTCCGCAAAGCATGGCGCCGGCCTTGCCTTCGCCTACGCCGAGGCCCAGGTGGGCAAGATCACCGTGATCCTCCGCCGCGCTATCGGCCCGTCCTACGTGGTCATGGGTTCAAAGGACTTGGGCGCAGACATGGTCTTTGCATGGCCGACCGCGCAGATCGCGCTTGCCGACGCCACTACGGCCGCCGAACAACTCGGCGTCGACGCGGACGAATACGCCACCACCCACCTGACCCCCTACGTGGCTACGGAACGTGGCCTCGTTGACGCTGTGATCGAGCCATCCCAGACCCGCGCAAACGTCACCGAAGCGCTGCGCCTCCTTGAACGCAAGGTGGTCTACGCCATTCCGAAGAAGCATGGCAACATTCCGCTGTAAGGAGGCTAAGGAGCTAGCATGACTAATCCCCTATTCACGGTGGTGAAGGGCAACCCCACCGAGGAAGAACTTGCCGCGCTGACCCAGGTGCTCACGGACCTGCAGCAGGAAGCCAAGTCCCGCACCGGCGGTGGTCACCGCAACCTGTGGGGCCGTCCCGCCCCGCGCAACCACGACCCCGTGGTGTTCAACCCGTCCGCGTTTAACTCGCAGACCTTGTTCTAATTCGGTTGTCGTTCAGTTCTCATGCGCCTGGTTCTTGCTTCCCAGTCTCCATCGCGTTTGATGATTCTGCGCAACGCCGGTGTGGAGCCACTGCAGCACCCGGCGCACGTGGATGAGGACGCGATCATCGCCTCCCTTGGTGGCGCCTCCCCCTCCACCACCGTGACTACCCTCGCCCGCGCAAAGGCCGATGCCGTGGCTCCGAACTACCCCGATGACATCGTGGTGGGGTGTGATTCCATGCTGCTTCTTGGCGGCACTCTCCAAGGCAAACCCCACACCGTTGAGGAAACCATCCGCCGTTGGCAGGCCCAACGTGGCCGCACCGCTGAGCTGGTCACCGGCCACGCGATCGGTTTCAACGGGACCTGGGTTGTGGACACCGTGTCCACCCGCATCCACTTTGGTGATGTCTCCGATGCAGACATCGAGGCCTACGCCCGATCAGGCGAACCCCTCCAGTGCGCCGGCGCTTTCACCTTGGAAGCCCTCGGCGGCTGGTTCATTGATTCCATCGAAGGCGACCAGACCAGCGTCATCGGCCTGTCCCTGCCCCTGCTGCGCCGAGCGCTGTATTCCTTTGGCGTGAACGCCTCCGATCTCTGGGGTGTCTAACCCTTAGAACCCAATAGTTAGAACCCGCTACCTAGTACCAGCTATTCGGCCCAAAAGGGATGAATAGCGGGATCTAGATAGCGGGTTTTAGCGTGCAGCGAGACCAGATTGGAGGCAATCCAGGCGGGTGCTCCTGCTGGCACCACAAAGAAAACCGCACCGAACCCCACATTGGGCACCCGGCGCGGCCTAGCTTCAGCGTTTCAGCGCGAAGGCTTACACGAAGGTTTACTCGGTGTCCTCCTGACCGTCCTTCTCGCTGTCAGCCTTGCCTTGCTCCACGAGCTCGGTGGTGTTTTCAGCGGTCCGGTACAGATTCACCAGTGCCTCAATGCCAAGGCGGGCGAAAACGACCTGGATGAAGCTCCAGAATGTACCCAAGATCAAGTACATGAACAGGAAGAAGATGCCGGCGCCTGTCGAACCTTGCTGGCTGAGCCCCAACATCGAGCCAAAGGCGAAGAAGAGGCCAACGAGCCAGAACAACCCAATGAGAACGAGCGCAAGGATGTAGATGACCCGGGCGCTGTCCAGGGTGACAAAGCGCTTGAAGGACAGATCAAACAGCTTTCCAAAGAAGCTGTTCGGGTTCTTGGTTGATCCGGCCTGCAACGGCTGTCCCAGCTGATCTGGCTGGCCCGGATAGTAGCCCTGCTGCTGGTACCCCTGCTGCTGGTACCCCTGCTGTTGGTACTGGCCGTACTGCGCACCGTATGCCTGCTGGCCGTACGGAGCATTCGCGGCAGTCGGATCAGACGCAGACGATGACGGCGGAGTCATCTGCCACGTGGAGTTGGACGGGTTCGCATCAGCGCCGGTGTTGTTAGACGCGCTGTTGTTCTCATCAAATGGGGTGGACATGAATTCGTCGGTCCTTCATCTTTCTCGTCTCGGCGATATGTAAGAAAACCATTAGAACACTAATAGCCATTGCCATAGTGCCAGGTGTGGGGCGCGCTGGCATTATTAGGTGGGAGTGGGGGCTGGGAGGGACGTCGAAAAGCATCACCTGAACGGGGGCGAGACGGACTTAAACCAACATCGAAACCCCCGCCTCGGGGGTGATTATGGCTGGTTTTATAGGGAAATGGGCATGAGAAACGTGGAATCGGCAGTTTCAAGACACATTTTCTTTAAGATCTACTGAAACCTCCTATCTGAAAGGCCAATGCATGAATATTCACGCAACCCGTAGGACTGGCGCCGCTCTGTGCGCCATCGCACTGTCCGCTACTGCACTGACCGCGTGCTCGGATGACGCCGGTGGCTCGGACTCTCAGGCTTCCGGCGCTGACCGTGGCCCGATCACTTTTGCCATGGGCCGTAATGACACGGATAAGATCACCCCGATCATTGAGGCCTGGAACAAGGAGCACCCGGATGAGCAGGTGACTCTGAAGGAGCTGGCCGGTGAGGCTGATGACCAGCGCGATACCCTCGTGCAGTCCCTCCAGGCCGGTAACTCTGACTATGACGTGATGGCTCTGGACGTTGTGTGGACCGCTGACTTCGCCGCTAACCAGTGGCTGGAGCCGCTCGAGGGCGACTACGCGGTGGACACCTCCAAGCTGCTGCAGACAACGGTTGATTCCGCCACCTACAACGGCACGCTCTACGCGCTGCCGCAGAACACCAACGGCCAGCTGCTGTTCCGCAACGTGGACAAGGTTCCGTCCAAGCCGGACACCTTCGCCGACATCAAGTCCGCGTGTGAGGCTGTGGAGGGTGACTGCCTGACCACCCAGCTCAAGCAGTACGAGGGCCTGACGGTGAACACCCTGGGCTTCATCAACGGCTGGGGCGGCACCGTCATCGATGACAACGGTGAGCCGACCGTCGAGTCCGCTGAGGCAAAGGCTGGTCTCCAGGCGCTTGTCGACGCATACGAGGACGGCACCATCGCCAAGGGCTCCACCGCCGCAACCGAGGAGGAGACCAACCTCGCTTTCACCGAGGGCAACACCGCCCTGGCCATCAACTGGCCGTACATGTACACCAACGCTGTGGAGGCAGGCCTCAACTTTGAGGTTCAGCCACTCGTCGGCGAGAACGGTGTCGGCGTGTCCACCCTGGGTGGCTACAACAACGGCATCAACGTGAACTCCAAGCACAAGGCAACGGCCAAGGACTTCATCGAGTTCATCATCAATGAGGAAAACCAGCTCTCCTTTGCTAAGGCTTCCTTCCCGCCGGTTCTGGCCTCCATTTACGACGATGCTGACCTGATTAAGGAGCACCCGTATCTGCCGGTTCTCAAGGAGTCCCTGGAGAACGCTCAGCCGCGTCCGGTCTCCCCGTTCTACCCGGCTATCTCTAAGGCAATCCAGGACAACGCTTACGCAGCTCTGACTGCAGGCAAGAGCGTCGACGATGCAACGAAGGACATGGCTGCCGCCATCAAGCAGGCAGCACAATAGGATTTCCCCAGCTTCCACTAGGAAGCTAGGGGGAAATGAGAAAGATAAGGATAGGGCCGCAGCGGTTTTCACACCGGCTGCGGCTCTGCCGTTTTTTACGCCCGCATAGTACGCTCGCCCAGGTTGGGGTTGGAGGTTAGGAGAGTGGATGAGCAACGTCGTTAAGCAACGCGCCCGCAGCGATGCCGGCAAAGCGTATGCTCTTGTTGCGCCTGCATTGATTGTGCTGGCGATTGTTATTGGCTACCCCATCGTGCGCGCAATCTGGCTGTCGTTCCAGGCAAACCGGCACCTTGATCCGTCAACCGGCGTGTTCGTCGACGGTGGCTTCGCGGGACTGGACAACTACCTGTACTGGATCCAGAACCGCTGCATGAGCCCCGCGGGCACCGTCGGTGATTGTCCGCCGGGCGTGCTGGCCACGGATTTCTGGCCGGCACTGGGCATCACGTTGTTCTTCACCGTGGTCACCGTTTCGCTAGAGGCCGTGCTGGGCATGGTCATGGCGCTGATCATGAACCACCCCTCCCGCGTGCGAGCCCTCGTGCGCGCGGCGGTACTCATCCCGTGGGCGATCCCCACGGCTGTGACGGCGAAACTGTGGCAGTTCATGTTCGCGCCAAACGGCATTGTTAATTCCCTGCTCGGCCAGTCCATCGCGTGGACCACCGATCCGTGGGCGGCGCGCATCGCCGTCATCATCGCGGACGTGTGGAAGACCACGCCATTCGTGGCGCTGCTCATCCTCGCTGGTCTGCAGATGGTACCCAAGGATGTCTACGAGGCCGCCCGCGTCGACGGCGCGTCTGCGTGGCAGACCTTCACCCGCATCACCCTGCCGCTCATCCGCCCTACCCTCATGGTGGCCATCCTCTTCCGCACCCTCGACGCGCTGCGCATGTATGACCTGCCCGTCATCATGATCTCCGGCTCCTCCAACTCCCCTACCGCCACCATCTCGCAGCTCGTCGTCGAAGACATGCGCCAGAACAACTTCAACTCAGCATCCGCCTTGTCGACGTTGATCTTCCTGCTCATCTTCACCGTCGCCTTCCTCCTGGTCCGGTTTGGCGGCGCGGATGTCGGTGGTGAGGAAACGCGGTCCCGCAGGCAGCGGCGGATAGAGAAGCGTCAGGCGAAGAAAGCAGCTCAGGCAGCTTCAGCAGTGGAGGTCGCACGATGAAGAAACGTCTTGGATCCATCGGCCACGTCTTGGGCGTGCTGTTCATCCTCGTTTGGGGCCTGGCCCCGTTCTACTGGATGCTGGTCACCGCGCTGCGGGACAAGAAGCACACCTTTGACACCACTCCCTGGCCCACGCACGTGACCATGGAGAACTTCCGTGACGCCTTGGCCACGGACAAGGGCAATGACTTCTTAGGTGCGATTGGGAACTCCCTGATCATCTCCCTGGTCACCACCGCGTTGGCCGTCATTGTGGGTGTGTTCACCGGCTACGCTCTGGCACGCCTGAACTTCCGGGGCAAAGGCCTTGTCACCGGCATCATCCTGGCAGCGTCGATGTTCCCCGGCATTGCCTTGGTCACTCCGCTGTTCCAGCTTTTCGGCGATCTAGGGTGGATTGGTACCTACCGCGCCATGATCATCCCGAATATTTCCTTCGCGCTGCCGCTAACGGTGTACACGCTCATCTCTTTCCTACGCCAGTTGCCGTGGGAGCTAGAGGAGGCCGCTCGTGTGGACGGCGCTACGCGTGGCCAAGCCTTCCGCCTCGTCCTGCTGCCGCTGGCAGCACCCGGTATTTTCACCACAGCGATCATCGCTTTCATTGCCACCTGGAACGAGTTCATGCTGGCCCGTCAGCTGTCTACCAACGCAACGGAGCCGGTGACGGTGGCTATCGCAAGGTTCTCCGGGCCCAGCGCCTTCGAGTACCCCTACGCCGCCATCATGGCTGCTGGCTCCCTGGTCACCGTGCCGCTGATCCTCATGGTGCTGGTGTTCCAGCGCCGGATCGTCTCCGGGTTAACCGCTGGTGGTGTGAAGGGCTAACCCCCTTCGGGGGTTAGGCCCACCCTGCCGGGACAAATCCCAGCAAGGACACCACCGAGTAGATGAACGCGGCTACGTACACCACGATGATCGTGGCTTGGATACCCACGTGATCCACACCGCGGACCTGCCACACCGGTACTTGGTCGCCTGATTTACGGGCACGATGTAACAACAGCACCGGTACGACGGACATGATCGCCCCGGCAAAACCACCCGCGTACGTGAGTGCTGAAACGAAGCCACCAAGGCCCGCCAGAGCAATGAGCAGTGGAGGCAGGACGGTGAGTGCTGTTGCCGCCACGCGCTGCCATCCGTCCTCTGGCCAGTGGAAGATATCCAAAACATTGCGCATCGCGGTGAAACCGATGGCCAAAAACGAGGTGAACATGGCCAGCAGGGCAAACAAGTTGGCCATGTAGTACGCAACCGTGCCCAGTTTCTCGCCCCAGGCAATGGTGACCACTTCAGTCACATCGGTGCCAAGTAGGCCCAGTGCCGCGAAAGGAACAGCAGCCAAAGTGAAAGCGGTGATGCCCATGCCGGCGATAATCGCCTTCGGCAGTGCCTCCGGCTTCGTTTCAGCCATACCGCGGGCCATCTCCGGAACAACGTACTGCGCCAAGAAGGTAAACACAGCCAGGTTCATAATCGGAATGATGAAGTAGGGCTTAAGCACCCACAGGTTGGACAGTTCAATGCCGGGACCCACCATGGTCCAGGTCACCAGGGTAAAGATGATCACGGCCATGCCACTCGTAATCAGGCCTTCGGTAAAACCAGTTGCCTGGAGGCCCTTCCACATGATGTAAGAGCCCAGCGTGTAGAAGATGAGCGTGCCTGCCAGTGGTGGCAAGCCAAACAGGTTATGCATCAGCTGACCGGAACCAGAGGCGTAGGCGATCAACGCACCAATGCTGTTAATCACAATGGCGGCGAAGACGAGGAAACGACCTGCTTGGCCCAGGTAGCGTTCCGCCAAGCCGGAAAGCTGGAGTGGCTCCTTTGTGCGTAGAGACACTTCCGCCACATACAACATGGAAATGGTGGTAAGTGTTCCCGCGATTGCAAGCGCCACCACCAAAGCGAGGAACCCGCCATTGCGGGCAGCGTACGGGAGGGAAAGAATACCGGCACCGATATTGGTGCCAAAGATCAGGGCTACTCCCTGCCCAAAACCAAGTGCATGGCTAGTTGCCCGGGCGGGATCTGCATGATGGTCGCGCAACGGCGCAGGTGTTGAATCAGTCGATGACATAGGGGTGAATCTATCAACCGATAGACCGGGGCCACGCACAGAGTATCACAAACTCCGGCGGTACCCCGGTCCCCCACCCAGCTATATACGAACGGAAGCGCAGGTAAAACTACTTATTGGCGTATGGGTCACGCACACCGATGTACTGCACTTCGGTGTATTCATCGATTCCCTCGGCACCGCCCTCACGGCCCAAACCGGAGTGCTTCACGCCGCCGAAGGGAACCGCCGCGTTGGACACGACACCGGCGTTGTAGCCAACGATGCCGAATTCCAAGCCATCCGCCAGGCGCCACAAACGGTCAGGGTCCTCCGAGAACACGTAGGATGCCAGGCCATACGGGGTGGAGTTAGCCAGCTCAATGGCCTCATCCTCATCAGTGAATTCGTAGATGGACGCAACTGGACCGAAGATCTCCTCCTGGAAGATCCGCGAATCAGTACTGGCACCACGCAGAACGGTCGGCTGGAAGAAGAAACCATCACCCTCGATAGCGTTACCGCCGGTGAGGACCTCGGCACCGTTGCGCTTCGCGTCGTCGACAAGGCTTGCTACATTCTGGCGCGCCTTCTCTTCGATCAGTGGGCCAACATCGACGCCATCGTCCATACCGTTGCCCACGGTGAGCGCTTCCATGGCCTTGACCAGTTTCTCGGTGAACTCCTCAACAACCTCGGAGTGAATGAGGAAGCGGTTCGCAGCGGTGCAGGCCTCACCGATATTGCGCATCTTCGCGGCCATTGCGCCAGCGACTGCCTGGTCGATGTCTGCATCCTCGAACACGATGAATGGAGCGTTACCACCCAACTCCATCGAGGTGCGCAGGACACTGTCTGCCGCCTGCTTCATCAGGATCTTGCCCACAGCAGTGGAACCGGTGAAGGACACCTTGCGCAGGCGCGGATCAGCAATAAGCGGTTCGGAGATCGCCGCCGGGTCAGTGCCACAGACGACGTTGAGCACGCCAGCCGGCAGGCCAGCCTCAACCATGGTCTGCGCAAAATACTGGGTGGTCAACGGGGTCAGCTCAGCGGGCTTCAACACCATCGTGCAGCCAGCAGCGACAGCCGGAGCGACCTTGCGGGTAGCCATGGCCAGCGGGAAATTCCACGGAGTGATGAGCAAACACGGGCCAACCGGCTTACGGCGAGTAACCATGCGGATGCCACCTTCCGGCACTTCCTGAGTGTGGCCGTACTGGCGGACGGTCTCTTCCGCGAACCAGCGCAAGTACTCAGCCCCGTACTTCACCTCCCCACGCGCCTCCGCGAGGGGCTTGCCCATCTCCAAAGTCATGAGCGTGGCGAATTCTTCAGAACGCTCAGTGACCAGCTGGTAGGCGCGAGTGAGGATCTCGCTGCGCTCGCGAGCTGATGTACGCGCCCACTCCTTTTGAACTTTCGACGCAGCATCCAGTGCAGCCACGGCATCAGCGCTGTTAGCGGAAGAAAGAGTGGCCAGCACGTCACCCGTGGCGGGGTTACACACCTCAAACGATTCGCCGCTTGACGCCTGGCGCCACTGCCCACCGATAAACAACCCAGTGGGTAGGGAATTGAGCAACGTGGTGGTGTCCACAGAACCCTTGGTCTCAGCCATGATCATGCCTTCCTTGTTTGTTCTTTGTTGTTACTTCAGCTGACTGTCAGGCCAGCTTCCTCTATGCGCAACGCTATACCTCCTGGCTGTTTTCGGTGCACGCGGCACCGTCTCCCCCAGTTAGGGGGCATTGTGCGCTGAAGATCGTTGTGCTAGACCTCGGGCGCATCAATGCTCAGCAGGACGAGGAGCTCAGCTCGCCCCAAAGGATCGTCTAGTGGCAACCCGTAGCGCTGCTCTGCACGATCGATCCTCGCTTTGAGCGTATGTCGGTGAACGCCCAATGACTCCGCCGCGGCCCGGAACTCGCAGCCGTGGAGGAGAAAAGCCTGGACTGCCTCGAGTAACGCCGGATCATCCTCAGCCAATGGCGCCAACACTTCACGGTATCGGCGTGACAGTGCGGTGTGTACCGTCTCCTCTTCAGCCCAGTCGAGCCTCCGCGGAACATACTCGTCCACGGTTCCAGGAGGCAGGGCACGCGCGCGATCAACAAGATACGTCAGCTCATCACTGGTGAGATCCCGCCATGGTGATCTCCTCCCCGACAAAACACGTAACCGGGTGGCAAAAGAACCAAAGAGCTCACTCGCAACTTCGCCGGTCATGGGGGTGCGCGACAGGAAAACAAATCCATCGGGGGCGGTCCGCATATACGCGAGGGGTTGTTGCCCTAGCCCTAGCCCTTCGTCGAGCCTGGTCAACGCACGTGAAGAAGCGGCTTTGTTCGCAGCGACGATCGCTACCGGCACCACCATCCCATCTGCGTCGGCAGCGCCATCCAACAATCGTTCAACTGCAGGTTCCGTTGTCGGGTCCGATAGAAACAGCTCCAAAGCGGCACCACGCAGTTGTGTTTCTGCGCTGCGCAGAGCAGGAGGGTCACGCAAAACGATTTCAGCCAAACCGACGAAGTGTTTAATCGCGCTGCGCGACAGTGGCGGCAAAGCATGAGGTGAATCCACAACAGCCACGTAGTATTTCCCACCCAGTGCTCGCATGCGTTGGACAATGATCATGCGGTTCTCAGCGCGATACGCGCGACTGCGTCCTCCATCAGTGATAGCTAAACGCAAGGCTTTCAATGCGCGTTCGGTGGGCTGAGCTGGTGCGGAGGAAATGACGCGCCCGGAGCTATCCCCAATGAGAACATCCGCCCCCACTGCGTTATGCGTGCGCCCGACTAGGGCATCTACTCCCCCATTCCAAGCTGCACGGTTAAGCCCCTCAGCTGCCTCCAGGATCTCATTGGCCGCAGCCGCCTGTAGCCGCGCATGCTCTCCACCGACCACTTTGGAAATAAGAGCGAATGGGGTTTTACGGGGCACTTCAAATAAGGGGAGTTCAGCTGCAGCGCATGCTTTTTTCAAAGCTGCTGGCACGTCGGAATGATGAAGGCCGGTACCAAAACCAAGCGCAGCCACCTCAGCTTGGCTTAAGCGTTCAACATATTCACCAATCGCCTGCTCATCGAATGGATCAATGCGAAGACCGAGGGTCAAAATGACAGAGTGGGGTCTGAAGAACTCTGCAGTTTCGACGATTTCACTCGCCTGCACCGAGCCAAATTTTCCCTGCTTCAGCTCCCCGATCGGAGACAGCTGCAAAGCACGGATTCCGTAGAGCCATGCAAGGTCCAGCAGCTCAGTTGTATCGTGCCATTCAACGCTTCCACCACGTGTTTCAGCACCCACACCATCGGACATGGACACAGTGTATAAGTTGCAGATTAAATATGGACAGGGTGTCGGTTGCCTTGAGGGTGGGCTGAGGACGGATACTACTGCCATCACCACTGCCCCACATCAGGCACGGGCAGCACATCTCACCGGAAAGGAACCCGCACATGCAGGATCTTGAATACCGTCTCCCGCAGGAGCGTCGCATCAACACTGAGCTTCCTGGCCCGGCTAGTGCTGAGCTAGATAAACGTCGAAAAGCGAGCGTCGCTGCAGCCATGAACCCTGGCCTTCCTGGCTACATCGTTGACGCCGACGGCGGAGTGCTTGTCGATGCCGACGGAAACTCGTTCATCGACTTCTGCTCCGGCATCGCCGTCACCTCCGTCGGCGCCTCCAACAAGCGCGTTGTCAACGCTGTCGCTGAGGCGGCCACCCACTTCACCCACACATGCTTCATGGTGAGCCCCTACGAGAGCTACCTCCAAGTTGCAGAACTGCTCAACGAGCTCACCCCAGGTGATTTTGAGAAGCGTACTGTGCTGCTCAACTCTGGTGCTGAGGCAGTGGAAAACGCTGTGAAGATCGCTCGTTCCTACACCCGTAAGGCAGGTGTTGCCGTCTTCGATTACGCCTACCACGGCCGCACCAACCTGACCATGGCCATGACCGCGAAGAACAAGCCGTACAAGTCCTCCTTCGGCCCCTTCGCCAGCGATGTCTACCGCGCCCCAATGTCCTATCCGCTTCGCGACGGCCTGAAGGGCGAGGAAGCTGCTGAGCGCACCATCCGCTACCTCGAGCAGTACGTGGGCGCAGAGAACCTCGCTTGCGTGGTCATCGAACCGATTCAAGGCGAAGGTGGCTTCATTGAGCCTGCAGAGGGCTTCCTCCCGGCAATTGTGGACTGGTGCCGCGCTAACAACGTGGTGTTCATTGCCGACGAGATCCAGGCTGGTTTCTGCCGCTCCGGTGAATGGTTCGCTTCCAGCTTTGATGGCATCGAGCCGGATCTAGTCACCACCGCTAAGGGCATCGCCGGCGGTATGCCACTGTCTGCTGTGACTGGTCGCGCCGAGATCATGGATGCACCGATGGCCGGTGGCCTCGGCGGTACCTACGGTGGTAACCCGGTGGCTTGCGCAGCTGCTGTCGCTGCTATTGAGGAAATGAAAGAACACAATCTTGCTCTTCGCGCCAAGGAAATCGGCAAGATCATCCACGAGGAACTCGACTCGTTGACTGAGCTGGATGAGATCGCGGAGATCCGTGGCCGCGGCGCAATGATCGCCATCGAGCTCGTAACCAAGGATGGTAAGCCGAATGCGGAGCTGACGGCCAAGGTCGCTGCCGAGTGTAAGGCCGCCGGCGTACTCATCCTCACCTGTGGCCTTGACGGCAACGTCGTGCGCCTGCTTCCATCCCTGGTCATCCCGGAGGAGCTGCTGCGTGACGGCATGCGTGTTCTCGCGGAAGCAATCCGCAACAACATCTAGGGGAGCAAGAATCTATTCGAGGGCCATGCCGTCCAGAAGATTTTTCAAACCAACCTCAAAAGGTTGGTCAGCATAAGGGTTAGCGTCAGGCTGGCCCTTTTTTGCTGTTTTGTACCCACTCATCGCTTCCGCTGCTTGACGCAGCGCAGAATGTTCAGGGGAAATCGCGCAGGGATCAAAAAGATCGGCTGGGGCTTGGACGTCCCACGCTGAGCCATAAATGAAGGATTCAAGCGCAATGATGCGTTCCATCACCTGCGCAGGCGGGCATCCAGCAGTGATGAGCGCTTGGGCAACAACCTCATACATCTCTTGGGTCCGCGGGGAAGCACCAATGGGCTGCACTGCAATAAGCGGGATCAACGGGGTGTGCCCAGCAAAAACATCGCGGTAAGAACGCGCCCAGGATTCTACTGCCGTGCGGTAGCCCGAACCTGTAGCGATGGCTTGTTCGAGCGGCCTAACATCAACAAGCTGCATCACCGCGTCCTGTATCAAATAGAGCATTTCCTCTTTGCCCGAAATGTGGTTGTAGAGGGCGCTCGGAGCCACATTGAGTCGCTTCGCAACGGCAGTCATGGTCAGCGCTTGATACCCCTTATCCGAGCTAAGGGAGAGCGCGGCTGCACCAATTTTTTCGGCGCTGACCAGAGATTCTGCGGGGCGGCCACGCCCTTTTGCCATGTGACTCTTCCTTCATTAGCAAAACAAATGTACGCTAGGTCACACCATTTAATGAATGGCGTTCATATCCGTGATGGCCGGCACCCACCGGCCCTGAAACAGGAGTAGAAGTATGAATTCTAGCGCACCAAAACATGAAATTGAGCGCGATGTTGTCATCGTCGGAGCCGGCCCAGCAGGCCTCATGGCTGCACGCACGCTGACTAAGGCCGGCAAGTCCGTCGCAGTCCTCGAGGCACGCGAGCGCGTCGGCGGTCGCACCTGGAACGGCCGTGTACGTGACGCCAACGGTGTTGATCACTTTGTTGAGCTTGGTGGCCAGTGGATCTCCCCAGACCAGACCCGCCTCATTGACCTGGTGGATGAGCTGGGCCTGAGCACCTTCCAGCGCTACCGCGAAGGCAAGTCCATCTACGTCTCCCCGGACGGTGAGCGCCACGAATACGAGGGCCCAGTCTTTCCCGCTTCCGAGTCCACACAGGCCGAGATGGACAAGCTGATCAAAATCCTCGATGACCTTGCAGCCGAGATCGGTGCCAAGGAGCCGTGGGCTCACCCGAAGGCTGCCGAGCTGGACTCTATTTCCTTCCGCCACTGGCTGGAGCAGCTCTCTGATGATGAGGAGGCAATTGACAATGTTTCCATCTACGTCGCATCCGGCATGCTGACCAAGCCGTCCTTCACCTTCTCCGCCTTGCAGGCTGTCCTCATGGCTGCTTCTGCCGGATCCTTCTCCAACCTGGTGGACGAGGACTTCATCCTTGACCGCCGCGTCGAAGGTGGCATGATGTCCGTCTCCGAGACCATGGCCAAGGAGCTCGGTGAAGATGTCTTCCTGGGCACCCCGGTCCGCGAGATCCAGTGGGCACAGCCGGACCCGTCCACCGAGGACAGCCTGAATAACGTTAAGCCAGACGTGCGCAACGGTGTCCCGAACAACGGTAAACCGAGCGATGTCACAGTCGTCTCCGACAAAGTGATCGCCCACGCCAAGAATGTTGTTATTGCTGTCCCGCCAAACCTGTACAACCGCATCTCCTACGTCCCGGCGATGCCACGTGACTTGCACATCGCGCACCAACACATCTCCATGGGCCTGGTGATCAAGGTTCACGCTATTTACGAAACCCCGTTCTGGCGTGAGAAGGGCCTGTCCGGCACCGGTTTCGGTGGGGGACGCCTGGTCCAGGAGATCTACGACAACACCAACCGTGGCGCCAACATTGCAGGCGGTACCGCTGGTGAGGAAGATACCTACGGCACCCTCGTCGGATTCGTTTCTGATGTGTACGCCGAGGAAATGTGGCACCTGCCGGAAGAAGAGCGCAAGCACCGCATCCTTTCCGCCATGGCGGACTACCTGGGTCCGGAGACCATGGAGCCAATCGCGTTCTACCTCTCCGATATGGCTGCTGAAGAGTGGACCCGCGGCGCGTACGCAACCAGCTACGACCTGGGTGGCCTGTCCCGCTGGGGCCACCTGCAGAACCAACCTGTTGGCCCGATCCACTTCGCTTGCTCCGACATTGCTGATGAGGGCTACCAGCACGTCGATGGCGCTGTCCGTCAGGGCGAGCGAGCTGCCAATGCCATTCTGGCTAATTACTAAGGCAGGGTGATCATGGTCCAGCCAACACAGCAGCCTGCGGACCGTGGGCCGTCGAAAATCCTGGTCGGATACCTTGCCACTCCAGCGGGCTCTGATGCTTTGAACCTTGGCATCGCCTTGGCCAGAAGCTGGGACGCGGACTTGGAGATCGTCATGGTGGTTCCGCATTCAGAGAACTACTCAGGTGCGTATCCTCGCCTCACTGCCCATGAGACGATCATTAGCCGAAAGCTCAACGCGTGGCTTGAGAATGCGTTGGCTAAAGTCCCCGAGGGGATTACGGCCACCGGCCGTGTCGTCTCCGGTGTGGACGAAGCTAATTCACTGCACCGCACCGCCAAGGAACTGGGTTGCGACTTGATTATTTTGGGCACCCGCGGTGGTGGCCTGTTGCGTCGCTTCAGCATTGGGGTTTCGGCGAATGCTCTTTTGCACTCATCAACCATTCCGATTGCGCTTGCGCCGCCACGCTACCAAGCGCCTGAACGGATCAGCCGGGTGTCGTGCATGTTCGGCACCCTGGCTGGCTCACGCCAGTTGATTTCCACGGCGATTCGCACCGCACAGTACACCGACAGCGAACTGCGCTTGATCTCGTTCCACACCGATGAGGATGCGGGAGCTATGCCGCACGAGATCACTGAGACGGTATTGGAAAACCTCGAAGCTAACGCCAACGAATATCTTGCAGAACAGGCAAAACACCTCGTTGATGAAGGTTTAGCCACCACCGAAATTGTCACCGGCACATCTGTCGCTGAGGCTGCGGCCGAACTTGAGTGGCGTGAGGACGAAATCCTGCTCGCGGGATCGTCCCGGCTTGCCACCGCTGGCCGTATGTTCATGGGGCCACGCGCCGCTAAAGTGCTGCGGAGTCTTCCGATTCCGCTACTTGTCACCCCTTCACAAAGCCCGAAGGATGACGATGAGGAGGGGCAGCATGAGTAAACGCAAAATGGCAAATGAGCTGGCACACCAGCCGTCGCAAAGCGAAAAAGGACTCATCGCTGGTCGCGTCGGCCTTCTTGGAGCCGTCGTCATTGGCGTGAGCTGCATTGCTCCGTCCTACACCTTGACCTCGGGACTCGGCCCCACGATTTCTGAGGTCGGCGACCACGTCCCGGCGATCCTCCTGCTCGGCTTCTTCCCCATGTTGCTCGTCGCCTTCGCGTACCGCGAGCTGAACAACCGTGTTCCGGATTCCGGTACCTCGTTCACCTGGGCAACCAAGGCTTTTGGCCCGTGGGTCGGCTGGATGGGTGGCTGGGGCCTGATCACAGCAACCATCCTGGTGTTGTCGAATCTGGCTGCCGTAGCCGTGGACTTCTTCTACATCCTGCTGGCGCAACTCACCGGCAACGACGCATTCGCGGACCTCACCCGCAATCTGTGGGTGAACATCCCAACCACCATCGTGTTCCTAGCCGTCGCCGCCTACATTTCCTACCGCGGCCTCGAATCCACAGAGAAGCTCCAATACTTCCTGGTCGCTCTGCAGCTGTTCACCCTCGTGCTCTTCGGCGGAATGGCACTGTGGAATGCGTACCACGGTGGCGGATACGACTTTCACCCGGTAGAAGCTGACTGGTTTAACCCGCTGACGATTGGTGATTTTTCCACTGTCGCCGCAGGAATCTCCCTATCGATCTTCATGTTCTGGGGCTGGGATGTCACCCTAACCATGAATGAGGAAACCAAGGACCCAGAGCGCACCCCGGGGCGGGCAGCCACACTCACCGTGCTGGTGGTCATCACCGTGTACATCCTCACCGCCGTCGCTGTCGTTGCGTGGGCCGGTACTGGTGATACCGGTCTCGGTGCCGGCAACCCGGAGAACCAAGAATCCATTTTCGCGGCACTCGCCGGCCCCGTGATGGGCCCGTGGGCCATCCTCATGTCCATATCAGTTCTGGCGAGTTCTTTCGCCTCACTGCAGTCCACCATCGTCGGCCCGGCACGTACGCTGCTGGCCATGGGGTACTACAAGGCCCTGCCAGCGGTTTTCGCACACATTAGCCCGAAGTTCCGCACCCCTGGTGTGGCCACCGTGGCTTCTGCCGTTGCCGCCGGTGGTTTTTATGCAGTAACCAGGATCGCCTCCGAGAATGCGCTGTGGGACACCATTACTGCGCTGGGTTTGATGATCTGCTTCTACTACGGCATCACCGCATTTGCCTGCGTGTGGTTCTTCCGTAAGGAGATCACCCACTCTGTCCGCGGTTTCTTCTTCCGGTTCCTGTTTCCACTGATCGGCGGAACGATGCTGTTGACCATGTTCTTCATCACCGCATTTGATTCCATCGACCCGTCCTACGGCTCTGGGTCTTCGATCTTTGGTGTCGGCACGGTCTTTGTCCTCGGCATGGGCATTCTGCTCCTCGGGGTAGTACTCATGCTGTTCACACGACTGCGCCATCCGGAGTTCTTCCGTAGCGAGATTCTGCCACGAGTCACAGCCGAGGAGGATGATACGAATACTGTTTTGACAGTCTAAGCATCTGCTTTCCTGTGGCAACATCTCTACACTGGCAGCCACGGGCAAAGGCAGACCACACAATGTGACCCATACTGACCCCAATACGGGACCCGCACTGGGTTCCCCAAACAAAGGAGACATCATGGCTGAGAAAGATCTGTCCTACCGAGTAGAAAACCCGGCGACCGGTGAAATCACCGCGACGTACCCTGGCGCCACCGATGATGAGATCCAGCAGGTTCTCGCCGCCTCGGAGAAAAGCTTCAAGGAGTGGGCCGCCCTCGATATCGCCGAGCGGAAGAAATACGTGCTGCGTGTCGCTGAGCTTTTCGACGAACGCAAGGACGACCTGGTTGACATCATCGGCCGCGAAATGGGCAAGTCCCGCCCCCACGCCATTGACGAGGTAGAGCTGTCCGCCAACATCTTCCGTTACTACGCCAACAACGGTGAAGAGTTCGCTGCTGACCGCAAGATCGAAAGCTACAACGGCGGCACCGCCGTCATCCGCCATCTCCCACTGGGTGCGCTGGTGGGCATCATGCCGTGGAACTTCCCGTACTACCAGGTCGCTCGTTTTGCCGCGCCAAACCTGATGAACGGCAACACGATCATTTTGAAGCATGCTGAGATCTGCCCGGAGTCCTCTGCCGCAATCCAGAAAATCTTCGATGATGCGGGTGTGCCGGCTGGCGTGTACCAGAACGTGTACGCCTCCCACGACCAGATCACCACGATGATTGAGGACCCACGTGTGCAGGGTGTTTCTCTCACTGGTTCGGAGCGTGCTGGCGCAGCCGTCGGCGCAACTGCCGGCAAGAACCTGAAGAAGGCGGTTCTGGAGCTCGGCGGTAATGATGCCTACGTACTCTTGGACTCTGACGATGTGAAGGCTGCCGCAGAGCTGGCGTGGGAAGTCCGCATGTACAACATGGGCCAAGTCTGCAATGGCAACAAGCGCATGATCATCATGGATGACATCTACGACGAGTTCGTGGGTGAGCTGGTGAAGCTGGCGGAGAAGGCCACGCTGGGTACGCCGGAAGAAGCCGGCGAAAACGACGTTTATTCCCCGCTTTCCTCCCGCGATGCAGCTGAGCGCCTGGATGAGCAGGTCACCCGCGCCGTCAAGGAGGGTGCAACCCTGTTGGCTGGTGGCGGCCTGGGTGAGAACGCCTACTACGCTCCCGCAGTGCTCACCGATATGGACACCAAGAACTCGGTGTTCTACGAAGAGCTCTTCGGTCCGATCGCCCTGGTGTTCAAGGTCTCCTCTGATGAGGAGGCACTGAAGCTGGCCAACGACACCCAGTACGGTCTCGGTGGCGCTGTCTTTTCCAAGGACAAGGATCGTGCTCGCGCCATCGCCCGTCAGCTGGAGGTTGGTATGTCCAACGTGAACACTCCAGCCGGCGAAGGCGAGGAGATTCCTTTCGGTGGTGTGAAGCGTTCTGGTTTCGGCCGTGAGCTTGGCCCGCTGGGCATGGATGAGTTTGTGAACAAGCAGCTGTATTTCGAAGCGGATTAATCTCCCCCTCCCGCAGCACTGCATAAGACCAGGACGTGCTACCGGCTCCGGTGAGTTGGTAGCACGAGCCCTGAAAGAATCACCTCTCCCACGTACCGTGGGTCGTGGTCGGCACTGTCGGCCAGAAGAATCACACGGTACGAAAAGGAGAGCAATATGCCAACGAAAGCTATCGACGGCAAGGTCGCCCTTGTCACTGGAGCAGCCCGCGGTATTGGCCAGGCAATCGCCCTGCGTCTTGCACAGGACGGTGCGGATGTGGCGGTCCTCGATTTGAAGGAAGAGAACTGCGCCGACACCGTTTCCCAGATTGAAAAGCTTGGCCGCAAGGCAATCGCGATCGGGGCCGACGTGTCCAAGCGTGACCAGGTTTACGCCGCCATCGACCGCACTGAAAATGAACTAGGTGGCTTTGACATCATCGTGAACAATGCTGGTATTGCACAGGTCCAGCCAATTGATGAGATCACGGATGAAGAGCTGGACGCTATGTTCAACGTGAACATCAAGAGCGTTGTGTGGGGCATCCAGGCTGCCGCCGCCAAGTTCAAGGAGCGCGGCCACGGCGGCAAGATCATCAACGCCTCCTCCATCGCTGGTCACGATGGCTTCCCCGTTCTCGGCGCCTATTCCGCTTCCAAGTTCGCGGTGCGCGCGCTGACCCAGGTTGCTGCACGTGAATATGCCAGCGACGGCATTACCGTCAACGCGTACTGCCCGGGCATCGTCGGCACCGACATGTGGGTAGACATTGACCGCCGCTTCCACGAGCTGACTGGCGCCGAGCTCGGCTCCACCTACGAGAAGAACGTGGAGAGCATCGCCCTTGGCCGCGCACAGACCCCAGAGGATGTGGCCAACCTTGTGTCCTTCCTCGCCTCGGAAGATTCGGACTACATCACCGGCCAGGCCATCCTGACCGACGGTGGCATGGTCTACCGCTAAACCCCGCCCAGCTCCCCGCTACCACCTCGCTGGAGTTGGTAGCGTGGGGCCATGGAATTCAAAGATATGCTCGCTCCCCCGCCGGTTCACCTGCCAGAGGACCCGGCGCAGGGGAGCGATGTGCTTGATAACGCCACCGCCATCGCTCACCCGGACTCCCCCGCTGTCTGGGCTGCCCGGGCCGAGCACGAGCTAGCCGATGGTGACCCGATCGTTGCCTACGCCTACGCCCGCACCGGCTACCACCGTTCGCTTGACCGCCTCCGTGCGAACGGGTGGAAAGGCTGGGGCCCAGTCCCCGCGTCACACGAGCCGAACCAGGCAGTGCTCAAAGCTATCGCCATGCTGGCCCTGGCATCCAAGAAGATCGGAGATGAAGCCGAATACGACCGCTGCCGCCAAATGCTGTCGGACGCGGACCCGGCTAGCGTCGAGCAGTTCCTCGACTAGACAGCAAACCGCGCCGGCCCGAAAGTTGGTCCGGCGCGGTTAAACGTCGATAAGCAAATGCTTAGGCGTTCTTCTCCTCGACGCGCTTGATGGCCTCCTCGGCAACCATTTCCTGGATACCCATGTCCAGCTCGGAGGTGAAGCCGACGCAGGAGCAGTTGATCTCGCCGAGAACGTAGGTGTCCTCACCGGTCTCATCGTCGTCCGCGAGCATGAAGTCAGCGGTCCAGATCAGCGGGATGTTGTCGCCACCGAGGTTCTCGGCGATGACGGGGCGGGCCTCAGCGAACATGTCCACGAGCTCCTGCCACTCCTCCGGCTTCTGGTAGGTGTACTGCGCACCGGAGAACAGGGTTGCGGAGAATGCATCGCCGCCCTCGGCCGGCTTCTTGTGCACCACGAAAACCGGGTGCGGGCCGACCAGCAGAATACGGATCTCACCCTCGACAATGCGTGGCATGAAGCGCATGTCCACGAGCATGCCGTTGTCGCCCACGATGTACTGGTCACAGAAGTCCATGAACTCGCCGAGCTCGCGGTCCTCGGTGTGGTTGTCCACGGCCTCGGTGCACTTGAGCTTGGTGTCCAGCGGCAGGGCGGTGCCGGGCTCGACGGAGGCAGCCAGGGCTTCGTCGGCCAGGCGGACGCGCCAGATGCCGGAACCGGTGGAGCCACGGTTCTGCTTGAGCACACGCTCACCGTAGGACAGGGAGGTCGGGAACGTGTTGTGGAAGGACTCGACGTCGTAGTACGCGGCGGTATCCTCCGGCACCAGGGAGGTCTTGTTCAGCTTCACCAGGGCATCCTTAGCACCGTAGGAGACCATCTCCTCCGGGGTGGACATGCCTACAAGACCGGCCTCGGACAAGCGGGTGAGCAGGTCGAAGTAGCCCTTCTCACCGCCCGGAATGTTGCCCGGGTTCACGCGGGAGATGTAGCCGTCGAAGTTGTTGGACACATACTCGAAGATTGCGTCAGACCACTCGGGGCGGAAGAACACAACCTCTGCGTTCCAGCCCTTGTCCTTGATGGCGTTGACAATGGGCATGGTGTCCTTGCGGTGCCCATCGAAGTACTTGTCAGAACCACCCTCGACCTCGAAGACGACGATTGCCTTGTGCACAGTGAATCCCTTTCAGTAGTGCTCAGTATTTTGGATTAAACCCACTTTTGAGATTAAGGCCTAACCGGCTTTCCTGCCCTCACGGGTAGCGGTTTAGTAATTAACCTCACAGCCGGGATACGCCACATAATCCACCTTCGGGGGTAGCCCTTCACATGTATGGTGGCTATTGACTGTAAGCACGCCACTGGGAGGACACTCGCATGGGAATCGAATTCGATCCGTTTGCCCAATTCCAGGATTTCGCACACCCGGAAAAATTCGTGTCGGCTTCCTGGCTGTCGGCCCGCCTGGGCACGGATGGTCTCCGCGTGGTGGAGTCGGACGAGGACGCGTTCCTCTACGATATCGGCCACATCCCTGGTGCGGTGCGCATTGACTGGCACCGGGACCTCAATGATCAGACGGTGCGGGACTTCATCGACGGTGAAGCCTTTGCCAAGCTCATGGATTCTAAGGGTATCGGCCGCGATGACACCGTGGTCATCTACGGTGACCGCAACAACTGGTGGGCTGCCTACACCGCCTGGGTGTTTGAGCTTTTCGGCCACCCGGACGTGCGCCTCCTCGACGGTGGGCGTGACGCGTGGATGGGCGAGGAACGCGACACATCCTACGCCGTCCCGGATTACCCGTCCCGTAACTATCCGGTGGTGGAGCGGCAGGATAAGCCGCGCCGTGCGTTCGTCGATGATGTTCGTTCGCGTTCCACAAACCACTTGCTTATCGACGCACGCGGGCCCGAGTTCTACTCCGGCGTCGAGCACCTCACTCAGACAGATCCCAACTGCTCCTCCCCTGTCCAACGCCACGGCCACATCCCGGGTGCGGTTAATCACCCGTGGGGTGTGTCGGTGTATCCGAATGGGCGGGTGAAGGATCGGGCGTCGATAGCTGAGGCTTATGCCCACACTCTGAGCACCGTGGACACGGACAATCCGTCTGTCATCGCGTACTGCAGTGCCGGGCAGGCTGCCGCACACACGTGCTTTATCCTTCGCAACGTGCTCGGCATCGAAGATGTGGCACTGTATGACGGCTCCTGGGTGGAATGGGGCAACATGGTTCGCATGCCCATTGAAAGGGAATTGGACTAGGCCCCGGCTCGTCACTGCGGGCTGTAATTCTTCGGACCTTGCGTGCGATACCTCTTATGTGGGCAGCAGTGCTCTACCCTAAGCTAGGTCCCCGAAATTTTTCGATGAGGAGTTTTTGAATTGTCCGCAGCGTCCAACGCCCTGACCATCAGCAAAGTTCTGGTTGCTAACCGCGGTGAGATCGCCGTCCGCGTCATCCGTGCAGCGAAGGACGCTGGTATCGCCTCCGTGGCTGTCTATGCCGAGCCGGACACTGACGCGCCCTTCGTCGAACTTGCGGACGAAGCGTTTGCCCTCGGCGGCGCCACCGCCGCTGACTCCTACCTGAACTTTGACAAGATCATCGGTGCTGCCAAGGCATCGGGCGCGGACGCTATCCACCCGGGCTACGGCTTCCTGTCCGAGAACGCTGACTTTGCCCAACGCGTCATCGATGAAGGCCTGACCTGGATCGGCCCCTCCCCTGAAGCCATCGCACTGCTGGGTGACAAGGTGGAAGCACGCCAGATCGCCGAGAAGGTTGGCGCACCCATGGCCCCGGGCACCAAAGAGCCTGTGAGCACCGCCGATGAGGTTGTGGCTTTTGCGGACGAATACGGCCTACCCGTAGCCATCAAGGCTGCCTTCGGTGGCGGTGGCCGCGGCATGAAGGTCGCTCACACTCGCGAGGAAATCCCGGAACTCTTCGAATCCGCCACCCGTGAAGCCGTAGCCGCCTTCGGTCGCAGCGAATGCTTCGTCGAGCGCTACCTTGACCGCGCCCGCCACGTTGAGGCCCAGGTCATTGCGGATAAGCACGGCAACGTCATCGTCGCTGGCACCCGCGACTGCACCCTGCAGCGCCGCTTCCAAAAGCTCGTGGAAGAAGCACCCGCCCCGTTCCTCTCCGATGCTCAGCGTGAAGCCATCCACTCCTCGGCCAAGGCGATTGTGAAGGAAGCCGGCTACTACGGCGCTGGCACCGTGGAGTACCTCGTCGGTGCCCCGGAAGCTGACGGCTCTGACGGTCTTGTTTCCTTCCTCGAAGTAAACACCCGCCTCCAGGTGGAACACCCCGTTACCGAGGAAACCGCTGGCCTCGACCTCGTCCGCGAACAGTTCCGCATCGCCTCCGACCTGCCCCTGCGTCTCACCTCCGATCCGGAGCCACGTGGCCATGCCATTGAGTTCCGCATCAACGGCGAAGACCCCGGCATGAACTTCATGCCGGCACCGGGCACCATCACCCGTTACGTCGAACCCGCTGGCGCCGGCATTCGCGTCGACTCCGGCGTGCGCGCCGGCAACGTCGTCGGTGGCCAGTTCGACTCCATGCTGGCCAAGCTCATCGTCACCGGTGAAGACCGCGACGAAGCCATCCAGCGTGCCCGCCGCGCCCTCGCCGAGTACGATGTCGCTGGCCTCCCCACCGTCATTCCTTTCCACTTGGCTGTTCTTAATGATCCAGCCTTCATCGGTGACGGCGAACGCTTCGACGTGTACACCCGTTGGATCGAAGAAGAATTCAATAACACCATCCCGCCGTACCAGGACAGTGACGACGATATTGACGTTGCCGATTCCGAACCGGCAAAGCGCACCTACGCCGTTGAAATCGACGGCCGCCGCATCGAAGTTGCCCTCCCCGCCTCCCTCGTCATCGGCAACGGGGCGAAGCGCAAGTCCAAGAAGCGCCGCTCCTCCGGCGCTGCCTTGTCCGGCGATGCGGTGCCGGCGCCGATGCAGGGCACCGTCGTCAAGGTCAACGTGGCTGAAGGCGACACCGTCAACGAAGGCGACATCCTGCTCGTCCTCGAAGCCATGAAAATGGAAAACCCCGTCAAGGCCCACAAGTCCGGCACGGTCAAGGGCCTGGCCGCTGAACAAGGCGAACAAGTCAACAAAAACGCAGTACTACTGGAGATCCACTAACTCTTTATGAAGTTCACGCTCGTCCCAGCAACCGAATCCGACCGCACCTACCTACGCCGCCTGGAATACCTCGCCGATGTCTTCGGCAACGAATCCCGCAGCCGCATCGGCGCCATGCAAAGCCCCGAAGAGTACGTGGACAAATGGTCCCCTGAACGCGACGGCGGATTCATCGCCTACGACGAAGAACGCATCCCCGCCGGTGGCGTGTGGCTACGCTACTGGGCACCGGAGGATGATTACACCGACGCCAACCTCGGACCTAACATCCCCGAACTGTCCATTGCTGTGGAGAACCGCTCCCACGGCCACCAACTCGGCCGCATCCTGCTCCAAGCAGCCTGCGACCTCGCCGCCTCCCAAGGCGCCACCACCATCGCACTCCACGTCGAGCCCGGCAACGACCGTGCTCAGCACGTGTACGAGACCTTCGGCTTCACCTGGTCAGACCACCACCCGGAAGTGATGACGAAGCAGCTCTAGGGGCGGGCCAGCTCCGCGTTGTGTCGCGGGGCTAACCTCCTGCACGATTCCCAGGATTCGTGCACAACCCCCATAAAAAGCCCAGGAGTGCCCTCAATTTCCGGGAGTTAAGGGCACGCACCCGATCAAGCACCCCCTCGAGCCACCCCCTCCCATCTTTTTCGCTGTCCGAGGGAACCGAACCGGGGTCAACGGCGGTCTAAGGTCATATGACCAATCTATTTAATGGCATGTCCATCGCCCGCCCCATCTACCTCGAACCATTGGGTTCCCGGCCAGGCCTCGTGCCTATTTCGGACACGTTTGGCCTGGCACCGGAGCGACTCATTGACTCCAATCTCGCCGAACGCGACGCCGAATTTCACCACCAACGGCTCTGTTACCAGATCCCACAGGCCTACCGAGCGGCAGCGTTTGCCCTGGAAAACCCGCACCTGACATTGACTGCTTTCGGTGCGTTGGCTCTATACGGAGCGAAGTTTTTGGGCGACGGGTGTGACACGGTGTTCGCCGAGAAGAAAGCACCACGGTCCCAAAAAGCCGGCCCTCGCAAGCCACACATTTCACGCGCAGCTCTAGATATCCACGAGAAGTGGTCCGTTTGCCTTCACGGAACCTGGATCTCCATCGCCTCACCCGCCGTCTCCGTCGCACACGCACTCGCAGAACTGCGCCGCGAGAAAGTCGGTTGGCCCGTGGTGCACTGCGGAGATCTCCACCCCACTCTCATCAGAGCCGTTCAGCTTATCGACGTCTCTCGTCGCCTCACCATCGATCCCCTCCACATCCTCGCCGCCTGCAAGAACCGCCTCGACCTCCCCTGGGTGACTGATGCTCTGATCCGCTCCTCTTCCCTGGCCGAATCTCCGAAAGAAACCGAGATGCGGTTGATCGCGGCGCAAGTGGCTAGAAAACATGGTCTTCACCTGCGGGAGCAAGTTCCAGTACAAGCCAATGGCCGGTGGATCACGCGCTTTGATCTGGCTCTCATCTGTCCCGTGACCGGACAGCGGTTTGGTTTGATGTATGACGGCATCCAGCATTGGGACTACGAGCAGCGCAACAAAGACGCGAACATCAACCTCAACGCGACTATCGAGGGGTGGGTTCCGCTGCGGTTTTCCAGCGCGAGTTTGCCCACGATGTTTGAGGACCTCGACCGCTTTTTCACCCGGGTACTCAACCACTAGTTTTACCGCTGCCCCAGCCCCGCGTGCACGATTCCCAGGATTCGTGCACAACCCCCATCAAAAGCCCAGGAGTGCCCGCAACTCCAAAGAGTTGGGGCAAAGCTAGCGGGTCGCACGGCTGCGGCCTACTAGGCCAGCGCCGGCGCCTTCTGGTGCTCGCTGACAACAAAGACGTCGTCCCGGTCCGTGATCAGGGACTGGTCGTGGGTGACAAAGCCACAGGCGATACCGCGGTCCTCGACCAGCTGGCGGAGGAGTTCCACGATGTCGTGGGAGCGGGAGGAGTCGAGGGCGGCGGTGGGTTCGTCGGCAAGCACGAGCTCTGGCTCCCCCATCAGCGCCCGGGCGATGCCGACGCGCTGGCGCTGGCCACCGGAGAGGGCGTGCATGTCGCGGTCCCCGAGCCCACCGAGTCCGACAACTTCGAGCAGCTCATCGGCGCGTTGCTTGCGCGGTTTGATACCGCGGATGTGGTCGGTGACGAGTAGCTGGTCGCGCACGTTCAACGCCGAGATGAGGTTGGCCTGCTGGAAGATCATGCCGATCTTGTCGCGGCGCAGATCATTGTCCACCGGGACCCCACCCAGGGTGGCGGTGCCGGAATCCGGGGTGATCAGGCCGGCGGCGACGGAGAGGAGGGTGGATTTGCCGGAGCCGGACTCGCCAACAATGAAGGTCAGGCGTCCAGGTTCAGCGGTGAAGTTAAGCTTGTCCAGGATGGTGCGGCGTTCCTGGCCGTCTTGGAAGGAAACGGTGACGTCAGTGAGTTCGAGCCTAGAAGTGGACATTATGCGACACCTCCGAGTGCGCTTTGGGGGTTAACTTTGCTGATAGAGCGGGTGGCCACAACGGCACCTGCCATGCCCAGGACCCACACGAGCAGCGGTGGCAGGGCGATAACGCCAAAGGACAAGGTGAACGGGGCCACGCCTTCCATGGCGAACCCGATGCCCAGTCCGACGAGGGCGCCGATGGTCACACCAATACAGAGGAGGATGGCGGACTGGCCGACGGCGTCCTTGAGCAGGTACTTGTTCGAGGCGCCGATAGCTTTCAAGATGGCCAGGTCACGGGTGCGCTGGATGGTCCACACGGTGAGGAACGCCACGATGACCAGTGCAGCAATGGCGTAGAGGAAGCCCTGAATCATCTTCAGAGACCCCTGTTCCGAGGCGTAGGCGGGCAGACCCTGGAAAGACTCCTCCAACGAAACACCCCCTTCGATGGCCGGATCATCGGAGAGCAGAACGGTGCCGTCCGCGTCAGTGTGGAAGACCTCCTGCCATGTTTCGGTGGGGACCCACAAAACGGGGGTGTGGGCGAACATGAGGTCCTCACCGATCGCGTCAACGGGGATGGTGGTGCCGGCGAGGGAGAGGACGTCGTGAAGCGAATAGTTCAGTGAGGCTGAGGCGACCGCACCATCGCCGAGGACCTCTCCCCCGGGCAAGGTGGTGCCACGTGGCAGCGAGAGGACCGCGACGGATTGCTCCGTGCCATCCGGCCCGGCGACGAGCATCTGGCCGGTCCCGAGTGCGTCCGTGCCCGGCAAACTATGCACGCGCGAGGTGGTAAACGACGGGTCCTGCGGGTCCTCAAAAACCACCGCGGCCGGGTCGAGCGCCTCGAGCGCGGACGTATTCTGCTTACCCAAACCCGAGGTCAGACCCGTCAGCACAACAACGAGAAGGGTGATCAGCGCGACGGTGCCCACGATCAGGCCGAAGCGTCCCTTCGCTTTCTTGATTTCACGGATTCCTACGAACATGCTTCCAATTGTGGCCGTGACCTGTGCGGTTAACATCGGGCTGCGGGTTGAAAAAGGAATCGACCGTTCGGTTGATACAAGACCAGCCGGGGGCCGCACTAGGGTTGCCGGCATGACCTCCAACCGCATTTTGGCCACCCTGCGCGTGAGCCTGCACGTGCTGGTGGCCACGCTGTTGGGTGTGGGGCTTGTCAGCGCCTTCCGGGACCATCACTGGCCCGCCGTCCTCGCGGCGTTGCTATTCGCGGGCATCTACCTGTTCGGCACCGTGTGGCACCACCACGGCCGACCCCATTCGCACCCGCAGACATTGGCGTGGTTGGGTGCTGTGGTGATCGTGTGGGTGCTGCTGGTGGCACTGTCCCCGACCTTCGTGTGGCTGGAGTTCCCGCTGGCCATCCTCGCCTGCTTCCTGCTCCCAACGGGGTGGGGTCTGGCGCTTACGGGCGCGCTGCTGGCCTACACCTTGAGCGTCACTTTCCCAGTGGATGGCCCGGGTGGACTGATCGGCCCGACGATTGGCACGGTGCTGGCTGTAGGCATCGTGCACGCCTACAAGGCGCTCAACGCGGAGACGGAGCACTACCGCCAGCTAGCCACGGACCTGGAGGCCGCGCAATCGGACCTCGCTTCCGCGGAACACGAGGCCGGCCGTGCGGAGGAACGTGCGCGCTTGTCGCGGGAGGTGCACGACACAATGGCGCAGGGCTTGAGTTCCATCGTGTTGCTCGGCCGTGCGCTGGATAAGGAACTGGAAAATGTTGGCGCTCCTGAGTCCGCTCGTGACACGTTGACCACCATCAGGGAAACGGCTGCGGAAAACCTGACGGAGGCTCGTCGCTTCGTCGCCGGCAATGCTGCGCCCGCCGCGCCAGTGGAGCGCCTGATCACCCGCATTGAGCGCCTGGCTCGGTCCGCGGAGCGCCGCCAGAAGGCGCTGGGTGAGCCGCTGGAGGTGCGGGTCCAGGTGGTGGATCTGCCGGAGCCGGCCGCCTCGGTGGCCGAGCGCGTTGTGCGGGAGGCGCTGAGCAACGTGGTGCGCCACGCGGGGGCAAGCCTGGCAGTGGTCACCGTGGATAAGCTGGGCACCCAGGCCACGGTTGACGTTTACGACAACGGCCGCGGTATCACCGGGCCGCTCGGTTATGGCCTCTTGGGTCTCCAGGCGCGCGTCGCCGAGGCCGGCGGCGAGCTCACGGTCGAAGGAAATGTCGTCGCCGCAACCCTTCCCATCAAGGAGAACTAATGCTCAACGTCATGCTTATCGACGACCACCCCGTCGTCCGCGCCGGCCTCCGCGCCGTGTTGAACTCCTTCGGCGATATCACCGTGGTTGCTGAAGCCGCCGACGGCACAGCGACGGTCCCCGAGGGCGTGGACGTGGTGGTCAGTGACATCCAGATGCCCAACGTGGACGGCATTGAACTGACCCGTCGCCTCGTCGCCGCTGATGGGCCGCCAGTACTGATCCTGACTACCTATGACACCCAGGCAGACGTCGTTGCCGCCGTGGAAGCCGGCGCGATGGGCTACCTGCTTAAGGATGCCCCGGAGGATGAGCTCCACGACGCAGTGGTGCGCGCCGCCCGCCGTGAACGCGCCCTGTCCCCGCAGGTAGCCAACGTTCTCGCGGAGCGGGTCATGCGGCCGGACGAGGCTCTCTCCCCGCGCGAGATCGAACTCCTCCGCCAGGTCCAAACCGGTGCCTCCAACAAGGAGATCGCCTCCGCCCTGTTCATCTCCCAGGCCACGGTGAAAACACACCTGATCCACATCTACTCCAAGCTCGGAGTGGATAACCGCACTGCCGCCGTGGAGGTGGCGCGGCAAAGGCGAATTATTTAACTACGGCGACCAAATCGCCGCCCTCCACCTTCGTCGGTTGACCAAACGCCACCTTTTCCACAACACCATCCACCGGTGCGGAGATGGTGGCTTCCATCTTCATCGCTTCGATGGTGGCCACCGGGTCGCCGGCCTTGACCTCGTCGCCTACCTTGACCGTCACGTTGACCACACCGGCGAACGGTGCGGCGACGTGGTTCGGGTTGGAAGGATCAGCCTTCTCTGCTTCGGCAACGGTGGATTCGGCGTTCTCATCACGAATAGTCATCGGCCGCACCTGGCCGTTGACGGTGAGGATGACCTGGCGCATGCCCTTCTCATCCGGCTCACTGACGGCGTCGAGGCGAACGACGAGCGGTGACTGGTTCTCCTCAATCTCCCCGTAGTAGACCATGATCTCCTTGCCCTCTTCGAGGCCGTAGAAGAACGCCTTGTCCCCGAGCTGGTCCGTGACGCCGTAGAGGCGACGGTGTTCCATGAACTCGGCGTACTGCTTCGGGAAGAGGAGTTTGTCCAAGGCGATGCGACGTGCACCTGACGCCTCATCACCATCGGCGTTGAGCTCCGCCTCCAGGTCCGTTGGGACGTCAACGGTGTGGTCCACCGGTGCACGGTCCGCCAGAGCCTTTTCGCGCAGCGCAGGCCAGCCACCAGGCGGGGTGCCCAATTCGCCTTGGAGGAATCCGATGACGGATTCCGGGATGTCGTACTTGCGCGGGTTGTCGGCGAATTCTTCTGGGGTCACACCCGCGCCCACCAGGTAGAGGGCAAGGTCCCCCACCACCTTGGAGGACGGCGTCACCTTGGTGGGGCGGCCGAGGATCTCATTAACGCCGGCGTAGTAATCCTCGACGAGCTCGAAGCGGTCCGCCAGCCCCAAAGCCTTGGCCTGGGTGCGCAGGTTGGACAGCTGCCCGCCGGGGATCTCATGGCGGTACACACGGCCGGTGGGGCCAGGGATGCCGGACTCAAACGGCGCGTACACGGCGCGAACAGCTTCCCAGTATGGCTCCATGTCGGAGACTGCCTGAAGGGACAGGCCCGTGTCACGCTCCGTGTTGGCAAAGGCAGCAACGAGGGCCGACATGGATGGCTGAGACGTCGTGCCAGCCAACGGCGCGGAGGCTACATCCACCACGTCGGCACCGGCGGCAGCAGCGGCGAAGTAGGTGGCCAGCTGCCCGCCGGCAGTGTCGTGGGTGTGTACGTGGACGGGCAGGTCGAAGCGGGAACGCAGCGCCTCAACCAGCTTCGCGGCAGCTGCCGGGCGCAGCAACCCAGCCATGTCCTTAATAGCCAGCACATGCGCGCCGGTGTCCACGATCTCCTCGGCCAGGCGCAGGTAGTAGTCCAGCGTGTACAGGTCCTCGGCCGGATCGAGTAGGTTGCCGGAGTAGGCCATGGCTACCTCGGCGACGGTGGTGCTGGTGTCCAGGACGGCGTCGATGGCGGGGCGCATCTGGGAGACGTCGTTAAGCGCGTCGAAGATGCGGAAGATGTCCACGCCGGACGCGGCGGCTTCCTTCACAAAAGCCCGCGTGACGGATTCCGGGTACGGGATGTAGCCCACGGTGTTACGGCCGCGCAGAAGCATCTGAATGTTCACGTTCGGCATGGCTTCACGCAGTGCGTCCAGGCGCATCCACGGGGATTCGTGCAAAAAGCGCATAGCCACGTCATAGGTCGCGCCACCCCACGCCTCCACCGAAGTGAGCTGCGGGGTCAAGTGGCCGACGTGCTTCGCGGCGGCAACCAGCGTGTTCGTGCGAATGCGGGTGGCCAGCAAGGACTGGTGCGCATCGCGGAAGGTGGTCTCCGTAACCCCCAACGCGGTCTGGTTGCGTAGCTTCTCCGCCCACTTGACTGGCCCGAGTTCCAGCAGGTCATCGCGGGAGCCGCGCGGCAGCTCACCGTAGTCATGGGCAGGCAGCTTCTTCGAGGGCTGCAGGATCGTCGGCCGCTGACCGTTCGGCTGGTTCACGGTCACGTTGGCCAGGTAGGTCAGGATCTTGCCGGCATCATCGGCTGCCGGCGGCGCCTCCAACAGGCCCGGGTGCTCTGCGATGAAACCGGTGTCAATGCGCTTGTGGCGGAAGTCCGGTTCGCTGAGGAGGGCGCGGAGGAAACCAATATTCGTCGATACGCCATCGACCGCAAACTCGTTGAGGGCGCGCAGGGCACGATCAACGGCGACCTGGAAATCGCGCCCGCGACATGTCATTTTGACCAGCAGCGAATCAAAATTCGGCGTGATCTCCGTGCCCACCCCCACGGAACCGTCCAGGCGTACGCCCGCGCCACCCGGCGAACGGTAACCCGTGATCGTGCCGGAATCCGGGCGGAACCCGTTCGTGGGATCCTCCGTGGTGATGCGGCATTGCAGCGCCGCACCGGACACCGTGATCTCCTCCTGGCGCACATTCAGATCCGCCAGGGTCGCGCCCGCGGCGATGTACATCTGGTTTTTCACAATGTCGATGCCGGTGACTTCCTCCGTCACCGTGTGCTCCACCTGCACGCGCGGGTTCATCTCAATGAAGACATGATTGCCGCGCTCATCCACGAGAAACTCGACGGTACCCGCGCCCTCATAGTTGATCTCTTTGCAGAAATTCACCGCGTCTTGGCAAATGCGCTGGCGCTGTTCCTCGGTGATGTGCTGTGCGGGCGCGATCTCCACAACTTTCTGGTGGCGGCGCTGCACGGAGCAGTCGCGCTCAAACAGGTGCGCCACGTTGCCGTGCGAATCCGCCAGAATCTGCACTTCAATGTGCTGCGGGTTGATCACCGCGCGCTCGATGTACACATCCGGATCGCCGAAAGCGGCCTCCGCTTCGCGCGAAGCTTCCGCCGCGAGGGCCTCAAGGTCCTCTCGCTTTTCGACGAACCTCATCCCCCTTCCGCCACCCCCCGCCACGGCCTTGACAAACACGGGGAACTCAAAGTCCTCAGCGAAACGTGCCAGTTCCTTCGGATCTGCAGACGGCTCCGAATCCTTCAGGGTGGGCAGCCCGGCGCGCTCCGCGGCGCGGACTGCGGCGGACTTATCGCCGGTCAGATCCAGAGTTTCCGGGGAAGGGCCGATGAACGTGATGCCTTCTTCAGCGCAGCGGCGGGCCAGTTGCGCGCGTTCGGAGAGGAAACCGTAGCCGGGGTACACCGCATCAGCACCGGATTGTTTGGCGGCGCGGATGATTTCCTCAATGTCCAGGTACGCCTTGACGGGCTGGCCTGCCACGCCGATCTGCACCGCTTCGTCCGCGAAGGGCCGGTGGAAGCAGTGGCGGTCTTCTCGCGGATACACCGCGACGGTTTTCGCACCTGTTTCGAAGGCAGCGCGGAAAGCGCGCACTGCGATCTCGCCGCGGTTAGCAACGAGGATTTTGGAAAACGTAGGCAGGTTCTCCCTGCCAATTCCGTTGGTGGTCCTGGTCATGGCAGCTCCTCGGAAAATTCGCGTTTAGTTCAGGTCGGTCTTGTCCACCAGGCGGCGTGCTGCCTCGGTGATGGAACCGGACAGGGACGGGTAGACGGCCATGGAATTACCCAGGTCCTCGACAGTGAGGTTGTTGGTCACGGCGATGGTCAGCGACAAGATGAGCTCCGATGCCGTCGGCGCAACGATCACGCCGCCGAGCACCTGGCCGGAGCCTTTGCGGGAGAAGATCTTCACAAAACCGGAGGTCAGCGAACGCATCTTCGCACGCGGGTTGGTGGCTAGGTTGAGTTTGATGACGTCGGCGTCATACTCACCGTTCTTGATCTGTGCCTCAGTGATACCCACAGCGGCGATCTCCGGACGGGTGAACACGGCATTGCCCACCGTGCGGATACGCAGTGGCTCCACGCCTTCACCCAGCGCGTGGTACATGGCAATGCGGCCCTGCATCGCGGCAACGGATGCCAACGGCATGAGATCCGTACAGTCACCCGCCGCGTAAATGCCGGACACGTTGGTGCGGGACACGCGGTCCACATGAATATGGCCCGATGGGGTGACGTCCACGCCCTGAGATTCCAGCATGAGGTCCTTGGTGTTCGGGATGGAACCAATGGACATCAAGCAGTGGGAGCCGGTGATCTCCCGGCCGTCGCTCGTACGCACGACCACACCGTCACCGGTGTTTTCCACGCTGTCCACACGCGCGTCCTTCACCAGCGTCACATCACGGTTGGACAGAACCTGCTCCAGCACGTCCGCCGCGTCCGCGTCATCGTGCGGAAGGATGCGGTCAGAGGAACCAACCATGGTGACCTTCACGCCCAGTTCAGCGTAGGCAGAAACGAACTCCGCACCCGTCACACCAGAACCGACCACGACGAGGTGCTCCGGCTCCTCAATCAGGTCATACATCTGCTGCCAGTTCAGAATGCGGCGACCATCCGGCTTCGCATCCGGCAACACACGCGGGGAAGCACCGGTGGCAATGAGCACGATGTCACAGTCGTAAGTCTCCATCGTGCCGTCCGGCAGCTCCGCCTTCACGCGGTGCGTGGTGTGTCCTTCCTGGCGGGATGCGAAGCGGCCCTTGCCGTTCACCACACGCACGCCAGCACGCTCTAGCTGCTGGCGAATGTCACGGGACTGCTCCGACGCCAGCGCAACCACACGGTTATTCAAGGCTGGGATAGACAGGTTCACATCACCCAGGCCGTGCTTGAGGCCCATGGCATCCGCACGACGCAAGTCCGTTTTCACGTTCGTACCAGCGATGAAGCCTTTCGACGGCACCACGTCACGCAGAATGCCCGAGCCACCCACACCAAGCTGCTCAATGAGAGTGATGTCCGCACCGTACTGGCTGCCCACCAGCGCCGCCTCGTATCCGCCCGGGCCGCCGCCGATAATGACAATTTTCTTGGACACGCACGTCTCCTTACACAGCTTGCGTCAAATCAGGTTTGAAAAGTTTCCGTCCGCCCACTCTAGCCGTCAAGCAGAATCCGTGCGCATCGTGTGTCCGCTTGCCTAGTTGACCTAGACCTAGCGAGGTCTAGGTCAACGCAGCGGCCTGCGCATCCTGCATTCCGCCGAAGCGTTCCACGACAGAGGCGAAGAGGCGGACGCCGACGTCGATGCAGCGCTCATCAATATCAATGTCCCCGCGGTGCAGGTCATACTTCTGGCCGGTGCCAGACCAACAACCCAAGCGCGCCATGGAGCCCGGAACCTGCTCGAGGTACCAGGAGAAGTCCTCCCCGCCACTGGACTGTGGTGCCTGAATCACGGCATGCGGGTCAACCGCACGGGCAGCTTCCACGAGCGCGGAGGTAGCCACGTCATCGTTCATCACCGGTGGCACGCCACGGATGTATGTCAGCTCGTGGGCGCAGCCAGTTGGGGCTACAACATCCGCCACGAGCTCTTCCATCAGCGGTTCCAGGCTCCGCCACGTACCAATGTCCTGGGTCCGGATCGTGCCGCCAATGCGACCGGTCTTCGGCACCGCATTCGGCGCAATGCCCGCCTCAATCTGGCCGAAGACCAGCACGGTGCCCGTGCGCGGATCCACACGGCGCGACAGCAAGGCCGGAAGTTGGGTGACAAGGCTGCCCAAGGCGTACACCACATCATTGGTCAGGTGCGGGCGGGATGTGTGCCCACCAGGACCATTGACGGCAATGCGCAACACATCAGCCGCCGAGGTAATCGCACCGGTACGCACACCAATTTGGCCCACCCGGATCTTCGGTTCCGCATGCACCGCATAGATACACGCCACACCATCCAGGCCACCCCACTTGATCACATCCGGGGCGCCGCCATCCATGACTTCTTCGGCTGGTTGGAAGATAATGCGGATGCCAAAGGGTAGGTCAAGCGTCGATAAGGCACACGCGAGTGCCAGACAGATCGTGGTGTGCACATCGTGGCCACAGGAGTGGGACACACCGGGGACGCGGGAGGCGAAAGGCAGATTGGAAACTTCCTCCACACGCAGTGCATCAATGTCCGCGCGGAAGGCCAGCTTCTCATTGTCCTCAGGGCCGATGTCCACGTACAGGCCCGTCTCTGGGAATAGGTGCGGCTCCAGGCCGTAGTCCCGCAGCGTCTGCGCGATGAACGCGGTAGTCTCCACCTCATGGTGGGACACTTCCGGGTTGGCGTGAAGGTGACGGCGCCACCCGATAATCTCATCGCGGTGGGCGGTAAACCACGAGTCAATCTGGGCGGACAGTCCCACAGCGCACTCCCTCTTAAGGCCTAACAAGCACCAATGTTTCTGGGTGCGACTGTACTACTAGACCAAGCTGTGCAGTTAGTCGAGGTTGAGCATCTCCGCCATT
Organism: Corynebacterium sp. MSK041; assembly: GCF_030232265.1. Lineage (GTDB taxonomy): Bacteria > Actinomycetota > Actinomycetes > Mycobacteriales > Mycobacteriaceae > Corynebacterium. The sequence continues at coordinate 118,271 of NZ_JASPJK010000005.1, forward strand.
GACACGGGCTCGAAGCGCTCCCAGCAGACGTCCCCGAGCTCCTCCACCACTCCGGGTAGCAGCATCGCCGGCGGCACACGCAGCGCGTAGGCCAGGCGATACACCGTGGACAACGTGGGGTCAGATGACCGCGCGCCGGTGTGCTGGTTGCGCTCCAAGTTGGACACCACGGTGCGCGATAACCCGGCCACAGTAGCCAGGCGCTTCTGGCTCAAACCCCGGAGCTCCCGGATAGCCCGGAGCCGCTCTGACATAGAAAAGCCGAGGCTGGCCCAGCGTGAGTCGCTGACCACCTCGTCGAAAGTTTCACGCCCGCTCGCATGATCCACATACGGGTCACGTGTTGTGTCCATCATCCCCCCTTTACGGTGCGCTTCCCCCTGAAGCAGCAGTAGGTGTTTTCCCCTGCGAGACTAGCGCAGCCACGCAGAGGCTGTCTACAGCTAAGCCACTACAAATGAATGTTGCGTGGCCCGTACAGGCGATCGCCCGCATCACCGAGGCCAGGGACGATGTAGGCGTCCTCGTTGAGGCCTGGGTCGATGGCAGCGGTGACAAGGCGCAGTGGCGCATCAAGTTCCGCGATCCGGTCCACGCCCGGCTGTGCGCACACCACGGTGACCACGGTGATGTCATCCGCACCGCGGTCCGTGAGCAGCTCAATCGCATGCACCAACGATCCACCAGTGGCCAACATAGGATCAACCAGGAACACCGGCTGGCCGGAAAGATCCTCCGGCAGGGCCTCCAGGTACGGGACCGGCTCATGGGTCTCCTCGTCGCGCGCCAAACCAATGAAGCCCACCTGCGCATCCGGGATCATGGCCAAAGATGGGTCCACCAGGCCAAGCCCGGCGCGGATGATGGGCACGATGATCGGCGGCTGCTTCAGGCGCACGCCGTTTGCGGTGCCCACGGGGGTTTCACAATCGAAAGTCTCTGTTTCCAGGTCTCGGGATGCTTCGTAAATAAGCATGGAGCCAAGGTCTGACAGGGCTGCGCGGAAGCTGGAATTGCTGGTTCGCTTGTCACGCAAGCGGGTGAGACGGGAAATTGCCAGCGGGTGTTCGATGACGGTGATCTGCATGAACACAATGCTAACCAGAAATTTTCGGTTCGGAGGGAACCGAATGGGGGGTTAAGGCAGTCAAAGTAAGTATGGACACTTCATTTTCTGATCTTTTCTTCGACACAACCACAGCCGCCGACCATATTGCGCGCTTGCGTAGCGACGCCGCCGCGACCCACCCCATCAATCTCCCTCCGTTGCCTGACGCCGGGCCCGTTGCTGCGCTTTGTGCCGCGGTACACAAGGCCGTCACGTCCGTGAATGAGCAGGCGGCACTCCTCTCACGCGAGGCGCACCGCACCGCCACCAACATGGAGGTCTTCACCGCGGGAGCCGTGCGCATGGACAGCTCCACCGCCCGCGTCTTCGAGGGGGTACAGCCATGATCTTCGACATCGGATCCGTCGTAGCCACGATCGCCCAGGCCGCGCCCGCCGCTTTGCCGCAGGTCACCGTCCCCTCGCTGCCAGATTTCGCGTCGGTCGCACCACTCGCCGCCATCGTCGGCGCCGATCCTCACCGTATGCTTCGCGCAGCCCGCTCGCTTTTCGACGATCACAGCACCCTCACCACCACCCTCCACGACGCCACTCCCCTCATCCACGCCGCCGGTCTGGACATCCTGGGAATCGGTCAACGCTTCCTAGCCCAAGCCGCACCCTTGCTTCCAGGCCTGCTGGCGGGCCCCGGCGCGGCAGGAGTCATGGCGCAGCTCGTGGGACTAGCCACCCAAGCTTTCACCGCCGTAGCTGAACGCCTCAACCAACTGGAAGGGGAACTCCAGCCACTGGTGAACCGCCTCGAAGGGCTCGTTACAGCCGCGGCCGCCCGCGAGCAGCTCGTTCCCACCGCCGCCAATTACGCCGCTGAAAGCCAGCTCCGGCAGCTGGCAGGGGTGGAGGAGTTGGGTGAGGGGGTCGGAGGGGTGCCAGGGGGCGTCGATAAGCAAGAAGGCAGTAACGCCGTGGGGCGCGCAGCCGTGGAAGCCGCGAAGAGCCAACTGGGCACCCCCTATGTGTGGGGAGGCAGCGCGCCTGGCGGATTCGACTGCTCCGGGCTGACCTCATGGGCCTATAAGCAAGCCGGCATGGACATTCCACGCACCGCCGAAAGCCAAGCCGTCGGACGGCAAGTGAGCTACGAGGAACTCCAACCCGGTGACCTCGTCGTCTGGTCTGGACACGTAGCCATGTACGCCGGCGACGGGCAGATGATCGAGGCCGGCTCACCCGTGCAGATGAACCCCGTGCGCACCAACAACATCGGCATGCCTTTCAAAGGCTTCTGGCGCCCAACGGGGTAGCGCGCGAAACCTCATGCTCATTGAGTAATGTGACAGGACATGAGTACGCGCGCGATCCTCCCGGTGAAAATCTCCTTAACCGAGGGTGACTTCTACACCCTCTGGGCCCCCACTTGGCGCCAAGGTGGCACAGAATGGCAAGCCTTCCTCGGCGACAAGGACAACGTCCTAGTGTTCAACAGCCCCGAAGCCCTGCTGGTCTACCTCGAGGACCACACCGACCACGACCTCACTGACCACCCGAAATGGCCCGCCTTCCAGGCCGGCGGGGATGACCGCGTTGTGCCAGGTGAGAAGAATGTTTATGACATCATCGGCCTGCCGTCCTACCTCGCCGGACGCCCCAGCCACGAAAACGTCTCCGCCGTCGCACGTGGTTTCCAGCTGGCCCGCTCCCTCGCGGAAGTAGCCAGCGCCACCGACGCACAAATCTTCTTCGCCTCCCACTCCATCCTTGGCAACATCAACCGTGGCCATGAGCACTACTCCGGCGACAACGGGCTGTCCGAATGGTCCGGTGTTGGCCGCACCGTGCTGGCCAACTGGGAAAACGTGGTCCACTCCCTCGACGAGGCCGTGCGCGTCGTGGAAGATTCCGAGCTGGACTCCAAGCGCGTGAGCGCCGCTGCGGACTCCATTGCTGCTGCCACCGCCGCCCGCGACGAGGCCCGCAAGGCTGCCGAAAAGGAAGCCGAAGCCGCCCGCGCCGCCGCCGACCCCTACGACATCTCCGCCTGGGCCGAAGCCGGCATCGACCCCGTGAAAATCACCGTCCAGGGCAAGGGCGTGTACACCATGCGCACCTACGTCGGTGGCGCCCCGGTCTTCCTGGGCAAGTACGGCGAAATCTTCACCTTCCCCACCGCCAAGCACATGGCCCGCTGGATCGTGGACAATGACGACCACGACCTCGCCTCTGTCTCCACCTGGCCCGACATCATGCACCTGGCCAACGCCGGTGAACTCGAGGTCACCGTCCACCCGGATAACTCCTACTCCTTCAACGGCATCGCCGCTGACATCGATAAGGGCGTTGACGCCGTGGACACCAAACAGATGGCCAAGGCCTACGAGCTCATGGCCGACGCCGCCGACTGGGCCAACGACGACTCGTTGAACTCCTTCCTCCTAGCCAACCCCCGCATGCAGGACTACCTCGCCTACATGCTCGGCTCCACCGAGGCCGCCGGCTACGTGCCTTCCGCCCCGTTCACCGATAAGGCCGAGGGCTGGAAGAGCCTCGAAGAGATTCTGGTCAAGCGGTTCTCGAAGTTCTAGTCGGGTCGGGGGCGCGGGCTGTTTCGGGCCCCGGCGCGATCAACTCCCCGAAACGCTACAGGAATTCATTAAACGCGCAGGACGTACTACGAACTCCGGAGAGTTCGTAGTAATCAGTCCGCCCGAGACGGTCTATGCACGATTCTCAAGATTCGTGCACAACCCCCTCTAAAACACCAGGTGTGCCCTCAACTCCCGGGAGTTGAGGGCACACCTTCGTTGTTGGGCAGGCTCCTTAGCTGGCTTTAAGCCGAGCTTTAAGCCATCCCAGTTCCCAGCAACGTACCCACGAGGTAGGTAACCGCCAGGGCCAGGCCACCACCGACGACCAGTCGGACCACGGCCTTGGCCGGCTTCGCCCCGCCGAGCTTGGCGGAGATCGCACCGGTGATAGCCAGTGCGATGAGGGTGACCACCACCGTGACCACCACTCGCGCCATCTCCGGGGCGAGAAGCACAGCAGCCAACGGCAGCAGCGCACCCAGGAAGAAGGAGATGAAGGAGGCGGTCGCGGCGGACCACGGGTTGACCAGGTCTTCCTGGTCAATGCCGTAGTGGATCTCCAGGTGGGCGCCGAGCGGATCAATCCGCGTGCGCTCGCGGGCAACAGCAATGGCGGTCTCTTCGCTCAGGCCGGAGTTCTTGTACGCCTGGACGAGGTGGTTAAGTTCCGACTCTGGGTCGGCGTCGTGCAGCCCACGTTCGGTTTCAATGGCGGCTTCTTCGGCGTCGCGTTGGGAGGAGACGGAGACGTACTCGCCAAGCGCCATCGAGACGGCACCACCAACGAGGGCAGCGACACCAGCCGTGGCGATCTCCCGTAGCGAGTTAGTCGCACCCGCGACACCCACCACGACAGCCGCGGTTGACACGATGCCATCGTTGGCACCCAACACAGCGGCACGCAGGCGGTTGAGTTTCTCGCCCATGCCGTGGGTTTCTACTTCGACTTCCGGGTAGTGCTCAGGCAGCACGGTGCTGGCCGAGGATGTCTTCTGGGATTCCTTTTCGCTCATGACTCCATATCTACGCCAATTCCATCCACCCCCGCAAGCAAGTAAGCACTAACTAACTGCAGGTCAGAGGGCATTTTTGAGGTGAGGCTTAGCTATCTGGGCGCGCCACAAAGGACCACCAGACAAGCGGGCCTAGACTGTCTCAACGATGTTTTCCCGTGACTTTCCTGCCCATACCAAGGCCCATACCAAGGCCCATAGCGCCCGCCTGAAAACAGCCGTCATCGCCGCAGCTCTGCCAGGCCTACTCGCCGCGCCACTCGCCACGCCCATCGCCACAGCAGACACCGATCCCACCGACCCCACTGACACGGTGATCACCCCCGCCCCGCGCGAGCACGCCCCGAACACAGACAGCTGCCCGCAGGCGACGTGGCCGCCGGAGGCGGTGAGTACGTCCGAACGCATTGCGCCGGGCTCGCCGACGCCCACACCGCTGCCGGTGTCCTACGACGGGCCGTGCGGCGTCATCGCCCCGGACGGGTTCACGGTCAGCGATGATGTGCTGGCAACGGCGTGGTTGGTGGCGGACATCGATACGGGAGATGTCATCGCGATGAAGGATCCGCACGGGCGGTACCGTCCGGCGTCCATCATCAAGGCGCTGCTGGCCCTGGTAGTCATCGAGGAGCTGCCGCTGGACAAGAAGGTCACGGTCAGCGATGAATCCGCCGGCCAGGAGGGCTCCGCGGTGGGCTTGGGCGGTGGCGGCGAGTACACCGTCGATGACCTGCTGCACGGCCTGCTGATGGTGTCCGGCAATGATGCGGCGCACGCACTCGCGCAGGCTCTCGGCGGGGATGAGAAGGCGCTGAAGAAGGTCAACGCCAAGGCCGCCGAGCTGGGTATGAAGGACACGCGCGCGGCCAGCTACTCAGGTTTGGACGCACCGGGGATGTCCACCTCAGCGTGGGATATGGGCTTGGCGTATCGCGCGGCGTATGCGAACCCGGTGTTCACCGAGATCATCTCTACGGAGTCCTACCCCTTCCCCGGCTACACCACGAAGGATGGCACGGTCTACGAGGACTTCGACGTCTGGAACGACAATAATCTCTACCTCAATGACCCGGATGGTATCGGCGGCAAGACCGGCTTCACGGATGATGCGAAGCACACGTTTGTCGGCGCGCTTGACCGCAACGGCCGCCGCATCATGGCCATCGTGCTCGACACCACCGTCGATCGCGCCCGCGCCTGGGAGCAAACCCAACAGCTTATCCATGAGGGGTACAAGGTCCCACGTTCGAAGGCAGTCGCATCGCTTATCGACGTCTCCGCCCCCACCACCCCCTCCCCCAAAGAAGAACCTCCGGCCAGCGACGGTGAGTCACTGCCGTGGGAAGGCATCGCGGTCTTGGCCGCAGTGATCGCCCTGGCGGGCGTGGGTACGTGGTTTAGCGTCGCGTCAAAAGCGAAAGCGCGGCGACGCCAGCAGCGCCAATAGCGGCACCGATGCCGATGCTGCGGCCGGTGTTGTCCGGCTGGGCAGCTGCGGCGCGGATGTTGATCACGGCTGGTTCCGGAATCTTCGGCTCCTCCAGCGCCAAGGATTCCTCGGTGGTGGCGGTCCACGCGGAGACGTAGAGCACCACGCGCCAGACGAGGTAGAGCACGACCATCAGGGAGATGATCGGGCCGAAGATGGCACCAGCCGGGTTGCCGGTGGCGGAGCCAACGATGACGGTGGAGAACTGCTTAATCAGCTCAAAGAGCACGGCACCCAGCAGGGCGCCCTTGAGGCCGGACTTCTTCGGCACCTTGGTACGCGGCATGAACACGACCATCCACCAGAAGACCAGGAAGTTAGCTGCGATACCGGCAATAAGGGCAACCAGGAAGACGACGAACCGGGCGCCGGGGAAATTGCCGAGGCCGAAGTGTTCCATGGCAGTCGTCGTCAAGCTTGAAGAGCCCACTGCAGTGACGCCGAAGGCAACGATGAGGAGCACCAGCAGACCGATGAGTGCAACGAGGTCCGCGAGCTTCTTCGTGATGAAGTTGCCGCCACCCTCATTTGCATCCAGCGCCCACATGGCACTGATGCCGGTGCGCAAGTGGTTCATCCAGCCAAGGCCGGACCACAGAGTGGTCAGCAAACCGATGCCGGCCACCGCACCGCGCTGCGCGATCGCGGCGTCCACCAGCTGAATGATCATGTCACCCGTGTCACCGGAGACGGACTGCGCGATCTGATCCTGGATCTGCTCCAACAAATCCGGGCGTGCCGCTAGCACGAAACCCATTGCTGCGAAGAGCAACATGGTCAGCGGGAAAATCGACAGAACGGAAAAGTACGTAATACCGGCAGCAAACTGGTTGCCGCCCTGCGCACCGAACCGGTCATTCATGCGCAAGAGGTGAGCGACCGGCGGCGCCTTCTCCTTCACCTCGGCCACAACCCCCTCATCTTTCTGGCTCGGGTGAGCACGCTCAATGCCCTGCTCGTCCGTAAATCCCTTACGGGGTGACGTGGATGTAGCCATGTGGTGGCAGTCCTTTCTCATTAGTTGTCCGCCCCACTCTAACGAGGTTTAGCGCTTCGGTGCGTAGAAGCCGACCTTCTCGTACACATCCGCTAGGAGCGGATTGGCCAATTCGCGCGCACGATCAGCGCCACGGGCAAGGATGTTTTCCAGTTCAGCGCGGTCGGCGATCAGTTCGTCGTAGCGGGCGCGAAGCGGCGTCGTAAAGGCTTCAAGCGCATCGGCCGTATCACCCTTGAGCGCGCCGTAGCCCTGGCCCTCGTACTTCTGCACGAGCGCGTCGATTGCCTCGCCGGTGAGCGCCGACTGGATGGCCAGCAGGTTGGACACGCCCGGCTTGTTCTCACGATCGAAGGCGACAACACCGTCGTTGTCGGTGACGGCGGACTTGATGCGCTTCGCAGACGTCTTCGGGTCATCGAGCAGGTTGATCAAACCCTTCGGGTTCGCGCCCGATTTACTCATCTTCGCCGTCGGCTCCTGCAGGTCATAGATCTTCGCCGAACCCTCTGGAATGAAACCATCCGGCACCACGAACGTCGTGCCGTAGCGTGCGTTGAAACGTTCCGCGAGCGTGCGGGTGAGCTCCAAATGCTGGCGCTGATCCTCGCCCACCGGCACGAGCTGCGGCGAGTACAGCAAAATATCTGCCGCCATCAGCATCGGGTAGGTGAACAGACCTACAGATGTCCTGTCCTGCCCCTGCTTCGCCGACTTGTCCTTGAACTGCGTCATACGGCTGGCCTCGCCGAAGCCCGTCAGGCACTGCAGCACCCACGTCAGCTCCGCATGCGCCGGCACATGCGACTGCACAAACAACGTCGACTTATCCGGATCAATACCCAGCGCAATCAGCTGCGCAACACCCTTCAGCGTGCGCTCACGCAACTCCTCCGGATCCTGGTCCACCGTGATCGCGTGCAAATCCGGAATGAAATAGAACGCCTCATAGTCATCTTGCAGGTCAATCCACTGCTTCAACGCACCTAGGTAGTTACCCAGGTGGTACGAGTCGGCGGTGGGCTGGATTCCGGAGAGGACACGCTGTTTAGACATAGTGGCCAGTGTATCCCCCGGCCGTGACCGGGCGCACACTAAGATTCGATTGAGCATTGCACCCGACAGCGCCCGATGGGCCGAATGGAAACGTGACCGTTAGGGGAGACGGCCATGTGAAGATCACGCCACGCATTCGGGATCTCGCTGCGATCCAGCTTCGACTGGCCCCTTTATAAACCGGCCTGGGTTGGTGAGAGGGCATGATGTAACACAGGAGGAATATCATGGCTATGAGCCCCTACGACCAGGAGACCCGCCAGCGAGCGGTGCGCCTATACTTCGAGGAGCTTGCTGACGGCGCCGAATCCAAGGCAGCCGCACTACGGGCTGTCGAAGCGGTCATCGGTATCAAAACATCCACTATCCGCAACTGGGTACGTGTGGAGGAGAAGAAGACAGTCGTGGCCGTTGAGCAATCCGCTGCAGAAAAAGACGCGGAACTTATCACCCTGCGCAAAGAAAACGCCAGGCTCAAAGAAGCCAACGAAATTTTGAAACTGGCCTCAGCTTTTTCGCTCAGGCGGAGCTCGACGGCAAACTGAAGTGATCGTGGACTTCCTCCGCACTCACCGGCACCTGTATTCCATCGAGCGGATGTGCCGCGTGCTCAACGAGCATGAATACACCATTTCACCAGCAACGTTCTACCGCTTCCAGGCCCGTGGTTTCGGGCCCACCGCCGCTGAGCTGGACGAGGCGTATGCCGCGCACCGGCTCTTTGAGCTGTGGGTGGCTAATCGGCGGGTCTACGGGCGACGCAAACTATGGAAAGCCGCCCACCGGGCAGGCTGGAACATCGGCCGTGACCAGGTGCAACGCCTCATGAAGATCCTTGGAATCGCGGGTGTACTCCGACGCAAGACCACACGCACCACCATTGCTGATCCCACCGCGCAGCGTTTCCCGGATCGTATTCAACGCGCCTGGTCCCAGGCTCAGCGCCCCGATCAGTGGTGGGTCGCTGATTTCACGTATGTGCACACCAGCTGCGGTTTCAGCTACGTGGCTTTTGTCACCGACGTGTTCACCCGTGAGATTCTGGCGTATGTCGTGGACACCAGACCGACGAGGTCCTTGGCAATCCGCGCACTGCGACAGGCGCTGTCGCTACGCCAGCGCCAAGACCCATACTTTGACTCAGCCGGGGTGATCCATCACTCGGATGCGGGCTCACAGTACACCTCCACAGATCTGCGCCGTCTGCTGGCCGTCCATCAGATGGACGGGTCTATCGGCACCGTCGGTGACGCTTACGACAACGGTCTGATGGAGTCAACGATCGGGCTATACAAGTCTGAGCTCATTGATTTCGAGGCCAGGACGTGGACTGGCTGGGGTGAGGTAGAACGCGCCACAGCCGGATGGGTCCACTGGTATAATCACCAGCGGTTGCATTCCTCGCTCGGGCATATCCCGCCGATCGAGCACTACGCCAACTACCAACGAGAAAACCACGCAGGCCTTCACGCCACGTAACACGCCACTCTCAAAAACTCAGGCCGATTCACCGTCTCAGAAATAGCCCGCCCATAAGCATCAAACCCAAAAGCAACCTCCGCCTGCGGACCCCGGATCCCAACAAGCCGATTGACCTCATCATAAAAATAGGCAGTAATACCCAGGACCATTCAAAGCATCTAGTTCATCAAGATCACGATGCCATCACCACGCTGTACCGCCTGAGCATAAATGGTAGCCAACTCGCCCACAGCCGACGCATCCTTCAACGTAGCGAGATCAATGCCACCAAGCTTGCCCGCTAGCCGTGTAACAGTCTCAGGGTTATTAGCCTTCAAGCCATCCGTGTTACGGCCAGGATCCCAATTTTCTGCCCCGTACACCGCTGCATCCGCATCCGTAACACCAAGATACTCAGCCAAAATACGGTAAGTAGTCACATACGACTTATCAATATCCTCCACCGGCATGCGATCATCTTCCACCGCGTTAAACACTGCCTCGGCACGCGCAGCACAGTCCAACTCAAGCCATTGCACAAACTGCTTAGCAGGCACAGAGACATACACCGGAATGGCACCACCTACTGCCCCATCGTCCGCTTCCACGGAGTCCACAATCTTTTGGGCATTAACCTTGTCCTTTGGGGCAGCAAGAGTAAAAGACTGCATCCGGTCTAAAGCTCCATCTAAATATTTATTAGCTCCTCGAAAACGAGAGGAAGCCAACCACTGCAGCGCATCAGCCTCACGGAAAAACTTCTTCCGAACCCCCACCTGAATCACACCAGACTGTTGCGGGAAGATCGTGTCAGATTCAAGCCGCAACAGCCTATCCAATTGCTCAACATGCTCAGGCCCCATCAGCGCAACCAAGGTGCTCAGATCGAAATCCAAAACGCGCTTCAAATCAGGTGTAAGTTCTTCATCCTTGAGCTTTTCGAATTCATCAACCAAGTAACTAATATCCGGTTTTTTAATTTTCAACACTGGGAAATAGCAAAACAAATACCGGGCCAGCGGATCATCAAACGACCGCTCGCCTAATGGGCGAACCCGTTCACGAATCTCTTCAAGCTCCGCACGGGTAGCGTGCTCCTTCAAGAAACCAGGCCAATCCCCATCCATATCAATCGAGACAGCCAACGCAGGATTCACAGCTTTAACTACCTGAAGAATCGCCTTGTTGGCGGCATCCATCTGCGATTGTTCGTCCAATTTCACATACATGCCCTTAGACCCCTCCTCGTAGATTTAAGAACCCAGCCCGCGAAGCACAGAGCTGGTGCCCACGCTATAACAAAGCTGCAATATCGTTAGCATCTAATCTCACAAGTTCGAAGTTCTTATGAAGCGTCCTGGGTTTAGTTCCTACCTCTGCTAAGGAAGGATTGGCACTATGCCCAGAAAGTATTCCGTCGAATTCAGGGAAAAGGCGGTTCACCAAGTCGTTGAGATGATTCGTTTGGAGTCGTGCTCACGGCAACGCGCTTACGAGGAAGTCGGAGAGCTTCATGGCATCTCCCACCACACGTTGCGCGCTTGGTACCGCGACAGCATCGCAGTCGACGAGCAGGCTTTGCCTTCAGGTG
>NZ_JASPJK010000060.1 GCF_030232265.1 Corynebacterium sp. MSK041
CCACAGTTGTGGGTGTTGGTGGTTGAGTACCCGAGCGTGGTGCTGCCACTGTTTTGTGAAATATCCAGGTGGATGCACACCTGGCTGGCTAGGTGCTAGTCGGGTGGATGGTTGATACAAGCTGTAATTCCAAACGTTTATGAATTGTTGGTGCACTGTTGGGTGTCTGGGGCAGCACATGGTGCCTGCAGGCTGCATGACTGTTGTTGTGTGGTGTGTGGGTGGTTGTTCCTGTTTTGGACTCACTGTTTGCTGATCACTGTTTGTGTGGTTGGTGGTGGTGGGTGTGGTGTGTGAGAACTGTATAGTGGACGCGAGCATCTTTCTTCTTTGAAGAATATTTT
>NZ_JASPJK010000061.1 GCF_030232265.1 Corynebacterium sp. MSK041
TTCACCCGCAAACAAGCCAACGCGATCAAGATAGCTCGCTCGACGAAGAAGTCCTTGGATCAGCTCGCCTACATCGAGAGTCGTCTTGCCGGGATCACCGACCCCGGCAAGACATGGGAGTTACGCCTGGCGTTGCTGTCTGTTCCAGGCAATTATGAGACGTTGCAGCGTCGGGCCAAAGACATCGTCCCCGAAGTAGACAAACCTGCCCCGGAACCAACAATCCGGTTTGGTCGCTCACGTAAACAGACCCGCCCCATGAGGGTCATGGGACCAGAACACGACATGGCAGCCATCGAGTACGCGCTACGCCAAAAAGTCACCGGTGATGGGCCTGCCGGGCC
>NZ_JASPJK010000062.1 GCF_030232265.1 Corynebacterium sp. MSK041
TGGAGCCATTGTTGTGGAACGGTCCATGTGTCATCATCACGCTCCGCGGTGCGGCCGCGACCAGTTAAACCAGCTGCATCAAGTCCACCTTCAACAAGTGCCCGGTAAAGGGGGAGTTGTTCAAGGCGATTAAAGTAGTCCTCAACCACGGTGTCGCCTAGGGTAAGTGGGTCACCTTGAAACTCACCAGCTGTTTCAATGAGTACACATACTGTTCCACCAAGTGGTGCGTCTTGACCGGTGTCATGCCCCAGTAAAGAATGTTCGGGAACATCCCCCCAGTACCTACCTGCGAGTGAACACGACCATGCTCGTCGAAACGGTAGTAGTAGGACACACC
>NZ_JASPJK010000063.1 GCF_030232265.1 Corynebacterium sp. MSK041
TTGCCCACAGTTGTGGGTGTTGGTGGTTGAGTACCCGAGCGTGGTGCTGCCACTGTTTTGTGAAATATCCAGGTGGATGCATACCTGGCTGGCAGGATGCCAGTCGAGTGGGCAGGTGATACAGACCTGTAATTCCAAACGTTTATGAATTGTTGGTGCACTGTTGGGTGTCTGGGGCAGCACATGGTGCCTGCGCATGGATTGTGTGTGGGTGGTTGTTCCTGTTTGTGACTCACTGTTTGCTGATCGCTGTTTGTGTGGTGGTTGGTGGTGGTGGGTGTGGTGTGTGAGAACTGTATAGTGGACGCGAGCATCTTTCTTCTTTGAAGAATATTTT
>NZ_JASPJK010000064.1 GCF_030232265.1 Corynebacterium sp. MSK041
GGGTTGGTTAAACCCGTAACTAGTGCTGCAAAAGTGTTCATGCCACGCACACTAAACCGAAAACCAGAAACGTGCAGATAGGGGCTAAAAAGCCTGTGGATAACCCAAAAACTATCCACAGGGGGCGAGCGCTAAAGCGCACACCCGATCACGTAAAGAAGCCACATAACCAGCGTGAACGGATCGGGTTCCCGCCAAAGCCAAAAAAGTTTCAGACACTTGAAGCGGAATCAACCAGCTGGCCCCAACTGGGCTTAAGGGACATTTCGTGTGGATAAACCGATACGGATTCCCGGGGCAGCCTGGGATAATGCGGTGATCTTGATTT
>NZ_JASPJK010000065.1 GCF_030232265.1 Corynebacterium sp. MSK041
GTCTTCTACAATCTCGATGAGCTCAATGAGGCAATCGCTGACCGGCTTGCCGATATCAACAGCGCAATGACACGGGCTGATGGCACAACACGGCGCATGCGCTTCGAGCAAGAAGAAGCACCAGTGATGCGCGATCTGCCGCCGACACCGTTTACGGAAGTGTCATACAAGCGGTGCAAAGTCGACCGTAACTGGCACATCACCTGTGACTACCAGTACTACTCGGTGCCATTTCAGCTGGTAGGAGAAGCAGTGACGGTCAGGCTCACCCCGCAACTGGTGAGCATCTTCAACGGTGATCAACTAGTTGCTGAACACACACGCCT
>NZ_JASPJK010000066.1 GCF_030232265.1 Corynebacterium sp. MSK041
CATATTTATGCGACTAAGTTTCGGCAGATTGGCCCGTCTTTAGTTGCTGTGCCGCTTACTGATGACAATGTGCGTGTACTTGGCCTTGACCCGGAGGCACACACCACAACGAGTCGTTGGATTATCCCGCCGTTTCCGCTGTTGAACACTGCTTTTACTAAAGGTGGGCCGTTTATTCGTGATGGTAAACTATCTGATGACTGGCCTGGTTTTAACATCGAGCACACTGCAGTCATTCACGGTGACTACCGCCCGGGTTTGCCGGGGTTTGTGCCTGAAGAGTTGGATTATCCCCTTGATGTCACAGAGGTGGACACCACTGA
>NZ_JASPJK010000067.1 GCF_030232265.1 Corynebacterium sp. MSK041
AGTGGCACGCTCGACGAAGAAGTCCTTGGATCAGCTTGCCTACATCGAATCATGTCTTGCCGGGATCACCGACCCCGGCAAGAAATGGGAGTTACGCCTGGCGTTGCTGTCGGTTCCAGGCAATTATGAGACGTTGCAGCGTCGGGCGAAGGACATCGTCCCCGAAGTGGACACGCCTGCTCCGGAGCCAACAATCCGGTTTGGTCGCTCGCGTAAAGCATCCCGCCCTATGAACGTCATGGGCCCAGAACACGACATGGCAGCCATCGAGTACGCGCTACGCCAAAAAGTCACCGGTGATGGGCCTGCCGGGCCACAGAT
>NZ_JASPJK010000068.1 GCF_030232265.1 Corynebacterium sp. MSK041
CACTCGAACACACCAAACACCTCATGCACCACCCAGGAGGTGATCATGGCGACTACCACCAACTAACCGCCTAACCATAACCCCAAACTTCATACCGAGCCGAAAGCACAAACCGCTACACCACTACACGGGACTTGACCACTCCTACGACAATGCCTTGGCTGAAAACGTCAATGGTTCCTACAAAAATGAACTGATTTGTCAGATGCGGGTTTTTGGTACCGGTGTTCCGGAGACCCGGTACTGCCGTGTTCCGGGTAGTTGGTACCGGGGCCG
>NZ_JASPJK010000069.1 GCF_030232265.1 Corynebacterium sp. MSK041
GCCCGGGTGTTACTGGATACTCACCCGGGCGTTACTCGATCCTCACCATGGCGTTACTAAATCGGTGGTCTGAACACCTAGCTGCACGTTTCTGGTTTTCGGTTTAATGTGCGTGGCATGAACACTTTTGCAGCACTAGTGGCGGGGTTAACCAACCCGATCGAGACCCTGGCATCCTTTGATGCCAAGGTGCTCCTCGACGCTGGCTGCAAACCCGCCCTGATTCGCCAATGGACCAAAGTCCACAAGGTCTACTACGGGAAAACAAA
>NZ_JASPJK010000006.1 GCF_030232265.1 Corynebacterium sp. MSK041
TTAACCAACCCGATCGAGACCCTGGCATCCTTTGATGCCAAGGTGCTCCTCGACGCTGGCTGCAAACCCGCCCTTGTGCGCGAATGGACCAAAGTCCACAAGGTCTACTACGGGCCGACCAAGTTCACCCGCAAACAAGCCAACGCGATTACAGTGGCACGCTCGACGAAGAAGTCCTTGGATCAGCTTGCCTACATCGAGAGTCGTCTTGCCGGGATCACAGACCCCGGCAAGAAATGGGAGTTACGCCTTGCCCTGTTGTCGGTCAAGGGAAACTACAAGACGCTGCAGCGTCGCGCTCAGGACATCGTCCCGGAGGTGGATAAGCCTGCCCCGGAGCCAACAATCCGGTTTGGTCGCTCACGTAAGCAGTCCCGCCCCATGAATGTCATGGGCCCAGAACACGACATGGCAGCCATCGAGTACGCACTACGCCAACAAATCACCGGCGATGGGCCTGCCGGGCCACAGATGTATGAAGCATTCATGACCATCCTCGGTCTTCGCCCCAATGCTAAGGACGCACCAACCCAGGGTATTGCTCCTGCTGTACCCCGTCCGCTGATCCTCATCCCATTGGAAGAGCACACCAAGATCATCAGTGGTGCCGGCGACGATGTCATCCTGGGGCTGACCGACGGCACCACCATGACCGGTGCGGAATACTTGGCCCAGAATTTTGGGGACGTACTAGAAGTAGCGGTGTTCCACCCACAACAAGGTGCTGTCAACCTGTATGACACACAACGGTTTGCCAACCAGAAACAACGCGACCTAGCCAGAGCGTTGTCACCAATGTGTCCGGTACCGGATTGTCGGCATGCGGCGGATAACTGTCAGGTCCACCACATCAAAGCCTGGTCGAAGGGTGGGTTAACCAACATGGATAACCTGGCGATGTTGTGCCGGTATCACAACCGCACCAATGATGATGACCCCACCAGATCCCACTACGGCAGAGTGGAGAACATCCGGGGCGCACCCATATGGAGATCACCAAACGGACACCTCGTCCCGAATACCGTCCACCCCTTTGGGGTCATGACACTCCTGTACGGGCGGTAACCCACCAAGTAGCCGGCATGCCCGGCCATTTGGTGTGCCTAGAAAGGATTGGTTTGACTATCGCAAATCACGCACGGCAAAACCGCAGGTCGCGGATCGGCGCAAAGCACGATAGTCAAACCGGCCCAACCACGCCAAGGCCCCAGCAGCGAGGAAAAGCTGACCTTGGACAGCGTGGTGCTGGACCCCAAAGTCCATCGCTTCCCCACTCAAGCTGCGGCCTTGTGTAGGTCCGACCACGACGTTTTTCACAACAAGCACAAAGGCAGCAAGCATCACCAGACTCACAACTGCTTGGACGATCATGCCCATCAAAAAGCAGCTTCTAACCCCCACTTTCAGCACGGGATACAAGAGCATAAGGATGATGTTCGAGGACAGCACCATTAGCACCGCAAAGGTAGCGCAGGCGAAGGGTAACCCCAGGAAGGTCAGTCCGAACACCGCAGCGAGTTCACTCAACACCAGGGCAAAATCAGGTTCTTCTTCCGCAGCAAAAGCGCCACCGCGTTGAACACCAGGCCTGCCATGAACAATATGGACGGGAGGGCTTTCGGGCCTTCGCAGACCATCGTGTGTCCCGTCGAGTTTGGCCCCAGGGTACCTGCGGGGGAAGATGTTGCCGTGAGTCTTCGTCCATCAAGCACCCGCAACAAAACTCTTCTCGTCATCGTTGCGGCCGCGCTTTTCATCGCCGCGTGGATGCTTATCGACGTCCCCTCCCTCCCCCAACTCCGCTCCTGGTCCGACACAACCGGCGCATGGTTCCCCGTGGTCTTCTGGCTCGCGTACGTGGCCATCACCCAGTTCCCTATCCCCCGCACTCTGCTGACGGTCTCTGCGGGGATCCTATTCGGTGCGGTCAAAGGCGTACTGCTGGCTCTCACGGCGACGACGGTGTCCGCGGTGATCTCCCTGCTCCTCGTGCGCTTCCTACTTCGAGAATGGGTCGAACCCCGACTTACGCACCCGTCGGTTCAGCGCATCAACCAACGTCTGGAGCAACGAGGCTGGTTGGCAGTCACGAGTCTGCGCATGATTGCTGGGATCCCGTTTTCCATCATGAATTACGCCGCGGCGCTCACCCGCGTACCCGTTGTGCCGTTCGCCATCGCCACTTTTATCGGCTCAGCACCAGGCACGATACTGGTCACTATGTTCGGGGATACTCTCACCGACCGCCCCGACCCCACCTTCGTTGCCATCATGGTGATACTCGCGGTTGTTGGGTGCACGGGCTTGCTTATCGACGCCACAACACCCCTCCGTCAAGCCCCTACCGTAGACAGCCCTTCTTAGGGTCTACACTGTTCCCCATGATTGCCGTCCACGCTCGCTACCGAGGCCACGATTCTCGTCGTGCCGATTTGGTGAAACGTTCCGCCGAAGCACTGTCCACCCTTGACGGCGTCGGGCGCTTCGAGGTTGTGGGCGTGGAAGATATTCGCGCGCACGTTGATGATGCGGAGGCAGCATGCATGCTCGGGATGGCGTTGCTATCTGATGGCAATTGGGCCATCGGCATCGGCATCACACGCAAAGGCCCCGCCATCTACGCCGCAACGGATGCGGTTGGGGTGAAGGCGGGGGCTGTGGGGGTTGTCGTCGAAAAGCAACAACCCGGCACTGATGCGGCAGACATTGCTTCGGCTTTTGCTCTGCTCGGTCATGTGCTGGCCAAGCGCACGGTTGAGGGCCGCGAGGCAACAGCACTTGTCCGCTCCGGACTCAATCAAAACGAAGCGGCAGCACAGCTCGGTATTTCCAAACAGGCAATGAGCCAACGCCTGCAAGCAGCCGGATGGCAAGCCGAGCAAGCGGGATGGCAGCTAGCCGTGAACTTGATGTCTAGAGCTGCCGGGGATACTCAGTAGACGGCTGCTCCCAGCCAGACTGCTCAAAGTTAGGCTGCTCCTGGCTCGGCGGCTGGTAGCTCTGCACCTCTTGGGGTTCCTCGAGAGCACCATCAACCGGCTTGTTGGCCACGGCGCGAGCCTCAGCCACAGCCTTAGCAATCTCCGGGTCGGAGGACATTTCGAACCACTGGTCCGTGTCATCCTGGGAGGCGATCTCCTGAGCCTGCGGATCAACCTGGCCCGGCTCGTAGCGGAAGACGCCGTCATCATCCTTCTTGGCAAACGCCTTGGCAAAGCTCTCCAGCGAATCACCGAACTGGGACGGGATCATCCACATCGAAGAGCCATTGCCCTCGGCGATCTTGGGCAACTTCTCCATGTACTGGTAGGCCAGCAGCTCCGGCGTAACACCGGAGGACTTGATCGCTGCGTTGACCTTCTGGATCGCGCGGGCCTCACCCTGTGCCTCCAGGAACTTCGCGGCGCGCTCACCTTCCGCGCGCAAGATCGCTGCCTGGCGCTCAGCTTCAGCCGCGAGAATCGACGCGTGCTTCTCACCCTCTGCGGCCAGAATGCGCGCCTGCTTCTCACCCTCAGCAGTCTTAATGTCAGACTCACGGCGACCCTCAGCGGTGAGGATCATCGCGCGCTTCTCACGGTCAGCCTTCATCTGCATCTCCATCGACTGCTGGATCGATGGTGGCGGATCAATTGCCTTGAGCTCAACTCGGCTGATGCGCAGGCCCCACTTGGCTGTTGCAGCATCGAGCTCACCGCGCAGCCGGCGGTTAATCGTCTCGCGCGAGGTCAGGGTTTCTTCCAGGGTCATACCACCCACGACGTCACGGAGAGTTGCGGTAGAAATCTGCTCCACACCAACGATGTAGTTATCCACGCCGTAGATTGCGCGGGCCGGATCGTTGATCTGGAAGGTCACCACCGTATCGATGGCCACCGTCAAGTTATCCTGCGTAATCACAGCTTGCGGTGGGAAGGACACAACACGTTCACGCGTATCCACACGCTCACGCACCCTATCGACGAATGGAACCAGCAACGTGATTCCCCCGGACACGGTGCGCGTGTAGCGCCCCAACCTCTCAATAACCGCTGCTTCACCCTGCGGGATCAGCGCAATAGCGCGGAAGATCACCGAGATAATAAAGATGAAGAGGACAACTAGAAAAATAGTTGCTGCCATAGCTAGTCCTTCCAAACGACTGCAATGATTCCGTCAATGTCGGCGACCGTCACATGATCCCCCTCAGGAATAGTGTGGGCAGGATCCACCGCACGGGCAGACCAGATCGAGCCATCCAGGCGAACTTGCCCGCTGGTCGGTGTGATGTCCTCCACCACAACTGCGCCTTTGCCAACAAGAGCTTTCGGCGAGGTGTCCAACTTGCTGGGGGTCAAATAACGGCGGTGCAAAAATGGGCGCAAGAACAAGATGAGGGCTGCAGAGGAGACGCCGAAAATAACCAATTCGGCCCAAACGGGCAGCCCCAGCAAAGATGCCCCCGATGTCACCAGTGCACCACTAGCGAGCATGAGAAAAGTAAATTCGCCGACCGCAAGCTCAAGGCCAGCGAGTCCTAGCGCTCCTATTAGCCAAATAATTGCACCCACGGAAGTAACTCTACCGGCTACAGGTCGTGCTTGCTCAGATCTGGGTTCGTAACAAAATCCACGAGGCGTTCTACTGCCCCGATGAGCGTATGGTCTACATCCCGGAAGGATTCCACCGCGTTGTACACACGGCTCCAGCCTTCCCGCGGATCAGACCATCCCAAACGTTGGCAGATGCCTGTCTTCCAGTCCTCCCCCTTTGGCACCTCGGGCCACGCTCGCATCCCCAGCCGTTCTGGTTTCACTGCCGCCCAAATATCCACGTAGGGGTGGCCGGTAACCAACACGTGAGGCCCGACACCTTCAACAAGACGCGATTCCTTCGTCCCTTCGATGAGGTGATCGGCCAGCACACCAATGCGACGGCCGGGCCCCGGCTGGAATTCCGCGAGTCGCTCCGGAAGGTTGTCCAGCCCCTCGAGATATTCCACGACCACGCCTTCAACCCTCAAGTCATGGCCCCAAATCTTTTCGACGATCGCCGCATCATGCACACCCTCCACCCAAATCCGCGACGGCATGGCCACCTTCGCCCGCACATTTTCAACCTTGCGGGAACCCGAATTCGATTTCTGTTGCACGGGCGCAGCGACCGGGCGCCTCAATGTCACCCGCTGGCCCTCCACCAGAAACGCCCCAGGCAATAGCTTGAACAGGCGCTGCACGCCTCGACGGTCCTCTAGGCGAACAAAATCTCCGTCGTATGTCCTCTCGCAGCCAATGACCGCACCGACGAAGTCATCGCCGAACACTTCCGCAACAATGTCACGTGTCGCCGACACTTCCGGGAAGGTGCGGGGTTGGTTACGTGCATGGCCTGCAAAGATATCGCCTGAGTACGGGTCCGTTGATCTCATAGTGGGCCACAGCGTATCCGATATACTCCCCCAAATGAGTACGCGCGCCGAAGTCTTCTCCCCACTCCAGAACACTGCCGTGTGGCTATCCGCGTGGTTGTGCGGGCACGAATCTACGGACAATGTCATCTCGGCACTGCATGACCTTGGCGGCCCGCATGTTTACCAGGACGAAGCCTTAACGACGCTCCTCCGAGACATCCGCGAAGCCACCAACCTCGATGTAGAAGGCCCTGCGGTCAGACTCATTCTGTCGGGCCCCGGTCAACCCCCAGAACTGCCCGCCGGCTCCCCCGCGGCTATGGCGCTCAACGAAGCCGGACAAGCTGCCCTCGCCCTTCGTGGCTATGACGGTGTCACGCATGTACTGCTCCCGCACTACACCCCCGAGGGAACCACGTGGCGCTGGTTTGAGGAACACGCCCGTCTGCCCGAACCCGCCTGGCTCAGCCCCGGTGAAGCGGACGCTTTACTCTCCCAGGCAACAACAGAAGCCGCCGAGCTCATTCGAGCTACTGGCGGCACCAGGGCAGATCTTCCCGATCCCCGGCTCACTGTTGGTTCTTTAGCCGATTTCTACGACACGCCCGGTTTGCCAATGTCCACCACCCCGCGGGCCGCCAAACTATTTGCACGAGCGGACCGGGTAGCGGCGGTGATTGAGACTGTCGTCGATAAGCTGGGCGATCACTCTTTCGACCCTCAACTTTTCAGTCTCTGGCGTCACATCCGTACAGCACGCATGGCTGGAGTTGCTGATGCGGTGCTGAATTGCCAGCAGACTAGCTAACGCAGCAGTCCGGTTTACAAGGCGCACCGTTACGCGTGCAGCCCTGCACGGTGACTGTCGAGAGTGTCTCAGGCACACTGCGGGCGGCAGTTTTCTCCACAAGGTCAAGGATCAGGTTGGCAAACTCCGGCTCCAACCCGACAGTTGCGGTACGCGTGAGTGTCATACCGCGCTCCTCACAAGCCTCTTTGAGTTCCGTGTCGAGGTCCCACACAACCTCCATGTGATCCGTGATGAAGCCGACAGGGACACAAATGATGTGTTTAATCGAAGGATCTGACGCATGAAGTTCTTCGGTACGGTCCACGACATCCGGCTCAAGCCACGGTGTCGCGGGATTACCGGACCGTGACTGCCACACGACCTCATAGGAAGGCACGCCCGCCGCTTCAGCAATGAGGCGGGAGGCTTCCTCTACCTGGCGCGAATAAAGATTTGAATCCTTGGATCCGCCAGACGCATCATCAGCTGCGTTGGGCACTGAGTGAGCAGCGAAGAGTACACGGGTAGAGTCCTGATCAGCTGACTCCCAAGCCTCGCGCACATGATCAGCCATGAGCTTGACGAAGATCGGATGTCCGTAGAACTGCCACAGCTTGGTGAACTCAATATCACCGTGGGAGTCACGGAGCTTCGTGATGTCCTCATCGTACTGACGGCACGCAGAATAGCCACCCCACGCGGAAGTAGCGAACACTGCCACCTTACGGTGACCGTCCGCCTTGATCTTCTCCGCAGCCTCTTGTGCGAAAGGGTGCCAATTACGGTTACCGAAATAGACCGGCAAAGACTCCCCGCGACGCGCGATCTCCGCCTCTACATTGCTGATGATCGTGCGATTCTGATCATTAATCGGGCTCACACCTCCGAAGTGGAAATAGTGTTCACCGACAGCCGCAAGACGTTCGCGCGGTATACCCCGACCTCTCGTTACGTTCTCTAGAAATGGAATAACCTCGTCCTCCCCTTCGGGGCCACCGAAAGAAAGAACGAGGAGTGCATCAAAATCACTAAACGACATGGACGCTAGTCTAGATCAACCGTGACTACCCCGATGGCTGATTGTGCTAAATGAGTCGGACCGCATACGGTGCCATACCGCTCTGGCGCACCGCAGTCTTCTGCACGTTCATACCGGTCTGTGGCGCTTCGAGCATCTGACCGTTACCCAGGTAAATAGCCACGTGACGGCTACCCCCATCACCCCAGAACAACAGGTCGCCGCGCTCAGCCTGTGCCACCGGGATCTTCTCACCACGCTGGTACTGATAACCGGTGTAATGCGGAAGCGAAATCCCCACACCGGCAAAGGCGTACAAGACTAGGCCAGAGCAGTCGAAGCCAAGCTGGCCGGTACGCGGGGTCCGTCCGTCGCTGATACCAGCTGTCGGACCATTCGCATCACCACCACCCCAGACATACGGGGTGCCAATCTGCGACTCAGCGCGGGCAATCATGGCTTCAATCTGCTGCTGTCGGTTGCCATCAGCAACGGTCGTGGACGATTCCTCGCGGATCTCCTCAGTCACTGTCGCACTGTCCTTCACCTCTGGAAGAACCTCCGACACAGACTCCTCAACGGTCTCATTCGCCGTTTCGCTTCCCGACGTCGCCGCAATCTCCCCCGTCGCCCCATTCCCATACGGGTTCTCGAAGGTGGAGTGATCAGCCTGGGAGTTACCCACGGCCTCTGCCAACGCATCCATTGCGGCGGTCACGGTGTCCTGTTGGGGTGTGTCCGTGGTCGCCGTTGCCTCAGTGCTGGGTTCAACACTCGGGGTGGTTTCGGACACTTCCTGCTGTGCCGGGGTCTCTACAGCAGATGTCTCTGGCGATGGATCAGCTGGTGCTGCTGGAGTCTCAGTCTCAGCCGGCACCGGAGATTCCTCTGGGACATCAGCGGTCTCAGACGGCTCCGGGGTGGTGTCCGCGAGCGGGTGATCTGGACGCAGCTCCGCCAATTCGCTTTGAGCGTTGGCGAGATCTGCCGAAGCCGTATCACGGGCGGCGAGCTTATTTGAAAGCTCGTTCATCGCGTTATCCAGCGTCCCTCGGGCGTCGGACTCGGCTTGGGTTGCTTGGCGCTCGCGATCGTCGGCAAGCCTGCTCGCTTGACGCAACGTGGACTCGTCGTTTGCGGCGATAGTGCGATTACGCACGAGTTCCTCGAGGGCGTCACGCTTCTCATCGGACTCACGGCGCAGGTAAGTCTGACGGTCCAGCGAATCTTTCCGTGCATCTCCCGAGCCCAACTGGGCCGGAGAAGCAGAATTCTGCGCGCGGTACGAAGAGCGGGATACCGCATCCAACTCTTCTTGCGCACGATCAACGTCGGCCTGTGATGCATTAAGGCGTTCCTTCGCCTCCTGAGCACCCTGGCGAGCCTGCTCGGCCAAAGACTGAGCATCGTGCAGATCGACGAGCGCCTGGTTCACCGCTTCCTGCAACCCACCAAGCTCAAGGTTGATGCGATTGATATCAGCCTCAAAGCCAGTGATGTCAGAAACGAGTGCAGTAATCGGGGACTCTTGCGCCACCGATGTCGCACTGCTCATCACGGACAGCGACACAGCGCAGGCCGTTGCAGGCAAGAGCATCCGGAGGCAACGTTGCGACCGGGAACCAAACTGCACAGAACGATTAGAACGGACTGTGAAAACCACGGAGGTATTCCTCTCACCGCACTAGCTCAGCGCGTGCGGCAGCACAAACTAAGCCCGGCCCTCCGGCCGACGTACGGACTTTAGAACGATCACGGATGTGAGCCCGCGGGTAATCGTCCGTACCTCAAACTTGACCGCAACGCGAGTTCGCCCCGTCGCCAACAAATACAGCGACGGAGACGAGCTCAATTCTTGGCGTGCTTCCCCACATGCCCGAATTGATTCAAACCTCCCACCGGCCAGGGGCCAGAGTTCAGTTTTGCGTTATTCAAAAAATGTTACGAGTGCGTTAGAAGTAACAGCTATCAGCCCGCGAGCTGACATAGAAACCATAGGTCACTTCAGACGTCTGGTGCATATCCTTTACCAATTTTCACATTGGTCAAGCCAAATCACATGACTGTTACTTTTGGGCACGCTGGGACTTTAACGGCATAGCAAACACGTGTGATCTCAATCACATCAATGGGTTTATCGCGTAACACGCGTTAACACGAAGCACTTTGATAGACAGTTACCCGGCCCGGCGTGTCGCGTAAGTCTAGGCGTGACGCTTGACCGACATACGCGCAATGAGGGCCGCCGCTGCGATAACGACCGCCACAATCGCGCCAATAACGCCCCACTGCGGTTCCCCGTTGCTCGCCACATCTTGCGCGAAGGCGTCTACCCCAAGCGCATAGTCTGGCTCACGGATCAAGGCGAACTCCGCCTTTTCAATCTGTGCGCGCGTCAATTCGTTGCTCACTGCAGCGGTCGCATCAGGGGCGCGGACGATGACGGTGGTGGCCTGGGTGGCGTCGAGAAGCTCTTGGGCGAGATCACGCAGCGCGCCCGGGCCCGCCCCCACCGTTTCCAGCACGACATAACCAAAAGACCCGGCTTCCTGCGAACTAGCGTCATTGACCGCCCGCAACAACTCCGGCTCGATAACAAGATTCATCGGGTTATCCGTCTCAAACGCAACCCAATCATCCGCAAGCTGGGCAGTCAAAAAAGCCTTATCGACGTTCACAGGAGCCATACCGGCAAAGGTTAGCGTTCTTTCCCCCTGCTTTCCGGAGGCGCGCAGGACAACGCAGCAGGTGGCGC
The DNA here is from genome assembly GCF_030232265.1 of Corynebacterium sp. MSK041. Classification (GTDB taxonomy): domain Bacteria; phylum Actinomycetota; class Actinomycetes; order Mycobacteriales; family Mycobacteriaceae; genus Corynebacterium. Next base: position 9,953 of record NZ_JASPJK010000006.1, read on the forward strand.
CGAGACCCCCGATGTGAGGGGTTTTCCGATGACGGGGTAGCTAAAAGTTCCATAGAAAGCCGTTAGGTGAGCCATATTACCGACTTTCAAGGTCGAGTGCCCTAGGATGTGCTGGTAGGGACCCCTATGGGTCGCGACACCCAGATTCTAAGTTTGACAACGAGAAACGGAGCTCACGTGTCTGAGAGCAAGAACTCCTTTAACGCGAAGAAGACTCTCGAGGTCGGCGGTAAGTCCTACGACTACTACGCCCTCGACGCAGTCGAAGGTATGGAGAAACTCCCCTACTCCCTGAAGGTGCTGGGCGAGAACCTGCTGCGCACCGAAGATGGCAAGAACGTCACCGAGGAGCACATCAAGGCGATTGCTAACTGGGATCCGTCGGCAGAGCCGTCCATTGAGATCCAGTTCACCCCGGCACGCGTCCTCATGCAGGACTTCACCGGTGTGCCCTGTGTGGTTGACCTCGCCACCATGCGCGAGGCAGTCTCCTCCCTCGGCGGCAACCCGGACCAGGTCAACCCGCTGAACCCGGCTGAGATGGTCATTGACCACTCCGTGATCATCGAGGCGTTCGGCTCCGAGAGCGCTCTGGATAAGAACGTTGAGATTGAGTACGAGCGCAACGAGGAGCGCTACCAGTTCCTGCGCTGGGGTGCAGAGAACTTCTCCAACTTCCGCGTCGTCCCGCCGGGAACCGGCATCGTCCACCAGGTGAACATCGAGTACCTCTCCCGCGTCGTCTTCGACAACGAGGGCGTGGCTTACCCGGACACCTGTATTGGTACGGACTCCCACACCACCATGGAGAACGGCCTGGGCATCCTGGGCTGGGGTGTTGGCGGCATCGAGGCTGAGGCAGCAATGCTCGGCCAGCCGGTGTCCATGCTCATCCCACGCGTCGTCGGCTTCAAGCTCACCGGTGAGATCCCGGTTGGTGTCACCGCTACTGACGTGGTGCTGACCGTCACCGAGATGCTCCGTGAGCACGGTGTGGTTCAGAAGTTCGTCGAGTTCTACGGCGACGGCGTCAAGCAGATCCCGCTGGCTAACCGCGCGACCATCGGCAACATGTCTCCGGAGTTCGGCTCCACCTGTGCGATCTTCCCGATCGACGAGGAGACCATCAACTACCTGCACCTCACCGGCCGCGACCAGGAGACCATCGACCGCGTCGAGGCTTACGCCAAGGCTCAGGGCATGTGGCTCGAGCAGGGTGCAAAGGAAGCCGAGTACTCCGAGTACCTCGAGCTCGACCTGTCCACCGTCAAGCCGTCCATCGCTGGCCCGAAGCGCCCACAGGACCGCATCTTGCTCGCAGAGTCCAAGGAAACCTTCCGCAAGCAGCTGCCGGACTACAACACTGCTGGCGACGGCCACGCAGAGCCGGTACGCGCCGAGAAGGTTGAGACCGTTTCCTACAACGAGTCCTGGCCGGCAAACGGCGAGTCCGCTGCTGATGGCTCTGAGGGCCGTGCTTCCAAGCCGGTCATCGTCGAGTCCCCGCAGGGTGGCGAGTACACCCTCGACCACGGCATGGTTGCTATCGCCGCCATCACTTCCTGCACCAACACCTCCAACCCGTCCGTCATGGTCGGTGCGGCACTGCTGGCACGCAAGGCTGCTGAGAAGGGCCTGAAGGCCAAGCCATGGGTGAAGACCATTATGGCTCCGGGCTCCCAGGTCGTCGACGGTTACTACAACCGTGCTGACCTGTGGAAGGACCTGGAGGCTGTCGGCTTCTACCTCTCCGGCTTCGGCTGCGCTTCCTGCATTGGTAACTCCGGCCCGCTGCCGAACGAGATCTCCGCTGCGATCAACGAGTACGACCTGACCGCAACCGCAGTCCTGTCCGGTAACCGTAACTTCGAGGGACGTATCTCCCCCGATGTGAAGATGAACTACCTGGCATCCCCGCTGCTGGTTATCGCGTACTCCATCGCCGGCACCATGGACTTCGACTTCGAGACCCAGCCGCTTGGCCAGGACGCTGACGGCAACGACGTCTTCCTGAAGGACGTGTGGCCGTCCGCTGAGGAGATCGAGGGTGTCATCGCTGACACCATCTCCCGCGAGATGTACGAGAAGGACTACGCTGACGTCTTCAAGGGCGACAAGCAGTGGCAGGAACTCGACATCCCGCAGGGCAAGACCTTCTCCTGGAACGAGGACTCCACCTACATCCGCAAGGCACCGTACTTCGACGGTATGCCGGAGCAGCCGGAGGCTGTTCAGGACATCACCGGCGCACGCGTGCTGGCAAAGCTGGGCGACTCCGTGACCACGGACCATATCTCCCCTGCTTCCTCCATCAAGCCGGGCACCCCGGCTGCGAACTACCTGGATGCAAACGGTGTGGCTCGCCACGACTACAACTCCTTCGGCTCCCGTCGTGGTAACCACGAGGTCATGGTCCGCGGTACCTTCGCCAACATCCGCCTGCGCAACCAGCTGGTGGAAGAGGCCGGCGGTTACACCCGCGACTTCACCCAGGAAGGCGCTCCGCAGGCGTTCATCTACGACGCTGCTCAGAACTACGCCGAGAAGAACATCCCGCTGGTCGTCCTGGCTGGTAAGGAGTACGGCACCGGTTCCTCCCGTGACTGGGCTGCGAAGGGCACCAACCTGCTCGGCGTCCGCGCTGTCATCACCGAGTCCTTCGAGCGTATTCACCGCTCGAACCTGATCGGTATGGGTGTTCTGCCGCTGCAGTTCCCGGAGGGCGAGACCCACGCTTCCCTGGGCTTGGACGGCACCGAGACCTTCGACATCACCGGCATTACCGCCTTCAACGAGGGCGACACCATTCCGGAGACTGTCCACGTCACCGCCACGAAGGACGGTGGCGAGAAGGTTGAGTTCGACGCCAAGGTTCGCGTGGATACACCTGGTGAGGCTGAGTACTACCGCCACGGTGGCATTCTGCAGTACGTTCTGCGCCAGATGGTCAAGAACTAAGCTGCATAGCTAAAGGCCGGTTCCCCTTGTGGGAGCCGGCTTTTCGCTTATCTACGTTCCCCCACTTACAATCCTCCCTTATGCCCAAACTGCTTTTCCTGTCTTTGCGCAACGGCCCCATTGGCCCTGCGGTGTCCCACGCTGAATACCACGACACGTTGCGTGCAACCGGTTTGAGCACTGATGACATCGAGCTGCGCTCCATCCCCGACGAGACGACGAAGGTGGGCAGCCTCGACGGCATCAATGGCATCTTTGTGGGTGGCAGTTCCTTGAACATCACCAATGAGGAGTATTCGCCGTGGCAGAATCATATTCATGAGATCCTCGCTGAACTGGCGGAGGGTGACATTCCCGTTTTCTTCGTCTGTTACGGCATTAGCTGGCTCACTCACCACTTGGGTGGACAGGTGGGGCATTCCCATCCGGAGAACTCGGGCCCGACAATCGTGAGCGCATTGCCTGCCGCGGAGGAGGATCCGCTCATGGCTGGCCTGCCCAAGCTTTTCACCGCGTTGACAGGCCACACGGAAAACCCACTGGCCTCCCCCGAGGGCGCAACGTTGCTCGCGGAAGGCCCTTCGTGCCCCGTGCAGATTCTGCGTTACCGCGATCGCGTGTGGGCCACGCAGTTCCACGCGGAGATGGACGCCCCCGCAATGAAGACGCGCATGGATTTCTATTACGACTACGGCTACTTCCCGCAGGACGAGTACGACAACATCGTCGCTGCCCTCCCCAGCGTGGATACCACGGCGGCGAACGCGCTCGTGAAGCGTTTCGCGGAATTCTGCCTAGAGCGCTAACTCCCGCGCTGGGGTGTCCCCGTCCTCGAAGTCGAAAGGATTCGCCGGCATCGCCTCCCGCCCAACGGCCTCCACAATCACCTGCGCGACGAGCTCACGCGACGTGGTCGAATCCGCGCCCGTGTGCTCATCGACAGCTCGCCCGCCACGTGAGCGCTCCATGGTCAACCTCGTTGGCCCCAAGATGATGTAGTCGAGCTCCGACGCCAACAGGCGCTTATCGACGGCCTTCTTCGCCTCCACATACGCATACCAGCTACTTCCGTCATCCTCCGCCGTCGCCTGAGCGGCACCCGCATAGGACACCATGACCAGGCGCGGTGCGAACTCCCCCAATTCCTCCAGCGCATCGATCAGGCGCAGCGCGGCGTCCCTATCCACCGCATACGTTCGCTCCGGGTCTCCTCCGCCGGCACCAGCGGACCACACCACCACATCAAACGGTGTGACAAGACGCGCCCACTCCTCCGTGTCCAGGTGGGTGAGGTCGGTGACGATGGCGGTGGCGGAGGCGTCGATAAGCTGCTGCGCATGCGAAGGGTTGCGCACGAGGCCGGCGACCTTGTGCCCCTCCGCGACGAGCAGCGGCACGCTCAACCGGCTGACCTTTCCGCCAGCGCCAATGACGAGAACGAACTGAGTGAACTCTAATTCCATGCCATCCACGCTAGCGAAAAATGGGGACGCCGAAGAGGGAGCGCAGCGCTCCAAAAGGGTGACGTTCATTCAGCACCGGATAGCCTCGGGGTGACACCCAGATCGGCGCACCCCGGATCGGTTCGACGCGCCCGCGGGCCTGCCGCCACGGATCATCGTCATTGACCCGATTGTGATAGCGGCACAGTGGCACCAAATTCGACAGGTTAGTCTCTCCCCCGTGCTTCCAGGCCGTCATGTGGTGGAGTTCGCACGCATCTGCGCCGTGCCGGCAGCCAGGCACCGGACACGTAGGCGTCACGGCCCGCGCTAAGTCGCGCTGCTTCTGGTTAGCCAAGCGCTGCCCGCGGTACAGGTTCACCGCGCCTTCCTGCGGGTGGAACAAACCGACTTCCAAGTCAGCACCGTGGAACGCAGCGAGGAACTCCGCACCAGTCATCGTGGTGCCGTCCGTGAGACCGAGGATCGTCTCATCCCCCTCATGGCGCACAATGCGGATGTGCTCCGGCAGCGGCACCAGCACCAACGGGCGCGGCACGGCCCGCGTAACCCCGCCTCCGGACTCCATTAGCTTCCTAAACGCCTCAAACAACTGTGGGCCCCGCGGCCGGGAAGGATCAATGTCCTGACTCATCGCGTGCTCCAGGTCAGCCATGAAGCGCTCCGGCCCCGTCACCATCATTGTGCGCTTGGTACTGCGTGACCCAGTGAAGCTGACCCCATCTGCCGGCGGAGGCGGCTCCACGGCTGGCACGATCTCCTTCGCGCGCCGACGCACGGTTTCATAATTGCCCCGCACGTCCAGCAGGGTGTGGCGGAGGCGCCAGCGCTCCAAGGGATCGGTAATAAGCTTCGTGCTCTCTTCGATCAGGATCAGAGTGTCCATGGACACACGGTTCGCGCGGGCCTTAGCCACGCCCACCCTCTGCTGCCGCTTCAACCTCGTCGACCCGAAGTACACCTCGTGCACCTTGGCCCAGTCGCGCACGCGTTTCGGCTGCACCCCGGCGTCAAGCGCCGCTTGGCGGTCAAAGCCCGCCAAGGTGTCCACCCCAGCGGCGACAGCGCCGAGGAACTCTCCGAAACCATTCATGTCTGCCACCCTGACACGGCCACCAACGGCTGTAAAGGGCCACCTCAAAAACCTGTGGATAACTCCAGAACCAGCGAAAGTTATCCACAGATTCCAGGAATCCTCGAGCACGCTTTGCCCCGCTGTCGTAGGCTCGGCGGTTTGGGGTCTAGCATGGGAAACCATGTACGCGATCATCACCACAACCGGCCCGGACCGGACCGGCATCATCGCCGGAGTCGCTCAGGCTGCGGCGGACCACAACATCAACATCGTCGACCTGTCGCAGACGCTCATGAGTGATTTCTTCACCATGATCATGCGCGTTGCACTACCGGAAGAAGGCTTTGACATTGCCGCGCTGCAGGACACGCTCACTACGGTGGGCGCAGACCTTGGCGTGGACATCCGCGTCCAGAGCGAGGCCCTGTTCACCGCGATGAATGAGATCTAGCACGATGGGCAACGAACTTAACTTCAAGTCTGCCAGCATTATCGACGTCATCTCGATGATCGAGGACTACCGCCTGGACATCCGCACCGTCACCATGGGTATTTCGCTCATTGGCTGCACGCGCTCCACGATGGCTGCCACTGCGCAGGCTGTCTACGACCGGGTGACCACGCGCGCCGCACGGCTTGTCGACGTCTGCCAGGGCATCGAACGCGAACTCGGCATCCCCATCGTGAACAAGCGTGTCTCTGTCTCCCCGATCGCGCTTGTCGCAGCGGGAGTCGAGGGCAACCCGGCTGACATCGCCCACGCCCTCGATAAAGCCGCCCGCGAGCTTGGCGTGAACTTCATCGGCGGGTACTCCGCGCTCGTGGAAAAGGGCGCGACGGAAGCCGACGAGCGCCTCATCACCTCCATCCCGGAAGCCCTGTCCGACACAGAGTTCGTTTGCGGTTCCGTGAACGTTGCGTCTTCCCGCGCCGGTATCAACATGGACGCGGTGAAAACCATGGGTGAGGTGGTGAAGGAGGCGGCGGAGTTGACGGCGGAGAGGTCGTCGATAAGCTGCGCAAAGCTCGTTGTTTTCGCGAACGCTGTGGGTGACAACCCCTTCATGGCTGGTGCTTTCCACGGTATTGAGGAGCCGGATACCGTGATTTCAGTCGGTGTCTCCGGCCCGGGCGTGGTGGATCGTGCGATCACGCCGTTGAAGGGCAAGTCTCTCAATGAGGTTGCCGAGGAGATCAAGAAGGCCGCGTTTAAGATCACGCGCGCGGGCCAGCTCGTGGGCACACTCGCAGCGCAGCGGCTCGGTGTGCCGTTCGGCATCGTTGATCTTTCGCTCGCCCCGACAGCCGAGGTCGGCGATTCTGTCGCGCACATCCTCGAGCACATGGGGCTCGGCCAAGTGGGCACGCACGGCACAACTGCGGCGCTTGCATTGCTTAACGACGCCGTCAAGAAAGGCGGCATGATGGCCTGCTCCCGCGTCGGCGGTCTATCCGGCTCCTTCATCCCCGTGTCGGAGGATCAGGGCATGATCGACGCGGTGCGCTCCGGTTCGATCACCATGGACAAGCTCGAAGCGATGACGTCGATCTGCTCTGTGGGCTTTGACATGATCGCCATCCCCGGCGACACCACCGCCGCGACCATCTCCGGCATGATCGCCGATGAAGCCGCCATTGGCGTGATGAACCACAAGACCACCGCCACTCGCCTCATTCCTGTGCCGGGTACGAAACCTGGCGACGAGGTCAACTTCGGTGGCCTCCTCGGCTATGCGCCGGTGATCCCCGTGAACCAGGTGAGCAACGCGCCGTTCATCGAGCGTGGCGGCTTCATCCCCGCCCCGGTTCACGGCTTCCGCAACTAGCTCTTGACCCTCACGTGGCGTCATAGTTCAGAATGGCGGCATGAGGATCTCTGACGTCGCGCGCACTGCCGGCTGCTCCGTGCGCGCCATCCGCCACTTGCACGAAACCGGGGCCGTGCCGGAGCCCGCACGCACTCCTGGCAACTACCGCGACTACACCGTCCGTGACCTTGCGGCGGTACTTCGCGCCCGCGCGCTCATCGACGCTGGAGTCGCCACCACCCACATCCACTCCACAGACGCCATCGACCGGTCTTTGGAGCTCATCGACGCCCAGATTGCCCACCTCACCCGCCAACGGGAGCGTCTTACCACGCTGAAAGCCGCTCCCCTGGGAATGCCGGAAGACGTGCGCGCACGTTTGCTAGAAGTGCTGGGCGACACTGATTTCCTCTGGGGCGAGATAGAGAGCTTCGACCTCATGGCACTCACCGGTGTAGCCACGCCCGCAACATGGGATCAACTACGTGCCAACCTTGCCAACCCCGACTGCGTCAAGGCAACAGACGAGTTTGCGGTGGCGTGGGAGGCGGGGGACGTCGATAAGCTAGCGGAGCTTCTCCCGCGCGGGATCATGCGCGATCTCACTGGCACGCTTGTACCAGGCGATGTTCCGCTAACGGCTGGTGACACCGAGTCCCCGGAGATCGTGGAGAAGCTTGCGGGTGAGTTCCGTGACTAAGGTGCTCCAGCTTGTGCGCCGTCACCCGGCGATACGTGCGGCGCAGTACGAATGGAGCCTCTACCGCGACCTCTGGCGGTGGGCCCGAGGCCAGACGCTCGTGCCGGCGAGCGCCGAGGCTCTTCCTCACCAGCCCGGGCGGCTCCAGCTGGTCGCCATGTTCACCGTGGTCATCCTTATCGAGATCGTCGTCGTGCACCTGCTGTTACCCGAAGGTGCACTCCGCATCCTCGCACTGCTGTTGTCGGTGTGGGGCATTGTGTGCATCTGGGCGCTCATTGCAAGCGAGCGGATCCGCCCGTCCTATTCTGACAGTGAACGCGTGGTTCTTCGCCGTGGTCACAAGATCTTCGTAGACATCCCCCGGGAACTCATCGCGAAGCAATCGCACTCACGCAATCACGCTGCTGAGACGGTGGTCAGCGACGGGGAGCTCACCCTCGGTGGACCTGCGGGCACCGACACCCTACTCACTCTGCGTACGCCTATCGACGCCGCCGAAGACACCTACCCATGGCAAAAGAAGCGCACACAACCGGTCAGCCGTGTCCGCTTCTATTCAGGCGGGGTTATTCGTTAGCGCTTCTTGCCCACCGTGAAGTAGGCCGCCCAGCCGATGGTGTTCACACCGCCGATGAACGGGGTCCAGAACCATTTCGGGCCTCGGAGGCGGTTGGCGTCAGTGCGCGCGAGGTCCCACAGTGCGTAGCCCTTGAGCGCGGTGTCGAGTGCGCCGAAGATTCCGGCGACTGTCTTTTCTTCCTTGCTGAGGGAGTTCCAGGCATCTTTGAGTGAATCAATTGGGTTCATAGAGTCCATCATCGTCTAGATTTACTTGAGTGACCACTCCCCGCCCGTTTTTGCTGTTGAGCACGCGTCCCGAAGATGAAGCCGCTGCGGAAGAGCTCGAGAGCTTCGCTAATGCCATGCTTCTCCGCGCCTCCTCCATTGAGCAACGTCGCCTCGACCAAACCGAACTCGGCGAGGTGAACCTAGACGACTATTCGGCAGTACTGCTCGGTGGCAGCCCGTTCAACAACATGGAGTTGATGAAGTCCCCGTTGCAGCTGCGCGTGGAACGGGAAATCGGGACCTTAGTCGCGGAGTGCATTGACCGCGACTTCCCGTTGCTCGGTGCGTGCTACGGCATCGGTGCGATTGGCACGGCGATCGGTGCGCGTTTGTCGGACCAGTATGCGGAGGAAGCTGGCCCAGTCACGGTGTCCCGCACCGATGAGCACGACGACGTCCTGGGTGACACACCCGCGCAGTTCGACACCATCGTCGGCCACAAAGAAGCGATCGCACAGATGCCGGAGGACCCGCGCATCACCACGCTTGTCACCGGCGAGGCTTGCCCCACCCAGATGTTCCGCGTCCGCCAGCATGTCTACGCCACGCAGTTCCATCCGGAGCTCACCGCGGAAGCCCTCGAGTTCCGCCTCCGCCTCTACGCCCACCACGGGTACACGTCGACAGAGACCTTCGAATCCCAGATCGCGAAAGGCTACGACTACGACTACTCCGCCAACAACGCCATCCTGGCTAATTTCGCCGCCCACTACGCGCGCTAGGCCAACTCCACGATTTCCATGTAGTCGTCGCTCCACATGTCCTCATCGCCCTCCGGCATGATGATCACGCGCTCAGGCTCCAGAGCTTTGACTGCGCCGGGGTCGTGGGTGACGAGGACAACCGCACCGGTGTAGGTCTTCAGGGCATCCAACACTTGTTCGCGGGATTGGGGGTCGAGGTTGTTGGTGGGCTCGTCGAGAAGCAGCACGTTGGCGCGCGATGACACGAGGGTCGCGAGCGCGAGGCGGGTTTTCTCACCGCCGGAAAGCGTCCCGGCGGGTTGTTCGAACTTCTCGCCGGAGAACATGAACGCGCCGAGCAACCCGCGCAGGTCCTGTTGGCCGGCGTCGGGGCACGCTTGAATGGTGTTTTCCCACACGGTCTTGTCGGGGTCAATCGTGTCGTGCTCCTGGGCGAAGTAGCCGAGCTTCAGGCCGTGGCCGGTGACCAGACCGCCTTCGCCATCGGTGCGCTCCACGCCCGCCAGCAACTTAAGCAGCGTCGTTTTACCGGCACCGTTTGTGCCTAGCACCACCACGCGGGAGCCTTTATCAATCGCCAGATCCACGCCCGCGAAAACTTCCAGCGAGCCGTACATCTTGGTCAGACCTTTGCCGAACAGCGGGGTCTTACCGCAGGGTGCGGGCTCAGGAAAGCTTATCGACGCCACCTTGTCCGCCATCCGCACCTCATCCAGCTCATTCATCATGCGATCCGCACGGGCAAGCATCTGCTTCGCAGCGGCAGCCTTCGTCGCCTTCGCGCCGAGCTTGGCGGCCTGCTTCTGCAGGGCGGACGCTTTCTTCTCCGCGTTGGCGCGCTCGCGGCGGCGACGTGCCTCGTCGAGCGCACGGGCATCCTTGTACTTGGCAAAGCCCATGTTGTACACGTCCGCTTCCCCGCGCACGGCGTCGAGGAACCACACCTTGTTACACACGGCTTCGAGCAGTTCCACGTCGTGGGAGATCATGATGAGCCCGCCCTCATGCTTGGACAGGAAATCGCGGAGCCAGGTGATGGAGTCGGCGTCGAGGTGGTTGGTGGGCTCGTCGAGAAGCAAAGTGGTCTTGGACTTGCCCGCACCGTCGTTGGCGGCGAAGAGAATTTGTGCGAGCTCCACGCGACGGCGCTGACCACCGGACAGGGTCTTGAGTGGCTGGTCCAGAATACGCGCGGGCAGCCCGAGATTGTCGCAGATCTGCGCGGCCTCCGCGTCGGCCTCATACCCGCCGAGGGCCTGGAAACGCTCCTCAAAGCGGGAGTATTTGGCAATCGCGGCATCGCGCTTGGAGCCCTCTTCGGTCTCCATGATCTCCTGCTGCCGGTCCATGGAGGACCGCAGCTGGTCAAGCCCGCGGGCCGAAAGCACGCGGTCACGCGCAGACTGCTCAATATTGCCCTCGCGCGAATCCTGCGGCAGGTACCCAATCTCCCCGGAGCGCGTCACGGAACCGCCGTAGGGCTCGGTCTCCCCCGCCAGGATGCGCATCGTGGTGGTCTTGCCCGCACCGTTGCGGCCGACAAGACCAATGCGATCCCCCGGCTGCACACGCAGGTGCTGGCCGGGGGCGTTCAAAAGGGTCCGGGCGCCGACGCGGACTTCGAGGTCGTTGGTGACAATCACAACGGGTCAGTCTAGCGCCGCGGTCAAATCATCGGATTAGACGGCGAAGCCGAGTGCGCGCAGCTGCTCGCGGCCGTCCTCAGTGATCATGTGCGGACCCCAAGGTGGCATCCACACCCAGTGGAGGGAAATGTCATCCACGGTGCCGGAGCCAACAGCGGCGTTTTCAACTTGCTCCTCGATGACGTCCGTAAGGGGGCACGCCGGCGAGGTCAGCGTCATGCTGATAATGGCGGTCTTCTTGTCGCCTTCCTCTTCGATCCAGATGTCGTACACAAGGCCGAGATCAACGACGTTGATGCCCAGCTCGGGGTCGATGACGTCGTGCAGGTATTCGGCAACATCGGAAGCAATCTGGATCTGCTTTTCGGTTTGCTCAGGGCGCTCGCCGGGGCCGTCGAAGTTGGACTGGCTTGTGGTGTCGGTGTTGTCGGTAGCCATGTGTGTCTCCTAGTTTTTCTCGAGGTTCATGATCGCGTCGCTCGTTGCCGCTTGGAAAGCCTTCCAGCCGAGCAGCGCACACTTCACGCGTGCGGGGAATTTGGATACGCCGGAAAACGCGATGCCGTCGCCGATGAGGTTGGCGTCGCCGTCCTTCTCACCCTTAGAGGTAATCATCTCTTCGAAAGCGTCGAGCTTCTTCATCGCCTCAGCAACAGGCAGGCCGATCACTTCTTCTGTGAGCACGCTTGTCGACGCCTGAGAGATCGAACACCCTTCCGCGTCATACGAGATGTCCTCCACTGTGTTGCCATCCGGCGACAGGTGAACACGCAGCGTGAGCTCATCACCGCAAGAGGGGTTGACGTGGTGAACCTCCGCCTCATACGGCTCACGCAGGCCCGCATTTTGCGGGTTCTTGTAGTGGTCGAGGATGACCTCTTGGTACATCGCCTCTAGGTTCATGCTCTTCTTTCTTCTGCCTTGACCTTTAAACGGTTAGTTTTAGTTCTACCTTGTTTCAACGGCGCTAGGCACCGAAGAATTCCTTGGCAGCCTCGATGCCATCAATCAGCGCGTCGATCTCTTCGGTGGTGTTGTACAGGTAGAAACTGGCGCGCGCGGTGGACTGCGCGTTCAGCCCGCGGTGTGCTGGCCATGCGCAGTGGTGGCCCACGCGGATGCACACACCCTTCGAATCCAGGACCTGGCCGAGATCGTGCGGGTGGATTCCATCGACCACAAAGGAGATGGCGCCCCCGCGCTGCTCTGCTGTAAGCGGCCCGGTGATTTTCAGCCCTTCGATCTCCTGAAGACGCTTCAGCGCATACGCGGTCAGCTTGTGCTCATGGGCGGCGATGTTGTCCATACCGATCTCCTGGAGGAAATCAACGGCAGCACCAAGACCAACGACCTGGCTGGTCATCTGCGTGCCCGCCTCAAAGCGCTGCGGTGCCGGGGCGAAGGTGGAACCATCCATGCGGACAACCTCGATCATGGAGCCACCGGTCAAAAACGGTGGCAGCTGGTTCAGCAGCGTCCCCTTACCGTAGACAACACCGACGCCGGAGGGACCACACATCTTGTGGCCGGAAAACGCCGCAAAGTCCACGTCAAGAGCGTGCAGGTCCACCGGCATGTGTGGCACGGACTGGCACGCATCCAACACGGTGAGCGCGCCGACAGCCTTCGCACGGCGCACCATTTCCGCGACATCAGCGACGGCACCCGTCACGTTGGACTGGTGCGTGAAGGCAACAACCTTGACGGTCTCATCCAACTCGAGGGACTCCAGGTCAATGCGCCCGTCATCTGTCAACCCGTACCACTTCAAGCTGGCGCCGGTGCGTCGTGCGAGTTCCTGCCACGGCACCAGGTTCGCGTGGTGCTCAAGTTCGGTGACCACGATTGTGTCCTCGGCGGTGATGCAGAGGTCGCCAGCGCGATCGTCGCCAAGCGTGAAAGCAACGAGATTGAGTGCTTCCGTCGCATTCTTTGTAAACGCGATCTCATGATCCTGGGCCCCCACGAATGCCGCGATCTTGCCGCGCGCGGACTCGTACGCATCGGTGGCCTCCTCGGCCAGCTGATACGCGCCACGGTGAACCGGTGCGAAGGTGTGAAGCACAAACTCCTCCTCCGCACGCCACACTCGCTCCGGTCGCTGCGACGTCGCACCCGAATCCAGGTACACCAACGGCGTGTTATCACGCACGGTGCGCGACAGGATTGGGAACTCCGCGCGAATAGCGTCGGTGTTCAAGGATCCATCGGGATTAACGTACTCAGTCATAGAACTCGGTTCTCGCGTATGTGGGATATAGGAAAAAGGAAACGGCCAGCGAAATACGTGGCCGGCCGTTTGGAAGGGTTTACAGGAATGCTTCGTAACCCTCGGCCTCGAGCTTCTCAGCCAGCTCGAAACCACCGGTGTGCTTGATCACACCGTCGTCGAAGATGTGCACGTGATCCGGGCGCACGTAGTTCAGAATGCGCTGGTAGTGCGTAATCATGAGGATGCCGCCATTGGTCTCCTCCTGGTAACGGTTGATGCCGTCCGAGACGATGCGTAGCGCGTCAACGTCGAGGCCGGAGTCAGTCTCGTCCATGACAGCGAACTTCGGCTTCATCAGGGAGAGCTGCATGACCTCGTGGCGCTTCTTCTCGCCGCCGGAGAAGCCCTCGTTCACGGAGCGCTCGCTAAACGACGGATCGATCTTCAGATCATCGCGCACCTGGTTGAGCTCCTGTACCCACTCGCGCAGCTTCGGCGCCTCGCCGCGAACAGCGGTGACAGCGGAGCGCATGAAGTTGGAGGAGGACACACCAGGGACCTCAACCGGGTACTGCATGGCCAGGAAGAGACCAGCGCGGGCACGCTCGTCGACTTCCATCTCGAGGATGTTCTCGCCGTCGAGAAGCACCTCTCCCTCGGTGACCTCGTAGGACGGGTGACCGGCCAGGGTGTAGGCCAGGGTGGACTTGCCGGAGCCGTTCGGGCCCATGATGGCGTGGGTCTCACCGGACTTGATGGTCAGGTTGACGCCCTTGAGAATCGGGGTCGGGTCCTGTCCCTCCTCGAGAGGCAGGACAGATGCGTGGAGGTTCTTAATTTCCAGAGTGGACATAGATTCTTTCTTTCTACTTACCTGTGTTGTCTGTCGTTGATCCCCTGTGGGGCCGCGGGTGCGGCCTTACAGGTTCACCTGCTCGAGTTCGCCGGAGACGCGGTTGATCAGTTCGTCGCGTACAGATTCAACTGGGATGCGGTTGAGCACCTCGTTGAAGAAACCACGAACGATCAGGCGGCGTGCCTCCCCGTCCGGGATACCGCGGGACTTGAGGTAGAACAGCTGCTCTTCGTCGAAGCGACCAACGGTGGCGGCGTGGCCAGCACCAGGGATGTCGCCGGTTTCGATCTCCAGGTTCGGGATGGCGTCCGCACGTGCGCCGTCGGTCAGCACGATGTTGCGGTTCGCCTCGTAGGTTTCAGTACCGGATGCGTTGGAGCGGATGAGCACATCGCCTACCCAGCACGTACGTGCATCGGGCAGCTTGGAGGACTTGTCGCCCTGCAGTGCGCCCTTGTACAGCACGTTGGAGCGACAGTACGGGTGGTTGTGGTCCACCAAGAGACGGTTCTCAATGTACTGGCCGTCGTCTGCGTAGTAGACGCCCAGCAGCTCAGCGTCGCCACCAGAGCCGGCGTAGCGCACGCGCGGGGTGTTGCGGACAACTTCGCCACCGAAGTTAGCGGCGGTGTGGCGCAGCACAGCGTCACGGCCAACGACGATGCTCTGCGCACCGACGTGAACGGCATCATTTGCCCACTGGCCATCAACGATGACAGACACGTGCGCGTTGTCACCGATGTTGTAGTTGACGTTATCAGCGTGAGTACCGGAACCGGTGTACTGCACGATGAAGGTCGCGCGAGCGCCCTGCCCCACCTCAATGTGGATACCAGCAAACGTGGTCACATCCAGGCCAGCACCGGTGGTAGTGATGACGATCGGCTCAGCGATGTCCGCGTTCGCCGGAACAGTCACGACGGTCGCGTGCGGCATGGAGGTCCAGGCCTGTGCAGCGATGCGGTCAACTGGTGCGGGCGTGGTCTTCAAACGCGCGTCATCGCTGTCGACCTTCTCCACAGTCACCTCAGCCGGTGCTGCAACCTCGACCTGGGCCTCACCCTGCGGCGCGAAAGTACCGTTGTGCAGGCCACGCAGACGACGCAAGGACACGAAGCGCCAGATCTCGTCGCGGCCCTGCGGGACCTCGAAGTCGTTGACGTCGTAAGAGGCGAAAAGATCGCCCTTGTTGTCGTGGAAGGTCGCGTTTCCGACCCTCTTTTTTGCGGGTGCTTCAGTCATTGTTTAACCAACCGATCCTTCCATCTGCAGCTCAATAAGACGGTTGAGCTCGAGCGCGTACTCCATCGGGAGCTCCTTCGCGATCGGCTCGATGAAGCCGCGAACAATCATGGCCATCGCATCTTCCTCAGAAATACCGCGGGACATGAGGTAGAACAGCTGCTCCTCGCTCACCTTGGACACCTTCGCCTCGTGGCCCAGGGTCACGTGGTCATTACGGATGTCGTTGTACGGGTAGGTATCCGTACGAGAGATGTTGTCCACCAGCAGCGCGTCACACTCAATGTTGGAGTGGGAGTTTTTCGCATTCGCGTTGATCTGCACCAGACCACGGTAGGCAGCACGACCACCATTGCGGGACACAGACTTAGACACGATGTTGGAGGAGGTGTTCGGCGCCATGTGGACGACCTTTGCACCGGTGTCCTGCACCTGGCCCTCGCCACAGAACTGAGCGGACAGGACCTCACCACGGGAGTTCGGACCGGTCATCCACACAGCCGGGTACTTCATGTTCACCTTGGAGCCGATGTTGCCATCGACCCACTCCATGGTGGCGCCTTCCTCGGCGCGGGCACGCTGAGTCACCAGGTTGTACACGTTGTTGGACCAGTTCTGGATCGTGGTGTAGCGGCAACGTGCGTTCTTCTTCACGATGATCTCCACCACCGCAGCGTGCAGGGAGTCCGTCTTGTAGATCGGGGCGGTGCAGCCCTCGACGTAGTGCACGTATGCGTCCTCATCCACAACGATGAGGGTGCGCTCGAACTGACCCATGTTCTCGGTGTTGATGCGGAAGTATGCCTGCAGCGGGATCTCCACGTGCACGCCCTTCGGAACGTAGATGAAGGATCCGCCGGACCACACGGCAGCGTTCAGTGCGGAGAACTTGTTGTCACCAGCCGGAACGACAGAACCGAAGTACTCCTTGAACAGCTCCGGGTACTCACGCAGACCCGTATCGGTGTCCACGAAGATCACGCCCTGCTCCTCAAGGTCCTCACGGATCTTGTGGTAGACAACCTCAGATTCGTACTGAGCAGCGACACCAGCAACGAGGCGCTGCTTCTCTGCGTCCGGGATACCCAAACGGTCGTAGGTGTTCTTGATGTCCTCCGGCAGGTCTTCCCAGCTGGTGGCCTGCTTCTCGGTGGAACGGACGAAGTACTTAATCTGGTCGAAGTCAATGCCGGTCAGGTCCGGGCCCCAGTTCGGTAGCGGCTTCTTGTTGTAGATGTCCAGTGCCTTGAGGCGCTGCTCCAACATCCACTCCGGCTCATTCTTAGCGGCAGAGATGGAGCGAACTACATCCTCATCGAGACCACGGCGGGCATTCTCACCTGCCGTATCAGAGTCGCGCCACCCGTAGTTATACGGGCCCATCGACGCAATAATCTCATCATCATTCATCGGCCTTTCAAGGCCGGGTGCGGGAGTGCTGCTAGTCACGTCCTCCGCTCCTTTCCATTGTGGTTCCTCCAGCAAAGGTGCTGCTTTCGATCATGCTGATGTGGGCTGTACACACGCCATCCCCATTGGCTATCAAGGCCAAGGGAGCGACGGCGGACCCCACTAGCTCCGAAATCAGCTCGTGTTCTGCTTCACAGATTTCCGGATACTCCGCCGCAACAGCGTGTACCGGACAGTGATGCTGACACAATT
Source organism: Corynebacterium sp. MSK041 (assembly GCF_030232265.1). Classification (GTDB taxonomy): domain Bacteria; phylum Actinomycetota; class Actinomycetes; order Mycobacteriales; family Mycobacteriaceae; genus Corynebacterium. Next base: position 27,131 of record NZ_JASPJK010000006.1, read on the forward strand.
GCATTCCCGAGCCTACGTGGTTTGCTTCAGCTGCGTAGCCTTGGGCTGCCATTGTGTCCGCTACGTCGTTGGCCACGTCGGCGATCTCGCCCTGTGGCTTGTTACGTAGGGCTCCGAGCAGTTTCTCGGCTCGTTTACGGGCCAGCTTCTTCACTGCCTCACGCCCGCCGATTTCTTCGACGGCCGCGAAGGCTTCTAGGGCCAACTCGTCGTAACCGCTGCCGAAGCTGTCACGGCCAGATTCAGTGAGTTGGTAGTGCTGTGCTGGCCTACCACGCCCTGCCTTCCCGGTGGAACGGGACGGCTGAGAGCTATGCTCAACGAGACCTTCCTCAAGCAACTTGTCTATGTGGCGCCGAACGCCAGCAGGTGAGATCCCAATGTCCTTCGCCAGCTGTGAAGCTGTCACAGGTGCGGAGGTGAGTATGGCCGACATGATGCGCCCACGGGTCACCCCGTCGGTGGATCGCGCGACCTGGTTCATCTCTCCTCCTGATCTCTCCTTTAGACAACACTAGTGTGCCTTTAATCGGTGCGGACCTCAACCTTCACTGTTTTGTAGACTACTTCCTGTGAAAACGGACCGTGAGACCCCAAGGCGGAAGCTGTATCGCTTCACTGGCGAATTGCCACGCCTTGGGCAACCCGGTTCTCGTTCAGCCGAGCTCCATGCCGGCACAGTTGCTGGTACGTCCGCTACGACCCCACTGCCCCCCAGTATTGCGGAGCGCAACCGCTTTGAGATTCTGCGCATCCTCGGCATGGTGGGCACTTTGCTCATCGGTCTTGGCGGACTCGGCGCTGGTGCATTACCGGTGGTGAATAACCCCTATGGGTCTTTTCCTTTCGGGGCGCTGATGGGGAGGATGATGGTGGCGTCGTCAAGCATTGTGCTGCTTGGCGTTGGCTTCCTGGTTCTGGCGTGGCTCCTGATGGGTTCATTTGTGGGCGCGGATGGCGGGCGTGCGCGCGTGGGTGTGCCACTGTTGCTGCGCACGTTCGGCGTATGGGTCCTGCCGTTGGTGTTCACTGCTCCCCTATTTACCCAGGACATTTATTCCTATCTCGCGCAAGGCTCGATTGTGGCACAGGGGCTGGATCCTTACTCCGCGGGGCCGGTGGAATTGCTGGGGAGTGAGAATCCACTGGCGCGTTCAGTCCCGTTCATTTGGGCGGAGTCCCCGAGCCCGTACGGTCCTGTGGCTCTAGCCATTTCCGCAGGCATTTCCATGCTCACCGGCAACTCAATCTTTTGGGGCGTGGTCTGCCACCGCCTGGTCTCGCTTCTTGGCGTGGCTGCTGCGGCCTGGGGCATCGTCGCCTTGGCACGTCGCTGCAATGTGAGTGGCCCTGTCGCGGTGTGGCTGGGCGTGCTCAACCCGCTGGTGATTCTGCACCTCATTGGTGGCATTCACAATGAGGCGATCATGATGGGCATTTTGCTCGTTGGTTTTGAGCTGGGTCTGCGCGGAATTGAGCGGCTTGATACCAGTACGGCGCACGGAATCAGCTTGATTATTGTCTCTGGCGCCCTGATCAGCTGTGCTGGCATGGTGAAAGTCACCGGGTTTATGGCGCTCGGATTTGTGGGAATGGCATTGGCGCGACGCTGGGGCGGAGTACGCGGCATCGCGGGCGCAACTGTTCTGAAAAGTGCAATCATGGTGGGCACCATCGCAGTTATTACCGTGGCTACGAGTATTGGACTCGGCTGGGTCACGGGCCAAGGGGGTGCGGCAACAATCCGCAGTTGGCTGTCTTTGAGCACGGACATCGGTCTTGCCGCGTCTTTTTTCGGCGAACTTCTCGGCCTCGGGGATCATTCGGTAGCCATGCTCACCGTCACACGTACGGTGGCGCTGCTCGTCGCTGTGGCGTTTTGCGCACGCATGTTGTTCGCTACCTATAAGGGCACGATTGACCCCGTTGGGGGGCTAGGTGTGGCCACGCTCGTGTTGGTCATTCTGTTCCCCGTCGTGCACCCGTGGTACCCGTTGTGGGGCATCATGCCGCTTGCTGCGTGGGCGAACCGGACGTTCTTCCGTGCAGGTGTGGCCATATATTCGTCGGTTTTTGCGTTCCTCGTGTTGCCGCGTGGTCTCGCCTTGCCGCCAGCGACAGTGGCCGTCATTTACTCGATGGCAGTCGTTGCCGCGCTCACCTTTGCTGTTCTGGTCATCGTGTGGTTGAAGCTTCGTCGCCCGCGCGTCCTAGACTGATGTGCGATGAATGCACCTGTTTCTCGCCCAACCCAGTCACGCTCGTTGTCTGACGATGAAGTTGCACTGCTCATCGAGGGCGTGACTAAAAAGTTCGGTCCTAAGACTGCTGTCAACGACTTAAATCTGTCCGCTCGTCGCGGGGAGGTTTTCGCTTTGCTTGGGCCCAATGGCGCCGGCAAGTCGACCACGATTGAGATGTGCGAGGGCTTCACCACCCCCACCTCCGGCCAGATCAATGTCCTGGGCTTTGATCCACAGCGCCAACCAGAAGAGGTTCGCTCGCGCATCGGCATCATGCTGCAAGGTGGCGGGTCTTATTCCGGCATCCGCGTGAAAGAGATGCTGGATCTCACCGCCTCCTACAACAAGGACCCACTGGACCCCGCGTGGCTCATGGAGGTCCTGGGGCTTGAAGGTGTGGCTAAGACGACCTACCGGCGACTTTCCGGCGGCCAACAGCAGCGCCTGTCTTTAGCACTCGCGCTCATTGGTCGTCCGGAGATGATCTTCCTCGATGAGCCCACTGCCGGCATGGATGCCCAATCGCGTCGCGCAGTGTGGGATCTCATTCGCGCGTTGAAACGCGATGGCGTCACTGTCATTTTGACCACGCACCTCATGGATGAGGCCGAATCCCTAGCGGATTACGTAGCCATCATTGACCATGGGTCGCTGCTCGTAGAGGGCACGCCCACAGAGGTTATCGACGGCACCTCACCTGCCGCCCTCGAACTCCACACAGATCGACCATTGGATTTGGAGGCGGTGGCGGAGTCATCGACAGCTGAGCTCAAACCGTCTGCTGAAGAGTTGGTGTATCGGCTTGATACAGCCGCCGACCCGCAGATCATCGCCTCGGTGGCAACCGAAGCGGCACGTCAGGGCGTGCTGATCAAGCACTTGGGCGTGCGGCCTCACACCCTGGAGGACGTGTTTTTGGATATCACCGGACGAGAGTTGAGGTCTTAGGAATCATCATGGATTTTGCACCCGGAACTTTCACTCCCGCCCCTCAGCGCGCCAGTGTGGCGCGGATGGCTGCCGCACAAGGGCGCATTGAGGCCAAGCTCATGTTGCGTCACGGCGAACAGCTGCTGCTTAGCCTGATCATCCCCGCCGCAATCCTCATCGGCGCCGCCAAGATGGACATCTTCGGTGGCGACACGAGTTTGGACGAACTTGTCCCGATGGTCTTCGCTGTTGCGGCTGCAAGCGCTGGTTTCACTGGCCAGGCCATCTCTCTTGCCTTTGATAGGCGCTATGGCGCCCTGAAACGTTCCGGCGCCTCTGGTGTGCCCACGTGGACCATCATTGCGGGCAAAATTATCGCGGTGTTGACCACGGTGCTCGTGCAGATTGTCGTTTTGGGCACGATCGCTTTCCTGCTCGGATGGACGGTCTCCCTTGCCGGTGCTGTGTTGGGGATCGTGGCGCTGTTCATAGGTGTCACTGCTTTTACGGCGCTGGGTTTGCTGCTGGGTGGCACGCAATCTTCCGAAGTGGTGCTGGCGGTATCCAACCTGATTTGGTTCATCCTGCTGGGCATTCTTGGCTGGGTTGTCTACTCCGGGTACCTGGGCGCACCGGGTCTGTGGGATCTGGCACCATCGGTTGCTCTGGCTAGCGCCATGACGGGCGCACTTCACGGCGTTATCAACCTCACCGCCTGGATGTCGCTGTTGTTCTGGACCGTGATGGGTGTGCTGGGCACCATACGCTGGTTCCGTTTTGACGGTTAGCGCCCAATTGGGCTCCCCCGCTCACCTCTGCGAAAATGAATACCAACGGATTTAATACCCGCTCTTAACTTAAGGAAAGGCACGGAAACCTCGTGAGCTCCGCACCGCACCTCGATACAACCGCCGACGGGAATACCGCAGCACTCCCCTTCTCTGAACGGATCAAGCAGGTCCCTACGGTGAAGACACAGCGCATCTTCGCTTTCATCCTGCTGGTGGTGCAAGCGGGAATTACGTTCACCGGCTCTCTTGTCCGCGTCACTGGTTCGGGGCTGGGCTGCAATGAGTGGCCACTGTGCCACGAAGGTTCGCTCTTCCCTGTGCCTGGCGCGGCCCCGTGGATTCAACAAGTCGTCGAGTTTGGTAACCGCACGCTCTCTTTCGTCGTGGTCGCAGCCACGATCTTGGTGTTCTACGCGGTGAAGAAGGCTGACCGCCGCAAGAGCTTGGTCAACTTGGCCGTTGTCTCTGGCCTCGGTGTGATTCTGCAGGCCGTTATCGGTGGTATCTCGGTTAAGCTCGACCTGCTGTGGTGGGCAGTGGCGATACACTTCCTGCCGTCCATGATTCTCGTGGCTGTCGCGGCAGTGCTGTACATGCGTTTGGCTGAACCGGATGATGTGGAGCCGCAACGTCGCTTCGATTCGACCGCAAGCATTCTGGCCATCATCGCCGCCGTGGCGCTGTGTTTCGTCCTGATCACCGGAACGATGGTGACCGGCTCTGGCCCGCACTCCGGCGACGCAGGTGTGGGCATGGAAGGCCGTTTGGAAATGGACACGGAGATGCTCGCTTACGTCCACGCTGCGTGCATGTACATTTATTTGGCCTTCACACTCGCTACCGCGTTCGTTCTACGGAAGCAGAAGGCACCGCAGGATGCTATGAAGACAGTGTGGGTTCTGCTGGCCATGATCGTGGTCCAGTGGGCCATTGGCGTCATCCAGTTCTACTTGGGCGTACCGCGCTGGACCGTGCCGGCACACATCATCATGTCTGGCGTCGTGGTGGCCTTCACTGCTTTCCTGTGGACCCACGGCCAGCGTCGGCTCCCGGCTCTGAGCCCCAAGCAGTACAACACCACCACCTCTTAAGCAAGCGCTATAGAGGATCTCTGGCACGAACTCCTACTGAACGGCCCACATGGGCCGTTCAGTTGCGTAGCCTGGAAAGCCATGAAGGCAATTCAGATCACCCAAAACGGTGGCCCCGAAGTTCTTGTTCCCGCTGACGTCCCAGATCCTCAGCCACGCGACGGCCAGTTACTCGTTGCGGTGGAGTACGCCGGTGTGAATTACATTGACACGTACTACCGCGAGGGGATCTACCACTCCCAATTGCCATTCATTCCGGGCCAGGAAGGTTGTGGCCGGGTGATCGAGGATCCAGCCGGGGAGATTGCACCGGGCACCCTTGTTGCCTGGGAGTCTGCACCGGGTTCCTACGCGGAGAAGGTGTGCGTTGACCGCACGCGCCTTGTGGCTGTCCCCCAGTCCATCCCCCACGAGGTAGCCGCATCGATGTTGCTGCAGGGCATCACCGCGCACTACCTGCTGCACGGCGTGCGCGAAACGAAGGCGGGTGACACGATCCTGCTCACCGCCGGTGCTGGTGGCGTGGGGCTGCTGCTCACCCAGATGGCCGTAGCGGAGGGCGCAACCGTGTTCTCCGTCGTGTCCACGGATGAGAAGGAGGAACTCGCCTATGCCGCCGGCGCAACTGAGGTGTTCCGCTACTCAGAGGGTCTGGCGGAAAGCGTGAGGCGTCGCTGCGGTGGGCGTGGCGTGGACGTGGTCTACGACGGCGTGGGCAAAGAAACTTTCCAGGAATCCCTCGAAGCGGTCCGGCCTCGTGGCCTGGTGTGCCTGTTCGGAGCAGCCTCAGGGCCCGTGGAACCGTTTGATCCGCAGCTACTGAACACACACGGCTCGATCTTCCTCACTCGCCCCTCCATCGGGGCATACACCGCCAGTGAAGATGAGTTCCGGATGCGCGCCCAAGCTGTCGTGCGGGCTGTGGAAGACGGAACACTCAACATCCGTGTCCACGAGCCTTATGCATTAGAAAATGCGCGCCAGGCCCATGAGGACCTCCAGGCGCGCAAGACAACTGGTTCGGTTGTGCTGAAAGTGAACTAACCCAGGCCACCTGGGAAGAGCTCTGCCATGGTGCTCAAGCCCAGAACAGCGTCGAAGGACAGGCCAAGGAAGAGCACAGCCAGGTAGTTGTTCGACAAGATGAACAGCTTCAGCGGTTTCACGTCCACGCCATTTTTGATGTCGGTGTGCAGACGCTGCGCCATCACTAGGAAGGCACCGCCACTGAGCACAGCAATGAGTGCGTAGATCCAGGATGCGGCCGGCACAAGCAGCAGGGAAACCAGCACGGTTACCCAGGAGTAAATGAGGATCTGCTTGGTTGTTTCCTCCGCGGTTGCCACCACGGGCAGCATGGGCACGTTTGCACGGGCGTAGTCTTCGCGGTACTTCATGGCCAGCGCCCAGGTGTGCGGCGGTGTCCAGAAGAAGATGATGAGGAAGAGCACGATCGCCTGCCACCAGCGATCCGGGCTGCCATCGTGGACATTGTCACGGATCACAGCCCAGCCAACCATCACCGGCATACAGCCGGCAGCACCACCCCAAATGACGTTCTGCCAGGTGCGGCGCTTGAGCCACTTGGTGTACACGAAGATGTAGAAGGCGTTAGTCAGAATGATGAAAAATGCGGCCAGCCAGGATTTACACACAAAACCAAGCCACAGCACGGAGGCGACAAGTAGCACCCACGCAAAAATGCGGGCACGTTGTTTGGTTACTTTGTGGCGCACAAGCGGACGCGCACGGGTACGTCCCATCTTCTGGTCAATGTCGTAGTCGGCGACCATGTTGAAGGTGTTCGCCGCACCAGCACCCATCCAGCCGCCAAAGAGAGTTGCCAGGATCAGCCAAACGTGAACTTCACCGCGGTCTGCCTGCAGCATCGCGGGGATTGCAGCGATGAGCAGGAGTTCAATGACCCTCGGCTTGGTTAGTCCGAAGTACGCCTTGATGATCTCCACTACATCTCCTCGTTAATCCTGCACCGTCGCACTTTTTGCTTACGTCTTTCTGATTAGTCGCCGGGCAGGCGCAGATAGTTCCCAGTGTCAGAAAAGAGCATTCGTTTATCCGCGACACCAAGGCATGCTACCGCCGGTTCATCGTTGGGCGCTAATCCTTCGTCGATAAGCAACTGTGCACGGTGGTGCTGAACCGCTCGACCTTTGGCACTAGGGTGGGGGAAGTTATATTCGCACGATTGTTTAAGCGAGGACTTCACGTGACTTCCACTGAGATCAACCTGCCCGATGAGCTGAAGGCCATGACCGTGGCCCGCTACCCGGAGGACTGGACGGAGGTGGATACCCGCGCGGTGAACACCGCCCGCATCCTCGCTGCTGATTCCGTTGAGAACTGCGGGTCTGGCCACCCGGGCACGGCGATGTCTCTCGCTCCCCTGGCCTACACCTTGTACCAGCGTGTGATGCGCCATGATCCGAGCGATCCGAATTGGGTGGGCCGTGACCGCTTCGTGCTGTCTGCCGGTCACTCTTCGTTGACTCAGTATATTCAGCTGTACTTCGGCGGTTTCGGGCTGGAGATTGAGGACCTTCAGTCCTTGCGCACGTGGGGCTCGAAGACGCCGGGTCACCCGGAATACAACCACACTGCGGGTGTGGAGATCACCACTGGTCCGCTAGGTCAGGGCCTTGCATCCGCTGTGGGCATGGCGATGGCTGCGCGCCGCGAGCGCGGCCTCTTCGACCCAGAAGCTGCTCCGGGCCAGTCTCCTTTTGATCACTTCATTTACGTCATCGCGGGCGATGGCGACCTGCAGGAGGGCGTGACCTCTGAGGCCTGCTCTTTGGCCGGTACGCAGAAGCTGGGCAACCTGATTGCGTTCTGGGATGACAACCGTATTTCTATCGAGGATGACACACAGATCGCCTTCACCGAAGACGTGGTCGCCCGCTACGAGGCCTACGGCTGGCAGACGCTGACCGTGGAGTCCGGTGAGGACGTTGCTGCAATCCTGGAGGCTGTCGAGCAGGCGAAGGCTGAAACTTCCCGTCCGACTCTCGTGCGTGTGAAAACCGTCATCGGTTACCCAGCCCCGAACCTCATGAACACGGGCGCGGCCCACGGTGCAGCACTCGGCGCGGAGGAAGTTGCGGCAACCAAGAAGATCCTGGGCTTTGACCCGGAGGTCATCTTCCCGGTCGAGGAGAAGGTGATCAACCACACCCGTCGCCTCGTTGAGCGCGGTGCGCAGGCGCATGCTCATTGGCAGAAGCTTTTCGACGACTGGGCTGCCGCTAACCCCGCCAACAAGGAGCTGCTGGACCGCATGACCGTCCGCGGCCTGCCCGATGGCTGGGCCGATGAGATGCCTACGTGGGAACCGGACGCCAAGGGTCTGGCTACCCGTAAGGCTTCTGAGGCAGCCATCCAGGCGCTGGCAAAGACCCTGCCCGAACTGTGGGGCGGTTCCGCTGACCTGGCTGGCTCTAACAACACTCTGATCAAGGGCGAGCCCTCCTTCGGCCCAGAGGAAATCTCCACTGAGATGTTCACGGCGCATCCTTACGGCCGTAACCTGCACTTTGGCATCCGTGAGCACGGCATGGGCGCGATCATGAACGGTATTGCTCTGCACGGTGGCACCCGCGTCTACGGCGGTACCTTCCTTATCTTCTCGGAGTACCTCTACCCCTCTATCCGTGTCGCAGCTTTGTCCGGCATTGATGGCTACTACGTGTTCACCCACGACTCGATCGGCCTGGGCGAGGACGGCCCGACCCACCAGCCGGTGGAAACCCTTACCGCGCTGCGCGCTATCCCGGACCTCGCCGTGATCCGTCCAGCTGATGCGAACGAGACGTCCGCTGCGTGGAAGTCCGCCATCGAAGGCCGTGAGCAGCCGAAGATCTTGGCCCTGTCCCGCCAGAATCTCCCGGTGCTTGAGGGCACGAAGGAGAAGGCTTTCGACGGCCTGTCAAAGGGCGCTTACGTCTTGGTTGAGGCTTCCAAGCCAACCCCGGACGTGATCCTCATGGCATCTGGTTCTGAGGTGCAGCTGGCAGTTGAGGCAGCGAAGACCCTCGAGGCCGAGGGGACCGCCACCCGCGTTGTTTCCATGCCGTGCATGGAATGGTTCCTGGAACAGGATCGTTCCTACATTGATGAGATCCTGCCGCCGTCAGTCCCTGCCCGCGTCTCCGTCGAGGCCGCCATTGCTATGCCATGGTTCCGCTTCACCGGTGACAAGGGACGCAACGTCTCCCTCGAGCACTTCGGCGCCTCCGCACCAGGCGACGAGCTGTTCACCCGCTTCGGCATCACTACGGATGCCGTTGTGTCCGCTGCGCGTGAGTCCATTGCTTCCGCCCAGGGCAACGTGGCCGAGTCCGTATCGGAGCCACAGGCTGACCGCGTCCGCGGCGACCAGATCTAAACCCCACTTCGCTTTAAGGAGCTGCCTCCAATGACCGCCATTGACCGCCTGTATGACCTTGGCACTTCCACGTGGCTGGATGATCTGTCGCGGGAGCGCATCACATCCGGCAACATCGTTGATCTGAAATCCACCAAGTCCATCGTTGGAGTGACCACGAACCCGGCGATTTTTGCCGCAGCCATGTCGAAGGGCAATGCCTATGATGCGCAACTGGCAGAACTCAAGGCGCGCAACGCGAGCGTCGATGAGGCTGTATACACCATGAGCGTCAAGGACGTGCAGGATGCGTGTGACCTGTTCATGGATGTCTACGAGTCCACCGGCGGCAAGGACGGTCGCGTATCCATCGAGGTGGATCCCCGCCATGCCGATGATGAGGCGGCTACCGTCGCTCAAGCGAAGGAACTGTGGGCGCAGGTGGATCGCCCGAACGCCATGATCAAGATCCCAGCAACGGATGCTTCCCTGCCGGCGATCACCGCTGCTCTGGCCGAGGGTATCTCGGTGAACGTCACCTTGATCTTCTCCGTCGAGCGCTACAAGCAGGTCATCGATGCGTTCAAGGCCGGCATCACCCAGGCTGCCGCGAACGGGCAGGACGTGTCCCAGATTCACTCCGTGGCGTCCTTCTTCGTCTCCCGTATGGATACCGAGGTGGATAACCGCCTTGACGCCATCTCCGGCGAGTACGCAGAGAAAGCACAGGCCCTGAAGGGCACGTCTGGCATCGCCAATGCTCGTCTGGCTTACCAACTTTTCCTCGACGAATTTGATGCCGCCGCGATGGCTGCCCTGCCGCAGGGCACCAACAAGCAGCGCCCACTGTGGGCCTCCACCGGCGTGAAGAACCCAGACTATCCAGCGGACATGTACGTCACGCAGCTCGCTGGCCCAGACACCGTGAACACGATGCCGGAACCAACGATTGATGCTGCTCTAGCTGGCGATAACGTCTCGGGCGACACCCTCACGGGTACTGCAGATAGCGCTGCAGAGATCTTCGTCGGGCTAGCTCAGGTCGGCATTGATGTGGCTGACGTCGTGCGCGTGCTTGAACGCGAGGGCGTAGATAAATTCGTCGACGCGTGGCAGGAATTGCTCGATTCCATGTCCGAAAACTTGGGATAACCAAAACCTTTGTCGTGGCCACGAAAATGAGGTTTACTTTATTAAAGTAACCTGGGTCACCACTTCACTGAAGCTCCCCTCCCATCACATCGCACTGGCGCGGGGAGCTTCGAAGATTAAGGAAGCACCCGCTTAACTGACGAAAGGTGTTCGACGTGTCGGAACCGGCACCCGAATGGGTCAACCCTCTCCGTTCCCCCGCCGACAGGCGACTCCCCCGGATCGCTGGCGCATCCGGCATGGTCATCTTCGGCGTGACCGGCGACCTGGCCAAGCGCAAGCTTCTGCCAGCCGTGTATGACCTTGCCTACCGTGGCTTGTTGCCAGCCGGTTTCACCCTCGTCGGCTTTGGCCGCCGACCCTGGTCCAAAGAGGAATTTGAGTCCTTCGTGCGCGAGCAGGTTGAGGTGGGTGCCCGCACCGATTTTGATGAGCATGTGTGGGCCCGCCTGGCTGAAGGCATGCACTTTGTCCAAGGCGCCTTCGATGACGACGAGGCCTTTGACAACATGGCGGCGTTGCTCAAGAAAATGGATAGCACCCGCGGCACTGCCGGCAACTGGGCGTTTTACCTCTCGGTGCCGCCGGAGTACTTCTCCAACGTCATTGATCAGTTGGATCGCACCGGCATGGCTCACCCCACGGTGGAACAGTGGCGCCGTGTGATCATTGAGAAGCCTTTCGGCCATGACCTCGCGTCGGCAAAAGAGCTCAATGCCACGATCAATGCTGTCTTCCCCGAGCGAGCGGTCTTCCGTATCGACCACTACCTGGGCAAAGAAACTGTCCAGAACATTTTGGCTTTCCGCTTTGCCAACCAACTCTTTGAACCGGTGTGGAGCTCCCGCTACGTCGACCACGTGCAGATCACCATGGCGGAAGACATCGGACTCGGCGGGCGCGCTGGTTACTACGACGGCATTGGCGCTGCCCGTGATGTCATCCAGAACCACCTCCTGCAGCTCCTTGCCCTCGTCGCTATGGATGAGCCGGTGTCTTTCTCGCCGCGGCAGCTGCGCTACGAGAAGTTGAAGATCTTGCGCGCCACCAAACCAGTGGGTCCTTTCGAGGAGACGACAGCGCGCGGCCAATACACCGCCGGGTGGCAAGGCTCCGAGCAGGTCGTTGGCCTGCGGGAGGAGGAGGGCTTCGATCCTGAATCCAAAACGGAAACGTACGCTGCCTGCACCCTGGGCATTAATTCCCGCCGTTGGGCTGGCGTGCCGTTCTACCTGCGCACCGGTAAGCGCCTTGGCCGTCGTGTGACGGAGATTGCCATGGTGTTCAAGAAGGCGCCGCACCAGCCGTTCGACCCAGGGTTAACTAGCCAGCTTGGCGCCAACACCTTGGTCATCCGCATTCAGCCGGACGAAGGCATCCTCATGCGTTTTGGCTCCAAAGTGCCGGGCTCCACCATGGAAGTCCGCGATGTGAACATGGACTTCTCCTACACCGAGGCCTTCACCGAAGAGTCACCGGAAGCCTACGAGCGTCTCATTCTTGATGCGCTTCTCGACGAAACCGGGCTCTTCCCCACCTCCGAAGAAGTGGAGCGCAGTTGGGAAATCCTCGATCCGATCCTGGATTACTGGGCTGAAAACGGGCGCCCTGATGAGTACCCAGCTGGGACATGGGGCCCGACTTCCGCTGATGAAATGATGCACGCTTCCGGCAGGTCTTGGCGCCGCCCGTAACTGACAAGTAAAGGTCACAAACCATGATCGTCACACTGTCTGACACCTCCACCCGGGAGATCACCAAACTTCTCCTGGACAATCAGGAAAACCACTCCTTGGCCACGGGCCGAGTACTCACCCTCATCGTTGTTGCGGATATCGCCGATGATGTGGAATCCATCCTCGATAACGTCCGCAGTGCCTCCCATGAGCACCCAGCACGCGTTCTCATGCTCATCACAGGCAACCCCGACGGGGAAGCTTCAATGGACGCGCAGGCTATCTTGTCGTCGGATGCTGGGGCTTCGGAGATCGTCGTGATGGATCTGCACGGGGATTTGGCTAACAACCTTGATTCCGTCGTTACGCCTTTGCTTCTACCGGACACCCCGATTGTGACGTGGTGGCCATCAACCGCACCGGCGGATCCGATCCTGCACCCATTGGGCCGCCTTGCCCACCGGCGCATCACGAATGCCCGTGAGAATGTGGACGGCAACACCCTCCTGCGCCTGGCAAATGGCTACTCCCCTGGGGACTCGGACATGATGTGGTCCCGCATCACTAACTGGCGTGGCGTCGTTGCCTCAGCCGTGGATGCGTACCCGCACGACCCGATCACCGCGGTGGAGATTGATGGGCCGGACGATGACCCGAGCGTGGATATGGCAGCCGGTTGGCTGGCAGCATGCCTTGACCTCGAAGTCCACCGCACGACTAGTGGGGAGACGCGCTCCGAGCCCTCACGCTACTTCCCGGTACGCCGCCTTACGCTGCAGCGCGAATCCGGCCCTGTGACAGTCAGCGTGAAGGACGATAAAACGGTGCGCGTCACTGTCCCCGGCATCGGCGCGCAATTCGTAGCCCTTGGCACGCGCAGTGATGCAGACTGTTTGGCAGAAGAATTGCGGCACCTTGATCCCGACTTTGCGTACTCGCAGGCGTTGAAAGCACTACCGAACGTGAAAGTTGTCTAAAGTCGGAAGACAGTAAAGCACCACAAGGAGCGATGAGCACATGGTTAGCGTCGAAAAAGTCCCCAACCTGGATGTTTTGATTGATCAGGCATCCAGTCGATTCGTAGACACCGTCGCGGAGATTGTGAACTCCGATGACGGCGGCGTCCACGGGGATGGCATCGCGCGCGTTGTCTTCACTGGTGGCGGTGCTGGCATCAAGCTGCTGTCCCGCCTCGTCCGAGCAAAGACACTCGACTGGTCCCGCATCCACGTCTTCTTCGGCGATGAGCGCAACGTGCCGGTGTATGACCCAGAATCCAACGAAGGTCAGGCGCGTTACGCGCTGCTGAACCACGTTCACATCCCAGAAGCCAACATTCATGGCTACCGGGCCGGCAGCACCACGTTGGAAGACGCCGCGGAGAACTACGCGCGCGCAATCGAGCAATTCGCCCCGCAAGGTTTTGACCTTCACCTGATGGGCATGGGCCCAGACGGCCACATCAATTCCCTGTTCCCCCACTCCAAGCAGCTGGCCGAGCGTGACCAGCTCGTCGTTGCTGTGAAGGACTCCCCGAAACCACCCGCAGAGCGCATCACTCTCGCCTTGCCGGCCGTGGCCCGCGCACGCGAAGTATGGCTGCTCGTCTCCGGTTCAGAGAAGGCCCCCGCAGCACATCAGCTTATAGCCGGCACAGTCTCCGACGAATGGCCCGTCACGCTCATCCCTGAGCTGGCGGACACCGTTCTTTTTATCACCGAGGACGCTGCCACAAGTCCAGAGATCTAGATCTTGCTTTGGCGCCGCCCGTGCGCCATTTGGCTCTGTTTGGCTCCGCTTATCCCTGTTTGGCCCCGCTTAGCCCGGCTCAGCTCTTGAGCACCAACTCCCTGTGTAAACGCTTACATTGCACCGGTAACTACCAAGCAGTAGAAATTTTCTACCAGGGATTCTATCGGTGCCAGTTTTTTCGCGATGTAAATCTTTACACAGCCCCAGCTAAAAGCGGTGACCAAGGCCACCCCTCGCCTCCCCCCCTAACACTTATTTTTCCCTCTCGAACGTGAAAAAGCCGGGACGATTTTCGTCCCGGCTTACTGCTTGTACGAGCTAGAGGCCGTACGCCTGAATGAGATTCAAGCCGATGATGCAGAGGATCCAGATAACCGCGACGATGACGGTGTAGCGGTTCAGGTTCTTCTCCACCACGGTCGAACCAGAGAGATTTGCCTGGACACCGCCACCGAAGAGGCTGGACAGACCGCCACCTTTGCCGCGGTGCAGGAGGACAAAGACACTCATCAGGATTGATGCGATAACCAGAATGATCTGCAGTGTCAGGGTCATGGGTGTGTCTGCCTCCAAATGTGGGTGCGGGTTAACTCATCATATGGTACACCAGCGCCGGGACAGTTCCAGCATTGCTGGCCCCGGTGTGTGGCGTACCGGGTGGTTTTAGCTGCGCACTGCATCGCCGGCCACCGCCACCAACTTGGCAAAGTCAGCGCCGTCGAGGGATGCTCCGCCGACGAGGCCTCCATCAACATCGGGTTGGCCGATGATCTCAGCAACCGTCTCCGTCTTCACGGAGCCGCCGTAAAGAATGCGGATGCCAGCGGCGACGTCGGGGCCTGCCAGCTCACTAATGAGCGATCGAATTGCCGCGCACATCTCCTGAGCATCAGCCGCGGAAGCGCTCTTACCGGTGCCGATCGCCCAGACCGGCTCGTACGCAATAACCACGTTTGCCAGCGCAGCGGCATCTAGCCCGGCGAGCGACGCGCGGGTTTGCTCAACGACGAATTCAACGTGGTTACCTGCCTCGCGCACATCGAGCTGCTCGCCGACACACACGATCGGGGTGATCCCCTGGCCCAACGCTGCCTTGGCCTTCGCGGCCACCAGCTCATCGGACTCATTGTGGTATTCACGGCGCTCGGAGTGGCCCACCACTGCCCAGGTGCAGTCGAGCTTGGCCAGCATCTGTGCGGATACCTCACCGGTGTATGCGCCCGCTTCGTGTTGGGAAACGTCTTGCGCACCGTAAGTGATCTGCAGCTTGTCACCCTGTACCAGGGTCTGCAGGGAGCGTAGGTCGGTGAACGGCACCGTGAGGGCTACGTCCACGTCTTCGTAGTAATCCTTCGGCAGAGCAAAGGCGAGGCGCTGCGCCTGGGAGATCGCCTCAAGGTGGTCATGGTTCATCTTCCAGTTACCGGCGATGAGCGGCTTACGTGCCATGAGAAATCCTTTCTTCAGGTAAGCGGGATTAGTTAGCTTCCAGCACTGCCACGCCTGGCAGCTCCTTGCCTTCAACCAGCTCGAGGGAGGCGCCGCCACCGGTGGAGATGTGGGAGAAACCGTTCTCATCCAGGCCAAGCGTACGCACGGACGCGGCAGAGTCGCCGCCACCAACGACGGTGAAGGAACCGTTGTTAGCGGTTGCATCGATCATTGCCTGGGCAACAGCGCGGGTGCCGTCGGCGAAGTTCGGCTTCTCAAATACACCCATCGGGCCGTTCCAGAACACGGTCTTGGAATCAGCAATGATCTCCGCGTACTTCTTTGCGGTCTCCGGGCCGATATCCAGGGACAGCCAGCCCTCCGGAATACCGTCAAGGTCCACGACCTTACGGTCCGCATCATTATCGAATTCGGAAGCAGCAACGAGGTCCACTGGCAATACGAGCTTGTCACCGTACTTAGCCAGGAGCTCCTTGCAGGTGTTCACCATCTCCTCTTGGAGCAGGGACGCCTGGGTGTTGTGGCCCTGGGCGGTGAGGAAGGTGTAGCACATGCCACCACCGATGATGACCTTGTCGGCCTTCTCCGCCAGTGCTTCAATCACACCGAGCTTGTCGGACACCTTGGAGCCGCCGAGGACGACGATGTACGGCGCCGTCGGATTGTCCTTGATCGCAGCCAGCTTCTCTACCTCAGCTTGGACCAGGTAACCCGCGTAAGCCGGGAGACGCTTGGCCACGTCGTAGACGGAAGCCTGGGCTCGGTGGACCACACCGAAACCATCGGACACGAAAGCGCCGTCGTCAGCAGCGAGAGCCGCAAGCTCATCGGCAAACGAGCCGCGCTCAGCATCGTCCTTGGAGGTCTCGCGCGCATCGAAACGCACGTTCTCCACGAGCAACACGTCGCCCTCGGATAGGCCGTTGGCACGCTCGTGTGCATCCTCACCCGTGACATCAGAAGCCAGAGCAACGTACTGGCCGAGCTTCTCAGACAATGCCTCCGCAACCGGCTTCAAGGAATACTTCGGGTTGACCTCACCCTTCGGGCGGCCGAGGTGGGCGGTGAGGATGACCTTCGCTCCCCCGTCGATAAGCGCCTGGATGGTTGGCAGAGAAGCATCGATACGACCAGCGTCCGTGATGTTGCCGTCATCATCGAGCGGAACGTTGAAGTCCGAGCGGACGAGCACGTGGCGGCCGTCAACGCCTTCCTTCAGCAGCTCATCAATAGAACGTACAGCCATTGTGGTTGTCTCCTTCAAGAGTTATTGGATTGTGGCGGGAAAACGTGAGTATGCGCATACGCGAAACCCGGAGGAATGTGCGTGGCACTCCCCCGGGCTTTTGCTCAGGCACGCGCGGGGCGCGGAAGTTGCCGGTTTAAAGGCTATCCGCGACGTGCTTGGTCATGCGGATGTACTGGGAGGTGTAGGAGTACTCGTTGTCGTACCAAGAAATGATCTTCACCAGCTTGCCGTCGATCACACGCGTCATACCAGCGTCAAAGATCGCGCCGTGCTCATTCGCAATGATGTCGGAGGACACAATCGGATCCTCCGTGTACTCGAGGGCCTGACCGAATTCCGGATCCTGGACAGCCTTCTTAACTGCGGCGTTGACTTCCTCAACCGTGACTTCCTTAGACACATTCACCGTGAGGTCCGTAGCGGAACCCGTGATGGTGGGCACGCGCATAGCAAAACCGTCGAGCTTGCCTTCCAGCTCAGGCAGAACCAGAGCCACGGCACGAGCAGCACCGGTGGTGGTGGGCACAATGTTCTGCGCAGCAGCGCGGGCACGGCGCAGATCCTTGTGCGGTGCGTCCTGGATGCGCTGGTCACCGGTGTAGGCGTGGATCGTGGTCATCAGACCGTTCTCAATGCCAAATGCATCGTTGAGGACCTTCGCTACTGGCGCGAGGGAGTTAGTGGTGCAGGATGCGGCGGAAATGATGTTCTTGTCATTGGTGTAGTCGTGGTGGTTCACGCCCCACACGTAGGTGCCGTCCACATTCTTGGCCGGTGCGGACACAATGACCTTCTTGGCGCCAGCATCGATGTGTGCCTTCGCCTTCTCACCATCGGTGAAAATGCCGGTGCACTCAAGGACGATGTCAACGTTTGCGTCGCCCCAAGCAAGGTTTGCCGGGTCCTTCTCAGCGGTGACCTCGATGCGCTTTCCGTCAACGGTGATCGAGTTGTCGTCGAATTCAACGTCACGGCCCAGGCGACCGTAAGCGGTGTCGTACTTGACTAGGTGAGCCAGCGTCTTGTTGTCGGTCAGGTCGTTGATCTTCACAACTTCGAGTTCATTCGCGAACTTGTCCAAGATGATGCGGAAGGCCGAACGACCAATGCGGCCAAAACCGTTGATACCAATGCGAGTGGTCACTGAAAAGACTCCTTGTACTTATCTAGGTGTTCTGTCCAGACCGTGAACCGATTACAACGTCAACCCGCGGCCTCTTACTCCCAGTGTAGAGAATTGAACCCGTAGTCGCAGGGGCACGCGGAATTACCAAAACCTGGCTTTAATCCTCTTCAGTCACCGCTGCATGCGTATCCGGTATGCCCAGTTCCTTTGCCCGTTTATCGGCCAAAGACAGCAGACGGCGGATACGGCCCGCCACGGCGTCCTTAGTCATCTGGGGCTCAGCCAGGCGGCCAAGCTCTTCCAGGGAAGCGTGGCGGTGCTTGACGCGGAGGAACCCGGCGTCAGCCAGGTGTTCTGGAACATCATCGCCGAGAATTGTCATTGCCCGGTCAACGCGGGCAGCAGCTGCTGCGGCGGCTTGGGCGGAGCGGCGCTGGTTGGCATCGTCAAAATTCGCGTGGTGGCTTGCACTGGTCCGCTCTTCGCGCTTGATGCGTTTTTCATCCCATTCCAGTCGCGCGCGCGGTGCGCCCATGCGGGACAGGAGGATGCCAATGCCATCACCATCACGCAGGAAGACACGTTCGGTGCCGCGGGTCTCTTTGGTTTTAGCGGCCACGGACAAACGGCGCGCCAGACCAACTAACGCCAGCGCAGTCTCCTGCCGTGGGCAGATAACCTCAAGTGCAGCGGTGCGGCCTGGTTCAGTCAGGGAACCCCGCGCCAAAAAGGCGCCACGCCAGGCGGCTTCCACTTCGCCGATCGTGCCGGAAATGATGTTGCGCGGCAGACCAACAACCGGGTGCCCTGATGCGGTGACCAGACGGAAGCGCCGGATCACATCCTTCGCACCATCAGTGACCTTCACTTCGAAGCAGGCTTCCCGTGATTGGGTGCCGGCGTTGATGTTGTTGACCTCAACGTCAATGTCGCAGACGTCCCGGATTGTTGCGGCAAGGTGGTCCGCCACGGCACGCTCTGCGAATTCCGCGCGGATCTCAAGTCCGCGTAGGCCTTGTTCAAACTCGCTAGCTACTCGCAGCATTGCGGTCGCCTCAGCGATCCGGGCATCCGCACCAGTGGGGGCCACACCCAGGAGTTCGTCTTTGACTTTCGACGTCAATGCCACGTTCCCATTCATCCTTTCCGTTTGCTCACATCAGCTTAGTTTCCACGCACAAGCGTTGTGATGGCAGCTGCCAGTTTTTCTGGATTGTGCCTGCTCGTCCGCTGTCCTGCCGCGTCAACCTCGGCGAGATCCGCAAACGTCACATCGGCTCCGGCATTCGCCGCGGCCCGTTGGAGGTAGGCCCTCTCTCCTTGCGACAGCATGATGCCCGAGTCAGCCAAAAAGTGGTCGACTTTTAAGGTCGGCGCATGCTGGTTGAACACGTGGATATGGCGCTCCGTAGTGAATCCTGGGGTCTCCCCTGCCTCTGGGGACAGGTTCAGGATGACAATGACGGTGGCCTTTGTTTCAGTCAGGGCCTGCACAATCTCTGGAATCAGCAGGTGCGGAATCACAGAGGAGAACCAGGAGCCCGGCCCAATGGTCACCACATCAGCGTTGAGGATCGCCTCTACCGCAGCGGGGTTGGCCGGTGGCTTCGCGGGAAGGATTCGAACGCGGCGAACGGATCCTGGGGTGGTGGCCACCGCCACCTGGCCGCGCACAGACCGGACCACCCGCGGGTCATCATCTAGCCCCGCTACGTCCGCTTCAATGTCGAGCGGTTCCAAGGCCACCGGCAGAACCCGTCCGACGGTCTGCGTCCACTGCCCCACTGTGTCCAACGCCCGCTGCAAGTCCCCATACGCCTCCGCCATTCCAGCGATGATGAGGTTGCCCACCGCGTGGCCCGCCATGGCACCGTTGCCACCAAAACGGTGCTGGATGATGTCTTTCCATTCCTCCCCGAACTCGGTCGACGGCGTCAAAGCTGCCAGCGCCATGCGGAGATCTCCTGGCGGCACAATGTCCAGCTCACGGCGCAAGCGACCGGACGAACCACCGTCATCGGCAACGGTGACAATGGCGTTCACGTGATAATCACTAGGATCACCAAGACCAGGATCCTGAGCCGCGATCTGCTTCGCCGCTAGAAGCGTCTGGTGGAGTCCGTGGCCGCCACCAAGGCTGGCTACGTTGATGTGAGGGGCGTTCATGATGGGAAGTCTTTCTCTTGCTCAAAGGGGCTTGCCGTATCACCGTCTGCGCACTGCGCACGGAGACTAGTGCCGCTTCAGATCCCTATGCATCACAGCAACGTCCACTTCCCCACGCGCACCAAGCCGTCGCCCGATTTCCTCGGAGACCGCCACGGAGCGGTGGTGCCCACCCGTGCAGCCAATGCCCACGGTGACAAAGTCTTTGCCCTCGTGTTTGTAGCCAGCCATCATGGAGCTGAGTAGGTCCACAACCCCGTCGATAAACTCGTCCGCGCCAGGCCGAGACAGCACGTAATCGCTGACGGGCTTGTCCACACCGCGGAAGTCACGGAGCTCCTCAATCCAGTAAGGGTTGGGCAGGAAGCGCACGTCAAAGATCAGGTCAGCATCACGCGGGGAGCCATGCTTGAAACCGAAGGACTCGACGGTCACATGCTGTTTCGTCGAGCCAAGATCACCGGCGGAGGCCTCGATCGCACGACGCAGATCATGAATGGACAGGTTCGAGGAATCGATGATCACGTCCGCTGTTTCACGCACGCGCGCGAGCTCAGCGCGTTCACGCGCGATACCCACGTGCAGCGGGTTGTCGCCCTGCAGCGGGTGGGTGCGACGCACGCTATCAAAGCGTTTGATCAGCACCTCGTCGCGGGCTTCAAGGAAGAGAATGAAGGGGTTGTAGCCGCGTTCACGCGCCTGCTCGATGAAGTCCATGAGCGACCCGCGGAAGATGCGTGCGCGCACGTCTGTCACCACGGCGAGTTTGTCCACCGGGGAATCTTCGGCCATAGCCATGTCCATCAATTCGAGGCCGAGCTGCGGTGGGAGGTTCTCAGAGACGAAGTAGCCTTTGTCTTCAAAGACGTTTGCTGCGCTGGACAACCCGCCGCCGGACATTCCGGTGATGATCACGGGGCGCGGTGCGGAAGAGGAAGTCATGTGCCCCATCGTATCCAAAGAGACAAAGCATGTAGCTGCTTATCGACGTTCCCCCTGCAAATGGTCATACACCTTCTGCGCGAGCTTTGGCCCCATACCTGGGACCTCGGTGATGTCCTCGACGCTGGCAGCTTTGAGCTTCTTCACACTGCCGAAGTGCTTCACCAGGTCACTGCGGCGCGCTGGCCCGAGTCCTGGGATTCCGTCGAGAGCCGAGGCGCGCATGCGCTTGGAGCGTTGCTGGCGGTGGTAGGTGATGGCAAAACGGTGTGCTTCATCACGGATCTGCTGGAGCAGGTACATACCCTCGGAGTTGCGGGGCAGAATGAGCGGCTCATCATCGTATGGCACCCACACCTCTTCGAGCCGCTTGGCTAGGCCGATGAGGGCGACGTCGACGACCCCGAGATCGTCGAAAACTGCTTGGGCCGCATTGACCTGTGGTTTGCCGCCGTCGACGATGAACAGCTGCGGCGGGTAGGCAAAGCGTTTGTTGCTTGCTGTTTCCACCGCGTCATCTGTTTCCTCATCGGCGAAGGCAGTATTGTCCAGCTCCGGGTCCTCCGGATTGGCCAGCTTGTCCTGGGTATGGCGCTTGAATCGACGGCGAGTGACTTCGGCGATGGAGCCCACATCATCGCTGCGCCCATCCCCTGCTGCTTCCTTGATGCGGTAGCGCCGGTAGTCCGATTTCTTGGGCAGGCCATCCTCGAAGACAACGAGGGAGGCGACCACATCCGTGCCCTGGATATGGGAAATATCAGTGCACTCGATACGCAAAGGTGCCTCGTCGAGGCCTAACGCATCCTGAATATCCTGCAGCGCCTGCGACCGCGCGGTGAGATCCCCTACCCGCTTGAGCTTGTGCTGACGCAGGGATTCCTTCGCGTTGCGGTGAACGGTCTCCATGAGCGATTTCTTATCGCCTCGCTGCGGCACCCGAATATCCACAGGACCACCACGCAATTTCTCGAGGAGCTCCTTGGTCTCCGCTGGTTCTGCGGGCATGACTTCCACGAGGATCTCACGGGGAACCGGCATCGGGGCACGTTGCGCTGCGTGGGATTCTTGGTCCACACCGCGGCGACGCACCTTCTTCGCCGCCAACCGCTCATCTTCGATACGTTCCTGCTCAACACGCTCCACGGCGTCGGAGTAGTACTGCACGAGGAAGTTCTGCATCAACACCGGCAACGCAGGATCGGCTTGGCCCTCTTCAAGGCGTTCCATGCTGCCGGGCTCATCACCTGTTTTCTCCACGACCCAGCCACGCTGGGAGCGGATACGACCTTCACGGACGGTGAAGATCTGCACGGCGGCTTCCAGCTCATCCGTATCAAAGGCGATGATGTCCGCGTCCGTGTCCATGCTCAGCACGACGGTCTGACGTTCCATGACTTTGTTGACGGCCCCGAGGTCATCCCGAAGCCTCGCTGCTTTTTCAAACTCCAGGTTCTCACTGGCTTCCAACATCTGGTTGGTCAACGCTTTGACCAGCGCATCAGTGCGACCAGACATGAACCCCATGAAGCCGTCGACGATGTCCGCGTATTCCTCCTCGCTCACACGCGCAACGCAGGGGGCGGAACACTTATCGATGTACCCCAACAAACACGGCCGCCCCAACTGCTCGTGGCGGTTAAACACGCCGTTAGAACAGGTCCGGATGGGAAAGACGCGAGTGAGCAGATCTAAAGTTTCGCGCACCGCCCACGCATGGGAGAAGGGGCCGAAATAACGCACCCCTTTGCGGCGTGGCCCGCGGTAGAAGAAGGCCCGCGGGTAATCCTCTTTCACGCTGACCGCGAGCATGGGATACGTCTTGTCGTCGCGGTACATGACGTTGAACCACGGGTCGAAGCGCTTGATCCACGTGTATTCCAGCTGGAGCGCTTCCACTTCGCTGGCTACAACGGTCCACTCCACCTTCGCGGCGGTAAACACCATCTGGCGGGTGCGCGGGTGCAGCTGCTCTGGTGGCTGGAAATAGTTATTCAGGCGGGCACGCAGGTTCTTTGCTTTGCCCACATACACCACGCGCCCAGAGGCATCGCGGAACTTGTACACGCCAGGCTCCGTTGGGATGCTGCCTGGGGCGGGACGGTAGGTTGCTGGATTAGCCAAGGGGCTAGTCCTCAGGCATGTATCGGGCTTCCAGCGCGCGGAAGTCCTTCACCGCAGCCACAGCTCGTTCCTTGTCCGCGGACTGGATGGCCCACAGTGGAACATATTCGAACTCTGGCAATTCCAACCGCGCCATGCGGGAACCCTGCGGAAACGCAAGACCGTACACAACCAGCCACGGGTAGAAACGCGTGCCAATGATATTGCGCACCTCTACCCCATCCTCATTCACGCGGACGCGCGGACGGGACAACCCGATCCACGTTGCGGCAGACAGGATCAGGCCAATACCGGGGAAGGCAAACTTGTCAATGGTTGTGACAGCCGCGCCCGTAAATTCAATATCCACGACAGCACCCATGAAGATGTGCACAGCCATGATCAGCACAACCAACATCAGGGCAACGCGCTTCAACGCCGGCGAGGTGATTTCCAGCTCCCACGGCTTCGTCGACGTCACCGCATGCGGGTCCAACGCGTTGTAATAAGCCAGGTCCCGGTCGCTGATGCTTCGTCCCGGTGCACTGTTTGTGTTAGTCACTGCACTCTTCCGTGGTTGTTGTTCGGCGATTATTCGCTGGGTTTTCTCACGTCATCCTACCCACGCAGCCACGTGGGCGACAAGATTCATCACCAGTGGTCGTGGGTGCGCGGAGCAAACGCCCGCACCCGCGCCAGAGTCAGCGCAGTACCCAATGCGGCGTCCATCGCTTCCGCCCCCTTGTCCTCCTTGGCGCCCGGCCCACCCGTGCGCGCGAGGGCCTGCTCCACGTTGTCAACGGTGAGCACCCCATTGCCCACCGGGACTTGCTCATCAAGTGCCACGCGCGTCAAACCCTCCGTGACGGAATCGCACACGTAATCAAAATGCGCGGTCTCTCCACGAATGACGCACCCCAATGCAACCACAGCATCAAAACGTCGTGCGCACGCTTGAGCAACCACGGGAAGTTCGAGCGCACCAGCCACGCTAAAAAGCTCGGCCTTCGCGCCAGCCTCACGCGCTGCCGCCAATGCGCGATCGCGCAGCTTATCGACGATCTCCGCATTCCACTCCGTCACCACCACAGCCACGGTCAAACCTTCAGCTGAAATGCGGCGTGGTGCTGGTGCTCCAGTCGTTGCCATTGATGGTCCTTCCCTTCGCTTTGAACCTATTGTCCCTGAACCTGTTCCCACTCGGCGACGAGTGGCAAGTCGTGCCCCATGCGGTCACGTTTCGTGCGCAGGTAGTGGATGTTGCAGTTATTCGGTGCGATCTCGATGCGCGTGCGACCGGAGATAATCGGACCGTAACCACTCAAGGCTTCTACCTTCTCCGGATTATTCGACAGGATTTCGGCGGAGGCGATACCCAAGTCGGCGATGATCTGGCCGGCGACGGAGTACTCGCGGGCGTCGATAGGCAATCCCTGCTCTAGATTGGCGTCGACGGTGTCCAGACCATCCTCCTGCAGCCGGTAAGCGTGCAGTTTGGCCACGAGACCAATACCGCGGCCTTCGTGGCCACGGACGTACACGATCACGCCACGGCCGGCGGCTTGAATCTGGCGCATGGACTCATGCAATTGTGGCCCACAGTCACAGCGCTGCGAAGCAAACACATCACCAGTCAGGCACTCAGAGTGGACGCGGACAAGAACGTCCTGCCCGTCCGTGACATTGCCGCACACGAGGGCGATGTGCTCGGTCGCATCGACAAGCGAGCGATAACCGTACGCCGTGAACACGCCGAATTCTGTAGGCAACGTGGTCGTGACTGCACGCTCGATGATGCGATCCGTGCGACGGCGGTACGCGATGAGCTGCTCGATGGAGATCAACGGCAGATTGTGCGCATCAGCGAATTCACGCAGTTCCGGTCCACGCGCCATGTCCGTCGGGTCCTTCTCAGACACCAGCTCACACAACACACCCACCGGCGTACAGCCAGCCATCCGGGCAAGATCAACGGAAGCCTCTGTGTGCCCATCGCGCGCCAGCACACCGCCGGCCCGTGCACGCAATGGCACGATGTGGCCGGGGCGAGTGAAATCCGTCGGGGTGCTCTGCGGATTGGCAAGACGGCGAATCGTCTCCGCACGCGAGGTTGCGGAAATACCCGTCGTTCCCGTCGCAGCATCAACCGTGACCGCATAAGCGGTGCCACGGGCATCCTCGTTCTGCGCAACCATCGGTGGCAGATCCAAGCGAGTAGCCGCCTCATCTTCCATGGCCACGCAAATGTAGCCGGAGGAATACCGCACCATGAACGCCACCATTTCCGGTGTGGCATGCTGCGCGGCGAAGATGAGGTCACCTTCGTTCTCACGGTCCTCATCATCCACCACGACCACCGCACCACCTCGGGCGATGGCCGCCACAGCATCTTCCACAGAATCAAGGCGCAGCGAGTCCATCATGGCTTTAGATGGTAGCCCCCAACCATTTTCTCAACGTACTTGGCCACCACGTCTACTTCGAGGT
Organism: Corynebacterium sp. MSK041; assembly: GCF_030232265.1. Taxonomy (GTDB): domain Bacteria; phylum Actinomycetota; class Actinomycetes; order Mycobacteriales; family Mycobacteriaceae; genus Corynebacterium. The sequence continues at coordinate 52,672 of NZ_JASPJK010000006.1, forward strand.
TCACCGGCTCCCCCACCGCCATGTCCCCAAACGTGGTGTCCGCCAGTGTCGTGGGGATAAGGGAGACTTCAAGGAAATCCTCCCCAACAGCGGAAATAGTCAGTGAGGTGCCATTGATAGCAATGGAGCCTTTCTCCACCACATAGCGTGCCAAATCCGCAGGCAAGGAAAAGCGCAGCACCTCCCAGTGCTCGGACGGAGTACGGCTGAGAAGCTCACCTACGCCGTCAACATGGCCTTGGACGATATGTCCACCCAGCCGTGCCCCGGCTGCCAGCGCGCGCTCCAGGTTGACGCGGGAGCCGACCTCGTAGCTGCCTAAACGGCTGCGGTTCAAGGTCTCCTGCATGACATCTGCGGTGAACCCCTCGGGGAGTTTGTCCACGACGGTCAGGCACACTCCGTCCACCGCGATCGAATCGCCGGGGGCAGCATCGCTGGCGACCATTGGTCCGTGCACGGTCAGACGAACAGCATCGGTGAGCTGCTCCAGCTTTTCGACGCAGCCCACTTCCTCAACTAAACCCGTGAACATCAGTCGTTCCTGTCCTTCCTGCATAGTTCAATGACGGCATCTTCACCGAAGGAGAATGCGTCATACAGTTGATAGCGCTTCGCGTCACCGATCGTGTCTACTAGGGGCCCATCCAGGAGGCTGCGTCCAGCACCGAAAAGCATCGGCGCGACGTAGGCGGTAATGCGGTCCACGACATCGAGTTGAAACACGCTGCGCATAAGCGTTGGTCCGCCCTCCACAAGGACATCTCGTGCGCCGGATTCATACAGCGCCTGAAAAGCTTCTTCCGGTGTTGCGTACTGCTCGAATCCCAGCCTGGTCAGGTTGCCTTCCGGCACCTCGCGCGTACCCACCACGATGCGACGGGGCTGGTTAGCTAAGAGCGCGCCATCCCTGTCACGAGCAGTGAGCGATGGATTGTCCGCAATTGCGGTGCCGGTACCGATCACAATGGCATCACGCATCGCCCGATCGTAGTGCACGTACTGGCGTGTTTCTGGCGCCGTAATCCACTGGCTTGTCCCGTCGGGCGCAGCCGTGAAGCCATCCAGAGTTGACGCGAACTTCGCGGTCACAGACACACGTCCGTACCGCACTGAGTCTAGCCACGGTTCGAGCCCTTCAACAGGAAAATCCACCTGCGTTACCTGGACCCCGTGCGCGCGAAGGTGGTTTGCACCACCGGCTGCCTGGGGGTTGGGGTCATCGTTGACGTAGTACACGTGGCTAATACCGGCAGCCACGATCGCTTCAGTGCACGGCCCCGTCCTGCCGGTGTGATTGCACGGCTCAAGAGTCACGGCCAGGGATGCCCCGTTCAAGCGATCGGGGTAAACGGTTGCAGCCTGATTGAGCGCGACCCTTTCCGCATGCCGGCCGCCTGGTGGTTCGGTGGCGCCCGTCGCAATGATACCACGCTGATCAAAGACAGCACAGCCCACCGCTGGGTTCGGGCTGGTGGTACCGCGCACCTTCTGACCAGCATTACGCGCCGCGATAAGGGCGGACTGCACCGCCTCGGGGATGTCGCGGACCATTTAGCGGTTCGCGGCGATGGTGGCCAGATCGCGCAGGGTTTCCACTGCCTCAGCCGGGTCCTCTGCACCAAACACAGCGGAACCAGCCACGAATGCATTCACACCCGCTTCGGCTGCCAGCTCGATCGTGGATGAGGAAATGCCGCCATCGATGCCGATGATCGTGGACAACCCAGCCTCTTCAATGCGCTCCCGCAAGGTAGCGACCTTGCTCAGCACCTCCGGCATGAACTTTTGACCACCGAAGCCCGGCTCCACACTCATCACCATCACCTGCTCAAAGTGCTCAATATCGTCGAGGTACGGCTCAATCGGCGTGCCCGGCTTAATGGCAAAACCTGCCTGGACACCCAAGTCGTGGAGTTGCTTAGCCGCAGCGATGTGATCATCCGTGGCCTCAATATGGAACACCAGGCGGTCACCACCAGCCTTGATATAGGTCTCGAACCAGCGCTCCGGCTCCTCAATCATCATGTGAATATCAAGGAACTGGTCCGTCACGCCATCAACCGCCTTGGTCACGTCCGGACCAAAAGAAAGGTTAGGCACGAAGTGTCCATCCATGATGTCCACGTGGATGAGGTCAGCGGTAGGAACCTTTCTCACATCCGCGCCGAGCGCGGCGTAGTCAGCGGCCAAGATTGACGGGGCAATGTAGATCATGCCCCCACTCTACTTCGTGCGGGTGAAGGATTTAACATGCCCGTTTTTGGTGACCTGCAGGAACGCGGGTCCACGGTGGCCTGGCACTAAGGGTGGAGTGCGAAATCCTTCACCGCTTGCGTAATACGGCAAAGAACATCGCGTCCGTACCGTGGCGGTGTGGCCACATTTGCACGCTTGGGTGAGCGCCCACGTTCTCCATGCCGCAGGCGAACTCGTGTGCGTTGAGTTCCTCGACAGAACCAGAAGCAAGAAGCTTATCGACGATCCCCCGCGTCTCCCTCACATCCGGCGAACACGTGGAGTACACGACAACCCCGCCGGGCTTTGTTAGTTCGATGGCGGAGGTCAGCAGCTCCTCCTGCAGAGTGTTGAGCTCCTTGATGTCGCTCTCGGACTTGCGCCAGCGGGCCTCAGGGCGGCGTCGCAGAGCACCGAGGCCGGAGCAGGGAGCGTCAACGAGGACGCGGTCGTAGCCAGGCTCCAAACCTGGGTTGCGGCCGTCGCCGACGTGCACGGTGACGGGGAGGTCTTGAGTGGTCTTGCGGATGAGGTCCGCGCGGGTGTCGCTGACCTCAACGGCGTCGACATGAGCACCGTCAATGGCGGCGATGGCGCCCATGAGAGCTGCCTTGCCACCCGGGCCAGCGCACAGATCCAACCAGCGGCCGCTGTCCGCATTGACGGGAACTTCCGTCACTGCACGGGCAATGAGTTGAGAGCCCTCGTCCTGAACCGCTGCCATGCGATCGCGGACCGGCTGCAGCGCGCCGGGATCACCGCTGTCGAGGTACACCGCGTATGGGCTGTAGCGGCCTTCTTCCCCACCCGTCGTCAGGGCCAGTTCTTCTGCGGAAAGCTCACCCGGGCGTGCAACCAGGTGCACCACGGGGCGCTCCGAATCGGCGAGGAGTGCCTTCTCGAGTTCCTCGGCCCCCGCGCCCTCGGGATCGACGCCGAGTGCGGTAGCAAAAGAGCGCGCAATCCACTCCGGGTGCGCTGTGCGGAAAGCAACAGCAGCGAGCGGCTCGGTAGGGCTGACCTTCTGCAGCCACTGTGACGCTGGGGTCCGAGTGACAGTGCGCAGGATGCCGTTGACAAAGCCCTTTGCTTTGGCCTGACCAGCAGCCTCCACGAGACGGACAGACGTATCCACAGCAGCGTGCGCATCCACGCGGGTGTACAACAGCTGATAAACGCCCAAGCGCAGAGCGGTGAGAACGTTCGGATCAAGGTCAGACAGTGGGCGCGAGGAGCACTCCCCGATCACCGCGTCCAGGACACCCTGGGAACGCAGTGCGCCGTAGGCAAGCTCCGTGGCAAAAGCCGCATCACGGCCTTTGATCTTCCGCTCGCGGAGCAACTGGGGCAGAACAAGGTTCCCGTAGGCGTCTTCCACCTCCACCCGGAGCAGAACGTCGAAGGCTGCCTCACGCGCCTTATCCCCCATGCTCTGAATCTGGTGCGCTGGTTGGGACGACTTCCTTTGCTGCGCACTCTTGGTGCGGGACCGAAAACCACCGCTCACTCGAACACCACTCCCTCAGCACTCTGCAGACCACGGGCCCAGTCGGCGGCGGCCATCATCTTCTTTCCTGGTGGTTGGATCATCTGCAACACCACCGGAGTCGTCCCGGTGCCCACCGTCACGGAGTTCTTGGTCACGGTTAGGTGGCCGGGGCTGGTGGGGCCCAAGGAGTCGCTGATAAGCACGGGTCCGACCTTGACCCGTTGACCGTCGAGCATTGTCCACGCGCCGGGGCCTGGGGTGTAGGCGCGGATCGCACGGTCGATGTTTACTGCGGGTGCAGACCAATCAATCCGGGCATCATCTTTTTCGATCTTCGGCGCGTAGCTGGCCTCCCCCGCCTGCGGCGTCAGCGTTGCTGTGCCGGCAGCGAGTTCATCCATGGTGCGGACGAGGAGATCCGCACCGTCGTAGGCCAGGCGCGTGAGCAGGTCATCCGCCGTATCAGTGGGACGGATCGGCTCCGACAACTGGCAGATGATGTCGCCCGTATCCAGACCGGTGTCAATGCGAAACGTGGTGGCGCCGCTGAATTCATCGCCGTGCAAAATTCCTGCCTGAACAGGTGCGGCACCGCGCCACTGCGGCAACTGGGAGAAGTGCAGGTTCACCCATCCGTGTGTGGGAATGTCCAGGTAGTTCTCTGGGATGAGGTTGCCGTAGGCGACCACTGGGATGGCATCCGGGGCAAGCTCCTGCAGTCGGGCCTTCACGTCCTCGCTCCCCTTCAACGTGGTCGGGGTAAGAACCTCAATGCCGTGTTCCAACGCCAAAGCCTTCACCGGCGAGGGGTGCAGAGTACGCCCACGGCCCCGCTTCGCATCGGGGCGGGTCAGCACTGCAACAACCTCATGGTCAGAAGCAATGAGCTTCTCCAACGCAACAACCGCCGGCTCAGGCGTGCCAGCAAACACAAGACGCATTATCTGTTCTCCTCTTCCCTAGCTTTCCCAAGCCCTCGACTACTGCTGCTCGTCGGACCGGAACCAGTCCATACCGCGAATGATTTCCATTGTTTCTTTCCGCACCTCTGGATCAAGGCGGCGCAGATACAGCACACCATCCAAATGATCCGTCTCGTGCTGAATGCACCGGGCCAGCAAACCACTGGCACTGATGGTCACCGGACGGCCCATCACATCAAAACCACGGGCGATCACGGAATCATGCCGCACAACTTCCGCCTGCACATCCGGGATAGACAGGCAGCCCTCCATACCAATCTGGACCAGATCACCCACCGGCGCCCACTCCGGGTTCACCAACGCGCCGCGCAGCCCATCGCAGTCATACACGAAGATGCGCTGTGCCAGACCAATCTGATTAGCGGCTAAGCCCACACCACCAGCATCATCCATGGTTTCGAGCATGTCGGCGGCGAGGGTGGCCAGGGCATCGTCGAAAAGCTCAATGCTTTGCGCTTCGGTATTAAGGATCGGATCACCGAAAATCCGGATGGGGCGAACTGTCATGGGCGCGAGTCTACCTAGGTGCAGGGGTGGCCTAGCCGATGTGCATCGGGTTGACCTGAATCCGCAGTGGCGCATCCTGCTTGCGCGTTGCCCGGTTCACATTCGCCGCGCGCAACGCCTTGCCCAACGCATTGCGGGATGACAGCGGCGTGCGAATGAGCACGCGCTGCGCCTCCCCCAACGTTGCGCGGTCCCACTCACCCGGCAGATCCACACCGGGCGGCAGATCAACCGGCCCAAGAATATCCACCTGATCAGGCAGATCGATGTGCGCCAAGAAATCAGTCAGCGCTTCACGCGGCGCATCGACGGCCGCCATATGAACCGCTGGCGGGAAGCGCACCTCGCGGCGGGCGGCCAGTTCCAACGCCGCGTGGCCAGGCGCGTCCCAACGAATGAAATGCTGCACGACGGGAAGGCTCGGATCCGCCACAACCACGACATCCCCGCCTTTGCTATGCGGGGCGACAAGCGTGGCCGCCGCCATCCACTTGTGCATCGTCTCCTCTGTCGCGCGCAGGTCAGGGCGCCCCAACAGCGCCCACGTATCCAGCAGGACCGCGGCACCATACGTGCCACCTCCTTCAATGCGAGGCTCCGCGCCCGGTGTAGCCACCACCACGGCGGCTTTATCCGGGATCTCTGCGTGAATGCGCTCACCCCACGAAGAAATCACGGTGGCAGGGGCAAAAGCCCGGCCGAGTTCCTCAGCGGTGCGCTGCGTGCCGAGGACGACGGCGCGCAGACGGTGCGAACCGCACGAGGGACACGAATACGCACTATCAATCCGCCCACACCACCGGCAGGTGGGTGCTGCTGCTTCCCCACCACTGGGCAATCCCAACGGGCCATTACACGCACGGCAACGCGCCGGGGTGCGGCAGATACCGCAGGCCAACGCCTGGACATAACCCGCACGAGGAACCTGAAACAGCACGGGCTTGTTCTCCGCCAAGGCGCGGCGGGCCGCAGCAAAGGCAACAGAGGGCAAGCGCGCGGCACCAGCACGCGGGTCCCGCTGCAGCTCAAAATCACTATCCCCCGCTGCATGGATGTGCGGCGAGCGAGTGCGCAGCGCATTACGGGCAGCCACCAACGAGTGCATCCAGCCAGACTCCACCAGTAGTTGTGTCTCCGCTGTCCGGCCGTGGCCACCGATGATGAGGGAAGCTTTCTCCACTGCTGACCGCGTAGTCAACACCTCCCGCGCGTGGGTGTAGGGCGCGCGGGGATCCACCAGGGAATCGTCCCCATCAAACATGACCACCGCCAGCTTCAGGTTTTTCACCGGCGCAAAAGCAGCAGAGCGCGTCCCAATAACCAGCCGCCCCTGCCCATGCAGCACTGACAAGAATCGGCTGTATCGTGCCTGCGGCCCAAGAGAGGCCGTCAATGTGGTGATCTGCTTCGGGCCAACGTGTTCTGCCAGCGCCGCGGCCATCCGGTCCACGTCCTTCTGGTCGGGTAGGACGATGAGGGCCCCGCCACCGTCGATAGCAACCTTAGCTGCCAATGCCGCGAGCGCTGCTGCCCAATCATCACCGGGAGCGACCTGCCATGCGGCGCGTGCGAGTGTCCCCGTGACCACGGCATCCACGAAAGATTCGCCGTACTCATAGGCACTCCACGCGGAAAGGTCCGGCTCTGTGGCCTCCCCCTGCTCCTCCCATGGCGAGGTGGTGTCGGTCTGCTCCGCCTTCACGTGGCGCGGCGGAATAGCGGTGCGAAGAATATCCGAACGCACCGCCGCGTAACGGTCGGCCAAGTTATCCACCAGGCTCCGGATTTGCTCCGGATAGACAACCTCAGGCGAAATCACACGCTCAATGAACCGGATCTTGCCTTCATGATCGGATGTGGCCACGCGCTCCAGCACCAGCGCATCCGCCAGCCGGCCAGCGAAACGAATGCGCACACGAACTCCCGGCTGCGCGGCTGCTGAATCTTCCTCGGTGACCAGGTAATCAAAAGGCCTATCTAAGTGCGGCAATCCAAGAAGCGGCAGCACGCGCACCACAGGGAGTTTGGCGGCGAGCGTTTCTGGCATGGACATGATCCTAGCGGGCACCCACGACACCCCCTTCGTGGTTCGTTTTTTACCAAGGCAGAGGGCATAATCTATGCGTCTTATTTTCCTGTTTCTGCTTCACCGTCTGCCCATGCGCACCCGGTGCGATTTAGTTGGAGTCTGCGTTTAACTATGAAACGTTTGCTCACTTCGGGCGCCGCTGCTGTTCTCACTGCACTGTCCATGATTGCTGGCACGGGCATGTCTCATGCTGAGCCCAAGGCAATATTGGTGGGCACGGGTTCGGGTGTGTCACACCCCCTGGATCAGGACCCTGCGCCATCGTTCCGCATTGGCAGGTCCCCCTTGCCGCTGAAGCTGAAACCGATTGCCCCGCTGATTCCGCCTGCCCCGGGTGAGATCAATGAGTTTGAGCAGGTGTGGTGCGAAAACTGCGTGGCCATCACCTATGACGATGGCCCGGTACCCAACACCAATGTGCTCTTGGACGTGCTGAAGAAGAAGCGCGTCCACGCCTCTTTCTTCCTCGTCGGCGGTAATGCGAAAGCTTATCCGGAGATTGTGAAGCGGCTGCATAACGAGGGGCATGACATTGGCAATCACACATTGAACCACCCGCAGCTCACCGCGTTGAGCGATGCCCGCGTGGCGTACGAGGTCGATTCCACAAATACGGCTATCAAAGAGGCCGGTGGGCGTTACCCGAAGTGGATGCGCCCACCTTACGGCGCGACTAATAACCGTGTTGCTTCCGTCATCGGCTCCCGCGACCAGGCAGTGGCCCTCTGGGATGTAGACACGGTTGATTGGCGCCACCGCAGCACAGCAAAGACATGTTCAATCGCCGTTGCCCATGCGCAAGCAGGCTCCATCATCCTCATGCACGATATTCACCCAAGCACCGTCAATGCGGCCGAGTGCATTATCGACGGTCTTCGGGCCAAAGGCCTTCACCCCGTCAGTCTGGCAGAGCTGTTTGAGGAGCCCGAAGCCGGCGTCACCTACACCACCGCCAACGATGGCTAATGCCACTTAAGCCCCACCGCGGAACACACGGATCTGTTTGTTAGGTTTGTGGCCATGCAAAGCAACCAGGATGTCCCCGCCGACACCGAAACAGACGAGCAGCTAGACCGGTCAGGCTGGCAGAAAGCAACGCCCATCATCATGGTTCTGGCGTATGTTCTGGTCCCACTGATTCTCATCCCCGCTTTCGGCTCCGATAAAGCACTCATCCCGGTTCTGGTTTTTCTTTTTGGCAATGCTGCCGTCGCCGGCTTTATCGACGGGTGGACGTTCCGCAACACGTTCCCCTTACCCATTCTCGCTGGCGTGGGGTTCTGGGTTGCCAAAGTGCTCTATTTCAATGACGGCACTTTCATCTATGCATTGGGATGTGCCGTGACGGCAGCTATCGCGATGTTCGCCGGGCAGGCATTGCGTAAAGAACCACAGGTGAGCGCCTAAGCATGGACCGTCAAGAACACTGCGCCGACCTCTCGTGTGTAGAGGTCTGGTCCCTGCACCATCCCCGCTATGGACTCATTGAAATTCGCGCGGGTTTTGATCCTGATTTCGCCCGCATCCACGACGATTGGCCGGGCAAGGAAAGAGCAGGCCACCACCTCTCTGCCGAAAGCAGTTTGAAAGAGCGCATCAACGCCCGACGAACTAACCCGCAAACGCGTGTTGAGATCCTCGTGGACGGAGTCCCCCAATACCGCTTCGACCAGCTTGAGTCGGGTCGGTACAGCGTGTTTTCTGCAAAGGCCCCAGACAAGCTCGAGCCGATGATCTCCCTGGGCGTGGACCGCTCCAAGCCCCACGTGAAAATTGTGGCTAGCCCCTTTAAGGAAATCTTGCACGTGGATTTCCGCGAGGGATCGTCCGTCGTTGAATTTGATCCGCCACAGGGTTCGCGGGGCGAGAAACGCAGACAGTCAATGGAGTCCAGCTCATTTCGGCGCACGGCAATCCCCATCGTCGAAGGGATCGGCAAGGGCGGTTGGGCGCTTCTCCTGTTGGTGCTCGGCCCGATTCTGTCCCGCTTTCTCGATTGGCTGCTTCAATTCGTGCCAGATTGGGAACTGCCGGATATCACCTTGCCACACCTTGATCTGCCTGTGCCGCAACTTCCGCAGCTGACATTGCCCACGCCGAACATCAGGTTCCCAGACATCCCCTTGCCTGAGATCCCCGAGTGGGTTGCGCTGCTAGCTGAGTACTCCAAAATCTGGGTGCCGGTGCTCATCGGCATCGCGCTCGGGATCATTGCGCTGCGCAATCACCGCAAATCAGAGGCCGAAAAAGAAAAATGGGCCGAGCAAGAAGGCGTCGAAACGCTTTCCGACGATGCCCGGCCCCTTACGCAGTAAGCCTTAGAGGCCTGCTGCCGCACGCAGGTCGTCGACCTTGTTGGTCTCCTCCCACGGGAATGCAACATCGGTGCGACCGAAGTGACCGTATGCAGACGTTGCGGAGTAGATCGGGCGCAGCAGATCCAGCTCACGAATGATGGCTGCTGGGCGCAGGTCAAAGACCTTGTCCACTGCCTGCTGGATCGACTCATTGGTCAGGCCCTCAGCAGCCGTACCGAAGGTCTCCACATAGAGGCCCACCGGCGTTGCGCGGCCGATGGCGTACGCAACCTGCACCTCAACCCGACGTGCCAGGCCAGCAGCGACGATGTTCTTGGCTACCCAGCGCATCGCGTATGCAGCAGAGCGGTCCACCTTTGACGGGTCCTTGCCGGAGAACGCGCCACCACCGTGACGGGACATGCCACCGTAGGTGTCCACGATGATCTTGCGGCCGGTCAGACCAGCGTCGCCCATCGGACCACCGAGCACGAAGGAACCGGATGGGTTGACCAGCAAGGTGGTGTCCTCGTTGTAGTACTGGCCCAGGCCAGCGTCCTCGATAACCCACTCCAGCACGTGCGTGCGCAGGGCGTCCTCCAGCGCCTGGCCGGTGAAGTCCGGGTCGTGCTGGGAGGAGATGACCACGGTGTCCAGGTAGACCGGCTTATCCCCGTCGTAGGCAAAGGTCACCTGGGTCTTGCCGTCTGGGCGCAACCCCTGAACAATGCCCTCCTTGCGCACCTGCGTCAGGCGACGGGCCAAACGGTGTGCCGTGGAGATCGGCAGCGGCATAAACTCCGGGGTCTCATTGGTGGCGTAACCAAACATCAGGCCCTGGTCACCAGCACCGGATTGGTCTTCCTCACCAGTCGACTCGTTGGTGCGAACCTCAAGCGAATCGGTAACACCGTCGGAGATCTCAGCGGACTGGTCACCGATAGCAATATTTACGCCACAGGTCCGGCCGTCAAAGCCCACCTCGGAGGAGGTAAAACCGATCTCCACGAGCTTGTCACGCACAAGCTTGGCAATGTTGGAGTACGCCTGAGTGGTCACCTCGCCCACAACGTGGACCTGACCAGTGGTCACCATCGTTTCCACTGCCACGCGCGACAGCGGATCTTGGGCGAGCATGTCATCGAGGATGGTGTCCGAGATCGCGTCGCAGATCTTGTCCGGGTGGCCTTCAGTGACGGATTCACTGGTGAACAGGCGGTAGAACGGGTCGGTCATGGGATTGCAGGTCCTTACAGGTGAGACGGCTGTCAAAAGAAATGCGCGCCTTTACGGCGACTGTGCGCACCCAAGAATAGACCAAGCTGTCTAATTCTGTCGAATCGACTCTCCAGCACCTGACGTGATCTTCTCAATCGCATCCCAGATGCGTGCCGCGACCACGTGTTTCGGCCCATCCGCAATCTCTTCTGTCGAGCCATCCGCACCAAGCAGCCAGCCACTGTTGCATAGCTCACCGAAGACTTTGCCGCCTGCCACGGAATTCACCATGAGCATGTCCGCACCCTTGCGCGCCAACTTCGCCCGGCCATTCTCTAGCGGATCATCAGTCTCGGCCGCGAAACCCACGATCGTCGCGGATGTCTCTCCGGCTTCTCGCTTATCGACGAGCCCCCTCAAAATATCCGGATTCTCCACCAACCGCAGCGTCGATAAAGCATCATCCGCCTGCCCTTTCTTCAACTTGGAGTCGGCTTCGTTTTCAGGGCGGTAATCGGCGACAGCAGCTGCCATGATCACGATATCGGCGTTCACCGTAGCGGCGTCGACCGCTTCCTTCATGTCGCGGGTGGAACGTACACGAACGATCTGTGCACCAGGAGGCGTTTCCAACTCATCGGTGTCACCCGCGACGATGGTCACATCCGCACCGCGATGAACCGCAATATCAGCGAGCGCAAAACCTTGCCTGCCGGAGGAACGGTTGCCGATGAAGCGCACTGGATCGATGTTCTCCTGCGTACCCCCTGCGGAGATCACAACCTTCTTGCCTTCAAGTGAGCGTGTGAATCTTCCAGCTTCCACAACCGTGCGCGCCATCGCTGCAATCTGGGATGCCTCTGGCAACCTGCCCGGACCGGTATCCGTGCCGGTCAAACGCCCATGAGCGGGCGCCAGCACAATGACGCCCCGGCGACGCAGCGTTGCTACATTGTCCTGTGTAGCTGGATTCTCCCACATCTCCGTGTGCATGGCGGGCGCCAGCACCACCGGGCATGTGGCCACGAGCACCGTCGCAGTGAGGAGGTCATTTGCACGACCGGCTGCGATCCGGGCAATGGTGTCCGCCGTAGCCGGCGCAATAACAATCAGGTCAGCTTCCTTGCCCACGCGGACGTGCTGCACCTCATCCACGCGACTGAACACACCAGTGTCCACGTGGTGGCCGGACAGCGCTTCGAAGGTGGCAGCACCCACGAAATTCAGCGCCGACGGGGTCGGCACAACGCGCACACTGTCCCCCGCTTCTGTGAACTCACGCACCAAGTGACATGCCTTGTATGCAGCAATTCCCCCGGAGACACCCACAACTACGTTGAGGGCCTCTTTTTTATCTCCACCAACCCCGGTATCAGCACCGGCAGTCTCAGCAGTGTCCAGGTTCTTTGCAGCCATGTCGCTCATGGCCCCCGAGCTTACCTGCCACCGCATCCTCGGCTAGCGGCGAGGCTCACGCACCCAGGCACCAATAACACCAGGCACAACCTCAGGCGCTTCCCCTAGAAGTGCTTTCAAGTTACCTTCGCGTTCTACCGCCGATGTCACCGCTTGCACCCGGCCACGCTTCTGCTGCTTGCCTCCACGTGCTCCCATCCCGGGCGCCACACCGTACCCACCGGCGCCACTCGCTGCATTAACAGGCCCTCCAGCCCGCGCCCCCGCACCGGACGAACCAGCAATCATGCCGTTCGCACCAGCGCCAGCGCCAGCACCGGAACCAAAACCGTTGCTTCCCACACCGGACATACCCGGCCTCACACCGCCACCAAAACGGCCTGCACCAGCACCGAAACCTGATCCCGCACCGGCACCAAAGCCAGCGGCTCCTCGACCGGCAAACGGCATCGGTGCAGCTCCACCGAAACTTCCCAGTCCGCCCGGTGAGCCAAACCCACCTCCGAGACCACCGGCACCAGCTGGCGTCATGGTGCCACCCAGTGGTGCACCACCCATCGCTCCTACCGGTGGCAAGGTAGGCGCCGTGGCACTAGCGACCTGCGTGGGAGTCGCTCCGGAGGCAATGAAGTCCAACATCTCCGGATTGGGGCGACCTACCTGCTCAATGATCTCGGCCGGTGTCGACGCATGCGCAAGATCTTGCCACCCAGCCTCAGTCAAGGCCTGACTTACCACCTGTGGCAATGCCTGCTGGGTGAAGTCCGGTATCCCAGCACCTGAACCACCTTCATCCATCAATCCCCCCTTGGCTGAATCCAGAGAGGGCAGCAGCTGATGGAAGCTCGGCACCGTCGGATGCAACTCCGTGGTGAGGCGTGGCCCATACGTATTCAAATAGGCCTCTTCGATCCCTTTAGCCGCTAAAGGATGCGCCGTTGCCCGTGAGGCCGCCAGCACTGATGCCGCCTGAATCGCACTAGCCTCACTCAGCGTCACAAGTCCGCCAGTATGAACGCCTAGCACCTCGGAGTTGGTCAAATAGCGTGCACCGGCCAAGGCAACCAACTCCACATGGCCCATGGCCGCACTCACCGCTTCCGTCTCCGCGGACCCTGCCAGCAGCCTCAAGGCCTCTGGCACCTTTTCAAGCGCTTGACTCAGCGTCGTGGCGGTTGAGAACCAGTTTTGCGACACCCCCATCATCGACGCCACATCCGTCGCGGCCAACTGGGATACCAACCACTCCAAATTCAGTGGCCTCCCCGCGATGGGAGTAATAACACTAAAAGGATTAACCAGAGGCTGCTCCAACGTGGACGTAACCAACCCACCTGAAACATCCCCACCCGGCGAATTAAAGGACTCCCCGATCCCCACATCCACCGCTGTAAACCCATCAGCCTGCTCCGACAGCAGCTTCGCCGCATTGGCCAGCAACGTACCCAACCCCCGCGTCGCCTCAGGCTGACTCACCGCACTAATCGAGCCGTGCATCTGCCCGGCCTGATCGAAGCCGGAGACAGTCGAGAACGCGCCTAAGCTTCGTAATCCCCCAATAAGTGCAGAGCCCTGCAATTGACTCGCCGCATTGTCAACAATATTCGCAGCCTGCTTCACGGCGATTACGTCAATGAACATGTTCTCTTTTATCCCCCTATATTAAATGTTTATGTTCCGAAAAAGGACTCCATGATGCTTTGAGCAGTTGAACACAGCGTCTGTTCCCCTACCGACTGATCCGCATCCGCAACGATGATCGAAAACTGCCCGCGTGTTGTATCAACTGCAGAAACGCAGCTTGCACTTGCTGTTTCAGTACCGCGGTAGAGAATCAGGCCTGGAATGACGGTCGAATCAGCATCCCTAACATTCGAATCAGGCTGTAGCTCCAAATCCTCGCGCGTAGCCGCGGACGTGCCGATAGCAAGATATTGTCCACGAACATCGCTTACGAGTCCGCACCCAACTCCGCCACCTGGAAGAACACTTTGGGCCTCCAAAGGCTCCAGCCCCACCACTGCGAACTCCTCCGCCGAGATTTCGGTGCAAGGGTTGAAGAGGTTGTCCTTGATGGCGTTGTAGTCGAAGTCGCCGAGGACGAGGTCGCCACTGGCGAAGTGGAAGGCTGGAGCGCCGGTCTGGGATGCAGTGTGGGACTCGGAGGCTTCAGCTGGTGTTGCTGTGTCGATCGTGCCGTGAGGTTCGGCGGTGGTTTCTCCGGTGTCCTGGAAAGGTGTGCAACCAGTCAGTGCCGCGGTCAACATGACCCCCGTGATGTAGGAGAAGCCCCTGTGCTTCATATCCGCCTACCCCCCGGATTTCTAGGTGGATCCTCACATCTTCGTTTGCCCCGGCACTGACCGGCTGCCCTTTGAATATGGCATGGTTTCCTCAGATTCGGAACACCAAACTGTCCACTAAAGTGGACATTCATCGACGCAACGCGCTGACCAGCAGTTTTCGCTTAAATATTCCTAAATGATTCCTTAGAGTAATACCCCCGTTCAGGGGGAAATAATTGTTATAGGTGAAACAAATAACCATGTCAAGGCGACTTGGGAGGGCGGGTCGAGAAGGGGGACGTCGATAAGCGATTGAGAAACTCTTAGAAAATTGAGCGCGCTCGAACGGCAAAACGCGGGCCCCGGCTTACACCGAGACCCGCGCTAAAACTGATGAGTTGAGGCTTACTGGCCTTCCTCATGCTCCAAGAGACCGTGCTCGATCTCACGCAGAGCGATAGACAGAGGCTTCTCCCCCTGCTCCGGAGTGACCAGGGGGCCGATGAACTCGAACACACCCTCATCCTGCTCCTGGTAGTAGCTGTTGATCTGACGCGCGCGCTTAGCGGCGAAGATCACCAGAGCGTACTTGGAAGACACCTTGGTCAACAGCTCATCAATAGGCGGTGCCGTGATGCCTTCAGGTGTGTCATACACCTGCTCGTTGACATCGACATCAGCCGAAGTAGCCAGATCGTTGGTCACGTTGCTCACTTACACCTATTCATTGGTCGGACGATTAACGGACAGAAGAATATCACTAATCCCTGAAACCGCCTCATCCAGGTCCTTGTTCACAATGACTGTGTCGAACTCATCCTGGGCGGCAAGCTCCTCACGCGCCGTTTCAAGGCGACGTTCAATGACATCCTGAGATTCTGTCGCGCGGCCGGTCAAACGATCAACCAGCACTTCCCATGACGGTGGAGCAAGGAAAACAGTCGTTGCTTCCGGCATGAGCATCTTGATGTTGCGAGCGCCAGCAAGATCAACCTCTACGAGCACAGGACGGCCGGCTTCCATAGCCTCACGCACTGGACCCGCTGGAGTGCCTGAACGCTGCAACCCGCTGTGGATATCAGCCCACTCGAGCATCTCACCCGCGTCGATCTTGTCCTGGAATTCCTCAGGTGTGACAAAGAAGTAATCCTTGCCGTGAACCTCTCCCGGACGTGGATCACGCGTGGTCATGGAGACGGAGAAGTACAGATCTTCCACTGACTCCCGGAGGCGCTGAACCACAGTTGACTTACCAACGGCAGAAGGGCCAGCCAAAACAACAAGCCGACCCTTCTTATTCACGGTTGTCACCGATTAGTCCGCGAAGCCAAAACGCTCGAGCAGTGCACGGCGCTGACGCTCGCCGAGGCCACGCAGGCGACGGGTCTGAGCGATCTCCAGCTCTTCCATGATCTCGCGTGCCTTGACCTTGCCCACCTTCGGCAGAGCCTCCAGGAGAGCAGAGACCTTGGTCTTGCCGATGATCTCGTTGGACTCAGCCTTCGCGAGAACTTCCTTCAGGTTGGTCTCGCCGCGCTTCAGGGAAGCCTTCAGCTCTGCGCGCTGCTTACGTGCCTCTGCAGCCTTAGCCAGAGCTTCCTGGCGCTGCTCCGGGGTCAGTTGGGGAAGGGCCACTTCGGTTCCTCCATAAATAGTAGGGGTTAGTTAGTTTTTGACAGTCCAGTGTTTGAACCAACTCGACACTATTGCACAGCTGCTTTTCTAATTACAACCGTGTGATTGGCCGATCGCGGTTCAGTTTAACACTGGCCCTTGCTTAACGCGGTAACACTACCTGTGTTTCGGCATGTCACCGCGTCGACGTTTTCAACCTACCAGCAGTTTTAGGTTTTTCGCTAACTAGGGTTCGATTAGGTTGATGAAACCTGTTCTTTTGCCCGTTTACGCAGGTCTTCAACGTTCGGGCCAGCGGAGAGCACGGAGCGGGAAACATTCGGGAAAACAAGATGGCTGTTTGCGCCCGCAATGCGAGCGACATCAGACATCGTTGCACCCTGCGCCCCCACGCCAGGCATAAGCACCGGCGCGTTGAGGTGCTCTAACCGCGGCGGGTTCTTCACCGTGGCACCAACGACAACCCCAACGTGGCCCACATGGCCGATGTCGGTCTTGTTGTATTGAGCGCACTCATCAACCATGTGCTGGGCGACGGTGCCACCAGTGCTGCCTAGCTGCTGCTCCTGGAAGGCTTCGGCCTCCGGGTTGGAGTTGGCCGCCATGATGAACACGCCACGGCCCTTCTCCCCCGCCAGCGCAATGGCGGGGTCTAAGGAACCGACGCCGAGGTACGGGGTGAGAGTCACGGCATCGCAGCAGAGCGGTGAGGCATCATCGAGCCAGGCCGCCGCATAGCCAGCCATGGTGGAACCAATGTCCCCACGCTTAGCATCAGCGACAATGAGGGAGCCGCTACCCTTAGCGGCGGCGATAACCTCCTCCAATACTGCGAAGCCCTTGGAGCCAAAACGTTCAAAGAACGCCACCTGTGGCTTGATCAGGGCCACGTGGCCCGCAAAGGCTTCCACGCAGCGCAGCGAGAATTCGCGTAAGCCCTCTGCGTCATTGCTCAGCCCCCAGGCAGCAAGAAGCTGCTCGTGCGGGTCGATTCCTACGCACAGACGGCCGTAGTCCACGCCTGCATCAACTAGGCGTGCGCCAAAGCCTCGCCCAGTGCTCCCCTGGCTCATCTACTCCCCTGCCTGAACGTTGTGCTCGAGCTCTTGGAGGCTCGTCACAGTGATCTCATTGTCACGGAGGGATTCGATGCCCTGGACAGCCGCGGTAACACCCTGCACCGTGGTCATGATCGGCACGTTGGACACCACTGCGGCGGCGCGAATGTCGTAGCCGTCGTGGCGTGCA
This sequence comes from Corynebacterium sp. MSK041, assembly GCF_030232265.1. Classification (GTDB taxonomy): domain Bacteria; phylum Actinomycetota; class Actinomycetes; order Mycobacteriales; family Mycobacteriaceae; genus Corynebacterium. The sequence continues at coordinate 70,077 of NZ_JASPJK010000006.1, forward strand.
CCGGCAGAACCAGCCGGAGTGTTGAGCACCAAATCAACCTCGCCGTCCAAAATGCGGTCGACGATGGACTTGCCCTCAGCACCAGCGCGGACGGCAGAAGCCTTGAGAGCGACCTCACACTCGATGCCGTTGCGGCGCAGCATCTGTGCAGTACCTTCCGTGGCCAGGACCTTGAAGCCCATGGTGGACAGGCGCTGGATTGGGAAGATCAGCGTGCGCTTGTCGCGGTTGGCCAGCGACACGAAGACAGTGCCCTCTGTGGGAAGTTCACCGAAGGCAGCGGCCTCAGCCTTGGTAAAGGCCACACCGAAGGACGGTGCCAAGCCCATGACCTCACCAGTGGACTTCATCTCCGGGCCGAGAATGGTGTCCAGCACGGCACCGTCCGGGCGACGGAAACGGGTGAACGGCAGGACAGCTTCCTTCACCGCAATTGGGTGATCAAGTGGCAGGGAACCACCGTCGTAAGTAGACGGAATGATGCCCTCCTCGCGTAGGTCGGCGATGGTAGCGCCAAGCATGATGCGCGCAGCAGCCTTGGCCAGGTGGACGCCAGTGGCCTTGGATACGAACGGCACGGTGCGGGAGGCACGCGGGTTGGCTTCAATGACGTAGAGGATGTCATCCTTGAGGGCGAACTGCACGTTCATCAGCCCCTTCACACCAATGCCATGCGCGAGCGCTTCGGCGGAACGGCGGACCTTGTCAATGTCGTCTGGGCCCAGAGTCATGGGCGGCAGTGCACACGCGGAGTCACCGGAGTGAATGCCGGCTTCCTCAATGTGCTCCATGACGCCGCCGAGGTAAACATCCTTGCCGTCGCAAAGCACATCCACGTCAATCTCAATGGCGTTGTCCAGGAAGCGGTCCACCAGCACCGGGTGGTCCGGGGACAGTTCGGTTGCGCGGTTGATGTAGTCGCGCAGGTTCTCCTCGTCGTAGACGATCTCCATGCCGCGGCCACCCAGGACGTAGGACGGGCGGACCAGCACCGGGTAACCAATACGGTTCGCCACCTCGCGGGCGCCTTCGAAGGAGGTTGCGGTGCCGTAGGCCGGGGCAGGCAGGTTCGCGGCTTCCAAGACCTTGCCAAACTCGCCACGGTCCTCAGCCAGATCGATGGCCTCAGGGGTGGTGCCCACGACGGGCACACCCGCGTCCGCAAGTTTCTGTGCAAGGCCGAGCGGGGTTTGGCCACCCAGCTGGACGATCACGCCGGCGACGGTGCCGGTGGCTGCCTCAGCGCGGTAGATCTCCATCACGTCTTCGAAGGTCAGTGGCTCAAAGTACAGACGATCAGCGGTATCGTAGTCGGTGGACACGGTCTCCGGGTTGCAATTGACCATCACCGTCTCATAGCCCACGCGGGAGAGCTCGAGGGCGGCGTGAACACAGGAGTAGTCAAACTCAATGCCTTGACCAATACGGTTCGGGCCTGAGCCGAGAATAATGACCTTCTCGCGCTCGCTCTCCTTTTCTTCCTGCGCGGAGCTTGCAACGCGCACTTCGGTTTCCGCATTCGGGTCATATTCATACGCGGAGTACAGGTACGGCACCTTCGCCTCGTAGGCACCAGCGCAGTTGTCTACCGTCTTGAAGGTCGGGGTGATGCCCAGCGACCAGCGCAATGAACGCACACCGTCTTCGCCGGCAAGCTCAGGGCGCAGAGCAGCGATCTGGGCATCGGACAGGCCGAAGACCTTGGCCTCGCGGAGCAGTTCGGCGTCGAGCACCGGGGCGCTTACAAGCACATTGCGGAACTCAATCAGTGCAACGAGCTCCTCGAGGAACCACGGGTCAATGCCAGAGGCCTTGTACACCTCATCGACGGTGGCGCCGAGGCGGAGGGCCAACTCGACGTCGTAAAGCCTTTTGTCCGTAGGCACCTTGAGATCCTCAAGCACAGCGGCGACATCCGTGGCGCGCTCGCCGGCGAAGTACTCATCCGGCTTGGTCCAGAAACCGTTCGGCTTGTCCTCCATGGAACGCATGACCTTGTTCAGGCCCTGGATGTAGTTGCGGCCAATGCCCATGGCCTCACCCACTGCCTTCATGGAAGTGCCCAGGGTCTCATCGGAGCCCGGGAACTTCTCAAAGGCGAAGCGCGGCATCTTCACAATGATGTAGTCCAAGGTTGGCTCTTCCAGTGCAGTGATGGCGCCGCCGGTCATGTCATTGGGGATCTCATCGAGCGTGTAGCCAATGGCCAGGAGGGTTGCCACCTTTGCAATCGGGTAGCCGGTTGCCTTGGATGCCAGCGCGGAGGAGCGGGACACGCGCGGGTTCATCTCAATGGTGATCATGCGGCCATCCACTGGGTTGATGGCGAACTGAATGTTGCAGCCACCGGTCCTCACACCTACCTCACGGATGATGGCCTTGCCCTGCTCAATCATCGTGGCTACTTCGGGCTCAGTCATGGTGAGCACCGGCGCCACAGTGACGGAGTCACCGGTGTGCACGCCCATCGCGTCCACGTTTTCAATGGTGGCGATGGTGATGCAGTTGTCATCCTTGTCCCGGATGAGCTCCAGTTCGATTTCCTTCCAACCGAGGATGGATTCCTCGATGAGGACATTCGCCTCGGGCGAAGCCGTCAGGCCATCACCGGCAATGCGGTGCAGGTCATCCATGTTGTATGCCAGACCGGAACCCAGACCACCCATGGTGAAGGACGGGCGGACAACGCACGGGAAGCCAAGCTCAGCGACGGTCTCTTCGACCTCTTCCATGGTGAAGCACACGCGGGAGCGAGCGGATTCGCCGCCGATCTTTTCCACGATGTCCTTGAACTTCTGGCGGTCCTCACCGCGCTCAATCGCGTCAATGTCTGCGCCGATGAGTTCAACGCCGTGCTTGTCCAAGATGCCCAAGCGATCCAGCTTGATCGCGGCATTCAGCGCGGTCTGCCCACCCAGGGTTGGCAGAATCGCATCCACCGGGTGCCCCTGCTCCTTCTCGCGGGCCAGGATGCGGTCAATGTATTCCGGCTCGATCGGCTCGACGTAGGTGTGGTCGGCGAATTCCGGGTCGGTCATGATGGTGGCCGGGTTGGAGTTCACCAGCGTGACGCGCAGGCCTTCAGCCTTAAGCACACGGCATGCCTGGGTGCCTGAGTAGTCGAACTCGCAGGCCTGGCCGATAACAATCGGGCCGGAGCCGATAACCAGGACGTGATTAAGATCTTCTCGCTTCATTGTTTTCTTCTCCCTGGTTTCTCTTAGGCTTCTTGCTTTTCTGCGATGATCTGGCCGCGCACGGTCTCACCCTTGCGGGTGGCGTCCGCGATGGCGCGGATGAGCATGCGGGTATCTACGCCCCACAGGCCGGTGACGTTCTGTGCGGTCATTTCTTCTTCGAGGCTGCGCTTCGCTTCATGGTTCGAAGCGATGCGTGAGAGGTCACGGATGATCACTGCGGAGACAGTGATGTCCGTCCTACCCTCGCCGGCACCTTGACCTGTCCAACCAACGTTGCCGATCTCCGGGGTAGCGAAGACGAGGATCTGACCCGAATGCTCCGGGACGCACATCTGCTGCTCGTAGCCGAACATGTCGGTGGTGAATGTCACCTCACCAGCAATGTCTGCGGCCGGTGCTGCGCCGAAGAGGAAGCCCGGGAACGTTGCACCGTTATCCAGCACGAGATTCGCGCGCGTGCGATTGCTTATCGACGAGGTGGTCTGGGTGTTCTGTGACTGGGAAGCTTGGTTAGTTGTTGTCACTGTTATGCCTTCTTTGCGGAGTAGGTTGTGGTGCCGCGCAGCCACGTGGAAATGACGCGGGCTTTGAATGTGGAGCCTTCATAGGGCGTGTTTGTGGATTTGGAGGCCATCTCAGTGCCATCAGCGGTCCACGGCGAATCCGGGTCGATGAGGGTGAGGTTGGCGGGCTCACCCACGGCGATTGGTCGCCCGTGGTCCGTCAGACGGAGGATTTCAGCCGGCCGTTCGCTCATGACCTTGGCCACGAAGCGCCAGTCCGCCAGGCCGGATTCGACGAAGATCTGGGCGATGATAGCCAGGGAGGTTTCCAGGCCGATCATGCCGGGCTTGGCGTTTTCAAACTCGACGCACTTGTCTTCAGAGCCGTGCGGTGCGTGATCGGTGGCCACGACGTCAATCGTGCCGTCCAGTAGCGCGTCGCGCAGCGCGAACGTGTCCTTGTTCTCACGAAGTGGTGGGTTGACGCGGTAGACACCGTCGTAGGTTTCCAGCTTGTCGTCCGTAAGCAGCAAGTGGTGTGGGGTGACCTCAGCGGTGACGTCAATCCCCTGCTCTTTGGCCCAGCGCAGGAGGGATACGGTGCCCTCGGTGGAGGCATGGCAGAGGTGGTAGCGCCCACCGTAGTCACGGGTCATGATCAGGTCGCGGGCAACGATGGATTCTTCCGCCACCCGTGGCCAGCCGCGCAGACCCAGACGAGCAGCGTTTTCACCCTCGTGGGCGCAGGAGCCCTCGGTCATGCGGTGGTCCTCAGCGTGCTGTGCCAGCACAACGTCATAGGCCTTCGCGTACTCGATGGCGCGGCGCATGAGCTGCGGGTCGTTGACACAGCGACCGTCATCAGAAAACATTCGCACGTGACCACGGGACATCAGCCCGATCTCGGTGAGTGTCTCCCCACCGAGACCCTTGGTGATGGAACCCACCGGATAAACATCGCACTTGCCGTAGGCCTGGCCCTTTTCCCACACCGCGTCGGCGAGGAAAGGCTGGTCGATGACAGGCTGGGTGTTCGCCATGGTGAACACAGCGGTGAAGCCGCCCGCCGCCGCAGCATCCGAACCCGTGGCAATGGTCTCCGTGTCTTCACGGCCCGGCTCACGCAGGTGCACGTGGACGTCGACAAGACCCGGCAGCAGCACGTTGCCGCCACAATCCACAACCTCGGAGGCATCGGTGAAGGGTGCATCACCGATGGACTCGATGACACCGGCCTCCACGCTGATGAGGATGTTCGTTTCTTCTTCGCCGTAGGGGCGCACATTATTCAAAGCAAGTGTTGTCACTGCCCTACTCCTTTCCTTCCAGCGCATCGTCGCCACTGGCTAGCAGGGTGAACAGCACCGCCATGCGGGTGTACACACCGTTTGTCACCTGGTCGAGGACCACGGTGTTGTCGCGGTCGGCGACATTGAAGTTGATTTCCATGCCGCGCAACATCGGCCCCGGGTGCATGATCAGGGTGTCAGCGCCAAGCTTGTCAGCGCGGTCCTGGGAGAGCCCGTACAAGGTGGCGTATTCGCGGTGGGACGGGAAGAAGCCTCCGTTCATGCGCTCAGCTTGCACGCGCAGCATCATCACAACTGCGGGTTTATCACTAGACGCGAGCTCCGCGTCAAAGTCATAGGCCACGCGGCACGGCCAGTTCTCCACACCGGTGGGCAGCAGAGTCGGCGGTGCAACGAGCACGACTTCTGCGCCGAGTGTGGACAGCAAGTCCACGTTGGAGCGCGCCACGCGGGAGTGCAAGATGTCACCGACGATGAGCACTTTCTTGCCTTCGACGGAACCAATGTGCTGGCGCATGGTCACGGCATCAAGCAGTGCCTGCGTCGGGTGCTGGTGCGAGCCATCGCCCGCATTAATAATCGCCGCACCCGGCACCCACTCACGCAGCAGATTCGGCGCACCGGAAGACGGGTGGCGCATGATGATCGCGTCCGCGCCCACGGCCTTCAAAGTGGCGGCGGTGTCTTTGAGGGACTCGCCCTTCTTCACACTGGAGCTGGATGCAGACACGTTGATCACGTCCGCGCTCATCCACTTGCCCGCCGTCTCAAAAGAGGAGCGGGTGCGCGTGGAGTTTTCGTAGAACAGCGTGAAGATAGTGCGCCCGCGCAGGGTGGGCAGCTTCTTCATCTCACGGCCATCCAGGGCTTCACGGAAACGGTCTGCCTCATCCATCAGCCCGATGATCTCTTCGCGGCTCAAGTCCGCGATGCTGATCAGATGCTTCATTATTCCTCGCCCTCTTTCATCAGGAGGACGGCATCTTCACCGTCGAAAGGTGTGAGCGTCACAGTGACGTCCTCGCTCAGTGCCGTTGGGATGTTTTTGCCCACGTAATCCGCGCGGATAGGCACGGCGCGGTGGCCGCGGTCCACGAGGACGGCGAGCTGGATAATGTCGGGGCGGCCGATAGCGCTCAAGGCGTCGAGTGCGGCGCGGATCGTGCGGCCGGAAAACAGCACATCATCAACCAGCACGATGGTCGCGCCGTTGATATCACCTGGAATGTCCGTGGGCCTCAATGCACGGTGCGGGCGGCGGCGCAGATCATCGCGGTAGAGGGTGACATCCAGGCTTCCAACAGGGACGTTCACCCCCGCGAATTCCTCAATCGCCGCGCCGATGCGCTGGGCCAAGGGCACTCCCCCAGATGGGATGCCCAACAGAATCACCGTTGGTGCACCAGGTGAATCGAGCGCTGTTTTCTCGATGATTTGGTGCGCGATGCGTGCAATCGTGCGCGAGACGTCACTAGCGTCAAGCAACTTCGTGGCACTCATCGAACCTCCTTCCCCGCCTCTCTGTGCGGAATTTAAAGGATGCTTCTTTTTAGCGCCTGCCAATGCTTGGTAGACGCTTGCAACACTAGCACTTTTTCCACTCGTGCACCCCACATCGCAGACCACATCACCGCCCACTTAACCCCCAGTGCAAACTAACCCGCCAAGCCCTCAACCGACACAGGTAACCTTGGGTGCCATGACCACACCCAATGAGAACCCCACTCCGGAGCTCACCGAGGACGATCGTGTCCGCGAGGTCGGCCTCGCCGACATTGCCGCCGTACTTGAGGGCGAGGGCTTGGAATACCGCCTGGAAGAGCCCGTTGTTCGCACCGGCTTCATCAACGCCGCGATGGTGTTCACCTTCGATGACGGCAAACTCGTTTTCGAGTCCGTGTGGCGCGGCGAGTTCGCGCCGGAGGATGTGTCCTCGCTGCTTTACGCCACGAATGAGTACAACCAGTCGCATTTCACACCAACTCTGCGTTTCTTCCAGAGTGAGGAGAACACCCTGGCCATCACGGGTATTCGGTCGCTGGATGTGAGCCGTGGCTTATCGACGAATCAGTTGGGCGCTTTCATCATCACCTCCATCAACGCAACCATGCAGGCTTTCAATTTCTTGGCTGAGTCTTTCCCAACAGCCGTGACGTGGGAGGAGAACTAAATTGACTACCGCGAATTCCACCCCCAGCCTGGTCACCATTGACCGCATCGTTGATGCTTTCGCCCAGTCCGGCGTGGGCGTCACCGCTGATTCCACCGGCCGCGTGGCGCAAGGCACCCACGACAACTTGGAACTCCTCGTTGTCCTGCTTGACTCTGTGTTCATCGTCCGCGCCGATTCCGCCACGGACACTGCCGCCGACTCCCCTGATGCGAATTACTACCTCGCCGCCAATGAGGTGAATTCCACCCTCATCGGCGCCCGCGCCATCGTGGGCAACAAGGCAGAGAACCTCGTCATCCGCACCGAGGCCGAAGTCTCCGTCGCCGCCGGCATGACCGACGAGCAACTCCGCTCCGCCTCCGACCGCGCAGTCAAGGCTGTTGTCAACGCACACAATGCCATGTCCGCTCTCTCCGAGCAGATCAGCGAAGCCCAAGCCAAGCTTGCCGACGACACCCCATAACCAGGAGGCCCCACCATGACCACCCCTTACGGCAACACCTACCCACCCCAGGAGCCACAGGACAACCAGCCCTACGGCACCCCACCTCAAGGCGCCCCGCAGTACCAGCAACCGTCCTACTGGCAACAACAACAGCCGTACGGCCAGCAGTCCTACGAGCAACAGCCCTACGGCCAGCCCAACCCGTACCAGGCAATGGACAAGAACGACTCCTCCACTGGCGGGATCCTGTCCACCATCTTCACGGCCGTCACACTGGGGCTCCCTCTGCTCATCTTGATTGGTACCTTCATTGCGCTTGCCATCGGCGTGTTAGTCGTCCTGTTCGCTGTGTGATCTGCGTATTTACCAAAGATTGGACGAAAGATTGTCGAGTCCTACATTCGAGCAATTTCTCCAAAACAAAAAGGAGTACGGCGATTGTTCTAGCTGGGCACTCTGGCGAATCGGTGCGTGTGAAAATCAACGCTTCGCGCCAGCCCCGGTCAATGCTCCAAAATTCTTCCTGAATTCATTCGTCCGGGACCTGAACAGAGTCGCTAGCGAAAGCGCCTACGGTGCTCTAGCAAAGCAGATTCATACCGACACTGTCTTAGTCGCTCTCAACTTCGCTGAGCGAGACGAACAAACAAAGAAGGCAACACAGGATCTCGCGTTTCATGCTTTTCACGAAGAAACTTCCCTCACCAGCGACCACCGGCTCCGCGATGCGTGCTTAGGTACACCACTGTGGGGAAGTTACATCACCGACCTCGTCAAATTTGAGGATGGCGCACTCACGCCCGTGCGTGACTCGAAGGCGACCAACATCAAGCAGAGACTAAAAGACAAAGACTTCTTGCAGGACCAGGTTCACGGACTGTGCGCCGAGCTTTCAGATCTAGGATGCGTGAATCCAATAATCGTCGCGCTCGGCAACGATGTCTATAACGCATTGACTCAAGGGCGAAATAATCCGTCTTTCAGCATGATCAAAAATTCCCTCGGGGCCGAGACTCACATCATCCGCCTACCCCACTACTCCAAGGCTGCGGGCATTAGTCACCATGACTATGTGGCCAAGGTCTATCAAGAATTATGGGGCAAGTTTCCTGAAATGACTCGCGCCGAGTAACCAGAGGCCTTCATCCCTACACCACTCAAGCTGTTGGTTACATGTCCTCCAAATACCTAATGGGTCCGATTGGTTGAACCATTCGGACCCATTTGTTTTGTGGCGCGTTCAGCGCATTGGGGTTACTGCTTACGCGACCTGACCATCAGTAGCGCTCCGCCGGCAATTGCGGCGAGTGCCAATGCCACCAGTCCCGTGACAGCGGCACCGGTGCTAGCCAGGTCCTTCTTAGGCCCACTCGGCTGCCCTGGCGTGGGGCCAGGCGTCGGGGTTTCGGAGGTACCCGGAGTCGGTGTCGGCGTCGGAGTGCCGGACGGACTCGGCGTCGGTGTCGGGGTTCCAGACGTTCCCGGCGTGGGAGTCGGCGTAGGCTTCGGGGTTGGAGTTGGTGTGGGTGTTGGTGTTGGGGTCGGCGTTGGAGTCGGCTCCGGCTTACGGGTGTTCGTCACCGTGACCTGGTAGTCGCCGTCGACATTTTTCACCTCAACCTTAGATGTGAATCCTTCGATCTCGTCTTCCTTCACCGTGTAGGTGACCGGTTCCTCGTCCACTACGGCTGGAAGGTTTGTGAACGTGTGCTTCCACTCGTTGTCAGCATTGAGTTCAACCTTGTCCCCAACGGGGGTGCTCTCCTCACCCTGCTTGCGGATGAGCTGGACCTTCACGGACTTCGGCGTGTCCTTCAGATCCGCACCCTTGTCGTCCTTCCATACCTTCTCAACAGTGACGTCGACCGGTGTGCGGACAGTGAACTGAGCAGAGGTGCGCATACGCAGCTTGGTGTTTTCAGCGCGGCCAACGGCCTTGTTCACCACAACGTCGCCACTCTTAGCGTTATGCAGTTCCGTCTTAATGGTGATCTTTTGCGCATCGCCGTAAGCCAAAGGAGCGTTCGTAATCACGCGTACTGCCGTGGCTTCTTCCTTCACGCCTTCTGACCAGATGTTAGATGGCTGACCCGTTGCACCATTGACTGTGGCATTCGGATCCTCATCGACCTTCGCTGGATCGACGGTGGTGCTGTACACCGTGGCACCTGCAGCGCCTTCGACGCCTGTCACCTTGAGCTTGCCTTCAAACTTCGAGCCCTGGGCATCGCCGTTGGCAGGAAGCACATCAATAACATCCGTCAGGTTCGACTTCGTTGGATCCTTAGATGTGAGTTCAATAGTCCACTCATTAGAAGCCACACCATTCGGCGCGGTTTCAATGACAGGCTCAGCCACATTCTTCTTCAGTGACGTGTAGCCGGCCTGCGGCACTGTCACCTTCGCCTGCGCCTTGCGGGTTTGCCCCTGACTCGTCGCTGTTACTTCGTTCGTCAGAACATCACCGGGCTTCGCAGCCTTCGGCATGATGGCCTTGTAGTTGATGATGCCCGGGTTCCCGTCCTCCAAAACGCGGAGGTTCGGCTCAACGTTTTCCTTCGTCCAGGTAAGCACCTGCTCGCCCTTGGAGTTTGTTGACACCTCAGGCTCAACATCAGCGCTGCCCGCGACATACTCCATACCCTTCGGCAGAGTGTCCTTGATTACCACCTGAGCATTAGGCATATTGGCAATCTCAGATTCCAGGCCGTAACGGATGGTGAAATCTGCTTCCTCACCCGGACCGTACTCCGGCTGCGCTGCGTCCTTCGCTACAACCGGCAAGGAACCCACCACACGCAGCAAATCGCGGCCAGGACCGGTGTACGGGTAACGCACCCCGTCAGTCACCACACCAGGACTGGCATAGGAAGGCGTGATCTCTTCTTCATCGGTAATACGCTGGAAGTAACGCTTAGCGTTAAGATCCATATTCCATTCGGTGTTGTCTTCCTCCAACACCGATGTAAACGTCCACACATCGTCACCAGGTTGAGCGTCATCATGGATCCGCTGCTCAACAGTCAGGTAGAAGCGAGACTTGGGGAGCTTGGACAGGTAAGCCTTGTCGTGTGGAATACGTACTTTAAGGGCCTTAACCGTGGATAGATCGGCCGGCTTGGTGTAACTCCAGCCGTCCTTTTCATCCTTCCCTTCATCAAATGGAGTTTCCTTCGTTCCGCATTTGAACAGGTTCGGGTCTTCCACCTCACCCGTGTAGTACAGGATCTTCAGGTCCTCGATGTGCTCACCGTAATAAACATTTGGTTTCGCCTCTGGATCAGCCACCACACGGGCATCGACGAAATCAACGCGCTTCGTATCTAAGGTGTTGCAGATCCAGGTGTCTGCAAAGCCGCCTGAATGATTAAACGAGTTACCCGGCCGGCGTGGGCCAATACCCGACACCGACATGACGGTGGCACCAGCAGGCGCACGAGAAGTATCGGACCAACCAATACCTGGGTAAGCCTTAGGCCACTGTGAAGCAACCACCCATGCACCAGTCCAGTTACCACGAACCAAGGGCGCCTTGTTCTCATTATTGGACGGGTCATCCTGAGCTGTTGAGCCATCTTCGGCGGTATACGTCGGCGCAGATGCCTCCAGGTGAATGTTGGTGTCCTCATTCTTATTTGGACCGGAGGTGACGTATGGCACCTTCACGCGAAGTTCACCAGCAGCAATGACCTCACGCGGGTGTTTGGGCTGCACCTGTGGCAGAAGCACACCATTCGAATCCAACTCTGCGCGCTTGGACGTGTAATCCAAATCAGACAACGTTAAGCGGAACGTGTTCTTCTTTCCCTCCACCGCGGTGAACTCACACGTAGGGAGCTTCGTGGTTTGGTTTTCTGGCTTGCCAAAAGCCGAGAATGGGTAGCCCGGCTGCACGCGATCGATCGGTGCGCAGGCGACATCCTGCAGCGTAATATCCTCGTCGTTCACGCCGTTGATGGTGATGTCATAACTGACGGTGTCCGGCCCCTTCGCAGAGCCTTTTGCGTGAGCCAGCGAGAAGGGGAAGTTCATGAACTGGAAGGTGTCCGGATCACCGGTCAGCGACGTCGCCGCGCCACCATCGAACTTGGCGTCCATGAGGAAAGGCGCAATCACAGGAATCTCAGGCAGCTCCGCCTCAAGCCCACGGAAGGTTGCCGTGGCTTTGACTTTCGACTTGCCCGGTCCGTCCACTTTCACACCTGACAGCACCATTTGAGCGGTTCCCTCATCACGCTCGCCGATGTCACAGGTCAGGGTGCGCTTATCTTCAGAAAGCTTCGAAGCGCCCTTGTCCCCACTCAAGCACTGGCTGGGAATCTCACCGAAATGAGCATTTTCGACGCTCACCGTGAGCAAGTTGTCTTTCGTCGGCCTGTTGCCTGGCGCCGCTGCTGAATCATTGATGTCCAGCCACCACACCATCGACAGCACATCAAGGCCGGAGGTCACCTCATTCGGCTGCTGTTTCCACTCACCAATGAGCTCATATGCTTTGGTGCCGCCACCGGCGGTTAGTCCATTGGAATCTGCAGCAGGTGCAGGTTCCTCCGCTGGGGCGTTATTTCCCTCGGCGGTCTCCGTGGCCGTCGCCATGTCGCTGCCAGGTGTGCCAGTAGCGGCGCTCCCAGTTTCAGTCGCGTACACAGATTGCGGTGCAAGCACCATGAACACTGCAAGAAGCATGGCGATGAGCACTACCACTGTGCTTTGTAGTCCACGCCCAAAAGCTTTCAACCCTGTCACTGCAAAACCTTTACTCAATCCGAAACCTATAACCAGCTCAATGCCAGACGATGAATAGCTAACAACATACTCGCTATGCTGCAAAAACTCGACTCCAATGCACAAAGCACGAGGAGGTAGCGCAAGCGCTATCTCCTAGCTGTTCAATGTGATGTCTAGAGACTTTTTGGACACGGAGTCCAGGAGGTTTTTGGACGGTATGTCTAGTGGCTTTTTGGACGGTTACGGCGGTGGAATAGCCGGATGGCTATTCCATTGCATAAGCGTAGAAAGGTCGCAGATTTCGATCCAGTTCGTGACGGCAAGACGGTCACACAGTTTTGCAAAGAATTGGGGATCTCGCGACAGACGTACCACAACATCAAAAACCGGATAGCGCAGAAGGGCCGAGCAGGTATTGTGCCGGATTCGACTGCCCCGAAGAATCCGTTTAAGAAATTTGACGAGGCCGACAAAAACGCAGTCATCCACGCCAGGCAACACTTGATGGAGCAGGGCTTGGATTATGGCCCTTGGTCGATCTACTACTTCTTGTTCGACTCTATCGGTGCCGATCGGACCCCGTCGCGTTCCACCATCGCCTTGTGGCTACAAGAGCTGGGGTTTGTTGATGCCAATGCCCGCAAACGGCCGCGGAGTTCCTATAAGCGCTTCGCCCGCGATTTCGTTGGTGAACTCTGGCAGATCGATGGACTGGTCTATCGCCTCTTCGACCATGCGCACACGCACGTGACGATTTGCCAGATCATCGATGATGCCAGCAGATTTGATGTCGGAACCACAGCATTCGCTCTACCAGAAAACGGTACTGATGCGCGCGCTGCACTGGCCGCAGCGTTCGCCGTCTACGGCAAACCTCAAGAAATCCTTTCTGACAATGGCGATGCGTTCGCCACCTACCACCGGGGTTTTCTCTCTGCTACTGAAACTTGGCTCGCCAGCCAAGGTGTACTTGCTATTGCTGGTTTCGCCCCGACAACCCAGGGAAAAGACGAGCGATCTCACCGTACGTTGACCCAGTTCCTCGATGCACGCCACCCAGTCAACCTTGCCGAGGTCAACACATATCTGGCTGAATATCGCCAGGTTTACAACGAGCGACGACGCCACCAATCACTGCTGGTCGGCAAGATGCACATCACCCCACGCCAAGCTTTCGATACTTTCCCCAAGGCACCGTCGCCTACGCATCCACTCGATCCTGATCAGATCTGGGCCCGCGTAGTTGCCTATAACCAGGCGCACAATCCACAAGCTGTATCCGACATGCTAAACGGCCCCGCGGAAGCGGCAACTTCACACGAGGCCAGCACCGATGACATGGCAGCTCAGCAAGGCATACCTCCCACCGATACCCCTACGTTAACGATGCCTACGACAAATTCAACAAACTATTGGGGCATCCCAGACCAACTCTGTGTGAGCAAAGATGGCGTTGTACGCGTGTGCGGCTTCGGTCTCTACATTGGCCTGAGGTTTAAAAACCGCAGACTCTACTCCACGGTCACAGCCGATAACACTGCGGAGTTCTACACGGCCCATGACGGTGAATTCCTCTTCAGCGTGCCCCTGCCGATCACGTTGAGCCACAGGCCACCAGGTGGTCAGATCAACATCAACCTCGTCGAAGGAATGAAACACCGCCGACCACCCCAGATGAACCCGAAACTATCCAAACCCCGGCCGAAACGCAGGCTACAACCATAAGTCGCTAGAAGGGTCCAAGAACACCATGGATTCCGTGTCCAAAAAGACACCGGACTCCATGTCCAAAAACCCTATGGACATAACACTCCTAGCTGTTCAACTCGTGGCTAAGTGCCTCGAGTTCAGCACCGCCCGACATTTCGCGCGTGAGCTCGTCTAGGGTGACGTGGTCGCGGGAGGCGTCGAGCTCCTGGCGGCCGAGCTTCAGAATCATGAAATGGTCGCCCACCAGATAGGCATGGTGTGGGTTGTGGGTCACCAGAACGACCGCGACGCCACGGTCACGGGCTGCAGCAATGAACTTCAGCACCACGCCGGACTGCTTCACGCCGAGTGCCGCGGTGGGCTCATCAAGCACGATGACTCGGGCACCGAAGTAGACAGCGCGGGCGATGGCGACGACTTGCCGCTGGCCACCAGACAGGTTGCCGGCCTCCACATTCACATCGGGGATGTCAATGCCCATCTCCAAGAGCTGCTCGGAGCAGATGCGCTTCATCTCCTCCTGCTTCAGCGTGCCGAGCACACCGGTCAGTTCCTGGCCCAGGAAGAAGTTCCGCCACACGCTCAGCTCATCGACAATGGCGAGGTTTTGGTACACCGTGGCAATACCCGCATCCAGGGCGTCGCGGGGGGATGTGAAGGTGACGGGTGAGCCGTCGATAAGCAATTGCCCACTCGTTGGGGCGTGCAAACCCGCAAGAATCTTGATGAGCGTCGATTTGCCCGCGCCATTATCACCAAGCACACAGGTGACTTCGCCCGCGTTGATGGTGAGGTCCACTCCGCGCAAGGCGTCGAAGGTGCCGTATGACTTGGTGATGTCACGCAACTCAATGATGGACATGGCCTACCGCCCCTTCGTGATGTTGGCGAATGAAGTGTTGGTGAGCACCGCGAACAAAAGCATCGCACCGAGGAAGAACTTGAACCAGTCAGGATTCCAGCCCGCGTAGACAATGCCCTGGTTGGTCATACCGAAGATGAGCGCACCGATCATCGTGCCGATCGCCGTGCCGCGGCCGCCCTTCATCGCGCAACCACCGATGACAGCGGCGATGATGTACAAGAATTCATTGCCCACGCCTTGGCCCGCCTGAATCGAATCGAAGGCGAACAGCGTGTGCATGCCCACAAACCATGCAGCGAAGCCGACAGTCATGAACAGCACAATTTTAACCAGGCGGACGGGAACACCCACAGCACGCGCGGCATCCTCATCGCCACCGACGGCGGTGATCCAGTTACCGAATTTCGTGCGGAAGAGCACGAACGACGCAATCGCGACGAACAGCAACCACCAAATCACCGTGACACTGATGCGCACGTTGCCGATATGGAAGCTACCAGCAAAGAAGGTGCGTGCGGAGGCGAAGCCCTCCATATCCGCGATGGATGGTGTGGCCACCTGGCCGGTGACGAGCTTGGTCACGGCGAGGTTGAGGCCCTGCAACATGAGGAACGCAGCCAGCGTGATGAGGAAGCTGTCAATACCCGTACGCGTAACGAGGATGCCATTGAGCGCACCAATAGCCAGCGCGATGATGAGCGCGAGGCCCGCACCAACCCACGAGTTCAAGTGCAGGTTGTAATTGAGCATCGATGCGGCCAGCGCCGCAGTGGTCACCGCAACACCAGAAGACAAGTCGAACGCCCCGCCGATCATGAGCAATCCCACGGCGAGTGCCACGATGCCGAGCGTAGAGCTGGCATACAGAATCGTGGCCATCGCCTCAAACGAACGGAACGCTGGGGCGACCGCCAAGAAGAGGCTCAAGATCACCAGGAAACCGAGCAGACTAGCTAGTTCCGGGCGACGGATCAGTTTGGCGAGGCCGGTGTGGGTACGTAGCCGATCGTCCGAGTTACTCTCAGTCGATTCGTCTGTAATTGTCTGGCTCATCGAAGGCCTGCCTTGGCGGCCTCAGCAATCTTCTCCACATTGTCTTTGTCAACGAAGCTCGGGCCCGTGTATACCGGCTGGCCACCACCGAAGGTGCCGCCGTTGCGCTTAGCAACCCAGAGAGAATCCACTGCTAGGTATCCCTGCAGATACGGCTGCTGGTCCACAGCCCACGCCACGCGACCATCCGCAATGGCGTCCACCAGCTCAGCGTTCGTATCAAACGTAACCACCTGCGCCTTGGAACCCGACTGCTTCACAGCCTCCGTCGCACGCATTGCCACCGGTGCCTGCAGCGCGAAAACAGTATCGAAGGACTTGTCCTGGGCCAGCTTGGAGTTAATCGTGGACTGCACCGAGGTCAGGTCCTGGCCATTGACGTAGAGGAGCTCAACCTCGCCTTGGAGGCCTTCCTTCACACCAGCACAACGCGCTTCCTGGGAGGAGTTACCCTGCTCATGGATCACGCAAAGAACCTTGGACTTGCCCTCTTCCTTCAGGCGTTCACCCGCTGCCGTGCCGGCCACCGTTTCGTCCTGGCCGAAAAAGCCGGTGATCCCGTACTTGTCATACTCCTTCATGCCAGAGTTCAATCCCACAACCGGGATGCCTGCCTCCGTAGCGAGCTTCGCGGCAGGACCGATAGCCTCCGCATTCGGCAGCGTCACCGCGATGCCGTCCACGTTCGAGTCCACTGCGGAACGCACCAGGTTCGCCTGGTTCGGCGCCTGCGGATCAGAGGAGTAACGCAACTCAATGTTGTCCTTCTTCGCTGCATCCTCGGCACCCTTGCGCACGAGGTCCCAGTACGTATCGCCCGGCGCACCGTGAGTAACCATTGACACGACGTAGCGCGGAGTGTCTACCCCACCGCCACCCGTGCCGCCAGCCTCACCCTCACGCTGGGCCCCACCCGTGGAAGAGCAACCCGAAAGAGTCAGACCCACCGCGGCCGTCAGCGCCGCGACTTTGTACAGCTTAGAGAAACTTTTCATTCACCCAGTGTGCCCCGTCACAGCGGAAAACCCGGCATCCCAATCGTTCTTTACCGATTAAGTAGTCGGGCCTTGGGCCTTAGTTGAGGTCGGATAATCCTGGGCCTACGGGCTGCTTGTCCAACAGCGGTGTCAGTTCAGCCATGGCTTCCTTCATGTCCTCAACATCCTGGGAGTCGCCTTGCGAGTGGCGGAACATGTACGTGGTTGCCGCAGCGTTGCCGAAACTCGTTGAGCAGAAGAACTGGCGCAGGTCTGCCTCCGGGTGCTTGGCGCACGCGAAGGAGCGGTCCCCCACCGTGAACTCGAACTCATCCCACGGCAGCACTGCCTCCCCGTCACGCTTCTGCTGTTCTTGGTAGCTTTCCATGTGCAGCTTGCGCTCGTCTTGGGCCGCCTTCTTGGGGTCACTCGGGCATGGATCCTGCCCCAGCTCTTCGTCGTAGTACGAAACACCGACGGAGAATTGCTCAGGGCCATTTTGGTAATAGTGATTCCACCCCTCATCCATCACCGTGCTGTAGTCCGGGTCATACGGCAACCCCACGAGTTCATCTGGCATCTCCTCCAGGAGTGCCTTAATGCTCACTTCAGCGGCACACGTGCCGGGATCTGCTTGGTCTTGGGTGGCGCTTGCGTCAGCATCGCTTCGCACGGCGCTGTTCTGTGTGGTGTTTGGTTCTCCTTCGCCGTTTTCAGCGTTCCCCGAACAGCCAGCCACTGTCAGCGCCGTTGCCGCTAGTACCGTCGCAATCGTTTTGGCCTTGCGCATTCGCTCCACTTCCCTCGCAATGTCTCGTCGTGTCAGTCGTACCAGGTGCCAGAAAAATCGTGTGCCCGCAAGGCTACACGCGGTGCTCTTTTGCGGCCGGAGTTTTTCATGCTCATCTGCCTGCCGCTATAAGTGACACTGTTGCTTTCTTTTCGTTCCCCTAAAAAGGTTCAATCACCTTAAGGGGGCTGCAAGGCATGTCCACGTCGGATTGGGTGCTCGCGGTTGACTCCTCTGACCAGATTTCACCGGCCTCCAAGCGACTCATTTACCAAGACAGAGTGCCCATGAATGGCTACGAAATCGAGACCGTGGACAGAGTCTCCGCTGTGTACCGCGACATGATCGCCGGCATCTGGTGGGACTAGTGGCTAGGAGCGGTGTCTAGGACTCCGCGAGACGCTTGAGCTCAACCTCGGGATCGAATTCAGCCTTGGGCCATTCCAGGTTGAGGTCGCGCAGGGCTTGGACGAAGAGAGTCTTCACCACCGTGCGGCAGTAGGCCTTGTTATCGGAGGGGATGCAGTACCACGGGGCAACATCGGTGGATGTGCGCTTGAGCGCAATCTCATATGCTTCTTGGAATTCGTCCCAGAGCCTGCGATCGTCGATATCGCCCGGGTTGTACTTCCAGTGCTTGTCCGGGCGTTCGATGCGCTTGCGCAGGTTCTCCCCCTGGAATTCCTTGGAGATGTGCGGCATGACTTTGATGATCTTCGTGCCGTTGGCAGCGGCTTTCGCCTCAAAGTCAACGATGGCACCGTAGCGGCGCTCAATTTCCTCCGGCGGAGCCATCTGCTTCACACGCTGCACCAACACGTCCTCATAGTGAGAACGGTCGAAAACGCTGATCATGCCGGGCTTGGGCAGGTGCGGCTCAATACGCCAGAGAAAGTCGTGCTTGAGCTCTTCCTCCGTTGGTTTGCCAAAGGCCTTGATGTGTACGCCTTGCGGGTCCATCGTCTCACCCACAACGTTGCGGATGATCCCGCCCTTGCCAGCAGTATCCATGCCCTGCAGGACAAGGAGAATGGAACCGGCGTTCTCATTGCCCGCACGACCATTGGCGTACAGGCATTCCTGGAGTTCATCCAGCTCATCGTCGAATTCATCAAAAGCATCATCGACGTTGTCTTCGCTCACGCCTGGGGTTGACGCCGGATCGACGTCCGCGAGCACAAAGTCCGAGCCAACGCGGAGTTCTTCTGCTTCTTTGATAGATACCTTTGCCATGATGAGCTACTCCTAGTGTTCCCTAGTCCTGCTCTTGCACAGGGGTTTCTTGAACGGATTCGGTGGTCGTTTCGGCCACTTTAGGTGCTTCTACTTCGGCGCCGGGCCCTGCCAACGCATCGGTGGCGTCTTCCTCAGCGAAGCCGATCAGGCCGGTCTCCCCAGTGATGATGTCGGGGGCGTCAGCGGAGTTTGCCTGGATGATGTCATCGAGTACCGCGTGAATGTATGGCGAGGCCTTGTCGCCGGCGTATTCCACGGACATCTCCATTGCGTTAGAGATCACGATGGAGGGTTCCACAGCGGGGTTGTAGAGAATCTCCCACGTAGAGACACGCAAAATGGCGCGGTCAACGGCAGGTAGGCGGTTGAGCTCCCAATCCTCAGAGAGGAAGCGTGCAATCGCATCATCAATCTCGTCGAGGCTTTCAGCGGCACCGGAGATGATCTCACGGGTGTAATCAGCAACAGGGGCCACAGCATTGGCAGGGTCTTCGGCCAGCTTGATGCGGTCCTCCACGATGGCCACCGGGTCCACATCGCGGGTCTCAGCTTCGAAGAGGATGTCTACAGCGCGACGGCGTGCACGGTAACGCGCACCATGACGTTTGTAATCAGGCATGTTTTTCAGAAAGGAAGAAAAGTTGGGTGAAGCGGGCCCAGCTTGAGCCCGCTTCATTGGAAGAAACTAGAACTAGTGCCTAGTTGTTCACGCGAGACAGGTACTCACCCGTGCGGGTGTCCACCTTGACCACGTTGCCAGTTTCCAGGAACAGCGGAACCTGGATCTCAGCACCAGTCTCCAGCTTGGCCGGCTTGGTGCCGCCGGTGGAGCGGTCACCTTGCAGGCCCGGATCGGTGTGCTCAATGGTCAGATCCACGGAGATCGGCAGCTCAGCGAACAGTGCCTCACCCTCATGGAAGGAAACCTGCACGCGCATGTTCTCCAGGAGGAAGCGAGCAGCGTCGCCGAACTTATCCTCCGGCAGCTCGTACTGCTCATAGGTCTTGTCATCCATGACCACGTAGTTCTGGCCATCGTTGTACAGGTAGGTCATGTCGCGACGGTCAACCGTTGCGGTTTCCACCTTGACGCCTGCGTTCCAGGTCTTGTCCACGGTCTTGCCGGAGACAACGTCCTTCAGCTTCGTACGCACGAAAGCAGGGCCCTTGCCCGGCTTCACGTGCTGGAACTCGACGATCTGCTGGAGCTTGCCGTCAACCTTGAGCACAAGGCCGTTCTTGAAATCAGCGGTGGTTGCCACGAAATAATCTCCCTTGAAGTAGATCTGGCTCTTTTAAAACAAGCCCATGCTACACCACTGATCAGCACATGCTTAAGGCAGCGTGGCTCCTTAGAGGACAGTGAGTTCCTTCGGGAATGTGGTGATCACGCGTGGAGCACCAGAAGTAATCACCACTGTGTCCTCAATGCGCACTCCCCCATGTCCTGGCACGTAGATGCCTGGCTCAATGGTCAGGGTCATGTTCTCTTCGAGTGAACCCTTCGCGCGCGTGGACGCGGCAGGACCTTCGTGCACATCCAGGCCAATACCGTGTCCGGTGGAGTGAACAAAGTACTCGCCATAACCAGCTTGCTCAATGATGTCGCGGGACGCCTTGTCCACCTCAACCAACGCGCGCCCAGCTGTGGCTGCGCGGACACCTGCCTTTTGGGCTTCAAGCACTGTCTCGTAGATCTCCCGCGCGAAGTCTGAAACATGCCCAATGATGAAGGTGCGCGTCATATCCGAGTTGAAGCCACGGTAATGGGCACCAAAGTCAATGGTGACAATGTCCCCACTCTCAATCACTCGCTCACCTGCCCCATGGTGTGGCAACGCCGAGTTCGGGCCAGACGCCACGATGGTGTCAAAGCTCGGGCGCTCCGCCCCCAGCAGGCGCATGCGGTATTCAAGGTCAGCTGCCACGTCACGCTCCGTGCGTCCGGCACGCAGTTCTCCTGCCTCGATCAGGCCCGTCAGCGCATCCGTACCAATCTGTGCTGCCTCTTCCAGCCGGGCCAGCTCATAGCGGTCCTTGCGCAGCCGGATCTGCTCAATCGCCCCATCGACGGGAACGAGGGTCACACCATCCGGGCATGCCTTCTTCATGGCTTCGAGTTCAGCCACGGTAGTGCGCGCTGCATCAAAGCCCACACGCCAGCCTTCCGGCACAGTGGCAAGCAGAGCTTCTGCCCCATTGCGCACGATCACGGCCTCAATGTCTTTGACTTCATCGGCGATCTGCGTGGTGTAGCGGCCATCCGTGGCAATGGCGGCGGAAAGATCCTTGTTCACCAGCAAAGCTCCCGCAGAACCAGTGAAGCCAGACAGGTAGCGCACATTGGTCGGATGAGTGACTAAGAAAGAGTCAATGCGTTTGCCCGCTAGTTGCGCGGACAAGGTGCGCCGGCGGGTGAGGAAACGGGAATCAGCGAAGCTCATCAGGACCTCCTCAAGAAGTACTCAAGCGCGAGCTCATAACCCTCAACACCCAGGCCAGCGATCACGCCAATGGCAATAGGAGTCAAGTACGAGTGGTGGCGGAACTCCTCACGCGCGTGCACGTTAGAAATGTGCACTTCAATGAAGCCGGCGCCATCGCTTATTTCTGCCAACGCATCCCGCAAAGCAACGGAGGTGTGGGTAAAGCCACCGGGGTTGATAATCACGGCGGCGCCATTGTCGGCAGCCTCATGCACTACGTCGATAAGCTCGCCCTCGTGATTGGACTGGCGGAAGATGAGCTCCACCTTGTCACCGGCGAGCGCGCGCAGGCGCTGCTCCACATCCGCCAGTGTCGTCGAGCCGTAGATCTCCGGCTGGCGCTTTCCCAACCGGTTCAGGTTTGGCCCGTTGAGCACATAAACCTTCACGTCACCCTCCTTGTTTACTGCGTTGGTCGCGTGAGCTCAGTGTACGCCTGACGCATCTCCTCGATCGTCGCATCTTCCAGGCGAGATGTCTTGCCAATGCCTTCAAGCACAACGAAGCGGATGCGCCCGTCACGATTCTTCTTGTCGTGCGTCATGCCTTCGTACAACTCGTCGAAAGCAGCCGGGTCGTAGGTCACCGGCAGCCCCACGCTGGTCAGGATGTCGCGGTGGAGGGCAACCACCGAATCGCTAATAAGCCCCCTATTCTTTGCCAGCAACGCGACGAACATCATGCCCACAGCGACGGCATTGCCGTGACGCCAGCGGTAATCCTCGCGCTTCTCCAGCGCGTGGCCGAGCGTGTGCCCATAGTTGAGGATTTCGCGTAGGGACGACTCCTTCAGGTCCTCACTCACCACTCGGGTCTTGACCGCGACGGAACGCTCAATGAGCTCCGCGATCTTGTTCTTCGGCACATCATCGCCCTGCTGATAGATATCCAGGATCACGGGGTCGGCGATGAAACCGGTCTTGATGATCTCGGCGGAGCCGGCAACGAATTCTTCGTGCGCGAGGGTGTCCAGGCGGTCCAAGTCAATGAAAACGGAATCCGGCTCATGGAAGGCACCGACGAGGTTCTTCCCGGCATCCGTGTTGATGCCGGTCTTGCCACCGACTGCGGCATCGACCATGGCAAGCAGCGTCGTAGGAACCTGAATGACCTTGATTCCACGCATCCACGTTGCGGCGGCGAAACCAGCAAGATCTGTTGTCGCACCGCCACCAAGACCCAGCACTACGTCCTGGCGGGAGAAATTCTTCTCACCGAAGAGATCCCACAGGCCACTCAGCACAGGCAAAGACTTCCCGTCTTCCGCATCCGGGATTTCCGTTAGGGTGACCTCCACGCCCTTCGCCGTAATGAGCTCACGCAGCCGCTCCGCGATGGGGGTCAGTGGCCCCTGGTGAATGATCGCCGCTTGGCGCGCACCTGTGTCCGCTACGCGCGTAGCAATTTTCTCATCCAGACCCGCACCAATGTGCACGTCATACGGGTTCGGGCCAGTGACACTGATAACCGCCATGGTGAAATGCTTTCTGTGCTGCTTGCTGGTTGCTACTGGTTTTGTACTGCTTGATTATTGCTGTCCGTGGTTGAGCGTGGCTTAGCCGGATTCAATGAGGTTGAGAATCTCCGCCACGAGGCGTTGCGGGGGACGTGAATCGGTGCGCACGCGGTGCATGGCTACCTCACGGTAGAACGGCTCACGTGCTTCCAGCAGCGCGCGGTAATGCGCCACCGGATCCTCGGCGTTGAGTACCGGGCGGGAGTCATTGCCGGACGTCCGGCGCACGCCTTCCTCCACGGATACATCAATCCACACCACGGTGTGCGCTTGGAGGAGCTTGCGGGTTGACTCGGTGACCACTGCCCCACCACCCAGGCTCACCACGCCACCAGATGCCAGGGATTGCGCGACGTAGTCAGCTTCGACTTCGCGGAAGCGTTCCTCACCGAGCTCCGAGTAGACCTCGCCGGTGGGTTTGCCTTCGCCTTTAGCAATGAGCTCATCTGAATCCACCAGTGGCAGATTCATCGCACGCGCAAGGCGACGGCCGATGGTGGATTTGCCGGCACCGGGCGGGCCAACAAGAACAACGCGGGGGGATCCGTGCACGACCTGCTCCCCCAGGGTCTCCACCGGCTCTTGCGGTGTGGCTGGACGACGCGGCCCAGGTTTTGGCACAGGGAACCCCGGGCTAGTCATCGCTGTTTCCTTCGAAAGCGAGGCGCTCCGCAACGTACTGCTTGTACGCCTCCACGTTGCGCTTTGTTTCCTCGATGCTGTCACCACCGAATTTCTCCAGCACAGCGCGTGCCAGCACGAGTGCCACCATCGCTTCCGCAACCACACCGGCAGCCGGCACAGCGCACACGTCCGAGCGTTGGTGAATCGCGGTTGCAGCATCGCCGGAGGACATATCCACGGTCTTGAGCGCGCGTGGGACAGTGGAAATCGGCTTCATCGCAGCACGCACACGCAGGGCTTCTCCATTGGTCATGCCGCCTTCGAGGCCACCGGCACGGTTGGTCTCACGGCGCACGCCATCACCATCACGCACCATCTCATCGTGGGCTTCACTGCCACGACGTCGTGCTTCTTCAAAGCCATCGCCGACCTCAACGCCCTTGATTGCCTGGATGCCCATAAGGGCTGCAGCCAGCTGCGCATCAAGACGGGCATCACCAGACACGTGGGAACCCAAGCCGATCGGCAGGCCCTCCACGATGACTTCAACGATGCCGCCGAGAGTGTCACCCTGCTTCTTAGCCGCCTCAATCTCAGTGATCATGGACGCCTCGGCCTCGATGCCGAACGCGCGGACCGGGGAGGCGTCGATACGCTCAATGTCCTCGAATTTCGGAAGCGGTCCGGTATACGGCTCGGACGCGCCGATGGAGATGACGTGCGAGAGAACCTCAACACCGAGGACCTCACGCAGGAAGGAACGCGCGATCGTTGCGGCCGCCACGCGCGAGGCAGTTTCGCGTGCCGACGACCTCTCCAACACCGGACGCGCCGCATCAAAGCCGTACTTGATCATGCCGGCGAAATCGGCGTGACCTGGACGCGGGCGAGTCAGTGACGCACCACGACCAGAGCTCATGGCCTTAGCCACCTCTGGGTCTTCCATGTCCAACTCATGCGGGGACATGATGGTGGTCCACTTCGGCCACTCCTTATTGCCAATCATCACGGCAATCGGGCTACCAATCGTCTTCCCGTGAATCACACCGGAGAGAACCGTGAGCTCGTCCTGCTCAAACTTCATGCGCGCACCACGACCATAGCCAAGGCGGCGGCGAGCAAGCTGGTGGCCGATCTCCTCAGTGGAGACAGTGACCCCGGCTGGCATATTCTCAACCATCGCGATAAGCGCCTGACCGTGGGATTCACCTGCAGTAGTCCATCGAAGCATGGAGGCATTGTCTCACATTGGCCACACAGTCTCACGTAAGGGCGCACGCAATGACCACCAGCCAGGCTGCAGTGAGCATCGACGGACCATGCGCCATGCCGGATTGTCGGGCAACAAGGAGGACGCATACCGTGATCATGCTGCTCAACAGCATCGCCCCTAACACACCCATCACGCCACCTGAAAGCGCGACGGCAACCCCAAGTGGCACAGCGAGTTTGATGTCACCGCCACCGATACCAGGTCTATTCACGGGCGTGGCCAGCGCTGTGACCAGATACATTCCGGGCCATAGCATCCCCCACCACCCCGTGGGATACACGAAGCACGCCACTACAGCTGCGGCTGCTGCGGGAAGAGTGAGCGCATTGGGCAGACGTTGCTCGCGCACATCCCACACAACAAGTGTCACCGTCCACGCGAGCGCTAGGAGCACTGCCAGAACCAGCGCTACTAGATGCGCGTCATTGGCATTTCCCCCAAACATGTTGATCCACCCCCCCAGATCACGTTGTGGGGCTT
Organism: Corynebacterium sp. MSK041; assembly: GCF_030232265.1. GTDB lineage: Bacteria > Actinomycetota > Actinomycetes > Mycobacteriales > Mycobacteriaceae > Corynebacterium. The sequence continues at coordinate 95,446 of NZ_JASPJK010000006.1, forward strand.
AAGCCTACATGCGATTCTGTCGCGTCACACCGGTCGGCGATACCCAGCCGACGTGACGGAACAATGCCTCTCGCATCTCTTCCCGTGGGGCGTCCACACCCGTGAACTGTTCAAACTGTGAATACGCCTGGCATGCCAACATGACCAACCCGCCCACTGTCATGTGCCCGTTGGAGGCAGCACACGTGGCCAGCGGTGTCGGCCAGGGGTCATAAATCACATCGAGGACTGGAGCGTGGCCAAGCTCAGCGAAGCGTGTTTCCAGAACCTTTGCTGGCACCGTGGAGATGATTGCGTCAACGCTCAATGCCAGATCCCGAAGATCACGCTCGAAATTGATGAAGTCCGCTTCCACGCCGGTGTTCTCCAGCAGCGGGGCAAGTTCTTCGGAGCGGTCGGAGCGGTTGAGAACCGTGACTTTATCCACGCCACGTTGGGTGAGCGCCCACAGTGCCGGGCGGGCGGTGCCGCCACTGCCGATGAGCAGCACGTGGCCGAGCTTCTTCTCCGGCCCCACGAGTTCGTTCAGTGCACCGGAGATGCCTTCGCAGTCCGTATTATCAGCACGCCAGAAGGTCTTTCCATCGCGAGTCTCGCGCACCAAGGTGTTGGCCGAGCCAATCGCGCGGGCACGATCGGTGACTTCATCCGCAAATTCCAGCGCTGCGAACTTGCCGGGCATGGTGACAGAGAAGCCACGGTAGCTCTCATCGGCATTGCCAACGATGTCTGGCAGCTGCTCAGCTGTGCACTCAATACGCTCATACTCCCAGCCATCAAGGCCAGCCGCCTCATAGCCGGCTGAGTGCAGCACCGGTGACAGTGAGTGCGCGATCGGGCTGCCCAGCACCGCCGCGCGGTGATTGATCACGGTCATGCCAGCAAGCTCCTTGTCTAGCGCTGGGAATCCAGAATCCCGGATTCGTACGCCCGCTGGACTGCTTCCTGGTGCTCCTCGAAGGTGTTGGTGAACAGCGTGGTGCCGTCCTTGTCAATGGTGACGAAGAAGAGCCATTCACCCTCAGCAGGGTTCTCCATCGCACGGATCGCTTCCTCCGAAGGCGAAGCAATCGGCGTATCAGGCAGACCATCCTTGGCGTAGGTATTCCACGGGGTCTCACGCTGGCGGTCCGAATCGCCGGTAGCCACCTCAACGGACTCAAGGTCGTAGTTCACGGTGGAATCAAACTCCAGGCGCATGGGTGCGTCAAGGCGGTTCAAGATCACGCGGGCCACCTTGTCAAACTCCCCTGCCGGCGCTTCACGCTCCACAAGGGATGCTGCAATAAGAAGCTCATACGGACTCACGCCAATGGCCTGTGCACGGCCGACGATGTCGGTGGCGTTGTACTTCTTCGCCGAACGCGTAATCAGATCAGTCAAAATCGCCTTCGCATCAGCATTCGGGTTGACCACGTACTCACCCGGGGCAATCAAACCCTCAAGGCGCTTAGGGTCACCCTCGCGTGCGCTAACGGGGCCCAGTGCCCATTCCGGCACACCAAGCTCAGACGGATCCGTCTGGGCCGCGACGTCCTGCAGTTCATCAACGTGAATGCAGCCCTCGGCCTTGCCATCCTCACCACACGTCACGCGGGAAATGCTAGAGAAGATGCCAAAGCGAACGTCGCCGCCGACCACGCGGACGTCGTTAAGCGTCTGCCCACCTGGAATCTTCAACATCTCAATTTGAGTGGCCGGATCCAGCAGCGCAGCAACCGCGGACTTCGCGCTCATTTTCTTCTGCAGGCGGTAAAAGCCAGGCTGGATATTATCCGCATCCGGGTTGGACGCTAAAGCAGACTGGAATGCCTGGTTCGACCGCACAACCTCCAGCTCCTCCAGTGTCGGGCCTAGCGCGGTCAGGTTGGAGCCCTCCGGGATCTCAACGATCTGCTCCTGACCGTTACCGTCACCGCTAAAATCCGCCCCCGAGGAGGTCGAACGGGCAACGCCGATGTACACCACTGCTCCGAGGATCAGAAGAATGGACACGATGAGTACCGCGACACCGCGGGTGCGGCCTTGCGAGGTTTGTGCCGTGCTCACGATTAGATCTCCTTGGGGTTATTCAACTGAACAGGGGTCAGCGGTCGTTGGGTGCTGGTCCTGCTGCGTGGCTAGCGCGTTGGCGCGGCCATCAAGCCAGGATTGCAGAATGGCCACCGCAGCTGCTTGGTCAATCACCGCGCGGCCTGCCTTCTCCGATACACCGGAGGAACGCAAGGCATGGGTTGCAGCGACCGTGGTCAAACGTTCATCTGCGTAGCGCACTGGAACATCACTGCGGCGGGAGATACGGAACCCGATCTCCTTGGCATGCTTCACACTCGCAGAGCCGTTGCCCTTGAGGTCCCGCGGAAGCCCCACGACAACCTCAACGGCCTCATACTCCTCAATGATCTCCAGCAGCCGCTCAATATCCTCACCATCACGGTCTTTGAAACCGGTCACGCGAGGCACAGTTTCCACGGGCGTGGCTAGAAGCCCATCGCGGTCAGAGGAAGCCACGCCGATACGCACGGTGCCCACATCAATGCCGATGCGGCGACCAACCCCGGGATCATCAACCCCAGGCGTATCAGGATGTACCTTCATTTACTCGCGTGAACCTCAACTGTGTGTCGGATGTGTGGCACCTGCGCGTGTGCCTTCACCCACGGTAGTTGGTGAAGGCACTGTCACAGACCCGTTGTAGGGCGTGTCACGTAATCATTTCGTGACCTTGGAAGCACTCTAGCTTAAAACCGGTTAGAGCCGGCTGAGCTCCTCGCGCACAGCGTTGAAACCGGCATCAATGCCAGCAGCATCCGACCCGGAACCCTGTGCCAGGTCCGGCTTGCCGCCGCCCTTGCCGCCGATGTAGCCACCGAAAAGACCAACGTAAGCACCGGACTTGATGCCCTTATCCACGGCCGCCGGGGTTGCTGCCACTGCGAACGGGACCTTGCCGCCGTTGTCGGAAGCCAGGACGATGACAGCTGCGGTCTCACCGAAGCGGCCACGCAGATCCTGCGCCATGGTGCGCAAGTCCCCGCCGCCAACACCATCCGGAAGCTTGACACCCAAGAACTTCACGTCACCGATGGTCTCCGCGTTGTTAATCAACTCACCGGTCTGGTTGGCCAGCTGCTGCTTGTGCAGGTTCTCAATTTCCTTCTCAGCAGCACGCAGGCGCTCAGTCAGTGCAGCAATGCGCTCCGGCAGCTGATCGGACGGGGCCTTCATCTCCCCTGCCAATGCGTTGGCAATGGCGGCTTCCTTGGAAAAGTAGGAGAAGGAATCCATGCCCGAGTACGCCTCAATACGGCGCGCACCGGAGCCAACGGAGGATTCACCCAGCACTGCCACCGGACCGATCTGGGAAGAGTGCTCCACGTGAGTACCACCACACAGTTCGATGGAGAACGGACCACCGATTTCCACCACGCGCACCTGGTCACCGTAGTTCTCGCCGAACAGTGCCAACGCGCCCATCTCCTTAGCCTGTGCCAAAGAGGTTTCAAAGGTATTCACGGCAAAGTCCGCGTCCACTGCCTGGTTGGCAATGAGGGAGATCTCCTCCAACTGCGCCGGGCTGAGCTGCTCGGTGTAGTTGAAGTCAAAGCGCAGGTAGCCCGGCTTGTTCATGGAACCAGCCTGGACAGCTGTGGGGCCCAGCACCTGACGCAGAGCAGCGTGGATCAGGTGGGTAGCGGTGTGCGCTTGGCGTGCGCCGTGGCGCCACTTCGGATCTACCTCCGTACGCACAACCTGCCCCACATCCAAGCCACCGTTTTCCACGGTTGCCTTGTGCACCCAGAGCTTCTTATTACCCACCTTCTGCACGTCGTGGACCGTCAGAATGGTGTCACCGATGACAATGCGGCCACGGTCAGCCAGCTGTCCGCCGCCCTCGGCGTACATCGGGGTGACATCCAGAATGACCTCAACCTCATCGCCCTGGGCAACCTCGCCGACCTTCTCGCCGCCACGGACGAGGCCAAGGACCTTCGACTCGTGCTCGAGTTCTTCAAAGCCAACGAACTCGGTCGGGTGCGCATCAACCCACTCGCGGTAGAGGGACTCGTCGATGTTGCCGGTCTTCTTCGCCTTGCTATCGGCCTTCGCGCGGTTACGCTGCTCCTCCATCGCGGCATGGAAGGCATCCATGTCCACGTCCAGACCAGCCTCAGCTGCCATCTCCAGGGTGAGGTCGATGGGGAAACCATAGGTGTCGTGCAGCTCAAAGGCCTGCTCGCCGGACAGAACCGCAGCACCGGATTCTTTCACGTGTGCAGCTGCTTCGTCGAAGCGGTGGGTGCCGGACTCCAGGGTTTTCAGGAAGGTCTTCTCTTCCGCCACGGCCACGCGCAGGATGCGCTCGCGGTTGTCCGCAATCTCCGGGAAGGAAGGAGTCATAGTGTCCATGATCGTGTTTATGAACTGCTCAATGGTGTGGCTCTGTGCACCCAGCAGACGCGCGGAACGAATGATGCGACGCAGCAGGCGGCGCAGGATGTAACCACGGCCCTCGTTGGACGGGGTCACACCATCAAGAATGATCATCATCGCGGTACGGGAGTGGTCAGCGATGACACGGAAGCGGACGTCCGATTCCTGGTTCGCACCGTACTTCGTTCCGGTGAGTTTCTCCGCGGTGGCGATCACCGGGGCGAGCAAGTCAGTCTCGTAGACGTTGTCCACGCCCTGCAGGATGCAAGCCAGGCGCTCAATGCCCAAGCCGGTATCAATGTTCTTGTTCGGCAGCTCGCCGAGAATATCAAAGCCACCCTTCTTATCGCCTTCACCGCGGATGGACTCCATGAACACGAGGTTCCAAATCTCCATGTAGCGGTTGTCATCAGCGATCGGGCCGCCCTCTTTACCGTGCTCAGGGCCACGGTCGTAGTAAATCTCGGAGCACGGACCACACGGGCCCGGCACACCCATGGACCAGAAGTTGTCCTCCATGCCCAGGCGCTGAATACGCTCAGCCGGCACACCGATCTTCTTCTCCCAGATCTCCGCTGCCTCATCGTCCTCAGTGAACACAGTCACCCACAGGCGCTCCGGATCAAGTGCGAAGCCACCCTTGTCCAAGGGCTTCGTCAGCAGCTCCCACGCCAACGTGATAGCGCCTTCCTTGAAGTACTGGCCGAAGGAGAAGTTACCGGCCATCTGGAAGAAGGTGTTGTGGCGGGTGGTAATACCCACTTCCTCAATATCCAGGGTGCGCACGCACTTCTGGATGGAGGTTGCGGTTCCGCTTTCAAAAGGCGGATTCTGCTGGCCCAGGAAGTACGGCTTGAAGGGCACCATACCGGCGTTCACAAACAGCAACGTCGGGTCGTCCAGAATCAACGATGCGCTGGGGACGGGCACGTGGCCCGCATCGACGAAGTGCTGTGTGAACCGGTCGCGGATCTCATGAGTTTGCACGAAAGAATCCTTACAAGATGCAATGAACGTTAAAACGTTGGCTAGGGCAAAACTTAACGCGCATCACCTTACCCGCTTTGCCCGTAATGCTTGTGCGCGCCTACTGCCCAGCCCCATCACCCCGCACCATTCGGCGCAGGCGTTCGGCGTATTCACTGATGCGCTTTTCGGCGCCGTGGCCACTGGGCGTGTAGTAGCGGGCCTCATCCAAACCTTCGGGAATGTAGCGTTGCTGCACCACACCACGCGGATCATCGTGGGGGTAGATGTAGCCAACCGCGTTGCCCACGGCCTTCGCCCCCTCATAATGTCCATCGCGCAAGTGCGGTGGGACAGTGCCGGCATGTCCTTTACGGATATCCGCCAGCGCGGCATCAATCGCTGTGTACACGGAATTGGATTTCGGCGCGGTAGCAAGGTGAATGGTGGCTTGCGCCAGGGGTAGGCGTCCTTCCGGCATACCGATAAACTGCACGGCGTTCGCCGCTGCCGTGGCCACCTGCAGTGCCGTAGGATCAGCCATGCCGATGTCCTCCGACGCGTGGATGACCAAACGTCGGGCAATGAAGCGCGGGTCCTCCCCCGCCTCAATCATGCGGGCAAGGTAGTGCAACGCTGCGTCTACGTCAGAGCCGCGAATGGACTTGATGTAGGCAGAGATCACGTCATAGTGCTGGTCCCCATCGCGGTCATAGCGCACAACAGCACGGTCCACGCTGCGCTCAATCACCTCGGTGGTGATACGGCCATCCTCTGCGCCTTCGGCCGCAGCCTCCAAGTAAGTCAGCGCCCGGCGGGCATCGCCGCCGGCGAGGAGGACGAGTTGGTCCCGTGCCGCGTCGTCAAGCAACACTGCCCCTTTGAGCCCTCGCTCATCCGTGACTGCGCGCTCAAGCACTGTGGCAATGTCTGCGTCGGACAGCGATTCCAGGCGCAACAGCAACGAACGTGAGAGCAACGGCGCGACCACGCTAAACGACGGGTTCTCCGTCGTGGCCGCAACGAGCAGAACCGTGCGATTCTCCACCGCGGCGAGCAACGCATCCTGCTGAGTTTTAGAAAAGCGGTGGACCTCATCGATGAACAACACCGTGTGCTGGCCACGCACGAGATCACGGCGCGCAGCGTCCAAGACCTCACGGACCTGCTTGACGCCGGAGGACAATGCGGACAAGCCTACGAAATTCTGCCCCATTGCCTGCGCGATGAGCGAAGCAATCGTTGTCTTACCAGTTCCCGGCGGGCCGTACAGAATTACCGACGCATCGCCGGAACCTTCCACCAAACGGCGTAGCGGACGGCCCGGGCCTAGCAAATGCTGCTGGCCGACGAGCTCATCCAGATTGCGCGGCCGCATCCGCGCAGCCAAGGGCGCGGTGGCCCCAGCTTCAAAGAACGCGACACCACGCGGGGCGGATGATGTTGAGTCCGCCGCATCCGCCGGATCCGAGAAAAGCCCGCCTTGTGTCACACCAAACGCTCCGCAACTGACGTGGCAAAAGAGGCAATCTCTGCGTATGTGGGCTCCGTGCCCGTTGCGGCATAACGTGCCAGAGCATCGAAAGTGCCCGCGACATCACGGCGGATAGCTATCTCTTCCGGAGTGAAATCTTGGCGTGCAGAAGAACGCAGAATCCTCGCGCCCAGCTCAACATCCTCCTCGCGGATCTGCGGGTCGAACATGTCCGTGTGCTCCCCGGAGGGTGAGTCCACGTCCACTGCCCAGCCGCCCTTGCCGTAACGAGGACCGGACAACGTGTCATCGCCGTCCACGTAGAGGATGGACACGCTGAAAAACGCCCACCCAATGAGTGATGCGGTGATGCGTGCTTGCAGAGTGTCCTCGTTGTTCACCGAAGGCCACGCGCCGCCAACTTCAGCTGCCCAGGCCTCTACGAAAACCTTTGCCTCATCATCGCTCAGCGCCCGCGAAGAAATGTACTGCGGGAAACCAGCAATGACGCCAGCGACATCGAACATAACGTCACGGAAACCCGCCCACTCATAGTCCAGGAACTGCGTGCGGTCCGCGAAAAGAATATTGTCCGGCGACAGATCAAAAGGCGTGAATGCCCGTGACCCGCCGTGCAACATGCGTACCTGCACCGTATCCGCGATGGAAGCGACGTTCTCAGGCACATCAACACCGGCGCGACGCACAATCTCCAGGCCCTCAAGAATGCGATTTTCTAGCAGCCCTTCACGCATCAGCTGCACGTCACGCGCGCCGTCAATGTTCTTCACCATGCGCGCCAGCAGAATATTAAAGCTCGTTTCCGCTCCCGCTGTGCCCGCATGCATTTTGCCTAACGACGTCCCCAGGTTCCGCAACAACCTCACCCGCTGTTCCTCATCCGAGGTTTCCAGCAGCGTGGCCAACGTGTCGCCGTTACCGGAATCAGACAAAATGATCGCGCGCTTGTCCAGGTCATAGCCGAGCATGACCGGCCCTGGGCGGACCTCCTCACTCAGCGAGGTAGTGAACTGGTAGGCCACCACTTCACGCACAAAAGCAGCATCATCAATCGGATCACCCGTGCGTGGCGAGTACTTCACCACCACGGAGCGATGCGACAAAAACGGGTTATTAGCCACACGCAAACGCAACACAGTCGTGCTGCCGGTGCCGGAGAGTTCCTCCGGTTCCGTCAGTAGCTGCTGCCCGCCGTAGCGATGATTCAACATCCCCTCAGCAAGCTCAATGATCTGCTCGTGATTCAACATACGTTTGTGCCGCCAACCAGCATGATGCTGCTACGTGCTGTTAGGCCTGTTCTGCCTTCTTAGCTTCCGGCTTGAAGTCCACACCGGTCTCCTTGCGCTGCGCTGCCGGGATCGGGCCCGGAGCATCCGTCAGCGGATCAACACCCCCACCGGACTTGGGGAAGGCGATGACGTCACGGATGGACTCAAAACCACCGAGCAGGGAGACAATACGGTCCCAGCCGAAGGCGATACCGCCGTGAGGCGGTGCACCGAAGGAGAATGCGTCGAGCAGGAAGCCGAACTTCTCCTGCGCTTCTTCCTCGTTGATGCCCATGACATCAAACACGCGCTTCTGCACATCCTGGTTGTGGATACGGATAGAACCACCCCCGATCTCATTGCCGTTGCAGACAATGTCGTAGGCATAAGCAAGCGCTTCACCCGGTTCCTTGTCAAAGGTGTCCAGGTACTCCGGCTTCGGGGAGGTAAAAGCGTGGTGCACAGCAGTCCACTGGGAGTGCCCCAGTGCCACATCACCAGAAGCAGATGCATCAGCCGCCGACTCAAACAGTGGCGCATCGACGACCCAGGTAAATGCCCAGTCGCCTTCCTTGATCAGACCAAGCTTGTTAGCAATTTCACCGCGGGCAGCACCCAGCAGTGCACGGGACGCCCTCGTCTCACCAGCAGCGAAGAAGATGCAGTCCCCCGGCTTCGCGCCAACGTGCGCTGCGATACCAGCCTTCTCCTCATCCGTGATGTTCTTTGCCACTGGGCCAGCCAGCTCGCCGTCCTCCTGCACGAGGATGTAGGCCAAGCCCTTAGCGCCACGCTGCTTTGCCCACTCCTGCCATGCGTCCAGCTGACGGCGTGGCTGGGAAGCACCGCCTTCCATGACCACAGCGCCGACGTATTCGTTCTGGAAGACGCGGAAGGTGGTGTTCTTGAAGAACTCGGTGCAGTCCACCAACTCAATATCAAAGCGCAGATCCGGCTTGTCGGAGCCGTACTTCTCCATCGCTTCCTTGTAGGTCATGCGCGGAATCGGCGTAGTGATCTCGTAGCCGATGAGCTTCCACAGCTCCACCAAGATCTCTTCTGCCAGAGCGATGATGTCATCCTGGTCCACAAAACTGGCCTCAATATCCAGCTGGGTGAACTCCGGCTGACGGTCCGCACGGAAATCCTCATCGCGGTAGCAACGCGCGATCTGGAAGTAACGCTCCATGCCAGCCACCATGAGCAGCTGCTTGAACAGCTGCGGGGACTGTGGCAGTGCGTACCAAGAGCCCGGGCGCAGGCGTGCCGGCACCAGGAAGTCACGCGCACCTTCCGGAGTGGAACGCGTCAACGTCGGCGTTTCAATCTCCACAAAGTCGTGCTTAGCCAGCACATCACGGGCAGCCTTGTTTGCGGAGGAACGCAGGCGCAGAGCGTTGGCCTGGCGCTCGCGACGCAGATCGAGGTAACGGTAACGCAGACGGGTTTCCTCGCCTACCTCGTTGTTGGAGAAGTCCTCCACCTGGAACGGCAGTGGTGCTGCCGTGGACAGAACCTCAAGCTCGGTCGCGTTGACCTCAATCTCACCGGAAGCCAGGTTCGGGTTAGCAGAACCCTCCGGGCGTGGCTCCACAACACCGGTGACCTTCACGCAGTACTCACTGCGTAGATCATGCGCTGCTTCCGCCACGTCAGATTCACGGAAAACTACCTGGGCATAGCCAGAACGATCACGCAGATCGATGAAGATCACTCCGCCGTGGTCGCGGCGGCGGCCAACCCATCCGGTGAGAGTGACGGTTTGACCATCCATTTCTTTGCGGAGATCCCCCGCGAGGTGAGTGCGCAGCACGGTGCAGTCCACGTCCTTCCACGTGTTCTTAAATAATGTTTAACTCACGCGATTCTACCGAATGCCTATTTGAACATCAGACCACCTCCACATTCACAGCACTTCCCACGGAAGCACCTGAACATATGGCATGATTTGGCCATGACTTTCAAAAGTGGTGTGCGACCATCCGGCAGAGGCGTAAGCACGTCAGGCGGCTCGCGTAGAGGTGGCGGCAGTATGCCCGTCATGTTGGGTGGTGGCGGTCTGGGTACGCTGCTCCTCGTCGGCTTGTTTGTCCTCCTCGGTGGTGACATTGGCAGCCTCGATGGTGGCGCCCCCCAGCAGGAGCAGAACCAGGTGGCCCCTGAGGGCTTTGACCTCACGCAGTGTGAAGTTGATGGTGCCGTCAATGAAATCCCGGAATGCCGTGCGGCAGCCACCGCCGACTCCCTTAACGCTTTGTGGCCGGCCATCCTGGCTGAGCAAGCCGGTCTAGATTACGGCATGCCCAATTTGCGGATGTTCCAGAGCAATGTCCAAACCGGCTGTGGCTTTGCTTCCTCCGACACGGGGCCGTTCTACTGCCCGCGTGATCAAACGGTGTACCTGGACGTGACCTTTTACCATCAGCTGGAAAGGCTCGGCGGTAGTGATGGCTCGCTGTCGCAGATGTACGTGCTGGCTCACGAGTGGGGCCACCACATTCAAAACATCGAGGGCACGTTGGGTCTGAGCGATTACAACAACCCGGGCGAGGATTCCGCAGCGGTGGCAATTGAGCTGCAGGCTGACTGCTACGCCGGCATCTGGGCATCCCGCGCCGATAAGGGCGCGGACGCGATGCTTGAGCCAATCACTGAAGATCAGGTCATGCAGGCAGTCCAAACGGCACGTGCGATTGGTGATGACCATATTCAGGAGCGCTCTGGCCGCCAGGTCAACCCGGATGCCTGGACCCACGGTTCTTCTGAGCAGCGCCAGCAAGCTTTCCTCGCCGGCTATTCCTCTGGCCAAATGAAGGCATGCGACACCCTCAACCGTGGCGTCTACCAATAAGCACGAGGTGTGACACCGATGACAGAGGCCTATTCCAACCGGGCAGTTCCATTTCTCGCTGCGTTCAATGACATTGAGTCTTTTCTGCGCAGCGAGCTCAACGCAAAGAAGTCCGATAGCTTCAACTGGATGGTGTCCAAGGCTGAGAAGAACCATGTTCTTACTCCAGCCCAGGCGAATGATCTGAAAGAATTCGCCAGCCTCCGCAATGCGATCAGCCACGGCGAGTATCAAAATTTCCGCCCCATTGCTGAACCTTTGCCGGAAACGGTGGCGGAGATCGAGCACATCCGCGACCAGTTGCTCCACCCGCCAACGGCGATGGATGTGATTGGTCACCAGGATGTGATCACCTTTGGGCCAGAAGATGACGTGTACGAAGCGTTGAGCTCTATCCGCGACACCGGCATCTCTCAGTTCCCTATCTACGAGGGCAAGCAGTGCATTGGCGTGTTAACCACCAACACCATTGCCCGGTGGTTGGCCAATGAGCTGGGCGACACTGACACGCTCACTCACAGGGATATCCGTCACGTGCTCACGTTCAATGAACGTAAGGATCAAGCGGTGTTTCTTCCCCGTGATGCTTCAGCGGCCAAAGTCATCGCTGCCCTGACCTCACCGGCAGCGCATAACACCTTGCCACGCTTGGTGATCATTACGGAGCATGGCCACAACAACCAGCAGCCGCTTGGCGTGATCACACCATCGAATCTGGCCGCGCTTTTCGACGCGGTGTAGGGCCCCGCCTACTCCCCCAGTTCCTGCCCCAGCGGCAAAGCGAGAATCAGGCGTACGAGGAAGAGCGCTACCGCCGGGATGAGGAAGAACACCAGCGGGATAGACAGCGCCACGGGGAGTTTCACGGTGACAACAACCGCTGCCACAAGAACAGCTACCGCAGCCACGGTGTATCCGAGATACCGGAACGTGCACTGCACCGCCGTACCGGCAGTCTGCGCCAAAGCCTGATCCGATTCAATCTCCTTTGTTTCGGCATCGCTGCTCTGAAGCGATGCCAAGGCGAAGAACCACACACTAATCCCGGCGATGATGAAGGCGCCGGCGAGTGCTAACCCTTGGATGACAATGAGAGCGACTCCTGTCACTCCAGCTTGGAAAACCACGAATTGTTGGTACGCCAAAAGAGCAATCGCAGCAAGAAGGCCCAGCCAGTAGATGGTGGCGTTCTTCCACTCCACGGTGAGTTGGCGGATGAAGGCCAACCCGTAACGGGACCCCTTGCCTTGCACCATGTCCCCCACCACAACGTTGGCAGCACGCATTGCCGCCCCACCGGTGATGACGGGCAGTGAGGCGACCATCAACAACATGTTCACGATGACAATGTCGGCGAACAGGTTGAAGGCGGCCATGAACTTCGAGTCCGGGTGAAAGGCCTGCATGGTTAAACCGTTGGATTAGCCCTTCACGGCACCAGCAGCCACACCTTCGATGATGTGCTTCTGGGCAGCCACGTAGAAGATGATGATTGGCGTGATGGCAAGCACCAGCATGGCCATCATCGCACCCAGATCACGGTCACCCTGGGAGCCGATGAACTGCTGGATGACAACGGGGATGGTGCGGTACGGCGTGGACAAACCAATGACCAAGTACGGCAGCAGGTAGTCATTCCAGATCCACATGGCGTTCAAAATAGCCACGGTGATCGCCGTTGGCTTCAACATCGGCATGACCACGCGGAAGAACGTGGACAGCGGCGAGCAGCCGTCGATAACCGCTGCTTCCTCGATTTCCAGCGGGATGGATTTGATGAAGCCGGAGAACATGAACACCGACAGACCTGCGCCGAAGCCCAGGTACAGAACCACCATGCCCAGCGGGTTGGCCAAGCCCAGACGGTCAGCGATGACCACTGTGGGGAACATGACCATCTGGAATGGAATGACCATGGAGAACACGAAGGTGTAGTACAAAGCATTCGTCCACCACGTCTTCACACGGGTGATGTAGTACGCGGTCATGGCGGAGAAGAACACGATGACAACAACCGAGCTGATCGTGATCACAAACGACCACACGATAGCCCAGCCAAAACCTTCACCTTGAACACCGGTGATGTAATTGGTCAGCCCCGCCCACAGCTCACCGACGGGTAGAGCAAAAGGATTCGTCGAAATGGCAAAACGATCCTTAAACGAGTTGAGCAGGATGAAGAAGATCGGGCCCAAAAACACGACGGTGAGGAAGATCAGCACCGCGTAGATCAGCCCCTTGGCGCCACTGGACACCGTTGATTCATCCGCAACAGCGTTCTTGGTCGGCTCAGCTGCTTTCGCACTGTTGGGGGTAGAGATACTGGTTGTCATGATTTAAGCCTCCACTTCGCGGCTGCGCGTCGCGCGGAGCTGGAACATCGCGATGGCAACAACGACCACGACGAAAATGACCGCCTTGGCCTGGCCGACGCCTTCAGCGCCCACTCGGTTGAACATGGTTTTGACGATGTTGAGGGCGACCATCTCTGTCGACCCACCAGGTGCGCCATCGGTGAGCGCCAAGTTTTGGTCATAGACCTTGAACGTGTTGGACAAGGTGAGGAAGAGGCAGATCGTGATAGACGGCATCATGAGCGGAATAGTCACGTGCCACAGCTGCTGCCACTTGGACACACCATCAATCTCCGCGGCCTCAATGAGCTCCGGCGGAACGTTTTGCAGTCCGGCGATGTAAATGATCATCATGTAGCCGATCAACTGCCAGTTCATCAGAATGATCAGACCGGCATAGCCAAAGCGCCAGTCCGCAGAGATCGTTGTCTCATAATTGGCCAGCACCGCGTTGATCATGGACTGCCAGGTGTAGCCCAGCACGATGCCACCAATTAGGTTGGGCATGAAAAACACGGTGCGGAAGAAGTTGGTGCCGCGCAGTTTGCGGGTCAACGTCCACGCCACAGCAAAGGCGATGACGTTGACAGTGATGATGGACACCACCGCCACGGCCACCGTGAACAACAGCGCGGAGACGAAGCCTTCGCGCTCGCTGAACACCCGCGCGTAGTTGTCTAGGCCAACCCAGGTGGCATCCGTAATCGTGGTAAAGCTAGTGAAAGAAAGAGCTGTGCCCACGAGGAACGGAACAAAGAACGCGATGGCAAACGCGATCAGAGTTGGCAGCACAAAAATGGGAAAGAATTTTTTCAATGTGTCTTGCATGATGTGACCTCTCGCTTAGTCCCGTTGTGCCTAATCCAGCAGTGCAATCTGGTTAGCCATCTCATACTTCCAATCCGTTTGAAGCCTGCTCACCACATCCTCCCACGGCATTCTGCCGTTGGCGTACTGGGCGAGGTTCTGGCCAAACAGGTCACGGAACTGCTGGTTTGGGGAGAACTGGAAGTCCCACGGCAGAGCCTCCACGGAGTCGCTGCTAAGCGCTTCCTGGACTTGACGCGCCAGCGGATCATCCGGCACATCCTCCTCGTTGTAATTCTTGAACGGCGCGATGAAGCCCAAGTCGTTGACCACGATCTCCTTGCCACGATCAGACAGGAAGAGCCACGCGAGGAAGTCGCGGGTCGCTTGCTGGTCTTCCTCACTCGCCTTGGCATTCACGCTGAAGAAGTTTTCCGTACCCACGTTGATGCCTACGTTTTCCTCATTGGGCAGCCCCATGTACATGGGCATGAACTTGATCTTGTCCTCCTTGACCACGTTGCCACCCTCGCTGGAGATTTGGCTCCACGCCCAGTTACCGTTCTGCACCATCGCCGCCTTGCCGGTGGCGAATTCCGCCATGGAATCAGACACAGCACGAGCTGATGCAAGACTCGGCTTCACCGTGGAGTTCTGCAGGTAAAGGTCAAACAGATTCCGGTAGTTATCGCCGTAGAGGAACTCCATTTCCTCCATATCCGCGAATTCCTGGATGTCGCGGTCAACGATCTCGTAGTGAATCGGGCCGTTCATCAAGTGGTTTGTCCACCGCCACTCCTCACCCGCGCCGAGTGAGGTTGCGGCAAACGCGCCGTTGATACCCAGCTCCTCCTTGTATGCCTGCATGTCCTCCGCGAGGACCTTCAGGTCGTTGAAGGACTTCACACCATCCATGGAGGTGATCTTCGCGCCCGGAAGGGCGAAGTAGGCGTCTAGGATTTCCTCGTTGTAGAGAATGCCAAAGCCCTCCATAGCAAAGGGCACGCCCACAACCTTGCCCTGCGGATCCTTGATCGGCTGCGCATCCTCCTGCAGAGCCTCCGTGATCTCAAAATCAGACATATCGGCGAGGTAGTTCTTCCACACGCCGTAGCCTTCCTGCCCATTGATCTGGAACAGGGTTGGCGCATTGGACTTAGCCATCTCCGCCTTGAGTGTCTGCATGTAGGAACCAGAAGCGGCGGTAACCACCTTCACCGGAACACCGGTTTCCTCGGTGTACTCCTGAGCAATGAGCTCAAACGTTTTCGCTTGCTCAGGCTTGAAATTCAGGTAGTACACGCTCGGGCCATTGTTCTGCCCACATGCGGAAAGACATAACGTACTCAACCCGATCGTGGCTAAAACAGCCACTGTGCGCGTGGAGTGTTTCATCGCATGAACCTCGCTCTTCGTAGGAATTCTTCTCATGTTTCTGTTCTTCATTTTTAAGAACTATCGGGCGCTAACCCGTCTGGGTCGTCTGGACTATCTGGATCATCCGGTATATCCGAATCATCAGGGCTCAACGCACTATAAATCCGAGCCTCATCGGGACGTTCCGGCAAAATAGTGCGGAAGTAAGACTTGGCGGCTTCCTCCAAAGGGACGTAGCGCTGTTCGTTTTCGGAGATGAACCAGCGGTGGTCCAAGATCTCGTGGAAGACCTGCGCGGGTTCTAGCTTGGTGCGCAACGGTGCTGGGGTGAGCGCCACCACTGGCTCATACCTGTTCACCAGCCAGTCCAGTGCCACGTCTTCCAAAGACAGCGTGTCGCCGTGGTGTAACGCACGGTAGACCTCCATCTCACTGAGCAGGCGCTGCGCTTGGCGGTCCTGTACATCAAGGCCTGTGAGCTTTTTCAGCTTGCGGCTGTGGAAGCCAGTGGAAAACACCGATGGCTCGATGCTCACCCGGTACACATCAACGGTGTTGCCGTCAGCGTCCCGCCGCGTCTGCTCATGGGTGATTTCTGTTTCCCCGATATCAAAACCAAGGGAGTTGATCTTTTCAATGTGCTCGGCGATCTGGCTGAACGCATCGCCTTCCACCACGAGCTCTTTTGTCATGAGCTCCCACAGCTCGTGGTAGATCGCATCCACCGCGTTGCCCAGGGCAATCACGTCAACTGTGTCGGCGATGAACCCACCTGCTTGAAGGTCCATCAGTTCGCCGATGATGTTGACGCGGGCCACCTCGACGTCGTAAAGCCTGCGCCCTTCAGACAATGGGGAATGGAACTCCCCTGTCTCCGCATCCACGAGGTACGCCGAAAACTCGTCCGCATCCCGGCGGAAAAGCGTGTTGGACAAGGACACATCGCCCCAATAGAAGTTGAGCAGATGCAGCCGCACCAACAACATGGCCAGTGCGCGAATGAGTTTGTTCACCGTGCCCGGCGCGAGCGATCGACTGAACACATCACGGTAAGGCAAGGAGAACTCAAGGTGCTCGGTGACCAGGCACGGCGTGAGCTCTTCAGCGCGGGAATCGTTCGTGCGCTGCGCGATCACAGCAACTGGTTTCACACACGGAATATCCAAGTCTCGCAGCTTTTTCAACGTACGGTACTCGTGGTACGCCACCGATTCGCCGATCTCCTTGATGGCTAAAGCCATGCCATCGATGGAGACCAAGCGGACGGTGTGACGTGAAATACCCCGCGGGTAGGCGGCGAGGAGCTCATCAGGCCAGTCCGCGAGCGGGATTGCCCAGGGCAGGCCTAACAGCACTTTGGCGTAGGCCGGCGACTGGACGCTCATTCTCTCGGACACGGCAGTTCTTTCGTGGCGTTCGGACCCGGCTACTAAATACGTTTGCCGGTTGACTTGGAAAAGGCGTGCAGGCCACCTTCATTGATGGTCACGTGGATGATGTCACCCTTGCTGAAACCAGACATCGGTGCAACGCGCACCACAATCTGGCCGGCCGCAGCATCATCCGTGCCCTCCTCACGCCACTGCCCGCCTACCAGGCTGCCGTAGACATAAGAATCAGAGCCAAGCTCTTCAGTGAAGTCCACCTGCACTGGCACGGTGTGCTGCGTACTGGAATCCACCACGGTGAGTGCCTCTGGGCGGAAGCCGAGGATGATCTGGTTGTTGTCCTCTGGGGTCATTGCCGCAAGGTGCTCTTCTGCCAGTGGAATCGATGCCTCACCCAGGGTGGCCAGGTTGCCCTCCACGTTGAAGGTGGACAGGTTCATCGCCGGGGAGCCAATGAAGCCTGCCACAAAGACATTTTCCGGCTCTTCATACAGCTCACGTGGGGTGCCCACCTGCTGCAGCACACCAAAGTTCAGCACAGCAATGCGGTCACCCATCGTCAGCGCCTCCGTCTGATCGTGCGTGACATAGATCGTGGTCACACCCATGCGGCGCTGCAGGCTGGCAATCTGCGTACGCGTTTGCACACGCAGCTTCGCATCCAGGTTGGAAAGAGGCTCATCCATGAGGAAGACCTGTGGCTCACGCACAATGGCACGGCCCATGGCCACGCGCTGACGCTGACCACCAGACAGTGCCTTTGGCTTGCGGTCCAGGTACTGCGTCAGATCCAGCGTCTTCGCCGCGTCCTCGACGCGACGGTTGATCTCATCCTTGTCCATTCCGGCGATCTTCAGAGCAAAGCCCATGTTCTCGCGCACGGTCATGTGCGGGTACAAAGCGTAGTTCTGGAAGACCATCGCAATATCGCGGTCCTTGGGGGATACATCCGTGACATCACGCTCCCCGATGAAAATGCGGCCCTCATTCGTCTCCTCCAAGCCCGCGAGCATGCGCAGTGCGGTGGATTTGCCGGAGCCCGACGGCCCAACGAGGACAAGGAACTCACCGTCAGCGATATCAAGCTCAAGCTTATCGACGCTCGCTGTCGTCGCCTTTGGATAAATCCTCGTCGCCTTGTCGTAGGTCACTGTAGCCATGTGTATCTCCTCTAGTGGGTGGCACAAACCTGTCCGTAATGTGCGGTTCAAACCTATGTCCCAGACTAACACCGAAAGGCTTGTGGCCGGTGTGCCCCTAGTGGGTCGATCATGCTCATGTGAATCCGCGCTACCCTCGTTGGCATGGCATCGCATCGTGTTAGTGTCATTGACCTTTTCAGCATTGGCATCGGCCCGTCGTCTTCACACACCGTGGGCCCAATGCGAGCAAGCGCCGCCTTCGTGGAAAAGCTCGGCCAACTTCCGGCAGAAGTCCATGTTGAGCTGCGTGGTTCCCTCGCCGCAACCGGCGTGGGCCACGGCACTGACCGCGCTGTTCTGCTGGGGCTTGTCGGCTATACCCCACTGACCACTGATCAGACCGTGGAACCCGTGCCCGGCGACCCCATCCCTGCCAAGGGCACCATCAGCGGCCCGGACGGCACCATCGACTACGAGCTCACCTTCAACCCCAAGCCTGTTGCAGAGCACCCCAACTGCCTCATCTTCGATGCATGGGATGCACGAGGCACCCGCCTGGCCAGCCGAACTGAGTACTACTCCGTCGGCGGCGGTTTCATCATGGACCGCGCCGCCATGCAGGAAGCAGCTGGTGAAGGCGCTAGCTCCGGCATTGCCGCCGCGACTGCGGTTGCGGAGGCAGAAGAGAAACAAACTCACTCGCAGCCCGATGAGCTCCATGCTTTCAATTCCTCCGCGGATCTACTCGACGTGTGCGACCGCACAGGCCTCACTATCGCCGAGGTCATCGCCCACAATGAGACCATCACCCACGGAGAAACCGAATACACCGCCCACTTGGATGGCGTGTGGTCTGCCATGCAGGAGTGCGTGAAAAACGGCATCTCCACCGAAGGCACCCTGCCAGGTGGATTGAACGTCCGACGCCGCGCACCCCGCATGTACGCACTCCTGACCAGTGAGCAAAAACGCCACAACTCCGAAGGCCTTGACGCTATGGAGTGGGTCAACCTCTACGCTTTGGCCGTCAATGAGGAAAACGCTGCCCACGGCCGCGTTGTCACCGCCCCCACTAATGGTGCTGCCGGCATCATCCCCTCCGTCATGCACTACTGCCGCGATTTCACCGCTGACTTCTCCCCTGCCCGTGCCCGCGAGTTCCTCCTCACCGCCGGCGCTATTGGCGCCATCATCAAAACCAACGCATCCATCTCCGGTGCGGAGGTCGGCTGCCAGGGTGAAGTCGGCTCCGCCTCAGCCATGGCCGCCGCCGGCATGTGCGCCATCCTCGGTGGCAACCCAGCTCAGGTAGAAAACGCCGCTGAGATCGCCCTGGAGCACAATCTTGGCCTTACCTGCGATCCCGTCGGCGGCCTTGTCCAAGTCCCCTGCATCGAACGCAATGCCATCGGCGCTGTCAAAAGCATCAACGCGGCGCGCCTAGCCAAATGGGGCGACGGCACCAACATCGTCACGCTTGACGACGCAATCGAGACCATGGCCACCACCGGCCGCGACATGAAGACCAAATACAAGGAAACTTCCCTCGGCGGTCTTGCGGTACAGCTGGGATTCCCGGTGAGTATCACCGAGTGCTAAACCAATCCGGTTTCCTACATCCACTACCTAAGCGATAATTTTCTACGGGTCAAACCCCTTGACCCGTAGTTTTCTAGGGGTTACCCCGACCCCCTCTGCCCCTTCCCCTTTGAGGGACAGAGCACTCGCCCCCGCGTACCTCGGTGTAAAATTTTACATTGCTCCGGTAACTATCAAATAGTAGAAATTTTCTACCTGTGGATTCATCCGAGCCACTTTTTCGCGATGTAAAACTTTACACAGCCCAGCGAAGGAAAGCGGCCAAGGACAATCCTCGCCACCCTTCCTTCCCTAACTTCCTTCCTTTAAGGGGCGCTGCCCCTTAAAGGAAGATCGCGTCGATGATCGCCCCGGCATCCAGTGCGACGGTCTTCTGGGAGTGGTCCTCGAGGTTCTTCAAGGTGACTTCGCCGGCTTCGAGCTCGCGGTCACCGAGGACGAGTGCGGTGTGTGCACCGGAGCGGTCCGCACCCTTCATCGCACCCTTGAGGCCACGGCCACCGTAGGCCATGTCGGCGGAGATGCCGTTGGCGCGGAGTTCGTCGATAAGCAAGGCCATCTTCTTGGTGGCTTCTGCGCCGATGGCGACACCGTAGACCTGCACACGCTGATCCACGCCGTCGAGCGTGACACCTTCAGCTTCGAGCGCGAGGATCGAACGGTCAACGCCGAGACCGAAGCCGATACCGGACAGATCCTGGCCGCCGATCTGAGCCATGAGACCGTCGTAGCGGCCACCGCCGCCGATGCCGGATTGGGCTCCGAGACCGTCGTGGACAAATTCGAAGCAGGTCTTGGTGTAGTAATCCAGGCCACGCACCATGCGCGGGTTGATCACGTACTTAATGCCCAGTTCATCGAGGGAACCGGTGACGGTTTCGAAGTGCTCACGACAATCGTCGTCGAGGTGATCGAGCATGAGTGGCGCATCGGCGGTCATCTCCTGGACCTCCGGGCGCTTGTCATCCAGCACGCGCAGCGGGTTGATCTGCGCGCGGTGGCGGGTCTCCTCATCCAGGGGCAGGTCAAGCAGGAAGTCTTGCAGCTTCTGACGGTAGGCGGGGCGGCAGTTGCGGTCGCCCAAGCTGGTCAGCTCCAGGCGGAAGCCTGTCAGGCCGATGGCGCGGTAGCAGCGGTCGGCCAGTGCGATAACCTCGACATCCAGAAGCGGATCGTCCACGCCGATCGCCTCAACACCGACCTGCTGGAGCTGGCGGTAACGGCCAGCCTGCGGGCGCTCGTAGCGGAAGAACGGGCCGTAGTAGTTGAGCTTGACCGGCAGCTGGCCACGGTCCAAGTTATGTTCGATGACCGCACGCATGACACCGGCAGTACCCTCCGGGCGCAGGGTTACCGAGCGGTCACCACGGTCGGCGAAGGTGTACATCTCCTTCGACACCACATCGGTGGACTCACCCACACCGCGAGCGAACAGCGTTGTGTCCTCAAACACCGGCAGCTCAATGTGCTGGTAGCCGGCCAGATGTGCTTGCTTCACAAACTCCGAACGCACCGCATGGAACGTCGCTGAAGCCGGGGGCACATAATCCGGCACGCCTTTCGGCGCGGAGAGGGGCTGAAACTTTTCGCTCTTTTCGGTGGTCACGTTGGCGATCTTAGCGCCCCTGCCCCGCCGCCTTGAGATATGGGTTGGTCGCGCGCTCCCGCGCCACGGTGGTCATGGGGCCATGTCCGGGCAAGACAGTCAGTTTGTCGTCCAAGTCCCACACAGGCCCAGCTAGCGTGCCGTCCATGGCTGCGGGGTCCGACAACGGCAGATCAGTACGCCCGATCGAACCAGCAAACAGTACGTCACCGGCAAACACCACGTCCTCATCTTCCGCGATGAACAGCACGCAGCCCGGCGAATGCCCCGGCGCATGCACCGTGCGGAAGCCAAGACCAGCAAATTCCATGCTTCCGATCTCAACGTGGCGGAGATCCTCCGGCTGCTTCATCGCATCAACCTCAAAGATCTGTCCAAAGTTCCCCGGTGCACCCCACTTAGGGTCCAGCATCACTTCATCGTTCGGGTGGATGTACACCGGCACACCGAACTCCGCGCAATCTCGCGTGTGGTCAATGTGCCCATGCGTGAGCACCACGGCCACAAGATCAGCGCCCGCCTTATCGACGACCTCCCGCACCGGCCCCGCCATATCCTTACCCGGATCAATGACAAAGGCTTCCGGCCGGCCATTGGCACCAGGCTTGCCTACAACGACGTAGGTATTGGTCTGGAAGGGGCCGCCGGCGAGTCCCTGGATCTGCATTTAGCTCTCCAGTGCCTTCTTCGCTGCCTCGTAGTCCGGCTCATTGGCGATCTCCGGAACGAGCTCGGTGTGCACAATCTTGTGGTCTGCATCGGTCACAACAACGGAACGCGCCAGCAGACCCTTGATCGGGGAGCCCTGCAAGATCACCCCGTAGTCCTCACCAAAGGTGGAACGGAAAGCAGATGCACTGACGACATTCTCAATACCTTCAGCTGCACAGAAGCGCTGCTGCGCGAAGGGCAGATCCTTAGACACGCACAGCACAACAGTGTCCTCGAAGTTGGCTGCGAGTTCATTGAAAGCGCGGACAGACTGAGCGCACACACCGGTGTCCAGGGACGGGAAGATGTTGAGCACAATCTTCTTACCTGCGAAGTCCTTGTCCGTCAGCGTGCCCATGTCACCGCCAACGAGCTCGAAAGCTGGCAGAGCCTCCCCTACTGCGGGCAGCTCACCAGAGGTTGTAGTCGGTTCATTTTTAAAAGTTACGGTAGCCATGCCTCCCTAGCGTAGAGATTCCTCGCAACCGGTGCAGGCGCCCGCGCAGATTCACCACCTTTATGCTGATACTGTTTATCTGCATCAGGCCCGGCCAACTCGACCGTGGCCACACATGAACCGAACAATCCACAAGTGGAGGTCCGTCAAAGTGACGAACAACGCCCAGCGCGGCAAAGACGCACTGAAAGAACTTGACCGCGAGCTCAAGGCCCGCGACCGCAAGGAGAAGAGCAAGCCGTGGTCTATCGCCGCACTTGCCGTCCTGGTGCTGGCACTCGTCGGTGGCGGCATCTACTTCGCTGCAACGTGGGATTCGGATGAGGAGATCACTGCTGAGGAATCCAGCGAGCAGTCCACTGATCCGTCCGAGGACATCACTCCCGTAGCCCTGTCCAAGAAGCGCTCCACCCCGCTGGCAGAGACGGTCACCTGCACCTACACCAAGGATGACCGCGACGAGTTCTTCAAGGGCCTGCCCAAGCACGAGAACGTCTCCACCACCGGCACCGTCGATGTTGAGTTTGATACCTCCGCCGGCCCGATTGGACTCACCCTGGATCGTTCTGTCTCCCCCTGCACGGTGAATGCCATTGAGTACTTGGTGCAGGAGAAGTACTACGACGACACCATCTGCCACCGCCTGACATCCGGCGGTATCAACGTCCTTCAGTGCGGTGACCCTTCCGGCACTGGCGCTGGCGGCCCTGGCTTCCAGTTCGCCGACGAGTACCCGGTTGATGATGACGCAGAGAACACCAACGCGTCCGTTATCTACGAGCGCGGCACCGTCGCCATGGCCAACTCTGGCCCGGACACCAACGGCTCCCAGTTCTTCCTCAACTACGGTGAATCCCCGCTGGCACCCGCCTACACCTACTTCGGCACCATTAGCGAGGAAGGCCTGGCCACCCTGGACAAGATCGCTGAAGCTGGTATCGCCGAGGACGGCCAGTCCCCAATAGGTAGCGGCGATGGCGCCCCGAAGGAAGAAGTGAAGATCAAGAAGGCAACGATCGCCTAGTCCCTTCACCCCCCACATCCCCGACACCGCCATGTGAGTTCCCTCACACGTGGCGGTGTTCTTTATGTGACCCTCTCAGGATAAACACTAGAAACCCACTAATAACCCCAAATAAATAAGCACGATTTAAGAATCCTGTGCAATCCCTGGCACACAGCTTTTTCTAGGCCTTGCAACACCTCGTTACCACTTGTAGAGTAGCCAACGTCATCAATGAATTGCAGTCACTGAAAGGGCTACGCATGAAGATCCGTAAGAGCCTCCTCGCCGCAGCAACCGCTGCTGTCGTTTCCGTCTCCGGCGTTGTTGCCGCACCGGCATTCGCTGAGGAGAACGCCGGTACCAACCAGACCGCCGGCACCAACCAGCCCGGCGGGGACACCCCATCTAAGGACGAGAACAAGGGCAGCGGCCAGGGAAGCAGCAACAAGGACGAGAGCGAAAACGAGAACGAGAAGTCCTCTGCTTCTGACTTCATGAAGGAGCTTTTCTACAACGAAAAGGGTCAGCTCGATCCGAAGCTCATCACCGCTTGGATCGCCGTCTTCACCGCTATCCTGGGTCTGATCGCTAACGTGATCACCTTCGCTCAGAAGAACTTCAAGTAAGACTGATGTTGAGCGTCTAGCTCTACACAAGGTTCATAGAATCCGTCTTGGCTACATGCCGGGGCGGATTTTTTGATGCCCGAATCCGTGACGCCTTTGGGTTAAGGGGGGTGGCGAGGGTTATCCTTGGTCGCTCTCTTTCGCTGCGTGTGTGCAGACGGTTACATTGCGAAAAATCGGCTCGGATGAAATCCCTGGTAGATAATTTCTATTTTTTGATAGTTACCAGCGCAATGTAACTATCTACACAGATGTACGCGGGGGCGAGCGCTCAGGACCCAAGCGAGGCCAAGCGGGACACGGAAGCAGCACGCGTTGTCGCTTGCAAGGGCGTTTCCAGGCGGCAACCGCTAAACGCGTTTCCGTCCGACCTGTCGCCGGCGGGCAAATCACATCTGTAACACCTAAGTTTGCCAAATAGGCTGAAAACGGGCGTTTTAGGCTCAAAAATTGGCAGTTTGGCAAACTTAGGTGTTTCAGTAGTTGCAGTTGGTACGCAATATGCCGTCGGGGTGGAATTTGAGATTAGTGTTGCGACCGGCTATTTGGTAGCAGTGTCGTGACTATCCGGTAGCGCTTCAGTGAGCATCCGGTAGCGGCTCAA
>NZ_JASPJK010000070.1 GCF_030232265.1 Corynebacterium sp. MSK041
CTTCTATGAGGGGCTGGAGCGCACCAACGGGATCGCCGGGGAGGTCGCGGACCGGTTGTGGGAGAAGATCACGGCGTTTGCGGCCTATGGCTTCCCGGAGTCCCACTCGCAGTCCTTCGCTGCGCTCGTCTACTACTCCGCGTGGTTTAAATACCACTATCCGGCGGAGTTCTGCGTGGCGCTGCTGCGCGCCCAGCCGATGGGATTCTACTCGCCGCAGTCGCTGATCGCGGACGCCCGCCGCCACGGGGTGCGCATCCTCCCGGTG
>NZ_JASPJK010000071.1 GCF_030232265.1 Corynebacterium sp. MSK041
ACACCAGGTTGATCGGAGCCTCGAAACCCGGCACCAGACGGTGGTAGGAGTTCAGCGTCGGGTTGGTGAACGCCAGCACCGCGCCAGCGTGCTCCAGGATGCCGCCGATGTAGTAGCGGGCGGTATCAGACAGCCCTGCGTAACCGTTCTCGTCGTGGAACAGCGGCTCGCCGTCCTTCCACAGGGACTGGTGCGCGTGCATACCCGAACCGTTATCGCCGGCCAGCGGCTTCGGCATGAAGGTCGCGGACTTCCCGTT
>NZ_JASPJK010000072.1 GCF_030232265.1 Corynebacterium sp. MSK041
CGGCCCCGGTACCAACTACCCGGAACACGGCAGTACCGGGTCTCCGGAACACCGGTACCAAAAACCCGCATCTGACACCCTGGGACGAAGCTGAACTTGTTTGTCCGGGGGGACACTCATGTGGCTAGTACTGTACTTGCTAACGACGATATTGTTGTTCATAAAATGTCGTCTGAGTGGGGTTGCCCGCAAATGGTGGACACGTAGTGGAGCTACCTCATGGTTAGGCAGCTGTTTCTTCTTCGTTGGTGGT
>NZ_JASPJK010000073.1 GCF_030232265.1 Corynebacterium sp. MSK041
CAGCCACACCGCACCGTCGGCGTCGACTCGCCCGAAGTCCGCTGGATTGGACCTGACCGGGTGTACTGACACAGGAGCTTGCGCCTTCATCCCCGGGGTGGGCTTCACCTTTTTGGGCATGGCACCCGGGCCTGGGCGTGGGCCCGGCTTCGGGCGGGCAGCCCCGGTCTGGGGTTGGGAACTCTGCTGCTTGTCGGTCATGCTTTCTTCCTTTGCACGTCAGTCACCGGCTCCGCGAGCGGAAATACTCGT
>NZ_JASPJK010000074.1 GCF_030232265.1 Corynebacterium sp. MSK041
TTGTAGATCGGCTCGCCGGTGGCCCGGTCCCAGATCACCGTGGTTTCACGCTGATTGGTGATGCCGACGGCCGCGATCTCGTCCGGGGTGATGTCCTCGGAGGCAGCGGCGTCGGCCATGACGCGACGGATGTTGAGCCGGATCTCCTCCGGATCGTGCTCCACCCAGCCCGGATGCGGGAAGATCTGCTCGTGTGGCAGCTGGCTGCGGCTCACGATGTCCCCGCGACCGTCGAAAATGATGCAG
>NZ_JASPJK010000075.1 GCF_030232265.1 Corynebacterium sp. MSK041
ACGTCGACGCCGCTGCTTTTCGCAGGACAGTATTTGGATTCGGAATCGGGGTGGGCGTATAACAGGTTCCGGTACTATTGTCCGTCTGCTGGAATTTATAACGCGCAGGATCCGCTTGGCTTAGCGCCGCGGTTAGCATCTGCACAGGGCTATGTTGATCACGCCGGATATGTTTGTGATCCGTTCGGTTTGCAGGCGCATGTGAAAAATCTTCCAAAGGACCAACGATGGCGCATCGTTGCCCA
>NZ_JASPJK010000076.1 GCF_030232265.1 Corynebacterium sp. MSK041
ATCGATATCAGTCACAGGATGCGAAGAGGTCTCAATCGCACCTGTAATCGCATCACGCCGCTGCTCAACACCACCATCATTAAGAATGGTGTACTCATCAGCACCAAAAGCAATATAAATCGGAATAATCATCGTATCGTCTCCTTAAATATTATTCCGCAGAAAGTTCCGGCCGGGTAACCCGTTTAGCCTCATCAAGAACAGGCATCCACGCATTGACCTGATGACGCTCCAACTGCC
>NZ_JASPJK010000077.1 GCF_030232265.1 Corynebacterium sp. MSK041
GGCATTGTTTTTGGTGCTGCTGACTGGGATGGGCAAGACCTTACGGATGGAATGCGTATTAATACCCCTGAGCAGGTCGCTGATTTTGCTCATGTGCTCGAAGGTCTTGATCCTGATGACTTCGAGGAAGTTGACGCT
Organism: Corynebacterium sp. MSK041; assembly: GCF_030232265.1. Classification (GTDB taxonomy): domain Bacteria; phylum Actinomycetota; class Actinomycetes; order Mycobacteriales; family Mycobacteriaceae; genus Corynebacterium. The sequence goes on from NZ_JASPJK010000077.1 coordinate 139, forward strand.
ATTGACATTCTCACTGATTTTTATACTGCGGCGCGCACCCGTGGTGACGCTATTGCGGTGTACTTCAACTAACAGGACGTAACTGATATGCCTACTTCTACT
>NZ_JASPJK010000078.1 GCF_030232265.1 Corynebacterium sp. MSK041
GCTTCGTGCGGCCGTCGTACATGGTCAAGAGGACGGCGCTGATGTGCAGGTTTTTGTTGAGGTTCTCGCGGATCATCGAGATGTTGTTGAGCAGCTGGCCTACGCCCTCGAGCGCGTAGTATTCGCACTGGATCGGGATGAGGACCTCATCCACCGCGGTCATCGCGTTGATGGTGAGCAGGCCAAGGGAGGGCGGGCAGTCGATAAACACGTAGTCGAAGCCCTGTTCGGCCAGGAAG
>NZ_JASPJK010000079.1 GCF_030232265.1 Corynebacterium sp. MSK041
GCTGTTGACTGCGCTTCCCCGGCTGCGCCGCCTAATCAGGGAGCGCGCAAGTCAAGAAATTGAAAGAGTGCAGTTTGATGATGGGCAGGAAACCGCGATCCCACGCTTCCCTGCCCAGGCGATTGACGAGGCCGTCACGAATGCCTTCATTCATAGGGACTGGCAAATCAGTCGCCCCGTGGTTGTTGACCAGACGCCTCGTGCTCTGAAGATTTGGTCCCCGGGTCCTCTG
>NZ_JASPJK010000007.1 GCF_030232265.1 Corynebacterium sp. MSK041
GAATTCGACGGAATACTTTCTGGGCATAGTGCCAATCCTTCCTTAGCAGAGGTAGGAACTAAACCCAGGACGCTTCAGTTTCATGGCACACGGCTCGCCAATGGACCCAGCAGGCCCGCCGTGCGGGAAACATCCCAGAACCTGTGCCTGAAGACTTGGCCGCCGAAAACGCGAGGCTACGCCGTGAAAATCAAGAGCTACGCGACACTAACGAGCTGCTGAAGGCTGCCTCGGCTTTTTTCGCGTCGGAACTCGACCCGAAACGTCGGAAATGATCCGGTTCATCGATAAATACCGGAATCGTTTCTCTGTCGAGTTCATTTGTAAGACGTTGAAGAATAACCGGGCTGGTGGGTTTATCACCTCGCGTGGTTATCGCCAGTCCAAGGCCCGTGGATTAAGTGCTCGTCGCCTTCGCGATGCTGTGCTGATCGACCGCATTAGAACTGTTCATCGGGATAATTACGGCGTCTACGGCGTGCGGAAAATGTGGCATGCTCTCCGCCGCGACGGAATTGATATCGGGCGTGAACAAACCGCCCGGCTGATGCGCTTGGCCGGTGTTTCTGGCAAAGGCAAAGGCGGATCACCTATCACAACCCGAAAAGCTAACGTGCCTGATCTGCGCCCGGACTTAGTCGAGCGTGAATTCAAAGCTCAGGGCCCGAATAAACTGTGGGTGGCCGACATTACGTATGTGCGCACGAAGAAAGGCTTTGTGTACGCCGCGTTTGTCACCGACGTTTACTCTCGACGGATCGTTGGGTGGGCGTTATCAGATTCCATGCGCACCGAAGCACTGCCGTTGCAAGCTCTCAAGCAGGCGATCGTGTGTGCTGAGGAAACAACAGGTCTCATTCACCATTCGGATCACGGATCGCAGTACGTCAGCGTGGTCTACAACGAGCGACTTACCCAACACGGCATTACAGCTTCCACCGGAACTGTCGGTGACTCCTACGACAATGCTCTTGCTGAAAACGTCAACGGATCCTACAAGAACGAGCTGATCCATACCCGCAGGTGGAATGACGTTGTCGAGGTAGAAATCGCGACGTTCGAGTGGGTGTCATGGTGGAACGAGACAAGGCTTCACCAAAGCTTGGGATACCGAACCCCGGTCGAGGTGGAAACCGAATTTTGGAAGCAGAACCCGCCCCAAGCAAAAATAGAAATCAAGGCAAATGCCTAGGAACAAAACTCGGGGCACTTCACTGCCCACGCGGGCACCTGGTATCCAACACCATCCACCTCTACGGAGCTATGACACTCCTGTATGGGAGTTCATTAGCGCAGGATGTCGCGGCCGTACTTCAGTGCGGCCGTGAGTAGGCCTGCCCATTTCTCGGGAGCCAGGCCTTCCGGGCCACCGATGGGCACGATGCGCTGTTCGGCGACGGTGCGGGACTCGGTGTACTTGAGCAGGCCCCCGTCACCGTGGCGGCGGCCTACGCCGGAGCGCTTCCAGCCGCCCATGGGGGCGCCGATGGAGGACCAACCAGCGGAGTAGCCCTCGTTGATGTTCACGGTGCCGGCTTCGAGGTGACGCGCGATCTCCTGCGCGGTGGAGCTCTTGCCGAAGATGGACGCGTTCAGGCCGTACTCGGTGTCGTTGGCCTTCGCGATTGCCTCCTCATGCGAGTCGACGACCTCGATGTACACCACCGGACCGAACACCTCTTCGCGGTACAGGCGTGCGTCCTCGGGGACGTTCAACAGCACGGTCGGGGCGTAGAAGTTAGGCCCGATGTTCGGCAGGCGCTTGCCACCGGTGGCGACGGTAGCGCCCTTAGCCACGGCATCGTCGACGAATTCGGCGACGGTATCGGCGTGGTCTGCGGAGATGAGGGAGCCCATGTCGATGTCCCAGTCGTGGCCCGCGCCGATCTTCATCTTCTCCACGCACCGCACGAACGCCGGGATAAACCGATCCGCCACGTCACGGTGGACGTACATGCGCTCAATGGAGATGCACAGCTGGCCCGTGTTGGAGAAGCATGCGTGGCGTACGCCAGATACAGCCTTGTCGACGTCCACATCCGCCGTCACAATCAACGGATTCTTCCCACCCAGCTCACCGGAGAAACCGATGAGGCGTTCACCGGCCTGGGCAGCGAGTTTGGCACCGGTGGCGGAGGAACCAGTGAACATGAGGTAATCGACTTGCTCCACGAGAGCTTGGCCCACTTCGCGGCCGGAGCCAGGGATGACGGTGAGGACGTCCTTGGGCAGACCTGCTTCGGCGAGCAGTTCAGCGGCGCGCAGCGAGGTCAGCGGAGTGTTGGAGTCCGGCTTCAGCACCACGGTGTTACCGGCCAGGATCGCGGGGATGGCGTCCGAAATGGCCAGCACCAGCGGGTAGTTCCATGGGGCGATGATGCCTACAACGCCGACGGGGGCGTACTGGACCTGCGTCTTGGTGGCAATCGGCAATGCCACCTTCGCGCGGTCCGGCGACAGGAGTTTCTCCGCGCGGTAGGCGTAGTGGCGGGCAGTCAACGCGTTATCAAGCACCTCTTCGAAGGCGGCGCGACGGTTCTTGCCGTTCTCGTCCTGGATGATGTCCAGGAGTTCGTTCTGGTGCTTGAGCACCAGGTCGTGGTAGCGCAGCATGATCTTCTTGCGCTCTTTGACCGGGGTGGCTGCCCACTCGGGCTGCTTGGCGCGGGCGCGCTCCACGATCTGCGTGGCAGTTTCAGCGCCGTAGTAGTTCGTGGTGCCGACGATGGTGCCGTCGGCAGGGTTCTTGATTGTGATGGTCGTGTCAGAATCATTGTGCAGGCGCGTTGTCATAGTCCCCCAAGATAATGCACTTCTGCCTTTCGGGGCAGGGGGTTCGGGAGAAAACTTTCGCCTTGGAACGCGAATTAGAACACGAACTTGTGCACCAAAGAGCGGTACGCCTTCGCGGTCAGTTCCACATCTTCGATCTCAACGTATTCATCGTGCGAGTGCAGTTGGTCGAGTACTTCACCGAACCCACGACCAGCAGCGTGCAGAGCAAAACCGTAGCCCACTCCACCTTTGCGGCGGCCGAAGCGGAGGTCGGAACCACCGGCGGCAATCGTCGGCACGACGGGCACGCCGGGGAAGAACTCCCCGAAGGTTTCCACGATCGCCTCGTACAGCGGCCCGGAGGCGGGGGATACGGTGGCGTCTTCAGTGATCAAGTGCTCGATTTCCACCCGGTCCGCCAAATCGCCGAGCGCTTCCCGCAGTACCTCGTCGACTTCCTCCTGCGTCTGCCCAGGCAGCGGACGGATGTCCAGTTCAACGTACGCGTTCGACGGCAGCACGTTGATGGCTCCACCGGCACGGATCACGGTCGGCGCCACGGTGAGGTGGCTCATGGCGTGGGAGTAGCGGGCAAGAGGGCCAAGCGCCTCATAGTTTTCCCCGCGGAGCAGCTGCTGCTCCGTCGAGGGGTCGAAGCGGAAGGCACGGACGTAGCCTTGCCACAGGTCATCGGAGACAACAGGGGGCTCGATGCTAGCCAGTCGACGCGCAACTTCGCCCACCAGCCCCACGGTCAGCTCCCGCCCATATGGCGCAGACCCGTGGCCGGCGTCGCCGTGGATAGTGATGCGCCGTTGCGCCGCACCCTTCTCACCCACGACCACAACGAGAGCGTCGGGCAGGTGGGACCCAGAGGTCTCGGAGAGGCAGTTGCGCCAGCTGAACGCGTCCGGCTCGTGTTCGGCGATCCAGCCGGCGCCGAGTCCACCGCGGGCCTCCTCATCAGCGCAGCCCACGAAGGTCAGGGTGCCGCGCGGCCGCTGCGCCGACTGCGCCACTTCGCGCGTGACCGCCGCCATCGCCGCGGTGATGAACAGCATGTCCATCGCGCCCCGCCCGTAGATACGTCCGTTCTCAATTTCCGCGCCGAACGGATCCTTCGTCCATTTTGGCTTATCCACGGGCACCACATCCGTATGCCCCAACAACGTCAACGGCTCCGCCTCAGGGTCCGCCCCTTCGACGGTGAATGCGACGGACACGCGACCGGGGTGCGGCTCAAAACGCTGTACTTTCACATCCGTGCCGGCAAAGAACTCTTCCAGGGTCTCAGCGTTGCGTACCTCCTGGCCGGAATCCGGGGTGAGGTCATTGACGCAGGCGTTGCGGATGAGTTGGCGTAGCAGATCAATGGTGGTTTGTTCAGTCAACCTTTGCCTCCTTGAGATAGTCGGCGACCTGGGTGAGTGCCTCTTGGCAGTCTTCCTCGGAGCCGTCGAGGGAACGGGCAGCGATGGCGATGCCGTACGTGGTCTGGCCAACCGTGATGAAGCCGAATTGGCGGGTGTGCCATGATCCGTCGGGTGCATCGGACCAGCCGCCCTTGAATGGCACATTATCCAGTTGGCCTAGGCCGTAGCGATGTTCGTCCACAATTTTACGCATTTCGACGATCACCGGGTCATCCGCCGGCACCTCCGCCAACTGGTACCCGTACCGCGCCTGACCAGGCAAAGTCCACGATGTGGTGCCCCATGCAGGCTCCGGGGTGACCGTGACACCACTCTTAGCGATCTCCTCTGACACCAGTCGGCCCGCCTCCGCATCCGAACCAATGCAGACCCACAGCTGATCGGTGGCATCATTGTCTGACCACTCGATGGCCGCCTCTGTGAGTCCCTCTAGCGCACTCTCCCCATATGGGCAGTGCTCTTGGGCCACCAACGCAATGGGCACTTTGATGGTGGACCACGCCGGCATGACGCCCACGGAACCTGCGGTGATGTCCTGTGTGCCGTCGAAAAGCGCCACGCCCACCTGGACACCCTGCTGCTTCTCAATCACAGCCACCTTCTTATCCAGGTCGCCCAATTCCAGGTGTGGTCCATCCGGAGCAGCAGACACCGGTCTCAACTCAGGCGACGGCAACTCCTCCAGCCGCGAGCAACCGCCCAGGAGCACCCCAAAGGCGCCCGCCAGTGCCACATACTGCTTCTTCACACCGAGGATCTTATAGGCTTGGACGGCATGGGGCAGTTGGATGTAGTGGGAAGTGTGAGTGAGGCCGTCGATAAGCTAAAAGAGCTGTATGCGGCGTCCTGTGCACGCGCGCGTGAATGCGTCGCTACCGGCGACTATGCGCGCTACAACGAGGTGCTGTACCCGAAAATCGCGGTGCGCATCACTGAATGGAAACCCATCGACCGCTCCCAACCCTTCGGCTATGTCGACGAAGCCGGCACCTACTCAGCGGTGATCTCGCGGCCCGACATGATGGAGGCCTACCTGCGCCACCAGCTCGAATGCCTGGCCACCAACTACCCGTGCGAGATCTCGGTCGGCTACTCCGACGTGGGCATTCCGCCCGAATACATCCGCGGCCACGGCCCCGTCAGCGAAGCACGCCGCACTGACATCCCGCGCCCCACGCTTGACGACGTCCACGATGCCATCATCGACGCCGACTGGGACGCCTTCCACGGCCCCGAAAAACCCCTCTTCCACTTCGGCCCCCAACGTTTCGACATCGCTTGCGAACGGATTGAGCACTACACCGGCATCGAAGTGGACTCGGTGCAGCGCTACATCCTGTTCACCAACTACGACATGCACACCCGCGAATTCGTGCGCTTCGGCTTGAGCGAACTCGCGCGGGAGGGAACCCGGTACACCGCCCTGCTGCTGCCAAATGGGCGACGTATCACGCCCGCTGACGTTGCGTCCGTGGACGAGATGGCTGCTGACGTGACCTCCAGCTACCAGATGCCACGCTACGACCTGGTGGCGGAGAACAATTCCGGCGTCACCATGATCAACATTGGCGTGGGGCCGTCCAACGCGAAGACCATCACGGACTGTTTGGCGGTGCTCCGCCCCGAGTGCTGGATCATGATCGGGCACTGCGCTGGCCTGGACGCCCGCATGCGGATCGGGGACCTCATCCTGGGCAACGCCTATGAGCGGCGCGACCACGTGCTGAACAACCATATTGAGCGGGAGCTGCCCATCCCGGCGATCCCAGAGATTCAGCGGACGCTGGAGAAGACCGTCAAGCGGGTCTATGGGGATGAGGAGCAGTCCCTCATGCGCACGGGCACGGTGCTGTCCACGGATGACCGCAACTGGGAGTGGCAGACCCCGCGCGACCTGTGGGCGTGGCTGCGGGGGTCGACGGCGGTGGCGGTGGACATGGAGTCCTCCACCATCGCGGCGAATGGCTACCGCTACCGCGTGCCGTATGGGACGTTGTTGGCGGTGTCGGATCTGCCGTTGCATGCGGTGCCGAAGTTGCCGGCGGCGGCGCAGGCCTTCTACTCCAATTCGAAGGAGGCGCACGTGATGTGTGCCGTGCGGACGATGGAGAAGTTGGCTAAAAATCCGGAGCGGTTGCGGACACGAAAGTTACGTCGCACACAAGGCGAGGTTCCCTTCCGCTGATTTGCCCATCCAGGGGGTATCTTTTTCACTGTGGAAACCGGTGAGAAGCGCAGTGTAAAACAATTCGCAGGTCAGGCAACGGTGGCGGGTGCGCTGCTTGTTGCGCTCGTGGTGTTTGTGTACCGGTACTGGGCGAATTTTGAAGAGTACAACAGTGTCTTCAAAACAGACATCCCCCTTGACCTGTGGATTTACCTGCGTGGCGGGGAGCGTGTCATCGCGGGAGAGGACCTGTACAGCGGGTTCCTTATTTTTGACCTGCCGTTTACCTACCCGCCGTTTTCGGGGCTGCTGTTCGCGTTCTTGAGCGTGCTCGATGACATCACGGTGACGGTGCTCTGGCACACCATGTCCATCCTGGGGACCCTGCTGGTGCTGTGGTTATGCTTCGTGCGGCTGGGGGTGAAGATGACGCCGGTGTTTGCCGTCATCCTTCCTGCTTTGGCCGCTTTCTTCCTTCTGGGTACGGAGCCGATGCACGCCACCCTGTTCTGGGGCCAGGTAAACATCCTGCTCATGGTGTTGGTGTGTTTGGATTTCCTGACCGGCAAGTACCGGCTGCCCGGTATCGGGGTGGGTTTGGCTGCCGGGATCAAGCTGACACCGGCGTTTTTCGGGCTGCTGTTTTTGGTGCAGCGACGGTGGGTGGCGGCGCTCGGGAGTATTGTCACGTTCCTTGTCACCGTCGTCGTGGGGTGGCTTGCGGTGCCGGACGCGAAGGCCTTCTGGACGGACGCCATGTTCTCCTCCGACCGCGTCGGTGACCACTCGAATCCGGGAGCGCAGTCCATCAAGTCGGTGTTGGTGCGCGACTTCGGCATTGAGTCCGGTGCGGTGTGGCTGGTGCTGGCCCTTGTCACCGTGGCACTGGTGGCGTGGGCTGCGTGGCTGGCGGTGCAGCGCGATAACCTGCCCCTGGCGGTTGGCTTCGTGGGGTTGGGTGCGTGCCTTGTTTCACCGTTTTCTTGGTACCACCACTGGGTATGGATTGTTCCGCTGGGCGTGGCCATCCTCGTCGGTGTGAATCGTGCCGCGGCGCGCGTCATGCCGGCGCAGCTCGCGGGGTTAGTGTCCTGCCTCGCCTTGTTCCTCGTGATGGTGCCGTTCTCGGCGGTGAACATCGAACCCATCGTGGGCCAGCTGCGCTCCTCACTGTACGTATACACAGGTCTGGCGCTGATCATTGGCTACATTATCTACGCCCAGATCGCGCGCATCCGGCTACGCTAGGGCGCATGCTCTACAGCTTCGAAGGTGCGCACCCGGTTATTCACCCGACGGCGTTTGTGGCGAAGGAAGCCACGATCATCGGCAACGTCACCATCGGCCCGGACGCGGCGATCTTCCCTGGCGTGGTCATTCGTGGGGACGTCGGCGCCATCCACATCGGCGCCCGCAGCAATGTCCAGGACGGCAGCGTCATCCACGTCCAAACGGACACGGAGAACGTCATCGGGGAGGACGTGACCATCGGCCACCTCGCCATGGCCCATGGGGAGCGCATCGGCAACGGCACCCTCATCGGCATGGGTGCCACAGTCCTCGCGTACTCCACCATCGGCGCAGGCTGCATCATTGGGGGTGGGGCAGTGGTCCTTGAAGGTCACGACATCCCGGACGGCTCCCTCGCAGCCGGCGTTCCCGCCAAAGTCCGCCGCGAACTCAGCGCAGAGGAGCGCGCCGGGCTGATCACCCACGCAGCGAAGTACGTGGACCTAGGGCGTCGCCACCGCGAGGGGCTCACGGAGTACCAGGTCTAGGGCCACAGCCCGGGCAATATCGCGCACCATTTCGCGGTGCGTGGGAATCATCCGCAGGGACGCGTTCGGCAGGGCGGAGCGGACGGAGCGGGCGAAGAGGGAGGGGGCCAAGGGGTCGTCGATAAGCGCGGAACCTGCGACAACCAACGCGGGAGTCGAGTGCTCTTTCATGAGCTCTGCGGCGAGCTCGCCAAGTTTCTGCGCGCGCGCATCAAGCTTTTTGCGTAACGACGCATCCCCCGACGCCGCCTTAACCGCCTCAACCAGCGCCTGGCCGCCGAGCACCCCACGGGTGGTCAGATCCGGCCGGTCAACCGCGATGGGCAGCACTCCCTTGTCCTGAGTGACGGCCGCACCGATGGAATCGTCCGCGAACAGGGCCATCATCGGCGCACCATCCACCGTCAGTGCGGACTGGATCTCTGAACCGATGATCGCGGACACCGCCGACGTCACCTGCACGGGCACCGAGAACTGCTCTCGCATCTCGGAGCCGAACGGCGCATCTGTCCACCCCAGGTTCGGCGCGTTGACCACGCCGTCGGGGCTGACACTACCGGACGTGGTCACCCCCACCGTGGCCAGCGGGCGCCCCAAGTCCGCCATGAGGCGGTTGAGCCCAGCCATGATGTGCTGGATGAAGTCGTCCTGGCTCATATCGGCGACGTGGATGTCCAGTTCGGAGTCGCGGATGGTGCGGCCTTTGATGTCAAAGAGCGCGATGTAGGTGGAACCAGTACCCACGGCGATGCCGGCGTGGATGGCGGGCGTGTCTGTCAGCTCTAGCGGGATGATGGGGCGACCGCGGCCCTGGGAGCGGGTGAGGTCGGTGCGCTCGGTGACGTACCCGGCCCTCATGAGTGCGGCGATGGCCCGAGTGACGGTGGGCTGTGAGAGGCCGGTTGCGGTGACGAGCTCACTGCGGGAGGTCACCTGGTTGAGCCGCACGAGGTGAAGGCATTTTGCCGTCGGGTTGTGCGGGCGCGAGAAGGCGGACCACTGGGTCTTCATAGCGAATATATTACGGCCTACCTAGTCAAGGTCTGCTATCAGTGCGGGGAGGGCGTTCGCGGCGGTGTCCAGAAGTGTGACGGTGGCAAGCGGCGTGAGGTCGGTTTCCATGGGTGTGACCTCGATGATGGGGGTGCCTTGTTCGTGGGCAAGACGGGGGAGTCCGGCGGCGGGGTAGACCACGCCAGATGTGCCCACAATGACCACGAGGTCAGCCTCCCGCATGCGCCGTTCCGCCTCCTCCCATTCGCGCGCGGGGAGGGGCTCGCTGAACCAGACGACGCCAGGCCGGACGAGGTTGCCACACAGCGGGCACTGCGGAGGCGCAGGCTTTTCCACGTCCCCCTTATACGGCCGCCCACACACCGCACAGCGGTAATGGAAAAGCGAGCCATGCAGGTGCACCACGTCGCGGGAACCGGCACGCTCGTGGAGGTCGTCGATGTTCTGCGTGGTCACGGTTAGGGGGGTATACGTGGCCCATTTCGCCAGTGCCAGGTGCCCCGCGTTGGGCTCCGCCTGGCTGGCGAGGTGGGCGCGCCAGCGATACCAGGCCCACATGGTGTCGGGGTCTTTGGCCCAGGCGTCGATGGACGCCATTGCGGTGGGGTCCACGTTTTCCCAGATGCCGGTGACGGCGTCGCGGTAGGTGGCCAGGCCGGAGTCGGCGCTTATGCCGGCGCCGGTGAACACTTCGACGCGGCGGGCGGTGGCTACGAGTTCGCGGGCGTGATCAAGGGCACGGTCTGATGCGGTCATGGGCCTCACTCTAATGGGGCGGATCATCGGTACACTCTTCTTTTATGTGTTCACCGGAGCGGCAGCCGTCCCTGCTTGATGCCACCTGCGAGGACTTTGTGTATGACCTTGCGGAGCTTTCGCCCACCTTGGCTACCACCTTGGGCATCGACGGGTATGACGACCAGTTGCAGGATTTCTCCCCGGAGCATTGGGGTGCGTTGGCGGATCGGATCAGGGATCTGATCGCGGACGTGGATGCCCTGAATGACGGGACGGATTCGTCGGACGATGATGATGATTTTGATTCCGTGGATTACGTCACCGGCGCCATCCTGCGTGACCGCATGGCGGTGGAGTTGGATCTGCACCACAGTGGTGAGGATCTGCGGATGCTCAATAACGTGACGTCCCCGGTGCAGGTGATCCGTAACTGTTTGACGGTGATGCCGAAGGAGACGCAGGAGGACCTGGATAACCTCACGTCCCGGTTGTTTGCGGTGCGGACGTCGTTGGCGGGCTACCGGGAGTCTTTGGCGGAGGCGGCCAGTCATGGTGATGTGGCGACGCAGCGCCAGATTAATGCGGTGATCAGCCAGTGTGAGGCGCTGGGGGAGCACGGCTCCGTCCTGGAAACTTTGGGGCTTGTCGCTGATGCGGAGTCCGTCGCTGAGGCGAAGGACGCGTTCAGTGAGATGGCGGATTGGCTCTCCACTGAGCTTGCGCCGTTGGCCCACCACGAGGATGCGGTAGGCAGGGAGCGCTACGAGCTGTTTTCGGAGTTCTTCCTCGGCCGTTCGGTGGATTTGGATGATGCGTATGAGTGGGCGTTGGAGGAGTTGAGGGGGGTCGTCGATAAGCAGCAAGCTTTAGCGCGCGAGCTTTACGACGAATGCACACCCCGCAGCGCCTGCAAGCGCCTGGACGCGGACCCGAATTACACGATCACGGACCGCCATGCGCTGGTGGAATGGATGCAGCGGACCACGGACCAGCTGATTGAGAAGCTGGACGGCACGATGTTCACTCTGCCGGAGGAGATCCGCACGCTGGAATGTCGCGTGGAGGAGACTGGCACGGGCGGCATGCTGTACACCCCGCCGTCGGAGGATCTCACGCGCCCTGGTCTGCTGTGCTGGTCTGTGCCGGAGGGCCAAGACGCATTCCACACGTGGCATGAGCTGGCGCGCATTTGCCATGAAGGTGTGCCCGGCCATCACGTGCAGCAAGGCATCGCCATGACGCAGCGCGACACCCTCAACTTGTGGCGCCGCGCCATCAATTGGAACGCCGCGCACGGCGAAGGGTGGGCCGTATACGCCGAGGCCCTCATGGGTGAGCTGGGGCTTTTCGACGACCCCGCCTACCGCATGGGCCTCCTCGACTCCCTGCGTTTGCGCATGGCGCGCGTGGCCGTGGACATCGGTGTGCACCTGCAGAAGAAGACCCCGGACGGCTCCGGCTACTGGGACGCCCCCTACGCCAAGGCTTTCCTGCGGGAGAACACCGCGATGAATGAGCAGAACCTCACCTTTGAGATCGACCGCTACATGGGCTGGCCCGCCCAGGCCACCTCCTATGCCTTGGGGTATCGCGATTGGATGGACCTGCGCTCCAAGGCCCGCGACCGCGGCATGACCCTGCGCGAGTTCCATGACAAGGCCCTGCGTTTGGGGTCCATGCCGATGGACATGTTGGCGCACCAGATCTTGGACGCCTAGCATCGGCTTTTAGTCGCGGCGTTTGTCCATGCGGTGCAGGATCGTGGGCAAGGCTGCTGCGAACACCACGATGCAGATGAGCCGAATCAGCTGCAACGCGACCACCGCTGGACCCCCACCGCCTTCGGCAGACAGCGCCAGCACCGTTTCAATCGCGCCGGGGCTGGTGGCTAGGTAGCCCTCGAAGTAGGTGATACCCAACCACTTGGCCACGCCCCATCCGGTGCCGGCACAGGCCCCCATGACCACGATGATGAAGGTGATGGTGGCGGGCAGCAGGCTGGCAAAGTGCTTCAAAGCAGGCACGCTGAGCCCCCCACCGCAGGCCCAGCCGATGGACAGGAAAGCCATGATGGCGAGTGGTTCGGGCGGGGCGAGGGGGATGGGGAGGAGACTGGCGATAATCGCTGTGAGGATCAGCGGCCCAAAAACCGCCGGTGCGGGGAGGTGGCACCAGGAGGCGATCGGTTTGCCGACCATGGCCACGGCGATGACCAGCAGCCACATCCACCAGGTCACTTCAATGCCCGCGGCGTGGTTGCTTCCTGGTGTGGGTAGGAAGGATGCGACGAGTGGCAGTGTCATGGATACCGCTAATAGCCGCAGGTATTGAGTGAGCGCGACGTAGCGCATGTTGGCGCCGAGTTCAGTGGCTAGCGCTGGCATGATGGAGGACCCGCCGGAGAGCATGGACAGCACACCAGTTTCGCGGCTGACGCCTTCGCCTCGTTTGGTGGAGTAGCGGGCAAGCAGAAGCCCGCCAACAAAGCCGATGCCCACGATCACGGCCGCGGACACGAGGCCCGGCACGAGGTAGCGCGCGAGTTCCCCCACTGGCACCCCCGCCAGGGGTAGTGCGGCGAGGACGCCGATGATGCCACGGCAGAACTGGTAGAAGGTGGCGTTGAGCTTCAGTTCTCGCCCGGTGCCCAGGGCGGAGGCGCCGGAGACGATGATCCCAGCCAGAATCCAGGCTGCCGGCACATGGAGCAGGGTCAACGCGTATCCAAGCAGTACCGACACGGGTGCCACGATCATCCATCGGCTGCGTTGTTCCACGTTTGGCATAGTAGCGTGGGCTTCCATGATTGCCCTATTGCTCGCCGCCGCTGCGCTTGCCGGTTGGGTGGATGCGGTGATTGGGGGTGGCGGCCTCATCCTCATCCCGGTGCTGATGGCGGGTACGCCGTTGCCGGGGGCGGCGGTTCTGGCGACGAATAAGGTGGCGTCGGTCTCAGGCACGGCGTCGGCAGCCTTCACGATGGTCCGTCGCGTGGGTGTGCCCCGCCGCACCTGGGCTTACGCTCTCATTGCGGGTGTGTTGTCTGCGGGTGGTGCGCTCATCGCATCGCTTATTAGCGACGCCCTCATCCGCCCCCTCATCCTCATCCTGCTCGTCGCCGTAGGGATCTTCGTGGCGTTTAAACCGGAGTTCGGCACGGCTGAGTCTGAGCCGGTGGTCACGCGCGCTCGACTCGCCGGCGGGGTATGCCTAGTGGCGGCCATCGGGTTTTATGACGGGACGTTTGGCCCCGGCACCGGCATGTTCCTCATCATGGGGTTCACGGCGCTGTTCGCGCAGAACTTCCTGCAGTCCGCCGCGATGGCGAAGGTGGTGAACACGGCCACGAACTTAGGCGCCCTCGGCGTGTTCATCGCGGCCGGATATGTTGATTGGGCTTTAGCATTGTCCCTGGCAGCGGCAAATATTGTGGGCGCGCAGATCGGCGCCCGGACGGTGCTCGGTGGCGGGGCGAAGCTAGTGCGCTATGCCATGCTCACCCTGGTGGTCGTACTGACGGTCTACCTGGCGCTCGACCTTTAAGCTTGCCTTGGTGCCGGATGTGTGCTTGTCGCTCGATTTTTAATCGAGTGACAAGGAGCCGTTCAGCAGTCCCACGACGGCAAAGATCGAGCCCACCACAACCACGAGGACCACGGCCCATTCGAAGGTGTTGAAGGGCTTCTCGCGCTGCGCCAGGCGGGTCCACACGTAGGCGATGAGGCCCGGGATCACAGCCAAAGCGCCGAAGAGGACGTACACCAGGTCCGCCGCGTAGATGAGCCACAGTGAGTAGATGAAACCGATAATGCCGATGACTAGGTGGCGGCGGTTGTCGGGGGTGGAGACGGTGGGGCCGGAGTCGTCGAAACGCGTTCCGGCGTGGGGGTGTGACAGGCCCTTGCCGCGGACGGCGAGGAGCACGAGGTACAGCGACGAGAAGATGTACGGCAACAGGTACATGATGGTGGCCAGCTGCACCATGGCGTTGTAGGACGTCTCGTTGGCGAAGAAGACGATGACGAAGAACTGCACCACACTGGTGGACAGCAACTGGGCCATGAACGGTGCGCCGTTCGCGTTCTTCTGGGCGAGCTTGTTGGGCAGCAGGTTGTCGCTGGCCATCATCACGATGGGTTCTGCGCACAGCATCTGCCAGGAGATATACGCGCCCAGCACGGACAGGCATAGGCCGATGGAGATCAGCGCGCCACCCCACGGGCCGACGGCGGCTTCCAGCACGGCGCCCATGGAGTTGGACGGCAGCGCGGCGAGCTCTTCGCGGGTGAGCACACCATAGGAGAGCGTGGACACGGCAACGAGCAGCGCGAGCACCGACAGGAAGCCGATGACCGTCGCGCGGCCAATATCCTTACGGGAACGTGCCTGCTTGGAGTACACGGAGGCACCCTCAATACCAATGAACACCCACACCGTGAACAGCATGATGCCCTGGATCTGCTCCTGCAGCGGGATGCCGGAGTCCGCGCCCCAGAAGTCCAGGGTGAACTTGTCCCAGCTGAAGCCCACGAAGGCGATGAGCACAATGAACGCGAGGATTGGCACCAACTTCGCAATCGTGGTGACCAGGTTCATCACCGCCGCCTGTTTCACGCCGCGGGTAAGCGCGAAGAAAATGGCCCAAGTCAGGGCCGACACCGCCAAGGCCACGATCCACGGGTTCTCCTCATTGAAGAAGGGCAGGTAGTGCCCCGCAGTGCCAAAGAACAAGGTGGCGTAACCCACCTGCGCCATAACGGAACCCAGCCAGTAGCCCCAACCAGCGGTGAACCCGATGAAATCACCCAAGCCCGCGCGCACGTAGGAGTACACGCCGGAATCCAGGTTCGGCTTGCGCCGCGCGAGGATCTGGAACACGAACGCAATGGACAGCATGCCCACACCGGCGATGACCCAGCCGATGAGCATCGCGCCGGGGCTAGCCACCGACGCAATATTTTGCGGCAAAGCGAAGATGCCGGAACCGACGGTGGAGCCGATGATCAGGGAGACCAGCGTCCAGATGGTCACTGTGTTCGCGCGGCTTGCAGCACTTGGCGCGCTGGGGGCGCTGTGGGCGTTAGTCATAACGCTTAAACATACTGGGTGGCCACCAATTTTTTAAAAGGTTCACATGCGGTTTTTAGTGCGCGCGGTGGCCTGCGCGGTCCAGGGGTCTTCGGGCCAGGGGTGTTTGGGGTAGCGGCCGCGCATCTCTTTGCGCACCTCGGCGTAGGGGCCGTTCCAGAAACTCTCCAGGTCGTCGGTCACCGCGAGTTCGCGCCCCGCGGGGGAGAGGAGGTGGAAAAGTACGGGCATATTGCTTATCGACGCACCCCCCACCATCCCAAAACACTCTTGCAACTTCACCCGCACGATGGGCCGCCCGGTGGAGTAGTCGATGCGCGGGTGGGAGCCGGAGGGCACGGCGAGTTTTTCGGGGGCTAGTTCATCCATCCTTGCTGCTTCGGGCCAGGGCAGCTGGCGGGTCAGCGCGACGTACATGTCCAGGTTTTTGAGTGGCGTGCCGTTGGCCAGCTGCTGGATTTCGGGGGTGTAGTCGCCCTGGGTGACGTCGGGCCAAGGCTCGCCGTGTTGGGCGTGGAGGAAGTCAAGGCGGTGCTTGAGGACGTGGGCTTTCTCAGACAGTGGGAATTGGTCGAAGGTGATGCCCGCCAGGGCCTCGGCGGCGTCGGCGGGGTTGAGGGTGACGGGCGTGGAGGTCAGTTCGATAGCACCGATGGCGGTGGTGCGGCGGGTGCGAACTTTGCCGTCAACGAGTGAGGCTGTTGTCTTTTCTTCGATGCGGTCCGTGGGCAGGCCGATGGGTGCGGCAGCGCGGATGATGGCGCCGCTGCGGGTGAGTTGAACTTCAGCGGCGGCGATCCATTCGGTGGGTGTGATGCTGCTGTCCAGGGTGGCGCGGGTGCCGCTGGCAAGGAGGTATTCGCGGTCGTCGAGGCGTTTGGCCACCCATTCGGGGAAGGCTGTGGCCACGACGTCACCGGCGGGGACGGGGGCGGATCTATCCACGAGCCTTGCCAGCCTCTCCACCACGCGCCTCGGTGCCCGCGCCCGGCTGAGATCCCCGCTGAGCCCTTCCGTGAGAGCCGCAACAGAGTCCGCAGCACCCGAGCCATGGCGCAGCAGCGCGGTGCCCAGGCGGGGGTCCATTGGCAGGGCAGCTAGGCGGCGACCGTGGGCGGTGATGGTGTTAGAAGCATCCAACGCCCCCAGCGCACGCAAGGTCGCGTGCGCTGCGTCCAACGCTGCGGCCGGTGGCGGGGTGAGCAGTGGCAGATCTGGGGACCCCCACGCCGCCATCGTCAGTGCTGCGGAGGTGAGATCCGCGGTGGTGATTTCCGCGGCGATGTCGGCGGCGAAGTGCTGGTAGTCCGACTGGGAATACGCCCGCAGCACCGTGCCGGGACCCAAGCGCCCGGCACGCCCGGCGCGCTGGTCGGCGCTGGTAGCGGCGGCGGAAACGGTGACCAGGCCCGTCATCGCGCGGCTGGCGTCACGCCGGGGCACGCGGGATAAGCCGGCATCTACCACGCGGCGGACACCGGGGACGGTGATGGAGGACTCGGCAATTGCGGTGGCCACCACCACGGGGGCATCCCCATCCAGCGCCGCGTCCTGTTCGCGGGAGCTCAACCGGCCGTGCAATGGTGCGGCATCCGGCAGGTGGCTACACACCAGCTCCACTTCGCGCACGCCGGGCACGAAGACAAGGGTGCGCTCAGAAGGGGGAGCACCACCCGCCAGGCGCGCCACGTGCTCGTAGAACTCCCGGGTGCCCTCCGCGCGGCCTGGGTGCGGGTGGTAGCTCACATCCAGGGGGTGGATGACGGACTCCGTGGACACCACCTGCGCACCCATGTGGTCGGCCAACGCTAGGGCATCCAAGGTGGCAGACATGGCGGCCAGGTAGAGGTCATCGCGCAGGTAGGCCACCTCCATCAGCATGGCCAAGACCAGATCGGTGTCCAGCTGGCGCTCGTGGACTTCGTCGATCACTACCGCACCCACACCAGTCAGTTCCGGGTCCTTGAGTAGCCGGTTGAGCAGCACGCCCGGGGTGAGAAACTCCACCAGTGAGCCGTCTTTGTGTTCGCCGCGGATGGAGTAGCCGATGCGGGTGCCTAAGGGGGAGGCGTCGAGAAGCGAAAGGCGACGTGCAGCCGCGCGAACCGCAACCCGGCGTGGGGCGACAACGAGTGTGGTGCCGTGCACGAGGTTGCTGATCGCGGGCGGCACGAGCGTTGTTTTACCTGTTCCCGGCGGTGCTTCGACCACGACGGGGCCACACGCGGGCAGCGAATCCACCATACCCGCGACCGGTAGGCCCGCCCCGATGACGGCGAGATCGAAGTGTGACACGCAGACAAATCTACATGCACACAAGAGTGGATAATTTTCCCTTTACGTCGCCGCGCGCGTGCTTTTAGGGTGAAAAACGAAGGGGGAAAACATGCTCATCAACACGTACACATTTCATTACCAGCCAGATATCGACGACACCTACTCGTTTCCGGCGGGATCTGTATGCCGACAAACTCGACGAATTCGGCGAAGAGAAAGCGGGCTAGCTCCCGAGGGATAGACTCAGCTGCATGGCTGAGAATAAGGCTGAGAACAAGATCGCAGTAGTCACCGGCGGCTCCGCCGGGATTGGGGAGGCCACGGCCCGAGCCCTGGCCGCCGACGGCTGGACCGTCTACGTCGCCGCCCGCCGCGCGGAGGAGTGCGAGCGTATCGCCGCCGAGATCGGTGGCGTGGGCGTGGAGTTGGACGTGACAGATCAGACCAGCGTGGATGAGCTCGCGGCCCGGCTTGACCGGGTTGACCTGCTGGTCAATAACGCGGGCGGCGCGCGAGGCCTCGACTACCTGCGTGATGCGAACCCGGAGGACTGGGACTGGATGTACCAGACCAACGTCATGGGCACGATGCGCATGATCAAGGCGCTGTACCTGCAGCTCGTGGCGGCGGAGGGCCTGGTGGTCAACGTCGGTTCCATGGCCGGGTGGGACGCCTACCCGGGCGGCAGCGGATACAACGCGGCCAAGTTCGGGTTGCGTGCCATCACGCGTGCTTTTAGGCGTGAAGAGGAGTCCACGCCCATCCGCATCACCGAAATTGACCCGGGCCGGGTGAAAACGGACTTCTCCATCAACCGCTTCGGCGGTGATGCCGAACGTGCGGCGGCAGTCTATGAGGGCAAACTCAACCTCACCGCCGAGGACATCGCGGAGGCGATCCGGTGGGTGGCGTCGCTGCCGAAGCACGTGAACATCGACACGATGAACATCATGCCGACAGACCAGGCCGAGCGCTAGGCCCAGCTCGACCATGACCATTTCCACATACGTGGCGCTGGTGGGCATTTGGGTTGCCGCCATCGCCAGTCTTGGCCCGGACCTGGTGCAGATCATCCGCCTGGGTACTAAGTCCCGCGCGGTCGGTGTGGCCTGCGCCGTGGGCATCATGCTGGGCAATACCGTCTGGATCGCGGCGTCGCTTCTGGGCCTGAGCGCCCTGATCAAGGCGGTGCCAGAGGTGCTGGCGGTGCTGCAGCTCGTCGGCGGCATCTACCTGCTCTTCATGGGGGTGGGGGCCATACGTGCCGGCCTTTCAGCGCGGAAACTCCAGGTCGCCGAACCGGGCACCGAACAGGCCACCGCGCACGCAAACAGCAAAGAACTCACCACCGCCCAAGCCCTGCGCATCGGGGTGTACACCAACCTGTCTAACCCCAAGGCGGTCCTGTTCTTCGGCGCCGTGTTCGCCCAGTTCATCACCCCGGGCATGGGGTGGGAGTGGATGCTGCTCATCCTGATCACGCTGGTGGTCATTGGGTTTGGGTGGTTTGTGGGGTTTGCGGTGCTCGTGGATAAGCTGGCTAGCTTTTTGGCGCGCTGGGGGCACGTGGTGGACCTGGTCACGGGCCTTGTCTTTGTGGCGTTGGCCGTGTGGATGCTTGTCGGCGCTTTCCAAGTAGTGTTAGGGGCATGATTCTTACCACTACTCCGACCGTTGAAGGTCGCACGATTGTTGAGTACATGCGCATCGTCGGCGGTGAAACCATCACCGGCATGAACATGTTTAAGGATATTGGCGCGGGTTTCCGCAACTTGGTTGGTGGCCGTGCAAGCTCGTGGGAGGCGGAGCTTGTCGGCGCCCGCGACAGTGCGCTCAATGAGCTGTGGGAGCGCGCCCGCCAGATCGGCGCGGATGCCGTGGTCAGCGTTGAGTTGGACTACTCGCCGATGGGCGCGGACGGCTCGATGATGCTCGTCGCCGCTACCGGCACCGCTGTCAGGCTGGGTTAATGGAGGTTGAGATCAGCGGCGGGAGCATTAAGCTCGGCCAGTTTCTGAAACTCGTGAACCTGGTGGAATCCGGTGGTCACGCCAAGGAAGTCATCGCCGACGGCCTCATCTATGTCAATGGTGAGCCCGCCTCATCGCGGGGCCAATCGCTTATCGACGGCGACGTCGTCTCCGTCCCCTCCACCGGCGACTCGGTGACCATCGTGGCCGATGGTATTAGCCCTGAAGAACGCTCTGTTGAACGGAGGAACCCCTAAACCATGCCTGCTTTTGAAGCCCAGCCGGGAATGCCCTACTGGATTGAATTGGCAACGACGGAGGCACGGAAGTCCTCCTACTTCTACTCCCGCATTTTTGGGTGGGAGATGGGGGACGCCGGTGACGCTGATGGCCCTGCCAGTGATTACCGCGTTGCCCGCCTGCAGGGGATGCCGGTGGCGGGCATGGTGGAACAGGACTCCATGCCGGATACGTGGATGACGTACTTCTACACCACCGACATCGCCCGGGATTCCGCGCGGGTGGCAGAACTCGGTGGGCGCGTGCTCTCTGAGCCGATGGAGGTATCCCTGGGAACCATGGCGTTGTGCGCGGATGTTGCCGGCGGCTGGTTCGGGTTGTTCCAGCCGGCGGGGGAAGAGGCGTTCGTGGCGGCGGGGGAGCCGGGGACGCCGGTGTGGTTCGAGTATGCGTCGACAAGCAATGTGCGCGCTGTCGCTGACTTTTATGGCGAGCTTTTTAGCTGGGACATTGTGGAAAATGAGGGCTACCTGCTGATCATGCAGGATGGTGCTGCGTTTGCGGGTATGTGGGATGCCTCCGGGCAGATTCCGGCGGACGTGCCCAGTTTTTGGAGCTCCTACCTGGGCGTGACCAACATTGCGGAAGCGCGCATGAAGGTGCAGGAATTCGGTGGGGAGATCCTGCGTGGCCCGGAGAATTCCCCCTTCGGTCTGCTGCTCACCGTGGCTGATCCCAACGGCGCGGTGGTCACGCTGTGTGAGGTCGATGAGCCTGTGGATGAGGAAACTCTCGACGAAGCCGAGTCCATCCTGCACCTGTAGAAAACCATGCGGGTGAAACGTGTGGCGGCGGTGGCCGCGTGTTTGTTGGTGGCGTTGGTGCCAGCACCAGCAGTGGCTCTTGACGTGCTGCCGGGTGATCCTGGCGAGCGCACCGACATGGCCGTGTACCACGATGGTGGTCGCTGGAGCGGCAGCCCCGGCGCCAAAGACCCCCGCCCGGCATTGTCCTTGGCCAAGCTGTACCTCGGCTACTGGATCCTCCACAACGGGAAAACGGAGGACAAGGGCAAGGTGTGGCGGATGGTCCGTGCCTCCTCTGATGGCCTGGCGGTGGAGTTGGACCGCAAGTACCCGAAGGCGATTGATGAGGTAGCTAAGGAGTTTGGTCTCACCTCCACGGTGAGCGCCGGCTACTGGGGGCGGTCGTCCACATCCCCGTACGACATGGCCAAATTCATCAACCTGGTCAAAGATGACCCGGTGGCCGAACCCATGATCCGCGCGATGGCCAACCACACGCTGTATGCGGAGGATGGGTTCGCGCAGGACTTTGGGACGGATCGGTTGAACGGGGTCATCGGTACCAAATTCGGCTGGTCCGATGACCGTTCAGGTGCGGTGGCGTCCGTGTCTTTCGGCCGGGATTTCGCCGTGGCAGCCATGACATACGGGGATGTGGACGACCACACCGAGGACGTCCTGGAGTGGATCGACCAGACGGAACAGAGCCGTCGCGTCTTCGGGCGCGCCGGGCAGGTTGCTGGTACCACTGGTGCCGCAGGGGAGATGCCGTGGTGGCTGGGCCCTCGCGGCCAGAAGCGCCCGGTGCCCACGCTGAGGCCCGTGGGCGCGAGCCGCTAGTCCACCCTGCTAATCCACACTGCGGAGGAATTCCGCGATGTCCCGCACCCGCCGGCGGTTCTCCGCTGGGGTAGCAATGCGGTGGGTGGAGTGGTATTCCGCCACCTGCACGGTGTCGCTGGCGTCGGAGATGTCCGGACGGGCAGCGATTTCGTCTTTGAGGGCGATCTGAAGAAGGGTCTTCGGCCACTCGGTGGGGAAGGGCACGGTGTGGCCCCCACGCAGATCCTCAGGCAGATTAGCCACGGAGTCCAGGTCGGGGAAGGTGAGCACGAGGGCGTCAACGTCCGCGGCAGCCAGCGCCGCTAACGCGCCACCGGAGCTGTAACCCCACAGTGTCACCGAGGCGGGTTCCTGGGCGCGCACGTAGCCGATGGCCTTGCGCACACTGTCCAGGATTTCGTCCAGGTCCGCTTCGGGGGCCAGCGGGTGGTCCAGGTCCAGGATAGTGGTACCGGACAGTTCTGCCGCTGCAGCTACTTCCGGGCGCCACTGCAATTCCAGAGCTTGCCCGGATCCGCGCCACCAGCCACCGGAGTGGAGGGACACCGCCCACCGGCCGGTGGGGGCAGTGGGCACGAAGATGCGCGCCGGGATGTCCACCTGGCCGGGCAGATCCGGCAGATCAGACAAGGCCGGCAGTTCGCGGGTGGTGCGGATGTTCATGCCGTAGGCCACGCCCGGCATCGTGTGGTCCAAGCCGGAGCCCAGCATGAGCATCGCGGCGTGGGTGATGCGGTCTGGCAGGTTAGCCACGTAGCGGTCCGCATCACCAGGATCGCCGCTGCCGCCCTTCCACGGCGGGGTGAAGTCGGGCACCGGGTAGGTGGCATCCATGTAGCTGACTAGCTGCTCCAGCTGCTCCTCGGGCGGCAGAGTGCGTTCCACGCCGCCGACATTGAAGTCTTCATTGCCTTGGTCATTGAGGGGGTAGGCGGTGTTGGAGGGGCCCGCCGGGAGGTCTTCTACCGGTGGGGCCGGTTCCGGGATGTGGCGCATGCGCTCTTGGCTGGCGCGGTAGTCGGGGGTGTTCATGGCTACCAGATCACCACCCTGTCAGCCTCAGGCACGAGGGCTTCAGCCGATGGGAACGCCTCATAGAACTCGGCGATGTTGCCCGCCACGATGTTGCAGCGGAACTCCGCCGGCGAGTGCGGGTCAATGGCCAGGTACTGTGCGGCCATCTCCGGGCGGATGGCGGTGCGCCACACCCGTGCCCAGGCGAGGAAGAGGCGCTGCAGGCCGTCAAATTCCTGGCCGTCGACCTCCGCGGTCGCGCCGGGGGCGTGGAAGGTCTGCACCGGGCCGCGCGGGTCCAGGCCCTGCTCAGCGAGGTAGTTCTTGTACGCGATCACAGCGATGCCCAGCCCACCCAGGTCACCGATGTTCTCACCCAGCGTGAACTCACCATTGACACCACGGGATTCGCCGCGGCCTTCCAGCACGGTGGGCACTAGGCCGTCATACTGCTTGACCAGCTTGGCGGTGAGCTCCTCAAACCGGGTGCGGTCCTCGTCGGTCCACCAGGAGTTGAGGTTCCCGTGGCCGTCGTAACGCGAGCCCTGATCGTCGAAGCCATGTCCGATCTCATGGCCGATAACAGCGCCGATGGCACCGAAGTTCTCCGCCGCATCCGCTGCCGGGTCGAAGAATGGCGGCTGCAGGATCGCGGCCGGGAAAGTGATGTCATTGACCACCGGATTGTAGAAGGCGTTGACGGTTTGCGGGGTGGCCACCCACTCGTTGCGGTCCGCCGGTTTGCCCACCTTGGACACCTGGTAGTCATGCTCAAAAGCAGCACCCGCGCGCACGTTGGCCACCAGGTCACCGCCTTCGCGGGAAAACTCAAGGCCCTCATAGGAACGCCAGGTGTCGGGGTAGCCGATCTTCGCGTCGAACAGGCGCAGCTTCTCCAGTGCGCGCTCGCGCGTCTCCGGTGACATCCACGGCAGGGTGGAAATGCGCTGCTCATAGGCATCCACGAGGTAGTCCACGAGCTCGAGCATCTGCGCCTTGGAGTCAGCCGGGAAGTGCTTGTCCACGTACGCCTTGCCCAGGTCCTCACCCACGAGGGATTCCGCTAGCGCCACGCCACGCTTCCAGCGGTCACGCTGCTCCGTCGCGCCGGAGAGCACGGTGCCATAGAACTCGAAATTCGCCGCACCCACATCCTCCGTCAGCACGCCCGCGCGGGAACGCAGAATGGCCCAGGTGGCCCAGAGTTTCCAATCGGTCAGCGGGACGCTGATAAGCAGCTCTGCAAGCTTTTCCACGAAGGACGGCATCATCACAATCACCCTCCCCTCCGGCAAACCGGAGGCTGTGAGGAGAGTCTGGATGATGTCGGGGAGTTCACCGAGCGTGGTCGGGTTGTAGGTTTTCAGCGAATCGCGCGAGGCGACGACGTCCCAGTGGTGGCTGGCGATCTGCGCCTCAAGGTCAACGATGCGCGACGCGGCATCGGCCGGACTGGCACCAAAGAGGCGGTCTGCGTCGAGGAAACCGAGCATCCGCTCCACGTGCGCGCGGTAGGCGGCGAGCGTCTCAGCGTGGGCGGGCTCACGGTAGTACGCCTCATCCGGCAGGCCCAGGCCCGACTGGATGAGGTAAGGCACCGCGGTGTCCCCGAGGGAATCCTTCTCCACCCAGAAGGACAACGGCGCACCAACACCGGTGCGATCCAGCGCGCCGAAGGCGGCGGCGAGCTCGGTGGGGGAGGAGACGTCGATAAGCGTGAGATCCTCCTCGATGGGGCTCATTCCCGCGATGTTGATCTCGTCGGTGTCCATGAAGGAGGCGTACAGGTCACTGCCACGGTCCGTGCCGTTTTCTAAGAGGGCGTGGACGTCTTCTTCCGCCTTGTCCCGCAGCGCGTGGAAGGTGCCATCCACACCGCGGTCAGACGGGATGACGTGACTGTCCAGCCACGGGCCGTTGACGGTTTGGTAGAGGTCTTTCATACTGTTCTCCTTCTACTCTCTTGTCTTTTCGTACGGGTCGCGGATCTTCATGTCCGACGGGTGCCACACACCGGAGCGTGTCACCGTTTCATAGTCAATCTTCGCCAGCATCGGCTCCTCACCGCGCGAGTTGGTGCGCAGAACGTAGCGGTGCACGGAACCCCAGTCCCGGCCCCAGTCCCGGTCAAGGTAACCCGGGATCTCGTAGGCGGAGTTGACTGCCTCCGATGTTGCCAGAGCGCCGCCACCGAGGAAGTCCATGAAGTCAGACAGTTCCTCCTTACCAGGGGCGTCCGGGCTGATGCGGAACTGCGGGATCTCAGCCACGCCGGCGTAATGGTTGAAGGTGCGGTGGCAGGGGAACTGCAGCGCCACGGTCCAGTCCAGCAGACCGGGGGTGTCTTTGTCGAAGACATCGGTGAGGTGCTCCAGCTTCGGGTTGCGCAGCGGGGTCACGGCCATCCACTCGAACGGGTCGAGGTTGATGTCCTCGCCGACGAGGCGCACCACGTTGGCGGAATCCGGCAAGTCAGCGATGGGGTAGCGCAGGTTACGCCACTTGATGGCTGGGCCCGGATCGAACATCTCCAGCTCACCGATGTCGCTGACAGAACCGTCCTCATTGCGGGTGCCGTACTGCAGGACGAGGGTTTGGCCCTTCTGTTTCACACCATTGATGTCGTGGTGGGAGATGCGGCCGGCGACGGAGGTGACCAGCAGCGGCGCGTCCTCGGTGGCCTCGGGCAGCTCGTACCAGGAGGTCTTGAGTTCCGCGGTAGCCTGCGTGGATGCAGCGAAGCTGCCCAGCACTGGCACGCGGTTGTAGTCCAGGTTGAACGGCAGGCGCACGGTGGAGCCGTTGATGCCCACTTGGTCTTCAGAGCGGTTGCCTTGCGTGGTGGTGCGGGAGGTCGATTGCGCTTGCTCATCGTTCGGATCAGCGTTTGCATCATTGCTTGTCTGCGCTTCCTGCACCACCTGCGTCTGCCCCATCGACCCAATATTCGGCACACCCTTGCGCTCCGAGTTGATGAAGGCGGGGACACCACCCGGATGGAAACCACGGACAGTGCCCGATTCGAGGGAGCGGCCCAGGGGCACGCCATCGACCGGGGTGAGGAAAGAATCATTCGTATTGGTTTCCACCAACACGTCGCCGGAGAGCTGGCACGTGTCGCCCTTGAGGGAACGCAGGTTGCCCATGCCCACGGAGTAGGCCGGCGCCTGGGTAGCAAATGCCTTAACAAAGGTGAGGCAGGAGAACGTGACAACGAGGATGCAGGCCACGGCGATCGGTGCCTTCATTATCTGGCGCATGCGCAGCGAGGCCACTGAATCAGATTCTTTGTCCGACGCCTTCTCGCGCTTGTTGTGTGAGAAGGACTGGTAGATGCCCACCGCCACGATGATGAAAGTGATAGCCAGCAAGACAGAAGCGGCTTCGATCCGCTTGACCTGCACGCTCTTATCCCACCAGGGAACGCTGAAGGAGGAGATGTACCACCAGGCGTTCGCGCCGGCAAAGGACAGCGCCAGGATGAACGTGATTGCAGCCAGCGCGAAGGTCCGCGCACGAGCAGAGCGCGCCGTGATCTCCGACAGCGCCACCGCACCCAGGGCGGCAGCCGCACCGGCCAGGCCGGCGTAAATGCCAAAGTGGTGCGTCCACTTCGTCGGCGTGAACATGAGGAAGAACATGGACATGCCAAAGATGGCCAGCAGGCGCTGCGTGGGGGCCTTATTCGCGCCGGGCACAGCGTCCCAGCGGGTGAGTGCCCACAGCACCAAGCCCAGGCAGAACAGCAAGGTCAGCATGGCAAAGCGGCGGGCCAAAGAACCGTCCGCGCCCGGCTCAAAGAGGTTGGCGTAGCGGACGAACTCGTGGTACCACTCCAGCGCCGGGCCGACGTAGGAGCGCACGGAAGTGGATTCCAGCACCGCGGCCAGAGTTTGGTCGTGGAAGACCGGCACCATTACGGCAAAACCAACGGCCAGGAACGGGGCCACCATGGAGGCCATCGGCGCGTAGACGCGGCGCTCGCTCACGATGCGCAGCACCTGCGGCAAGCACACGAGAAACACGCCCACAGCCGTCAGACCCGTCGGGCCACATGCCAGGGTGAACGCCGCGAAGATCGTACCCATCGCTGCCGGCAGCAGGCGGCGGGAGCTGATCGCCGATTCAAAGGACGCCCACGTAGCAATGGCACCCAGCGCGATAATCGGCTCCGGGCGCAGACCGTTGTCATACGGCAGCCAGAACGCCAGGAACATGAACGCCGCCGTCCAGTAGGCCACGCGGCGGGTAGCAATTTTTTCACCCAGGCGCGGCAGGATCTCGCGGGACAGAATCCACCAGATGCAGATGCCGGCGATGAGCGTTGGCAGACGCATCCACGCCGAGGCTGTACTCACCTTGGCCAGCAGCGACAGCACGTCGTAGAACGGCGAGCCAAACGGCGCTTCCGGCACGCCGTACCAGCGGTAGTAGTTGGCCATGTAGTCCGAGTCATTGGCCACCCGCGCCATGGTGAGCAGGAAGCCATCATCAGACGTATTAGCGCCGAAGATATGCCAGAAACCAAGAACGCCCAGCACAACACCATCGAGTGGCTTGAAGGTCTTCCACTCCGGGCGCAGCAGAGGTAGGCGGCGGCCATCACGCAGATCCAGCTTTGCCAGTGCCCACAGCGCCACCAGGCCAGACAGGCTACCCAGGATCATCGCCGCCCACTTGATGGTGGACGGGGAGGAGGTGAAGCGGGAGTTGATGTCAACGTGGGCGGTCAAGCCAGCGTCGATAAGCTCCCGTGCCTTCTCCCCAGAAAGCTCGGTGTAAATACCGGTGACCTGCGGGCGCATGTCATCTGCAATCTTGGTGTCGTACTTGGTGCCCGGCGCGTCAACGCGCACCATGTCACCATCGACCGTGATGCGCAGCGAGCCATCACGCATCTGCGCAACCTGCCCCGCATCCAGTTCAAAGATCACCTCATTGAGCGTGGACACGTTAATCCCGCCATCCTCCGGGGCGTTTACAAACAAGCCACGGTCCAGCGCTTCCGTGGAATCCTCCGGCAGCGTGGACAACACCGTGGTCTGTCCCGGATTCATCGCCTCTACCGCCGCCAATGGGACGGTGATGTCCAGCTTCTCCGGCGCCAAAGAAATCAACGGCGCATTCACTGACGTGAGATTCTCATCCTGCGGCCAATTGAAAGAAGACTGCACCTGCTTCACCGGTAAAAACGGCAAAGCAAAGAAGAAGAGGAAGGCTAACAACCCCGACACCAGCGCGGTGAGCGGAATCCACTTCTGCGTGGAATGGGGCTGACGGGTTTGGTTCACATTCTTATTCATCTGTGTATGTTTCTGCGTACTGTTTTGCCTACTCATCGGTTACGGACCACCACCACGAACGGACCAAACTGCTCCGTGGTCCAGTCAGCGGAGTCAAAGGCATCCGGATTGAAGAAGAGGCCCTGATAGCGGATATTAGGCTCGCTGGGGAAGATATCGTGTGCGACGTGCGTCTTCCACGGGGCATCTTGGTCCGTTTCGCTGCCGCGGAAGATGAACACATCGGGTGCGCGCCACGGCGACGCATCAATCTCTGCGATCATTGCCTTCGGGTCTTGCAGCTGCTCGTAAGAGTCATGCGCCCACTGCGCCACAAGTTCATTGCGGGCCACAAACTGCCCAAGCGGATTGGCATAGTGGCTGGTGAAGGCGTTGAAACCGTGGTACGGGTGGTAGGCCAAGAAGTTGATCTCATCGGTGAACAGCACCGTCTCAGACGGGTTGTAGCCCTGCTCCTGAATGAACTCGTGCATCTGCCCGTAGTAGCGGCCCACGTCAGATTCGCGGCGGTCAGCGCGCTGCCCATCACCATTCGTGTCGCTGTAGGCCTGATCCAGGAAGACCTGATTCTTATCGGGGATCTGCTGCACGTAACTCAGCATCGCTAGAGCCAGGCCTGCAATAAACACGGTGGTGATCGTGCAGTTAGTGCGCTTGCTCAAACCGGTGGGGTAGAGGCGGTCAACGCCGGTGAGGCGGAGGTCGATGAGGGCGAGGACACCGGACGTCGATAAGAGCAAAGCGATGAGAACCTCAACCCGGAAACCGAGCAGCGTTGTGCCAACAAGAGTGATCACCATCGAGGCAACAACCCACACGTAACACACGGCTGTTGCGATACCTAGCGCTGTGAACGCGGGCTCGCGGTGTCGCACGATGATGTACAGCAAGCCGAAGAAACTGAGCACACCCACCAAGGTGAGGTGGAAGAACGGCAGAGGAACCGTGGTGCCCTGCGACGGCAGGAAGTGCTGTGCCGCCGACGACACATCCTCGGACGCCGTGAACAGCGCGAACAGGTACGGGCCCCACGACAGCAGCGCGATGCAGATCGAGCCCACACCCATCGCTACAAGGTGCACAAACGGCTTCACCGTACGCTTGCCGCGCCCCATCGCGATGAAAGCGATGAACGCCAGCACGATCATGGTCAGCGCCATAATGCCTGTGTACAGCGTGTAAAAACATGCCGACGCCCCCAGATACAACGCCACAGCAATTGTCGACGTCCACGAGCCATGCATCGCCCGATACCCCAACACCGCCGCCGCCGGAACACCCATGGCCACCACTGCGGCATAGGGCTCTTCCGGCACCATGGTGAGAATCACCGCTGTGGTCACCAGCGCGATCGCCGTCGCCGCCGGCAAAGACCCAGTGATCCTGCGCCACAACGGCACCAACGCCGAACCCGTCGCCGCCAGCGACACCAGCGCCCACGGTTGGTACACCTCCCAACCCGGCATGTTCAGCAGGTTGGCCATGCGGCCACCCAGCCAGAACCAGCCGATGGGATAGAAAGACGGCATGTCCACATAGTTCATGTCCTGGTTGGACATCGTCTCCGTCATGCGGGTGAGAAACTGGGTGCGGAAGCCCTGGTCAACCTGGATGCCATCCAAGTACAGCTTGGTAGCGGACAGCGGAATAGCTATCGACGACACCACCAACCCCGCCGGCGCCAGCCCACACACAGCCTCCGTGAGCACCCGGCGCCACGCCGGTCGCTCCTTGCTGCTCGTACGGTCCCGCACCCACAGCCACAGCAACACCGTGACGGCGATGAGGACGAACAGCGAACCCGCCGTGGCCAACGCCCGCGTCACCATAGACACGTTGAACGCCGCCAGGGTCACCTGCTTCAACGCGAAAAACGCCACAAGCGCCAGAAGACCCCCGGCCACGGCGGCGACGACGATGCGCACAATGGCGCTCGACGTGCTCACCTGGTCGGGGGCAAAAGCCTGTAAACGAGGCTTCTCACGGTCCTGAGCTTCCGCTTTCGTGTCAGGCTCAGCCGCATCACTGTCCTCCACAACGACCCCGCCTTCAGCGGAGTCGAGTGGTTCGTTGTTGTCCTCGGGGCTCACTGTCATAGGTGACAGTCTCCCATAGAAGCCCCGTTAAACGGGCATTGAGCAGACGAGATAGCGGGCTTGTTTAGAAACTGAGTTTGCGCATGATCGGCGCCGGAATGTGCTGCAGCACAAGGGAGATCGGGCCGAAGAGCTTGTGTACGAACACGTTCGACTTGCCCGCCAGTGCAGCGGACACAGCAGCCTTGGCTACATCTTCCTTGTTCACCGTCAGCGGTGCCTCGTCGAGACCCTCCGTCATCTTGGTGCGCACCTGGCCTGGACGGACCACGGTCACGGTCACGCCGGAATCACGCAGTGCTTCACCGAGCTGGGTGTAGAAGCCGTCCATGCCGGCCTTGGTGGCGCCGTACACGAAGTTGGAGCGACGCACCTTCATGCCCGCCACCGAACTCATGGCAATGATTTTGCCGTGGCCCTGCTCCTTGAACTTCTGGCCCAGCAGCACACCGACGGACACCGGTGCGGTGAAGTTCGTCTGTGCCGAAGCAACAGCAGCTTCCTGGTTCTGCCAGAGTTCTTCCTGGTCACCCAAGGTGCCAAAGGCGACGATGGCGATATCCACGTCACCCTCCGCAAACGCCGCATCAATCACTGCCGGGTGGGAGGCGGTATCAAATGCGTCAAAGTCCACTAGGCGCACCTCGCCGGCGCCGTGGGCGGTCACTTCCTCCACCGCCGCCTCCAAGCGGGGGGAGTTTTCGCGGGCTGCCAGCGTGACGGTGGGGTTGCCACCGCGGGAGACCAACTCGTCCACGATCGCGAGACCGATCTCGGAGGTACCACCGAGCAGCAAGATGTGTTGTGCTTGTCCTACAGCGTTAAGCATTGTGTTCTTTTACCTTTTCTTGTTGTGGGGCCGAACCGTTCCTGTGAACTAATTCAGCTCCAAGCGGCGGGACATGTCGGAGGCGAAGACCCCGGTCGGGTCGATGGCGCGGCGGGTTTCTAGCCAGTTGCCCATCTCTGGGTACATCTTGTGGAAGTTCTCTGCGGATGTGCGAGACTCCTTGGCCAGGTAGAGGCGGCCACCGAATTCCATGACCTGGTCGTCGAGGCGGTCCAGGAAGGAGTGCAGGCCGTCGCGGATGGGGAAGTCCACGCATACGTTCCAGCCACGCATTGGGTAGGACAGCGGTGCGCGGTTGCCTTCGCCGAACAGCTTGAACACGTTGAGGGCGGTGTAGTGGCCAGAAGCCTGAATGTCGTAGATGATCTGCTTGAACGGCTCCACCGCATCCGTGGGCACCACGAACTGGTATTGCAGGAAGCCGGCCTTGCCGTAGCCACGGTTCCACTCCGCGATCATGTCGAGCGGTTGGTAGAACTGCGTCAGGTTCAAAATGTCATTCGTGCTGGGGGAACCCATGCGGTAGTAGGCCTCACCGATGGCCATGAGGGACAGCTTGTTCATGGTCCAGGATGGGAAGATGTCCGGCACCGTCATGAGCTGGGGTGCGGAGAACTTCAACGGATCCTTAGCCAGCTTTGGTGCGTATTCCTCCAGTTGTGCCAGGGTGGCCAGCGAGCCGCGGGAGATGGTGGAGCGACCGGTCTTCGGCGGTGCGGAGATCGCATCAAACCAGGCAGAGGAGTAGGTGTAGCCCTCTTCCTGGCCATGCGAGTGCTCCTCAATCGTCTCGTCCAAGGTCGTGGTGCGCACCGTGTCGGAGATGAAGTAGGCGGTTTCCGTGCGCGTCATCTTGATGCGTGCGCGCAGGATGATGCCGGTGAGTCCCATGCCGCCGACGGTTGCCCAGAACAGCGTGCCGTCCGGGTCATCGGCAGAGCCTTCTGGCTCAAGGTGCAGCACGCGTCCATCAGCCACGAGCAGTTCCATCGACACCACGTGGTCACCGAAAGACCCCGCGGAGTGGTGGTTTTTGCCGTGAATATCCGGGCCGATTGCGCCACCAATGGTTACCTGGCGGGTACCCGGCAACACCGGAACCCACAGGCCGTAGGGCAGCGCCGCCTTCATCAGCTGATCCAGCGTCACGCCCGCATCCACATCGACGATCGCGGTCTCCGCGTCGATCGAGTGAATCGTGTCGAGCGGTTGCATATCAACGACGAGTCCGCCGCCATTTTGCGCCGGGTCACCATAGGACCGGCCCATACCGCGGGCGATGACGCCGCGGCGCTTGTGTTCAGGCAGCGTGGAGTTCTCATCCGCGATCTGCGCCACGGCCTTCTTAATGACGTCAACGTCAGCCGTGGCAAGAACCTGCGCTGTCGACGGGGCGGTACGGCCCCAGCCATGCAGCGATTGAGTGGTGGTGATCAATTCCATGCGCCCAAGCCTACTCGGGGAATATCCCGTTGCCGGTCAGGCGCGTTGGGGTGGGCCTTAAAGCTCCATGATCTCCCGGATGCGCGCCGGGAGTTCTTCCTGGCTGGTGATCACCGGTTTGCCTGCTTCTTTGTGCGCACGCAATTCGTCATAAACAATGCCTCGGCTTGTGCTGTCCAGGATGGGAAGTTCCTGGGCGATAAGGCGCGCCATGAAATCATCCAGCGGTACGTTGACCAGCTGAGCAGAAATGTGTGGGGTGTCTTCGGAATTGGCCATGTGCACAGCCTACTTGGCGGTGCCACCCCGCTAAGATGGCGCCCATGACGGAGACTATTCAGGAGATTACGGGCGAGACTCGCGTTGATTACAACGCACTGGACAACACCACTGGGGGCCGCCTTCTCCAGGCGGCGTTCGCTGGGGCGTTTACGGCGGTGCCGGACTATGCTCAGTCCACTCCGGCACGCGTGGCGTCGTGGGTGGGCATCGCCGCCGCGTTCACTGGCACGGTGGCGGCGTTCAATGCTTTTGATGAGGATCCGCGTAATGACCTCACCACCACCGTCGATCGCAGTTCTGACACTGGCAGCCCTGCCAAGACCTGGGGGCTTCTCGCCGGTGGCACTGCGCTGCTCATCGGTAGCATTCGCCTGAGCATTGCCGCGGATAAGAAGATGGCAGAAGCGCTGCGTCGTCGCGGTGCGAAGCGCCCGTACACCCTCCTGGGTCTCGGCGGTGCGGTCTTGCTGTTTGCCGCCACTGAAATTGATGCCCGCGTCAACGCTTCCTAAATCTCATTAGGCTGGGGTCATGCCTAGCACGCTGCATCGTCTGCACCGCCACCGTCAGGTGGCGTCTGTCGTCGATCTCGAGGCAGCTCGCGTCTGTCTCCGCGGGGATCAGGCGACCCGGGCACGCACGTTGTTGTTTCGTTGTGCCACCCAGCGGGCGGATGAGGAGGTTATCCGGTACCTCGGTGTGGATGCGGATAACACGCTCGAAGACGTACAGCTGGCTCTGGACATTGCCTTTACGGTTCCCAGCCATAGCTCGGCCCCCGCACGCTTTACCCAGCAGCACGACGACAGTGGCCGCTTGGATCTGACCACCACGATCGGTGATTACCTCACCGAACCCGGGGATATCCTCTTCTTCCACTGGGGTCTGTGGCAGTTCACCCTCGTGCTTAGTGACGTGCTCCCGCGGGACACCGCCAACCCGCGTGCATTGTGTGTGGCGGGCGACGGCGAGTTCGGTGGCCATCCCTTTGATATTGCCGCCATCAATGATCAGCTCCACGCCACCACTGGAAGAGACTGAGAGACATGCCTGTACCCGCCTACTTCTGTGGTGCGCCGGTTACCGGTAAGGTTGTCCGGCGTGTCAACCAAGCCTGAAAACTCGCAACCCACTAGCGCCAAGCAGCAGCTCGTGCGGTTCATCATCGTCGGCATCTTTTGTGCCGTGCTCGACTTCGGGCTGACCTACCTGCTCACGCACGCCGTCGGGCTTGACCGCGTGACCGCGAAGATTTTCGGCTGGTGCCTCGGCACCGCGGCGGCGTACCTGTTGAACTCCAAGTTCACGTTTGAAGCGAAGATCACCGGCAAACGCGCGTTTGCCGTTCTTGTGCTCTACCTGTCCACCCTTGGTGTGCAAACGCTGTTGTACTGGATCACCGATGGCCCGCTCATCGCGTTGGGCTTGGTGGATCCGTGGAAGGATGGCGTGTCCTTCGTTATCGCCCAGGGTGTGGCTACGGTGACCAACTTTGTTCTGCAGCGCGTGCTCATCTTCAACGAGCCTGCGCGCGTGGTTATCGAGGAAGAACCGACCCGCTAATTTAGGCGCCGGGCCGCTGGAAGTCCTCGTTGGCACCCATGCGCAGGAGCTTCAGCCACTCCTTGAATTCCGCCGGGCTGCGGCGCTGAATAAGGAAGAACCAGCCAAAACGCACCAATTCCTGCAGTTTCATCTTCTGCATACCGCGTTGGTTAATGATGTAGCCGCGGTTGCGGTACGTGAAATACCGCTTCGTATCATTGTCCGGCCACTGCGCGTGCGCGCGGCCGCCCATGATCGGGTGGAATTCCGCGGAGCCGTCCGGGTGCAGGTACGCCGTGGTCAGCGCCGTGCCGTAGTTCAGGCCCGATTGCGCTAATCGACGGTGATACTCCACCTCATCCCCCCGAATAAACAGCCGATAATCCGGTACACCAATCCGTTCCATCGCCTTCGCGCTAATCAGCGCGCCGTTGAACAGGCTGGCGTACTGGGGAAGATAATCCCCTTCCAGCTCATCCCGGCGACGGTGCCATGTCAGGCCTTGGCGCAGGGGGAAGGCGAGCTTGTTCGGGTCATCGATGTTGCACACCACCGGCGACACCTCTGACAGCTGCTCGCGTTGCGCGACCCGGTACAGCGTCTCCAGAACATGCTCATCGGCGGGGCGGCCATCATCGTCAGCGCACCAAATGGCGTCCGCGCCCAGCGCCAAAGCGTGCAGGAAGCCATAGGCGAACCCACCAGCACCGCCCAGATTGGTGTGGGAGGCCAGGTAGACCGCTTTATCGCCCGCGAGTTCAGTGAGGAGCTCGCGGACCTCATCCTCGGCGCCGTTATCCACCACGACCACCCAGTCCACCGGGTGCGTTTGCGCCACCACCTGTTCCAGAGAGTGTTTGAGCAGCTCAACCCTCTTGTGGGTGACAATCACCGCCGCCGTTGTGCCGTTGGGGTCCAACACCGGTGATGCCGCTGGCGCTTGGGAGTTCATGGGGTTCATTGTGCCACTACCCGGCAGCCGTTCGAGATATCTGACAAGGGGTCTGTCGTGCGCACTGAAAAAAGGCAGGTAGGGGAGTTAGTGGATAAACCTATGAGAGTTATAGTGTCAGATTTCTCGATTGTTGCCCTCAGACTTCTCTTCCTCATTAAAGCGGACCAGCAGATCCCGGACGTACTGGCCGGCTTCAGGGCCTTCGTAGGCTTCCACCACGTCGTCGACAAGCCCAGCTTTTTTGATCTGGCCTTTGTCTACCCACAGGGCGGTGTTGCATAGCTGTGCCAGGAAGTCGTTGGAGTGGGAGGCGAAAACGAGGATGCCGGAGCGCTCCACCAGTTCAGCAAGGCGGACGCGGGCCTTGGCCATGAACGCGGCGTCGACAGCGCCGATACCTTCATCGAGCAGGAGAATCTCCGGCTCAATGGAGGTGACCACACCTAGCGCGAGGCGCACGCGCATACCGGTGGAGTAGGTGCGCAAGGGCATGTCCAGGTAGTCGCCGAGTTCAGAGAATTCCGCGATCTCATCCATCTTGGCCTTCATCTGCTTGCGGGTCTGCCCGAGGAAGAGGCCACGGATGATGATGTTCTCGTAGCCAGAGATCTCCGGGTCCATGCCCACGCCCAGGTCGAAGACGGGGGCGACGCGGCCACGGACATCGGCGACACCGCGGGTGGGTTCATAGATGCCAGACAGCAGGCGCAGCAGCGTGGACTTGCCGGCGCCGTTGTGGCCGACTAGGCCAACGCGGTCACCTTCACGCAGGTGCAGGTTGATGTCCTTGAGAGCCTCAACGACGACGGTGTTCGAGGCATTCTTGCCAATCGCGCCGCCAGCGGAGCTCATCACGGCTTTCTTGAGGGAGCGGGACTTGGCGTCAAAAATAGGAAAGTCAACGCAGGCGTTGTAGGTGTCAATGGAAACCATCCGAAAATCCTTTCTGTGGCGGTGACGCCGTTACACCCAGTAGGGGACCCGGTAGCGCCATTGGCGCATGACAACGAGTGCGACTAGCAGTCCAACAACAGTGAATGCGAGCACAATCCACCAGTGGTAGGCAGCCACGTCCTTGCCAATGAGGGGGGCGCGGACGATCTCAAGGTAGTGGTACAGCGGGTTGAGCTCAGCGATGCGGGCGCGCTGCGCGACCTCGCCGCCCTGCTGCTTGAGGGTCTCCGTGGTCCACACGATCGGCGTGACATAGAACAGCAGTTGCACCAACGCTTCAAGCAGCGGAGCCACATCACGGAAACGCGTAGCGACGATGCCAAACAGCATGGTCACCCACACCCCGTTCAGCACCAACAACGCAAAACCAGGAACAAACAACAACGCCGACCAGCCCAGATCCAGCCGGAAGGCCAACACCAAGATGAGCCAGATAACCATGTTGTGCGCAAAGAACAGGATCTGGCGCCACACCAGGCGATACACATGCACCGACAGGGCGGAGGGCAGCTGATTGATCAGACCCTCATTCTCAATGAAGACATTGGCACCATCCTTGATGCACCCGGAGATGAACCCCCACACGATGAAGCCCACGGTCACGTGCGGCAGGAACTCCCGCACGGAGATCTGGAACAGCATCGAGTACAGCAAACCCAACGCCAAGGCCATGACGCCGGTGGCGATGGTGATCCACAGCGGACCGAGCGTACTGCGGCGGTAGCGCTGCTTGATGTCCTGCCAACCGAGCTGGAGCCACAGCTCGTACTGGCCCCATCCGCGCGCGAGGTCGCCGGCGGCCGTGCCAAAGGTTTGGGACGTGGAGGCCGGGGTGTTGTCGTTGGGGCCGGAC
Source organism: Corynebacterium sp. MSK041 (assembly GCF_030232265.1). Taxonomy (GTDB): domain Bacteria; phylum Actinomycetota; class Actinomycetes; order Mycobacteriales; family Mycobacteriaceae; genus Corynebacterium. The sequence goes on from NZ_JASPJK010000007.1 coordinate 36,425, forward strand.
GTCATGCGGGAGACGTCGGCAAGCAATTGCTTCTTGTCGTGCACGAGTATCACCCTAGCGTCAGCTGGTGAAAAACCGGGTAAGGGGGCGAAGGTGCGTAGCGCAACACCGGCAGGCATAATTGTTGCGAATGTGTCGTGTGGTATTGAATAGCCCCCCACACGAAGAACACAAGAGAAGTCGGGGAAGGAGTGCGGCAATGGCATATGACGTTGCCAGTGTGCGTGGCCTGTACACCTCCCTGTCTGATGGGTGGACGTACCTCAACGCGCACGATTGCCCGCAGATCCCGGAGCGCGTCTCCTCAGCGGTGGCACGCTCCTTCCGCCTAGCGCCCTCAGTGCCAATACCTGACGGGCGCGGCGGGTCCCACTCGCGCCAGACTTTGGGGCGACCGGAGGCAGACAACCTGCTGGCGGGCGCGCGCCACGCGGTGGCAGATCTTGTGGGCGCCAGCGCAGACTGTGTGGTGCTCGGTCCTAGTTTGCCGGTACTGTACTCAGCGCTCGTTGCGGCGATGAGCCCGCAGTTCAGGTCCGATTCCTCGCTCATTGTCAGCCCGCTTGACCGCCCCGAGCTCACCGCGGCTTTATGCACCGCCAACGTTCAGGCGCGCGCAGCCCACGCGGACCTGGGTACCGGGGAAGCACCTGCATGGCAGTACAAGGAACTCGTGGACGGCACATCGCGTCTCATCTCCTTGCCCGCGGCGCACCCGCAACTGGGCATCGCCACCGACGTTGCCGGCATCGTGGACATTGCGCGCGAGCGGTCCCGCGCTTGGGTGGTTGTGGACGCCAGCGCATACGCTCCTTATTACTGCATCAACTTTGATGAGTGGGGTGCAGACGTCATCGGTGTGGACCTTGGCCAACTCGGCGGACCGCAGCTGTCAGCCCTGGTGTTCCGCGACAGTGCCATGTTCAACCGCCTCACCGTTGATCCGCTGCGCCTAGCAGGGCTGGGCCTCTCGCCAGGATTGGCTGGTGGCGTGCCGGCATTGGTGGACCACCTAGCCAACTTGGGCCCCGTGCCGGAAGGTCGCAGCACGCGCCGGGCACGGCTCGTGGCATCCATGGAAGAATTGTCCGCCTACCTGCGTAGTCTCCGGGATGACCTGTACACCTTCCTGGGTACATGGCCGGACGTGCACATCCTCGGCGCCTCGGGTGAAGCCGCCGCGGGCGCCACCATGGAGCGCCTGCCGCGCCTCACCTTCGGTGTGCAAGGCGTGCCGGCGGCAACGGTGCATGAGCGGCTCTTTGACAACGGCATCATCACCACGTTGGCCGCCCCCACGCCGCTACTCACGGACATGGGGTTGGAGGAAATGGGCGGCGCCGTCACCGTCGGCCTCGGACCCTTCAACACCTACGCGGACATTGAACAGCTCATCCGCGTGGTGGCCTCCCTGGCCTAGTGGTCGACCACTAGAACGGTTTTGCCCATCGCGTTGCCGGAGTCGAGGTGGTCGTGGGCCAAAGCAGCGTCACTAAGCTGAAAAATCTTGTTCAGCTGGTGTTTGATGGCTCCACTTTCAATGAGTGGCCACACGTGCTCCTCCGTCGAACGGCAAATGTCGGCCTTCATTGGGCGCGGGCGGGCGCGCAACGTGGTCGCGTGGACGGACAGGCGGCGCGGCATCATGCGGCCCAGGCTGAGCTCGCCCTTCGGCCCGCCTTGCACTGCGATGACGATGAGCTTGCCGTCGGTGGCCAGCGATTTAATGTTGTCCTCAAGATACGGCCCGCCGACCACATCAAGGATGACATCGCATGAGCCGTGCAGCTTATCGACGAAATCCTCTTCCCTATAATTCACCAAAATATCCGCCCCAAGCTCCTGGCAGTAGTCGAGCTTCGCGTTGGATCCGGCCGTGACAGCGACCTCGGCACCGAGTGCCTTGCACAGCTGAATGGCAAAGGAACCGATACCGCCCGCACCACCGTGGATGAGCACGCGATCCCCCTCACTGACCCCGGCGAGCATGCCCAAGTTGGACCACACGGTGGTGGCTACCTCCACCACCGCGGCGGCCTCCGTCAAAGTGAGGCCCTCCGGTATGCGCATGAGCTGGCCTTCCGGCACCGCCACATACTCGGCGTAGCCACCCCCAGCCAGCAGGCACGCAACTTCCTCACCCACTTGGCGGCCCGTGTCCCCCGCATCAACGATGGTGCCAGCACATTCAAGCCCAATGATCTCTGATTCACCCTTCGGAGCCGGGTACTTACCTTCCGCCTGCACCAGGTCAGCGCGGTTCACACCAGCTGCTACAACCTTGACCAGGACCTCGCCGGATTGCAGCTCCGGCATCGGGATTTCAGTCAGTTCAAGGGAACGCGGATTATCGGGATTAGTCACCGTGATTGCCTTCATGCCCACCCAGGGTAGTTGGGTGAAGGTCTACGTGCTGTAAAGTTTCTCCTTGCTGCCGTTGGTAGCAAGGAGACGTGGCAGAGCGGCCGAATGCACTGGTCTTGAAAACCAGCGAGGGTCACACCTCCGCGGGTTCAAATCCCGCCGTCTCCGCAAATTTTTGCCCTGGTTGACAGGGCCTTAGGGCTACTTGTCGCTCTTGTCCTTGGAGCGGACTGCGTTGAACACGCCCTCCACAACCCAGGACGCCAGGGCCATCACGATGGCACCGAAGAACGCTGCCCAGAACCCAGAGATGTGCAGGCCGTTGCCCAGGCCGTTGGAGATCCAGCCGGTGAGGGAGAACAGGAAGGTGTTCACAATCAGGGAGAACAGTCCCAGGGTGAGGATCTTCAGCGGAAAGCTGAAAAAGTTCACGACGGGGGAGATGAACGCGTTCACGAACATGAACACCAGCGCCACCCAGACGAACGCCCAGAAGCCGCCGAAGATGTCTACGCCAGGCACGATTTGAACAACCAGCCACAGGGCGATCACGGTGGCTAAAACATCAACGAGAAAACGAGGCATGATGAACCTTTCTAAAAGGGACTAAGACTGTGTACTACTAACAACATCCCATGCGGAAAGAAATTCCGCAGCCTCATCGCGGTTGGTCACGGTGATGCGCAGACCCTCGGGGAAGGCGCGGGTGAGCACGCCGTGCGCAGCCAGTTGGGCGGCAATCCGTGGTGCCCACTCCGGGTCCGGGGCAGGGAGCCACACAAAGTTGGCTTGGGAATGCTGCGCCCCAATATGATCAGCAACCTCATCGCGCACATCCACGGTGTCTTCCACTCGTGCCAAGAGTTCATCGGCGTGCTTCAGGGAGGCCAGTGCCCCTGCCTGAGCCACGGAATTGACCTGGAAAGGTACGCCCACCTTGTTCATTGCGGTGATCAGTTCCGCGTTGCCAAAGGCGTAGCCCACGCGCACACCGGCCAGGCCGTATGCCTTGGAGAATGTCCGCAGACACACAACATTCGGGTACTCGCGCCAGATCTCTTGGCCGTTCACGGCGTTCGAGTCCCGGTTGAACTCGAAGTAAGCCTCATCCAACGCGACCGTCACGTGCGGCGGAACCTGCGCCATGAACTCGGCGAACTCATCGGCCGTCACCACAGCACCCGTTGGGTTATTCGGGGTGCAAATGAACACCAGGGAAGTGGTGTCATCGATGGCGGAGAGGATGGCGGGGAGGTCCAAATGCCCGTCGATAAGCAAAGGAACCGGACGTGGTTCCGCGCCGCAGATGCGCGCGAAGATGGGGTACGCCTCGAAGCTGCGCCACGGAAAGACAATGCTATTTCCGGGCAGTGAGGTGGCTTGCGCGAGTTGCTGGCATAACGCGGACGATCCGCAGCCAAGCGCCACGTTGGAGGGCTCCACCCCAAGGTGGCGCGCAAGCGCATTGATCAGCGTGGATGCGCCCATGTCCGGGTACCTATTCGCCCCGGCAGCAGCTTGTGTCATCGCCTCTACCGCCGTGGGCAACGGCGCCCCCGTGACCTCGTTGGAAGACAACTTCAGGGCCTCTGGATCTGATGTTCCGGGGACATAGGGCGGGATGGCAGCAAGGTCAGCACGGATCATGGTGCGCAAGTCTAGCGTGGCGGGGTTTTGGTTGCTTGCATGATTATGGGTAATCTGTAACCCGGTCTGGAGATGTGCCAGAGTGGCCGATTGGGGCTCCCTGCTAAGGAGTTGACCTTTCACGAGGTCCGCAGGTTCAAATCCTGTCATCTCCGCCATGCGCCCGTAGCTCAACGGATAGAGCATCTGACTACGGATCAGAAGGTTGGGGGTTCGAATCCCTCCGGGCGCACCAATTTTTTTGGGGTGCGTAAGCTGGCCGAGGATCATCCTCTCCGACCTGTCCGGATAAGTTGTCACCTCAAAAAAGGGGGCGCGGCCATGACTGCGGTTGAACAGTTCGATGTGTATGAGCTTGAAAAGCAGGTAGAAAATCTTCTTCGCAGCCATGATGCGGAGAAAGTTTCGGAGCTGCTGGATGCGGCCAAGCTGAACGACATCATCAGTCTGATCGAGCGCACCTCCCTGAAGCGTGGCGCTGTGATTTTCCGCCTTCTGCCGCCGGAGCGTGCCGGCCTGGTTTTCGATGCCCTTGACCCGTACCACCAGGCTGCCATGGTGCACGCGCTGGGTAGTGATGGTGTCGGGTCTTTCTTCGAAGATCTCGGTGCGGAAGACAGGGCCATGCTTATCGACGAGCTTCCGCCCGAAGTCGCCGCTCGCCTCATGCGCGAACTGGACGAGTTGGATCAGGAGCACACCAACGTTGTCCTGGGGTATGAGCGTGGCACCGTTGGCCGCGCGATGTCACCGGAGATCGCTGAGATCTACATGGACATGACTGCCCATGAAGTCCGTGAGCTTCTGCGGGAGCAGCACGAAGACCTGGAGACCTTGTACACTCTCCCGGTCATTGACCGTGGCCGGAACGTGCAAGGCATTGTGAAAATGCGCGACCTCTTCCTTGCGGACGATGGCGTGAAGATGTCTGAGCTCCTCGTGGACACCCCCACCGTGTGCGTCACGGATGACGCGGAGGAGACCGCGCGTTGGTTCCTCCCGCTATCGCTGTTGGCGGTGCCGGTGGTGGACACCAACGGAAAACTCGTGGGTATTTTTACCTTCGACGAGGCCCAAGACATCGTTGAGAGTGAGGACACGGAGGACTCCGCCCGCCAAGGTGGTTCTGAGGCGCTGAAGGCTCCCTACCTGGCTACCCCACTGATCACGCTGGTGAAGTCCCGTATTGTCTGGCTGCTCGTGCTTGCTGTCTCTGCCACGCTGACAGTCCAGGTGCTGGACATCTTCGAGGGCAAACTGGAACAAGCCGTTGTGCTCTCCCTGTTCATCCCGCTTCTCACCGGCACGGGTGGCAACACCGGCAACCAGGCCGCCACCACGGTGACAAGGGCACTCGCGCTCGGCGACGTACACAAGTCCGACATCCTTAAAGTCATGTGGCGCGAAGTCCGCGTGGGCCTCATGCTCGGCGCGGTCCTCGGCTTCCTGGGGTTCCTCGCCGCCTGGCTGTTCTTCGGCCTGGACATCGGCATCATCATTGGCACCACACTGTTGTCCGTGTGCACCATGTCCGCCACCGTCGGTGGGGCTATGCCCATCGTGGCCAAGACCGTTGGTGCTGATCCCGCGGTGTTCTCCAACCCGTTCATCTCCACCTTCTGCGATGCAACGGGTCTGGTGATCTACTTCCTCATCGCAACATCCGTCCTGGGCCTCTAACGCCTGAATCGGTGTTCTGAGCAGGTAATTTTGCCTTCATGTCACCGTGGTGTAACGTTGTGCCTCGTTGCAAACGCTGCCACTGTGTTGAATAGTGTTGATAGCCAAGCAGCGGATGCGCCCGTAGCTCAACGGATAGAGCATCTGACTACGGATCAGAAGGTTGGGGGTTCGAATCCCTCCGGGCGCACCACAGAAAAACCCGCAATGACGTGCGGGTTTTCGTGTTTCCCCTGTGGCCGCTGGGCCCTTGAGTGCTCGCCGCCGCGTACATCTGTGTAAAGTTTTACATTGCGCCGGCAACTATCACTCAATAGAAATTGTCTACCAGGGAGTTCGTCCGAGCCGATTTTTCGCAATGTATCCGTTTACACACACCCAGCGAAGGAAAGCGACCAAGGACAACCCTCGCCCCCTTACCCCTTCATCACGCGCCGCGGTAGCAGTCAGGCTTTTTCTACTTGACCTCTAGAACACGTCGATACGCCCACCGAGCGATTCGGTCTGCTGGAGTGTTTTGACCCAGCCGGGTGCGCCGAGTTGGACGCGCATGACGGGGCGGGAAGAAATCTTGATGGGGGAGACGGACTCGAAGCGGGCGCCGTGGCGGGCGCCCATGCGGGTGGAGGCGCGGTAGCCGGCGCCGGCGAGCTGCTCGATGGAGGGGGTGGGGGCGGCGAGGGATTCGCGGGCGCTCTGCAGCAGTTCCAGCATCTCGTCGAGGGTTTTCACAACGGCATCAGCGTTGGTTTCGCACATGGCGCGGACGAGTTCAGGTTCCGTGCTAGCAACGCGGGTGGCGCCGCGGAAAGAACCGGCGGCGAGGGATTGGGCAAGCGTGCCACCACGGTCGCCGACAATGGAGAGTGCTTCCGCCAGGACGTGTGGCAGGTGGGAGACGCGGGCAACGGCTTCATCGTGTTTGGCCACGGAGACGGGGACGGCTTCGGCGCCGCAGATGCGGGCGAGTTTGCACACGTTGTAGAAGAGGTCGATCCAGTCGCGGGGGACGGAGTAGCCGGCGGCGTCGCATTCCACGGCGTAGTCATAGGTGATGGCCCAGGCGGCCCGTTTGAACATGCCTTGCTTGGAGGCGCCCCAACCAGAGTCCTCGGTGCCCGACATGGGGTGGCCACCGACGTAGCGTGGTTGCATTCCGCGTTCCTGAATAAGTTCGTAGACCCCCTGTTTCACACTGACTACGTCGGTGACACCGCAGTTCGGCGCGTACATGGCAATGGCATCGAGGATGTCAGCCACGGCGTGCATGGGTACGGCGATGATGATCAAGGCGTTGGTGGAGGAGGCACGCGACAATACCGCGGTGAGGTCATTGTGCGCATCAAAACCTTCACGGGTGGCGGCGCGCACACCAGCCTTGGTGTGGGTGTAGCCGAAGACAGTGATGTTTTCGGCCGCGAGGTCGCGCATGATGGATCCGCCGATGAGCCCTAGGCCCACGATGCAAATGGGAGGGAGAGAGCGCTGTGCGCTTGAAATTGAGTCAGGGCGGAGTTGGTCGATCACGCTGACAAGTTTTCCATAACCCGAGTAATCTCACTAGGCATGAGTGAGGCAGGCTTCGAGGATGGCTACGCGGTGACGGTTGCGCGCCGTGATGGCGGTTGGCGTGTGGCGGAGTTTAAGGACTCTTTTGAGACCTTAGATACCTCTGTCCAGGCCGTTCGGAGTTTGCGTAGTGAGGGCGCGGCGTTCGCGCTACTCAACGTGGAGGAGGAGTACCTGGTCATCGTGCGGCCAGGTCCGTCGCGCATTCGGGTGCTTATTTCTGACGCGACGATGGCCGTAGACGATGATTTTGCAGCGGATATCTGTGATCAGGCTGGTCTGGAAGTGCCGGATATTGAGCCGGATGAGCTGGATAACGTCGACGGGTGGGCCGACGGGGACTTTGCCATTTTGGAGGATATTGGCTTGTCGGAGGAGGTCCTCGCGGTGCTCGTGGATGATCCGATGGCGGAGCCGTCCGCCGTCATTGAGGCCATCGCGGAGGAGCTCGGTTTCGCTGATGAACTGGATGACGCGCTCCAGTGAGCCAGCCGCAACGTCGCGCGCAGGAGCGGATGCGCCGTGCTATTGAGGTCGCTCGCACTACGCCACTGGGCGATATTCCGGTCGGCGCGGTCATTTACGGCCCGGATGGGCGCGAGGTAGCTACGGGGACGAATCGGCGCGAGTGTGATCAGGATCCGGCGGGGCATGCGGAGATCGTCGCTATGCGTGCTGCGGCGGCTGCGCTGGGGACCTGGCGGTTGGATGGGTGCGAGCTCGTGGTCACGCTTGAGCCTTGCACGATGTGCGCGGGTGCTGCGCTGGGGGCGCGTGTGAGCTCGCTTGTTTTCGGCGCGTATGAGCCAAAAACGGGAGCAGTCGGATCGCTTATCGACGTGGTGCGGGACCCCACCCATCTTCACACCGTCGAAGTGCGCGGTGGCGTCCTGGAGGCTGAAACAGCAGGTCTGATGACGGAATTCTTTGATCGTTTGCGCTGATGAGAAGCTTCCTGTGCGGATTGACACTGAATTGTTACCCAGTAGGCAGGTGAACGTCCCTACCATGGGGCCCACTGTTACAAACGAGATTAAAGGAGAGATCATGGCTGATTTTGAAGCTACCGCTGACCAGCTCAAGGGCAAGGGCAAGGAAGCTCTGGGCAACCTGACCGAGGATAAGGGTCTAGAGAACGAGGGCAAGGCTGACCAGCTTGCTGGCCAGGTGCGCGAGAAGGTGTCCGAGGTTGGCGAGGCAGCGAAGGACAAGTTCAACGAGGTTGCTGCCAAGATCCAGGACAAGCGCGACGAGGCTTAAACTTCTTCCGCTAACGCGACCGAGGTGCTGGAGAAATTTGGTTCCCCGGTCGCGTTGCCGTTACTCTGTGTGGCGGTAGCGTGTCCGAGCGGCCGAAGGTACTCGCCTCGAAAGCGAGTGAGGGTAAAACCTCCGCGGGTTCAAATCCCGCCGCTACCGCCAGTTTTAAGAAGTTCGTGGTTTGGGTAAAATTCGGTGGATAATCGCCGTTTTTACCGCTAAACCACGAACTTTTTTCGTGTGAAGGGAGCCTTGTGGCGACGATCCTCTACCGACTGGGTAAGTGGTCCTTCCTGAACAAGTGGAAGGTCCTTGTCGCCTGGGTGATTCTGTTTGCGGCTGGCATGGCGGGCGCGTTAAGCCTGATGAAGCCGTTGTCGTCGGACTTTGCTATCTCGGGCACTCCGGCGATTGATGCGTTGGTGTCGCTGCAGAAGAACTTCCCGGATCAGTCCGATCCGGTGCAGGCCCCGGGGGTGAATCTGGTGTTCGCCGCCCCGGAGGGGCAGCGCTTAGATGAGCCGCAGAATATGCAGGCGATTGATGCCACGGTGGGTTACATCCGCGACAATCTGGATGGGCTCACGGGCACCCAACGTTTTGGCAATCCGGTTGAGGTGAACCAGCAACTCTCCGAGCAGATTGTGTCACAGATGACGCAGATGGGCATGCCCGAGGAGCGCGCCCAGGCGGACGCGCACAATGTGCGGTTGCTGTCGGATGATGCTCGTATTGGTTACACCACCTTCGAGTTCGGCGCGGAGACCTCCATGCAGGTCACCGAAGAGGAACGCGAGGTAGTCAACGAAGCGCTGCGCATTGGCCGTGACGCGGGCCTGCAGGTGGAGGCCGGTGGTCCTGGTTTTGGTGATCCGATTGAGATCAAAGCTACCTCTGAGGTGGTGGGTATCGCGGTGGCCTTCGTGGTCATGATTGTCACCTTTGGTTCCCTGGTTGCCGCCGGCATGCCGGTGATCACGGCGGTGCTTGGCGTGGGTCTGGGCACCTTCCTCACCCTTCTGGCTACCCGGTGGGTGGAGCTCAATGAGGTCACCCCGACCATGGCCGTGATGATCGGCCTGGCGGTGGGCATTGACTACGCCTTGTTCATCCTCTCCCGTTACCGGGCAGAACGCCGCCGCTTGCCTGGGCCTGAAGCAGCCGGTTTGGCGGTGGGTACGGCTGGTTCCTCCGTGGTCTTTGCGGGGGCCACGGTGTTCACCGCGCTCGTGGCGCTGGTGCTCGCCCGCATTGAGTTCCTCACTTGGATGGGTTTGTCCGCTGCTGTCACCGTGGTCATCGCGGTGCTGGTGGCCATCACTTTGCTGCCGGCGCTGATGGGGTTGCTCGGGGACAAGATGTTCGCGGCCAAGATTCCTGGCCTCGCCGGCAACCCTGGTCCAGGTAAGCGTCCAGCGAAGGACCTGAATACCCGTTCCCTTGGGCGCACGTGGATCACCACCATCAAGCGTGCCCCGGCACTGGTCATGGTGGTCGTGGTGCTCATCCTCGGCGGCTTGAGTGTCCCGGTTCTGGGTATGGAGATGTCCTTGCCGTCGGATGGGAACAGTGACAAGGACACCACCCAGCGCAAATCTGCTGACCTCATGGCGGAGGGTTTCGGCCCGGGCGTGAACTCGCCGTTCCTGCTCATCGTGGACGGCCACGGCGCTAACCCGGAGGCAGAAGCCCTTAAGCCGTACATGGATTCCATCCCGGATGAGGCTGTGGACAGTGACCAGAAGAAGGCGGCGCTGGCTTCCTTCATCTACACGATGGAGCGTGCTGGCAGCGTCAACGGCATCATCCATGCCCAGCTCGTGGGTGTAAGTGATGACATGATGGCTGCCCAGATCCTGGCTACACCGGCGACTGGTCCGGATGATCAGTACACCGTGGATATGGCTCATGCTCTGCGTGAAACGGACGCGGAGATTGAGGACGCGACGGGGGCCGACATCGGTCTCACCGGTTTCACCGCCGTCCAGATGGACATCACGGAGGAACTTGCCGCCGCGATGCCGCTCTACCTGGCCATCGTGGTGGGTCTGGCCATTGTGTTGTTGGTCTTGGTCTTCCGTTCGCTGCTCGTGCCACTCGTCGCCGGATTGGGCTTCCTGCTCTCCGTGGGCGCGGCATTTGGCGTCACGGTTGAGGTTTTCCAAAACGGTGTCACCGGCTTGGTCAACACCCCCGGCCCGATTCTGTCCTTCCTCCCGATCCTGCTCATCGGCGTCACGTTTGGCTTGGCTATGGACTACCAGGTCTTCTTGGTTACGAGGATGAGGGAGGAGTACACGCGGCGTCGAAACGCTGATGATGACGCTGATGCGATCCTCGCGGCCGTGGAACATTCGACTGTCGAAGGCTTCGTCCGTGGCGCGCGTGTGGTCACGGCTGCGGCAATCATCATGATCTCTGTCTTCGTCGCCTTCATCGATCAGCCGTTGCCGTTCATCCAGATCTTCGGTTTCGCGCTTGGCGCCGCCGTGCTTTTCGACGCATTCTTTGTCCGCATGGCCCTCGTCCCCGCCACTATGTTCCTGCTGGGCACCACTGCCTGGTGGATGCCCGCGTGGCTCGACCGCATCCTGCCCAACTTGGACGTTGAGGGCGAAGCGCTTGAGCGCCAGTTTGAATCCCAAGGAGTTCCCGCATGACCGACACCACGTTTGACGTGAGCACAACGCTTTTCGACGAGCCGGGGCGCCACGGTCGCACCGGCACCATCCACACGCCGCACGGTGATATTCAAACTCCCGCGTTCATCCCGGTGGCCACGAAGGCAACGGTGAAGATGCTCACCCCGGAGCAGGTCCGTTCTGTTGGTGCCCAGGCGATCCTGTCCAATGCCTACCACCTGTATCTTCAGCCCGGGCCCGACATCGTCGATGAGGCTGGTGGTGTCGCTGCTTTTGAAAACTGGCACGGCCCCACCTACACCGATTCCGGTGGCTTTCAGGTGATGAGCTTGGGCGTTGGTTTCAAAAAAGTCCTGGCAATGGATGTTGCTGGACTGACCGATGAGGACATCCGCGCTGCCAACAAGGAACGCATGGCGCGTGTGGACGATGACGGGGTGGACTTCAAATCCTTCATCGACGGCTCCACCCACCGCTTCACCCCGGAAGTGTCGATGCAGATCCAGCACCAGCTGGGCGCGGACATCATGTTTGCTTTCGATGAACTGACCACCCTGGTGGATACCCGCGCCTACCAGGAACACTCCGTGGAGCGCACCCACCAGTGGGCCCGCCGTTGCCTCTTGGAGCACGAACGTCTCACCCAGGCCCGCCCTAACAAACCCCTTCAGTCGCTGTGGGGTGTGGTGCAGGGGGCGCAGTACGAGGATCTGCGCAGACAAGCAACGCGTGGCCTTCTCGCCCTGGATGAGGAAGCCCGCGCTGAGGGCCGTCGTGGCTTCGGTGGTTTTGGCATCGGCGGCGCGCTTGAGAAGGAGAACCTGGGCACCATCGTCGGTTGGGTCACCGACGAGCTGCCTGCGGATAAGCCCCGCCACCTGCTGGGGATCTCTGAACCCGATGATCTGTTCACCGCCATCGAGGCCGGCGCCGACACTTTCGACTGCGTTGCCCCCACCCGCCTTGGCCGCCGCGGTGGTGTGTACACCTTGGACGGCCGTATGAATCTCATGGCCGCCCGCTTCCGCCGCGACTTCACCGGCGTGGACGAAGAATTCGGCGGCTACGTCTCGGAGAACTACTCGCGCGCCTACATCCATCACCTGCTGCGCGCGAAGGAATTCCTCGCCGGCACCCTATGCACCATCCACAACCTTGAATTCATGGTGCGGCTTGTGGACAACATCCGCGCCGCCATCGACGCCGGGGATTACGAGGCCTACCGCGACGAGTTCCTCGGGCGCTATTACGCCGGGCGCTAAAAGTGGGCTCTGTTCCCAGGGTCGAGATATCTGACAGTTTCGGCCTCGCGCCCCCGACATTTCCCCAGGTCGCTCCTGGGGCCATGTTAGATAATGCGAGCCTGGGGCTAAGCCACTACCGCGCTCGCGCGCTCTTCGGCCCGGCGCACGGCGGCGATGGTCGGGTAGGTGATTGGCAGCAGGACGACCTCCATGAGGGTCTTCCACAGAAAGCCAACCACGACGTAGTTAATAAAGGTGCCTGCGGAGTCAATGCCGATGACGCCGGCAGCGATGGAACAGAACAGCAGCGTGTCGGCGAACTCACCAACGATGGTGGAACCGATCAGACGCGCCCAGAGGCGGTCTTTGCCGAAGCGGTCCTTCATCTTCTGCAGCACCCATGCGTTGAGCAGCTGACCCACTACGTAGCCGGTCAGCGACGCCAAGATAATGCGCGGCAGCAGACCCAGGACAGCGGAGAACGTGTCCTGCATGTCGTAGAAGTCAGCGGCGGGCAACCAGATGGCGATGTAGAAGGACGCCACCGCCAGCAGGGCAACGCCAAAACCAGTGAACACAGCACGGCGAGCCACTTTGAAGCCGTATACCTCCGCGATCACATCACCGATGACGTAAGAGATGGGGAACAGGAAGAATGCTCCATCGGTGACGAGGGCTCCCAGTTCAACGCCCTTCTGTGCAGTGATATTGGAAACAAGGAAGACAGCGCAGAACACCGCCAGCAAGTATGGGTACGGGGAGCGCGCGACGGGGTGCGGATGGGGTGCGGGAGTAGGCATGCGCAATATCATTGCACACTTCGCCGAGAAGCGAATTCTTGCCGCGCGCAGGCACTATCACACGGCTACGGTTTTTCGGTTGGCGACATAGTTAGTGTCCATAGTAACCTTTATCGGCTGTAAGTCAGTTTCGTGCCAAGCGTTTCACGGCGCCGCTGGTCGATGTTTTAAGGATCGCCCCATGCCCACACGAAGAAATTCCAATCTATTTAAGAGGATGAGCACGGTCTTCGCGCTCATTTTCACAATGGTTTTGGCACTGCCCACTCCAGGTGTCGCCGAGCCAGTAGCTGAGACCGCGACGGCAGAACAGCCTGCTGGTGAGTCCGTTGTGCCAGCCACAGCTACTGCGACGGTGGAGGAGCCTGCCGACGAGCAAGCGGCAGACACTACAGAATCGGAAGAATCTGTCCTCGAGTTCGACGCACCGATTATTCCCTTTGCAACGACGGACGGATCCGCCGGCGAGCTCGGTGAGCCCGGTGAGACGCAGGCCGTTGAGGTGGGTGGCGGCAACGTCCAGTACGGCCTGCGGCTCGCCCGCGATGGCGGCGCCGGCTGTGTGATCAGAAAAGAAAACGGTTATGAACCAGGGGACAACAACGACAGGGACGGCAACATTTGTGCCGGTGACGTCGCCCATTACAGCATTGACCTCAACGTCAAAACGGTGGGCGAACCGATTACCTTCACCCTTACTCCAACCTGGCTCAGCGCCGAAGCCCGCGCGACTGGCCTGCCGGAACCCACAACTACGCCAACCCTGAAAACAGGGTCCGCTAGCTACGGCGGCGTTTCAGTCACGGTCGATGCCCAGGGCGTGGCCACCGTGACGGCGGACGCTAACGTCAACGCGACAGTTTCTTTGGAACTCACTGCCTCCATCATTAAGACTTTGGAGCTTCGCGACGGCACTAACCCGGAGGGCACCTTCAACCTTGGACTCAAGGCAGTCCAGGATGGCACGCAACTCATTACCGCGGTAGCTGACAAGAAGTTGAACGTGCTTGTTGAGCCGCGCTTTGATCAGCGCATCGTCGAACCGCTGAGCAGCCCAAACACCACAACAGTCGATGGCACAGAATACATCGGTATCAGCGCCCGCTCAGGCCTTCCTGCCTACCCTCGCGATGAGAGGCACAGTCCTGTGCCGGGTAAAGGTATCCCGAATGGGCGTATCCTGCCGATCGACCCTGAAACGATCAGCCGCTACACCCTCGTGATGCCGGACGGTGCACCGTTCAAGGCTGAGGACGTGCTCGTTTCCTATAACGGCAGTGAGTGGAAGAAAGCCAAGGTTGATGCCAACGGGAACCCGTACGTCGACGGTAAGTACGACAAGAGCAATCCGCAGTTCCGTTTCCTGATCCCCACCGAGGGGCTCCCGGGGGGTAAGACGGACTTCACTACGCGCATGGATATCGTCGATAAGCAAGGCAATCCAACGCGGATCAAGGACAGCCGTGGTGTGCCTTCCAACATTCCATCTACGGCGGGCAATCAAGCGCTTGGTAACAACGTTGCTGACCCAGGCGGCATCAGTGAATGCAGCGCTTCCACCGCTGATGAGAAGCAGGGCTTGCTTGCAGGTGAATATGGCTTCCCGAACAATAACTGTGCTAAACAGACTGTCGACCTGACCAGGTGGAAATGTAGCCTCCCCGGCGGTTGCCCTTCCGCTAAGGACGACATTGGTGTCAACTGGGTGGAAACCGAAGACGAGGGTAAGCCGGCCTTCGGAGGTAAGCAGGCACTGACCACAGCAAACGTGCGTATTAACGTCACCCCAGTTGACGTTAAGGACAACCCGACCATCTGTGCTGCATGGCAGCCGGGCACGCAGCGCGTTGTCACGCCTCCATCGAACGTCTACGTACCTACCGTGCAGGTAGGCGGTGACGGGCGGAATGACATCCACGATGCATACCCAAATGCCAAGGTGTACATCACCAAGGAAGACAAGACTAACGGTGGAAAGCCTGACTGCGCCGGCGATGAAGGCTGGGAAGTGTTCTATGACGCTGACGCTGGTGTGAAGGGCAATACCTTCGCTGAGCCTGGCAGTATGAAGCCGAATGAGATTGCCGGTATCAAAATTGTGATTCCGGGTAAGAACGTTATTCAGCGGCCAACTATTTTCCGCTACGTGGCTACAGCCGGTGACCCTCGCGTGGTGTCCACTCTGCCTACGGTGAAGGCCAAGAAGAATGATGTTGAGTACTACAAGACCATCAATTACGCGGCTACTTATCAAGGCAATGAGAAGCGCCGCGATATGCAGGACGTGATTCTTGCAGAGAAGCCAGCTGCAGGTGTCCGTGATATTTGGGGCACCCTCGGCGAGGTCCCTCTGGGGGGAATCGGCGAGCAGAAGCAGACGCTCATTACCGCCGGGCAGGTTGTTGTGAACAACGGCACCCTCGCTGCTGTGAACTCGAAGGATGCGGACGGCAACCCAACACGCGTTCACATGCGCATCTACCTGTCTAAGTGTGTGACTGCGGATGAGGAATCACTGTCTCCCGGTATGACGTATCACCGCGGTGAGATTTCCACCAACCCGAATGATTGTGCTCCATCCGAGGACAATTACATTGAGCGCACTTGGGCGTTATCGGATCAGAAGAATGAGACTGGTGATCCGAAGAATGATCCGTTCTTCCCCATTGATTGGGCCACAAAGAATGCTGATAAGTCCACTGTGTTCTTCCAGCCGTGGGACAACGGGCAGCCAAAGCCCAAGTTCACTGTCGTGACCCCGGCATGGTCTGGACCAAAACAAACCTTCGATGTGGTTCATTCTTACCGCATCACAGGTACCCCGGAGCTCAATCTTTCCAAGGCGCTGCCGGTTCTAAAGAAGGACAAAACAGTCAAGTCTGCATCCAGCCCCGATGCCTTTACGCCGGCGACGGATGCGGCGAAAGAATACACGCCGCTGATGTCCATGGCATCGTTGTCCACGCTGACGGTGCCTAACGTTCTGGCGGCCGGCTTGAGTAAGTCGACTGACGACAAACTCGTTCCGGGTAACACCCCGTTCCAGCACTCGCTTGAATTGAAGAACCTCACTGAGGCGCAGCTGGGTACCACTCAGTTCATCGATGTTTTGCCATTCAACGGTGACTGGCGTGAAACCAAGTTCAATGGCGAGTACTGGCTGAGCAAGGTCCCGGAGAACGTGGGCTCGAATACGTTCGACGGCCAGCAGATCTACTACACGTACGACGACCCGAAGACGGTGTCTGTCTGCCCCACCAACGCTAAGGGCAAGGATGACCTTGATGCATGTGTCAATGCGGCTAAGGCAACCAAGCGCGACATTGATAAGAAGCCGAGCAACACCACGTGGGCGCCGCTGACCCAAGAGGTTATTGACGCACAAGCGAAGCCGGGTGCCAAACACATTACGGCGCTGCGTTTTGAGAGCCCGTTGTTGAGCCAGCAGTCGAATGACAAGTATGTTCTGGACTTCCAACCCCACGGCAATAAGCACGGCGATAAGTACGTTAACTCCACTGGCGTGGCCACGATGCATGCAGTCCGCGGCGATTCCGCAGATGCTACGGGTCTTGGTGCGTTGCCTGTGCCACAGCCGGATCCTGTCAAGACTGAGGTCTATGCCGCGTCAATCTCGGGCACCGTTTACCAGGACGTGAACCGGGACGAGAAGCAGCAGGATAATGAGAAGAAGCTGCCTGGCTATACCGTGACCCTCTACGAGGTCGATGAGAACGGTGAGATCAAGAAGGGCGAGAACGGCGAGCCTGTTGTTAGTCAGACCGCCACATCCGATTCGAACGGTAACTACTCGTTTGAGGCTGTGAAGCCGGGTAAATACCGCGTGGTTGTGAGCCCGCTTAAGGAGACTGATATCAACACTGAGGCAGGCAAGGGCACTGCCGGTTCCTGGAACGGTGAGGTCATCGACGTGACCGCGCCCACCCCTGAGAACTACGACCCCAGCAAGCCTCAGGTCCACCCCGACTATGACTTCGGTGTGTACCAGGCTGAGCCGAAGATCACGCTGAAGAAGACCGTTAACGGTAAAGAGTCGGATCAGCTGGCGCTTGGCGCTGAGGCGAAGTTCGTCCTAGCCGGTGAAAACAACGGCAATGTTGATCTTGAGCAGGTGAAGCTGGTTGACGCGTGGGTTGAAGGCAAGGAACCGCTTGACCTGACGTGTTCCATCACGCCGAAGGCTGGTGGCGAATACGCAGGTAACGCTACCGAGGATCTCCTTGGCGGCACGGCCAAGCTTGCCGTGGGTGACACCTATGAGTGCTCCGGCACCTACACCGTTAGCCAGGAAGATATTGACAACCAGGCAGAGATGCCTAACGACGCCAACGTCGAAGGCAAGTACCCGTACACCTCCGCCACGACCGGCGAGCCAAAGGAAGAGCTCGTCAAGGCCGACAGCAAGGCAACCGTCACGGTGCCTGAAGCTAAGCCGGCGCTTGATGTGACGAAGACGGTTGATGGTCAGAAGTCGGTTGAGAAGAAGGCCGGTGAGACTGCTGCGTGGAAGATTGTTGGTAGGAATACTGGTGATGTCACGCTGCATAATGTGAAGCTGACCGATGAGTGGACCGGTGGTGACATTGAGTTGACGTGCAAGATCGGTGAGGACGTGGTTGATGTTCTGGCCGGTAATGTGACGTTGCCGGTGGGTGCTGAGTTCACCTGTGTGGGTGAAAGTGAGATCACTCAGGATCAGGTTGATGCTGGTGACGCTTTGCCGAATAAGGTCACGTTGACTGGTTCTTCGAAGCCGGAGGGCGGCGAGGAGCTGAAGTCTGAGGACACCGCGACTGTGACGGTGCCTGATGCTAAGCCGGCACTTGAGCTGGTTAAGACTGTTGACGGTCAGAAGTCGGTTCTGAAGAAGGCCGGTGAGAAGGCCGAATGGAAGATCACCGGTAAGAACACCGGCAACGTCACGCTGTACCTCCTGCAGCTGACTGACGAATGGACCGGTGGCGACATTGATCTGACCTGCACCATGGACGGGGAAGAAATCGATGTGCTGGGCGGTAAGGGAACTTTGCCGGTCGGTGCTGAGTTCACCTGTACTGGTGAAAGTGTGATCACTCAGGAGCAGGTTGATGCCGGTAAGGAACTGCCGAACAACGTTACGTTGACGGGCACTTCGAAACCGGAGGGTGGCCAGAAGGTCAGCGCGAAGGACACCGCGACTGTGACGGTGCCGAAGACCGAACCGTCGCTCTCACTGCAGAAGACTGTGACGAACTGGTCTGAGGATGCTGAACCGCTGACTGTTGGTGACACGATTGAGTACAAGTTCATCGTGTCCAACAACGGCAACGTGACCGTTAAGGATGTCAAGGTTGAGGATCCGCAGGTCGATAACCTTGATTGTGGTGACAGCAGTACAACGCTGGCGCCGGGTGAGTCGCTTGAGTGCACTGCGTCGCATGTCCTGACCGATGAGGACGTCAAGGATAAGACCGAGTACGTCAACACGGCTAAGGCCACCGGTTCCACGACGCCGGGTGATCCGGTTGAGTCGAACGAGGACGAGGCCAAGGTCAAGCTTGGTACTCAGAAGCTGGAGCTGAAGAAGGCAGTCCAGGACAAGAAGGACAGCTACAAGGTTGGTGAGAAGGTCACCTACGTCTTCACCGTGACTAACACTGGCAAGCTCACCTTGAGCAACATCAAGGTTGATGATGAAATGCTCAAGGAAGCCAATGTTGACGTCACCTGTGAGGAGACCACCCTCGCACCGGGTGCTTCCACCACCTGCACCTCCGGTGAGTACACCGTGACTGAGGCCGATGGGGTCGCCGGTGAAGTGGTGAACACGGCCGAGGCCACAGGCTCCACGCCAACGGGTAAGCAGGTTAAGTCGAACGAGGATAAGGCAAAGATCAAGGTAGAGAAGCCGAGCAAGCCGAAGCCTCCTACGCCTGGCAGCCCGATCGATCCGACGCCTGGCAACCCGAACCAGCCGGGTGGCCCGACCCCGGGTGAGCCCGGCCAGCCGCCACAGGTGAATGCTCCGGAGGCTGGTGAACCTGGCAAGCCGCAGGATCAGGGCGGTGAGAAGTCGTCCCTGGCTCGTACGGGCGCTAGCGTTATCGGCGCTGTGCTTGCAGGTCTGGCACTGGTAGCCGTTGGCGGAATGCTGGTGTTCGGAAGCCGCAGGCGCCGTAACTAAAGCGCAACTAGTGTGCAGTAGCTAACCAGCTGCGCTAACGCGCAAGGGCCGGTAGCACCCGATGAGGTGCCGCCGGCCCTTTTGCGTCTACCCCGAAGCATGTGTAGTGGCACAGCTCCGATTGATCAACAACGTTGAGCGCTCATTAAAAGTGAGCGCCATCGGGGGGGCTAGTGCAGGCTTTGCTGGGTGGTCTGGTGTGCGCGGCGCAATATCATTGCAGGCATGCAGTACTCACAATCCGCCGGCCGTTATGCCCCGAGTCCGAGTGGGGATCTCCACTGTGGCAATCTTCGTACGGCGCTTCTCGCGTGGCTGTTTGCGCGGCAGTCGGGCCGGGCGTTTTACATGCGGGTGGAGGATATTGATTCGGAGCGTTCCAGCATGGAGTCGGCGCGCCGCCAAATGGAGGACCTCGCGGCGTTGGGTCTTGAGTGGGATGAGCCGGTGGTCTACCAGCATGAGCGGGGTGCCGCGTATGCGGAGGCGCTGGCCACGCTGGACACGTATGAGTGTTACTGCACCCGCCGCGATATCCGGGAGGCTGCGTCCGCGCCGCATGTCCAGCCAGGGATGTATCCAGGCACGTGCAGGGATCTCACAGAAGAGCAGCGTGCTTATCGACGTTCCCAGCTCTCCTCCCAAGGCCGCCTCCCCGCCATCCGCCTGCGCGCACACGTAGGGGAGTGGACCGTCACCGACTATTACAGGGGTGAGTTCACCGGCCCGGTCGATGACGTGATTCTGAAGCGTGGCGGAAACGTGAAACAAGCGCAGGCAGGGGACTGGGCGTACAACCTCGCCGTCGTGGTGGATGACGGTTACCAGAACATCGATCAGATCGTACGGGGCGATGATCTTCTGGGTTCCGCGCCTGCGCAGGCGTATCTAGCGCATGAGCTGGGACTGCCCCAACCGCAGTACGTGCATGTTCCGCTGGTGGTGAACGCGAAGGGGGAGCGGTTGGCCAAGCGCGATGGCGCGGTCACGCTGCGGGAGATCCTGGAGGGTAACCCGGGTTCTACTGTGGCTGACGTACTTGGCCAGCTCGCTGCCTCGCTTGGCATTGAAGGCGTGACCAGTGCTGATGGGCTGCTGGAAAGGTTTGATCCTCGTGCACTGCCCCTTGAGCCCTACGTCTGGGCGTGAAAACAAAAATTCCCCCAGCCGCATGGGCTGAGGGATTTTGCGGAGGATGTGGGATTTGAACCCACGAGGGTCGTGAAACCCGCACGCGTTCCAGGCGTGTGACATAGGCCGCTAGTCGAATCCTCCAAGCGACTACCTGCTTGCGCAGTGTCGAGCTATCACTTTAGCGGATGGGCCGGAGGGGACAAAATTGGTGGTTGGGGTGGGCGTCGATAAGCGAAAAGGGTGATTTTTGAAGACGGTGAGAGGAACTACTACACTCGGGCGCAGGATCTCACGCGGTGCTTATCTTGTGAACTCCCCCAGGGCGGGAACGCAGCAAGGGTCAACGAGCTCTGGCAGGTGCGTGGGGTCCCCTTATTTTGCCCACAGGGGGTAGGGGTGTGGGCGTGGCGCATGTACTCTGGGCGGAGTAAATGAATCCACTCCAAAAGGAAGTGATCCCATGTCCTTGCTTGATTTGGATACCGCTGCGCGCGAAGAGCTCACCACGAAGGTACGGGAAGAGTATGAGGCGCTGAAGGCCCGCAACCTCAACCTTGATTTGACGCGCGGTAAGCCGTCGACGGAGCAGCTGGATCTGAGCGATGATCTGCTGGAACTGCCCGGTAAGGACACGTATGTGGACGCCACGGGCACAGACGTGCGTAATTACGGCAACCTGCAGGGCATTAAGGACATCCGTGAGATCTGGGGTGAGCTCATTGGTGTGCCGGCGGAGAACCTGTATGCGGGTGATGCTTCCTCGCTGAATATCATGTTTGACCTGATCAGCTGGTCTTACGCTTTTGGCAACAATGACTCGCAGCGCCCGTGGAGCGCAGAGGAGACCGTGAAGTGGATCTGCCCAGTGCCGGGGTATGACCGCCACTTTGCCATCACCGAGAAGTTCGGATTTGAGATGATCACGGTGCCCATGCTCGAGGACGGCCCGGATGCGGATGCCGTCGCGGAGCTAGTCAAGGACCCGGCAGTCAAGGGCATGTGGGTTGTGCCGATGTTTGCTAATCCGACGGGTGCCACCGTGTCCGAGGAGGTTGTGCGCAAGCTCGCCTCGATGGAGACAGCAGCGCCAGACTTCCGCATCGTGTGGGATAACGCGTATGCCGTGCACACCTTCACAGAGGATTTCCCGCCGATTATCGACGTCCTTTCGGCCTCCGCCGAAGCCGGCAACCCGAACCGCTTCTGGGTGATGAGCTCCACATCCAAGATCACCCACGCTGGTGCCGGTGTGGCTTTCTTCGCCGCCTCCAAGGAGGACCTGGACTGGTACGCCTCCGTCGCGGGTATTCGCGGCATTGGTCCGAACAAGATCAACCAGCTGGCACACGCGAAGTTCTTTGGCAGCGCGGATGGTGTGCGCGCTCTCATGCAGAAGCATGCGCAGATCCTTGCCCCCAAGTTTGAGGCAGTGCTCGAGATCCTCGAACGTCGCCTGGGCGAGTACAACGTCGCGCGATGGACCACCCCGACTGGCGGCTACTTCATCTCCCTCGACGTCATTGACGGCACCGCCACCCGCGTGTGGGAACTCGCCCGCGAAGCCGGCATCACGCTGACCAAGGCCGGCTCCGCCTTCCCGAAGGGGGAGGACCCGAATGATCGCAACATTCGCCTTGCGCCCTCGCTTCCGCCTATCGACGAAGTCCGCACCGCCATGGACGGCGTAGCCACCTGCGTCCTGCTCGCCGCACTGGAGAAGCTCGAAGCCTAATGGCACCCGAAGAAAGACTCGAGTGGCTCACCAGTGTGCTGGGCCCACTCGACGTGGCAGATGCCGGCGGTGGTTTCCTCATCGGCGTGTCTACCGATGTCCCCGCTGCCGTAAGCGTGGGCTTTAGCGATGTGGACAGTGGCCTGATAGTGGACGGGCCGGATGCTGATTCTGAGCACCCGACGGACGTGCGCTGTGAGATCATTTGTGCCGCGTCCGGCGCCAGCCCTGAACAGCGCGCCATCGCGGTAGCAAGAGCATGGCACGCACTAGTGGATACCAACACACCCGCCCAGCCGGAGACATTCCTGCCGGGGCTAGTAGATGACCCGGCACTGGCCATCCACCACGGCCTGTTGCGTGAACCGCAGATCTTCGACCGCGGCACGCCGATGGTGACTGAGCCCGGTCGTATGACGCTGCTCTTGGAACTGGTGCTGCTCACCGATGGGGAGTACTCCATCGCCGCTGAACAGGGCCTTGACGTGCTAGAGCGCCGCTTACGCCGCCGCAGCACGGACCTGGGGGACTGGAACCGCGATTAGGCCATCTGACGCTACTAGCTGATCCCTCGTTCAGACAGGTACATGAGGATCGCGCGGACGCGGCGGTTCTCCTCATCCGGTGTGAGACCGAGTTTGGCGAAAATACTGGACACATGCTTGGCCACCGCGGCGCCAGAGAAATAGAGCTTCCCGGCGATCTCGGCATTGGACAGGCCTTCGGCCATGAGCTCGAGGACCTCGCGCTCGCGTGGGGTGAGCGTGGTCAGCCAACGTGAGCTGGCGGCCATGAGCTCACTGGCGACATCGGGGTCGATGACCACGCCACCGCTGGCGACGGTCTCGCATGCCTGGACGAAGTCTTTCACCTCGGCAACGCGGTCTTTGAGCAGGTAGCCGGTCCCGCCGTCGCCACCGGAGAACAATTCGCGCGCATAAGCAGGCGCGACATATTGGGATAAGACGAGCACATTGACAGGGCCCTGCTCGCGCAGCGCGAGGGCTGCTTGGAGTCCATCGTCGCGCATGGTGGGTGGCATGCGGACATCAGTGATGACCAAATCGGGGGAGTGCGCCGCCACGGCGTCCGGTAGAGCCGCGGCATCCCCAACCTGCTCAACGACCTCGTGGGCGCGCCGAGTCAGCAGACCCGCGACACCTTCGCGTAGCAGAGCGGAATCATCAGCGATCACGATCTTCATGGTGCAAGTCCACTTTCTCCTCGGTACAGCAGCAACGGTATCCGTGCGGTGATGGTGGTAGGTCCACCGTGGGGTGAATTCACCTCTACGGACCCGCCGAATGCAGCGATGCGTTCTCTCATGCCGTCGAGTCCGCCACCATGGACAATGCGAGCGCCACCGTCGCCGGAGTCAGTGACTGCCACATTCAACGTGTGATCGCAGGTGATCAGCACGCTGACGGACGCGCCAGGGGCATGCTTTGCGGCATTGGTCAGGGCCTCGGAAGTGAAGAAATAGGCGGCGGCGAGGACGGAGTCGTCGATAAGCGGAAGAGGGTGCGGAGCACGGACGGTGACGTGCGGGCCGTATTTGGCAGCGGCGGTTTCGACGGCTTCGATAAGTCCGCGGTCCGTCAGTTCGCGCGGGTGAATCCCGTGCACGGTGCGGCGCAGGGCATCGAGGCCGTTTTTGAGGTCGCGGGCGGCGGCGTCGAGAAGCGGGGAGTCGGTCTCAAGCTGTGCTTCGCCGAGCTTCATGGCAGCGGCCACGAAATATTGCTGCGCGCCATCGTGCAGGTCGCGCTCAATGCGCAGGCGCTCGATCTCGTACGCTTCCGCAATTTTGCGCCGGGACGCCGTGAGCTGGTGAATTGCTCGCGCCGCCTCGCGCTCGTGGTTCTTCTTCCGCCACATGCACACGAGGGTAGCGGGGTAGTGCTAGCACTACCCGTATTTGGGAGCCTGCGCCATGGTGGCGACGCGCAGCAGGCGGTGAAATGGAACCATGCTTGAACTGAACGACATCACTAAATCATTCACCCAGCAACGGGTCCTCCAAGGCATCAGCCTGAACATCGCGCCCGGCGAATCTGTCGCCATCATGGGCCCGTCCGGCTCCGGCAAGTCGACGCTGTTGCACTGCATGTCGGGGGTGCTCGTGCCCGACCACGGTGAGGTCCGCTTCACCGGGCGCGATATCGCACAGCTTAACGACGCAGACCGGTCCCAACTCCGCCTCGACCACTTCGGCTTCATCTTCCAGGACGGGCAGCTCATGCCTGAGCTGACTGCGAAAGAGAATGTGGCGCTGCCGCAGATCATGCGTGGTGAATCCCGCGCGAAGGCTCACGCGGAGGCTACAGACATGCTCACCCGCCTGGGCTTGGGGGACTATGTGAATCGCTTCCCAGGCCAGCTCTCCGGCGGGCAGAGCCAGCGCGTCGCCATTGCGCGTGCCCTGGCTGGTCCGCCATCCGTGGTCTTTGCCGACGAGCCGACCGCCGCTCTCGACCAGGCCACCGGCCACGAGGTGATGCAGCAGATCACTGCTGTTGCACAAAAATTCGGAGTGACGCTCGTGCTGGTCACCCACGACCCGAAGATCGCCCAATGGTGCGACCGCCGGATCGAAATCCGCGATGGCCTCATCCACTCCGAAGGCGCCACGAAGGCGGTGCAGGCATGAGCGCAATGACACTGATGACCGCTGCGCAGTCCTCCTCCAGTGAGGGCCGCGCACAACGCCAGACCGGCGAACGTTGGGTCCGTGCCTTGGCGCTCGTGGCATTCTCGGTGTCCACCTGGATCCTGTGCACCCTGGCTGCCGGAACATGGATGTTCGCGCAACGCATGTGGCACCCGCATGAAGCGGTGAAAGCCATCGAAGCAGACCTCGGCGGTCCAATTACATTGAGCTACGTCTTCCTCGCTCTCTTCGCATCACTACTGGTGGTACCAACCTTGCTCGGCCTGCTTACTCAGGCTGCGCGTGCGAATCTCGGCGGCCGCGAAGGGCAGTTGGCGATCCTGCGCCTGATCGGTGCGACCTCCGGCCAAGTGCGCGGAATGATGATTCTCGATGCGTTGCGCCAGGCACTTGTCGGCCTCGGGGTTGGCACTGTGCTGTACCTGGTCAGCGTTCCGGCGTGGTCGCTGCTCACCTTCCAGGAAAAGCAGATCAGTACCTGGGAGATGTTCACCTGGTGGGTCGTGCCTGTCGCCTGGATCGTGGTGCTCGCTTTAGCCGCCGCGTCCGTGTGGCTGGCTCTACGCCGCGTGGCCGTTACCCCACTGGGCGTGACCAAGAAGACTCCGCCAAAGGGACAAAGCTTGATCACCCTGGTCAGCTCTGTCGTGGCCATGATTGTCTTGTACCGTTACTTGAGCGCGCTAACGCTCGCCCCGGGGGCCGATGCCGCCGAATTCATCATGGTGCTCGTCATCGTTGCCGGTGTGTTGACGGTCAACGCTCTCATCGCCGTCGGCGTGATCCAGTTGATCGCCCGATTCAGCTACCTGCTTCCTGGCTCCGCCAACTACGTGGCCACTCGTCGTGTCGGACGTGGTGCAAAGACAACGTGGAAGCGTGTCGCGGCGTTGTACTTCCTTGCATTCACCGCTGGCTTCTGTAGCTGGATTTCTGCCCTTCCAGAAGTGGAAGAGGATCCGGCCCTAAAGATGATCACCGTCGATATTCCCGCTGGTGTGGCCCTCACCGCGATCTTCGGTGCCATTCTTCTCGTCGCCTCTACACTGCTTACTCAGGCATTGGCAGTGGTGGAGCAGAAACATTTGACCAAGTCCCTCTACTTCATTGGTGCGCCCGCGAAATACCACACCTCCGTGGCCATCCGGGAGATCGGCGTACCGATGGCCCTGGTCACCCTATTGGGCTTCGGCATGGGCAACCTGCTGGGCTCCGTCATGGTCGCCGTTCCCGTCGACGTGTTACCCCAGCTCACCCTCTTCGCAGCGCTGATCTTGCTTGTGCTCGCAGGCTGCATTGCCGCCGTCGCCGCCACGGGCAAGCTCCGCGAGCGGGTGCTGGCCGAGACCGGTCGCCTCAACGACTAGTGCCTCGCTGCTGTGTATGAACTGATCTGCATGAACTAGACCGCATGAACTGAGCAAATCTAGAGTGCTTTGGCCTTGAGCCAAGAGTCGGGCGAGTATTCCTATTCGAGGAGACGTGAATATTGTGGACGGGCTTTCATAGAGTGGATGAGCAGCTCGTCCCCGTCTTCTGCGACTACAACGACCGTCTCAAGGAGCCTGGCATGTGTGTCAAAGCCGAGTCTCAGTTCTCTCCATTGGGTCGTTTCATCGTCGAGTGGCTAGACCCATATGGGGTTCGAGGCCGCCTGAATGCCATCAGATTCTGTGATGCCATGTTTGGTGGCGGACTTCGCACATCTCATGCTGCGGTGAAAGCTTCGATTGCTTGGCGGATGAGCTCGGACCGGGTCAGGTTCTTCTTGGTGGCGAGATCATCGAGTGCTTTCAGCTCATCGTCAGTAAGGCGAACAGCAACGACCTGTGCTGGGGTCATTCCCCGTCCCGGGCGTCCGCGGCCGCGCTTCTTTAGAAGCTCTGGGTCGTAACCGATTTCGGCCTCCGCAACCCAAGCGTCGATTTGTTCTTGGCTGGCGTTCACAGGCATAGGAATACTGTATAACGAAAATATCTGCGTAGGCAATGCCCGTTTACGGACAGGCCCACGTTGCGTGTCCTAGGTGCCTAGTAGGGTGAGACCGTGGCTTTGTACCGGAAGTATCGCCCAGCCTCGTTCGCCGAGATGATTGGGCAGGAGCAGGTGACCCGCCCGCTGTCCACAGCGCTGGACAATGGGCGTGTTAATCACGCTTATTTGTTCTCGGGGCCGAGGGGCACGGGCAAGACGTCGTCGGCACGCATTTTGGCGCGTTCATTGAACTGTGCGGAAGGCCCGACATCAACGCCGTGTGGCGTGTGCCCGTCGTGTGTGTCGCTCGCGCCGGGTGGGCCGGGCAACCTTGATGTGACGGAGATGGACGCCGCCTCGAACGGTGGCGTGGATGAGATGCGTGAGCTGCGCGAACGCGCCTATTTCGCTCCGGCGGAATCGCGCTACCGCGTGTTTATTATCGACGAGGCCCACATGATCACCGGCGCGGGCGCGAACGCCCTGCTCAAGATCGTGGAGGAGCCGCCGGAGCACCTCGTGTTCATTTTTGCCACGACGGAGCCGGAGAAAATCATCGGCACCATCCGTTCGCGCACCCACCATTACCCGTTCCGCCTGCTCACGCCGCAAGCGATGCGCCAACTCGTGGAGCGCACGGTCGCCGCGGAAGGCGTCACCGTCGACGAAAATGTCTACCCGCTGGTCATCCGCGCCGGTGGCGGGTCGCCGCGTGACACGCTGTCCATCCTCGACCAACTCCTCGCCGGAGCGGGCCCCGAGGGGCTCACGTATGAGCTCGCCTTACCGCTCCTTGGGGTCACTGACCTCTCGCTTATCGACGCCACCGTGGACGCCCTCGCCTCCCACAACGCCGCCGCCCTCTTCCAGACCGTCGACGATGTCATTGAGGCCGGCCACGAACCCCGCCGCTTCGCCATCGATCTGCTGGATCGCCTGCGTGACCTGATGATCATTCACGCCGTCCCGGACGCCTTTGGTCAGGGCCTCGTGGATGCACCCACCGACCGCGCCCAGATCCTCGCCGCCGAAGCCGACAAATTCCCCGGCAACCAGCTCGCCGCCCTGGCCACCGAGGTCAACGAGCGCATCACCTCCCTCCGCGGCGCCACCTCCCCGCGCCTGCTCCTAGAGATCATGATGGCGCACCTCCTCGGCGTCGCCGCCGGTACGCAAGCCCCAGCAGCAATCACCGGCCTGGAGGAAATCCGCGACGCCTCCGCCGCCGCCACCGGTGTGGGCGACCAGCCCCGCGGTGCCGCCGCTGCCTTGGCCGCCGCAGCCGCCGTCCAAGCCACCGTAAAGCCGGCATCCCAGTCCACCCCCGCCCCGCGCGAGGCGCCCAAACCGGCACCTGCGCGGACGCCTGAACCTGAGCCCGCGCCATCGCCTGAACCTGCGCCTGCGCCGTCGCCTGAGCCTGCACCTCAGTCGGCGCCCGTCTCCGCTCCAACTCCGGAGCCGACACCCGAGCCCACATCTGCACCCCAGGCAGAACCGTCCCAGCCTGAGGCCGATCCAGGTGAGGACTTGATGCAGCGCATCCACAAGGAATGGATCACCCTGCGACAGTTTGTGGGTGAGCGGAACAAGGTCGCTGAGATCATGCTTGCCGAAGCCAAGCCCTTAGGTCTGGACGGCACCACCTTGGTGGTGGGCCACAACACCGGCGCGTTGGCAGAACGCATTAACTCCGAGCACAACAACAAGGACATCGTCGCTGCGCTGAGCGAGAAGCTCGGCACCACTATCGCTGTGCGTTGTGTGGTGGGTACGGACCCAAAAGCAGAGGGCTTCAGTCCGGCAAAGGATGAGCCGGCGGCATGGAATCCGTTGGCTTCCCCGGCTGAAGCAGAAGTAGCGGAATCGCCTCAGAAGCAGGAGCCAGCACCCAGCCCAGTACCCGCTGAAACGGGTGCCGCGGCCGCCGCTGCGGCTGCAGCTGATGCCGCCAAATCCACACCGGCCGATCGATGGTCCCGCCCACCGCGCCCGATTGGTGGGGACGAGCTGACGCCAGCCCATTTCAGCGATGGTGCGCCGCTGCCCCCAGAGCCCACGGACCCGGATGAGCCGAGCGAGGCGCCGGAACCCGAGTACACCCGGGAAGACGAAGAGCGCGACATGGTGGACCAGTCGATGGAAGCCGGGGAGCTTGACCGGCGCAACCCGACCGAGGTTGCTATGGACTTGCTGGCGGAGGAACTCGGCGCGCGGCCACTGTAAAACAGCCGGTACACTAGTGCGCAGATCAAATAAAAGTTGCGAAGAAAGGTACACACTATGACGCAGCCAGAGCAGTCCGGAATGCCCGACATGCAGGAACTCATCCGCCAGGCGGCTGAGGTTCAGGCACAGATCCAGCGCGCACAGGAGGAGATCCTTGCTGCTGTGGTCCAGGGCACCGCGGGTGGCGGCCTTGTCAGTGTCACCATGACCGGTGGCGCCGAGATCACGGACCTGACCATTAGCCCGGAGGCAGTGGATCCCAACGATGTGGAGACCCTGCAGGACCTCATCCTCGCTGCTTACCGCGATGCACACACCAAGGCTGGCCAGCTCGCACAGGAGAAGATTGGTCCGCTGACCCAGCCACAGACCGATGGTGGCAATGACTTTGCCAAGATGTTCGGTGGCAACTAGTCCCAGTTAAAAGCTAGGGTGACGGGGCCTTAGGGCCCCGTTTTTCTGTGAGGAGGAACCATGTTTGAAGGCCCGCTCCAGGACCTTATCGACGAGTTTTCCCGCCTACCCGGCGTCGGCCCCAAAAGCGCACAGCGTATTGCGTTCCACCTCCTGAAGACAGATCCGGATGACATCGATAGATTGCGAGCAGCCCTGGCCGCCGTCCGTGACGGTGTTGCCTTCTGCCGGATCTGCAACAACGTCTCCCGCGAAGAGATCTGCCGCGTGTGTGCCGACAGTGGCCGAGATGCCGGCCTGATCTGCGTGGTGGAAGACGCTAAGGACATCCAAGTCATTGAGCGGACGGGGGAGTACACCGGCCGCTACCACGTGCTCGGTGGGGCACTGGACCCCTTGGCCAACGTGGGGCCGAAGGACCTGGCCATCTCCACCTTGCTACAGCGCATTGGTGGTGTCCTGCCGGACCGTGACGGTGTTGCCCCCGAGGATAACCCGGTGATCCATGAGGTCATCCTGGCTACCGACCCAGACACCGAGGGGGAGGCCACAGCCTCCTACCTGGCACGATTACTGAAGGACTTCCCCGACCTCACCGTCTCCCGCCTGGCCTCAGGTATGCCTTTGGGCGGGGATTTGGAGTTCGTGGACGAGCTCACCCTGTCGCGCGCCCTCACCGGTCGTCTGAAGCTGTAGCACCCGCGCGACCGGTAGCCCCCGCCCCCGCGCCCGCCCGGCTGCGCCAGCTTGCCCGCCTGCGCGAGCTTGCCCGCCTACGCCAGCTTGCCCGTACCCGCGGCACCAGTAGCGCGTTCCCAGCGCGAAGTTAGTCCCGTCCGCGAATCAAGTCTCTCCAGCCACATGGGCAACATCTGACCTGGGGTTTCAGGAAGCTGTTTCGGACGGGACTGACTTCCCCGAAGAATGGAGCGAAAAGGGGCGGGAAGAGAAGGGGAAGTGCGGAACGAGTAACCGGGGGAAGCGGGGAAGGAGTAAGCGGGAAAGGGGAAGAGGGGAGGCAGGAAAGGGAAAGGAAGGGCAGTGGGGAAGGCTTAGTGCATGCGCTCGGCGCGGAGGCGGTCCACCTCGGGAAGCTCGAGGGGTTCGAGATCGGCGAGGGGGATGCCGAGGGCGCGGGCGAGGATCAGGTCAGCCAGCTCTGGGTTACGGGCCAAAGCGGGACCGTGCATGTAGGTAGCGATGACGCTGCCCTGCACGGCGCCTTCACCATTGGTGCCGCCGGCGGCATTGCCGTTACCAGTGCGGACGGCACCCAGGGGCTGGGCGTTGGGGCCGAGGACGGTGCCGCCGAGGTGGTTTTCAAAGCCGGTGAGGGGCTGCGACAACTCTTTGGTGATTCCGGCGTGGGTGGGGGTGGATACGACTTCGCCGATGGAGCGGGAGGGGAGGGGGGAGGTGGTGGCGTCGATAAGCGAGAGGCCGTCGACGAGCTGGCCGTGCGCACGGAAGGAAACGCCGAGAATCTGCAGGCCAGCGCACACGGCGAAGATGGGGCGCTGGTTGGCCGCGGCGCGGGCGAGGCCACCATCGGCGATGAGGTGTGAGGCCGCGAGGACCTGTGCGGAGTCTTCGCCGCCGCCGAGGGTGTATGCGGAGAGGTCGTCGGGGACGGGCTCGCCGAGTTTGATGGGGATGATTTCGGCGTTGATGTCGCGCATACGGGCGCGGCCGCGGAGGACGAGGGCGTTGCCGTCATCGCCATAGGTGCCCAGGATGTCGGGCAGGATGAGGCCGATAGTCAGTTTCTCAGCCATGGGAAACCTCCTTGAGCAGCGCATTCTTCAGGTTGAGTAGCGCGGTGTAGTTGGCCAGGACCTCGATCTTGCCCGGTGGGCAGGCTTGGATGGCCTTTAGTGGGTCGTGGATGAGTTCGTGTGCAATGCCGGCGTACAGCAGGCGCACTGCGAGGTCAGTGCCGCGTTCACCGGAGGCTTTCACGGCGATGTCGTCGAATTCTTCGAACTTGACGTCCCAAAGCCAGGAGAGATCCTCACCATCGCCTTGCTGGCCGTTGACGGCGATGACTAGGCCGTCGGCATCCCGGTTCACCATGGACAGAGCCTCCTGCCAGCCGGCTGGGTTCTTGGCTAAGAGGAGGTGGATGTCGCGGCCGTCCCAGGTGATGGTGGTGTAGCGGCCGGCGACGTCGTCGACCTGCTCCGTTGCTGCGATTGCGGCGGCGGTGTCCACGCCGTACACGTCCACGGCGGCGGCCACGGCTTGGGCGGCGTTGCCACGGTTGGCGCGACCTGGTAGGGCCAGGTTGAGCGGGTGGTTGGTGCCGTTGGGGGAGGTCAGGCCCTCATCGGTCACGGTCCACTGCGGGGTGGGGCGGCGGAACTCGCGGCCGTCCTTGAGAGGTGTGGTGGCGTACCAGTCCTCCTCGGTGCGCACGATGTGTCCGCCACCGCGGGGGTTGGATACGGAATCCCCCAACCAGCCGGCGCCGGCGGAGACCCAGACAACGCGTGGGGCGTCGTAGGCCACGGAGGTCATCAGCACATCATCGCAGTTGGCCACCACGGTCATGTTCGGGTGGAGCTCCACGGTTTTACGCAGGGCGCGTTCGATGGAGTTGATCTCCCCCACGCGGTCAAGCTGGTCGCGCGTGAGGTTGAGCAACACGAGGGCTTCCGGTTTGAGGCGGTGTGCGATGGCGGGGACGTGCAGCTCATCGACCTCCAGTACCACGTGGGATGCAGAGGTGTCGGCGAGTAGGGCAGAGATGATGCCCGCATCCATGTTGTCGCCGCCATCATTGGAGGCCACGCTGAACTTGGTGCGCAGGGCACCCACCAGCATGCGAGTGGTGGTGGATTTACCATTCGTGCCGGTGACCAGGATGGTGGGACGACCGGCGAGTTGGTCCAAGATGTTCGGGTCAATCGTGCCGGCGACCAGGCCGCCGATCATGCCGCCGGCACCGCGTCCAGTTGCGCGGGAGGCGGTGGTTGCAAGCTTCGCTGCGGTCACTGCGACTGTGGAACGCAAGCGTTGAAACGGCCCTGTTTTCCCAGTGTCGGGGGTGCTCGAACTCATGGGATAGAACTCTAGACGATCACGGGAAAGCACCGTGGGGGCGCGCTTATTGGTTGCGGAGGATGGTGAAAAATTCGTCGTCCGTAAGCAGTGGAATATTCTTGCGCTCCGCGTGCATTGCCTTGCCGCGCAGTTGGGAGGCTGGGCCGGTGATGTTGCTGATCACCAGCGATGTTTCACGCGAGAGCTTCTCCGTGTACACCATGCCCGCATCCAGGATGGCTTGCACGATCTCATCATGATCCGCGGCCACATCATCTGTGACCACCACTTCCATGCCGGGGCGCAAGCCAGATTTCGCGGTGTATACGCCCGGGTTACCCTTCGTTGGCTCGGCCTTCTCCGCCTGGATGCGAATGCGGGAGCGTTGCAGCCCAAAGCGGTCGTTGGTCAACTCATCGGGTGTGCGCTTGGCCACGTCGCCGGCCTCACGTTGGTGCAGGTAGAGCTGCATTAAAGCGAGGCTGCGTGCACGTGAGGTTGTCTCCTCGGGCTCCGCAGCACGCGCCACACTCGCCTCCGCAGACGGCAGGTCAATGCCGGCCTTCGCGGCCACAGCATCAAGGCGCGCATCCGTGCCTACGGTTCCCTGTTTCCGCGCAGTCGCAAGCGTATCGACGATCCCAATCGGCGTTGGCACATGCCCCACCCGCTGCCGCCGTCGGCCTTGCCTGCGGTTCCGGGAACGGTTTGCGCGCGCGGCCGCATTCATGGCGCGGCGGGATTCGGACACGATGAACCCCCACGCAAACGGCGCATCGTGGACGATGAGCGTGCGCCCATCGATGAAGCGATCCAGGGTGCGCAGGTGGCGGCCGAATTTCGGCGCTCGGTCAAACAAGCTGTAGTCGACGCCGTGCATATGGCGCGGACCGGGATCCCCGCCAGTGTTGAAGATGGCGTGGAACTCATCGCCAACCTCACCCGCATCATTGAAGGCCACACCGTCAAGGGTGACTAGGCGTCCGGTGTTCGGGTGGATGTTCGTGGCCTGCGGATACAGGGCAACGTATGGGTAAAGCTCCGTGAGGTTCGGCTTAGCGACGGGGGCGTCGTTGTTGTTTACCACTGCAACTCCAAAATGGGTACGGGTGCAGGCGCATTCGGGTTCTGGCGCGGAGCAGGGGCTGGTGCTGGCGCCGGTGCAGGGGCTGGTGCTGGCGCCGGTGGTGCTGGGGCTGGTGCTGGCGCCGGTGGTGCTGGGGCTACGGGCGCCCGCGGAGGAGCAGGGGCAGGAATGTAGTTCTGCGGGGCAGGGGCCGGGTTCGGGTTCACCGGCGCAGGCTCCGGTGCAGGCGACTCAGTTTCGGGGGTCGTGGATTCCTCCGTGGACGTCGTCGGCTCTGACGAAGCAGCAGAACTCGTGGTGTGCGACGTGCTGGAGGTGTTGGAGTCGCTCACGTAGGCATTGATTTCCCGGGCGCGCTCATCAACACCGGTGGAATACGCGATCAACCCCACCACGCCCAACGCGATGGCAGCGCACAACACGGCTGCGGTCTGAATGTTGAGGAAGGCGGACAGGTCAATCCGGCGGCCAGCACCCCGCTGTGCAGTGCCCTCTGCATCCGCTTCCTGCGCTGCCTCTTCCGCCACCGCATCGGCGACGAAGGCTTCATTGTGGGGGAGAGGGGCAGGAGTGACTGGCTCCACCTCGGCGGGCAGATCCTCAGGGACGGGGCCGAGGGGGTTGGCGTGGATGGTGAGGACTGGGGTGTCGTCGATAAGCGAAAAAACGCCGTGCGCAAGCGCGATCAACCCGCGACTTTCCAGCATGCGCAAGGACGGGCTGAGCTCAATGCCTGCGGCCCCATCCAGCTCACCCACGATCGTGCCGTCCATCCGGGCGACAACCTCACCGGCGGCATCGAAACCGATTTCCACCGCGACGCGCGCCCCATCAGTCTGCACACCGGTGGCAGAAGCCCCAGCTTCATCGAGGTAAATCACGCGGGGAGTGCCCGTGGGCAACCACACACTTTGCGTGTGCGGGGACAGGTCAGCGCGACTACTACCTGCATTGGCAGCATCGTTGCTCATGTCCACCTCCCATCCGCGTGAAACAAACAGCTAAAGCTCTTGTGAAAGAGCCTAGTCGCGCCGAGGTTACTGGCCCAAAGGCTGCCTGATATTCAGGCTGCGGTTGGCTGCGGAAACCATGGCCTTGATGGACGCGCGGGTGGTGGAACCAGCAATGCCCACGCCCCACGCATCCGAACCGGCGACAGAGGAACGGATGAAGCACACCGCATCCGCATCCCGGCCAGCGGTGCGTGCCTGCTGGCTGTAGTCCGTCACCTCATAGTCCAAGCCAAGCCCACGCAGCGCGTCGGCGAAAGCGGCAATCGGCCCGTTGCCGGAACCCGTGATCGTGGTGGTCTCACCGTTGTAGACCACGCCGGCCTTCACGGTTGCCTCATCCTCATCCGTCTCAGCCGCATCGACGTGGAGGCTGATCAGCTCAAGCGGGGTCTCCACGTCCAGGTACTCGCCGGCGAAGACATCCCACATGTTCTTGGAATTGACCTCTCCACCCTCCGAGTCCGTGATGGCCTGCACAACGGAGGAGAACTCTGCCTGCATTGGCTTAGGCATATTGATGCCGTGGTCCGTCTTCATGATGTAGGCCACGCCACCCTTGCCGGACTGGGAGTTCACGCGAATCACTGCCTCGTAATCGCGGCCCACATCCTTCGGGTCGATGGGCAGGTACGGGACCTCCCACACGGTTTCGCGCAGCTCCTCCCACGCAACATCCGTGGAGGACGCATCCGGGCGGACCTTCTGTGCCAACGCGTCGAGGCCCTTGTTGATCGCGTCCTGGTGCGAACCGGAGAACGCCGTGAACACCAGATCGCCGCCGTACGGGTGGCGCTCGGGGACGCGCAGCTGGTTGCAGTACTCCACCGTCTCGCGGATGCCGGCGATGTCAGAGAAATCAATCTGCGGGTCAACGCCCTGGGTCAGCATATTCAGGCCCAAGGTGACCAAGTCGACGTTGCCGGTGCGCTCACCGTTGCCGAAGAGGCAGCCCTCAATGCGGTCCGCGCCAGCCAAGTAGCCCAGCTCTGCTGCTGCCACGCCCTCGCCGCGGTCATTGTGGGGGTGGAGCGACAAGATGATGGAATCGCGCTTCTTCAAATTGCGGTGCATCCACTCGATGGAGTCGGCGTACACATTCGGCGTGATCATTTCCACCGTGGCCGGCAGGTTGATGATCATGGGGTTCTCCGGGGTGGCTTCCATGACGTCCACCACTGCGTCGCACACCTCAGCGGCGAAGTCCAGCTCCGTGCCGGTGAAGGATTCCGGTGAGTACTCCCAACGCCAGTGAGTGTCTGGGTAGTCCTTCGCAATATTCTTGATCAGCTCGGCCGCATCCGTGGCCAACTGCTTGATCGCTGCGCGGTCCTTGCGGAACACCACTTCACGCTGCAGCTTCGACGTGGAGTTGTAGAAGTGGACGATCACACGCGGTGCACCGGCACACGCCTCGAAGGTGCGGCGGATGAGGTGCTCGCGCGCCTGGACGAGAACCTGAATGGTCACGTCCTCCGGGATCATGTCCTCTTCGATGATCTCGCGCACAAAGTTGAAGTCCGTCTGGGAAGCGGAGGGGAAACCGACCTCTATTTCCTTGTAGCCCATCTCCACAAGCAGCTTGAACATGCGGCGCTTGCGCTCCGGGCTCATCGGATCAATCAATGCCTGGTTGCCGTCGCGAAGATCCACCGCGCACCACTGAGGCGCTACGGTGATCTTCTTGTCCGGCCAGGTGCGGTCTGGCAGGGCGATGTCTTCTACTTCCTTGGCAAAAGGCAAGTAGCGCTCGAACGGCATTGAGGAGCCACGCTGGGTGTTCCACGCCGGCTGGCCGGGGTTACGTGGACCGTTAGGCTTGCGGGTTTCAGCGGGCGGTGCGATGTGGGAATCAGAAGGGGTCATGGCTAGATCCTTAAAAGCTAGG
The DNA here is from genome assembly GCF_030232265.1 of Corynebacterium sp. MSK041. Taxonomy (GTDB): domain Bacteria; phylum Actinomycetota; class Actinomycetes; order Mycobacteriales; family Mycobacteriaceae; genus Corynebacterium. Next base: position 72,996 of record NZ_JASPJK010000007.1, read on the forward strand.
TCCTTGAAAATCAGGAGTGAAAAGTGGGGCACGGCCGGCATGACTTACTCCGCGACGGGGTGCCGGCCGTGAAGTGATGGCCTAGAACCCGCCGCGGCTTAGAAGTAGGGCAGCTCCTCGGTGGTGAGCCGCCACATGCGGTGCGGTAGCCGATGACATGGTTCACATCGTAGCCAAGAAGAGAGCGCGCGCAAGCATTACGTGAGTATTAGGTGTGCTTTACGTGCACGTTAGGGCACCCTACATCTTTTGAACGATGCCCTTTTGGCGGTTAGGGTGGGACTTGCATTTACAAGTTTGCCTTTTTATCACCAGCCGGTATGCCGGCTGGGAAGGAGTTTTCCATGAAGTCCCTGTTCCAATCCGCTGTTGTTTATTTGATCCTGGGCTTGTGTGCTGGCCTTTACTACCGTGAGTTCACCAAGATCCAGGACTTCCCGGCAGGGGAGTTCACCCAGCTCGGCGTGACCCACACGCACCTGCTCATGCTGGGCTTCTTCGCTTTCCTCATCTTCCTGGCGCTGGAGAAGGCCTTCGCCGTATCGCGCGCCGGGAAGCTGTTCACCACATTTTTCTGGACGTACAACCTCGGCGTCATTATCACCACCGGCATGATGGTCTGGCACGGCAGCCTCACGGTGCTGGGACAGGAGGGCAACGCGATGATCTCCGGTATCGCTGGTCTTGGCCACATCTTCCTCACCATTGGCTTGACCTGCTTCATGGTTGCCCTGGGTCGTGCGATCAAGGGCCCCGCTCCAGTTAAGGCCTAAACGCTAAACCGATTTCCGCGACAGGAAGTACGTCGCGGTGAACATCGCCACTACCGCCACTGCCATGAGGGCCCAGCCCGACATGGTGGTGACGGTAAATTTTTCGCCCAACAGCGCCATGCCAAGGGTGTAGGCCAGTAGTGGCTCAAAGATTTTCATCGCGGGCAGGGATTGTGACAGGTTGCCTGCCCCGAATGCGTATTGCTGCACGATCGTGCCCACAACAGCAGCCGCGAGCAGCGCGTACAAAGGCCAGGTCGTGGCCATTTCCGTCAGGCCGCCACGCACGAACGCATCGACGGTGGTCTTGGAAAAGACCGCCAGGTAGCCAAAGATCGCACCGCACACCGCGCCCAAAAGAAAGGCGCGAAAGACAGAGGTTTGTCGCTTTGCGACGATCACCGTGACCACCATCGCCACCACCCCCAACCCCACGGCCAGGAGCCATTCTTTCCCCGATGCCATGCGGGTACCCGGTGTTGGCCGGCCAAGGATGATCAGAACACCCACGGCAATGGTGAGCACCGTTGCCCAGAAGGATTCGTCCAGTTCCATCCGCCGTTTTTCTACTCGGGCGGACAGAATCAAGGTCATGAGCAGCGATAACACCAGTACTGGCTGCACCACCAGTAGTGCGCCGAAGCTCAACGCCACCGCCTGGAAGCCATAAGCCAGCCACGCTAAGGACAAAGAGAGCCACCAAACGGGGCGCTTCATGGCGCCGATTGCGCCAACCGAGTTTTCGTGTTCCGCGTTGTGGCGAAGAACAATTTGGTGGCGCCACACCGTTCCAATGGCGATCGTCAGCGCCGATAGAAGCGCGAAGACGACGGCGAGGGTGTTGTTATGCACGCACAGCATGGTAGTCAACCGGTCAGTGAATGTATGACAACAAAACTTGGGGCGCGTACCCGTAAAGTAGGTACCGCACATTGGTCGGGTGGATGGCCCGGGATAGAAGAAAGGCGAACTGTGGCACTGATCGTCCAAAAGTACGGCGGGTCCTCTCTCGAGAGTGCGGAGAGGATTCGTGCGGTGGCGAAACGGATCGTCGATACGCAAAAAGCGGGCAATGATGTTGTGGTTGTCTGTTCCGCGATGGGCGACACGACGGATGAGCTGCTTGATTTAGCGGCGCAGGTCAACCCCACGCCACCGCCGCGTGAGATGGACATGCTGTTGACTGCGGGTGAGCGCATCTCAAACTCCCTGGTGGCAATGGCCATCGCGTCCTACGGTGCGCCTGTGCAGTCCTTCACCGGTTCGCAGGCCGGCGTGATCACCACCGAGCGCCACGGCAATGCCCGCATCCTTGAGGTGACCCCGGGGCGCGTGCAGGATGCTATCGACGAAGGCAAGATCGCCATCGTCGCCGGCTTCCAAGGCGTCAACCGTGACACCCGTGACGTGACCACCCTTGGCCGCGGCGGTTCAGACACAACAGCAGTGGCACTGGCAGCAGCGTTGGAAGCTGACGTGTGCGAGATCTACTCCGACGTCGACGGTGTGTACAGCGCTGACCCACGCATCGTGTCTGATGCGAAGAAGCTTGATCACATCTGCTTCGAGGAGATGCTCGAGCTTGCCGCGTCCGGCTCAAAAATTCTGGTTCTGCGCAGCGTCGAATACGCCCGCGCATTCAATGTTCCCATGCGAGTACGCTCGTCTTACAGCAACGACCCCGGCACGCTGGTGTCCGGAGCGATGGAGGATATCCCCGTGGAAGAAGCAGTTCTGGTTGGTGTGGCCACCGACGATTCTGAGGCAAAGATCACCGTCCTTGGTATCCCGGACGTGCCGGGTGAGGCCGCGAAGGTGTTCCGCGTGCTCGCTGATGCAGAGATCAACATTGACATGGTCCTGCAAAACACCTCATCGCTGCATGACAACACCACCGACATCACCTTCACCCTCCCCATCGCTGATGGCCCGCGCGGCATGAAGCTGCTCGAAGACCTGGTGCAGCGTGAGGGGTGGCAAAACGTTACCTACAACGATGAGATTGCCAAGGTCTCCCTCGTCGGCGCTGGCATGAAGTCCCACCCGGGCGTCACCGCTGACTTCACGGAGGCACTGCGCGACAAGGGCATCAACATCGGGATGCTCAACACCTCTGAAATCCGTATCACCGCCGTTGTTCGCCGCGCGGACATGGAGGATGCTGCGCGCGAGATCCACGAGAAGTTCGACCTCGGTGGCGACGAGCCAGCCGTGGTGTACGCAGGGACCGGGCGCTAAAGCCCATCCTTGAAACGCGAAAGCAGATTGGAGTAATTCATTGACTACGGTCGCAGTCGTCGGCGCAACTGGCCAGGTCGGCCAGGTCATGCGCGATATTTTGGCGCAGCGTAACTTCCCCGCGGACAAGGTCCGTTTCTTCGCGTCCCCGCGCTCAGCCGGTAAGGAGCTTGAGTTCCGCGGCGAGCAGATCGTGGTGGAGGACCTCACCCAGGTCACGCCCGAATCCGTGCAGGACGTGGACATTGCCCTGTTTTCTGCTGGTGGTTCAACCTCCAAGGAGTGGGCTCCGGTTTTCGCCGCGGCGGGTGCCACCGTGGTGGACAACTCCTCCGCATGGCGCAAGGATGATGAGGTCCCGCTCATCGTCTCCGAGGTCAACCCGGACGAGGTTACGGGCCTGAAGAAGGGGATCATTGCTAACCCCAACTGCACAACGATGGCTGTCATGCCCGTAGCCAAAGCGCTTCACGACGCAGCCGGGCTCACCACCATGCGCGTCGCCTCCTACCAGGCAGTCTCGGGTTCCGGCCTGGCCGGTGTGGAAACGCTGGCGAAGCAGGTTGCTGAGGTGGGCGACCACAACGTGGACCTCACCCACGACGGTTCAGTGTTGGCGCCAGCTGACTGCGGCCCCTACGTCGCGCCGATCGCCTTCAACGCACTGCCGATGGCCGGCAACTTTGTGGACGACGGCACCTTTGAAACCGACGAAGAGCAGAAGCTCCGCAACGAATCCCGCAAGATTCTCGGCCTGCCGGACCTGAAGGTCTCCGGCACCTGCGTGCGCATCCCGGTGTTCACCGGCCACACCATGGTCGTGCACGCTGAGTTCGAGCGTGAGATCACCCCGGAAGACGCCAAGCGCGTTCTCGAGGCTGCGCCGGGTGTCACCGTCGTTGATGTGCCTACCCCGCTCGAAGCGGCAGGCAAGGATGATTCCCTCGTCGGTCGCATCCGTCAGGATCAGGTCGTGGACGGTAACCGTGGTCTCATCTTCGTCGTCTCCGGCGACAACCTGCGCAAGGGTGCTGCGCTCAACACGGTTCAGATTGCTGAGCTGCTGGTTTAATCCCCCGCGCCCGCCACAAGATCCCGGCGGGCGCGGGCTACTCGTGAACGGATCGTGCCCACGCGCACGTTAGCGATCTTGGCTGCCTCCTCATACGTATAACCCAGCACCTGGGTGAGGATGAGGGCTTCGCGGCGTTCGGTGGGGAGATCGTCGAGAAGCGAACGTGCATCCAACACTTCGCTCCACGTATTCGAATTATCGGGGCTTGGCTGCTGTCCCGCGACATCGTCATACTCGACCGCAGCCTTACGCGGGCGCGCCATGTCGTGCCGCACCGAATCCACCCACGTGCGGCGAGCGAGGGAGAGCAACCACGTGCGCGCACTCGACCGTGCCGCAAACCGCGGCAGCGAACCCATCACACGCAGATACGTCTCCTGCGTCAGATCATCCGCGTGCTCCCGACCCGCCAGATGCGCGAGCAGCCGCCACACATCCTCCTGCGTTGCACGAATGAACTCAGACAACGCCTGCTTATCGCCACGGCCGGCGCGCAGCGCCAACTCCGTCACGTAGGCATCGTCCCTCTTTATCACGAGAATTGACGTTACCAGCAGGAAGCCCGCCGCTAACGTGGGTGCTTCGCAGCGGACATTCAGGTAGCGATCAGGGATAAGCCAGGACAATTTCTTAGAAGGCTCAGAATGCCTCCGTACCTTCGGGAACATCCTGATAACGCAATAACTCGGAGAACCAAGGAGGACTTCTCAATGGCTGACAACAAACCTGCAGAAGACATTGTGAAGAAGGGCGAGCGCCCCGCCGGTGACGGCAAGACCACCCGCCTGGGTGGCCAGCCCGTTGCATCGGAGAACATTTCCATCACCGCCGGCCCGCAGGGACCGAATCTGCTGGATGACATCCACCTCGTGGAAAAGCTTGCGCACTTCAACCGTGAGAACGTCCCTGAGCGCATCCCACACGCCAAGGGCCACGGCGCTTTTGGTGAGCTGCACATCACCGAGGACGTGTCCAAATACACCAAGGCCAAGCTGTTACAGCCGGGCACCGTTACTCCGATGGCGGCTCGTTTTTCCACCGTCGCTGGTGAAGCCGGCTCCCCGGACACCTGGCGCGACGTCCACGGCTTCGCCCTGCGTTTCTGGACGGAGGACGGCAACTACGACATCGTGGGCAACAACACCCCGACCTTCTTCCTGCGCGACCCGGTTAAGTTCCCGGATTTCATCCACTCCCAGAAGCGCGAGCCAGCATCCGGCCTGCGTAACGACGAAATGCAGTGGGATTTCTGGACCCGCACCCCGGAATCCGCCCACCAGGTGACCTACCTCCTCGGTGACCGCGGTACCCCGAAGACCTCCCGCCACCAGGACGGCTTCGGCTCCCACACCTTCCAGTGGGTCAACGCCGAAGGCCACGCGGTGTGGATCAAGTACCACTTCAAGACCCGTCAGGGCTGGGAGTGCTTCACCGACGAAGAAGCCGCCAAGGTCGCCGGCGAGAACGCTGACTTCCACCGCCAGGACCTTTTCGAGGCCATCGAGCGTGGCGATTACCCGATCTGGGACGTCAAGGTCCAGATCATGCCGTTCGAGGACGCGGAGAACTACCGCTTCAACCCCTTCGACCTGACCAAGACCTGGTCGCAGAAGGACTACCCGCTTGTCGACGTCGGCTACTTCGTCCTCAACCGCAACCCCAAGAACTACCACGCTCAGATCGAGCAGCTGGCCCTCGACCCATCCAACATCGTGCCTGGTGTTGGCCTGTCCCCGGACCGCATGCTGCAGGGCCGCGTCTTCGCCTACGCTGACCAGCACCGCTACCGCATCGGGCCGAACTACAAGGACCTGCCGGTCAACCAGCCGATTGTGCCGGTGAACACCTACGCTGAGCGTGGCCCAATGGCATACTTCTTCAACAATGAGGGCGAGCCGAACTACTCCCCGAACCGCACCGACAAGGGTGCTGGCTACCTGGACAACGGTGAGGATTCCTCCTCCAACCACACCACTTACGGCCAGGCTGAGGACCTCTACGTCAACCCGGATCCGCACGGCACCGACCTGGTCCGCGCCGCCTACGTCAAACATGCCGAGGACGACGACTTCGGCCAGGCAGGCACCCTCTACCGCGAGGTCTTCGACGACGCTGAGCGCGAGCGCTTCATCCACAACGTGACCAACAAGATGTTGCCCATCAAGGACAAGGACGTTGAGGAGCGCACCTTCGCCTACTGGGGAAACGTGGACGCTGACCTGGAGACCAAGCTCCGCGAGGTGCTGGCACAGAAGCGCGCCGAGCAGAGCTAGAAGGCTAGAAGGCTAGAAGGTCCTAGCGCCTTCTAAGGCACGCCCGCTGCCCAAGCCCATAGCGCAGAACCCGCTTTCTACAACCCGCTATATCGGCCAAACATTGGTGATTAGCTGGTGCTAGAGAGCGGGTTTTCCTTTTGCGAAACTGGGGGCCGGTTTGACTATCGCACTGTGCAGCGTTCGGCGACCTGCGGTTATGCCGTGCGTGATTCGCCATAGTCAAACCAACCGATTTTGGGCACACCAAATGGCCGGACATGCCGGCTACTTGGTGGGTTACCGCCCGTAGAGCAGTGTCATGGCTCCAAAGGGGTGGACGGTATTCGGGACGATGTGTCCGCGGGGTGATCTCCACATTGGTGCGCCCCGGATGTTGTCCACCCGGCCGTGGTAGCTGCGTTCTGGGTCGTCGTCGTTGGTGCGGTTGTGATACCGGCACAGCATGGCCAGGTTATCCATGTTGGTTAACCCACCCTTCGACCAGGCTTTGATGTGGTGGACCTGACAGTTATCCGCCGCATGCCGACAATCCGGTACCGGACACATTGGTGATAGTGCCCGGGCTAGGTCGCGTTGTTTCTGGTTAGCGAACCGTTGTGTGTCATACAGGTTGACCGCACCTTGTTGTGGATGGAATACCGCTACTTCGAGTACGTCCCCAAAATTCTGGGCCAAGTATTCCGCACCGGTCATGGTGGTGCCATCGGTTAGCCCCAGGATGACATCGTCGCCGGCACCACTGATGATCTTGGTGTGCTCTTCTAGTGGGATGAGGATCAGTGGACGGGGGACAGCAGGAGCAATACCCTGGGTTGGTGCGTCCTTAGCATTGGGGCGAAGGCCCAGGATGGTCATGAATGCTTCATACATCTGTGGGCCTGCAGGCCCATCACCGGTGACTTTTTGGCGTAGTGCGTACTCGATGGCTGCCATGTCGTGTTCTGGGCCCATAATGTTCATAGGGCGGGATGCTTTACGTGAGCGACCAAACCGGATTGTTGGCTCCGGGGCAGGTTTATCCACCTCAGGCACGATGTCCTGAGCGCGACGCTGCAGCGTCTTGTAGTTTCCCTTGACCGACAACAGGGCAAGACATGATTCGATGTAGGCAAGCTGATCCAAGGACTTTTGCGTCGAGCGTGCCACTGTGATCGCGTTGGCTTGTTTGCGGGTGAACTTTGTTTTCCCGTAGTAGACCTTGTGGACTTTGGTCCATTCGCGTACAAGGGCGGGTTTGCAGCCAGCGTCGAGGAGCACCTTGGCATCAAAGGATGCCAGGGTCTCGATCGGGTTGGTTAAACCCGTAACTAGTGCTGCAAAAGTGTTCATGCCACGCACACTAAACCGAAAATCAGAAACGTGCAGCTAAGGGCCAAAAAGCCTGTGGATAACCCAAAAACTATCCACAGGGGGTGCGCGCGGTAGCGCGCACCGGAGAGTGCGGAACATAGCCTTCACCAGCGGGAACAGGACGAGTTCCCAAACCGGCAAAAAAGTTTCAGACACTTACCATGGAATTAACCAGTGGCGCGCGGGTCCACCACGGTCACGCCGTGGATGGAGCGGCCCATGATGAAAGAGCCGACGGAACCGACGATCCATACGCCGAAGATGGCGATGACAGCGCGGATGGTGTCCGCAGCGTTGAAACCATCGGTGGCCCAGTCCGCGGTGAGTTTGGCCAGGATGAGCGCCGGGAAGGCGACGCAGACCAGGGGTCCCATGAGGTTCACGCGGGTCAGTGCGTTGGGGGCGCGGAGTTGCAGGATGAGGGTGGCCACCGTCATGAACACGGCGACGGCGACGAAGAAGAGAACGATGTACTGCCAGAGAGCCATTAGCGGCGCCCCCTCGAGATGATGCGGGACATGGACAGGGTTGGGATGGCGCCGCAGACGAGTGCGGCGAGGATGGCGATTTCGTAGCCGATGAAGGTGTCGTTGAAGATCGTCCATACGAAGTAAAGGCAGACACCGCCGTAGAAGATGTAGTCCGCCAGCACGGCGCGGCTGAGTTCATCTTTGTCGCGCAGGATGGCTACCAGCCCGATGATCACGCACGCCACTATGATCACGATGGCGCCGATGAGGATTCCTTCAAACATGTGCGAGGGTCACTTCCTTCCATTCCGGGCACGACGCGCACGCCGGGCACGACGCGCACGCCGTGCCTGGTCAGCAGCATCCACTGGGTCAGCGGCGTCGGGGTTGGTGGCGTCGCGTAGGTCTTCGTAGGGTTCCCACAGGACCTGGGCGGGGTCGACGGGGGTGTCGGCAACCCGCGGCGCGACGTGTTCTTCCATGTCGGCTAGGCCGGCGATGACGTCTTCGGGGTTGGAGCCGAAGGCGGCTTGGACGAGCATGATGCGTGGCTGGTCGGCGCCGGTGTCGCGGAAGCCCATGGCCAGCGTGGATGGGGTGGCGGTGACGGAGGTGGAGAACCAGAACAGTTCCCATTCGCTGTCCACGCGCAGGGGGTAGTAGATGACAATGGGTTGGATGCCGGAGTCAGCGCGGAACGCCGCGAGAGCGGTGGCGAATCCGGCGACCATGATTTCTTTGACTATCCAGAAGAAGTAGCGGATGCCGTGGAGGATGGTTTTCATTAGTGGCCTCCTTGCAGGGTTGCGGCGTCAGGGACACCGATGGGGTCGGTGCCGAGGACAGCGTTGGAATAGGCGTCCACATCGAGCAGCGCATCCACGGAGTCCGTCACGGCGCCCCACAGTGGGCCGGCTGCGATGAACATGCCGAGCGAAATGAGCATAAGGCTTATCGACGGCGCCACCAGCGCCCCCCGCACCCTCAAGGTTTCCGGGAACCGGTCCATCGGGCGACCCCAGAACACTTCGCGCCAGACGCGGAACATGGCCAGCATCGCGCCGAAGGAGGCGACGATGATCGCGCTGATGACTACCCAGGAGGCGAGGTCGCTGGGGCGCGCGGCGGCGAAGACGAGGGAGAGTTTGCCCCACAGGCCGGAAAATGGCGGGAAGCCGATGACGGAGAATGCGCCGGCGGCGAAGACGGTTGCGGTGAGGGGGTCGCGTCGCGCCAGGCCGGAGAGTTTGGACAGGGTGCCGGTGCCGTAGGTTTCTTCGATGGCGCCGGAGTTCAGTGTCAGCGCGCCGATGGTGATCATGTGGTGCAGGGTGTACATCAGGCCGGCGGCGAGTGCGTAGCGGGCGTCTTCCTGCGTGAATGCCAGCATGATGAGGATGAATGGCATGCCGTTGATCATCTGGTAGCCGAGCACCTGCCGGATGGTGGATTCTGCAAGACCGGCGAAGGCACCGACAAGCATGGACACGATCATCACGCCGATGATCAGCCAGTTCCAGCGTGTATCCATGTCAAAAATGACCACCCAGATGCGGAAGAGCATGTACACCGCGACCTTCGTGTGCAGGCCGGAGAAGAGGCCCATCACTGCAGCGCTTGTCGACGTATACGTGCGCGGCAACCACGTATGCAGCGGGAACACAGCGGCCTTCGCGCAGATGGCGGCGACCACGATGGCCATGGCGACGGTAACGGGGCCGTTGCCGGCGGCAGCACCTTGGAGTGCGCCGATGTTCACAGCGCCGGTGACGGCGTAGACATAGCCCACGCCCATGACCAGGAAGGTCGATGCGGCGAGGTTCACCAGCACGAAGAGGCGTGCGGACTGGAGGCGATGACGCGTGCCCGACATGGCGATGAGGCCGTAGGAGGGCAGCAGCATGACCTCGATCATGACGAAGAAGTTGAACAGGTCTGCCGTCAGCAGCGCACCGGACACACCGGTGATGAGCACCAGCGTCAGCGGTGTGTAATAGCGCGCGCGGGTTTCACCAGAGACGATGGCGAACCAGTTGGAAATCAGTGCCACCAGCATGGTGGTGATGATCATGATCGCGGAGAACTGGTCCCCGGCAAAGGCGATTCCCGCTCCGCCCTGGTAGAGGCCAATGATGTGGCCAATAGTGCCGTGCTGCGCGGTGTAAAGGTACAGCCACATGCCGCCGGCGAGGTTGATGGTGGGGATGAGGAGGGACAAGGCGTCGTTAAGCATGCGCCACGGCGAGAGCGCCGTGACTGCCGCAACGATGAGTGGCAGAGCAACGAAGACAGGAAGTAATGCGTCAGGTGCCATTAGCCACGCACCCCCTTGTGGGCAGTGCGGCCCATGGTGGTGAGGGCATCCGGGTCGAGCTTGGCAGCCTGGTCAGCGTCGAGGATGTTCGCGATCGTGTCATCATCGCGCCCCAACGCAGCAAGCAGCAGCAAGATGGTCGTGGTGGCCATGGCGATGACAATCGCGGTAAGCACGAAAGCCTGTGGCAGGGGATCCGCCATCTGGTCCATGGAGGTTTGGGAGGGGAAGGCCTCCCCACGCCACGCACCGTTGCCGGCGGCAAGGAGCGTCAGGTTGCTGGCATGCCCAAACAAGGACATGCCGAAGATGATGCGCACCATGCCACGCTGCATGATCAGGTACACCGCCCCGGCGATGAGGATTCCAACTGTGATTGCGTAAATCATTTCGCGCCTCCCTTCGGGGTCTTCCGCGATCCAGCGGCGATGGCGCTGGCCAAATCCAGTGGTTTCGCGGCCGGGTTGATGGGCTTCGGGTGGGACTCCGTGGCACCTTCCGGCGTGGAAATCTCGGGAACACCCGGCAGGGGATTGGCCCCTTCGCGGTGGTAGTCCAACTGTTCGCGGTTCGCGCCGGGGCGCAGGTAACCGCCCATGCCGTTGATGGCCATGGTGAGCATGCCCAGCACCGCAAGGTAAATACCGGCGTCGAAGATCAGGGACGTAGTCATGTGTTGCCCGGCGATCTCACCGTGGATGGCATACATGAAGCCACCTTCGATGAAGCCGAGGAAGCCAGAGGAGATGGCCACGATGATGCCAATACCGGTGAGATAAATCGGGGTCTTCGGGCCCACGGCGTTGCGGTCAGAGCCTTGGGAAAGGTAGCTGAGCACGAACGCGGTTGCCAGGACGAGCGCGGCGATGAAGCCACCACCCGGTGCGGTGTGGCCACGGAAGAAGATGAGAACGGACAGCACAACGAGGATCGGTGTGATCAGCTTGGCTACCTTCCGCAGCGGCAGCGTGTTCAGGCGCGACTGACCGAACGGTGCTGGGCGGGTGCCTTCCTGGAAATCATGACGCGGTACCGAGGCGGTCACAGCGGCGATAACCACTGCGGCCATGCCCAGGACAGAAAGTTCGCCTAAGGTATCAAAGCCACGGAATTCCACGATGATCACGGCCACGATGTTGTCCGCACCCGTGAGCTTTCCACCCTCGGACAGGTACCACATGGCCAGGTCAGAGCGTTCCCGACGTCCCGTGAGCGCATACACGCCCAAGAATGCCACGATGCCGGACACAGCCGCGAAGAGCATCGACCACGTCTTGCGCTTCGCAGGTGTTTCCGGGAAAAGGCGGGGCTGGTAGCGCAACACCATCATGATCACCACGATGGTGAGTGCTTCCACCGTGAACTGAGTCAGTGCCACGTCAGGAGCACCGAGCAGTAGCATCTGCAAACTCATGCCCACACCGGCGGTGCCCAGCAAGATGGCTGCGGTCATGCGCTTCTTCGTGGCCATCAGACCAAAGACAGACACGCCGATGATGGTCAGCGGGATGAGATCCCAGTAGTTACCCAGATCGTCTGTGCGTGGTGCTGGGGCCACGCCGTCAACACCCGTAGTGAACAGGGCGGTGACAGCCCCCATGCCCACAATCACGGCCACCAACCAGACCAGGTGGCGCGAGGGGTTGAAGCTATTCGCCATGGCGCCGGCTGCACGACCAATACGTTCGGAGCCTTTCACCACACCAGCCAAGACGTCATTGCCGGTAAACGGCAGCAACGCCTTGTTCTCCAGTGCTGCAAAGACCGGCTTGCGCACGAAGAGGAACCCGATGCCAGCCACCAGGACCACCATGGACACGATGAATGGCCAGGTCACGCCGTGCCAGAGAGCCAAATGCGACTCGAAGGCGGAAGTGGGGGCGATGGAGGTGACGGCGGTGGTCACGGGGGCGTCGATAAGCGAGAGTGCAAAAACCGCGGGCACAGACATGAGGCCGGGCAGCGCGGCTGGAAGCCACAGGGACACCGGCGCTTCGTGGACGTCGGACATGTCGCGCGGGCCGTCGATGAACGCGCCGAAGACGATCTTGGCGGAGTAGACGAAGGTGCACAGCGCGGCGAGGCCACCGAGTGCGAGCAGTAGCGGGCCGTACGCGGTGGAGTGGAACGCATCCAGGATGGATTCCTTGGACACGAAGCCGAACAGTGGCGGGATCGCGGCCATCGATGCGGCGGCGATGACAAGGGAGCCGAACGTGAACGGCATCTTGTCCCACATGCGGCCCAGGCGGCGGATATCGCGTGAGCCGGCCTCATGGTCAATCACACCGATGAGCATGAACAGGGAGGATTTGAACAGTGCGTGGGCGAGCGTGTGCACGAGCGCTGCGGCGAGCGCGAACGGAGTGCCCACGCCCACGGCCGCCACGATCCAACCCAGGTGCGAGACCGTGGAGTAAGCGGTGAGCTGCTTCAGGTCCGTCTTCGTGATGGCAAAGATCGCGGACATGAGCGCCGTGCCCAGACCCGCCGTAACCAAGAGGACATTCCACGTGGGATTGCCGGCGAAGATGGTGGAGAAGCGCAGCAGCAGGTAGATACCCGCCTTGACCACCGCGGCGGCGTGCAGGAACGCGGAAACCGGGGTGGCGGCGGCCATGGCTTCCGGCAGCCAGAAATGGAAGGGGAACTGCGCGGCTTTGGTGAAGCCGGAGATAGCAATGAGCACGGCCACGCCGGTGACGATCTTGCTGTCCTGCTGCCACACATCCGCGGCGAGGATCCCGCTCAAACGGGTAGTGCCCGTGGTCACCGCAGCGATAGCCAGGCCCGCCAGCAGCGTAAGACCACCGAAGAACGTCAGCGCGAGAGTACGGAAGGAACCCGCCTCACCCGACGAGCCTGAACGGGCGATGAGCAGGAAGGACGCGATGGACACGAGCTCCCAGCCGATGAAGAGCAGCACCACATCGTCGGCAAGCACGAGCAACAGCACCGACAGCGTGAACGCCGTCATGATGGTGTAAAAACTCGTATTGCCATCATTTTTGGGCAGATACGCCGCCGAATAAATAAGCACGATGCCACCGATGCACAACGCAAGCAGCGCGAAGAACGCACTCAGCCCATCAGCGCGTAATGCAAGATCAACGGTGGTTCCGGGGCCGAGCAAATCCTCAGCCCACGTTGTTTCAAACACGAGGGGACCATCGCCGTTGAGGGCGCGCGTGAGAACACCGGCGGCGATGAGCATGACGGGACCCAGGACCCAACCAGCCCTGCGATCCGCCGCGCGCACCAGCACCGGGGACGCAACCACAGAAGCGGCAACGATCCCTAGAACAATGAGAAGAGCCATAGGCACGGGGTATTTCTGGTTGCGGGTGCGCGGGCAGCCCACCCATGGGACGTAGTCCACGGTATCAGGTGGGCGCGTGGTCGGCGCAGTTGCTTTTTGCTTATCGACGCCCTCCCTCGCGGTGTGTCTCACCAGAAACAACCGTCACATTCGTTACATTTTGCGCTATGAAGTGGAACGTTGTCCTTGCGTTTGTCGTGTTCGTCGTCGCGGCAATCTCCCCCATGAACCCCGCCGCCACGTGGACGAGCCCCAACTCCGATGAAACAACTGGCGCCCCCGCTACCTATGCCGGGCCAGACCAATTCGTAGGTGCGCGCCGGGCCGCCGGTGATGCCGCAGCGCAAGCCAGCTTCCTCGTCCAGGGCACGCAGAAACTCGTTGATGGCACTGACCAGCTCAAGGACGGCTCAGGTGAACTGGCCGATGGCATCAAAGCTGCCCGCGATGGAGCGGACCAACTGTCCAAGGGCATGGTCGATCTGCAGAACGGCACCGGAGCACTCGCTGATGGCGCCACCCGCCTCGCCGATTCCGTTGGTGGTGCAGTTGACCAAGTCGTCGGGTTTGATGCCATTCGCGGCCAAGTGCTCTCCGCCATTGACAGCACCCTGCGCACCACCAAAAACTCCCGCGACCCCCAGGTGGTAGATCTTCGCACCCAGCTCGAGGACCTGCGCCGCCAGGTGGAAACCGCCGAGATCCCCCAAGATATGACCACCCAGCTCAATGAGCTTAAGGACGGCTCCCGCGAACTGGCCAACCAGCTCTCGGTTCCTGGCTACGCCTACCACGACGGCATTTACACAGCCACCAACGGCGCCCGCGACCTAGCCAACGGCCTGAATGAGATGAACAACAAGGTCGATGACGCTACCGGTGGAATCGATGAACTTGTCGACGGCGCATACAAAATCGACGATATGGCCACCACCACCCAGGACCGCATCAGCGACGTGCAGCGCGCCATGCCGGCACCCGCGCCCGTGGCCGCCGGCTCGGGCACGGAGTCTGAAGGGCCATCTTCTGCTCTTGCTCCGCTGGCCGCCATGCTGGTGAGCGCCCTAGCCGTCATCGCCGGTATCGCTCTCGCCTTGGCCGCCTACGCTGCGCGCGGCCGTAACCGCTGGCTCACGCTCGGAATTGGTACTGCATTTATCACTGCCGCCGGCCTCATCCTCGTTGGCATCCTGGGCACCAATCTGAGCCCCTTTGCCCTGGCAGTGAGTGGTCTTGCCCTGGCGCTGGTCACCCTCGCCTCCGCCGGCTTCACCTGGATTGTTCGTTCCTCCTTTGGCCGCACTGGTGGCACCGCCGTGGCCGGAATCTTCGGGCTGGTGCAAATGGCCATCGTCGGCTGGGTCTGGTCCACCGCCGCCACCGGCAACGTTGACCTGGTGTGGCGCACCGCCTCCTCCGCGCTGCCCATGCACTGGTCCACCGCCGCCATCTCCGCCGCTGGCAACCAGGGCTCCGCTACCGCCATGTGGACCGGCGTGGCGCTGAGCGCCTTCCTCGCCTTGTTGGGTGCCGCCGCCGTGGCCATGACCACGCGCGCGGTGGATGAGGATGAGTACGAGGACTACTACGAGGAGCAGTAAGACACCACGTAGCATCGCCACCCGCGAATCACGGCCAGGCCCGCCGATACATTCCAATAACGTATTGCCGTACCTGGCAATCGGGTAAAGGTTTCAGGACAGGGTGAGATGAAGGGCATCGCTGCCCCCAGCGGTGCCCTTCAGTGCATTTTCGTGTAAAAGTTTACATTGCTCCGGTAACTACCAAGCAGCAGAAAATTTCTACCTGGGATTTCATCCGAGCCGATTTTTCGCAATGTAACTTCCTACACGCACCCGGGGCAGAGAAAAGCAAAACCCCCTCGTCTGAGGGGGTTTGATGTGTGGTCGGGATAACAGGATTTGAACCTGCGACCTCTTCGTCCCGAACGAAGCGCGCTACCAAGCTGCGCCATATCCCGGTGTATCAAAACCATGGCCGGGGCCGTGGTGTGGTACTCGGGATACTTTAGTCCACGCTGCGAAGACTGCCAAAACGCCAGCTCGGGGCTATTCCGGGCGTTCGGTGATCCGGATGAGGCTGGCGGACGGGCGACAGAACAGGCGTACCGGGGCGAACTTGGATGTGCCTAGGCCGTTGGACACTTCGAGCCACATTTTGCCGTAGCGGTGGAGGCCGGAGGCGCGCCCCCGGTCAATGTCGGCGTTGGTCACTAGGGCGTGGCCACCGGGGAGGCAGATTTGTCCGCCGTGGGTGTGGCCGGCCAGAACTAGGTCGTAGCCGTCAGCCTCAAAGCGGTCGAGGACGCGACGGTAGGGGGCGTGGGTGACACCGATGGCTAGGTCGGCGGCGGGGTTGGGGGCGCCGGCGACAAAGTCGTAATCGTCGAAGTCGTGGTGGGCATCGTCAGTGCCAGTCACAGCGAGTTTCAGGCCACCAGCTTTGAATTCCAAGCGGGCGTGTGTGGCGTCCTGCCAGCCGCGTTCGATGAAGGCGGCGCGCATGCCCTTCCACGGCAGGTCCACGTACGAGGGTTCGCGCTTCTGGTCCAGCAGGTATTTCAGCGGATTAACCATGCGTGGGGCCCAGTAGTCGTTGGTGCCAAAGACGAAGACGCCGGGGCGATCCAGCAGCGGGCCGAGGGCGTTAAGGACATCGGGGACGGCGCGCTCATCGGAGAGGTTGTCGCCGGTGTTCACCACCAGATCCGGGTTCAACGCGTCAAGGGCGCTGACCCACGCCACCTTCGTTTTCTGCCCCGGGATCATGTGGAGGTCGGAGACGTGGAGGAGGGTGAAGGAGGGGGGCCGGGAGGCGTCGATAAGCGGATTGTGTGGCAACGTGCCGGGCGGAAGAATGGGCAGCTCGTATGTTTTGAGCTGGAATTTTGTTAACTCACTCACGCCGAACGCGAACGCTGCCGCGCCGAGACCTGCGAGTCCTGCGCCCACGCGGGCTACTTGTGCCAAACGCTTCCTCATTCGCCCAAGACTACCCTCGACTACGCTCGGGACCATGAGTGAACTGAAAGTGAAGATCGCCTACGACCTCAAAGAAGCAATGAAGGCGAAGGATAAGACCCGCCTTGGTGCGATTCGCATGCTGCTCGCCGCGATTCAGACTGAGGAAACGGAAGGCACGAAGCACGAGCTCACGGATGATGAGGTGCTGAAGATCATCGCGCGCGAGATCAAGAAACGCCGCGAATCCGCCGAGATCTACACGCAAAATGGACGCCAGGATCTTGCGGATACGGAGCTCGCCGAGGTTGCTGTGCTCGAGGATTACCAGCCGGAGCAGCTCAGCGATGAAGAGGTGGCCAAGCTTATCGACGAAGCCGTGGCCGAAACCGGCGCCACCTCCATGAAGGAGATGGGCCAAGTGATGAAGCTGGCTACGGAGAAGGCCGCTGGTCGTGCAGACGGCAAGCGCCTGTCCACCGCGGTGCGGGAGCGTCTGGCTTAGGCGCTTTGCGGGGGCTTAACCGAAGAGGTCCGTGAGGCTATCGGCGAAGCGGTCTAGCTCCCGCTCAAAGTCCTCGCGGCTGTAGGTGGGGGAATCCCCGTCGTCCTGCCTGTTGCGGTCGCGGGAGTCCTCGCGGGCGGGGGAGCCATCGGACAGGACCAGCGTGATCGTTGAGTTCGGTCCAGCGTCCGAGGCGGAGCGGGTGTTCACCACCTCGTCGCGGGGTTTACCCGTGCCTGACGTGGTGGTCTCACGCACCCGGAAGCCAGCGTCCTCCAACATGGTGCGGGCTTCATCCTTGTGCATGCCCACCGCGCGCTTGAGCAATTCCTTGCGTGCCGACGGGTCAAACAGCGCACTCGGTGCAGGTAGTCCAGCATCTTGTGCGCCGACGCGGGTGGCCATGGCGAACCAGGATCGAGCCGCTTCGTGGCCACCGAACAGGCTGCCGCTGGAGCACTGGCGCACCGGGCCGGTGCACAGCGGGGTGGTTTGTGTGCCGTCGTTATAGATGTAGGTGGCGGCAGCGAAACCGTTGTTGAAACCGAGGAAGGCGGAGGACTGGTGTGATTCCGTCGTACCCGTCTTGGCGGCCACCGGCCCGCGCCAGCCGTTTGCACCAGCAGCGTCCTTGGCTGTGCCGGAGACGGCGTCCTCGGCCATGCCACCGGCAAGACCGGCGGCGAGGTCTTCGGATACTGCCTGCTGGCACTGAGGGCGCTCGATGAATACTTCTTCCCCGTGGCGGTCCACGACCTTTTCCACTGGGTTCGGCTCACACCACATGCCCTTGGATGCCAGCGTTGCCCCCACATTGGACAACTCCAGCGGATTCACCGGGGTGGGGCCCAAGGTGAAGGAGCCCAGGTTGTTCTGGCGGAAGTAGTCCGCGATGGAGCTCTCACCGTCAAAGGTGCCAGCATCCTCGTAGGAGCGAAGACCAAGGCGGACGGCCATGTCCACGGTTTCTTCCACGCCCACGTCCTCAATGAGCTCCACAAAAGATGTGTTCGGCGACTGCGCCAACGCATCCCGCAGCGTCATCTTGGGGGCGTAGGAACCGGCGTTTTCCACACAGTAGGCACCCGCCGGACAGTTGCGGGCGCCACCTTCACCCATGCCGTACACCACAGCACGGTTAGGAACATCGAGCTCAGACTCAAGGTTGTAGCCCTTCTCCAATGCGGCGGCTGCAGTGAAGATCTTGAACACGGACCCAGCACCATTGCCCACCAGAGTGGAGGTTTGGGGCAGCACTGTCTCGCCTGCTTCTTGGTTGAGGCCGTAGCCACGGGAGGAGGTCATGGCCAGGATGCGGCGGGAATCCTCGCCGGGTTCAACCACGTTGATCACCTCGGCCACACCCTGCTGGGTGGGATTGACCGCTCCGGCCGCAGCCTCGTGGGCGATGGTTTGGACCTCTGGGTCGAGGGTGGTGGTGATGGTGTAGCCACCACCCTCGAGTTCTTCCATGGACAAGCCTTTGCTCTCCAGATAGCGCAACGCGTAATCGCACAGGAAGCCTGCATCGCCAGCGGCGATGCAGCCACGGGGGAGGAGAGCGGGTTCCTCCAAGATCCCTAGGGGTTCCTCTGCAAAACGGTTAGCCTCCGCCTGGGCAAGGTAACCCGAGCTCACCATGGCCTGCAGCACCGTGTTGCGGCGATTCGTTGCACCCTCTGGGTTGGTGTACGGGTTGAGCAGCTCGGAGGATTGCAGCATGCCCACGAGCATCGCTGCCTGCGGAACCGTCAATTCAGCCGCCGAGGTATCAAAGTAGGTGCGTGCAGCAGCCTCAATGCCAAATGCATGATTGCCAAAAGAAACCAGGTTTAGGTAGCGCGCCAGGATGTCCTCTTTGGATAGCTTCTTGTCCAGATCAGACGCCATGCGCATCTCGCGCAGTTTGCGGGGGAGGGATTGCTCGACGGCGGCGCTTTGTTCTTCGGGATTCTCGGCGTCGACAAGCAGAAGATAGTTCTTCACATACTGCTGATTGATTGTAGAGGCGCCCTCAGCTACCCCACCTGCGAGGATGTTGGTCACAATTGCGCGGGCAAAGCCCTGCATGTCTACGCCCTCGTGTTCGTAAAAGCGTCTGTCCTCAATGGCAACGAGGGCGTCCTTAGCGGCCTGGCTGATCTCATCTGGCGCGACCTCGTAGCGGCGCTGGGTGAACATCCACGCCATTGGGTCACCGTTCTTATCGGTGATGGTGGTGACCCCGGGGGCGGACCCATCGGTGAGCTCCGCGAGGTTGGATTGCATCGTCGAATTCACACGGTTGACGGCGGCGCCGCTGATCCCCGCAATGGGGGCAAGGGTGAGCACAGTGGCGAGACCCGCGGCAACGACGCCGACAAGAACTTTTCCTAGCGAACCTAGTGATGACACCCCTCATACACTACGGCTTGAGTTTGCGAAGCGGAATCATCACCTACCCCCGTGTGTGTGATCTAGTCGACAGTTTTAAGACCGCGTGATTAGACTTACAAAACAACGTCACATAAATTTCGACGTACTGAAAACTATTGAAGTCTTTAAGACGTTTTGGAAGGAGACAGCTGTGACCACGACGATCAGTAACCGCACTCTTGGAGTTGCCACCGCGCCTCTCAAGGAGCGGACCAACCTAGTGCGTCCGGTCAAGCCGTCTTCTTTCACTGGTCTTCCTAAGCAGCAGCCACAGTCGAATGATTCGGTGGACACCTTCGAGCGTGGCGAATGGGTCACCCAGGCAGTCTGCCGTCAGGGTGACCCGGACGCGCTGTTCGTCCGTGGTGCGGAACAGCGCAAGGCAGCCGTTATCTGCCGCCGTTGCCCTGTTCTGATGGAATGCCGCGCCGACGCGCTGGACAACAAGGTTGAATTCGGCGTGTGGGGCGGCCTCACCGAACGTCAGCGCCGTGCTGTTCTGCGCAAGAACCCTGAGGTGACCAACTGGGCTGAGCACCTCAAGGCCGGCCGCGAGATCATCGGCCTGTAGGCGCCTCCGGTTACTTACCCAGGAGTTTCTGCACCAACGCGATCACGCCCGCGATGCAAGCGGTAATGCCGCTGAGGAGGAAGGCCCAGACTAATAGGTCTGTGGCGAAGGACGTGGCATCGGTGTCAACCGTTGCAATCAGGAGAATGGCCAACACGAAGGACGCCACGAAGACGATCGCCGACCACTTGAACACCGTGGGTGCGCGCTTCTTTGGCTGAGGCGCAGGGGCAGCCGTGTGCTTCACCATGTCCCCGCCATACACCCCCGCTGCAAACGGGTCATAGGGCGAACTCCATGCCTCTTGTAGCAATTCTTCGGGTGTTGGATCAGGCGTCGCTGGCTCCGGCTCAACCACTTGTGGCGCGGGTTCTTCTACAAGGGGCGCCGCAATGGGAGCTGCGACGGGTGTTTCTGGCACACCATCGATGGCTAGGCCCACCGCCAGTTCCACCAGCTTGAGTCGGCGCTTCTCACCCACACCGGGAAGGTCGAGCAAATCGTCCGCACTGGCGCTGAGCATCTCGTCGTGGTGCAAACTCCACACGGCCAAGTACCGGTCAATGCCAGCGCCAGTAGCCTCAGGGGCGTGGTGGGGGCGCAAGTCTTCGGAGAGTTCATGCAGCGGCCGCTCCGGGTAGGAGGAGACCCATGCGGCAGCCACCGCCGCGCTGTCAGAACCACCACGTAGTTGTTCCGCGGTCAGCCAGGGGAAGAGCGCCAGGACTGCGTGGTCAATGTCTTCGGCCCGGCCTACGTCGATAAGCTCAGGCGCCTGAGGGTTGGAGGCTTCCAGCGCACTGAGCAGCTGGGCGAATGCCGTCTCCCCGATGATGGGCACGCCCTTCTCGCGCGCCAACTGCGCTTTGCCGCTCATGGTGTCCGGGTTCGCGGCAACAAGGACTGCGCAGGTGCGCTTCACGCCCCCAACATCGAGGCCGGCAGCCGTCGCGCGCTGGGTCCAGACTTCGCGGGGGAGATCAAGGGTGCCGGTGAAGGCCACACGGTCGCCGGGGCAAAGAGTGAAGCTGGCCTGCACGTTACCCGTGAGTGGGTGTTCCATCAGGGACGCTGTGATTGCGGGGTCCACCCCTAACGCACCAGTGATGGCCAGCAATGTTGCGCGCTCACTATCCGTGATCACCCCGTCGGCCCAGGCCTCAACGACAAGCTGGCGAATGAATTCCTCATTGATCGCCTCCACATCGTCTGGTCCCAGACCCGACTGGACTGCCACCTGCTCTAGCTTCAGGATTTCACTGCGGGAAACCTCATGATCAATGAGCACGCGAGTCAGTTCCTCACGGTACGCAGCCTCGTTCTTATGCCCGCTCGCTGGAAGTGCCTGCGACAGTTTCTGCACCCACGCGCCTGCGTGAGAGGTGCCGCCACGGGGTAGCAGGTTCAGTGGGGAGGTGGGTGGTGTGGTGCACATAGCCCTAGAAAAGCCACCGATTGGTGCCGCATTGTGTGTGACGAAATGGGCGAAGAGCTCGGCTGTTGCCTGGGCATCGCCCAAAGCAGAGTGAGGGAAATCATTGTGGATCCCGGTGAGGGCCAGCGCCTCAGCCAGCTTTTTCACCCCCAAGTAGTGGGAGGCCAAATCCATCGTGTCAATCCACCGAGCCGGCAGATGGACATACACTCCTGCACGCTCAAAAGAATGCTCCAGGAAGCGCCGCTCAAAAGGCGCATTGTGCGCAACAAGCACGCGCCCATTCAGCACGCCGCCAAGGTGCGACGCCACATCATCAAAGGTAGGAGCATTAACGACGTCCGTTGCCGTGATCTTATGAATCTCCGAATTCGAAATATCCCGGAGCGGTTGGATGAGTGTTTCCCACGTGCCTTGAACCCCAAGATGGGAGTCCAGCAGCACCACTCCAATTTCAATGATCCGGTCATGGTTGGAAAACCCCGTGGTCTCCAAATCCACTACGGCGTATCCCGACTGATAATTCATATGAGCCCATCCTCAGGCCGATCCTTGTTCTTACAAGTTTCAAGGTATCCGAGGGGAGCGACACTTCATGCGAGCAATGGGATCAGTCGTTCGATTGGGATGCGGTGTGGAAGACCCCGGTAGTGTGGTGGCCATGAAGAAATGGGAATACGTCACCGTGCCACTGTTGTCTCACGCCACCAAGCAGATCTTGGATACGTGGGGTGAAGAAGGTTGGGAGCTTGTCACCGTGACTCCTGGCCCGAACCCGGAAAACATGGTTGCTTACATGAAGCGGGAGCTCTAGACCATGGGAGCGCTTGAGCGTATTGAGGAATTGGGTCTGAGCCTTCCCGCTGTTGCCGCACCAGTTGCGGCCTATGTGCCCGCCGCAAAAGTAGGCAACCAGGTGTGGACATCCGGCCAGCTGCCTTTCGTAGACGGCGCTTTGCCAGCCACCGGCAAGGTTGGTGCGGAGGTATCCGAGGAAGAGGCTTATGGCTTTGCACGCACCGCAGTGTTGAACGCGCTGGCAGCTGTTCATGCTGAGGTTGGCCTGGATCAAGTCGTGCGCGTGCTCAAGGTTGTGGGCTACGTGGCATCCGCCCCTGACTTCTATGGGCAGCCAGCCGTGGTCAACGGTGCTTCCGAGTTGATTGGGGAAATCTTCGGTGAAAGCGGCGCGCATGTCCGTTCCGCCGTGGGTGTTGCAGTGCTTCCTTTGAACGCTCCGGTTGAGGTTGAGCTGGTTGTTGAGGTGCGCTAGGCGCAGCTCTTCGCCGATTCTGCTAGTGAAGCGGTAGGGTGGACTGCATGAAGCATCCTGCTTATAGCCAGCTGCGCCCAGTGACTCCCTCCGCTGGTGTGGTCTTGGCACCGAACCCCAGCTATGCCGCGTTGGAGGGTACTAATACATGGGTGATCCGCGACCCGGAGGATGAATTCTCCATCGTGATCGATCCAGGCCCGGAAGATGAAGGACACCTCAATGTCGTGCAGGCGAAGGCCGACAAGGTTGCGCTCATCCTTCTGACTCACCGCCACCATGACCATGCGGACGGTGCTTCTCGCTTCCGTCAGCTCACCGGTGCACCAGTGCGTGCTTTTGATGAGCAGTACTGCTCCGACGGTGAAGAGCCTTTGGAAGACGGCGAGATCATCAAGGTTGACGGCGTCACCCCGCAGATCAAGGTGGTGCACACCCCAGGTCACACGGCCGACTGCGTGTGTTTCTACATCTACTCCGGTGATCCGAACAGCCCAGATTCAGTGCTCGAAGGCATTGTCACCGGTGACACGATCGCTGGCCGTCACACCACCATGATCTCGGAGACGGACGGTGACCTGGGTGATTACCTCGAGTCCCTGTCCCGGCTTGAGGAAGATGGTGCGGGTATCCCACTGCTGCCGGGCCATGGTCCGGATGGGGAAAACCTGGCCGAGTTTGCCCGCAAGTACATTGACCGTCGCGAGTACCGCCTCGATCAGATCCGCAAGGTCCGCGAAGAGAAGGGCAATGACCTGTCCATCACCGAATTGGTAGATGAGATGTACGACGACGTGGATCCGGTTCTCCGCGGTGCTGCTGAGCAGTCCACCCGCGTGGCTCTGCGTTACCTCGACGGTAAGAAGTAAGCCTCACCCCTCCCTCCGTCTGAATACGAAACTACAGTCGCCCGCTGCCCCTGACCTTGGGGTTTGTTGGGCGGCTGTAGTGTTTTCCGGAGTTGGTTGTGTTAGCGTGCGCGACGCGCGAGGTGCTCCGTGTCCACGATGACCACGGACTTGCCCTCGAGGCGGATCCAGGCGCGCTGGGCGAAAGTGGCTAGGGCCTTGTTCACGGTTTCGCGGGAGGCGCCAACGAGCTGTGCGATCTCTTCCTGTGTCAGGTCGTGGTTGACGCGCAGCGCGCCACCTTCTTGGACGCCGAATCGGTTGGCCAGCTGAAGCAGGGTCTTGGCCACGCGGCCAGGAACGTCCGTGAAGATGAGGTCTGCCAGCGATGCATTGGTGCGGCGCAGACGACGGGCAAGTACGCGGAGGAGCTGCTGGGAGATCTCCGGGTGGTCGGCGATCCACTGCTTGAGCATCTCCGAGTCCATGGTGGCGGTGGTTACCTCGGTCACGCACACGGCGGAGGAGGTGCGTGGGCCTGGGTCGAAGATGGACAGCTCGCCGAACATGTCGGAAGGGCCCATGACGGACAGGAGGTTTTCGCGACCATCAGGTGCGTGACGGGCAAGCTTCACTTTGCCGTCAACGATGATGTACAGGGTGTTTCCGGGTTCACCTTCATCGAAGATGGTGGTACCGCGGGGGAATGTTTCCGTTTGCATGTCGCTGATGAGGTTGACTACCGCATCAGGGTCGACGCCCTGGAAAATTCCGGCGCGTGCCAGTGTGTCCTGTACGCTTTCCATCGCTTCTCCTTCTTGGTCGCGTTGGCACTGGGGGATAAATGAGCGACTCCAGAGCGCTGTGGAGTTGGTCACCCATGACCTAGTTCGCGCCCTAAGTCACAATGGTCCCTAGATTAGCACGTCTGGATCTTTTGATACGTGCTTTTGCGAGAGTTCCTAGGGCTTTCCCAAAAAAGTTTTCATGCGAAAAGTAGCTACAGATTGAGGTAGCTCGGCCTTTAGTCGTGGGGGTTCACCACTGCGGATTCCAGCCGTTCCATCGCCACGATGAAAAGTGCGAGGAACAGCGGCGCGAAGAGGGCCGCAAGAAAAGTAACCATGTTGACCATCATAAGGCGCTGTCCTACTTCGGTGACTCCGGGCCACCGTGACGTCCTCACAGCTATAGTTAACGGCATGTCTGACGCCGTTTCGCCATCCCCGCACTTTGCGCGCCGGACCCGCCGCCCGGGCACGCATCCAGCAGCGAAGGGGAAAGAAACGGAATTGGGGCGTACCCGCCGTGGCCGGCGCATCAACCGGATGTTGGCGCAGGTCTACCCCGATGCGCATGCTGAGTTGGATTTCACTAACCTCCTCGAACTGCTCGTAGCCACGGTGTTGAGTGCCCAAACGACGGACGTGCGCGTCAACCAAGTCACCCCTGAACTCTTCCGGCGTTATCCCACAGCGGAGGCCTATGCCGCTGCGAATGTGGATGAGATCGGAGAGATTATCCGCCCCGTGGGTTTCTACCGGGCAAAGGCGGGGCATTTGAAGGGGTTGGGTGAAATGCTCGTCGATAAGCATGGCGGCGAGGTCCCCGAATCCCTCGATGACCTTGTGAAACTTCCTGGGGTTGGGCGAAAAACTGCGCATGTCGTGCGCGGTAATGCTTTTGATCACCCTGGGTTGACCGTGGATACGCACTTTCAGCGGCTCGTGCACCGTCTGGCGTTGACGGAGGAAAAAGACCCGGTGGCGATTGAGCATGCGATCGGCGCGATCATTGAGAAAAGTGAGTGGACGATGTTCTCGCACCGCATCATTTTTCATGGTCGTCGCGTGTGCCATGCGCGCAAACCAGCGTGCGGGGCGTGCCCGATCGCGTATGAGTGCCCGAGTTTCGGCGCCGGCCCGATCGAGTGGGATGAGGCCGCAGCATTGGTCACGGGCCCTGAGCGAGAGCACATTCTTGACTTGGCATCCGGCGAAGGGGAAGAGCGATGAACCGTAACTTCCTGCTCGGCGTGGGCGCCATCGTGCTCACCACAGTGCTTGTGATCATTGGGACGATGAAGCTTTTCGACGTCGCCCCGGGGCCAGACGCCACCCCCGAACCCACGGTGTCCACGGCAGCGTCGCAGGAAGCGACGCCGGAGCAAGCGGACAACGTTGCCCCCGGCTCCCGCCCGGATTGCCCGGTGCGCGCGATTGGCGGGGTGGAACTGCCGTGTCTCGGCGGCAATGAGGCGCAGGAATCTGCACCGGGCTCGAATGATGTGACGGTGGTGTCCCTGTGGGCGTGGTGGTGTGCGCCGTGCCGGGAGGAGTTGCCGTTGTTGGAGGAGTACGCGGCGGCGCACCCGGAGTTATCCGTCGTGGGTGTGCATGCGGACCAGAAGGCTGCAGCTGGTGTGGCGCTGCTGGATGAGCTCGGTGTGGATCTGCCGTCCTACCAGGACAGTACTGGCGCGTTTGCAGCGGCGCAGAACCTGCCACAGGTTGTACCAATTCTCATGGTGTTCCGCGGTGAGCAGCGCATTGGCATGTTTTCTAAACCTTTCACCAGTGTTGAGGAAATCGCGGCTGCTGTTGAGGAGGTGTTGTGATGGGAGTTCAGTTGAACCCTGACCATTCGCCACAGTGGTTGCGCGGTCTCACGGACGTGCTGGGTCAACCAGGAAGCGCGAGGTTGGTGCACAAAATGCAAGGCCACATGCGCTTTGCATCCCGCAAACCTAAACATGCGGCGGTGCTCATGTGTTTCACCGGTAGCGCGGATGCCCTCACCTTGCCTGAGGACGCCGAGATTCTCATCACGCACCGCACCCCGACGTTGCGGAACCACTCCGGCCAGATGGCGTTTCCTGGTGGACGGGTTGATCCGGGAGACACCGGCCCCGTTGGTGCAGCGTTGCGGGAGGCCAGAGAGGAAACTGGGCTGGATCCAGCGAGGGTCACGCCCCTGGCTGTGTTGGAGTCCATCGCGGTGGGGCCCTCCGGTAACCCGGTGAACCCAGTGTTGGCGTATGCGCAGGAGCCTGGCCCGGTGTGGGCGGCGAGCCCGGCAGAAAACGATGATGTTTTCTTTGCACCCCTGTCCCACTTCATCAACCCGGACAACCGCTTTCGTGTGTCACGTTTGGGGTGGTCAGGGCCCGCTTTTGAGTTGGATGGTTATGTGGTGTGGGGGTTTACAGCCTCATTGATTTCAGTGATGATCCGTGAAGCTGGATGGGAGGAGCCGTGGGAACACAAGGATGCGGTGGACCTGCGTCAAGCGCTCGGCGGATCCCGTAACGGGGAGGGGTACGGCTTCTAGATGGTTTCTGGGTTTCTCATCGTGGACATCTTTGTTGTGGTCCTATTGCTTGCCGCGCTGATCAGCGGTTGGCGCAGTGGCGCGCTATCAGCCGGGTTGGGTGCGCTCGGTATCGTTGCGGGGCTTGTTGTGGGACTTGGTGTCGCATCGGCTCTGGTTGGATTGTCAGAAGTGCCTGGTATGCGCGTTTTGCTTGTGCTGGCTACGGTCGTGCTGTTCGTCGGTGTGGGCAACATCGTGGGCGCCACAGTGGGTGCCACCTTGCGTGATCGCATGCGCACCAAGTCGTCCCAGCGGTGGGATTCAGGGTTCGGCGCGGCCTTCCAAACCATCGTTGCCGCGATGGTGATTTGGCTCGTGTCGCTGCCTGTCGCCGCAAATGTTGGAGGACCCGTGGGCGCCGCAGTGCGCGAATCGCGCATCCTCGGCGCGATGGACAGCACCGCGCCTACGTGGGGCAAGCAGGTGCCAGAGCAGATTGCAGCGCTTATCGACGTCACCGGGCTCCCACCCATGGTCTCCCCCTTCGAAACCAAGGGGGTAGAAGTCGCGGACCCTGATCCCGCGGATGTTGATCCGGCTGTGATTGAGGCTCTGCGCCCCAGCGTGGTGCACGTACTAGGGGATGCAGAGACCTGTCGCCGTCGCTTGTCTGGCTCTGGTTATGTTGCGGCCCAGGATTATGTGATTACGAACGCGCACGTGGTGGCCGGCACCAACGCCGTTGAGGTGGATACCGTGCTCGGAGTGAAGGATGCAGACGTTGTTCTGTATAACCCCGAGGTGGACCTCGCAGTGTTGCATGTTCCTTCACTCGGTATCGAACCTTTGACTCCAGCGAAGCACCCAGCACGCAGCGGTGATGGTGCTGTTGTGTTGGGTTTCCCAGCCTCGGGGCCGTTTACGGCCACACCGGCGCGGGTGCGCGACAGGGTGACCATCTCTGGGCCAAATATCTACGCCAACGGCCGCGCCGAAAGGGAGGCCTACACGTTGCGCGGACAGGTGCGTCAGGGCAATTCCGGTGGGCCGATGGTCACGCCAGACGGCAACGTTGTTGGCGTGATTTTTGGTACCGCTGTGGATGGCAGCAACACCGGCTATGCGCTCACGCTTGAGCAGGTCAATGCGGTGGTGGGGGAGATTGGAAGGCTGACGGAGAGCGTCGATACGCAAAACTGCATGGGCTAAAGGCGCGCGAGGAATGAATTGAGCGCTGCCACGAACGCGCCGGGCTTTTCAATGTGGGGCACATTCTTCGCCCCCTCAATGCTGTACTGCTGTGCCTGTGGCGCGCGGCGGAGTGAGTAGGCGATGATCCGGTCCCACACTTTTTGGCGCGGGTGAAGCAACAACACAGGAGCCTGCACCGGGCCGTCCAACGTGTACTTCGGGTGCGGGGACGGCAACTCGATGAGCTTCGGGGTGAGCAGACGTGAATTACGCACGATCCCGCGCAGCGCATTCCCAATGGTGGCGGCACGGATACGTAGCGCCAAGGCCTCCTCAAATTCAGGCGTACCAGTGAAGGATGGTGCGGTGTTAATAGTGAGTTCGTGGCGCCAGATGGTGGGCGTAAAACGCTGGCAAGCGCGAATGACACCGCGTGGCAACAACCCGACGAGCACGCGCACCATCATGTATGCGAGCTCCCACGGCCGACGGACCATGTGTGCACGCAGATCATGCGGATGTGCGGCGGACACCGAGGTCAACGAGGCCACACGCTGTGGATAGGCGGCCGCATAGACCCACGCCATCGCCCCACCCGTGTCATGGCCAACGAGATGAGCCGTGTCATGGCCAAGCGCCGTGATCATCCCATCAATATCACCCACAGCCAACAGCACATCGCTGCCCGCTTGCCTCGGTGGCTTATCCGACATGCCATAACCACGCATATCCACCGCTGCAACATGGAATCCGGCCTCGGCCAACGGTGCAATGACATGCTGGAAATCAATCCACGCGCCGAAGGTGCCATGAATGAGCAACACCAGCGGGTCCTGGGGGTTACCCGCCACAGCAGCATGCAGGCGAATCCCGCGGGTATGCAGCATCGTATGCCCAAAAGGGCCATCCACGGCAATCGTGTTCGGCGATATCGGCTGCCGCGGCACACGCGACCTCAGCCGAGGCAGCAAACGGCTGACCTTCATACGGCAGTGCACCCCCTTTACCTAACACAAACGCGCCCGTGATTATCTCACGAGCGCGTGCGGTGAATGCGTCTAGTTCACCGAGGACTACTTAGAACCGGAAGCAAACTCACCCGTGTTGCGGGAGGTGAAAAGCTCCGAGGTGTCCTTGGACAGGTTCTTCTGAGCCTTACCCGGAACCAAATTCTTCAGCTCCCCAACAGACTCAATGGTTTTCTCCGGCTTCTTCATGCCCTTGAAACGCTTCACACCCACCAGCGCCAACAGGCCAGCGGTAATGAGCATGAGCAAGAAGACCAGACCGAAGCCCCATGCCTCATTGGTCCAAATAGCAATCAACTTGGCCAGGAAGAAGAAAAAGAAGAAGGAAGAAAACAGTGCGATCACACCGGCTGCGATGAGCAGGCCACTGCCAATAGCAGCCTTCTTAGCCTCACCCACAACCTCAGTCTTAGCCAGCTCAATCTCGCTGCGCACCAGGCTGGACACCTGCTCAGTGGCGTTGGACACCAACGTGCCCAGCGAGTCCGCGCCCGGCTGGGTCACGTCTGTATCGCGCAGGGGAATCGAGTCGACCTTTGCGTTAAAGCTGGTCGAGCCACTGGTGTACATGCCTTTGTTGCTCACGTTGTAAAAAACCTTCCTTCGGTGGGCCGCGGCGGTGGCACGAACTCATACGAATTCGCGTTGAACGCACCTTTCAAAGTACCGAAAGTACCGTGACATTGCCTGAAAGATGCTTGAAATAAGCACAGATCCCTCATCCTAGCAGCCACGAAGCAGGTAGGTGCAGGTGGAGGCAGGTGGGCTAGGAAGCGTCACGTCCGCGTTGGGCCAGCCATACGCCCACCGCGGCGAGCGCGGTGACACCGGCGGCAATGCTCGCACCGATGCCGATCTCACGGGCGCCAGGGGAGGGGATGAGCGGTTCTGGGTGCTTGAACGTGAGGATCTCCCAGCCGTGTTCCGCGGCATGCTTGCGCAGACCACGCTCCGGGTTCACGGCAACAGGGTGACCAACAACGTCCAACATCGGGATGTCCGTTGTTGAATCCGAGTAGGCGTAACACTCCGGCAAGTTGTAACCGCGCTCCTCGGCTAGCTCACGCATCGCCTCGGCCTTCGCTGCGCCTTTGAGGTAGCGCGTGATGGTGCCAGTGAGCTTGCCATCCACTACCTCAGCCTCGGTGGCAACGATGGTGTCAATGCCCAGTTCTTTCGCAATGGGCTCCACCAGGATGCGGGCTGAAGCTGAAACGATGACTAAGTCATGCCCCTTTTCGCGGTGGTATTCAATGAGTTCTCGTGCCTCCGAATAAATGGCGGGGGTGACCACGGAGCCCATCGTGTCCGTGACAATCTGGGAAATTTCCTCAATGTCCCAGCCTGACACCATCTCCGCGAGGCGGTCTCGTGTGGCATCCATCTTGTTGCTGGACTGGCCCACAAACATGTACGAAGCTTTGCTGAGGTATAACTCCAGCGCTTCTTGCCGGGT
Organism: Corynebacterium sp. MSK041; assembly: GCF_030232265.1. Classification (GTDB taxonomy): domain Bacteria; phylum Actinomycetota; class Actinomycetes; order Mycobacteriales; family Mycobacteriaceae; genus Corynebacterium. The sequence continues at coordinate 103,826 of NZ_JASPJK010000007.1, forward strand.
GATCAAACCGTTCTCGAGGAAGCCACGGCCGAACGCGAAGGCAGAAGACGTGGCGATGATGGTCTTGTCCAAATCGAAGAACGCAGCCGTGGTCGTGGGCGACATGTTGATAGTTTAGCGCGCTCTGGCACGGGCAACATTTTTCGTGCTCATAGCGGGTTTACGTGGGGATTTAGCTGGTCTTCGAAAAAAATTTCGAAGATTGTATTGCAAAGTCTTGAATTTCTTTATGCCTATGTGCCACAATGGTGCTCGCACGGCCCCGATATACTGTGTGGCCGGCCCCGGTCCAACCCCCCCGTGACCGGGTTACCCGACGGCCCGCGCACCCCCCCCGATAGCGCGGGCCGTCCCCTATTTTCTGGATAGCTGCTTGTGCGGTGGGGCACTGTGCAGTGTGTTCGGCTTGCTGCCTGGCGTTCAGTTGAATGTCCACTTGAGTGTGCAGCGAGCGTGATTATGGGGAGGTTATCCACAACTTTTTGGTGATGCATCCACATAAAAGAGGGTTATCCACAGCCTGTAGGAACGCCTCTTGAGCATGCTGAATATGTGGTTCATCGTGGGGTCATGCGTAATGAAACAGCACCCATCGTCGTCGCCGTAGACGATGCGCTTCTCCACCCAGAGGCGATGCATCTCGCCGCGGTCACCGGTCGGCTTGTGATTGATGTTCGCGACCCAGCGGAGACAGCACGTCACATCGCGCGGGGCTTCGCCGTGCTTATCGACGACACTTTTTTAGCCGCTCTCGCCCCCTCCAGTGAAGCTGATGCGCTAGCGCATCCGGGAATGTTCCGGATTTGTGGGAATGCGGCTGCTGAGGCTGAGGCTGGGACTGGGAAAGCTAGCGAGGGATCTGGCTTGGTGCGGGACTCATTCATGCTCCCAGCAGAGGCAGCCTCTTTGTTGAAAGCTCTCGGGGAATTGGAGCAGCGGTCACCGCACAGGAATGGTGGCCCGGCTCTTCCGGGATCTGGTGTGGTGCTCACCTTCGTCGGCGCAGCAGGCGGAGCAGGGACGTCAACTTTGGCTGGGGCGGTGGCGCGCACATTAGCGGGCAAGGTGGCAACTGGTTCTGGTGCGGGCCTCGACCCGGTGTTGGTGGATGGGCACCGATATTCCGGTGGGTTAGATCTTCTCCTGGGGGTGGAAGATTCCGTGGGTGCGCGGTGGGGTGATATTCAAATCGGGGATGGAAATGTGGACCGCGGGACCTTCGTCCGTGCGTTGCCGCGCACCTCCGATGGGATTGCGGTGCTGACCCACTCACGTTCAACGTTGCCGGCGCCGATAGAGGATGTGAGCACGGAACCAGCAGCATTGGAGCGGGCGGTGGCGGTGCTTGGTGGGGGCGGGGTGACCGTCGTGGATGCACCGCCGGGTAGACACATGGTGCGTAGTGATCACACTTTCATTGTCACCCCGGCGGAGGTGCGTGCTGCAGCGTCGGCTGCGCTCATTGCTGCAGAGTGCCGGGCAAAATCTGTGCCAGCCTCGGTTGTTCTCCGCCATCGCGCATGGTCAGGGATGACCGTAGAAGAGGTACACCACGTGACCAAAACGGAGGTCATCGCGGAGGTCCCCACGGTTCGGTCCCTGACCAAAGACACCGAAATCTTTGGGTTGCCAGCGCGCTTACCCCGTGGTTTGAGTGTGGCTACTGAATCGATCATTGGGGCGGTGACGTGATGGACCGCACCAAAATCATCACCGCGGTGCAACGTCGCTTGGTAGATGATCCACGCCTAGCACCCACACACGGCCGCGTCGATCCTGCTGAACTTGCCGCCGTCATTCGGGAGGAAGCGGTGGTGATCAGTGACCTAGACGTGCTGGACATCATGCGTGCCTTGCGCGATGAGACAGTGGGAATTGGTCCGCTTGAGCAGTTGCTTGCTATTGACGGCATTACCGACATCTGCGTCAACGGCCCCGATGACATCTTCATTGACCGGGGTGCAGGACTCGAACGTAGTGGGCTTACCCTGCCCGATGATGCGGATGTGCGCCGTCTAGCCACCCGACTGGCCACGACGTGTGGGCGCCGGCTTGATGATGCCCGGCCCTTCGCCGACGGACACCTAACGCGAGATGATGGCACCCTCGTACGCTTCCACGCCGTGCTGCCACCCACCTCCGCGGCAGGAACCTGCATTTCCCTGCGAGTACTGCGGAGCAAAACGGCCACGCTTGAGCAGTTGGAAGCCTCAGGGGCGGTGGATGAGGAAAGGGTGGGGGTGTTGCGGGGGATCGTCGATAAGCGAAAAGCTTTTCTCGTTGTCGGCGGAACCGGAACGGGAAAAACAACGTTGCTCGCTGCGATGTTGGCCCAAGTCGCGCCACATGAGCGGATTGTGGCGATTGAGGACACGGTGGAGCTTGTGCCCACCCACCCACACGTGGTCAACCTGACATCGCGTGGCGCAAATGCCGAAGGTGCGGGCGAAATCAGCATGTCTGACCTGCTGCAACAATCATTGCGTATGCGCCCGGACCGCATCGTGGTGGGGGAGATCCGCGGCCCTGAGGTGGTGGATCTTCTCGCCGCTTTGAACACGGGCCACGACGGCGGTGCCGGCACCGTGCACGCCAACTCGATTGAGGAAGTGCCCGCTCGGTTGGAAGCGCTCGCAGCGTTGGGTGGCCTTGACCGGGCAGCGCTGCATTCGCAGCTCGCCGCTGCGGTGGACGTGGTTGTAGTGATGAAGCGGCAGCCAGATGGCACGCGCATCGTCCACCAGATTGGCGTGCTACGAGGCAACCCCGTGGTGCCTGAGGTGGTGTGGGACTCCGATCGCGGACCGCAAGCAGGCTACGAAGACCTCCTTGCGGAACTGGGGGTGGCCGCATGATCCCGTTCATCCTCGTCGCTGCCGCGGTGTTCATACTGCCCATCAGTCCATCCGGCCGCGTCATGGAGCACTCCCAGCGCCGCATTCACCCCGTTGTCCTTCCGGTGGCCATGGTGCTTGTGGTCCCTGCAATCTTGGCTACGGACCGCTCAACGCTGCTGATCAGTGCCTGCATGGCTGGGTTCGTCGCTTTGCGCACCTTGTCCAAGGCCCGTGAAAGAAAAACACGGGAGATAGCTCTGGCCGCCACATCCACATTCCTCGGCCACGTTGTTGCCGCGGTACGCGCCGGGTCCGCGATGCCGGACGCATGCAGCCGGGCAGTGGAACAACTACCGGCGAACACCCCAGCAGAGCTGACAAAGGAGCTACGTCGCGTTGCCGCATTGAGCCGTGGCGGTGGGCAAGGTGCCACAGCGTTGACGTCTTCTGACATGCCCGAACTGCGTGAAGTGGGCAATGTGTGGGCGCTGTCTACCCAGCTGGGTATTCCGGCGGCGGATCTTCTCACCAGCGCCCGCACCCGCATTGACCACACGCTGCGCCACAGGAATGCAACCAAAGCTGCCCTTTCAGGCCCGCGTGCAACAGCCGCCATCCTCGCGGTCCTGCCACTGGCAGGAGTGCTCATGGGCGAAGCGATGGGTGCGCGACCCATCGCGCTGCTCACCAGTGGTGGGTTAGGCGGGATCTTGCTCGTCGGCGGAACAGCGCTGGTGTGTGCCGGATTCATAACATCCCAGACGATCATCGGGAGGGCAGCCGCATGAGTGGAACAGTTGTATTAAGCCTGGTCGCAGCAGTGATGTTCGGTGCCGGTGCGAGCGTGGCACCACCACCGCCACGGGGCAGATTGGATAGAGGCGACCCCGTGCCACGTGGCGCATTCACTCTATTGCTTCGCCGTGGCCCGAACCCTAAAACCCCGCGTGATGGCCCCGGTGTGCGCCACAGGATCGCCAGCGATATTGAGCTCTTTGCCGCCTGCTACCGCGCCGGGCTACCGGCCGCCACAGCAGCGGAAGCGGTTGCTGCCAGTTATGGCGGCGTTCAACCGGGGCAGGGCACCACAGCTGACATGTGGCGGCGAGTGGTTTCCTACCTCTCACTCGGGGTTGAACCTGACCGGGCCTGGGCCGTCATGGACGGAACCCCAGGGCTGGAAGAGCTCGCCTCGCTGGTCACCTTGTCTCACGCTTCGGGCACTGCCGTCGCGCAGGGGTGCGACCGCATTGTCACGGAACTCCGTGACGCGGCCGCCGATGATGCGACAGCAGCTGCCGAACGCGCAGGGGTGCTCATCAGCATTCCGCTCGCCGCGTTCTTCCTTCCCGCCTTCTTTGTCCTTGGCCTAGCCCCGGTGGTTATCGGGCTTGGCGCCGGGGTGCTCGGCGGGTGACACAAAAAACCTTTTACAACCACTGAATAAAGACTGAACTAAGACAACCAACAAACACATCAAGGAGAAGAACAATGAAAACACTGACGAACCTCAAGGATGCTTTTAGCCAGCCGATTGACCGGGCACTGACCCGCGCTTATGCCCATGCCACCGCGCGGATGCAGGTGGTGCGGAATGATGCCGGAATGTCCACCATTGAATACGCCATGGGGTCATTGGCAGCCGCGGCACTGGCCGCGGTGCTCTACATGGTGATCAACGGCAACGGCGTGGTCGATGCGATTGAAGGAATCATCACCGATGCGCTTAGCAACAAGCCGTCCTAAGGTGATGGATGATCGCGGTTCCGTCACCATTGAAGCCGCATTATCGCTGGCTGTGTTGGTGACGGTGGCCGCGGCGATCATCGCGGGTATCTCCACCATGGCGGCGTACGTGTCCGCGGTGGATGTGGCCGGTGCTGCCGCGCGTTCGCACGCGATCGGGGTGGAGTATTCCCCGCCGCGGGCCAACATCGATGTCACGATCTCGGAGAACGCAGAGATGGTTACCGTGACCGCTCGCGTGCCCGCTGTCGTGCGAGACATGCATGCCACAGCGGTCTATCCAGTGGAGGTGCGGTGAAGCACAAATTGCTTATCGGCGATCACGGGTACGCCACCATCCTCTCCGCCAGCATCGTGGCCGCGGTGGTGAGCCTGGCTGTTGTTGTTGCCGGAATAGTCAGCCAAGTGGTGAATTCCCACCGCGCCCAAGTCGCAGCGGACCTTTCCGCCGTGACAGCAGCAACTGCGTTGTATGCCGGGCATGATCCGTGCGGAAAAGCCACCTTGACCGCCGAGCTGAACAAAGCGCATGTACTGAGCTGTCAGGTGATCGAGTCCGACACCGTGCTCACAGTGAAGGTTGGGCGTGTTGAGGCTACAGCGCGGGCCGGACCGATCTAAACGCTCGGCGGGCTAAGAGCTTGGAGGGGCGACACGTGCGGAGAGCCCCGCCGTCATGGTCACCAACGCGCCCAGGAGCTTCAACGCCCCAGCCTTATCCAAAGGCTGGTTACCGTTGCCGCACTTGGGGGATTGCACGCATGACGGGCAGCCGGATGCACACCCGCAGGACTTGACCGCCTCATAGGTGGCCTCAATCCACTCGTGGAAGCGGGCGTAACCCTCATCGGCAAAACCCGCACCGCCCGGGTGCCCGTCATAGACAAACACCGTGGGTTGCATCGTGTCCGGATGCAGTGCAGTGGACACACCACCGATATCCCACCGGTCACAGGTGGCTAACAAAGGAAGGAGGCCAATGGCGGCGTGCTCCGCGGCATGCAGCGCGCCGGGGACATCCCCAGCAGCGATACCTAACTCATCGAGCACCAGCGGATCAATGGTGTACGCCACCGCACGGGTAACCAAGGTCTGTTCGGGTAGGTCGAGGGGGATGTGTTCGGAGACGGTGCCGTCCGCAAGCCGCACTACATAGCCCGTGACATGGTCGGTGACTTCGACGTCCACGTTGGCCACCCACAAACCTGGCGACGGATTGACCCGCGCGTGTGGTTCCCCAATGACCGCGATGTCGGTGGTGGAACGCGCCATGGTGGAATAGTCCGGCATCTCCGGGTGGGCGAGTGCAACGTAATTGTCCAAGTCCAGTTCATCGATGATGAAGTACTCGCCCTGGTGGATGTACACCGCGCCATCATGCACCTGCGCGGCGGCGCGGCCGGAATCGATGGTGCCCAGCAGGCGCCCATCGGTGGCATCCACGATCATTACTTCCTCTCCCGTGCCACCGCGCAGCGAGATCATCCCGTGGGCCGTCTCCGGGGTGATATCACCCGTGAGCTGTGGCACCGCAAACCACCCGCGCGGGCGACGGCGCAAAAAACCAGCGGATGTCAGTTCCGCGACGACATCGGCTGCACCAAACGCCACCACGTCCGCGTCCGTCAACGGGCGCTCCACCGCAGCGCAGTACACATGTCCCCGCAAAATGAAAGGATTCTGCGGATTGAACACACTGTTTTCCACCGGTTTGTCCAGCAACGCTTCGGGGTGGTGCACCAGGTAGGTATCCATCGGCTCATCCCGAGCCACCATCACCACCAAGGAGGACTGTCCTCGGCGGCCAGAGCGGCCTGCCTGCTGCCGGAAAGACGCAACCGTGCCAGGAAACCCTGCCATGACCACGGCATCGAGCCCGCCAACGTCAATGCCCAATTCCAGGGCATTCGTCGTGGCCATGCCTAGAAGATCGCCGTTGTCCAGTGCCTTCTCCAACGCGCGACGGTCCTCCGCCAAGTAACCAGCGCGGTAGGAGGCAATGCGGGACGCGAAGTCAGCTCGACCCTTGGCCACGAGGTCTTCCGCTGCACGCATGGCCACTGTTTCGGCCGCGCGCCGGGAACGCACGAAGGTGAGCGTGCGTGCGCCGGCAGCGACGAGTTCGGCCATCATCGCGGCTGCCTCCGTTGTGGCTGGATGCCGGACGGGTGCACCGTTTTCGCCCTCCGCGCCTTCGATGAAGCCGGGTTCCCACAGGGCGAAGGTTTTCTCACCGGTGGGGGCACCGTCGTCTGTCACGGCGGTGACTTGGCGGCCGGTGAGGTTACCGGCATGGGCGGCTGGGGCAGCGGAGGTGGCCGAGGCCAAGATGAACACCGGCTCCGCGCCGTAGGAACGGGCAAGACGATCAAGGCGTCGTAATACCAACGCCACGTTCGCACCAAAAACACCCCGGTAGGTGTGACACTCGTCCACGATCACGTACTTGAGATTGCGCAGTAGCCGCACCCACTTGGGGTGGCTGGACAAGATCCCGGCGTGCAGCATGTCGGGGTTGGTGAACACGAACCGGGTGGTTTCCCGGATGGTGGAGCGGGCTTCGGTGGGGGTGTCGCCGTCATAAGGCGCGGGATTGGCGGCAGTTTTGGTGCCGTTCCCCAACACTGGGTGTCCCTTGATCAGCGAGCTGACAGCCAGCAACTGGTCCGAGCCCAGTGCCTTCGTCGGAGTGAGGTACATCGCGCAGGCCGTTGGGTCAGTGGCCAAGGTGGTCAACACTGGCAGCTGGTATCCCAAGGACTTGCCGGAAGAAGTCCCTGTTGCCACCACAACGTCTGTGCCTTCCCACGCCAGCTGCGCGCATCGTGCCTGGTGGGTGTACAGCGCATGCACTCCTGATTCTTCCCACCGCCGGCGCAGTTCGGCATCTGCCCATCCCGGCCAGGGCGCGGTGCGGGCGTGTTGGGCAGGCAGTGTTCGCACATGTGTGAGGGTGCCGGCGGGGAGGGTGCGGGAGATGCTGTCAATGAGTTCGCTGGCGAATGAGCCGGGCGCAGTCATGGTGGCACCTCCTTGGAAAAACGAGTGAATAATGAACTTGTCCGACGTGAAAGCATAAATCATGGCAGACTTAGTGGCGGTTGCGGATAAGAAGATCCGCCGCCATGAAACCGGATAGGCCGGTTTTAGTTAGACAACCGGCATATACGGAAGGTTTTCAATAATGGCTACAGGTACTGTGAAGTGGTTTAACGCCGAAAAGGGTTTCGGCTTCATCGCTCCTGATGATGGTTCCGCGGACGTGTTCGTGCACTACTCCGAGATTCAGGGCAGCGGCTTCCGCACCCTCGAAGAGGATCAGAAGGTTGAGTTTGAGGTCGGCGAAGGTGCCAAGGGCCCGCAGGCTCAGCAGGTGCGCGCGCTCTAATTGCGCTGAGAGGCGCGCGACGCCCCTCAGTTTTCTAAACCGGTCTACCCAAAACGGGTGTGGCCGGTTTTTTAGATGCTGGATACCCCACGGCGGACGTCAAACCATTCCATTGCGGCGGCCTGCAGGCGCTGAATGGCCATACCGACGAGGCTGCCTAAGGTCACGCCCACGATCATGGCGAGGAGTGGGTAATCAGAGAAAAGAGTGCCGCCGAGGTAGCCGGTACCAACGCTGATGAGCACCCACAGGATGACGCCGATGGTGTCAAAGAAGAAGAACAGGAACCAGTTGTAGCGCACGGACCCCAACACGATGGTGGCCACCCAGCGGGCCCAGGGCAAGAAGCGGGCAACCATGATGGTCACCGGGCCATGCTCGTTCATGTTCGCGCGCACCCACGTGATTGCTTTACCAGCACGGGACTCCGGGTCGAGGCGGTTGACCAGGCCAATCAGGCGGCTGCCCAGCATGAAGCACAAATTGTCACCAATAATCGCGCCGATGCCGGCGGCGACCATCACCCACTTCACATCGGGGACACCTTGAGACGCAGAAAAAGCTCCCGCCAGGTTAAGCACCGTTTCAGATGGCACGACGGGGAACAGGGCATCAATGGTGATGAGGAGACCGACGAGGGGATAGAAAATAGGCATCGTCATCAATTGCTCAAGAAAGGCAATGAGCCCGTCGACGATCTCGGTCACGCGGTCGGCCTCCTTTCCATGACAGGTTCCCTCAGCACTTTTTTGGCAAGTTTACTCACGCTCGTTGGTCGGGCGAAGTGTTACGGTGCTAGAAAATGACGGTTGTAAAAAGGGGCCGTCGATAAGCAATTGCCTCCTAAAATTTGGAGCCGTAAGTTTCACGTGCTGCAAAATACGTGGTAGTTGTCTGTAGTGAGTTAATCAAGCACCGCATTAAGGAGTCACCCGGCGTGACGGAGAAGAACGCACAGGGCAAAACCCTGGTCATCGTGGAGTCGCAGACGAAAGCGAAGAAGATCCAGAAATACCTGGGTAACAACTACTTCGTTGAGGCTTCCGTGGGGCACATTCGCGACCTTCCCGGCCGCTCTGCTGACATTCCTGCGAAGTACAAGAAGGAGCCGTGGGCACGCCTAGGCGTGAACCCGGAGAACTCTTTCGAGCCGATTTACGTGGTCAGCGCGGATAAAAAGAAGAAGGTCACAGATCTGCGCGCGAAGCTGAAGCAGTCCGACAAGCTGCTGCTGGCAACAGACCCGGACCGTGAGGGCGAAGCGATCGCGTGGCACCTGCTTGAGGTGCTCAAGCCGAAGGTGCCGGTGGAGCGCATGGTGTTCAATGAGATCACCGAATCCGCCATCAAGGAAGCCGCGGAAAACACCCGTGAGCTGGACATGAACCTTGTGGACGCGCAGGAAACGCGCCGTATCCTGGACCGCCTGTACGGCTACGAAGTCTCCCCGGTGCTGTGGAAGAAGATCATGCCGCGCCTGTCCGCTGGCCGCGTGCAATCCGTGGCCACGCGTGTGATCGTCGAACGCGAGCGAGAACGCATGGCCTTTGTCTCCGCCGAATACTGGGATGTCACCGCCACCCTCAACGCGGGTGCCACGGGTGCAGGTCAGCCCGATGAATTCGACGCCAAGCTCATTGCTATCGACGGCTCCAAGATCGCCCAAGGCCGCGATTTTGACGACCGTGGCCGGCTGAAGAACGACTCCCTCGTGGTGGTGGACAAGCAGGACGCCGAGAACCTCGCCGAGAATCTCACTGGCCAGGCGATGGAAGTATCCAACGTGGAGTCCCGCCCGTACACCCGCAAGCCGTACGCGCCTTTCATGACGTCGACTCTGCAGCAGGCAGCCGGTGCGAAACTGCACTTCACCTCGGCCCGCACCATGCGCATCGCGCAACGCCTGTATGAAAACGGCCACATTACCTATATGCGTACGGACTCGACCTCGCTGTCCCAGCAGGGCGTGGCGGCTGCGCGCGCCGCCGCCACGGAGTTGTATGGAGCCAACTACGTCACCGATGCCCCGCGCCGCTACGACCGGAAGGTGAAGAACTCCCAGGAGGCACACGAGGCGATCCGCCCCGCCGGCGAGCGCTTTGCCACCCCCGGCGAGCTGGCTCAGTCTCTTGATGCTGAGGAATTCAAGCTTTACGAGCTCATCTGGCAGCGCACCGTCGCCTCCCAGATGGAAGACTCCCGCGGCACGTCTGTCACCGTCACCGTTGCTGGTGACGCCAAGACCGGCGAACACGTTGAACTTTCCGCCTCCGGCCGCACCATCACCTTCCCGGGCTGGCTGCGCGCCTACTCTGACAGCCAGGACAGCAAGGAGAAGCACTTGCCGTCGTTGGCTAAAGGGGATGCCTTGACCGCCCGCGAAGTCACCGCCGACGGCCACTCCACCAACCCACCGGCCCGCTACACCGAGGCTAGTTTGGTGAAGAAGATGGAGGACCTGGGCATCGGCCGCCCGTCCACCTACGCCTCGATCATCAAAACCATCCAGGACCGTGGCTACGTGGCCACCCGTGGCAACGCACTCGTGCCCACCTGGGTCGCGTTCTCCGTGGTCGGGCTCATGGAGCAAAATTTCGATGCGCTGGTGGACTACGAGTTCACGTCCTCCATGGAAGACGAACTCGACGAGATCGCCCGCGGCACCGAAGACCGCACCGAGTGGCTCACCGGCTTCTACTTCGGCGATGCTGATGCGGACGATTCCACCGCCGAAGCCATCGCGCGCCGCGGTGGCCTGAAGTCCATCATCGAGACCAACCTCGAATCCATCGACGCCCGCCAGGTCAACTCGCTCGAGCTCTACATTGATGACGAAGGTCGCCCCGTCCACGTCCGCGTCGGACGCTACGGCCCCTACCTGGAGCGCCAGATCGGCGTCAATGCGGACGGCGAGCCTGAGTACCAGCGCGCCAACCTGCCCGAATCCACCACCCCGGATGAGGTCACCCCGGCTATGGCAGAGAAGCTCTTTGCCACCCCACCCACGGGCCGTGAGCTGGGCACCAACCCCGCCAACGGCCGTATGGTCGTGGCCAAGGAGGGCCGCTACGGGCCGTACGTCACCGAGCTTGTCCGCGACGATGAGCGCGCCACCGCCGAGGCCCGTGCGCTTGAGATCGTCGCTGCTGAGCGCGCCGAAGAGGACGCCCAGCGCGCCGCCGAGGGCAAGCGCGCCAAGAACTGGGAAACCAAAACCGCGACCGCGCAAAAAGAAAAGCGAGTCGAGCAGCTTATCGACGAGCACCTCAAACCCGCCACCGCCTCCCTCTTCTCCACCATGGAACCATCCACGGTCACCCTGGAAGAGGCACTGCAGCTGCTGTCCTTGCCGCGCGAAGTCGGTGTGGACCCGTCCGATGGTGAAGTGATCACTGCTCAGAACGGCCGCTATGGCCCGTACCTGAAGAAGGGCAGCGACTCCCGCTCCCTAGCCAATGAAGAGCAGATCTTCTCCATCACCCTGGACGAGGCCCGCCGCATCTACGCCGAACCCAAGCGTCGCGGGCGTGCCGCCGCCCAGCCCCCGCTCAAGGTGCTTGGTGATAACGACGTCTCCGGCAAACCCATGACCGTCAAAGACGGCCGCTTCGGCCCCTACGTCACCGACGGCACCACCAACGCCTCCCTCCAGCGCGGCGACACCCCCGAAACCATGACGGACGCCCGCGCCAACGAGCTTCTGTCTGCCCGCCGCGCCCGCGAGGCCCAGGATGCTGAGGCCGGTGGCACCAGTGGCACCGGCCGTGCAAAGAAGACCGCCAAGAAGGCTGCGAAGAAGACAGCCAAGAAGACCACGAAGAAGCCCCCGCAGACCACCAAACGTGTGATCAAGGCGGGTTCCCGCCGGAAGTAGGGCTTAAACCGGGTCTTCGGAGGGTCGGTTGTGTAAAAATTTACAACCGGCCTTTCGGGCAAATTTAAACCCGCTGGTCAGGGATTTCTAGTGCTGGATAGTTACCGGTGCAATGTAAAGTTTTACACACAGGCACCGATAGTTCAGTCTCCCTAGTGACGCTCCGCCAACGTCGGGCGCACGGGGCGGGCGAGTTGGGTCATCTTGTTGCGGCCGCGGAGCTCGATGGATTTCATGCGGGTCCAGCGGGCGTGCTCGATTTCGTTCGCTTCGGTGAGCGTTGAGGTGTTGGTGAGCACTCGGCCTGGAGTGGTTTTGGCCAGCTCGGTGAGGCGGGCGGCGGTGTTCACGGCGTCGCCGATGACGGTGTATTCGAAGCGGTCTTGGCCACCAATGTGGCCAGCAACAACGTGGCCAGCGGCGACACCAATGCCGGCGTCAAGCTCAAGTCCGCGCAGCTCCTGGCGTAGTTCACGGGCGGCCTTGAGCGCGTAGGAGACGAAGTCTGGCAGGTTAACCGGGGCGCCGAAGATGGCCAGTGCTGCGTCACCTTCGAATTTGTTGATCACGCCCTTGTTGCGGTGCACCACGTCGACGACGATTTCGAAGAAGCCGTTGAGGGCCTCCACCACTTCCTCAGGGGTGCGGTCCACGGCGAGTTTGGTGGAGCCGATGACGTCGACAAATACGACGGCAACTTGGCGTGCCTCACCACCGAGTTCCGGTTTTTCCTCCAGCGCCTTCTGGGCAACTTCGGAGCCAACGTATTGGCCGAAGATGTCGCGGACGCGTTCCCTTTCGTTGAGGCCACGCATCATTTCGTTGAAGCCGGCTTGGAGGACGCCGAGCTCAGAGCCGTCGTAAATGTCTACTTGCGCGGAGGTGTCGCCGCTGCGCACTTGGTTGATGGCGTGCTGGAGTTCCTTGATGGGGTCAACCACACTCATGGTGGCAAACATGGTGCCTGCCATGCCGGTGATGATGGCGGTGATGGCAATGGCGGAGACGGACGGCATGAGCTCGCCGGGGGTGTCTTGGAAGAAGCCGTAGCGCTGGGCGGCGAGCAGGAAGAGGATGCCAAGGAGGGGCACCCCGGATGTCATGAACCAGACCAGGTAGAGCCGCTGTTTGATGGGCGGCTCGAGCATGGTGTCTTCGGCGCGGTTGGACAGGGTTTTGGCGGCGATGGGCCGCACGAGTCGTTCGGCTTGGACGAAGGTGAGCACGCAGGTGAGCAGTCCAGCCATGATGGTGGAGATGGCCACTACGAAGGCGAGTTGGGCGTCATGTCGGGCGGTGGCGGCGGTGGCGATGATAATGCCAACGAGCCAAATCACCCCCACGACCAGCGTTTGTAGCACGGGGATGCGCAATACGAGGGTGCGTACAGCAGCGGCGTCGTACCGGTCGGGCCGGCGCCCGAAGTGCAGCACGGGCCGGAAGAGCGTGTAGGACACGATCCCGCCCACAACCACGGCAAGGATCAAGTACACGATGCCCAGCGGCGCGAAACCAGACGCGACCGCGCCGAGTTCTTTCGCCCCAGGCATGGGGATGAGGTAGCGGACAAAGGCCATGATGGCCATCGCGCTGACAACGTTGGTGAACAGCAGCACGGAGGCGTACAAGGGCCATGGGGTGCCCATGATCCACCGAATACCGCGCCACATCCGTTCCACGATCATCTACTCTACGTTGCTTGTCGCCCCGCGGTTGTAGGGTGGGTGACGTGACTGCGCCGAATCTTCCTGCCTCGCGTTCTGTGGCTGAGCGCCTTGCCGATATTCCGTCGGTGCGTTCGGTGATCCTCGCCGCCGCAGCCGCTGCGCGTGGGGTGGAGGGGGCGCCGGCACATGCGATGACGCATTCGTGGTTGTTCACCGGTCCGCCGGGGGCGGGGCGTTCGACGTCGGCGTTGGCGTTCGCGGCGGCGCTCGTGTGCACCGATCCGGAGGAGCTCGGGTGCGGGCGCTGCCAGAGTTGTCGGGATGTTTTCGCCGGTGCGCACACGGATGTTGTGCATGTTGTGCCACAAGAGCTCGTCATCAAAGTCAAGACGGTGCGCGAGATCATCGCTCAAGCTTCTCGCTTGCCGACGATTTCCCCGTACCGCATCATCATCATCGACGACGCCGACCGGTTCTCCTTCGAAGCAGCCGACGCGTTCCTGAAAACGGTGGAGGAACCACCGGCATCCACGGTGATCATCATGTGTGCACCGTCGACGGATCCGGAGGACTTCTCCACGACGTTGCGTTCGCGGTGTAGGCATTTGTATGTGCCGGCTCCGTCGACAAGCGAAATTGTGCGCTTGCTGATGGAGGAGGAAGGAGCCTCGGAACAGGTCGCCCGGCTTGCTGCGGTGACGTCGCTGCATCATGTGGGGCGGGCGCGTCGACTGGTGCGCTCGGAGGAGGCGCAACTGCGCAGGGGCATCGCGATCAACCTAGCGGAGCTGGTCTTCCACGGCGACCAGGCGTTCAAGGCGGTGGCCGCGTTGGTGAAGTCGGCGGATGCCGCGGCGAAGGATGCCTACGCGGACGCGGACCAGGAGGAGCGCGACAAACTGGAAAATGCCCTCGGCATGGGCGCGAAGGGAAAGGGTGCTGCGCGGGCACTGCGGGGGACAGCGTCCTCGATCAAGGAGCTGGAAGCAGCGCAGAAGGCCCGCGGTACGCGTCGTTTGCGCGACGTGCTGGACCTCACCTTGGTAGATGTGGCGGGGATTTACCGCGATGCCATTGTGATCCGCAGCGGTAGCGGGGTCGAGCTCGTTCACCCAGACTTTGAGGGACTCTCGCGTGAGATAGCCGAGCGCGTTGATGTGGCCGGGCTGACCGAATGCCTCGATGCCATCGTCGAATGCCGCGAACGCCTGGATCAGTCCGTGCTGCCGGTCATTGCCTTCAACGGAATGTTGGGCCGCATCCGGCTCGCTTGTGGTGTGAGCTGACCAGCGATTTTTGCTCGGGGCTGTTTCTCCACTAAGCTATGCCCTCGGATTGCACGCTGTGCTTTCCGCGCCGCCTTAGCTCAGTCGGCAGAGCGTTTCACTCGTAATGAAAAGGTCGCGAGTTCGATTCTCGCAGGCGGCTCCACCAAATCCCCAGCTAGAACACTGTTTCAGCTGGGGTTTCTTCGTCCAAGCGCGGTCACCTGTTCTCAACTTTCAAAAGTGGGTTAAGGGTCAAAAAGTGTGTCTGGCCCCGGCGTGTCGTGGGGTTAGATTTGGCCTTTTTGGATGCCGATTGAGT
>NZ_JASPJK010000080.1 GCF_030232265.1 Corynebacterium sp. MSK041
AGCATTCAGGCTACCGGATGGTCACTGACCGCTACGTAAGCGTTTGCCGACTATTACGGGGTCACGATTGTGCCGACTAGGCCCGGCAGGCCACGCGACAAAGCGGCAGTAGAACGTGCTGTGAAAATCGCCTACACCAAAATACTCGGGTACTTCAGCGACGAGGTCTTCTACAATCTCGATGAGCTCAATGAGGCAATCGCTGACCGGCTTGCCGATATCAACAGCGC
>NZ_JASPJK010000081.1 GCF_030232265.1 Corynebacterium sp. MSK041
GGAACAAACGCCTGATGGGTATACACCGTGCGACGATCAGTCACAGGACCCGCCAACGAAGAAGAACTATGCAAAACGTAGCTTTCCCCATTCAATGTTGGCTCAACACTGGTGACATCGGCTCCCAATTGCCGCTGGATCTCCAACACACTCGCCGACCGCGGAGCAGAATCAGACCACCGCAACAACAAAGTCACAGCAGAAACATAATCCTC
>NZ_JASPJK010000082.1 GCF_030232265.1 Corynebacterium sp. MSK041
GAGGATTATGTTTCTGCTGTGACTTTGTTGTTGCGGTGGTCTGATTCTGCTCCGCGGTCGGCGAGTGTGTTGGAGATTCAGCGGCAATTGGGAGCCGATGTCACCAGTGTTGAGCCGACGTTGAATGGGGAGAGTTATGTTTTGCATAGTTCTTCTTCGTTGGCGGGTCCTGTGACTGATCGTCGCACGGTGTATACCCATCAGGCGTTTGTTCC
>NZ_JASPJK010000083.1 GCF_030232265.1 Corynebacterium sp. MSK041
GATTAGCTCAGCGGTAGAGCACTACCTCGACACGGTAGGGGTCACTGGTTCGATCCCAGTATCGCGCACAAGGATCCTTCACGGATCCGCGGAAGGATCACCCCGGTGGTCACTCCATTCGAGCACTAGTGCCCGAATGCGGATGTAGCGCAGTTGGTAGCGCATCACCTTGCCAAGGTGAGGGTCGCGAGTTCGAGTCTCGTCATCCGCTCC
>NZ_JASPJK010000008.1 GCF_030232265.1 Corynebacterium sp. MSK041
GGGACACTGAAAGGGACTCCGGCAGCACGCTCGGCACAACCCACAACGCCGCAGGTCAGCGCGTACAGATGGGTGTAGCTAGGTGTACATCGCCTCGACCCGCCACTGCTGCTTCGACCACACCAGCAGCCACCCCACTGGTTCTTGATCACGTGGCGTGCAGCCGACGACTTGGAGACGGGCGACTTTGTGGGGTGTCTCCTCCCACCATTCGCCGTCCACGGGCCACGGACCTGCCCAGCCTGTGATGAGGTATTTGTTGCCACCCCAGCTCAGGGCGTAAGGCTGGGAGGTGAGTAGCGCTTCTGCGGTGACGCCGATGGGGGTGGCGTGGGCATCAATCATCGTGACCCGTGATGCCGGGTGGTTTAAGCCACCACCAATCCGCGCTGGCAAAGGCTGCGGGATCGCGCCAGGCCAGGCGGCGTTGCTGCTCTCAGGGCCGCGTTCCCCAAAGGGAACGAGGGCGACGCGTTCTGCCACCCCGCGCCCGCCGACGAAGCGTGGCTGCACCACCGCATCGATCCCGAGCTGGGACTGCACGCGTTCCGCCACCCGGCGCGCCTGAGCATTCCCCGCCCCAGGTCCCGCGGCAGGACCGCTGCCCCACAACTGCCCCGCGGTATCGGGCTGCGCCACTTCCAACGGTTCAAGGATCAGGGAGGTGATTGCCCCGGCACCGCCGTGCGTCAACCACCCATCGAGCTGCCACCGCACCCGATCGGCCGTGGCCTCTTCCGTCAGGGCTTCGCGGGTACGCCACGTGCGTTCCACGATCTCCCCGCCGTCTACTTCTGCTTTTACTTTGAGGCGAAGACAGTTCAGACCCGCATCCGCGAGACGTTCATGCAGGTGCGCCGCCAAAGCACGAGCGGCGAAGGCAGCGGCATCAACACGCTCGATGGGGTCTTCCGGAAACACTGACACGCTCAGGTCCGCCGACGGAATCTCCGGCGCTACCCGCCGGTCCGGCGCAGCACACGCAATGCGGTGGCAATGCAGCCCTGCACGCCCAAAACGCGTGGATATGGCAGTGGATGGCAGCGCGGCGAGCTCCCCAAGCGTGCCCACCCCCAGCTGCCCCAGGGCAGCGACGGTGTCTGCGTCCGCACCCAGGCTTGTCTCCGCCACCAGCATGCGCAGAGGAAGACCGGCGAGAAACGCCGCCGACTGCCCCGCCGGCACCACCGCCGGGACACGCGCCGCGATGACAGCCGTGGCAATCTCATCGGCTACGCCGGCGAGGGCGTCGATGCCGCGGCGGGAGGCAGCGTCGATAAGCATCTCCGTCGCTTTTTCCTCGCTCCCGTGGAACGTGCCCGCGGCGGCGATATCCACGACGACGAGCCCTGGGCGCAGGACCTCCACGGACGCGGCAACATCATCGAAACTCGCCGCGAGCGCCGCGAACATGCGCCCATCCCGGTCCGGATTATCCTCCACCACCGTCAGATCCGGGCACACGGACTGAGCGTGACGCACCTTCATCCCACGCCGAATCCCCAGTTTGCGCGCCGCGTGCGACACCACTTTGATGCGATGATGCGCACCGATCGCCAACGGCTCCTCCAGCTCATCCCCCGCATCGAGCCGCGCCGCCTGGATCGGCCAATCCGGGAACCACACGGCCGCCACGCGCATCTACCGCACCACCCGCAAGGCAGGTGCCGGCGCGTCACCCACCGTGATCACGGTCGAGGCCGGGCGCGTGTTCTTCTGCGTGACCCGCACCCGCACGTCCATCCCCATGATGCGGCCAGTGCCGCGGCCGATACCGTGGAAGCCCACCACTTCCCCCGTCATAGACAGCGCCGGCGACGGCACCGTCGCCCCCACCAGCATGAGCGCGGCATGGCCCTTGCGCAGCTTGCCCAGCAACGGCCGGGCCCGCACCGGCGACAACTCCAGCGCAACCGGAGAACGGAACACCACCAGGTCAAGCCCTTCCACCAGTACCCCGGCCACGCCCAGCGGATCCACGCCGGCGTCCGGCACCGCGATGATGCGCTCCAGACCTGCCGCCGGCAGCGCGGCATAAGACAGCTCCGACCACCCCACCACACCCGCGTGTCCACCAGCAGCGGTAACATGGCGCAGCAACTCCACAACCAGCCCCGGCGTGTCGCTCAGGTGTGTGATTGCGCGCCGCGGAAGGCCGCCGGGAAGGACGGAGCCCAGGGGCCCGTCGATAGGCAGCAGGTCAAGACCTTGAACCGCACTTTCTTCCCGCGCGCCCCCTCCCATCTGCGAAATCTGGGCGCGCAGCTGCGCAATTTGTTCGGCGCGCGAGGAAGCAAGTGGCACGGCAGCCAGATCAACCTTACGAACACTTGTTCCACTCACGCGAATTATTATGCTCCGCGTGGGCGACACGGTCAATCCCCGTGGTCGAACATATTTTCTAGTCCAGTGAGTGCTGTGACGCCCACCGCGTCAACTGATGGCGGTTCGACGTTTGCGTCTTACGCAGCACATTCGACGCGTGCGTTTCCACCGTCTTCACCGAAATGAACAGCTCCGCCGCAATCTCCTTATACGTGTAGCCGCGCGCCAAAAGCCGCAGCACTTCGAGCTCTCTGCGCGTGAGCTTATCGACGATCTCCCCCTCCCCCACCTTCTCCGGCTCCCCCGCCGGATCCTCCACAACCCCGCCGGAGGCAAACGCATCGAGGACAAACCCAGCGAGGCGCGGCGAGAAGTACGCATCCCCACCATGCACCTGCATGACGGCTTCAGCGAGCTCCGGGCCGTTGATGTTCTTCGTCACGTACCCGCGCGCCCCCGCACGGATGAGAGCGATGACGTCTTCCGCCGCATCCGACACAGACAGCGCCAAGTACTTCGGGCCCGGTGCTTGCGTGATCACGGCGAGGCCACCGCCGTCCGGCATGTGGACGTCCAGGAGGACAACGTCAGGCTTCGTCTCCGCGATACCAGCAACGGCCTCGGCCACAGTGCCAGCATCGCCGACGACCTCAATCGCCGCGGCGGAATAAGCACCGGCCAGTTCGGCGCGGACGCCGGAGCGGAAGACGGAGTGGTCGTCGACAAGAAAAACGCGAACTGGCTGCATGATCTCGACTTTACAGCGGCAACGTGAGTACCACTTCTGTTCCTTCGCCCTGGGCCGTTTTCACCGCGGCGGTCCCGCCGGCACTGTCCATGCGGCCGGTGATGGAATCGCGGATGCCGTGCCGATCCGCCGGGACAGCATCCACATCAAAGCCGGTTCCACGGTCACGAACGAACACGCTGAGCTCACCAGCGATGTGTTCCACGTACACGTCAATGGCGGACGTGCCTGAATGCTTCGCGGCATTCACCATGGCTTCGCGAGCTGCCAAGACGATGGGTTCCACGTGCTCCTCCAGCGCCAGGTCCTCACCGACGGTGACGGGCCGGATGCGCACATTAAACATGTCCTCGACCTCACCCGCCGCGGTGTTGAGGGCGGCGAAGAGGCTGGTGGGGGTGGCGGGGGCGTCGTAAAGCCAGGCGCGCAGTTCACGCTCCTGGCCGCGAGCAAGGCGCGCAACCTCCTCCGCATCATCCGCGCGCTTTTGGATGAGGGCGAGTGTCTGCAGCACTGAATCATGCAGATGAGCGGCAATAACAGCATGCTGGTCGGCCACCGCTTTCTCCTCGCGCTCCTGCACGAGCGAGCGGAACAGCCGCAGAATCAACGGCACCACCAGAATGCCCACGCCAATCACCGAGGCAAGAACCGCCATGATCACGCCAGTAATCCCACCGCGGTCACCCATCAGGGCAATGACCACGACACCACCCATCACCAACACCGCGCCACACGCCAACAGCACGACGGAACCGGTGGTGCGCATGTCACGGTCATAGGCCTGCCACGCCAACACCGCGCCAAGAGCCACCAGCGCGATAACCAGGAAGAACCAGCCGGCACCGCCTGCCGATAGGGCCCACAGCGCAAACGCCCCCACGATCATGAAGGCATGCGCAGCACCCCCGACGCGGTAGCGGTCAATCACCGGCTCCTGCGGCGTGCCCACCGGGCTGAACATCCACAGCGCCGCATACGCCAGAACTCCCATCCCGCCGAGGAAGGAGGTGAGGGTGAGGGCGAGGCGGACCCAGGTGACGTCGATACGCAAATGCGCCGACAACCCTGCGGCGACACCTGCGACAACCCGCCCTTGCTCCACGCGCACAAAACGCGGGTAGGCACCATTGGAATAGGACATGCGCTTATCTTTGCATGCTTGTTCGCGGCGCGAATCAGGGTAAACCCTGAAATCCAAAAACCAGGGTCATTCCCGATACCGCTCCGCGCCCCTGCATTTCATACTGGAACCATGAACGAGACACTGAAGGAAATGTGGGACACCCGCCCTCCCCGCATCCCGAAGAAACAGGGCGGAAACGCAATGATCGCCGGCATCTGCGAAGGCATCGCGGTGCGCTACCGCATCGACGCATTGCTCGTCCGCGTGGCTTTTGTTGCCTTGTCCTTCGCGTTTGGTGTTGGCCTGTTCACCTACATCCTGTGTGGTTTCCTCATGCCGCGCTTTGGCATGGCAGCCAGCCCCGCGGAGGTGATCTCGCGGCCGAATGAAGAACTGACGGACGCGGAGCGCGATGACCGCACCACCGGCTGGGTGCTGCTGGTTTTGCTCATCATCTTCTTCCCCACCTTGTCCGTGGGCGCTGGCGGCGAGCTGGTGTTCTCTGCCCTCGGCGGCCTCGTGGCTGCGGCGGTGGCATGGTGGGCGCTGCACCAGCGCACGCCGGTCCCGCCGGCTGGGCTCGTGGTCCCGCCTTCTCCGCAGAAGCCTCACGAACCGAAGACGCAGCCTGAGCCGCCGGTGACTGCGCGGTTCACACCACCGGAAGGCCACGAACACCCGGCTGGCCCGGAACCTGCTGCCCCTACTCCCCCGGCGTGGGATCCGTTGGGCGCGGCGCCAGGGCTGTGGCACCTGCCGGACCCTGCCCCGGAGCCGGCCCCGGAACCGGAGCCTAAGAAGAAGGGCTCGCGCCTGTGGCTGTGGATCCCGGTGGCGTTGCTCATCGCCGCACCCCTCGTCTTCGTGCCTGGCGTCTCCGACCGCATCGGCGAAGTGAACGTCTCCTACGAGGACGCGAATTCAATCCCGGATGTGGACAATCTCGTCGGCGAAATGAACGTTGACCTCTCGAACCTGGCGCCGCTCAAGGAGCCAAAGACCGTCAACTTCAACAACGGCATCGGCGAGATCAACATCCTCCTGCCGAAGAACGTGCCCGTTGAGGTGCACTGCCAGGCCAACGTCGGCGACACCACCTGCCCCTCAGGAAAGCAAAACGCGGACAAGGATGGCGCGCTGCTCACCATTAATGTGAAGCACCGCATTGGATCCGTGTCCGCGCAGTTTGCTGAGTAAGACAGTAAGACTGGGTTAATCTCCCAGGCTTACTCCCACTCGATGGTTCCCGGTGGCTTGGACGTGATGTCCACGACCACGCGGTTGACGTCCTCCACCTCGTTTGTGATGCGGGTGGAGATCGTCTCCAGCACCTCGTACGGCACGCGCACCCAGTCGGCGGTCATCGCGTCCTCGGAAGCAACCGGTCGCAGCACAATCGGGTGGCCGTAGGTGCGGCCGTCACCCTGAACACCGACGGAGCGAACGTCTGCGAGCAAGACCACCGGGCACTGCCAGATCTGATCGTCCAGGCCAGCGCGGGTGAGTTCCTCGCGGGCGATGGCATCGGCCTTGCGCAGGGTCTCTAGGCGTTCCGACGTCACCTCACCGACAATGCGGATACCCAGGCCCGGGCCCGGGAACGGCTGGCGGTTCACAATAACCTCCGGCAGACCCAGCTCCCGGCCAACAGCGCGGACCTCGTCCTTAAACAGCAGGCGGAGCGGCTCGACAAGCTCGAACTCCACATCGTCCGGCAGGCCACCCACGTTGTGGTGGCTCTTGATGTTCGCGGTGCCCGTGCCGCCGCCGGATTCCACAACATCCGGGTACAGGGTGCCCTGGACGAGGAAGCCCACGTCCTCCCCCTCCAGCACGGAGGCCACGGCGCGCTCGAAGGAACGGATGAACTCCGCACCAATCGCCTTACGTTTCGCCTCCGGCTCCGTCACGCCGGCGAGCTTGCTCAGGAAGGCGTCACGCTCATCCACCGTCACCAGCTTCGCGCCGGTTGCGGCCACGAAGTCCTTCTCCACCTGCTCGCGCTCGCCCTGGCGCAGCAGACCGTGGTCAACGAACACGCAGGTCAAACGGTCGCCGATCGCACGCTGCACCAGCGCCGCTGCGACAGCGGAGTCCACGCCGCCAGACAGACCACAGATGGCGTGGCCGTCGGGGCCGATTTGGGCCGAGACAGCGTCGATAAGCTGCTCTGCAATATTCGACGCCGTCCAGGTCTGCTCGAGCCCCGCGATCTCCGTGAGGAAGCGGGTGAGCACCTGCTGACCGTGCGGCGAGTGCATGACCTCCGGGTGGTACTGCACGCCCGCCATACGCTGATCCGCGTTCTCAAAGGCGGCGACCGGTGCACCCTCAGAAGACGCGGTGACCTCGAAACCTTCCGGCGCCTGCGTCACGGAATCGCCGTGGCTCATCCACACGGAATGCTGCTCCGACAGGCCAGCGTGGAGGACGCCACCGCACACATCCATCTTCGTGCGGCCGTACTCGCGCGAACCCGTCTTGGCCACGGTGCCACCCAACGCCTGAGTCATCACCTGGAAGCCGTAGCAAATGCCGAACGTGGGCAAGCCCAGCTCGAAGATGGCCGGATCGAGCTTCGGCGCACCGTCCTCGTACACAGACGACGGGCCGCCGGACAGCACGAGTGCAACCGGGCCCTTAGCTTTCAATTCTTCAGCCGTGATCGTGTGCGGCACGACCTCAGAGTAGATGCGCGCTTCACGCACGCGACGGGCAATGAGCTGTGCATACTGCGCGCCGAAGTCCACAACAAGGACTGGGCGCGGATGCGCGTTAGCAGTTGGAGAGGTAGTCACGGATTCAAAGTTTAACGCATGGCCTGCATAGACTGAACCGCCATGACCGCTTCTGCTCCTACCTCATCGCTTGGCGTTGCGTGCATCATCGGCTCGTGCATTTCGCTGCAGCTTGGGGCGGCCCTGGCGGTTGAGTTGTTCCCGCACGCCGGCAGTTGGGCAACGGCATCGTTGCGCCTGCTTCTCGCGGCGGTGATCCTTCTCGCGGCAAGCCGTCCGCACTTTTGGGCTTGGACTTCGGATCAGTGGCGCGCCGTGATCACGTTTGGGTTGACCATGGGGTTCATGAACGGCTGTTTCTACACAGCGATCGAGCGGATCCCCCTCGGCACCGCAGTGACCATCGAGTTCTTGGGCCCGCTGACTCTCGCCGCGCTGTTGTCGCGCTCCGTGCGCGACGCGATCTGCGTGGCCCTTGCGCTCACCGGCATGCTGCTGCTGGGCATCAATTCCTACAACGGCTATCCGCTCGACCCGGTTGGCGTTGCGTTCACACTGACAGCGGGTGTGTTCTGGGCGCTGTACATTCTTGCATCCAAGCGCGCGGGCAATTCGGTGCCTGGCCAGGGTGGTCTCGCGGTGGCTCTGTTCATCGGTGGCCTGGCCCTCATGCCGCTCGGCTGGCAGGGTTCGCTGACCATCATGTCGGACACCCACCTCTTCGGCATCGCGCTGGGCACCGCGGTTCTTGCGTCGCTCGTGCCGTACTCGCTGGAGCTTATTGCTTTACGACGTCTCACCCCCAACACCTTCGCCATCTTCCTCGCCCTCGAGCCCGCCATCGCCGCATTCTTCGGCTGGCTGCTGCTGTCGGAGCACATCTCGGGAATGAAGTTCACGGCGATCCTTCTGGTGATCGCAGCCGCGGTCATTCAGGCAATGCAAGGGCGCGGTAAGAAAAGAGCTCAACCCGTATAGAGTGATTCCTATGTCCGTAAACGACCTGTCTACCTCGACCCAGAACTACCTGAAGGTGATCTGGAGTCTCACGGAATGGTCGGCTGAACCCGTCACCGCAACGTTGATCTCCCGGCAGACGGGTTTGCGCATGTCCTCGGTGTCTGACGCGATGCGCAAGCTAGGTTCGCAGGGGTTGATTTCCCACGCACCGTACGGCTCCGTGGAGCTGACGGACGAGGGCCGCACCTACGCCGTAGCCATGATCAGGCGACATCGACTCATCGAGACGTTCTTGGTGGACACCCTCGGCTACACCTGGGACCAGGTCCACGACGAGGCCGAGAACATGGAGCACGCGGTCTCCGATTTCTTCGTCGCTCGGCTCGACGAGTTCCTGGGCCACCCGGAGCGCGACCCGCACGGAGATCCCATCCCTGCCGCGGACGGTACCGTGCCAGCGCTGGATGCCCGCAGCCTCACCGACCTGGCCGCGGCCATGGAAAAGGGCACAGAAAAACTCCGGGTCACCGTCGAAAGGATTTCGGACTCGGACCCGGAGCTGCTCAAGCACTTCGAGGAAAACGGCATCGTCGTCGGCGCCGTCCTGACGGTCACGGAAGGTGCGCCGTTCTCGGAGGCGCTGGAGGTGACCGTCGATAAGGCTTCTCAGGCCGTGCCGCTGGGCAACATCGCTACGGATGCGTTGTTCGTCTCCACAGCCTCCCCTACTTCGGCGTAGACAGGCTTCTTCCTCATCAGCTTCGTGATGATGCCCTGGCTCGGACTAAACAGATACACCAGTAGGAACACCACGCCCTGCGCCACGACGATGAGCCCACCCGGCGACGCATCCAGGTAATAGCTGGCGTACAAGCCAACCACAGAGCATCCTGCCGCCATCACTGGCGCGATGATCAGCATGTGGCTGAACGTGTTGGTCAGCAGGTAGGCGGTCGCGCCGGGGATGATCAGCATGGCCACCACGAGGATGACACCGACGGCCTGCAGCCCAACCACGCATGTCAACGCCAGCAGCGCGAGCAGCACCGCACCGATCATTTTCGGGCGCAGCCCGATCGCGTGAGCGTGGATCGGGTCGAAGGCAAACAGAGTGAAGTCGCGTCGCTTGAGCAGGAGGATCGCTAGCGTGATGGCACCCAACAAGAGGATTTGCGCGAGGTCAGCTTTGGACACACCGAGCAGGTTGCCGAAGATGATGTGATTCAGGTCCGTGTGCGATGGCGTCACGGAGATGAGCACAAGGCCGAACGCGAACAGCGTGGTGAAGACGATGCCGATCGCGGCGTCTTCTTTCAGGCGGCTCGTGTCGCGCACCACGCCGATCAAGCCGACCGCGAGGAAGCCGAAGATCACGGCCCCCACAGCAAAAGGCGCGCCGAGCAGGTATGCCACCACCACGCCGGGGAAGACTGCGTGGGACACCGCGTCGCCCATGAGTGACCAGCCGATGAGCACCAGCCAGCATGACAGCACCGCACACACCACAGACGCGACAAGGCTGGTTGCCAGTGCGCGCGTCATGAAGTCGTAGGCAAAGGGGTCAAGGAGGAAAGACATCATTGGTTCATCACATCCAAGCCAAAGGCGGCAGCGAGGTTCTCTGGTTTCAGGACTTCCGCGGGCTGCCCATGCACGAGCACGCGGCGGTACAGCAGGAGCGCCTCATCCGCCAGGTCAGGCAGCGCAGGCAGATCATGGGTAGACACGAAGATCGTGGATCCGCTCGCCGCCATCTCACGAAAGAGCCGGGTCATCGTTGCTTCGCTTCGCTTATCGACGCCCGCAAACGGCTCATCCAACAACATAATCTCCGCCCCCTGCGCAATACACCGAGCGACGAATGCCCGTTTGCGCTGGCCACCGGACAGTTGCCCGATCTGGCGGTCGGCGAATTCGGTGAGCTCCACGCGTTCCAGCGCGTGCTCCACCGCTTCCATGTCTTTGCGGTGTGGTCGGCGGGTAAAACCCATCTGGCCGTAGCGGCCCATCATGACCACGTCGCGGACACTGACCGGGAAGTCCCAGTCCACTGCTTCGCGTTGGGGGACGTAGCCGAGGACGCCGGAACGTCGTGAAGCAGCGGGGTCCTGGCCGTTGATGGCCACGGTGCCCACGTCAGGCTGGATATGGCCCATGATCGTTTTGAACAGCGTCGATTTACCGGAGCCATTCATCCCGACGAGTCCGCACACGCGCCCCGGCGCGATGTCCAGGGTGACGCCGTCGAGAGCAAGCACGCTCCCATAGTGGACGGTGACATCGCGCACCGAGATTGCTGCTGTACCCTGCTGGCTCATTGCACTACTTCTTTCCTGTCAGAGCCTTGGTGATCACGTCTGCGTCGTGCTTGATCAGGTCGAGGTAGGTCGGCACCGGGCCACCCTCTTCCGAGAGCGAGTCCACGTAGAGCGTGCCACCGTAGGTTGCGTTGGTGGCCTCGACCACGCGCTGCATCGGTGCATCCGAAACAGTGGACTCACAGAAGACCGCCGGGACGTCGTTTTCCTTCACGAACTCGATAGCGCGGGAAATCTGCTGCGGAGTCGCCTCGTTCTCGGAGTTCACCGCCCAAATGAAGCGCTCCTCCAACCCAGCATCACGTGCCATGTAGGAAAACGCCCCTTCGCAGGTCACCAGCGCACGGCGCTTCTCCGGCAGCTGGGACAGCTCCTCCACCATTCCGTCGTGGACCTCCTGGAGCTGATTCTTGTAATCCTCACCATTGCGCTCAAAGTCGGTGGCGTGCTCCGGATCAAGCTCAGAGAAGGCTGCGACCATGTTGTCAACGTAGGTCCTCACCTCAAGCGGGCTCATCCACGCGTGCGGGTTAGGCAGGCCGGCACCTTCGTCCTCGGTGATGTCAATCGGGGTGATGCCGTCCGTCACGGTGACGTGCGGTGCGTCACTGTCCTCCACGAACTGAGAGAACCAGTTCTCCAGGTTCAGGCCGTTATCCAGGATGAGGTCCGCGTTGGTCGCGCGACGAATATCCGCCGGCGTTGGCTCATAGCCGTGGATTTCAGCGCCCGGCTTGGTCAGGGACTCAACCGTGAGGTGCTCTCCCGCCACATTCTGCGCGATGTCCTGGATCACCGTGAAGGTGGTCAACACCGTCGGCTTCTCCGAAGCCTTCTCCGCGGCCTCCTCTTCCGTCGCCGGTGCACAACCCACCAGCAGCATTGCCGCTGCCGCAAACGCTGCGAATCTCCGTGCTATGGCCATTTTCATCTCCCATCAGAACGATATTCCGTCATTGCAGTTTCTAAAGTACGTCTTGCCGTACTTTTATTTTCGCAAGACTACACCGCTTGACGAAGATAAGCCAAACCAAAGAAAACCGCCCGGCGGAAAACCCACCAGGCGGCCGTAGAAGGAGCGCGGAAAACTACTGCGAGACGGTGATACTCACCTTCTGGAAGCTCTTGATGTCCGTGTAGCCACACTTCGCCATCGCACGGCGCAAACCACCGACGAGGTTGTAGCCACCCCACGTGCTCGTGGACGGACCATGCAACACGGTCTCCAGGCTCGGACGATCAGCACCGCTCGCGGCAATGATGTCCTCGTGGGATGCGCCACCATCACTCGCCAGACCTGCCTCAACCCAGCCGTAGCCGTACTCGGTCTGAGTGATCAGGCCGCGCGGGAAGCGCGGGTGTGCGCTCTGAGACTGCCAGTAGAAGCCGTGTCCAGCAGCCTCGGCCGCAGCAGCGAGCGGCTGCCCCAGCATGACCGCATCCGCACCACAGGCAACGGCGCGGGCGATTTCACCGCTAGTGTCAATGTCACCATCGGCGATCACGTGGACGTAGCGGCCCTCAGTCTCGTCGAGGTACTCACGGCGCGCCGCCGCAACATCGGCGATCTGGGTAGCCAGGTTGGAATCAATACCCAGCGCCAGCGGCGAGGTGGTGGAGCCCTGTCCCACGATGATGCCAGCCGCACCAGCGCGCATCAGGTGCAGTGCAGTGGTGTAATCCGACACACCACCGGCAATGACAGGCACCTCGAGGGAACCAATGAACTCCTTCAGGTTCAGCGGCTCCCCACCCTCCTGGACGTGCTCGGCGGAGATGTTCTCACCATGGATGAACAGGATCTCGGCCCCGGCCTTCACCACGATCGGCGCCAGCTCACGAGCATTCTGCGGGCTCACACGAACAGCAACGGTCACCCCCGAATCACGCACCTGTGCGATGCGCTCAGCCAACAGGTCCGTGTCCAGCGGTGCCGCATGCAATTCCTGCAGCTCCGCCACGCCCGGCTGACGGAAGCCATGCACGTCCTGATCAGCGAACAGAATCGGCTCGATGACCTTCTTGATCGCCGCATCCAGGTCCGCGTGACGGCCCCACAGGCCCTCAGCGTTGATCACGCCGAGGCCTCCCTGCTTGCCCATCTCGATGACAAACTCAGGGCTAGCCAGAGCGTCCGTCGGGTGGGAGACGAGGGGGACGTCGAACGTGTAGGCGTCGATATGCCAGCGCAGATCAACATCCTTCGAAGAACGCGTGCGACGCGACGGAACAATGTTGATCTCGTTCAAGCCGTACGCGCGACGCGCTTCACGGCCAATGCCAATTTCAACGTAATCACGCATGCTTAACCCCTGTAGTTCGGTGCTTCGACGGTCTGCGTGATGTCGTGCGGGTGGGACTCACGCAGGCCAGCGGTGGTGATCTGGACAAAGCGCTTGGTCTGCAGCTCCTCGATGGAGGCAGAACCGGTGTAGCCCATCGCCGCGCGCAACCCACCAACGATCTGGTGGGTGATCGCGTCAATCTCACCGCGGTACGGCACGCGGCCTTCAATGCCTTCCGGCACGAGCTTGTCTTCGCTGGTCACGTCAGCCTGGAAGTAGCGGTCCTTGGAGAAGGAGCGCTTCTCACCTGTCAGGCCACGGCCCTGCATCGCACCCATGGAGCCCATGCCACGGTAGCGCTTGTACTGCTTGCCACCCACGACCACGATGTCGCCCGGCGCTTCCTTCGTGCCAGCAAGCATGGAGCCGAGCATGACCGTCGACGCACCAGCAGCGAGCGCCTTAGCCACGTCACCGGAGTGCTGCATGCCGCCGTCAGCGATGACCGGAACGCCAGCAGCATGCGCCGGCACGGACGCCTCCAGGATCGAGGTGATCTGCGGGGCACCCACACCGGCAACCACGCGGGTGGTGCAGATGGAGCCCGGACCGATGCCCACCTTGATGGCATCCGCACCCGCCTCAATCATCGCGGCAGCGGCCTCGCGGGTGGCCAGGTTGCCGCCTACGACATCGACGCGGTCACCGAAATCCTTCTGCACCCGCGCAACCATCTCCAGGACGCGGTTGTTGTGTGCGTGGGCGGAGTCGACGACGAGGGCGTCCACGCCAGCGTCGACAAGCAGGCCCGCACGATTGTAGGAATCCTCGCCCGTGCCGATGCCCGCCGCGACGAGCAGACGCCCCTCACTGTCCTTCGAGGCGTTGGGGAACTGCTCGGTCTTCACAAAATCCTTCACGGTGATGAGGCCAGTGAGCTTGCCTTGCTTATCGACGATCGGCAGCTTCTCCACCTTATTCTCCGACAAAAGCTGGAGCGCCTCTTCCTTGCTCACGCCATCCTGCGCCACCACCAGCGGCATCGGCGTCATGACCTCGGACACCGGGCGCGAGAAATCAGCTTCAAAACGCATATCGCGGTTGGTGATAATGCCCACCAGCACACCCTGCTCATCCACCACCGGCAGACCCGAAATACGGAAACGAGCGCACAGCGCGTCCACATCGCTGATGCTCATGCCCGGCGTAGCGGTCACCGGATCCGTGACCATGCCGGACTCCGAACGCTTCACCACATCAACGTGCTCCGCCTGGTCCTCCGCCGACAGGTTGCGGTGCAGCACACCAATGCCGCCCTGACGCGCCATGGCAATGGCCATGCGGGACTCCGTCACCGTATCCATTGCTGCCGACGCAATCGGCATACCCAAACGAATATTGCGGGTGAACTGCGCCGAGGTATCCACCTCCCCCGGAACGATGTGGGACTCCGCAGGTAGGAGCAGCACGTCGTCAAAGGTCAGACCACGCAGAAGCACCTTCGACGGGTCATCCCCGCCGGTATGTACCCTCTCACCGGAATTATTAGAACCGAAGATGTTACCCATGTCGCTCCCTTGCTGTATCTCGCTTCCGCTTCTAGCCAGCAAGCATAGTGGGTAATCCGCCTACTCCCCCAATGAGAGCAGATGCCCCCGAAATGGCCCCTTGTTAGAGCCTTGCCTAGGCTGGGAGCATGTTCTTCGACTCGATGATGCCTCGTGACCCGTTCGCCGACGACCCCAACGACCCGGCGTCCTTCATCGAGGACGACGAAGCCCCCGCACCCCTCACACCGGAGGAGCGCGAAGCCGTCCTCCGCGATCTGGCCCAGACCCGCGAATTCAAGCTTGTGCTTGAGCCCCGCGGCATCCTCGGCATCACCTTCATCTGCGAAGACTGCGATGAGATGCACTTCTACGACTGGGACATCATGATCAACAACATGATCGCCATCCTCAACAGCCAACTGCCCCCAGTGCATGAGCCCAGCGCTCAGCCGAATTTCCAGGCCTACGTGCCCTGGGATTACGCGCTGGGGTACCTCGACGGCCTCGACGCGCGCTAGGTACGCGCGAAAGTAACGCTTTTACTGCGAAGACTGCGTGGCCGCCGGATCAGACTGCAGGATAATCGTCGTGGTCGGCGCTGCCGGCGAACTCTGACGGGTACTCGATGGCGCCGTAGATGTGCCGGTGGCCGTGGCCTCGCTCGGCTGCTCCGTCACCACCACGGTGACGGTAGTGGGCTCAAGAGTCACGGTGACCGTCTCCGGGGACTTCTCCTCTGAGGGCTGCTCCGGTTCAGGCGTGACCACAACGGTCTCCTTCGGGGCTGAAGCCCCCGGTGCCGAGGTGCCGCGCTCAAGGTTCATGGACTCACGCAGCTGATCAATCAGCAGTTTTGCGCCCGCCAAGTTGCCGCTTTCAGTCATGTTTTCAATCTCGTCGAGCTTGGTGGCCAGCTCCACAACATTCTTACGCTCACCAAAAACAGCCTGAGACGGGCCCCACAGAACAGACCCCGGGGTGGCGCTATACAGCGCAGCACCGGTCCCGGCAACGGCGACGGTGGCCGCAGCAGCGCCGACAAGACCGGCCATCCACGGGCTCGTCCGGAAACGGCGCGACGCCTCCCGCGCAGCACGGCGTTCGGTGAGGGAGGTGACGGGGGCCACGGCTTCGTCGATAAGCGGGGCGGCCGGCATGGGCGCTTCAACCTCATCCCGCAGACCCAGCAGCAGCGACGCGAGCTCATCTGCACCATCCGACGGATCAACACCGTGCGAAAGCGAGGTCAGGAAGGCGTCATCTGCCTCAACGTCGTGCTCATTACGACGGCGATGACGGCCAAACTGCGACATTGGCTCCATATCTACCCTCCCTGAACTTCCTCTTCGAGTGCCCGCCGGAGAGTGGCAAGCGCTCGGTGCTGCGCGACTCGGA
Organism: Corynebacterium sp. MSK041; assembly: GCF_030232265.1. Taxonomy (GTDB): domain Bacteria; phylum Actinomycetota; class Actinomycetes; order Mycobacteriales; family Mycobacteriaceae; genus Corynebacterium. The sequence goes on from NZ_JASPJK010000008.1 coordinate 15,446, forward strand.
CCGCTCCTGCAGTGCTGCCCACAATCTCCGCTGTTTCCTCAGCAGACAATCCGACAAACACACGCAAGATGACAATCTCTCTCGCCTTGTCACTTAACAGATCGAGCAAAGCGCGCACTCTGTTACTTCCCGCCGCCACCATCGCTGCATCTTCGGGGGTAGCGCCGGAAAATTCCTGGTCAGGGACCTCGTCTGTCGGGTTTGTTTTGTCGCGCGCCAGCGCCCGGTGCGCATCCGCAACCTTGTTGAACGCAATGCCATACACGAAAGCCATGAACGGCTTGCCAGTGTCCTGATACTTCCCCACGCTCGTGGCCACGGCCAGGCAGATCTCCTGGGCAACATCCTCCGCGGTGGGAGTGCGCCCCGCGCTAATCCTCGCGCGGGCGTAACGCAGCACCATCGGGTGCACAATCTTGATGATGTCCTGGAGCGCCGCAGTATCACCTGCCTGGGCTAACGGTACGAGTTCGGCGAGACGTTGGTCCGCGTCAGCTGAGGCCATTACGTCTCTCCTTTTCTCGTAAATGGGCAGGGCTCGCAGGTATAACAGACCTGCACCGGCAACATCCTACGCGCCGGTCGCGTGATCTCCCTAAATCCCATGGCTCACCGCACAGCATTGTGAGCGTGACGTAACCAACAATTCACTAACGTTTCACCTTCAAACATTTGCGCACGTCAGGCAGATCAAAATGAAACGTGCTAGATCACATCTAACTGTGTGAAACCTGGCAGAAACCAATTGTTCACCATTGCCTTGCACACTGCGCGAGATAACGTTCGTCATAGGTTTCACACACGGAGATGTATATGCCTGCTCTTTCCATGCCCCAGCAGCTGCCCGGCCCGAATGCGGACTTCTGGGATTGGCAACTCCACGGCGCATGCCGCGGCGAGGCATCTGAGGTCTTCTACCACCCCGACGGGGAGCGTGGCCGCGCCCGTGCGAACCGCGAGAACCGCGCGAAGGCGATCTGCTTTTCCTGCCCTGTCCTCGAGCAATGCCGTGCTCACGCGCTTGCGGTTGCGGAGCCGTACGGCATCTGGGGTGGCATGAGCGAGTCCGAGCGCCAGGCTGCGCTGCGTCGCGTCAAGGTCGCCGCAAACTAGCTTCTCGCTTATCGACGTCTAAAAACCCCCAACCTTACTTAGACTGCCTTAACCCCCTGTTTGGTTCCATAAAATTTTACATTGTGGGAAATCTCAAAAACCCTTTACCCAGGGGTTTTGGCGCGGTTACCGTCGGGGCATGAAAACTTTTGATGATTTGTTGGATGCCCATAGCTCTTTAGGCATCGATACGTTAGAGCACTTTGATAAATCGCGGGCGCTTGACGCCGGTGTTGAACAATCCGCGGTGAATAACTGGAAATTAGTTCATGAGGCGTATTACGGGGAGAACTTATCCTCCGCCAAACAGCAAAAAGCGCGCGATAAAGCACGGGCGTTGGGGTTAAGCCTGGGATTGCTCGCGCAGATCGAGCGCGCTGTAAAACACATTTCTCACGCCACTCGGCGCCATAGCTACCGCATGAAGATGCTAAGTGCCGCCGCGCACGTCTCGCGTACCTGCACAGCTCTCCTTGCCTTGGCGAAGCGGATCGTCCCAGCCAAGGAGAAAACCCCGCCACGCGAGCAGGCCACCTTCGGCGTTCCGAATATGGGCAAGACCACCGTCACGCTGACCATGGATGAGCGTACCGCCGCCGACCTCAAATTCGCGGCTTACCAGGACCTAGACCCTTCAAAGCCGATCGGCCCGCAATTATTAAAAGCAATCGTTGCTCTCCTACGGGACGGAGGCGGTGTCGCGAAAGCAGTCCCCAGACCCTTGTTGCTCATCGGCCTCGACCAACACGTGCAGATCCTCAACGGCGAAGGCGATGAGGTCATCTTGGGGCTTACGGACGGCACCACGATGACGGGCGCGGAATACCTCAACCGCCTCATCGCTACCGCAGACAACCATCTCGAAGCAGCTATCTTCCACCCCGCTGAGGGAGCCATCAACCTCTACCGCAGCCAGCGCTTTGCAAACCAGAAACAGCGGGACTTGGCCAAAGCCACCTCCCCCGTCTGCGCGTTCATCGGCTGCCACCAGGCTGCGGATCTCTGCGAAACGCACCACATCAAGGCGTGGAAGAACGGCGGGGAAACCAACTTGAACAATCTCGCACCACTGTGCCGCTACCACAACCGCGTCAACGACGACGATCCACATCTTGCCCACCGCGGCCACGTAGAGATGCTCACCGGCACTCCCACCTGGATTTCCCCCAAGGGCTACCCAGTGGTCAACGACATCCACCCCTACGGAGCCATGCAGACGGTGTTCCCCCGAGCAGCCCAAGCAGCTTAGGCAACGAAAAAGCGCCCCCGGGGGTGGGAGCGCTTCGCGCATAAGCAATCGCCTAGTGCTGGTGACCAGCTTCTTCCTCTTCAGGCTTGTTCACCACGGAAGCCTCGGTGGTGAGCACCATGCGGGCCACGGATGCGGCGTTGACCACAGCGGAGTGGGTCACCTTCACCGGGTCGATGATGCCCTGCTCGATGAGGTTGCCGTACTCGAGCGTGGCGGCGTTGAAGCCCTCACCGTTCGGCAGCGTAGCGACCTTGGACACAACGACGGAACCGTCCAGGCCTGCGTTTTCCGCGATCCAGTAGGCCGGCTTCACCAGCGCACGAGCTACGGTGAGCACACCGGTCTTCTGCTCGCCCGGGTAGTTCTCAGCGAGCTCCTCGAGCTTCGCCGCGATCTGGACGAGAGCGGAGCCACCGCCGGCGATGATGCCTTCCTGCGCAGCTGCACGGGCAGCATTGATGGCGTCCTCGACGCGCAGCTTGCGCTCGTTGACCTCGGTCTCCGTCGGAGCGCCGACGCGGATGACAGCGACACCACCGGACAGCTTGGCCAGGCGCTCTTCCGCCTTCTCCTTGTCCCAGGTGGAATCGGTGTTCTCGATCTCGCGGCGGATCTGCTCGCGGCGGTTCTCCACTGCCTCGGCAGAGCCAGCGCCGTCGACGATGACGGTGTCGTCCTTGGTCACGGTAACGCGGCGGGCACTGCCCAGCACGTCAAGCTCCGCGTCCTTGAGGTTGACGCCGACCTCCGGGTCGATGACGGTCGCCTCAGTGACCACGGCGAGGTCATCCATGAAGGCCTTGCGGCGCTCACCGAAGTACGGCGACTTCACCGCGACAACCTTCAAGGCACCACGGATGGAGTTGACCACGAGGGTCTGCAGCGGCTCGCCCTCAATATCCTCCGCGATAATGAGCAGCGGACGGGACGTGCCCACGGCCTTCTCCAGCAGCGGGAGGAACTCCGGCAGGGAGGTGATCTTGTTGCGAACCAGCAGAACCTGCGGGTTCTCTAAGACGGCCTGGCCGGCCTCTGGGTCCGTCATGAAGTAGGGGGAGAGGAAGCCCTTCTCAAAGGAGATGCCTTCGGTGACGTCCACGTAGGACTCGATGGACTGGGACTCCTCAACGGTAAGAACACCGTCCTTGCCCACCTTGTCCATGGCGCCAGCAACCATCTCGCCGACGACGGAGTCACGGGAGGAGACGGTGGCAACGTTGGCGATCTCCTCGTTGGAGGACACCTCGGTTGCACGAGCCTTGAGCTCCTCAACAACAGCCTCAGCTGCTGCGGCGATGCCCTTGTTCAGCTCGATCGGGTTCGCACCAGCGGCAACGTTGCGCAGGCCCTCGTTGATGATGGCCTGGGCGAGCAACGTCGCGGTGGTGGTGCCGTCACCGGCAATGTCGTTGGTCTTCACAGCGACGGACTTGACCAGCTGCGCACCGAGGTTCTCAAACGGCTCTTCGAGGTCGATGTCGCGGGCGATGGTCACGCCGTCATTGGTCACGAGTGGACCGCCAAACGCCTTGTCCAGCACAACGTTGCGACCACGCGGGCCAAGCGTCACGCGGACCGAGTCGGCGAGGATGTCCACACCGCGCTGGATGCCCTCGCGGGCCTCCTGGTCAAATGCAATGAGTTTTGCCATAGAGGATTAATCCCGCCTTTTACTTCTCGACGACGGCCAGCAGGTCACGCGCAGACAACAGCAAGTACTCCTCGCCGTTGTACTTCAGCTCGGTGCCGCCGTACTTGGAGAAGATCACGGTGTCGCCTTCCTTGACGTCCACCGGGATGCGGTGCTCGCCCTCGTCGTCCCAGCGACCCGGGCCAACAGCGATGACGGTTGCTTCCTGCGGCTTCTCCTGTGCGGAGTCCGGGATGACCAAGCCGGAGGCAGTGGTGGTCTCAGCTTCGACGATCTGGACGAGGATCTTGTCTTCCAGAGGCTTGATGTTGACGTTTGCCACGATTGAACCTTTCGTGAAAGTTGGATTCATTACACGGTTTCTCGGTGCGCAGCCGTCGTCGCGGGTGAACAAACTGTGCCCAAAACCTGTTTAGCACTCTACCCATGCGAGTGCTAAACGACAACCAAGGGGCTCCCCTCCCCTCACGCGCAGAGCTAGTCCTGGCTAGTCCTGGCTAGTCCTGCACCGTCCCCATGTTGAGCACCGCGTTGTGCCAGAGTTCGTATTCCTCTGGGTTGTCGTCCCGGTAGTGGCGGACGGCGCGGATGGCTTGTTTGATTTGGTCCACGATCTCGTCGTCAATGCTGTGCCCGTCGCGGCCAACAAAGATCACCGGGCCGGAGATTGCAGACGTGGGGTCCTGCAGGAAGTTAGCGTTGTCCGTCGCCGCAAGGTTCGCCGCCATGGACGCGACAGGGTTCGGCGCGGCACGGTTCTCACGGGCCTGTGGCGAGTAGATCGCCTCGTACTGCGTGTCGTTTTGGGAAAACGCGACGCGTACTCCCTCGAGGACAACTGGGCCGAGAAACTGGCTCGCGTGGTCCATGTCAAAGATGATCCGGCGGTAGGTCAGGTCCGGGTTCACCAGAAAACCAAAGCGTTCATGATCGCGAGACTTCATGGCGGGAGGGCGTCCTTTCGGGAAGTGAATTTTTACGCGGTTGTCACGTTAACCCGAAACTGCGGACTTCGCTCGGTGAGATTTAAGAATGCACGAGCGGGGTCTCCACCTCAAGCGCCGTGTCGGTTGCCGTGTCCCACCCGGAAGGTTGCGCACCTTCGTGGATGAGCTGGGCGGCAAGCGCCGCGATCATCACTCCGTTGTCGGTGCACAGGGCGAAACGGGGGACGCGCAGTTCGATCCCGTGAGCGCTGCAACGCTCCTGTGCGAGCTCCCGCAACCGCGAATTCGCCGCGACTCCCCCACCAAGCAACAACGTGCGCGCACCAGTGTCTTCGCAGGCCATGATCGCTTTCGCGGTGAGCACGTCCACGACGGCTTCCTGGAAGGACGCGCACACATCCTCGATGCTGATCACATCGCCTGCCCGCTCAGCGGACTCCACGTACCGCGCGACCGCGGTTTTCAGGCCGGAGAAAGAAAAGTTGTAGCGGTGCTCGCCACGCAGATCTTCAGCTCGCGAGAGTGCGCGTGGGAAGGAAATGTTCGGACGGCCACGTCGCGCAAGCTTATCGACGACCGGCCCACCCGGATACCCCAACCCCAACAGCCGGGCGACTTTGTCGTAGGCTTCGCCGGCGGCGTCGTCAAGCGTGCTTCCGAGCTCCTTCATCGGCTTGCCCACCGCGTCGACCTCAAGGATCTGGCTGTGTCCGCCGGAGACGAGCAATGCGATGGAATGTGGCAGCTCATCCGCATCGTCGAGATTGGCCACGGCGACGTGCCCACCCAAGTGGTTGACCCCGTAGAACGGTACACCCCACGCAGCGGCATAGGCCTTCGCCGCGGACGCGCCAACAAGCAACGCTCCCGCCAGACCCGGCCCCACCGTTGCAGCAACAGCGTCCGGTTTCGTGATACCGGCGTCCGCCAACGCCTTCTCCATCACCCGCGGCATCGCCTCAAGGTGAGCACGCGACGCGATCTCCGGCACCACGCCACCGAAGCGGGCGTGCTCCTCCATGGAGGATGCCACGACATCGGCGAGAATCTCCATCGAGCCGTCCGGCCGCAGGTCAATAACACCCACGCCTGTTTCATCGCAGGAAGACTCGATCCCCAGAATGATCATTGCTCTGACTCCTCTGACATCTCTGAGATGGAGTGGCGCATCATCGTGTACGCGTCTGCCCCAGTCGAGGGATAGTATCCCTTGCGCACTCCCACCTCGGCAAACCCATAACTCTTGTACAGCGCAATGGCTGGCTCGTTGTCGGTGCGGACTTCAAGGAACATTTGGGCGTCGTACATATCCGCAGCATGCACCAGTTGGTCCATGAGCACGCGCCCAATGCCGCGCCCCTGGCACTGACGCGCAACCGCGATCGTATGCACCTCAAACTCCGGGTCCTCGCGTGGTCCCAGGCGGGCCACTCCGGCGTACCCGGCGAGAACTTCCTCATCGTCCTCACCCACGAATGCCCCAACATAAAAGGTGTAGGGGTGCGCGAGCTCCGCGAGGAAGACGTCGCGGGACCACGGGCTTTCATTGACGAAGAGGTCCGCTTCAATGGCCGCTGCTGCAACGGCATCGGCGGGTCGGAGTTCACGGATGCGCACGGGGGTGGTCACTCCTCGTCGATAGATACGCGCGGAATCGCCGAAGACAGTGGTTTCGGCGCCGGTTCTTTCGCATCCGGGCGGCGCAAGTACAGCGGGACGAGCGGTTCGCCCGGCGCGCTCAGATCCTCCACGGCCCTACGCGCGACGGCAACAAGCGCGGCAGCGCGCGGCGCTTCGTACGTCACGGTGCCCGCTGCCTCAATCAGGGCTTCCGGCAGCTTCTCACGCAGATGCTCCGGGACGGACAACACGTCCACCGGCGCAATCTCAAGCTGGTCAGGCGCGATCACATGAGGCCCGTCAACACGTTCACTACCGGAGTAGCGCGCCCAGTACACCTCGCGGCGGCGGGCGTCGGTAAGGGCGAGGGAGGAGGAGCCGCGCAAAAGCCGAGCAACCGCATCATGCGTGCACACACCATGCACGGGCACACCCAGGGCCTGCCCAAATGCGGACGCAGTGGCCATACCTACGCGCAGGCCCGTAAACGGGCCGGGGCCACAGCCCACAACAACCGCCTCCAGGTCGGTGAATGCGAGGCCAGCTGAATCGAGCAGTTCCATCACGGTAGGAACAAGCAACTCATTGTGGGAACGCGTCGGGGTGACCACCTCCGCGAGGGCCTCCCCCGAGTGCGCATCAACGATGCCGGCCACCAGATCCGTGGTGGCCGTATCAAGCGCAAGAACAATCATGCGACTACGGGGCTACTGAATACGCGGGCCGAAGCGCCACATGCCGCCGTCATAATGAACCGGGAAGCCCTGCTCTGTGCTGAAGATCTCCTGGAAGTAGTTGTCTCCACACAAGTCCATCACGTTGGCCGGGATCGCATCAACCGCGACAGCGGTTTCGCTCGAGTCATTGAACAGCAGGATGTAGTTGTTACTGCCGTCAAGCTTGATCTGATCCGCAAGATCGCCGGCTGCCTGCAGTTTCATGTCCACCAGCTGTTCCGGCTCGTTGTTGCACACTGGAACAAAGCCCTGTATCTCCTGGCCGTACACGTAGCGCAGGTCGATGATCTCGGCTGCGATGGCGTCGTGAACTGGGGGTTCCATCTCCGCGAGCGTCGTTGCCAGCGAACCTGATGCTTCTGCCTCTCCGAGCGATTTCTGCCCAGAAGCAGCGCTCGAACTCGGCATGACAAAGATCAGGGCTGCGAGCGCAATGACCCACAGCGCGATGACAATGGCGGTCCAACCTTTTTGGCTAGCAGTCAGCTTTTGCATGGGACTAACCCTACTCTGATGGCGTCCACGAGATGATGCGGGCCTGCGATTCCGGGTCCTCAAGTGCACGCGTCTCACGGTCGAGGGTGACTAGCAGGTAGCGCGTGGCCAGCTGTTCCACGAGGCCACCGCCCCACTCCGCCACCACGACGGCGCTGTCGAGTTCGGAGTCCAGGTCAAGCGCATCCAACTCCCCCAGCGGGTCAATCGCGCCAGTGCCTCCGACGCTGTCGAGGAGCCGGTAAGCATCCACGTGCACGAGCGCGGGGCCGCCGGTCGGGTTTTTGTGTTCACGCGCGATGATGAAGGTAGGGCTGGTCACACGCCCTTTCACGCCCATGCCTTGAGCGATTCCTTGCGTGAGGGTGGTTTTGCCAGCACCAAGGGGGCCGTCGAGGATGACCACGTCGCCTGCCTCCAGCGCCTCCCCCAACGTGCGGCCGAATGCGCGCGTGTCTTCAGCGCTTGCGCATTCGACGGTTCCCGCAGAATCAAACGGTTGCTTCATGGCTCTCCTGCTTATCGACGTACTCCCTCACCACACGCCCACCCGGCGCACACACCACCTCGTAGTGGATCGTGCCTACCCGGCGCGCCAGCTCGGCGGCACTCATACCGCCGGGGCCGAAGATGATTGCTTGGTCACCAACGTTAATGCCGGCGCGGTCGGAGCCTAGCCACACGATGAATTGGTCCATGCACACGCGGCCGACCTGCGAGTAGCGCTGGCCACCGATGGTCACCTCGATGTGGTCCTGCCAAGCGCGCAGGATTCCGTCGGCGTATCCGACTGGGACGATGGCGGTCCAGCCATCTTCCGGTGCTGTCCAGGTCAGACTGTAACTTGCGCCTTCACCTTTCTTAATCCGCTTCACGGCGGTAAGTCCCGCGGACAATGTCATTGCCGGGTGAAGGTCCGCTCCAGAGCTCTCCAGCGGGTCTAGGCCATAGAGCGCGATGCCTGGGCGCACCATCCCGAAGGCATTCTCCGCGCCGGTCAACGTGCCGGGCGAGTTAGCCAGGTGGTTCACCGGCACCTCCAGCCCGTGGGTGCGGGCAAGGGCGATGGCCCGCTGAAAAGCGTCACGCTGCACCTGATTGTGAGGATGGGTGGGCTCATCGGCGCACGCAAAGTGCGACATCAGGCCACGGACCTGAAGGCCGGAAGCAGCAGCGAGATCGAAGGCTTCTGGCCAGTCCTCCTCATCAATCCCGGAGCGGTTCAGGCCGGTGTCCACGATGAGGTGCACGGGGCGCTTCTCCCCCTGTTCCACGAGCCAGCGGAGGTGCTCCAGGCCGGGAACCCCCACCTCAATCCCCGCAGGGATCTCTTCCCCCGGCTGCCAGATCCAGGCCAACACCGGTTTGTCGGTGAGGGGGCGGATCTGGGCGGCTTCTGTGAGCGTCGCTACGCCAAAAGCATCTGCGCCAGCGGCGTCCATGACTGGGATGACGCGCTGCGCGCCATGGTTGTACGCATTCGCCTTGACCACGCACATGAGCTTGGCGTCACCCGCCACGCGCTTCATCACAGCGGTATTGTGCGCAATCGCACCGAGGTCAATGGTCAAGGTGGCGGGACTCATGGGTGACATTGTGCCAGTTGCCATACGTCACACCAGATGCAGCACGCCCAGACCGGCCAGCAGCACCGCCACGGCCCACGTCGCACCAGCGGATACGGCGGCGGAGTTCTGCCGCGCCGCCTCAAACATGCGGCCGGCAGGGCTCTCTGGGTAGCGGCGAACCCAGGCGACGAGGAAGGCGCAGAACGTAGGCAAGCTCAAGGCGACAGTCGCGTACAAGACGAGAAAGGCGTAGCGCGTCCCCACCGGCACACCCGCTGTGGACAGCACTGCCAGGCCACCGTAGAACGGCACCGACGTCGCCGACTGGATGATGCCCAGCACGAAACCCACCAGCACGGTCGTCCCGGAAGGGGTGCGCAACGGCCGCATGATGCGCTGCACAAGCCCGGAATTATCACCGCCCCGCATAGCAAGCACCGCAGTGAGAACACCAGTGGCAACAAGCAAGATGCCAAACACCGGCCCATCGACAAAGCGATGCACCACATCGCCGAGCCCGTCGAACACCACGAGCATCAAAAAAGCCAGGGATGCGACCCCGAGCCAGTCGCCAGCGATGAGCAAAGCGGCGGTCGTCGAAAAGCGAGGTGCAACAATACCCACCGCGACGATGACCCCGATCAACAACAGGTTGATCGAGTCAATGAACGCGAAGCCGAGAGCCGCGAGCACTACTCGACCGTGACCGACTTGGCCAGGTTGCGCGGCTTATCAATGTCATCGTTGCCACACTCCCGCGCGATGAACGCCGCGAGGAACTGCAACGGAACCGTAGCCAGCAACGGCTGCATGATCGTCGGCGACTGTGGAATCCGGATGAGCCAGTTCGCGTACGGCTCCACCGCGGTATCGCCTTCCTCCGCGATGACAATCGTCTTCGCGCCACGCGCCCGGATCTCCTGGATGTTGGACACGATCTTCGAGTGCAGCTGGGGCAACCCGCGCGGGCTCGGCACGATGACCACCACCGGCAGGTCGTCCTCGATCAACGCGATCGGGCCGTGCTTCAGTTCGCCCGCCGCGAAACCTTCCGCGTGGATGTAGGCGAGCTCCTTCAGCTTCAGCGCGCCCTCAAGCGCGATCGGGAAACCGACGCCGCGCCCCAAGAAGAGCATGGTCTTCACCGCACCCAGCGTCGACGCAATCTGCTTCGCCTGGTCGTGGCTAGCCAACGCCTCCTCGATCTTGGCTGGGATCGCCTCAAGCTCATCCCAGATCGTACGGATCTCATCTGGGTACTTCGTGCCCTTCGCCTGCGCAAGAGCAAGACCCACGATGTAGTTCGCGGCCACCTGCGCAAGGAATGCCTTGGTCGATGCCACACCAATCTCCGGACCAGCGTGGGTGTACAGCACCGCGTCGGACTCGCGCGGAATCTGCGAACCGTTCGTGTTGCACACCGCGAGCACCTTCGCGCCCTGCGTCTTCGCGTGGCGGACAGCCTCCAGAGTGTCAGCGGTCTCACCGGACTGGGAGATGGCCAGCACGAGCGTGCGCTCATCCAGCACCGGGTCGCGGTAGCGGAACTCAGAGGCCACCTCGATCTGGACTGGGATGCGCACCCAGTGCTCAATCGCGTACTTCGCAGCCAGACCCGAGTGGTACGCCGAACCACACGCGACAACGAAGACCTGGTCGAAGGACTTCAAGTCACGCTCCGAGATCGTGTTCTCATCCAGCACCACGCGCTTGCCATCCCAGTGGCCGGCGAGCGTGTCGCGGACGGCGGCGGGCTGCTCGTAGATCTCCTTCATCATGAAGGAATCAAAGCCACCCTTCTCCGCGGCCTCCAGATCCCAGTCGATGGTGAACGGTTTGCCTTCGCTCGGGCTGCCGTCAAAACTGAGCACCTCGTAGGAATCCTTCGTGATCACAACGACGGAATCAGAGGCCAGTTCCACCGCGTCCTTCGTGTACTCAATGAAGGCCGCCACGTCCGAGCCCAGGAACATCTCGCCGTCGCCCACACCCACGATCAGCGGGGTTGAACGACGCGCTGCGATGATGGTGTCCGGGTGATCAGCATGCGTAAACAGCACGGTAAACGCGCCCTCAAGGCGGTTAAGCACGCTTAACGACGCCTTCCTAAAGTCCCCCGCCGTCTCCCCCTCGTTGTACGCCTTCGCCAAAAGGTGCGCAGCAACCTCGGAGTCCGTGTCCGACACCATCTGGATGCCTTCGCGCTCCAGCTCGGCCCTCAGGGGCGCGAAGTTCTCAATGATGCCATTGTGAACAATCGCCGCCTTACCGTCGAAGGACACATGCGGGTGCGCATTCTCATCGGTCGGGCGTCCGTGCGTTGCCCACCGCGTATGACCAATGGCAGTGGTGCCTGCCAAGGCATCCGCACCCATCTCCGCGATCTTGTCTTCGAGGTTCTGCAGCTTGCCGGCACGCTTCGCCACATTGATGTGGCCACGGTCGACCACGGCGATGCCGGCGGAGTCGTAGCCGCGGTACTCCATTCGTCGCAAAGCTTCGAGCGCAATGCCGAGAGCCTGCTGCTTACCTACGTATCCCACGATTCCACACATGCGGACAACATTAATCTATGAAGCAACATCGCCCTAGTAGGTCCGCCCGTGGCGCGGGACCAGCCCATGTGCGAATGCAGTAGGGTTGGTGGCGTGTCTGCGAACCTGAAAAAGCTCAGTGAACTGTCCAAGCGAGGCCCCCACCGCGTGCTCGAAGGTGACCTCGGCTTCACCGGCCTGCCCGGCAAGGTGTACGTCCCCGCTGAAGGCAAAGCTATTCCCGGTATCGCTTTTGGCCACGACTGGATGAAAAACGTCGGTGACTATCACAAGACGCTGCGCCACCTGGCCAGCTGGGGTATCGCCGTCGCTGCACCGGACACCGAACGTGGTCTGCGTCCCGATCACGCTGGCTTTGCTGCTGACCTGGAAACCGCTCTGCAGATCCTCGCGGGTGTGAAGCTGGGTAACGGCAACGTCACTGTCTCCCCCAACCGGCTTGGCATCGCCGGACACGGCATGGGCGGTGGCTGCGCCGTTCTGGCTAGTGCGGATAACCCCAAGGTCAAGGCTGTTGCTGCTGTGTACCCCGCCGACGTGGCGCCGTCCGCGATCACCGCTGCGCGTGGCCTATTCAAACCGGGCCTAGTCATTGGGCCTGATGAGGATTCTGATGGCATCCTTGGATCCGGTAACCCCGCCCAACTGGCCTACAACTGGTCCGGCCCCGTTGCGTACCGCACGGTGAAGAACGGCAACCAGCAATCCTTCAGCGAGGACTCCCTGGCCAAGCTGCTGGTGGGCACCGGCCGTTCCAAGACCAGCGTGCAGGAAACCGTCCGTGCTCTGCTCACCGGCTACTTCCTCCACCAGCTGCGTGGGGAGAAGGTCTGCAGCGCCTACTCCGAGCCCGACGCCTCCGGCAAGGACGTGGAATCCCTCGTGGGCAAGGATCTTGCCGACGCCACCAAGCTGTTCTAGGCCCGCTACTCCCCACTAGTCCCAGTTAGCCGCGGTTCTCGGTCGGGCCCTCTTTCCGCAGCACACCTTGAACCTTGCCTGGCCGGAAACCCCGGTACACACCCTGCGGTGTTACCCGTGGTGGCTTCTGGATGTTCATCTCCTTGGCCAACTCCTGCTGCCTCACCAGCTCCTCCATTTGGCGCTGACTTTGCTTCAGCACCTTCTCAAACTCGGCCATCCGGTAGGCCGTGCGACGGCGGAACTGCTCCGCGTAATCACTAAATTCCATTACCAGGTCCTCGTCTTTCGGGTGCGGGGTTGATCTTCGTGGGCGTCAGCGTTGGCAGCAGGCTCCGGCTGCGTGGGTGTTTCCGGCTGCTCCGCCGGCTGCTCCACTGGCTGCTCCGCCACCGGCCCAGCAGCCGCGGGCGCACTCTCCCCCTTTGGCGGCGGAGGTGGTTCCTTCATCTGCGCTAGCTTCTCCGGTGGCATCTCCGGTTCCGGCTCGACGGGGAGGCAGTCTTCCTCCTTCGTCTCAGGCGTCGGCGCTGGCGTCGGCTCCGTATCTGGTTCCGGCGTCGCTGGCGGGCATTCAATCTGCGTCAGGCAATCCTCGACTGTCTTCTTGAAGCCCTCCAAACCCATGTTGAACTGCTCCAGCAGATTGATACCCGCCGGGCCCGTCGGAGGCACCGTTGGCAGCGTCGGGCACGGTGGCAGCGAGCTGCTGAGATCAACGTTGATATTCGCGTTGACGTTCAGGTTCAACCCCGCGCTGCCCACCCCGAAGGCTGAAGCGGGTGCTGTGGGGGCGGTGGGAGCAGGCACCGGGCTGGGCACCGGGCTGGGCGCCGGTGCAGGTGCCGGTGGCGCAGGGGCCGGGCCCGGCGCGGGTATCGGCGCGGGCGGTGGTGATGCTTCGGGCGGGCAGTATTCCTTCGGTGGCGGTGGCGGAGTGTCAGTATTCGTGCACAGCTCGTCGAGGCGCTCGTAGCAGCAACTGATGGACTCATTGCGGTCATCCACGGTCTTCTCAATAGCTAAAAGCCCCTCGATGATCGGGCCAAGAAGCACCGCCCCGATGCGCACCAAGGGATGAAGCTGCAACATCGAAATGAACGTGAGCACCACCTGGATGATCTCGTTCATACCTATGGCAGCGTCATCGTTGATTTCCTTGACGGAGTCCACGCAGCGCTGAGTCTCGCGGCACAGCTCGTCCAAGGCATCGGAGTGTTCGGACTGCTCCGCGTCCACGTTCTTCTCGTGGTCAGTGATGCCAATGTCCTCGAGCCAACTGGATTCACCGCTGCTGCCTTGCCCAAAAAGGAAAGGCGCAAACGTGCTCAGCACCCCAAGCAAGCCGCCACCCAGGCCACCAGCTAGACCACCGCCCTTGCCACCTTTGCCACCCTTGCTGCCGAGCGACGGCGCGGAGTTCACGCGCCCCACTTGAGCCGGCAGCGCAGAATTATCAAGCCCATTGGTCCAATCCAGTTTGGAGGAGATGGAGTGGATGTGGGATTGGATCAAGGAGACGTCGGCAAGCGACATACCTGGCACCGCGGCTACCTCGCGCGCGATGGCATCCAGGCCTTCTTTGACCTGCGCATTACTCATGAGTAGTCAACCCCCCTGCATTCGTGCCATCCGTCGACGACACATCCCCCGTGAGCGCGAGCATAGACGTGTACTGCGCCACGCGCGACCGCAACCGGGCAAGCGTGCGCTCGTGGACGGCCTCCACGGACGCAGCGATAGTCTCCCCGTGAACCACAAACCCGTCCCCGAATGAGGCCGGATTGATCTCTGGTTTGTTGGCCTCCAAGGCTGCAATCGCCTCGTTGTACTTATTGATCGCAGCGTTGATGCGTTCCCGGAACCCCTCCGGGTCGAGCTCTAAAGGCGTGCTCAATGTCATCCCCCCCGTATGGTCAAGCCGCCTATGGCAGGCAGCAGTCTTTACCTTCCATAGTCTTAGACTGCCTTAACCCCCGGTTTGGTTCCCTCAAATCCCAAACTTTTTTCAAAACGGGGGTGCCTACACCGCCGCGACCACAGCCGCGAGGCGGCCAGCAACCCGGCGGGCCTGCTCTTTTTCGGCGGCTTCGACCATGACGCGGAAAAGTTCTTCAGTACCGGATGGGCGCAGGAGTACGCGGCCACTGGAGCCGAGCTCCTTCTCCGCTTCAGCGATCGCCGCGGTCACTGCGGGATCATCGAGGATGAGGGATTTATCGGAAACGGGGACGTTGATGAGCACCTGTGGCAGGACAGTCATCACGCTGGCGAGCTCTTTGAGGCTCGTGCCGGTTTCCGCCATGCGCTGCATGAGCATGAGGCCGCACAGGGTGCCATCCCCGGTCGTCGCACGCTCCGGAATCACCACATGGCCCGACTGCTCACCGCCAAGCGAGAATCCGCCGCGCCCCAGTTCCTCTAGCACGTAGCGGTCGCCCACCTTGGTTTCGCGCACCTCAATGCCCTCGCGCTCCATCGCGAGTTTCAGGCCGAGGTTGCTCATCACAGTAGCCACCAGCGTGTTTTTGCGTAACGACGATTTCTCCTTCATATTCACAGCCAAAATCGCCATGATCTGATCCCCGTCAACCACATTGCCCTCCGCGTCGACAGCGAGACAGCGATCCGCATCACCATCGTGCGCCAAACCAAGGTCCGCGCCGTGGGCCAGAACAGCCTTCTGAGTTTGCTCAATGTGGGTGGAACCGGCGTTGTCGTTGATGTTGAATGCGTTCGGCTCGTTGAAGATCGGAATGACCTCCGCGCCCGCCGTCGCGTACGCCTTCGGCGCGATCCGCGAAGCCGCACCGTTCGCACAGTCCACCACAACCTTGATTCCGTTCAACGGTGTGGTCACGGACTCCTCCAGGTGCTGCAGGTAGCGCTTGAAAGCATCCGGGGATTCTTCCAGGATGCGCCCAATACCAGTGCCAGTTGGGCCGGCTTCGTCGATGGAGGTCATGGCGCGTTCGATGCGGTCCTCGACCTCGTCGTCAAGCTTCTTGCCCCCTGCTGAGAAGAACTTGATGCCGTTGTCCGGCATGGGGTTGTGCGACGCGGAGATCATCACACCGATGTCGGCGCCGTAATCATCCGTGAGAAAGGCCAGGCCCGGCGTAGGAATCACGCCCACACGCAGCACATCAACGCCTTTCGACGCCATCCCCGCCGCCATCGCCGCCGCCAACATCTCCCCCGACACACGCGGATCCCGGCCGATGATCGCCGTCGCGCGACGCTGCTCCGACCGCTTCGTCTCAGTGAGCACCATTGCTGCGGCCTGCCCGAGCTTCATCGCCAACGGGGCCGTCAACTTCTCATTAGCCAGCCCACGCACACCATCGGTTCCAAAAAGTCGAGTCATAGCCACCAATTATGCCTGCCCCACCCCAGACAAGGCGAAAGCGCCGCCATCCCACAGTGAGGACAGCGGCGCTTTGCTTGCGCTGACAGCAGCGATTAACGCTTGGAGTACTGCGGTGCGCGACGGGCCTTGTGCAGACCAGCCTTCTTACGCTCAACAGCACGAGCGTCACGGGTGAGGAAGCCAGCCTTCTTCAAGGTCGGGCGCTCAGCCGGGTTGTAAACGTTCAGCGCACGGGCAATAGCCAGACGCAGAGCGCCAGCCTGGCCGGTCGGGCCACCGCCGCCGATGTTGGCCTTGATGTCGAACTGGCCTTCACGCTCGAGCAGAACCAGCGGAGACAGGATGTCCTGCTGGTGCAGCTTGTTCGGGAAGTAGTCCTCAAGGTCACGGCCGTTGACGGTGATCTTGCCCTCGCCCTCAACAACGGTCACGCGAGCAATTGCGCGCTTACGGCGACCGACGGTCTGGATCGGGCCCTCGTGGTAAACCGAAGCCTCAGCCACGACCTCATCCTGAGTGTCAGCCTCGACGGCCACGGCATCAGCGATGGTGTAGTTGAACTCCTCGGTAGCCGCGGTTGCAGCGTCGATATCGGTCTCGCCGGCGAGATCGCTAGCGGTATCTGGGGTGATGTTCGGCTCGGTCATTACTGGGCCACCTGCTTAAACTCGAAGGTCTCCGGCTTCTGCGCCTCGTGCGGGTGCTCAGAGCCGACGTAGACGTGAAGCTTCTTAATGGACTGACGGGAGAGGCGGTTGTGCGGCATCATGCCCTTGATTGCCTCCTCGATGACACGGTCTGGGCGCTCATCCAGAGCACGGCCGAGCGTGATGGACTTCAGGCCACCCGGGTAACCGGAGTGACGGTAACGCGTTTCACGCTCACGCTTGTTGGAAGAAATGTGGACCTTGTCAGCGTTGATGACAATGACGTGGTCACCGGTGTCGACGTTCGGTGCGAACTGCGGCTTGTGCTTACCGCGCAGCAAGTCAGCTGCGGTGGAAGCGAGCTTGCCCAGCACCACGTCGGTAGCGTCGATGACGTACCACTTACGGGTAATGTCACCGCTCTTCGGGTGGTAGGTAGACATTCATGACTCCTTGAAGTCTTAAATCTAGAAGGCTGCCGGCCAAGGCGTGCTTCCCTCGTCCCCTCCTCTGTCCGGCGGCCGGTGGAGACCCGGTGAGGTGGGCCGGGCACGAATGCGCCCGGAAAGAAAAACACACAGGACATCAACTTTAAAGCACCTTCCCTTAAAAACCCAAAACGCCGGCGGGCGGAACATGTCCGCGCACCGGCGCCTGGTAACCATTAACCGCGCCTGCCCACAATGAACCAATTTAAACGAACCAATTTAAACGGAAATGACCAATGAAATGAGCTGGGTCAGGCTGCGAGTTCACACCTGTCGTATAAGTCCCCCCTTTCCTTTGTCTTCCCTGGGCTTAAAAGTCATATGCTTTTAAGCGCAGGCCTTTAAGCCCAGCTGTTTGCTGCAGCAGTGTTGACGGCCCTCATACGCTGATTTCCGTCCTCAACCGCACGGGCGATGGTGGACAGGATCTCAGTGAGCTCCAAGGCAGCGGCATCCCACTTATCCTGGTGCTGCTTGTAGCCGTCCGCCGCGTCACCTTCCCAGGCGGAAACCATCGGCTTGATCTGCGCCTTGAGGTCTTCCAGCTGGCCGGTGATGGTGCGCGAGGACGTCTCAATGTCTTCCGCAGCCGCGGACAGGGACGTGAAACTGTACTTGATTACGGTCATGGTGTGGATCTCCTTAGTCTTTTACGTCGTGTGTGCGTGTCGGTGACTTACAGCGCCAGCCCAGCAGGCGCGGCGTTTGTGAAGGAATCCGAGTTCGTCGCCTCCACGTTCTCAAAGTTGCCCGCGTTGTCGCGGATATTGTCAGCGATACCGCGCAGGGCTTCGCTCAGGCGACGCTCTGCATCGTCGAAACGCCTCATCAGGCTGTCAAAGCTCGCCTGTGCCTGGCCGGTCCAGTAGCTGCGGGTGGATTCCGCAATGTCCTGGAGGCGGTTGAGTTCCGTGATCACCGAGTCATTGGTCGCGTCCACGTTGTTCGCGGCCGTGCGCATGACGTCGGCTTCTGTCCTGAACTGATCGTTACTCATCTTTCCCCCGATTGGTGGTTGTGTGATTGATGGAAGTGGT
Source organism: Corynebacterium sp. MSK041 (assembly GCF_030232265.1). GTDB lineage: Bacteria > Actinomycetota > Actinomycetes > Mycobacteriales > Mycobacteriaceae > Corynebacterium. Next base: position 33,847 of record NZ_JASPJK010000008.1, read on the forward strand.
CCGGCTCCCCGATTGGCGCCGTTCCTATTTACTTAGACTGCTTCAGGGCCCCGTTTGGTTCCCTCACAATCCAAAATTGTGCAAAATATTTTTTCGCACGCGGCCTACCTGCACTTTTACGACACTATGGCGGGTTAAACCGAGCGGTGTTATTCGCCATCGTGCAGGCGGCCAGTTGAATAGTTGTGGGCGCGGTGCGGCTGTGGCAGCCAATGGAGATCTGGTGGCCGTGCTCAGCCCAGGCGGCCCAGAGGGCTTCCGAACCGTCCGGAAGCAGGTGCCGGTAACGGATTGTTCCGTCCGCTCGTTCCAACAGGGTGAGCTCAGGGTCTGCGCTGATTTCCTGCTCAATTTGATCCAGGACTGCTTCCGCCGGCACCCCATACAAAGGGTCCACCGCGAACTGGATGCGCAGGTCCGGGTCCGGGCCAGTAGCGCGCCACATGTCCTCATCCGGTGCAAGAGCAAAACCAGCCGGAAGTTCGACGCTCAGACCGTCTTGGCTTAAAGTCACGGTCTCTGGCGGAGGTGCCGGTGTACTAGGGCGTGGAGAAGAAGGAGCAGAAGACGCAGCAGGCGAAGAAGATGCAGCAACCGAGACAGGCGTAGGAGCTGCCATTGACGCTCCCGTCACCCGCCCCATGACAAACCAGATCGCCACAGCGCACAGCAGAATCACGACCCCGACAACGCCAAGGAGAACCAGGTTGACCCGTTGTTTCTTGTCCTGAACATCCAGGGTGGGGCGGGAAACGGTGACGGTGTCCCATTCGGAGGTGGCGGGATCGGGGGCGTCGACAAGCGAAGATGCTTCCACGTTGTACTCAGTGAGCAGGGCGCGAAGCTCTTCCACCAGGGTGTCTTCCGCGGCGACCTCAATGCGAACGGACGTGGAGTGATCAGCCAGCAGCCCGCGGACGGAGGCGGCGATGTCGGTGGCGGACGGCTCATCGAAGCGATGCAGATTCGCGGCGCCGCTGAAGATCGCGCAGCCATCGGAGACGTCGATACGCAGCACGTGGCGTGGTTGATGGAGCGTGTGGGTCATGGGGTTTCCTCCCTCGCGGCGATCTGGATGGGGCCGGCATTGTCCCCGGCGCGGACGAGAATGCCGCGGCCCGGGTCGAGCGGGATCGGGCGTACGCCGAACAGTTGGCCTTCTTCGCGGTTGCCGGAAAAGATGACGGCATCCGGCTGTTGGTCGCGCAGGGTGGACATGAATTGGGACAGCAGTGCGCGTGCCGCACCACCGAATTTGCGCGCCACAACAATGTGCAGACCAATATCGTGGGCGTGCGGCAGCAGGGGCATCAGCGGTTGGAGGTGTTCGGGTGGGAGGAGCTCGAAGTCGTCGATAAGCAGGTAAATGTCCGGGCCGGTCCACCACGAACGCGTGGCGAGCTGCTCCGCGGTGACATCCGCGCCGGGCAAGCGTGCGGTGAGCGTGGCCGCCGTATCCGCGATCGCGGTACGCATCGCATCGGTGGAGCTGCCGTACGCGGCGACCATCGTGTGCGGCGCGTGAGCAAGATGCGCGCGACGCGGATCAAGCAACACGATGCGCGCATCCTCCCGCGGAAGTGACGCGACCTGCACAAAGACTGTCTCGATGAGCGTCGATTTGCCGCATCCCGCCTCACCAATAGCCACGAGGTGCTGCGCATCCAGGTGGATCGGGCCAAGATCGCGCCCACCGCGCCCGAGCAGAATGCTTTCCGACGTCTCCTCCAACCCCACAAACCTTGGCAACACCTTCAGCTGTGGCACGGGCACCTGGTCCGCCTCCTGCGCAGCGACATGCGCGATGTCTTCCTTCGCGGTGAACGCGACGAGCATGTTTTGCCCCTGCGGCGTAATGCCACGGCCGGGCAACGCTGGCAGCTTTTCCTGCGCCTTGCGGTCGATGACGGAATCCATCGGTTCGGTGAGTTTGAACTCAATGCGGGTGCCCACCAGGTCGCGCACATTGGGGCGAATCGCGTTCCACCGCTGGGTGGTGATCACGAGGTGAACGCCAGCGGCGGGACCTTCGGAAGCAATGCGCGCGAGGGAGTCGCGGAGGTCTTCCAGCTTCGAGTCAGGTGCGGTGAGTGAGTGCCAGCCGTCGATGACGAGAACGGTGTGGGCAGGCGAGTTGTCGGCGCGCGCGTTATCAATGAAGCCTTCCACCTCATCGATGACCCTGCGGACCCTCTCCTCATCGGTACGCTCAGCCACACCGGCGACGTGGGGCAACGTTTCGAGCGCCTCGTGCTCGCCACTACCAGCGTCAATGATGTAGAAACCGACCTGGCTCGTGGTGTGGGTAGCTGCCATCGCGGTGACCAAGGTGCGCACCGCCATCGACTTGCCCGTTTGCGGACCACCTGCGATAGCTACGTGAACACCCGCTGTTCCCACGTCACAGATGAAGGGGTCCTGGCGTTGGCGGTAGGGATCATCCACGAGCCCCATGCTCGCTGCGAGATCCCCGACTGGTTCGCACACATCGGGCAGGTTCACTCGTACCGGCAACGGTGGCAGCCAGATCTTCCGCGCCTGCTCCCCGCGCAGATCCGCGGCAGCTTGAGCGGCGCTGACAACCGCGTCAAGCAGCGTTGTCGAATCATCCACGGACATCTCCGGCGCTACGTCTGCCTCCCACCCGGTGAACACCCGCACGCCCGTGGGTGCTGCGACGCTATTCACACGACGCATCAGCGGACCGGAGACATAAGCGGCTTGGAAGCGCGTGACCTCACTCGACGCGGTTTTCAAGTAACCGGAACCAGGATCTGCCGGCAGCTCATACGCGTCCGGCACGCCCAATACCTGGCGTGATTCCGCCGCGGAGAACGTGCGCAGGCCAATCCGGTAGGACAAATGCGAATCGAGGCCACGCAGCTTCCCCTCCTCCAGACGCTGCGAAGCCAAAAGAAGATGCACGCCCAACGATCGGCCCAACCGGCCCACCGCGACAAACAACTCCGCGAAATCCGGGTGCTGCCCCAACAGTTCAGAGAACTCATCCACCACGATGAGCAGCGCCGGTAATGGCTCCAAGTCTGGGCGCGCCCCCATGCGGGCGGCGTTGTAGTCAGTGGCGTTAGCAAAATTGCCAGCCGCGCGCAGGAGCTCTTGGCGTCGATTCATCTCACCGGAGATCGCATCAAACATGCGCTCCACCAGCACCGCTTCATCTTCCAAATTGGTGATCACGGCGGAGGTGTGTGGCAGCGCCTCACACCCCAAGAACGTGGCACCGCCTTTGAAGTCCACGAGGACAAAGTTCAGTTCACCCGGCGAATGCGTTGCGGCTAAAGCTGCAACGAGAGTCCGCAAAAGTTCCGATTTTCCGGACCCCGTAGCACCGATACACAGGCCATGCGGCCCCATTCCGCCGTGGGCAGATTCCTTCAAATCCAGGTAGACCGGCGCACCACTTGCGCCGGAGCCTTCCGTCCCGATGGGCACCATGAGTTTCAGGCGTGTTCCTTCCCGGCCCGGCCACATCGTTGTTGGGGTGAGTGATTCAACATCACCTAAGCCGAGAAGCTCCATCAGGTCGCCGCTGCCACTGCCGGTCGCGGAATCAGGCCGGCGATAAAAGGAAAGGTTGCGGGCGATGAATTCGGCGGCGGGGGTGGGGAAAACGTCGATAAGCCCAAGCTTTTCTTTTCCAGCTGCCGTGAGCGCATGCAGCTCCCCATCACACACGAGGTGCAGCGCATCGTCCTGGATAAGCGAGGTCTCCCCATCATGAACTGCGATAACACAATCGTGCGACGCCGCGATTGCCTCCGGCGAACCCGCCTCCACCACAGCCACAGTGAACACCGCGGACTCTGGATCTTTGGTGTGCGGGAGCCACTTCGCCCACTCGCAGCCCTCCGCCGCGATGTGCAGCCCCACCAGCTCCGGGCCATGGAAGAACGCCAATTGTGTGATGATGGACCGCGCCACATTCCTCGCATCCGGCCCCGTCAATGTCACCGCTGGGAAGGCCTCCAGCTGCACCACAACCGGCACCTGCGGGACAACACTGACCGCCGCAATCGTGCGGCGTAAACTCACCGCACACACTGGATCGAGGTCTTCGGGGGAACCGGGATCGGGGACGTCGATAGGCGTGCTCATCCGCGTCACCCCCGTGCCCACCCGCACTTCGAGCGCCCGCGGGTGTTCCCGGCTACGCTCCCACACACGTTCCGCCGGAACCCCATTGACCAGTGCTTTCGGGTGGGGGTGAAAGTACTCAACATGCTCACGCTGCTGCGCGCCGTTCTCCCGCGCACGCGCCGCCAACGCGTCGAGGTGACGCAGGTACACCCGGCGCGACTCATCAATATCCCCCGCCTTCTCCGGCGGATTGAGCATGGTCAGAAGGCCCATGACCATCATGAGGGGAAACACCATCATCATCGGACTCACGCCACGGCCAGACAGCGCCATGATGGCCACCATCGCGCCGATCGCCGCCACCATGACGATGGGCATGATCACCTTCATCAACGGCTCCGGCGGCCGACGCACCGCGAGCGGCACCGCCTCCGCGTCGAGCTTTCCTGCGGGCATGGGTGGTGCCGCATCAAGCGCGTATTCCGCCTGCTCCCCCGCTTGCACAACGCGGACTGGGTCGTTGTCGAGCCCAAGCATAAACTTCCCCCCCTTGTGAAAAGATCCCCCCGGATCTTCTGGCAACTAGAAGACCACAACTCTGGCGAGAATGCCAGTGCTTCCACCAAAATTATTCTCACCGGTGCACGTGTCCCCGGCGTGATGTACATTGTGGGCCACTGAGTTTTTAGTTTCTTGAGTTCTTGTTTGCGCGCGGGGGTGCGTTGGCAGGAACGGTAACAGGGGGATTTGTATGACGGCGCCGTCACTGCAGCCAGCCACATCATCGTCGCAGGTTGTGCGCGTATCTATCCGTGCGAATGCGGGTGCGTTTGCTCGTTCAATCGACGTGTCCGTGCCCACGTCCTCCTCATTCAGCGAGATCCTGCCGGAAATCGCCCGGCTCATTGACCTGCCGCAGATCAATCGCCCGTGGGAGTTCAGTACGGCCGCGGGTGCCCCGCTTGATCCACACACAGCGCTCATGCACATGCGGTTGCGTGACGGCGCGGTGCTTACTCTCCGTCCGCATGAGCCAGTTGCCCCGCCAGTGGTACGCGATGCGGCGGAATCACTCGCCGCTGACTCCGCACGATCCACGCCGCGTGGTGGGATTGACCTGTTGTTTTCTTTGACGGGCGCGGCAGGTGCTGGATTGCTGGTGGGCGCTTTTATGAATCCACTCGCCGGGGTCGGTCTCGCGGCGTTGTTGCTGCTTACCGTGGCTATCGTGGCCCGCTCACGGGTGCTGTTCCCTATCGCCGCCACCACCGCTGGGCTGGGCTGTGGTGCGTGGGTCGCCGGCATTAGCGACGGGCCCACGACGCTGCATCCACTCTCACCTGCTGTGGCTCTCGGTGCGCTGTCGGCGGTGGCTGTCACGTGTGTTCTGCTCGCCGGTGGTTCTGCGTTGAGGCTTGTCAGCCCTCGCTCTGGCGCCGGCTTAGTCACTGCCAGCTGCCTGGTGGCTGCTGGTGCGCTGGGAGCGTGGTTGCCGTCTACATACGCTCCCGCCGCGCTCATGGTTCTTGCCGGGCTCGCCGCCGTGATGGGCACACCCGCCGCCGCAACGCGTGCCGCGGGTCTGCGCATACCACGGGTTCCCACTGCCGGCCAGGAGTTTTCCATCGCGGACGATTACCAGGAGGATGTGGACGAACGCACGCACGTGGCGCGCCTTGTCGCCGACGGCATCAGCATCGGCGTCGCGGCCTGCACGGTTCCCGCGCTCATCCTGCTCGCCTTCGCCGCCTCCGCATGGGTCTGCGCACTGGGCATCACGCTCGCCGGCGCACTGCTCGTGCATGCCTCCCGCCATCATTCCAGCGCCCCGCGCCTCAGCCTCGGCCTCACTGCCGCCGTTTCTGCAGGTAGTGCAGTTCTCACCGTGTCGCTTATCGACGCCCCCCATACCGCCCTCATCGCCCTCACCATCCTCCTCACCACCGCCTGCGCCTCCGCCGCCATCTGGGCCCGGCGCATCCCGGAATTGGAGCCCACCACCTTGGTGTGGATCGAGCGCGCTGAGGCCGCCGCCATCATCGGGGTGATTCCGGTGGCGGTGTACCTCACTGGGATCTTCGACCTGATCCGGGGGCTGTGAGCATGCGTCGCGCAGCTCATGTCGTGGGGGTGGCTGCTCTGTTCTTGGGTGGCCTCGCCTACCTGCCGGCCGTGGCTCAGGCGCAGGACATTGCCTGCGCGGTAGCCGCCCCTGCTGCGGATGGCTCTGAAGGAGCCTACGACATTGAGGAGCTGGCGGAGCTTCGTCGATTAGCAACGGGCGCTGGTGTCAAAGTTGCCGTCATCGACACCGGCGTGGCCAGAAACCCCCAGCTTGACCAGCTGGTTCCCGGCGCGGATTTTGTCACGCCGGATGACCCGCAACCGTTTTTGGATTGCGACGTCCACGGCACTGTCGTCGCCGGCATCATCGCAGGAACTCAAGTGGGCATCGCCCCCGACGCAGAGATCCTGGCCATCCGGCAATCCTCCGCGCACTACCGCACACCACGAGATCCAGGGGAAAACGCTGCAGAGTTTGCAGCCGCCGGCACCCTGGAAACCCTGTCCCATGCCATACACAATGCCCTTGATGAGGGCGCACGGGTGATCAACATGTCCGTCGTGTCCTGCTTGGAACCGACCGTGGCGCAGCGCGTGGACACCCGTGGGCTCGTCGACGCCTTGAACCGCGCGGAACATGACGGTGCCGTCGTCATCTCCGCTGCTGGCAACACTAACCCCGACTGCCCACCGGGGTCCATGGTTTTTCCTGCGCACTTTCCTACGGTGCTCGCCGTTGGTGCCCGCGCCGACACCCATACGCTCACGGACTACTCACTCCCAGTTCCAGATGGACACCTGCTCTTGTCCGCGCCAGGACGCCCCGCTATCGCGTTATCCCCTGGTCCTGATGTGTGGGCGACCGGCATAGCCGGCGACCGCGGCGCCATCCGGCCTTTCGAGGGCACCAGCTTCGCCGCCCCCGTCGTCAGCGGAACGGCCGCTTTGCTCAAGCAGCGCTACCCAGACGCCTCGGCCGCACAGATCCGCGACATCATCGCTGCAGCCGCTGAACCATCCGGTGGTGCGGTCGACCCTTTGCGCACGCTGACTTTCCTCGGAGCAACAAGCCCCGCACACACGGAAAGCACACCGCTCGTGCTCACCCCGGAAGTGAAAACCCATTCACCGGCGCCACTACGGGCCGGCATCGTCCTGGGTGTCCTGATGGTGGCAGGTCTCCTGGTCACTGCGGTGGCATCAGCATCCCAAGCGTTTAGTAGGTCGCGGTCAACGCGGCTTCCCGGTTCAACTCCGGGCCTGCGGGCAACAGGCGGATAATCGCCCACGGCACGCTCTCCGTGTGTGCTGCCCCGATGACGGCTAAGAGTTCCTGGTTGCTCACCTCATGGCGCTGCCCTTGTGCGGAAATAACGTGATAGCCAGTACCCGTATCCACGGCCACTGCCCCGGCATCCAAGCCACGGAACCACGCTGCGGGCGCATCCCCGGAGAGCTCCACTGTTCCGGCAGCGTCGTGGGGTTCAGCCGTGGCCACACGGCCAGTCTCCGTGGCGCATACCTCCACACCGTCAAGCGGTATCCACTGCGGCGCTTGTTCAGGAATGTCCAGTGGCATCGGCGGATCCGCGTCTGGGTAGGCGGCAATGGCCGAGGCCTTTGTCCGACTCACGTTCGCTCCTGCCTCCCCCAGTACATCCTTTTGTGTCTGTGTTACCTGCTGGATGCCACCATGAGGAGTGAGAATCCACGCTTCCGTCTCCGTCTCAAGGACGTCCGGCAACGGATCCGGCAGACGGATAGGTGGCAGTTCCCGCATGGCATTGAGCACACCATCCGCTTCCCCGACCTCCCAGCGGGGTGTGGAGGCATCAATTCCGAGGGTACGGCGCAGAACCCGGGACTCCGGATCCGTGGCCGCGGGCAGTTTGGCGCGGCCGGCGGCGGTCAGGAGCCACTCTTCCCCCTCGTAAAGCGCCACGATCCCGTGTTGTGCCCCGAGCTCCTTGACGGGAGTTCCTGCTGTAACAGTGATCCCCCTTACGCCACCAGTGTCCACGCACGCAGACCACGCCGCATCCTCGCTCTCCGCCGGCGCGAACATCGCCGGTGCCGTGGGCAGTCCCACCGGCACGCCACGAGGCAAGGCCGCCAGACGCTCATCCCCGATTCGCTGTGGTTCTTCCGGCGCACCAGCGATGAGCCTGGCAGAGGTCAAGTTCGTCACAGGGTGAACGGTCTCCCCAACACGGACGTACAGTGCACCGTCCGTCGCCCGCAAAATCGCTGCGGTACCCGGATCCGGGTTCGGTCGCAGCCACGCAAACAGCCCACAACCAGCTGCGATGAGAGCCACTGCTATCACCCCGAAGATCGCCGACCTGCGCCGCGACGCCAACGGGTCATGGATCATACGGATGTCACCGTAGATCAGTCCATGCTCCACGCGCCGCCGCATGAAACGGTGACCAGAGACCTGCGATCGCGTTGTGGGCAGCAGCCTTTGTGCCCCCGATTGTTCGTTCTTGTCCGTGCCCACCGGCACATCCTCCCCCTAGCAGTGTTAATCCCCCAGCGCGTCCCACCCCGTGCGGGCGCGCAACTGCCCTCAAAGTCTAGGTCTCTCCACGCGTGGTCACAACCGCTACTCGACGAAAGGTTTCCGCGCAGGCACCTCGGAGGCATCCCGCCGGTCGCGTGTCACCGCGGCGCGCGCTGCCAATTCATCGTCCGCCGGGTAGTCCACGTCGACCAGTGTCAGGCCGCGGGCGGGGGCGAGGCGGACGTGGGGGGAGCGGGCGCGCATAAGTAAAAGCCCTTGAACCCAGTCTGCGGGCTGTTGTCCAGCGCCCACGTCGAGACAACTGGCCACGAGTGCCCGCACCATATGCCAGCAGAAAGCGTCCGCGGTGATCGTGGCTTCGTAAAGCTCCGGCTCCTCCTCCGTGGACACATCGGCCCAGGTGAACAAATGGACATCGCGGATCGTCGTCGCGTGCGGGCGCGGTTTACAAAACGCCGCGAAATCGTGCAGGCCCACCAGCGCCGTGGCTGCCTGTTGCACCGCATCAAGGTCGATCTTCTTCGGCCACACCGCAGTATCGCGCACGCGCAGTGGCGACGCGCCCGCCTCCGCCGTGGTCACTCGGTACCGATAGGTGCGGGTCAGCGCCGAAAATCGCGCGTCGAAGCCAACTGGTGCCTCCGTCACGCGAGTCACCCTCACATCCGGATCCAACAGCTTTGCTAATCGACGCACCAACCTCCCCGCATCCCCCTCAATCGAACGCTGCTCCAAGCTCGCGCGGGGAATGTCAGCGTGCGCGACCTGACCCGCGGCGTGCACCCCGGCATCCGTACGACCAGCGACAGTGAGCTCAACCGGGTAGCGCAAGACGAGGCTCAACGCATCCTCCAGAACACCCTGCACGGTGCGGACCTCCTGCCCATCGGCCGGCTTCTGGCGTGCCCAACCGTGGAAATCCGTGCCGTCATACGCGATATCAAACCGGAGCCGCATCATCTCGTCTGCCTTCTCCGAGGGCACACCAGGCTCCTGAATGCCTGCAGATGCACCTGTCCCTGTGTTCATGGCTTCCACCATAAAGCCCACGGTTAGTCGCGTTTGAAATCGCCTGATAAACCCGCAGGTCACGTGGTGGCTATGTGGCTTATGTGATTAGGAAACCATACGCGACTAACCAACCCAGAAACCCAGGAACTCCGGCACACAAAAGCACCCGCTCCCCCATGAAAGGGAACGGGTGCTGGGCGCTGACAGGTGCGGGAGCTTTACTCCTCGTCCTCAGCCTTGTCCTCAGCCGGGGTCTCCTCGACCTTCTCCTCGGACGCAGCCTCCTCAGCCTCTTCAGCCTCAGCCTCTTCAGCCTTAGCCTCTTCAGCCTCGGCTTCAGCCTCTGCGGCCTTCTCCTTGGATGCGGCAGCGCGGGTAGCGCGGGTTGCCTCGGCGGTCACGGTCTCCTCGAGAACGAGGGAGATGTTGGCCATCGGGGCGTTGTCACCCTTGCGGTTTTCCAGCTTGATGATGCGGGTGTAGCCGCCATCGCGGTTCTCAAACAGCGGTGCAAGCTCGTTGAACAGGTATGCAACGACATCCTTGTTCGGGATCTCAGCAGCCACTGCACGACGGTCGTTGACCGTGCCGGACTTCGCCTTGGTGATCAGCTTCTCTGCGTACGGGCGCAGAACCTTCGCCTTAGCGTTGGTGGTGTTGATGGAGCCGTTTGCGAACAGTTGGCTAGCCAGGTTGGACAGAATGTGCTTCTGGTGCCCAGCCGAGCCGCCGAGACGCGGGCCCTTCTTCGGGGTAGGCATTGTTACTCCTCGTGTGGTTTATAAGTGTGTGCTCGAGTGTGTGCTCAGTGCTTTACTCGGCGTCATCCAGTCCGCCGTCGACAAAGTCGCCGGTCTCTGCGTCGTAGCCTTCAATCTGCGTGGGATCAAAGTCTTCCGGTGCGTCCTTGAGGGTGAGCCCCAGGGATGCCAGCTTGATCTTGACCTCATTGATGGACTTCTGACCGAAGTTACGGATGTCCAGCAGATCAGACTCGGAACACTCAGCGAGTTCGCCGACGGTGTGGATTTCCTGGCGCTTCAGGCAGTTGTAGGAGCGCACAGAGAAGTTCAGATCCTCAATCGGCATGTTGTAGGCCGCGATGAACTCCGTCTCCTGCGGGGACGGGCCGATCTCAATGCCCTCGGCGGCGGTGTTCAGCTCGCGTGCGAGGCCGAACAGTTCAACCAGGGTGGAGCCAGCGGACGCGAGAGCGTCGCGGGCGGTCATGGAGTTCTTGGTCTCCACATCGATGATCAGCTTGTCAAAGTCGGTGCGCTGCTCAACACGCGTTGCCTCAACCTTGTAGGAAACCTTCAGCACCGGCGAGTAGATCTGGTCGACTGGGATACGGCCGATCTCGCCACCGGAGTTGGGCATTGCCGGAACGTAGCCACGGCCACGCTCAACGACGAGTTCCATCTCCAGCCGCGCGTTCTCATTCAGAGACGCGATGTGCAGATCCGGGTTGTGCACGGTGACATCTGCCGGCAGATCAATGTCTGCGGCGGTGACGTCAGCCGGGCCTTCCTTGGACAGGTACATGACCACCGGCTCGTCAGATTCGGAGGACAGAACCAGGTCCTTGACGTTGAGGATGATCTCGGAAACGTTTTCCTTCACACCATTGATCGTGGTGAACTCGTGGAGCACACCGTCGATTTTGATGGATGTCACCGCTGCGCCCGGGATGGACGACAGCAGAGTACGACGAAGCGAGTTGCCCAGGGTGTAGCCGAAACCAGGCTCGAGAGGCTCGATGACGAACTTCGAACGGTTGGTATCGATGTACTCCTCGGACAGTTGAGGACGCTGTGAGATGAGCATTGAACTTCTCCTTTATCGGCGACCGCTATATGACGCCGGTAGGTTCTTACGGCAAACACCGCCAGAACGGGAAAGTGGATGGATGCGCCGGGTAGCGAATCCTGTTGTTTTACTTCGAGTAAAGCTCGACGATGAGCTGCTCCTGCAGCGGAACGTCGATCTGAGCGCGCTCGGGCAGCTGGTGCACGAGGATGCGCAGGGTCTCAGGAACGACCTGCAGCCACGCCGGAACGACAGCATCGACCAGGTTGTCCTGGGCCTCTTCGAACCACAGCATGTTGCGGGACTTCTCGCGGACATCGATGATGTCGTACTGGGTCACGCGGTAAGAAGGCACGTTGGTCTTCTTGCCGTTCACGGTGAAGTGACCGTGGGACACCAGCTGGCGTGCCTGGCGGCGGGTGCGTGCCAGACCAGCGCGGTACACAACGTTGTCCAGACGGGACTCCAGAAGAATCAGCAGGTTGTCACCGGTCTTACCCGGGAGGCGGTTAGCCTCCTCGTAGTAGCGGCGGAACTGCTTCTCCATCACGCCGTAGGTGAAGCGAGCTTTCTGCTTCTCCTGCAGCTGGAGCAGGTACTCAGATTCCTTGATGCGAGCGCGGCCAGCCTGCCCCGGAGGGTACGGGCGACGCTCGAAGGACATGTCGCCGCCGACGAGGTCGACGCGGAGGCGACGGGATTTACGGGTAGCAGGGCCTGTATAACGAGCCATGATGTGTTACCTCTATTCCTTTCTGCCTAGTTAAACGCGACGACGCTTCGGCGGACGGCAACCGTTGAACGGCTGCGGCGTCACGTCGGAGATCGAGGACACCTCCAGGCCGGCGGCCTGGATGGAACGGATTGCGGTCTCGCGGCCGGAGCCCGGACCCTTGACAAAGATGTCAACCTTCTTCATGCCGTGGTCCATTGCCTTGCGGGCAGCGTTCTCAGCAGCCATCTGCGCAGCGAACGGAGTGGACTTACGGGAACCCTTGAAGCCGACGTGGCCGGAGGATGCCCAGGAGATAACAGCACCGCTCGGGTCCGTGATGGTCACGATGGTGTTGTTGAAGGTGGACTTGATGTACGCGTGGCCGTTGGCCACGTTCTTCTTAACGACGCGGCGACCAGTGCGACGCGCGCCGGAACGAGTCTTAGGAGCCATGAATTACTTCTTCTTTCCTGCGATGGTCTTCTTCGGTCCCTTACGGGTGCGCGCATTGGTCTTGGTGCGCTGGCCGCGGACGGGAAGACCGCGACGGTGGCGCAGGCCCTGGTAAGAGCCAATTTCGATCTTGCGACGGATGTCAGCCTGAACTTCGCGGCGGAGGTCACCCTCTACCTTCCAGGAGCTCTCGATGACATCACGAAGAGCAGCAACCTGATCATCGGTCAGGTTGTCAGTGCGCAGGTCGGGAGAAATACCAGTCTTCTCCAACAATTCCTTGGAACGGGCTGGGCCGATTCCGTAAATGTAGGTAAGTGCGACCTCCATGCGCTTGTTGCGCGGCAGGTCAACACCAGCAAGACGTGCCATGTGGTACGTACCTTTCAGGTTGTTTCGGTGGTTTTCTCCCTACTCGTCCGCGCCACGCGACGCTTGTGTCCGGACCATACCGGACTATTGGGTCGTGATTCACGCGGCTCCAGCCACCGCAGCCGGAGGTGAGAAGACACACCCACCTTGGGGTATGCCGTGAATAAGGAGGCTTAAAGGTTTACTTGTAGCGGTAGACGATACGTCCGCGTTCCAGGTCGTATGGGGAAAGCTCCACGACAACCCGGTCTTCAGGGAGAATGCGGATGTAGTGCTGGCGCATCTTGCCACTGATGTGAGCGAGAACTTCGTGCCCGTTGTCCAGCTCGACACGGAACATTGCGTTCTTCAAGGGCTCGACAATGCGGCCCTCAACCTCGATTGCGCCTTCTTTAGCCATACACTCCGCTTTCCCGGCACCATGTTTGATGCGGTGAAACCGCTGGTACCTAACGTATTTGAGTCAACTGCTTGGAGCATGCAGCACAAAGCTACACACCGTTTGACAACTATAGCCATCTACCTGCGGTAAAGCAAAACCAAAGGCCCGTGGACGACCTGCATTGTTGGTCGCCCGACGGGCCCTCACACCTAGCGGAAACTAGAACACGTGAACCTGGTCACCGATGCGCAGAGTGTTGAAGTAGTGCTGAGCATCACCCCTGTACATGCGGATGCAGCCAGCAGACTTGATCGACGGATCGCCTTGGTGGAACGCGATGCCGTTGTACGTGAAGTAGGTAGCAAACGGCATGGGGGCGTTGTCGAATTCGTAGGAAATCTCATCGCGCACCTTGCGGTTGACGTGGTGGAAGCCCTTCGGGGTGTCCTGCCCCGGCTTGCCGGAGGCCATGCGGACTGGCCCGTAGGTGATCTTGCCGTTGTCCTGGAGCCAGGTGCGCTGGTTGGCAATATCCACGCAAGCTCGGGCGGACGGAGCGCAGCCAGCGGGCTGGTTCGGTGCGGGCGCTGGAGCCGGTGCGGGCGCTGGAGCCGGTGCAGGCGCCGGGCGTGGAGTGCGCTCAGCAATCAGACCGGGAGCTATGCCCTCAACGAGGCGGTCAATGTCGGCGTGGAACTGCTGCTCCTGCGCCTTGTTGCCGCCTGCCAGTGCGGTAGCCTGCGCGCGCAGCGCGTTACGCACATCCCACACGGCGTTGCGTGCGTTGTTGTTCATGGTCATCGAGGCAGCCTGGAGGCTACGCTCCGCCTGCTGGAGGAACGGGCTGGAGCTGCTCACGTTCGAGGAAAGGGACTGTGCTTCGGCTGTCACGGGTGTGGCAAGGAGGCCGATGGCCAGGCCGGCCGCAGCGACGAGGGAGCCGAATCGGCGCGCTTTCTTCAGGAGCAGGTTATTTTCGTGCATGCGGAAAGTATAACTGTCAAAGCGCCAAATACAGGAACGGCGCGTTATGCGCTGCGCGGGGTGAGAATGCGCGGACCGTCGTCTGTTGCGGCGACGGTGTGTTCCCAGTGGGCTGCGGGCGAGCCGTCTGCTGTGACCACAGTCCAGTCGTCTTCCAGCACGTAAGAATCAGTTTCCCCGCCCAGAATGAGCATCGGCTCAATGGCGAGCACAGAACCAGCTTGAATGTGTGGTCCGCGGCCTGGGCGGCCCTCGTTTTCCAAGTAAGGATCTTGGTGCATGGTCCGACCAATGCCGTGGCCACCGTAGCCCGCCAGAATGCCCAGCTTCACACCAAAGGTCACTTCGGCTTCGCGGGTGGCGCGTTCGAGGGCATGGGAGACGTCGGTAAGCCTATTGCCCGGGATCATCGCCTGGAGCCCGCCAAGAAGCACAGCGCGTGTTGCGCGATTGAGCTTATCGACGTCCTCCGCCACCTCCCCCACCCCAAAACTCCACGCCGAATCCCCAACCCAACCGTCTAGGGTCGCACCACAGTCGATGGAGACAAGATCGCCTTCCTTGAGCACCGTATCGGCGGAGGGAATACCGTGAACAACAACCTCATTGACTGAGGCACAGACAGAACCGGGGAAACCCTGGTAGCCCTTGAACGTTGGAATCGCACCGTGGTCACGGATCACTTGTTCGGCAATCGCATCCAACTCCTGGGTGGTCACACCTGGGGCGGCAGCTTCGCGTACGGCCGTGAGGGCGTGACCGACGATCCGGCCGGCGGCTTCCATGGCATCGAGCTCGCCCGGTGTCTTCGCAGCGATAGTCTTCTTACGTCCGAACAGCATTGTGTGGTCCCTTCCTTCAAAAAGAGAAGCGCTGGCCTAATTGTGGCCAGCGCTCATCTCTTCGGCAAGCTACTTACCCAGTTTCTCCATCGTGCGGGCGTTAACCTGCTCAACGTCACCGTCAGCATCAATGTTGATCAGGGCGTCGCCGTAGTGGTCAATCAGCGGAGCAGTCTCATCACGGTAGACCTGCAGGCGGGTGCGGATGGTGTCCTCATTGTCATCCGCGCGACCACGGGCCAGCATGCGGCCCACCACCGTGTCCTCGTCGACCTGGAAGTTGATCACGCCATCGAGCTTCTGCCCCTGGGAGTTCAGCAGCTTCTCTAGGATCTCAGCCTGCTCAACGGTGCGCGGGAAACCGTCCAGAAGCCAACCATTCTGGGCATCGGCTTCAGCCAGGCGCTCTTCCACCATGCGAGCAGTCACCGATGTGGGAACGAGTTTGCCGGCGTCGATGTACTCCTTCGCCTCTACACCCAGCGGGGTTCCCTCACCAATATTGGCGCGGAACAGGTCACCGGTGGAGATGTGCGGGATACCGAGCTTCTCCGAAATGATCGCTGCCTGGGTGCCCTTACCGGCACCGGGAGGGCCGAGGAGTACAAGTCGCATTATTTCAACAGTCCTTCGTAGTTGGATTGCAGGAGTTGGGATTCAATTTGCTTCACCGTGGTCAGGGCCACGGACACCATAATCAGAATAGCCGTACCACCGAACGCGGACATGCCGCCACCGCCGGCGCCACCAAGGCCCATATCAAGGGCGATGTTCGGCAGGATGGCAATCAGGCCGAGGTAGATTGCACCGACGAACAGCAAACGGTTCATCACAAACGCGAGGTACTGCGCAGTCGGACGGCCCGGACGAATACCGGGGATGAAGCCGCCGTACTTCTTCATGTTGTCTGCTTGCTCGTACGGGTCGTACTGAATGGACACGTAGAAGTAAGAGAAGAAGATGATCAGCGCGAAGTAGGTCAAAATGTACTGCCAGGAAGCCGGGTTCTGCAGCCACGCCATGACGGTGGACATCCACCAGTTATCCGGAGGGGTCGGCTTATTGGAGTTCACAATCTGAGTGATCAGAACCGGAACGTACATGAGGGAGGACGCGAAGATCACCGGGATCACGCCTGCCTGGTTCACCTTCAGCGGCAGGTAGGTAGAGGTACCACCGTACTGGCGGCGACCAACCATACGCTTGGCGTATTGGACTGGGATGCGGCGCTGCCCCTGCTCGATGAACACGATGCCCACGACAAGGAAGATCACGGCAGCGACCACCACTGCGAAGATCAATGGACCGGACTGGCGGAGAATGTTCGCACCATCGGTAGGTAGGCGGGTAGCAATACCGGCGAAGATGAGCAGGGACATACCATTGCCCACGCCCTTCTCCGTGATGATCTCACCGAGCCACATGATCAGAACGGCGCCGGAGGTCATCACAATGACCATCATGGCCAGTGTCCACACCGTACGGTCCTCAACCAGGACGGGCACACCTTGGCCGAGCAGCTGCTCACGGTCCGCCAGAGCCACGATGCCCGCGGACTGCAGCAGAGCAAGCGCCACCGTGAGGTAGCGCGTGTACTGCATCATCTTGGCCTGGCCAGCCTGGCCTTCCTTCTTCAGCTCCTCAAACCGCGGAATCACCACGGTGAGCAGCTGCGTGATAATGGATGCGGTGATGTACGGCATGATGCCGATAGCAAACACCGACAACTGCAGTAGCGCACCGCCGGAGAACAGGCTGATCACCGAGAAGATGTTGCCTTGATCACCGGCAGCGAGGGCGCGGAGACGCTCGGCGATAATGCCGTAATCAACTCCCGGCGTCGGGATTTGCGCGCCAATGCGGTAGAGGATGATCAGGGCTAGCGTGATCAAGATCTTCTTGCGAAGATCAACATCCTTGAACGCCTGGACAATGGTGGACACGTGGCCTCCTGGCTTATCCCGCGTGACTTGAGCCCCACGGCGATAGCGGACAGTAGATAACGTAATTGACTTGTCTACCCTAGCAGGTGTGCGTCAAAAACATTGATTCCGGTGGCAGGTAAGGGTGCGTCCCGGTGGGCGTCGAAAAGCAAACTTGCGCTTGAATGCAAAAATCCCCGCATGAGATGAGCTGATGCCCTCTCATGCGGGGAGAAAACTAGGAGTGAGAAACTACTTCTCCTCGCCAGCCTTCACAGTTGCCTCCGTGGTGGAACCACCAGCAGCGGTGATCTTCTCCACCGCAGACTTGGAGAACTTCTCGGCGGTCACGTCCAGCTTGACGCTGATCTCGCCGTCGCCCAGGACCTTCACCGGCTGGTTCTTGCGCACAAGACCAGCAGCGACGAGGTCTGCAACGGCGACGGTGCCACCCTTCGGGAACGCCTTTGCCAGGTCGGAAACGTTGACCACCTGGTAGACGATCTTGTTCGGGTTCTTGAAGCCCTTGAGCTTCGGCAGACGCATGTGCAGCGGCATCTGGCCACCCTCGAAAGCAGCGGAAACCTGCTTACGAGCCTTGGTGCCCTTCGTACCGCGGCCAGCGGTCTTACCCTTGGAAGCCTCACCGCGGCCGACGCGGGTCTTGGCCTTGTTAGCGCCCTCAGCCGGGCGCAGATCATGGAGCTTGATTACTTCAGCCATGGTTTATCTACTCCCCTGCTACTTCTTCGACGGTGACCAAGTGGGCCACCTTGAGGATCTGGCCGCGCGTTGCGTCGTTGTCCTGCTTGATCACGGACTGGCCGATCTTGCGCAGGCCCAGAGCCTCCAGGTTCTTGCGGGTGACCGGCTTCTGGCCGACCTTCCCGTGGTGCAGCGTAATCTTCAGAGCCATTGTGCTTATGCCTCCTGTCCTGCGCGTGCGCGCAGCATACGAGCCGGTGCGACTTCCTCGACGGACTTGCCACGACGAGCGGCAACTTCCTCCGGGCGGACGAGCTCCTTCAGGCCAGCAACGGTGGCCTGAACCACGTTGAGGGCGTTGTCGGAACCGAGGGACTTGGCCAGGATGTCCTGGACACCAGCGCACTCAAGCACCGGACGGACTGCGCCACCGGCGATCACACCGGTACCAGGAGCAGCCGGGCGGAGCATAACAATGCCCGCTGCAGCTTCGCCCTGAACCGGGTGAGGGATGGTGCCACCGATCATTGGGACGCGGAAGAAGTTCTTACGAGCTTCCTCTGCACCCTTCTGAATTGCGGCCGGGACTTCCTTTGCCTTGCCGTAGCCGACACCGACCATGCCCTGGCCGTCGCCAACCACAACGAGTGCGGTGAAGGACATGTTGCGGCCACCCTTAACGGTCTTGGCAACACGGTTGATGGTGACGACGCGCTCGATGTACTTATCGCGCTCGTCCTGTGCACCGCCACGGCGGTCGTCGCGGCGGCCGCGGCCACCACGCTCGTTACGGTCGTTGCGGCCACCACGCTCGTTGCGGCCACCGCGCTCGCCACGCTGCTCGGTGCTGTTGTTGTTCTGGTCTTCGGCGGATGCTCCGCCGTCACGCCGTTCACGCTCGGCCATTACGCGATCCTTCCGTTGATGTTTACGTACTTAGCTGCGATGGTCATTAGAACTTCAGACCACCTTCACGTGCGGCGTCAGCCAGAGCGGCGACGCGGCCGTGGTACTTGTATCCGCCGCGGTCGAAGACGATCTCTTCGATGCCGGCAGCCTTGGCGCGCTCAGCGATGAGCTCACCAACCTTGGCTGCCTTGGCCTTCTTGTCGCCCTCGAGGGTGCGCACGGCATCTTCCATGGAGGAAGCAGAGACCAGGGTGTGGCCTGCCAGGTCATCGATGACCTGCACGTGCACGTGGCGGGAGCTGCGGTGGACAACGAGACGCGGGGTCTCCGGGGTGCCACGCAGCGTCTTGCGGATGCGGTTGTGGCGGCGGACGCGTGCTTCGCGGCGGCGGGTGGCAATGTCCCGGCCGACCGGGGTGCGCTTCTGCTTTGCTTCAGTGCTCATTGTTTACTTACCCGTCTTTCCGACCTTGCGGCGAACCTGCTCGCCCGCGTAACGGATGCCCTTACCCTTGTACGGGTCATCCTTGCGGAGGCGACGGATGTTCGCAGCAATCTGGCCAACCTGCTGCTTGTTGATGCCTTCGATGGACAGCTTCGTGTTGCCGTCAACGGCGAACGTGACGCCCTCCGGAGCCTCAATGAGGATCGGGTGGGAGTAGCCGAGGGAGAACTCAAGGTCCTTGCCCTTGAGCTGAACACGGTAACCAACACCGAAGATCTCCATGTTGATCTTGTAACCCTCGGTCACACCAACAACGCAGTTGTTGATGAGAGAGCGGGTCAGACCGTGCAGGGAGCGGTTGTCACGGTGGTCATCCGGACGGGTGACCACAATCTGGTTGTCCTCAACGGCAGCGGTGATCGGCTCCGGCACGTCAACGGAGAGTGTGCCCTTCGGGCCCTTCACCTCAACGAGCTGGCCATCGATCTTGGTTTCTACACCGTTGGGGATAGCGATGGGTGCGTTTCCTACGCGAGACATGTACTACTCCTCCCTTACCAGACGTAGGCGAGGACTTCCCCACCTACACCCTTCTCTTGGGCCTGGCGGTCCGTGAGCAGACCCTGGGACGTGGAAATGATTGCCACACCCAGGCCGCCGAGAACCTGCGGCAGGTCAGTCGACTTGGCGTACACACGCAGGCCCGGCTTGGACACGCGGCGCAGACCAGCGATGGAAGACTGACGGGACGGGCCGTACTTCAGGTCGAGGGAGAGGGTCTTGCCCACCTTTGCGTCCTCAACCTTGTAGTCAGCGATGTAGCCCTCCTGCTTGAGGATCTCCGCGATGTTGACCTTCAACTTCGAGGAGGGCATGGACACGGACTCGTGGTGCGCGTTGTTTGCGTTGCGCACGCGAGACAGCATGTCCGCAATGGGATCTGTCATGGTCATAGTTGACCGTTTACCTTTCTCGTTGCGGTTCCTCTCCACCCATATGTCCGCCGCACGTAGCGGCTGACTGCGTTTTCCGTGTGATGTGTCGGGGGCTACTTTTGCTCGCACACAGCGTGTTCACGAGCAGTTGGGGCGCTCCCCAGCGCTTAGTAGCGCCAGGTGCTCGCCGCCACCCTCCATACGGTCCGCATTGAGGCGGGGGGCCTGCAACAAAGTTGGATTCTTACGTTCTTACGGCTCTGACGCGCACGAAATGCACACTACGTGCCATGCGCGCAGGTCCGTCGGTCAACCATACAGGTCAGCGCAGTTCAAGCACAAATCGCTTATCGACGCCCCACAGCCCCACTGCTTTGCCCCCAAAAAATAGGTGGCGGGGGGACGTCGATAAGCAAAGATGCGCAAACCGCAACATGGACTCCTCGATGACCTTTAGGGTTTCTTTCATGTCCAAAAACATCACCGATATCCCCTTGAACGGAATGCGCATCGGCACCGCGTCTGCTGGCCTGCAGATTGAGGGCTCCCCCTGCCCCAGCAACTGGTCAGAATGGGCCGATGGCGGCAACATCGCCGACGGCACAACGCTTGAACCGACCACGGGCCACTGGCTGAAATGGCGGGAGGATAACCAACTCATGGCGGAACTGGAGTTCCCCATTGCCCGCGTGGGTGTGGAGTGGTCCCGCATCGAACCAGCACCCGGCCAGTACGACACCGCCGCGCTGGAGCGCTACGCCGAGGAGTACCGCGACTTGAAGGCCAAGGGCATCGAACCGCTGGTGACCCTGCATCACTTCGGCCAACCCCTGTGGCTAGAGCACCGCGGCGGGTGGACAAACCCGGAGATCGTCCCAGCGTTTCTCGGTTTCGTGGACGTTGTGCTCGACCACCTCGGGGACTTCATCGACGACTGGATCACCATCAACGAACCCAACGTCTACGCCTCCGAAGCTTTCCTCTTCGGCTCCCAGCCACCCGGTAAGGGCGGTTACCTACCCGTGCGTAAGGTCCTGCAGAACATGGCTGCGGCCCACCTACTTGCCTACGAGCACATCCACGCCCGCCTGGATTCCCCCGACCGGGAGATCAAGGTCACCTTCGCCCACCACAAGCGCGTCTTCGACCCGATGAACCCCGCCAACCCGATCCACCGCGCGCTGACACCGCTGGTGGAATACCTCTTCCAAGGCGCTATGGAAAAGGCCTTCTACCACGGGAAATTCGATCCCGTCCTCGGCCGGCCAGAGTCCCTGCCCCGCGGCTTTGGCAACGGTGCGGGCTCTAAAACCTACTACGCGGATGCGATTGCGATTAACTACTACTCCCGCACCGCTGTCAAAGGTTTTAATGACGCCACCTTCCCTGGCCGTCCCACCAATGACCTCGGGTGGGAGATCTACCCACGCGGCATCGTGGAAGTTTCCGCCCCACTAGCCAAGGAATACGGCCTGCCCATCTGGATCACAGAGAACGGCACCGCTGACAACACCGAGTCCTTCCGGTGCGGCTTTGTCTACGACCACCTGGAGGAGCTCGCCCGCCTCAATGCGGGCATGCCCGCTCCCGACGGTACCCCGCAGGAGGCGGTCCCGGTCCAGCGCTACTACCACTGGTGCTTCGTGGACAATTGGGAGTGGTCTGAGGGCATGGCACAACACTTCGGTGTGGTGGCGCTCGATAATGAGCTTGGCCGCCACCCCAAACCTGCGGCCTACATGTTGCGCGATATCAACCGCGCTGGCGCACTGACCACCGCCATCGATGAGCAGTACCGCGAACCCACCGCGAAGAATGCCCGCATCAGCACACCCGGCAGGGGCCTGAAGTGACGCACGCACAGCACCTCAGCCCAGCACCGGCTGACACATCCGCCGGCACGACGATCGCGGAGCGTCACCCGCGCGCGTTCTTCTGGAAGTTCGCGCTGGCTTACTTTGGCACCTGCCTCGTCTGGGCCGGGCCATCGCAGCTCCTACTGGCCAACCAGATGATCGCGGTGCGGCCAGAGAGCTACGAGAATGCTCTGGCGCTGCTCATGATGTGCGGTGGCGCCACCGCCGTGATCACGAGTCTGCTGGTGGGGTTGATCGCTGACCGCTCACACCTGTCCAACCATTCGGCGTGGGCACGGCGCTGGGGTAAGCGCTTCCCGTGGATCATGCTGGCGCTCCCGCTGGCATCGCTGGGCATGTTGGCACTGTCCTTCACACCTCCTTACTGGTCACTCGTAGTGCTGTGGTGTCTCATCCAATGCTTCGTCGCGTTTATGACGAACAACCTGTTCACCATCACCGCCGACGTTGTCCCTCAGAAACGCTTCGGGGCGATCTCCGGCGTCCTCGGTGTCACGTACGTCCTTGGGCTCGTGGGTGGCACCGCGATTGCGAGCCTCCTCCCACTGAACTGGGCTTACATCATCATTGCGGGCCTGGCGTTGGGCTTAGTCATCCAGCTTGGTTTCGGCCGTGGCGCGATAGACCCAGTGGTGAACCAATCCACCGTGGATGAACAAGCAGAGTTCGGCGCCATCGTCCTCGGTGGCGATAGTGAGGCAGAAAAGCTCCCACTGTCGGTCTACCGCAACTACTGGACTGTGTTCCTAGCGCGCTTTGTCATGCACGCCACCCAGTACACCGCGCTGTTCTACCTCCTCTACTACTTGCGTGACTACATCGGTGTCGGTGATCCGGATACCTGGGTACTCATCCTCACCGTTGTGTTCGCCGTAGTCACAATGGTCACCGCCGCAGTGTCCGGCACCTTGTCGGACAAGCTAGAGCGACGCCGCATCTTCCTCATCCTGGCCGCACTAACCATGGCAGCAGCCACCGTGATCATGACCTTCGTGGACGCCGTCGCCTTCGTGGTTGTCGCCGCGGTGTTCCTTGGTGTGGCGTGGGGCATGTTCTCAGCCGTGGAACAAGCCATGATCAATGAGTCTCTCCCCTCAAAGATCAGCCGCGCCCGGGACGTGTCCATCATGACCTTGGCTCAAGGCACTGCGAACATGGTCGCCGGCGGATTCGCCGCCGCAGGTTTGAAGTACCTCGGTGGCTACCCAGGGCTGTACCAGGCGTGCGCCGTAGCCTGCATCATTGGTGCCGGACTGGCCCTGACCATTCGTTCCTCCCGTTAGACGCCGCCTAACACGGCAGCGCCGGCCGGGCTCTTACGCGCGTTTGGCCGAGGTCGCTTTGTTCCCCATCGCTCATTCCTTGCCAGTACGAGGTCGCATCTGTGCGTCGTTTAGTTTTCGACGACACCAGGTACATCCCCTGCGCACGGATGAATTCGTCGCGAGCGGATTCGGCCTTCCCTACATCGTCGATAAGCGCGAGCGCATATCTTTCTTGCCCAGAGGCGACATTGGTTTCGGCACCGCTCAGGCGCTCATAGATGGTGACGGCAAACCCGTGCATGTACGAACGGCGCGCCACCACCGTGGACACCCCGCGCATGCGATCCCCTTTCACCCGGCGCGCGCCCGCAGCCATCTGGGGGTTGAGGATGGCGAAGAGTAATTCCACGCGCTCAACATGTCTGCGCACACCGAAGACCATGGTTGATTCCACCTTGGTGGAGTTACGCTTGCCGTGTCTAAATGCCACGCAGTGAAGTGCGGCAACGAGGTAACTGAGTAACTGCGACTGCATGTCAGTGTAAGAGCCAGCGAAGCGGAACTCGCGCGTAATCACCTCATCGTCCGCACCGGGGCTATCCAGATCACGCTCCTCAAAACCGTACGTGGCCATTAAGTCAAAGGCTTTGCGGTAAAAGGCGGCACCTTCCGCAGTGCCCTCCTGATCAGCGGCTTGGTTGAGTAATTTCTGTACGCGCTCTTTGATTTTGTCGATGTTGCCGTAAGTGCCGATTGTTCCTGTACCCATGATTTCCCCCTTGTGGTGTGTTGTTGAAAGGTACGAACCCACATCTATCGTCTAGGGGCGACACGCCCTCCTCGTTGTGCGCGACAGCCTGTGGATAACCGTTCGAATGCGCAGTCCAGGGACTTTTGCTAAGCACGATCTGCGCAACTGGACTACCGTCGAAAGCAAGGCCGTTACGGGCAATACCAGTGGCGCGACCGCATTCGACCTCAACCAAAGCCACACTTGAAAGGACAGACCTCCGCCATGACAACCACGACGAGCAAACCCACCCCCGGCAACAAGATCGTGCTCATCGGCGCCGGTGACGTCGGCGTTGCCTACGCCTACGCCCTGGTGAACCAGGGATTGTGCGATCACCTGGCCATCATTGACATCAATGAGGAAAAGACGTGGGGCCACGTGGAGGACCTCAACCACTCGGTGCCATGGTCTGGCCACAACACCCGCGTCACCGTGGGCACATACGAGGACTGCCGCGATGCCGCAATGGTGGTCAACTGCGCTGGTGTTGCTCAGCGCCCAGGCGAAACGCGCCTGGACTTGGTGGCCCGTAACCTGAAGATCTTCAAGAGCATTGTGGACGAGGTCATGGCCCACGGCTTCAACGGCATCTTCCTCGTGGCCACCAACCCGGTGGATGTGCTGTCCTACGCCACCTGGAAGTTCTCCGGGCTGCCGTCGTCCCGCGTGATCGGTTCCGGCACCATTCTGGACACGGCACGCTACCGCCACTCACTCGGCGAGTACTTCGACATGAGCTCCACCTCCGTCCACGCCTACGTCATCGGCGAGCACGGCGATACGGAGCTGCCCGTCGTATCCACCGGCAGCGTCGCCGGCGTCCCTCTGCCGGAGAAACTCAAGAAGGCCGCGGAACACAACCCGGAAGCTTCCTCCGACATGACCACCATTTTTGAGGAAACCCGGGACGCTGCCTACAAGATCATCCAGGCCAAGGGGTCAACGTCCTACGGTATCGGTGGTGGCCTTGCCCGCATCACCCGTGCTGTCCTGCGTAATGAGGACGTGGTGCTGCCGGTCAGTGCTCTGCTGGAAGGCCAGTACGGCCTCGAGGACATCTA
This sequence comes from Corynebacterium sp. MSK041, assembly GCF_030232265.1. GTDB lineage: Bacteria > Actinomycetota > Actinomycetes > Mycobacteriales > Mycobacteriaceae > Corynebacterium. The sequence goes on from NZ_JASPJK010000008.1 coordinate 59,013, forward strand.
CATTGGCACCCCGGCTGTGATCAATCGCAACGGCATCCGCGATGTCGTCGAACTCACGCTCGACGAGACAGAGTCCAAGCAATTCCAGCACTCCGCAGAGGTACTGCGCCAGGTGATGGTGGACGGCGGGCTCGTCGGGTAGCAGCCAGGGCGACATCAATGCATTACGACGAGGCCCTGGACCGTGCAGGTTCCGCTACGGCCGAGGTCCTTGGAGCGCTAGCCACTGTCAAAGTGTTGCTCCAAGGTTTCATCCGCCCGTGCGCCGCGCGGTGGCCTGACGTACGGGCCGTGATCAACCATCTCGAGTACGACGAAGCGACGGGTCAGTTCTCTCTTCCGCAGGAGGCACGAGATCTGCTGGATCGTTTCGAGGACCAGTTTGATCAGGCCGAGGATAATGCGTGGCCCGAGGATCTGAATCCGCTTGATGGGCTGGCCATGGATGCTTTCATGGCCGTCCATAGGCTCATCCACAATACTGGGTATTCCTGGGGCACCCTCGGCTTACTCCTATCCACCGACTGCGATGACTACCTGCATTTCATCCGCTTGTTTGCCTCCGCGCGGTGCCGGTTCACGGGCGAGACTCTCCACTTCTCAGAAATCGGGGGCGTGGGAAATGTCTTCGTGTTTGAGGATTTTCTGCCTCCCACACTCGTGGCAGCTACAGGTCCGAAGGATGTTGCCCGCATGCTTATCGACGCTGCCTGGGTCGCCCCCAACACAGTCGACGTAAAGCATGAGCCTGGAGTGATCTCACTCACCGGTGATGTAGACACGATGCGGCACATCTACGAGGTGGCCATGCGAAACGAGGACACGGAAGCAACGATCCGAGCGCAGTCACCCTCCTTACCAGCAGATAAACGGGTGCGGTACGAGCCTGTCGTGGACTTCACCACCGAATGTCCGGTGCGTTTTCCGGATATTCTGGCCGCCATGGGTAACCCCGAGCCACAGCCCATGATCGATGATATGACTTGTGCAGGCATGCCTCCCAGGGTTTGCATGGCGTCGACGGCATAACTCACCGGCATGGCTGCCGAAATCAATTCGAGTACACGTGGCATGTCCGCCCGTGGCACGAGAAGCCCACACAGGAGGAACTGTGGAACCACCACCGCCGGAACGAACTGCACGATCTGGAATTCCGTGCGCGCAAATGCGGAGGAGGTGAGGCCTGCGGCGGTGCCCACCAAGGCGTCGAGAAGCGCGATGCCAAAGAAAGTGCCGAGAGACCCATCTACCTCTACGCCGAGCCATGCTACGCACACACCAACAGTGATCAAGGTTTGCACGAGCGAGAGCAGGCTAAACGCCAACGCGTAACCTGCAATGAATGCGCCACGTGACACTGGCATGGTGAGCGTTCGCTCGAGCGTCCCGGAACGCCGCTCTCGCAGCGTTGTAATCGACGCAACCATGAACATCACCAAGAATGGAAACAGCGCGAAAATCGCGTGAGCGATGCGTCCGAACAACGGAGTATCAATGAGTATCCAATACAACAAAGCCATCAATAACGCCGGGACCACAAACACAAGCACGAGGGTTCGCGGTTCCCGTCTGCGCCACGATGCTGTCGCGGGTCGTGCGCATGACATCCCCATCTCGCACGAAAAGCACCTGGTCGCAGTGCTCAGCTTCGTCGAGAATATGGCTGGAGATAATGAGTGTTGTGCCCTCTTCCGCCAGATCATGGAAGAGATTCCACAGTTGGCGCCGCAGCAACGGGTCAAGGCCGACAGTCGGCTCGTCTAGGATCAAGAGCTCCGGATACGGTAGTAGCGCCATCGCAAGACTCACCCGGCTGCGCTGTCCACCACTCAGATTTCCGCAGATGCTACCGACGTGGTTCTGCAAATCAAGCTTGTCGACGATCTCCTTGCACCGCCCCACCGGCAAGCCATAGATGCTGCGCACGTAGTCAAGATCCTCTCGGACAGTGAGATCGTCGAAAATACTCGCAGCTTGGGTCGCGTACGTCACCCGCGTCCGCAAATCGGGATGGCCTGCGGGCAGCCCAAGTACCCGCACCTCACCCTGGACATTGGCCTGGGTTCCCACGATCATGCGCATCAACGTGGTTTTGCCTGAGCCCGATGGCCCGACTAGTGCTGTCATCGATCCTCGCGGCAAGCTGAAAGTGGCACAGTCCACAATGCGGGCTGATGCACCTTCCATCACTACGGCCGCGCTTTGGTTTTTCAGGTTACTCATAGCTTCACCTTTGAGCACAGAACAGTAACCTGACAAGTGTATTGAATAAAAGACACGGAAAGCCACGCCGAAACGAAAGAAACATGGGAAACACAGACCTGATCATCCACAAACCTGACGCACCCCTGACCATGCCCGACCAAGAGCTGATCGAGGCCGTGGTCGCTGCCACCGACGGACCACAGGTATCAGATGAATACCTGGTGCAGCTACACAACCAGATCCTGCAGGATAACCGCGACCTCATCGACGACGGTCTCCTCTACCCCGACAGGACTGGGCTTCGCGGCGAACGCTGCCTCGTCGTGGACGTATCGGACCATGTGGTCTCCTTGGTCATCAAGCGCCTATCACAGACAACTGCGGGAAAGGGGCTAGTAGTCGTCTCCGAGCTTGACGGCCTCGTATTCGCCTTCGGTGATGAAATTCCGGGCATGTCTATCCGCACAAACGAATGGGACATTGCCTGGGCTTCCCTCCGCGCACTGCCACAGTGGCTGGGCCGTACGACCCAGGAAATGATCTTTTACCATGACCATGGAAGCGACGCCGTGGACTTCCTCGTTGTCGAAGACACCAGCAAAGAACACAAGTTCATCCAAACGATCTACCGGCCCGCTATAGAGGCGTACCAGGTGGAGGTCCGCGACGGCGGCCCTGATGCCCACTACCAGGCAATGATCGCCAGTTACGACGAGACCCTCGCCACATTTGAAACGTGGATGGCTACCGGTGAACGCTTGCCGCAGGTTGGCTGGGCCCTCATCGACATGTAACCGAAATCTTTTGGAAAGACGAAACCCCCACCACCCAGCGGGAAGGCTGCGTGGTGGGGGCCAAGTGAGACGTCGATAAGCAAAAGCTTATGGGCGCTGCATCTTGCCACCCTTGTCCTTGAACGGGAAGCCGAAGTGGCGCAGGAGCGCGCGGCCTTCCTCGTCGTTGACAGCGGTGGTGACAACGGTGATGTCCATACCGCGCGGACGGTCGATCTTGTCCACGTCGATCTCGTAGAACATGGTCTGCTCAGACAGGCCGAAGGTGTAGTTGCCGTTGCCGTCGAACTGCTTGTCGGACAGGCCACGGAAGTCACGAATACGCGGGAGAGCAACCGTCAGCAGACGGTCGAGGAACTCCCACATACGGTCGCCGCGGAGGGTGACTTTCGCGCCGATCGGCATGCCTTCGCGCAGCTTGAAGTTAGCAATCGAGGTCTTCGCACGACGCAGCTGCGGCTTCTGACCGGTGATGGCGGTGAGGTCCTCGAGGGCACCGTTGATCACCTTGGAGTCACGAGCAGCGTCGCCGACACCCATGTTGACCACGATCTTGGTCAGACCCGGGATCTGCATGACGTTGTCGTAGCCGAACTCCTCAGAGAGCTTGCCACGGATTTCGTCCTTGTAGCGCGTCTTCAAACGCGGGGTGTAGTTAGCCTCGCTCATTAGATGTCCTTCCCGTTCGACTTGGCCACGCGGACCTTCTTGCCGTTCTCATCGAAGCGGTAGCCCACACGGGTCGGGTTGCCATCGGAGTCAACGAGCATCACGTTGGACACGTGGATCGCTGCTTCCTGGGTAACAATGCCGCCGGACTCAGCGCCGCGCTCATTGTAGGAGTTGGCCACGTGCTTCTTCACACGGTTGACGCCCTCAACGAGGACGCGGTCGCGCTTCGGGTAAGCCTCAATGACGCGACCCTGCGCGCCCTTGTCCTTACCAGCGATGACCTGGACCATATCGCCCTTCTTGATCTTCAACTAGATCACCTCCGGAGCGAGAGAAACAATCTTCATGAACTTCTTGTCGCGCAGCTCGCGTGCCACCGGGCCGAAGATGCGGGTACCGCGCGGCTCGGTGTCGTTCTTGATCAGAACTGCAGCGTTCTCATCGAAGGAGATGTAGGAGCCGTCCGGGCGACGGGTTTCCTTCTTTGCGCGCACCACAACAGCGCGAACAATTTCGCCTTCCTTGACGTTGCCGCCGGGGGCAGCTTCCTTCACGGTGGCGACAATCGTGTCGCCGATACCGGCGAAGCGTCGAACAGAACCGCCGAGCACCTGGATGCACAGAATTTCGCGTGCACCAGTGTTGTCGGCGACCTTCAGACGCGATTCTTTCTGAATCACTTTTGGTCTCCTGACCTGGATCAATGTGCGCCAGATTTCCGTCCTGTACGCACGTGGTCAATGTCTTTGTGCCTTTTCGCTTATCGACGAACAGTGGAACCCACCGTCGAAGGGTCTCGCAGCTTCAACTCGGAAACGCGCATCCGCTACGACCAGCGTTTAGACAACTGTGGTATTAAACCACGCTCCCCCTGGTAAACCCAAATCCATGCTGGTTCGCCTAGGTTTTCGGAGTGCGAAAAAGAAAAACACCATCCCCCATGGCCTGTTCAGGCCTTAAGGGATGGTGCTGTTTCTGTTTTTAATTTAGGAGCTGGATGCTGCGATGGTGCCGGCGGTGAGAACGCCAGTTACAGCAAGGAGGCTCAGGATGCTCGGAATGAGACCAACTGCAGACAGGGCTGCGGGGACGAGCAGTGCGTTCGGGCCCTGCGGACCACCGATCTTGCGCAGCTCATTCATCACCTGGTTGAGCGGCTCCGGGTAGGTCTGAGCCTGAGCGGGAGCGGTGACGCCAGCGGTGATGGCAGTAGCGGCCAGCGAAGCGGCAATGAAACGACGAATCTTCATGTCTTATTTCCTTAAACTCTGTATTAACCGACTGGCGGCTTACTTCTTGATGGCTGCGTTAATGATGGACGTGATGATGCTGATCGTCATGGACGTGGCGGACAGGGCAGCCGGCACCAGGATGAGGTTCTGAGCCTGCCAACCCGCACGTGCCTCAATCTCACGCAGAACCTGTGCCAGCGGTTCCGGAGCCGGCTGAGCGTTAGCTGCCGGAGCAGCGGCGAACACAGACGTAGCAACAAGAGCAGCTGCCGCAAAACGACGAAGCTTCATAGGGGTCTCCATATCTTCGGGGAACGAATTAATGCAGTAGAGCCGGTCAGTCCCAGCAACCCCCAATATTAAAGGACTCTGCGAATTACCGCAGGATTAGCTGGCATCTTCTGCCATTGGTTTTCCTCAGTGCTCCCTTCTGGGGGTAGCTGTGCGCCCACATACGCCATGGTGTGCCCGGCTGCTCACTATGTCATCTGCCAGAATGGATCAGGTGAAGTCCTCTACGCCTGACATGCTCGATGCTATGCACGGGCTGCGCGATGCTCTCGCCGGAACCCGGCTGGATGACGCAGCTGAAGATGCTCGTGCCATTGTGAACCAGCTGGATGACTATATTCTGCCCCGGCTGGCCAATCTGGATGCGCCGCTACTAGCCGTGATCGGTGGCTCCACGGGATCCGGTAAATCAACCCTGGTTAACGCGATATTGCGTGAACACGTGTCCAATCCGGGCGTGATCCGGCCTACTACCCGCCAGCCTGTGCTGGTGGCTCACCCGGATGACGCTGATTGGTTCAATTCGCCTCAGGTCCTTCCTGGCTTGGCACGATCCCATGGCGCAGGGGATGAACAATCCACCACGCTGCGGATTGTCCCTACCTCTAGCATCCCGGCTGGCTTAGCGCTGTTGGATGCGCCGGACTTTGACTCAATCGATGACCGGAATCGAGCGTTGGCATCACAACTGCTGGCCGCTGCAGATCTGTGGGTTTTTGTTACTACACCAGCGCGTTATGCCGATCAGCTTGTGTGGAACTTTTTGCACGATGCTGCGGGAAGAGGCATCGAAGTTGTTGTGGTGCTGAATCGTCTTGATGAGTCTGCGGCTGCAACCGTTCCCGATGATTTGCGCCGGATGATGGATGAGGCCGGGCTGGGTGGCGCCACCGTGTTCACTGTCCCATTCGTACCTGGCTTGGGCAGCGATGGCGCTGGCACGGACGGCGAATTCCTTCGCGATGAGTTTGTTGCTGATGTGCGCGCGTATCTCACTGGTCTCGCTGAAGATTCTGTCGCGCGCCGCGCAGTGGCTGGAAAAACTGTCGCGGGAGCAATCATCGGGGCCCTTTCGCGTATCGACGCTGTGGTGGAGGCCCGTTCCCGCCAAGAAGCCTTCGCCGGCCAACTCAATACCGCGATTGATGAGCAGTATTCGGCCGCACATGCCCATGTCATCGATGCCACGTCCGATGGCAAGCTGCTACGCACCGAGGTGATGAACCGCTGGCAGGACGTGGTGGGTACCTCCGATGTGACCCGCGGATTCGAACGCTGGTTTTCCAACGCCATGGATAAGGTTGGCAGCTTCTTCAGTGGCGAGCCTGCCCCGTTGCGCGAGGTGGAAACAGAACTGGAATCTGGCTTACATGCTGTCATCGTTGATGCCGCCGATACCGCGGCCGCCCGTTCATGGGCCCACATCGGCGCAGTTGCCCCAGATCTTCGCGCTGCCGCTGATCCGGCTCTGGCACGTTCGAGCGAGGATATTGATGCCCAAGCGGCGGCACTCGTGAGGGAATGGCAGGCTGCGTTGCTCGCTCACATCCAGGAAACCGCTGGGGCGAAGCGGCAGCGTGCCCGCGCCATGTCTTTTGGTTTAAATGTCCTCACCGTGGCACTCATGCTCGTCGTGTTTGCTTCCACGGCGGGGATCACGGGCTCTGAAGTTGCCATCGCTGGTGGGTCAGCGGTGCTTGGCCAGAAGCTGTTGGAAACAATCTTCGGTGAAGACACGGTGCGTCGCATGGCCACTGATGCCCGCAATGATTTGAATGAGCGCCTCTACACGCTCCTGCAACGCGAACGCGCGCGCTTCTACCCCGTCACTGATCCCTTGGTTGAAGGCACTCCAGCAGGCGAGCTACAGGAAGCAGTCAGTACTGCCCGCACCGCCGTTGCCGGGCGGTTCCCTGAATTGGCCGGGACAACCAACGTCGCCTCGCGCGCGCTGGCCCCTGCTACTCAGGATGACCAAGACAGTGGAGGCACCACGGATCTAGCGGCATCCGCGCAACGTGGACCCTTGCGTGATCTGTTCACTCAACTCCGTGGCGGTTTCCAGCGCCCCGCGCAACAAGCGGAAGGAGAATCCGGTGGCACTGTTTAAACGCACCGCGCCGCTTGGTGAGCGCCTTACGGCTTTAAAAGATGCCGCCGAGATTGGTGCACCGTACCTCTCGCCTGCGCAAAGGGAACGGTTAGAAAACGTGGCACGCGCGGGGGCAGAACGTCGCGCCCTGTCGGCAGAGCACACTGTTGTTGGTTTCTTCGGGGCAACGGGTTCCGGTAAGACATCGCTGTTCAACGCGGTTGTTGGGGAAGATTTAGGCAAGGCTGCTGCACGCCGCCCAACGACCTCCTCGCCGCTCGCAGCGGTCTGGGAACCTGCTGGTTCAGAGGAACTGCTCGACTGGCTTGAGGTGGAAGACCGTCGGACACGCCCCGGTGAATTCGCTCCTGGTGCTGGGCCATTGATCTTGTTGGACCTCCCAGATTTCGACTCGGTAGAACTATCCAACCGGGAGATTGCCACCCGTCTTGCAGGTCAAGTGGATGTTCTCGTGTGGGTCTCCGACCCAGAGAAGTATGCCGACAGTGTCATCCATGAACAGTTCATCCAACCGCATGCCAACCACTCTGCAGTTACCCTTGCTGTTCTGAATAAATCAGACCTGCTGGATTCTGGGGATGTGCCCACCGTTGCACAGTCTTATGCGCAGCTGCTTCGCTCTGATGGCCTCACACATGTCTCTGTTCTGCCTACATCGACGCTCACCGGTGCAGGTATTGGTGATGTTCGAGCGGCCATTGCCCGCGTCGCCCGTGCTCACTCGGCGCAATCCGCCCGAATCGAGGCAGACATTGTGTCCGTCACCGATGAATTTGCCCACGGCACCAAGACAAGCGCCCCGGATAAACGCGCAAAACGCGAGCTAGACAAGGCCTTGAGCCACGCTGTGGGAGCAGACCGTCTGGCCAACACCACTGCGGCTGCGTACCGCAAGAGGCTTTTTCAGCGCACCGGCTGGCCCGTTGTTTCCTGGATGGCACGCTTCCGGCCTGACCCCTTAAAACGGCTGGGGCTGCGCGAAGAACCAGATAGTGTTGGTGTTCATCGCTCATCCCTGCCTGAGTTGGACGCTGCTTCAAAGGCTGTGGCCAACAAGGGTGTCCGCGAGTATGCGGCCACGATTGCGGAAGGTTTGCCACCCCAGTGGGCTGGAGCCGTGTTCGACCGTGCTGATGACGTGGCTGTGAGTGTTCCGGCCGAACTCGATGTTGCTGTGACGCGGACAAAGCTCCCGGCGGAACCCTCAAAGGCGTGGCGCGTGCTCACCTTCATTCAATGGCTTGCCTTTGTCGCAGCGCTCGTTGGCGCGCTGTGGTATCTCATCGTGGCGCTCGTACCGGGAATTCTCACCCCACTTCTAGGCGAAGATCTTGTGCCGGACGTCGAGGGATGGCCCATCCCCACGCTGCTCATCATGGTGGGAATCCTCACTGGCGTGGTCATCGGGTTGATGTCTGCGGGTGTTGGAGGGATCGTCGGTAGCAATATCAAGCGGCGTACGCGCACAGCGCTCCGCAAAGAAATTGCTGCGATGTCGGAGACAACCGTTGTCGCGCCGTTAGCGGAGATCCGGGATGACTACGTGCGTTTTACCGAATACATCGCCGTCGCCGCGGGCACGTAAGCCCACGCATCAGGTGCACTACTCTCCCACGATTGTCCGCTCGATTTCGCCTTCAGGTCCGTTGACTATCAGGTTGGCAGCTTTGCCGTCGACGGATTGAGACAGGATCTTTTTGATCGGATCTAGCTCCGCGGGATCGTATTCGCCGTCGGTGTAGAAGTACCACACGCTCAGCAGGCCGGTATTGCCCGTCTCATACAGGTAAAGGTTACTTGCGGCATCAACGCGTTCTGCCTGTTCAACGAATGCGTTCACGCTCCCACTGTCTGGTGAAAGCTTAAGGCTCGGGGCGAGATCACCCCAGCCAGGTACGCCGTCCAGCCGCGCGGGCTTGTGCAGCGGAAAACCGCGCAGGTTAAATATGCCTCCCCCGTGCGCGTCAAGATGCTCCCACGCACGGTCACGAAATTCACGTGCCGCGCCATCGCTTATCGACGTCTCCCTCAACACCACCACACTCAGTTCCCCATCCGGGCTCGAAGCCGAGATGGAGACCTCTGCCACCTCGGGTGCTGCAAACGGCGCCAATTGCTCTCCAGATTGTGCTCCGAATTCCGCGGTTGGGAACGGGCCCTGCCATTTGAAAGCCGTTCCATCCAGATCCGCGTGCACATGCGAAGTCATCTCCTGATTGAGTTCCTCCCCCTTTTCATGCAGCGTGGCCAAGGCAGCCACGAACTCGGGGGCATCGTGCACATTCACGGAACCACTCACCGAGATCGTGCTCGATGGAATGCCGCCCGCAATCACCGAAGAGAACGTCAGCCCCTCAAACACCGGGTCCGTGGCAGCCCACTGTGCCAACGCCTCCTGCTCATCTGCAGTCGGGTCCACACAGCCAGAAAGCGCTAGAACAACTGCACCAACAACGCCAGCAATGACTTTCCGCATCATGCCCACCATCCTAAAAGACAGAACTGCCGGACCTCCACACCCTGAACTGCCCCTATTCGTTGCACCGGCAGGCCAATCCGGCTCCTGGGGAGCAGTCTTTTACTCGGGCTACTCAGCGTTTCCCAGCCATTAACCAGTTTTTCCACGCTGGAACACAAGCAGAGCATCGCGAGTGATGTCGTGCGGATACTCGTCCCACTCGATGTCGGTAACGCTTACCTGCTCGAGGTGTTCGGCGAGTAGGGCGGCGCAGTCGTCGATAAGCGGGGTGAGTGCACCGGCATGGTGGATGTTGCCAACATTCCACACCACGTGACCGCCGGGACGTACGAGGCGTGAGCATTGACGCGCCACGGCGTTGAGCTGAGCGAGGTAGCGCTGATAGTCCCCACTTCCCCGTTCATAGGCTTCGAGCGGATCTGTATCCGTCTCCGTTGCGGCCATATAGGGCGGGGAAGTAAGAATCAGGTCGACAGCGGGGCGCAGCTCCGCGGAAGCTAGCTGCGGCAGGGTGCGGCGCGCGTCACCGGTGACGATACTTGCTTCTGGCACGGCTGCCTGGATCTGGGCCACGCGATCTGGGAGGAGCTCAATGCCGGCTGCGCGGCGGCCGAGCGTTACGGCGCGGGACAGCGTCGTGCCAAATCCAGCGAAGGGGTCGAATACCAGATCACCCGACGCTGAGTACGTGTTAATTACGTGGTCCACGATGGCGGTGCACATGTGCACGTCCTCATCCGCACCGGCAGGACGGTCCGCGTGGAATTGGGTGAGAGTCGCCCGTAACCGCTGGGAAAGCGCCATATCGAGCAGTTTAATCAGCGAAAAGTTGAACCATGCGGTCACCCCATGGCCCGGTGTCCTCAGGCTGTTCGTCCATTGGTGCCCCAACAATTGCCTCGCCCAGGCGGCCGTCCGGCCCCTTGATTTGCACCCCAACGGGGGCGCCGGCTGCTGAGCTGGAAAGCACGGACTTCAGCTGCTTCATCGCTGCCTCGTCATAATCCCCCTCGGTGTAAAACTCCCAGTGGTAGAAACCTTCAAAGCTCCAAACGGATCGCACCGCATAGGGGGTTGCGGCATCCACCTTGTCCGCGAAAGCAGCTGTGGCGGCATAGCCTCGGGGGAACTCTGAAAGGCGAAGCACCGGCGAGATGCGCCTGGAGGGTCCTTCCTCTTCAGAAAGTGTGGGACGCGCCAGCGGGAACCCAACCAGTTCGATGCTGCCGGTCGGTTGCACGACGTCCAGGTGGCGGAGCACCGTGTCACGGTAGGCATGCGCGTCCTCGTCGCTGGTCTCACGATCACGATAAACCTCGGCCCGCAAGCCGCGTGAGAAATCGTCCATCAAAACCGTGCGTATCTCGGGCGCTGCGAACGGCTCGAAAACCGCGGTTAGTTCCTTATCCCGGCCCGGCTCCCAATTGCGGCCTTTCCAGGTAAACGGGGTGCCCTCGATGTCGGCGTTGACGTTCAGATCCAACCCGAGACGATCTCCGTCAGGCATCTCAGCCAGCCTGGCGTAGAGCTGATCCAAAGCGGAAAAGAACTCAGCCACACTGCCCACATGCACGTCGCCGACCACGTCAATGTTGTTGGTCGGGATACCGCCTGCCAGGGCAGCTGAAAACTTCACATCGACGAGCGCGGGTTGAGTAGCTGCCCACTGCGAAAGTTCCGGGGCGAGTTCACGCGTGATCTTTGATGACACACACCCAGCGAGAGCAAGGCTAGCTAACGCGGCCACGACGGCAGTGATTTTCCGGAACATGACAGCCAGTGTAGGGGTGGGCTTCAGCCAAAAAACACTCGCTCCATGTCCTCCTGCCACTTCCCAGGATGTTTAGGAAGCTTCTCTGGCGTTGGGCTCGTATCCACAGTGCCCAGAATCCTCTTGCTGCTTATGATCTCGACTTTGATGGGGCTACCGGCTTCCGGCTGTGAGAGCAACTCCTTGAGCTGCTTCATCACTTCTTCGTCGTACTCATCCTCGGTGAAAAACCTCCATGAATACGAAATCTCATTACTCCACACACTTCGCACCGCATAGGGGATTGCAGCGTCTACTTTCTCCGCGAAAGCTGCTGTGGCTACATACCCCTGGGGGAACCCCGAGAGACGAAGCGACGGAGAAGCAGCCCCACCATCTGGCTCGGTGGGGTGCAGCAGTGGGAATCCAAACAAATCGATTAGTTCCGTGGCCTTCGTGTCGTCTAAGTAGTGGAACACCCTGTCACGGTATGCGCGCGCATCATCGTCGCTGACCTGAAAGTCCCTTTCCACTTTGACCCAGAGGACGTCGTCGTCATGCCGGACATTCACAGTGCGAACCTCGGGGGCTGCGAAAAGGTCAAGAAGTTCTGTCAACCTCTCGCGCCACCCCGGCTCCCACCTGAACCCTTCCCACGTGAACTCCGTCCCCTGGATATCAGCCTTGACGTCGACCTTCAAGAATCGGTGTTCTCTAAACGGCAGCTCATCGAACTTAGCGTTCAGCTGATCCAAGGCAGTAGCGAATTCGACAACGCTTGTCACATGCAGCGCGCCTTGCGCCTGAAGGGTGTCAGAAAGCGTGCTTCCGAAAAGCCCCATCTCCTTCGCCCGCGACACACTCAGACTATCCAAGGCAGGCTGGGTGCCAACCCACTCCGCCAACTCATTGAGGCGATACTGCGCCGACCACCCACCTACACATCCACCGAGAGCGAAGGTAGACAAAACCGCAACCAAGGCGACAATCTTTCGAAACATAGGTGCCAGTCTAAAGAAAGGCGGCACAAAAGACCCCGCCCCTGCCCCCGATCCAGAAAGGATTGGGGGCAGGGGCGGGTAAGAGAATCGTCGATAAGCGACTTGGGCTTAACGAGCCTTCTCGATGATCTCGACGAGACGGAAGTGCTTGTCCTTAGACAGCGGACGCGTCTCCTCGATGCGGACGAGGTCGCCGATACCAGCGGTGTTCTCCTCGTCGTGTGCCTTCACGCGCTTGGTGGTACGGACAATCTTGCCGTACAGGGCGTGGGACTTGCGGTCCTCGAGCTCGACAACGATGGTCTTGTCCATCTTGTCGGACACGACATAACCGCGACGACGCTTCTGCAGACCCTTTTCCTTCGGGGCCTGTGCGGTGGTGTTGTCAGCCATTAGTTCGCTCCTTCAGCACCAGGGACGGTGGACAGACCAAGTTCACGCTCGCGCAGCACGGTGTAGATGCGTGCGATGTCGCGCTTGACCGCCGAAATACGACGGTTGTTGGTCAGCTGCCCAGTGGCCAGCTGGAAGCGCAGGTTGAACAGCTCTTCCTTAGCCGCGGACAGACGATCGTTGAGCTCGGAATCATTCAGCTCACGGAACTCGTGTGCGGGGGTTCCAACTGCCATTAGAACAGGTCCTCCTTCGAGATAACGCGGGTCTTGCAGGGAAGCTTCGCGCCTGCACGGCGGAGAGCTTCCTGAGCCACTGCCTCGTTCGGGTAGGACATCTCAAACAGGATGCGGCCAGGCTTAACGTTGGCCACCCACTTCTCCACCGGGCCCTTACCGGAACCCATACGCACGCCGAGCGGCTTCTGGGTCAACGGACGGTCCGGGAAGATGTTGATCCACACCTTGCCACCACGCTTGACGTGGCGGTTGATGGCAATACGAGCGGACTCGATCTGGCGGTTGGTGATGTACGCCGGCTCGAGAGCCTGCAGAGCGTAGTCACCAAAGTTGATGGTATTGCCGCCCTTGGACACGCCGGAACGGCCCGGACGGTGCTGACGACGGAACTTAACGCGCTTAGGGATAAGCATGTGTCTTAGCCCTCCTTATTCTGCTGTTCGGCGCGCTGGCGGCGCTGGCCACCACGGCGCGGGCGACGATCGCGGTCACCGCGGCCACGGCGGTCATTGCCCGGAGCGTTCAGCTCGGACTCGCGGACACCGCCGACAACGTCACCCTTGTAGATCCATACCTTGACACCGATGATGCCGAAGGTGGTGTCTGCCTCGGCGAGACCGTAGTCGATCTCAGCGCGGAGGGTGTGCAGGGGAACGCGGCCTTCGTGGTAGCGCTCGACGCGGGACATTTCAGCGCCACCGAGACGGCCAGAGCACTGAATCTTAATGCCCTTGACCTGCGGCTGACGCATTGCGGACTGGATTGCCTTGCGCATTGCGCGGCGGAAAGCGACGCGGTTGACCAGCTGCTCAGCCACAGACTGTGCAACGAGTGCAGCGCTGGCGTCGACGTTCTTGACCTCGAGGATGTTGAGGGCGACCATCTTGCCGGTGAGCTTCTCCAGCTCACGACGGATACGGTCTGCCTCAGCACCACGGCGGCCGATCACGATGCCCGGACGTGCCGTGTGGATGTCCACGCGGACGCGGTCACGGGTGCGCTCGATGACAACGTCGGCGATGCCGGCGCGCTCGAGGTTGTTCTTCAGGAACTCGCGGATCTTGATGTCCTCAGCGACGTAGTCGGAGTAGGACTTGTCGGCGTACCAGTGGGACTTCCAGTCGGAAGTGATACCCAGCCGGAGGCCGTGCGGGTGAATTTTCTGACCCATTGTTTAAGCCTCCTTCTGGCTTTCCACTACCACGGTGATGTGGCAGGTGCGCTTACGGATCTGGAATGCGCGGCCCTGAGCACGCGGCTGGTAACGGCGCATGGTCGGGCCCTCGTTGGCGTAAGCCTCGGAGATGACCAGGGTGCGCGGATCCAAACCGAAGTTGTTCTCAGCGTTGGCTGCGGCGGACGCGACGACCTTTGCCACCTGGGTGGAAACGGCCTGCGGCGCGTACTTCAGGATGGCCAGGGCCTCGGACACGGTCTTGTCGCGGACGAGGTCCAGGACGCGGTTCGCCTTCATCTGGGACGTACGCACGTACTTAGCGGTCGCGCGTGCGGAGGTGATGGTGTCGCTCATGATTTATCGACGCCCCTTCTCTTCCTTAACGTGACCCTTGAAGGTCTTGGTCGGTGCGAACTCGCCGAGCTTGTGGCCGACCATGGACTCATCCACGAACACCGGCACGTGCTTGCGTCCATCGTGGACAGCAAAGGTGTGGCCGATGAAATCGGGGAGAATGGTCGAGCGGCGAGACCAGGTCTTGATGACCTGCTTGGTGCCAGCCTCGTTCTGAGCGTCCACCTTGTTGAGGAGGTGCTCGTCGACGAACGGGCCTTTCTTCAGGCTGCGTGGCATATGAAGTTACCTCCTCTTAACGCTTCTTGTTCGGGCGACGACGGCGCACGATCATGTTGTTGGAATAACGGTTCGGGTTGCGGGTACGGCCTTCCTTCTGGCCCCACGGGGACACCGGGTGACGGCCACCGGAGGTCTTACCCTCACCACCACCGTGCGGGTGGTCGACCGGGTTCATGACGACACCGCGGACAGTGGGCCTCCAGCCCTTCCAGCGCATACGGCCGGCCTTGCCCCAGCGGATGTTGATCTGGTCAGCGTTGCCGACCTCACCAACGGTTGCGCGGCAACGGATGTCCACGCGGCGGATCTCAGAAGACGGCATACGCAGAACTGCGTAGGAGCCTTCCTTACCCAGCAGCTGGATGGACGTACCAGCGGAACGTGCAAGCTTGGCGCCAGCGCCCGGCTTGAGCTCCACGGCGTGGATGGTCGTACCAGTCGGGATGTTGCGCAGCGGCAGGTTGTTGCCAACCTTGATGTCGGCGTTCGGGCCTGCCTCAACCATCGTGCCCTGGGTCAGACCCTTCGGTGCGATGATGTAGCGCTTCTCACCGTCTGCGTAGTGCAGCAGAGCGATGTTAGCGGTGCGGTTCGGGTCGTACTCAATGTGAGCAACCTTTGCCGGCACGCCATCCTTATCGGTACGGCGGAAGTCAATCACACGGTACTGGCGCTTGTGGCCACCACCGCGGTGACGGGTAGTGATGTGGCCGTGAGTGTTGCGGCCACCCTTCTTCGGGAGCGGGCGCAGCAGGGACTTCTCCGGAGTGGAACGGGTAAGTTCCTGGAACTCGGAAACAGAGCTGTTGCGGCGACCCGGGGTTGTCGGCTTGTACTTACGAATAGCCATAATTTTCCTCTTTCGTATCGAACTCTTTTTGGTTCGTTGCCGTTAGGCGACGCCGCCAAAAATGTCGATGGAGTCGCTGCCCTCGCGGAGAGTCACGTAAGCGCGCTTGGTGTCCTTCCGCTTACCCCAACCGGTGCGGGAGCGCTTGCGCTTGCCCTCACGGTTGACGGTGTTCACGGAGGCGACCTTCACGCCGAAGATCTCTTCCACGGCAATCTTGATCTGGGTCTTGTTTGCGTCAGTGTCGACGTAGAACGTGTAGGTGTTCTGCTCCATCAGCGCGTAGGTCTTCTCGGAGACGACCGGGGCGATGATGATGTCGCGCGGGTTAGCAATCTTGGCCATTATTTCTCATCCTCCACTGCTGCAGTGGCGCGGTTGACAAAGTCGTGCAGAGCTTCCACAGAGAAGACGACATCGTCTGCGTTGAGCACGTCGTAGGTGTTCAGCTGACCCGGCTCAAGGATCGTGATACCCGGCAGGTTCCGTGCGGAAAGACGGGAGTTCACGTCCTCACGACCGATGACCAGCAGGACCGACTTGCGGTCCGTGAGGCGCTCGACGAAGGTGCGGGCGGACTTGGTGGACGGCTTCTGACCCGGAACGAGCTCCTCGACCACGTGGATGCGGTCGTTCTGAGCACGGTTGGTCAAAGCACCAGCAAGAGCTGCCTTGATCATCTTCTTAGGGGTGCGCTGCGCGTAGTTACGCGGCTGCGGGCCGTGCACCGTGCCACCGCCGGTGAAGTGCGGAGCGCGGATGGAGCCCTGGCGTGCGCGGCCGGTGCCCTTCTGGCGGAACGGCTTACGGCCACCACCGGCAACCTCGCCGCGGGTCTTGGTCTTGTGGGTGCCCTGGCGTGCGGCTGCGAGCTGAGCGTTCACAACCTGGTGCATCAGGGGCACAGACGCTTCGCGGTCGAAGAGTTCAGCCGGGAGCTCAACGGTGCCCTTGGTGGCTCCGTCAGCGGTGTGGACATCAAGTGTCAGGTTTGTCATGCGTGAGCACCGCCCTTCACTGCGGTCTTGACGGTAACCAGGCTGCCCTTAGCACCAGGGATAGCGCCCTTGATGAGGAGCAGGTTGGAGTCGCCGTCGATCCTTTGAATCTTCAGGTTCTGGGTGGTCACACGGTTGCTGCCCATACGGCCAGCCATGCGGGTGCCCTTGAACACGCGGCCCGGGGTGGAGCAGCCACCGATGGAGCCGACGCGGCGGTGAGCAGCCTGGTTACCGTGGGAGGCACCCTGGCCAGCGAAGCCGTGGCGCTTCATGGCGCCTGCGTAGCCCTTGCCCTTGGTGGTGCCAACAACGTCAACGAAGGTGTCACCCTCGAAGATATTGACGGACACTTCCTGGCCGAGCTCGTACGCCGAGGTGTCATCCATACGGATCTCAGCGACGTGGCGGCGCGGGTTCTGGCCAGCCTTCTTGTAGTGGCCAGCCTGCGGCTTCTTTGCCTTACGGGGATCAATGTCGCCGTAAGCAATCTGGATGGCGGAGTAGCCATCAGTCTCTTCAGTGCGAATCTGGGTGACAACGCACGGCCCAGCCTCGACGACGGTCACCGGAACAACCCGGTTCTCCTCGTCGAAGATCTGGGTCATGCCGAGCTTGCGGCCCAGAATGCCCTTGATCTCATTAGTCATGTGTCAGTTCTCCCTACTACGACCTACTGGATGTTCACGTCGACGCTGGCCGGCAGGTCAATGCGCATGAGGGCATCAACTGTCTTAGGCGTCGGGTCGAGGATGTCGATGAGGCGCTTGTGCGTGCGCATCTCAAAGTGCTCGCGCGAGTCCTTGTACTTGTGGGGAGAACGAATAACGGCGTACACGTTCTTTTCGGTAGGCAACGGCACCGGTCCAACGACGCGGGCACCCGTGCGGGTAACCGTCTCAACGATCTTCTTCGCAGATGCGTCGATCGCTTCGTGGTCGTAGGCCTTCAGCCGAATGCGGATCTTCTGTCCCGCCACGTCAACCTCTTCCTCGCTGTCCCACGTTCACCTCTCGCTTCGCTCGACGTGAACGAAGTGAATCGAGAGCGAAGAGGTGGAAACCTAGCTGTCTTCTTTTTCTCTATAACGTTGTCCGGTTTGGGTCCGGCATCAACGCCAGTGTCTTTTCTTATGAATGACTGCCATGACATCTTCGGAAGGTGCGCAAGCGCATAAACAACGCTTGTCAGTGCTTCCGCCGCGCACGTGCACGCGCCAGGCGCGTCATGTGTGCAGTGTCAGGCTCGCAAGGTGGTACGTGCACCATAAAAATGGCGCTGACGTGGCCTTCGCGTACTGCCGCTGTTTATTTGCCATGCCCCTTCTCCGGTCCCCGGTCTCGAGAGTGCCTACTCTGTGGTGGCCTGTGCTCGATCGCAGGTCCTTCGTCGATAAGCAAGAGCCCATCGTGCAAAGGTGTCATGTTCGCCCTACCAGCGACGCAGATGCGTCGTGTTAAAGCAACCCGAGTATTCAAACACACCTCACCGCACATTTGCAAACTGCGCTTTTTGCTTATCGACGCCCCCAACAACAGACTGCAATAAACGTTTTCAAATAAGCCAGGTGACAAAACGGCGAATGCGGCACACCAGGCTAATCCACCTGGTTTATTTGAGTTCATTTATTGCAGTTGATTTATTGCAGTTCGTTCACCACGGCTTGCCCCCATGACGATGTGAAGCTCAATGACCGCCGAAAGAAGCTATAGCCGTAGCGCTTGCTTCTCCCTAGGATGGACAGGTGTCGCATCAAGGATGCTTATAACTAACGGCGAAAGGACCACTAATGGCAACGAATAACACTCCGGCCACGAACGAAGCTGCTGCCACGGAAGAAACTCCGGTGAAGCGCAATGAGGTGCTGGAGACGGAACACGGCAACACTGTCATTGATGACAACGTGGTGGGCAAGATCTCCGGCATCGCAGCCCGCGAGGTCTCCGGCGTGTACAACCTTGGTGGTGGCGCTGCCCGTATGTGGGGTGCTGTGCGTGAGTCATTGACCTCCTCCACCAATGTGCAGCAGGGTGTGAACGTCGCGGTAGAAAGTGGCCATGCCAGCGTGGCGGTGGCCATCATCGCCGAGTACGGCGTGGCTATCCATGAGCTGGCTAACGCGATCCGCGAGAACATTACCGTTGCTGTCACCCGCATGACGGGTCTCATCGTTGACCGCGTGGATGTCACCGTCCATGACGTGCATCTGCCGGATGACAACGCGGACGCTGACGCAGCCCGCACCGAGCAGCCAACACCGAACAACGGCCAGGTTCTGGAACAGTAGATGGCTCCCCTGACCATTACTAAGGACATCGCTGACGCGATCTGCGATGCTGTCCTGTCCGTTGACGGCGTGGCGGGGTTGAGCAGTGGCCGGATGGCCCATGCCGTACTCCGACTACCTGGCGCGCTCATTGAGGGGCTTGAAGTGTTTGAGACGGATACGGAAAACCCGCATATCGCAGTTCACCTCATCTATGACTTGTCCTCCCGTCGCGAGATCCCTCAACTGGTCAGGGATGTCCAAGCGACTGTCCTTGCCGTCCCGGCACTTGCTCAAGTACCGGGCTCACCCCGCGTGGATGTGGTGGTCTCCGACGCCGTCCGTCACGCACCCACGAAGTAGAAATGTGGATCTAGCATGAACATCTTTTCCAACAAAACAGCACTCGGGGCCATCATCGGCGTGGCGTTAGCCTTCGCCTTGATTTTCGGTGGCTGGCTCGGGTTCCTCGCGACCCTCCTGCTGGGCACCATTGGTGGCGTCATCGGCGCGCAGCTGGACGGCCGCATTGATGTAGCTGCCCTCATCAGCGCCACCTCCGGCCGGGGTCGCGGATAATGGATCCCTCTTCCTACCGCATCAGCGAAAAGACAGTCGCGCATGTTGCCAGCGCGGCTATTCGTTCCGTGCCGGGGACACGTGATGTTGATGCAAAGCTCGCTGGTCTCGCTGGACGCAGTTTTCCGCGGGTGGATGTGCACCTTGACCGCCCAGCGGGATTGGTGGCTTTAGACATTGAGATTGTCACCGCCTACCCCGCCCCCGTCGGCGCAATCACCGATGAGGTGCGCCGTACGGTGGTTGCCCATGTGGAAACGTTGACGGGATTGACTGTCAGCCGCCTGAACATCGCGGTGGCCGATGCGGAAGTCACTGCCGGGGCGACTGTCACTCGTTCGGATCTAGCCGACCACCCAGTGGGGTTTGTCCCCACCCCCGTTCAGGTCACTGCCACGCACGTAGTGTACCCGGTGACGCAGCCGGCCCAGGAGCTCAGCCCGGTCACGGTGGATTCCTCCACTTACGAGTCCGTGCGCCACGTCGACGTACCTGACGCTGCCCCGTTGACCCCCGTTGAGACCCCACGACCGGTGCGACCCATATCCGTGGCCGCGCCGCCACCGGTTGTTCCCCGGGGGGCGGAGGTGCCGGGGGTGGAAAGGTTGAGGCCGGTGAGCGTCGAGAAGCAAAAAGCCCTTCGCCTGATCACCGCGCGGCGCCCCAAGTTCGTTCCGGTGGAGCGTCCCATGCCGCAAGCTTTACGACGCATCACCGTCACCCCCTCCCCCATCACCTCCCCCCATGTTCCGGAGCCACGGCCCTTAGACAAGATCTTCATCGACCCGGACCGCGTGGACCAGGATTCCTACACCGAAACCACCGCAAGCAGGAAGGAGAGACGCTAAAACCATGGCAGATACCCCCACACCGGGCGCCGAACCGAAGGGCAACCCCCTCGTACGGTGGTTCACTGTCCTGCTCGGCCTGCTTCTTCTGGGCTTGTCCAGCGTGATTGGCCGCGATCTGTGGTACCGCTACCAAGCAGACGACCCGCAGAATTCCTGGCTGCGGCCTGCCTTTGAATGGTTCGGGTCTGCCGGCGTCGATGGCGCGGGCGTGACCGTGGGCATACTCATGGCACTGGTGGGCCTGTGGTGCATCATCGCGGCTGTGAAACCCCGTCCGCGGCGCTACGTTCAGGTGGTGTCCCCTACATCTTCGATGTGGGTACGCCCCGTGGACATTGCGCGTAAATCCACCGCCGCGGTGCGTTCGGAGATGGGGCAGACCAGCATCGCTTCGCGTGCGAGCCGCCGCAAACTCACCGTCAGCGTTGTTGACGATGGCTCGGCTGACCTTGAAACCCAACTCACCTCCGCGCTGACCGAGCAAGCACAAAAGCTCAAGCCCACTCCCCGCGTGAAAGTCAACGTGTTGCCCGCACCCCCAGCAAAGGACATGCCATGACCAAAGTCCTCGCCTTTTTTGACCGCCTGATTATCTTCCTGCTCGGGTTGGTGCTGGTTGCCGGTGGGCTCGTGCCGGTGGGTCTTTACTGGGAGATCCCCTACCTCTCCCCCTTCGTGCGAACGTTGAACCGCTCCGTACTCATGGATGTTCCTGGCATGGACTGGTACGGCATTGCTCTGATCGGGGCACTGGTGGTCTCCCTGGTCCTTGCCCTGCTGCTGATCTTGCCGAACATCCGCAGCCGCTCCTTCAGCAACCGCACCCTTATGCCCGCACAACCAGAGCTGGGCAACACCCGCATCAATGTCGCGCGAGTAGCTCAGGCCGCCTGCAACCATGCCGAAGACACAAGTTTTGTTAGCAAGGCAACACAGACTGTCGCCTATGTGGGTCAGCGCCCCACCGTGACCTTCACCATCAACGCGAACCCCAACGTGGAGCTAGACACCATCATTTCCTTTGCGGAGCAGATGGACACGGATTTTCGCGACGCAGTGGACACCATGGACATTGACACCGTATTCAAGCTGCACCTGGACAAGGTCAAAGCACTTTAAGCCTCAAGCCTGAGGATTTGTTCGACCCGCCCGAGAGACACAGGTTGGCCACCACCAGCTGGGGCGTAGCGGAAGTCTTCACCGGGCTCCGCGCTGACGATGCGCTCCCACGCCTGCGCTGTCTTTAGCACAGAGCGCCCTTCCACCTGCCACAGGTGAATGCGCTGCGTCACCACTGCTCGGGCCCCTCCCTCCATGACAGCGAGCCACACCGCGTTACCGATCTCCGACCGCTCCAGCCCTTCCAGCAGCGCAGAGCCTTCCACACGGGAGATCAGCGTGACCACACCCAAGCGATGCTCCACACCAACACTGTCCGCGACCACGAGCATCCTGCCCGGCCCGGTGGGACGCACCGAGCTATACCCCCACACGCTCGGTTGCCGTTCACGCTCAGTGCCGGAGCGCACCACCACATCCCCTGCAGCCGTCAGCGTGACACGGTGTTCCGGTGAGGTTGTTTCCACCAGGACATCCATGGCCACACAGCCCTCATCGGTGCGCGGCAGTTCAGCGGGGTGTTCCTGGGCTTCACGGATAAGCAAGTCCTCCAACTCCTCATCCGTAGTGCCCCACCCAGCACCCTGATTCGCAAGAATGCCAAACAGCGTAGCCAGCGGAAGATCAGGCTGGCCCTCCCACGCCTCACGCAGGCGGTCAAGTACTCGGGGAATACGCGTCGGGTCATGCACGCCCACAGAGCTTAGGGGTAAACGACCACATATGTACCTAGCGGTGCCCCGCCGCGGCTCAGAATTTGGTTGTTTCCCGCGGGCTTTAACTTTTTTGCCGGTTTGGGAACTCGCTCTGTTCTCGCAGGTTATGTGGCTTCTTTACGTGTTTCGGCGTGCGCTATCGCGCGCACCCCCTGTGGATAGTTTTTGAGTTATCCACAGGCTTTTTTGGCCCCTAGCTGCACGTTTCTGGTTTTCGGTTTAGTGTGCGTGGCATGAACACTTTTGCAGCACTAGTGGCGGGTCTAACCAACCCGATCGAGACCCTGGCATCCTTTGATGCCCAGGTCCTCCTCGACGCTGGCTGCAAACCCGCCCTTGTACGCGAATGGACCAAAGTCCACAAGGTCTACTACGGGCCCACCAAGTTCACCCGCAAACAAGCCAACGCGATCAAGATAGCTCGCTCGACGAAGAAGTCCTTGGATCAGCTCGCCTACATCGAATCATGTCTTGCCGGGATCACAGACCCCGGCAAGACATGGGAGTTACGCCTTGCCCTGTTGTCGGTCAAGGGAAACTACGACACGCTTCAGCGTCGGGCGAAAGACATCATCCCCGAAGTGGACACGCCTGCCCCGGAGCCAACAATCCGGTTTGGTCGCTCACGTAAACAGTCCCGCCCCATGAACATTATGGGTCCAGAACACGACATGGCAGCCATCGAGTACGCACTACGCCAAAAAGTCACCGGTGATGGGCCTGCCGGGCCACAGATGTACGAAGCATTCATGACCATCCTTGGTCTTCGTCCCGACACTGTGGGCGAGACTCCAGCTCGGATTGCTCCTGCTGTCCCCCGTCCACTGATCCTGATCCCACTAGAAGAACACATCAAAATCATCCGTGGTGTAGGCGATGACATCATCCTGGGGCTAACCGATGGCACCACCATGACCGGTGCGGAATACTTGGCCCAGAATTTTGGGGACGTACTCGAAGTGGCGGTATTCCATCCACAACAAGGTGCGGTCAACCTGTATGACACGCAACGGTTTGCTAACCAGAAACAACGCGACCTAGCCAGAGCACTATCACCAACCTGCCCAGTACCGGATTGCCGGCATGCGGCGGATAACTGTCAGGTCCACCACATCAAAGCCTGGTCACAGGGCGGGTTAACCAACATGGATAACCTGGCCATGCTGTGCCGCTATCACAACCGCACCAACGACGACGACCCCGAACGCAGCTACCACGGCCGGGTAGACAACATCCGGGGCGCACCCAAATGGAGATCACCCCGCGGACACCTCATCCCCAACACCATCCACCCCTTTGGGGCAATGACACTCCTGTACGGAAGATAGCCCGCCAACACATGTCGAAAGCCAGCAACAGCTGGTCTTTCGGCATGCCCAGGTTTGACTATCGCGAATCACGCACCGCAAAACCCCAGGTCGCGGAACGCTGCGCAGTGCGATAGTCAAACCGGCCCATCAACTCCACACTCCGGTATGTCAGCATGGCCACTATTCAGCAACTGCAGATCACCAAACCCGGACGTGCGCTTTGGTTTCCTCCCCGACCTGTAACAGCGACCGGAAATCAGGCATAGCAAAAGCCGCACTCCCTGCGATCAGGGGATGCGGCTTCTGAAGAGCTGTTCTGGCAGAACCAGAACCTGGTTTAGCTAAGAACTAGCCCAGGATCTTGGTCACGCGGCCAGCGCCGACGGTACGGGAGCCCTCGCGGATAGCGAAGCGCAGGCCCTCGTCCATAGCGACCGGCTGGATGAGCTCAACGGTCATGTCGACGTTGTCGCCCGGCATAACCATCTCGGTGCCCTCCGGCAGCTTCACAACACCGGTCACGTCAGTGGTACGGAAGTAGAACTGCGGACGGTAGTTGTCGAAGAACGGGGTGTGGCGGCCGCCCTCGTCCTTGGACAGGACGTAGACAGAGCCCTCGAACTTGGTGTGCGGGGTGTAAGCGCCCGGCTTGATGATGACCTGGCCACGCTCAACGTCCTCACGCTTCAGACCGCGGAGCAGCAGAGCAGCGTTGTCGCCAGCCTCAGCGGTGTCGAGAAGCTTGTTGAACATCTCGATGGAGGTGACGGTGGTCTTCTGGGACTTCTCGCGGATACCGATGATCTCGACCTCGTCGTTGAGGTTCAGGACACCACGCTCAACACGGCCGGTAACAACGGTACCGCGGCCGGAAATGGTGAAGATGTCCTCGATCGGCATCAGGAAGTCACGGTCGGTCTCGCGGACCGGGTCCGGGATGGAGTCGTCGCAAGCCTGCATCAGGTCAACGATGGACTGAACCCACTTCTCCTCGCCCTCGATAGCCTTGAGAGCGGAGATGTGGATGATCGGAGCCTCTTCGTCGTAGTCCTGCTCACCCAGCAGCTCGCGGATTTCCATCTCGACGAGCTCGATGATCTCCTCATCGTCAACCATGTCGCACTTGTTCAGTGCAACGAGGATGTACGGAACGCCAACCTGGCGAGCGAGCAGAACGTGCTCGCGGGTCTGCGGCATCGGGCCGTCAGTAGCAGCAACAACGAGGATTGCGCCGTCCATCTGAGCAGCACCGGTAATCATGTTCTTGATGTAGTCGGCGTGGCCCGGGGCGTCAACGTGTGCGTAGTGGCGCTTCGGGGTGTTGTACTCCACGTGGGAGATGTTGATGGTAATACCGCGCTCGCGCTCCTCCGGAGCCTTATCGATGGCAGCGTAGTCGAAGGCCTTGTTCTCCTCCGGGTACTTGTCAGCCAGCACCTTGGTGATAGCAGCGGTGGTGGTGGTCTTGCCGTGGTCGACGTGACCGATGGTACCGATGTTCACGTGCGGCTTAGTGCGCTCGAACTTTTCCTTTGCCACTGTTTGTCCTCCTGGACGTACATGTGACTACGACTCTCGCAGCCACGTGGATTTACTTTGCCTTGTTTTCATTTCCTAGCACTCGGTCCACACAGTCCACGTAATCGAACAGTGAACCGGTGCGAGGGCATGGAAACAATGGCCATTTCACAATGTGCCAGTTACTTGATCCTAGATTTGTCGTGGCCGTTTTTCAAACCACAACGGGGTCTCCCGGTGGTAACGGCCGGCTCAAGCTGGGCGGGTTCTGTGACCTGCACCAACCTCAGCCCGGCCACTACCACTGGGTGGGTGAGCCCCCGCTCAACACTTACTGGCAAGAGCCAAGCGGGGACGGCTGGACGTTAGGCCCGGCCGTTGCGCTCGTCGATGATCTCCTGGGCGATGGACGACGGGACCTCGCCGTAGGAGTCAAAGACCATGGTGAAGTTTGCGCGGCCGGCGGTTGCGGAACGCAGGTCACCGATGTAGCCGAACATCTCGGACAGCGGAACCTTTGCCTTGACAACCTTGGCGCCGGAGCGGTCTTCCATGGCGTACACCTGGCCACGACGGGAGCTGATGTCACCGTTGACGGTGCCCATGTACTCCTCCGGGGTGACAACTTCGACGGCCATGAGTGGCTCGAGCAGGACCGGCTTTGCCTTAGCCACAGCTTCCTTCAGAGCCTGGGAACCAGCGAGCTTGAAGGCCATCTCAGAGGAGTCAACCTCGTGGTAGGCGCCGTCTTCCAGGGTGGCCTTGATGTTCACCAGCGGGTAGCCAGCGAGGTAGCCGTACTGCATTGCGTCCTGGATACCAGCGTCGACGGACGGGATGTACTCCTTCGGCACGCGGCCACCAGTGACGGCGTTCTCGAAGGTGTAAATGGCGGACTCGCCTTCCTCGAGGGTCTCCGGGTCCGGGTTGTACGGCTCGATGGAGATGATGACCTTCGCGAACTGGCCGGAACCACCGGTCTGCTTCTTGTGGGTGTAGTCGAGGTGCTCGACTGCCTTGCGGATGGTCTCGCGGTAAGCAACCTGCGGGGAGCCGATGTTTGCCTCAACCTTGAACTCGCGCTTCATGCGGTCCACGAGGACGTCGAGGTGGAGCTCGCCCATGCCGCCGATGACGGTCTGGCCGGACTCCTCGTCGAGGTGGACGGTGAAGGTCGGGTCCTCTTCGGCGAGCTTCTGAATAGCGGTGCCCAGCTTCTCCTGGTCAGCCTTGGTCTTTGGCTCAATAGCAACCTGGATCACCGGATCCGGGAAGTCCATGGACTCGAGGATGATCGGGTGGTCCGGGCTGCAAAGGGTGTCACCCGTGGTGGTTTCCTTCAGGCCGATGAACGCGTAGATGTTGCCGGCGTCAGCGTGCTCGACCGGGTTCTCCTTGTTCGCGTGCATCTGGAAGAGCTTGCCCACGCGCTCCTTCTTGTTCTTCGTGGAGTTGAGCATCTGCTCGCCCGGGATTGCCTGGCCGGAGTAGACGCGCACGTAGGTGAGCTTGCCGAAGAACGGGTGAACAGCAATCTTGAATGCCAGTGCGGAGAACGGATCCTCCACGGACGGCTTACGGGTCAGCTGCTCGTCGCCATCGATGGACGTACCGGTGACCTCACCGATGTCCAGCGGGTTCGGCAGGTAGTCCACAATCGCGTCGAGAAGCGGCTGGACGCCCTTGTTGCGGTATGCGGTACCGCAGAAGACCGGGTAAATCTCGGAGTTGACGGTCATCTTGCGGATGGCGCCCTTGATCTCATCGATAGTCAGCTCTTCGCCGCCGAAGTACTTCTCCATGAGCTCTTCGTCGGACTCAGCAACGGTCTCGAGCAGCTTCTCGCGGTACTCCTCAGCCTTCTCCTGAAGGTCGGCCGGGATCTCCTCGATGGTGCCCTCGGTACCGATCTCGGTCTTGCCACGCCAGGTGATGGCCTGCATGTTGATCAGGTCAACAACACCGTCGAAGTCATCCTCAGCACCGATCGGCAGCTGCATAACCAACGGCTTAGCGCCGAGGCGGTCGATGATGGTCTGAACGGTGTAGTAGAAGTCAGCGCCCAGCTTGTCCATCTTATTGACAAAGCAGACACGCGGGACGTCGTACTTAGCAGCCTGACGCCACACCTGCTCGGACTGCGGCTCCACACCCTCTTTACCGTCGAACACTGCGACAGCGCCGTCGAGAACGCGCAGGGAGCGCTCAACCTCAACGGTGAAGTCGACGTGGCCCGGGGTGTCGATGATGTTGATCTGGTTGTTGTTCCAGAAGCAGGTCACAGCAGCGGACGTAATGGTGATGCCGCGTTCCTTCTCCTGCTCCATCCAGTCAGTGGTTGCGCCGCCGTCGTGGGTCTCTCCCACACGACGGTTGATGCCCGTGTAGAACAGGATGCGCTCGGTCGTGGTGGTCTTACCAGCATCGATGTGGGCCATGATGCCGATGTTGCGGACCTTATTCAGATCCTTAAGCACTTCTTGTGCCACGTTGTGTACCCCAACTTAATTGTCGTCGACGCCCTTGAGCCGCATCCCCATCTAAACGGGGCGACTGTGAGACGCCTTTGCGGATATTTTCCTTGGTCAATTGTGCCACGTCCTCGCTGATCTGGCATTAGCACGCCGCAAAGGCGTCGTGCCAGACGCAGCAAAGCGGGAAACTACCAGCGGTAGTGGGCGAAGGCGCGGTTGGCCTCTGCCATCTTGTGGGTGTCCTCGCGGCGCTTCACGGATGCGCCGAGACCGTTGGATGCGTCCAGGATCTCGTTTGCAAGGCGCTCAACCATGGTGTTCTCACGACGCTGACGGGTAAAGGTAACCATCCAGCGCAGCGCCAGGGTGGTGGAACGGCCCGGGCGGACCTCAACCGGAACCTGGTAGGTTGCGCCACCAACACGGCGGGAGCGAACCTCGAGGTCCGGGCGGATGTTGCCCAGTGCCTTCTCCAGGGTGCCAACCGGGTCGGTTCCGGTCTTCTCGCGGCAGATCTCCAACGCGTCGTAGACGATGCGCTGCGCGGTGGACTTCTTGCCGTCCTTCAGGATCTTGTTGATCAGCTGGGTGACCAGCTCGGAGCCGTAAACCGGATCCTTAACGACGGGACGCTTCGGTGCTTGCTGCTTACGCATTTTTGATTACTGTCCCTTCTTCGCGCCGTAACGGGAGCGAGCCTGCTTGCGGTCCTTGACACCCTGGGTATCCAGTGCACCACGGATGATCTTGTAGCGGACACCCGGAAGGTCCTTCACACGACCACCGCGCACGAGCACCATGGAGTGCTCCTGCAGGTTGTGGCCCTCACCCGGGATGTATGCGGAAACCTCAATGCCGGAGGTCAGACGCACACGCGCGACCTTACGCAGAGCGGAGTTCGGCTTCTTCGGGGTGGTGGTGTACACGCGGGTGCACACACCGCGGCGCTGCGGGGAGCCCTTCAGGGCTGCCGTAGCGACCTTCTTGCTCTTATCGTGGCGGCCCTTGCGGACCAACTGCTGAATAGTTGGCATACCAACACTTTCTTGTCGTCTTATCGCCCACCCCGAACGGAACCATGCCCAGACACGCAAAAATGGGGGCTCTTTTTCGGGGCCCTTCCGCGTGCATGAACATCGAACCATTCAAGGTGAACGGGGAGTTCATTTTCCACATCCAACGACCTCATCGCCCGTTGGTGGAATCGGAGTAAAAGATACACAAGGGAGACGTCGATAAGCAAATTGCTTTTCGACGCCCCCCAAAAAATATTTTCCCCATTTCTCCACGGGTGACTCGCATCACAGTTATATTTACTTTTGCCTCAGAATCCTCTGTTTGGCAATTGGTACGAGACTTAAAGGATGGCCCATGAAGAGCCTTCGTATTAATCGCGGTGCCGCCGTCGGCGTGACCGCAGCATCCCTGTTTTTCGCAGCAAGCACCGTAACCATTCCCCACGCCGCCGCTGAGGCCGCGAGCAAGGACCTGGCACTGAAGTGCACCTACACCGCACCTCTCGTAGGAACCAAGGACGTTGAGACAACCGCGAAAGTCACCGTTGACATGCCCAAAGAGGTCGACGCTGGCGCTGATATTTCGGTGAAGGTCACCACTGGCGACGCAACGATCTCCCACGGCGCCTTCATTGCCGTAACTAAGGTGAGCGCCGAGGGCAGCACCATCCGCCTGCAGGTCTCCCCTAACGCGGAGCTCGTTGGCACACCTGAGGGTGTGACCCTGAATAACGGTGTACTGAGCGTCGCGAATGTTCTCTCCGCATCGAAGACTGCAATGCGCGACGTCACTGTCACCGCGAAGCCAGCCGAGTTCACCCTGCGCTCCACCGACGGTGAAAAGGTCACGGTCGGCGCCGCAAGCAACGTCATCGACGTGAAGCTGAAGGCATCGGTCGGCGAGGTCCCAACGACTTGCCAGACCACCGCCACCCAACTGAACGAAACCACCATCAAGGCAGCCCCGGCGCCGGAGCCAAAACCGAACCCCGAGGACCCGGCACCGGGCGACAACGAGAACCCTGGCGAGGGCGACGACCAGAACCCAGGTGAGGGTGATGACCAGACCCCGGGTGAGGGCGACAACAACAACGAAAACCCGGGCGGAGGCGATCCTGCGCCGTCCGACCCAGAGCAGCAGGGTTCCTCGACTGATGACTTCCTCTCGTTCATCTTCAAGATCTTCGGGATGGACAAGTCCGATGAAGGCAAGCAGACCGCTATCACCTTCTGGTCCGCCATCATCGGTGGTGGAATCCTCGCTGTTCTCTTCTCCACTTTGGCGAAGTTCACCCAGTAGAGGAACAACCCAGAACCACTAAGGTGACACGCTTCCCAGAGGCGCACACCCTCTAACGGCCACTTCCCCCTCCCTACGAAGAGCGACCGGGAAGTGGCCGTTTCGTATGCGCCGTGCCCAATGCGCGAGAACGGCCCGCCCCCCGAGATGAGAGAGCCGGGCCGTTGGGCAGGCATTTCAGGCCATCGACCCATGTCACACCTTCTTGCATGAGTTGAGCCACGTCGACGCGCTTCGGGTCATGCCTGTGTAGGAAATCCTGGTGCTTTTCAGTGATTCCTTGATAACCTCCGCGCTGAAGAATCACGTTCCACGCGATTTTGTTGGTGCAGTCGCGACCGATAGATGTGTCTGTCCAGCTCTTTCCATCAAATGGGAAAAGGTCCATAAACCACGTGTCATCCGCGGGCGGTTCTGTCCTTCACCAGAAATAGCGGAGATAAGCCAGTAATGCACGGTTGCCCCTTGGGTGCTCTCAACCTCGGCGTTCGTAGCAAATTCTGTTTGCCGTTAGTTGTGGCCGAAGTAGTATTCCTTCATGTTCTTTCGCCGTGCAGTTCGGGCCTGGCTAGGTACGCTGAAAGCATGAATTCTGAGATTGAACGGACTGATGATCACCTACCACGCAAGCGGGTTTCCACCGCCGCGCGTCAAGATGTGGCGGACATGCTGTCGGCCGCATTGGCTGATGGGCAGCTCAATGTCACTGAATTCGATGAACGCAGCACAAAGCTGTGGCGGCTGACGTACGCCGATGAGCTCGCGGAACTCACCGCGGACCTAGACGTCACGCACGCCCCCGCGCCCGCAGCCAGCGCCGCACCGGCCATCACACCGACGCCCGGCGGTGCCCGGCTGACGTTCTCCATCATGGGCGGATCCTCCCGCGAAGGCAGCTGGCAGGTCGCACGGCACCACGCCTCATTCACCACGATGGGTGGCAACACCCTTGACCTGCGCCACGCCGAACTGTCGGCGCGGGAGACAGTGATCCACGCTTACGCAGTGATGGGTGGCATGGAAATCATCGTCCCGGAGGATGTGCGTGTGATCAGCGAAGGCATCGGCATCATGGGCGGTTTCGGCATCGAAGATCACCCTTCGTGCACGGTGCTCATGAGCGATCTTCCACCCAACGCCCCCACCATCCGCATCCGTGGTGCCGCCGTCATGGGTGGTATCGGGGTGGTACGCGCATCGCGTTCAGCGCGCCTGCATTAATCAGCACGCCTGCACTAACGAGAAACCCGGTCCTCACCCCCGCTGAGTGCGGGGAGAAAGGACCGGGTTTAGCTACCTAGGCGCTAGTTGCGGCTAGTGCTTAGTACTGCTCAAAGCCGTACTCATCCAGCGGCACGGATGCGCCGGTGAACTCGCCGTAGCCTTCGTCGCCGTAGATGGAATCGCCGAAGGTCGGGATCGAGTAGGCGGCGGAACGTGCAGCCTCCGTCGGCTTGACGGAGATGTTGCGGTAGCGGGATATACCGGTACCAGCCGGGATCAGCTTACCGATGATCACGTTCTCCTTGAGACCGATGAGCTTATCGGAGCGCTTGTTAATAGCGGCGTCGGTAAGCACACGCGTCGTCTCCTGGAAGGAGGCGGCGGACAGCCAGGACTCGGTTGCCAGGGAGGCCTTGGTGATACCCATGATCTCCGAGCGGAGCTCTGCCGGCTCGCCACCCTCGGCTACAGCCTGGCCGTTGATCTGGCGTGCCTCGGACAGGTCCACGAGGGTGCCCGGGAGGAACTCCGTAGAGCCCGCGTCGATGACCGTGCCGCGACGCAGCATCTGGCGGATGATGATCTCGATGTGCTTGTCGTGGATGGACACACCCTGGGTGCGGTACACGGCCTGCACTTCGTCGATAAGGTGCTTCTCCACACCGCGACGGCCAAGGATCTCCAGCACGTCATGCGGATCAGCAGCACCGCGCAGCAGACGGTCGCCGACCTGGACCTTGTCGCCGTCCTTGAGGGAACGCTCGATCATGGCGTCCGGGTTGGACTCCATCGGGCGACGCACCTGGGCCAGGCCCTGGCGCTTGGACAGCTTCTCGTAGACCACGTCGTCGGAGCCGTCCTCCGGGTGAATGGTCAACGTCCAGAAGTTGCCT
The DNA here is from genome assembly GCF_030232265.1 of Corynebacterium sp. MSK041. Lineage (GTDB taxonomy): Bacteria > Actinomycetota > Actinomycetes > Mycobacteriales > Mycobacteriaceae > Corynebacterium. The sequence continues at coordinate 91,109 of NZ_JASPJK010000008.1, forward strand.
TCGTCTTCCAGCGAGATCTCACCGGCGACGGACGCAATCGGGGCGCAGTTCTTCGGCACACGCGCCTCGAACAGCTCCTGAACACGTGGCAGACCACCGGTAATGTCGCCACCGACACCACCCTGGTGGAAGGTACGCATGGTCAGCTGGGTACCAGGCTCACCAATGGACTGAGCAGCGACGATACCCACAGCTTCGCCGATGTCCACCAGCTTGCCGGTGGCCATGGACTTCCCGTAGCACTTCGCGCAGACACCGGTCGGGGTCTGGCAGGTCAGCACGGAGCGGACCTTGACCTCGGTGATGCCGGCTTCCACGAGCGCGTCGATACGCTCCTCGGAGAGATCCTCACCTGCAGCGACGACGACGTTGCCGTTAGCGTCAGTTGCATCGGAGGCCAGCACGCGGCCGGACACGGAGGTCTCGATGAGATCGTGACGGGTGTACTTCTTTTCGTTGCCAGCGCTTTCCACGGCGACTGGAACCTTGACGCCCTGGTGGGTGCCACAGTCGTCTTCGCGGACGATGACATCCTGTGCCACGTCGACGAGACGACGGGTGAGGTAACCGGAGTCAGCGGTACGCAGAGCCGTATCAGCCAGGCCCTTACGGGAACCGTGGGAGTTGTTGAAGTACTCCATCACGGACAGGCCCTCGCGGAAGGAGGTCTTGATCGGGCGGGTGATGTACTCACCCCGGGAGTTCACAACCATGCCCTTCATGCCGGCCAGGGTCCAGATCTGGCGCATGTTACCGGCAGCACCGGACTTCACGATCATCGGGATCGGGTTGTCGTCCGGGTAGAGGTCCTCCACAGCCTGACCCACCTTGTTGGTGGCGTCCTGCCACAGCTCAACCAGACGGTCGTAACGGTTCTCCTCCGTCAGAGCACCCTTCTCCCAGAACTTGCGCTCAATGGTCGCAGCCTCGCGCTCGTACTCTTCCAGGATCTCATCCTTGTTCGGAAGAACCAGAACGTCAGACATAGCAATGGTGATGCCGGAACGGGTAGCCCAGTAGAAGCCAGCGTCCTTCAGCTTGTCCATCGTCTGAGCGACGGTGATCATCGGGTACTTCTCCACCATCGCCTGGATGATGTCGCCGAGCAGCACCTTGCCAGCGCCGCCACCCTTACGCACCATGGCGCCTTCCTGGTACGGGAAGTTGAACGGCAGCATCTCGTTGAACATGATGCGGCCCAGGGTGGTCTCAGCGGTCCAGGTCTGGCCCTTCTCCCAACCATCGGGGAACTGCTCAGCCTCGATCTCCACCGTCGGACGCAGGTGGCTGATGCGCACCTTGATCGGCGCCTGCAGGCCAAGAACGCCACGGTCGTAGGCCATGATGGCCTCACGGTGGTCGGTGTAGGTGCCGCGTGCCGGACCGTTCTCATCAGCAGGAGCGTAAGCGCCCTCGCCGCCGATCTCGTGTTCGCCCTTCTCCATGGTGAGGAAGTACAGGCCGGTCACCATGTCCAGGCGCGGCATAGCCAGTGGCTTACCGGATGCCGGGGACAGGATGTTGTTGGAGGACAGCATGAGGATGCGGGCCTCTGCCTGGGCTTCAGCGGACAGCGGCAGGTGAACAGCCATCTGGTCACCATCGAAGTCAGCGTTGAACGCCTCACATGCCAGCGGGTGCAGCTGGATAGCCTTACCCTCAACCAGCACCGGCTCGAAGGCCTGAATACCCAGGCGGTGCAGCGTCGGTGCACGGTTCAGCAGCACCGGGTGCTCAGCAATCGCCTCTTCGAGGACGTCCCACACCTCGGGGCGCTGACGCTCCACCATGCGCTTCGCAGACTTGATGTTCTGCGCGTAGTCATTGTCCACCAGGCGCTTCATCACGAACGGCTTGAACAGCTCGAGAGCCATCAGCTTCGGCAGACCACACTCGTGCATCTTCAGCTGCGGACCAACGATAATCACGGAACGACCGGAGTAGTCCACGCGCTTACCCAGCAGGTTCTGGCGGAAGCGACCCTGCTTACCCTTCAGCAGGTCAGACAGGGACTTCAGCGGACGGTTACCCGGACCAGTGACCGGGCGACCGCGGCGGCCGTTGTCGAACAGGGCGTCAACGGATTCCTGCAGCATGCGCTTCTCGTTGTTCACGATGATCTCTGGTGCACCCAGATCGATCATGCGCTTCAAACGGTTGTTGCGGTTGATCACGCGACGGTACAGGTCGTTCAGGTCGGAGGTAGCAAAGCGGCCACCGTCAAGCTGAACCATCGGGCGCAGCTCCGGCGGGATCACCGGGATAGCGTCCAGGATCATGCCCGCCGGGTCGTTGCCGGAACGCTGGAAAGCAGCGACAACCTTCAGGCGCTTGAGAGCACGGACCTTCTTCTGGCCCTTGCCTTCAGCAATGATGGTGCGCAGCTCCTCAGACTCAGCATCCAGGTCGAAGTTGCGGATGAGGGTCTGGATCGCCTCTGCACCCATGCCGCCGGTGAAGTAATCCTCGTAGCGGTCAACGAGTTCCTCATACAGGTTCTCATCAATAATCATCTGCTTCGGAGCAAGCTTGATGAAGGTGTTCCAGATCTCGTCCAGGTGCTCGATCTCGCGCTCGCCAGCCTCGCGCATGTGCTGCATTTCTTTATCAGCAGCGTTCTGCACCTTCTTGCGGGCAGACGCGTTAGCGCCCTCCGCCTCCAGCGCAGCGAGGTCTTCCTCGAGCTTCTGGGCACGGTCAGCAATATCAGCCTCAGTGTCCTGCTCGATTTCCTTCTTCTCCAGGATCATCTCAGCCTCGAGGGTGGACATGTCATTGTGACGTGCCTCCTCGTCGACAGAGGTGATGATGTTGGCGGCGAAGTAAATGATGCGCTCAAGATCCTTCGGAGCCAGATCCAGCAGGTAGCCCAGACGGGACGGCACACCCTTGAAGTACCAGATGTGCGTCACCGGAGCAGCCAGCTCAATGTGGCCCATGCGCTCACGTCGCACCTTGGACTTGGTCACCTCAACGCCACAGCGTTCACAGATGATGCCCTTGTAGCGGACACGCTTGTACTTACCGCAGGAGCACTCCCAGTCACGGGTCGGGCCGAAGATGCGCTCACAGAAGAGGCCATCCTTCTCCGGCTTCAGGGTGCGGTAGTTAATGGTCTCCGGCTTCTTCACCTCGCCGTGGGACCAACGGCGAATGTCATCAGCAGTGGCCAGGCCGATGCGGAGCTCATCGAAGAGGTTTACGTCAAACACGTAAAAGTTCCTTTTCAGTAGTTTTTAATGAGTTCTATTTGCTTGCAGGTTTGCGTCGATAAGCAATTGCTTATCGACGTCTCCCCTACGCCGTATCAGCCGCAGACCCCTCATCACGGGACAGGTTGATACCCAGAGAGGATCCGGCCTGGTCATACTCGTCATCGTCGCCGGTCAGCTCCATCGGCGTGCCATCCGTGGACAGAACCTCCACGTTCAAGCACAGCGACTGAAGCTCCTTGAGCAAGACCTTGAAGGACTCCGGAATACCCGGATCCGGGATGTTGTCGCCCTTCACGATGGCCTCGTAGACCTTCACACGACCCACCACGTCATCAGACTTGATGGTCAGAAGCTCCTGCAGGGTGTAGGCCGCACCGTATGCCTGCATTGCCCACACCTCCATCTCGCCGAAACGCTGGCCACCGAACTGGGCCTTACCGCCCAGCGGCTGCTGCGTAATCATGGAGTACGGACCAGTCGAACGTGCGTGAATCTTCTCGTCCACGAGGTGGTGCAGCTTGAGCATGTACATGTAGCCGACCGAAATCGGGTACTTGAACGGTTCGCCCGAGCGGCCGTCGAAAAGCACAGTCTTGCCGTCCGCATCCACCATCACGTCACCATCACGGTTCGGCTTGGTGTTAGCCAGCAGGCCAGCGATCTCATCATTCGTCGCACCGTCGAACACCGGGGTCGCGGTCAGGGACTCAGCCGGCACGTCGTAGAGGTGCTCCGGCAGGGTCTCCAGCAGCTTCGCGTTAGCCGGGTCATCCGGGTTCACGGTCCAACCAGCCTTAGCCAGCCAACCCAAGTGGACCTCAAGGACCTGACCGATGTTCATACGACGTGGCACACCGTGGGTGTTCAAAATGATGTCCACCGGGGTGCCGTCAGCCATGAACGGCATATCTTCCTGCGGCAGGATCTTGCCTACAACACCCTTGTTGCCGTGGCGGCCGGCCATCTTATCGCCGTCCTGGATCTTGCGCTTCTGAGCAACGTAGACACGAATCATCTCGTTCACGCCCGGGCTCAGATCATCATCGTCCTCACGGGAGAAGCGACGAACCGCGATGACCTTACCGGTCTCACCGTGCGGAACCTTCAGGGAAGTATCGCGCACCTCACGTGCCTTCTCACCGAAGATGGCGCGCAGCAGGCGCTCTTCCGGCGTCAGCTCGGTCTCACCCTTCGGGGTGACCTTACCCACGAGGATGTCACCGTCACGGACATCTGCACCGATGCGGATGATGCCACGCTCGTCCAGATCCTTCAGCACGTCCTCGGAGACGTTCGGGATTTCACGCGTGATCTCTTCTGCACCCAGCTTGGTGTCACGAGCATCAATCTCGTGCTCCTCAATGTGCACGGAAGTCAGGATGTCCTGCTCCACCACACGCTGGTTCAGGATGATGGCGTCCTCGTAGTTGTGGCCTTCCCACGGCATGAATGCCACGAGCAGGTTAGTACCCAGAGCCATCTCACCGTTCTTGGTGCCCGGGCCATCAGCGATGACCTGGCCAGCCTCAACACGGTCGCCTGCAGACACGATCGGGGTCTGGTTGTAGCAGGTGCCCTGGTTCGTGCGCTCAAAGGTGCGCAGCAGGTAGGACTCCTGATGCCCATCGTCTTCGTAGATGGTGATCACGTCGCCGGAGACGTCCTGGACCACACCGCCGTTCTTAGCGATGACGATGTCGCCCGCGTCATACGCCGCACGCATCTCCGTACCGGTGGCCACGTATGCAGCCTCCGAACGCAGCAGCGGCACAGCCTGCTTCTGCATGTTCGCACCCATGAGGGCACGGTTAGCATCATCGTGCTCGAGGAACGGAATCATCGCCGTTGCCACAGACACCATCTGACGCGGGGAAATGTCAATGTAATCAACGCTCTTTGCGCCAACAACACCGATGTCACCGTCCTTCAGACGGACCTCAATGCGCTCCTCCGTGATGGTGCCGTCCTTATCGCGGGCAGTAGCTGCCTCAGCGATGGCGTAACGGTCTTCCTCATCAGCGGTGAGGTAATCAATCTGGTCCGTGACCTTGCCGTCAACGACCTTCTGGTACGGCGTCTCAATGAAACCGAACGGGTTCACACGAGCGTAAGAAGACAGCGCACCGATCAGACCAATGTTCGGGCCTTCCGGAGTCTCAATCGGGCACATACGGCCGTAGTGGGACGGGTGCACATCTCGCACCTCAATGCCGGCGCGCTCACGACTCAAACCACCCGGGCCAAGAGCCGACAGACGACGCTTGTGGGTCAGACCCGACAGAGAGTTGTTCTGGTCCATGAACTGGGACAGCTGCGAAGTACCGAAGAACTCGCGGATCGCTGCGGACACCGGACGCACGTTAATCAGGGAGGTCGGAGTGATGGACTCCGCATCCTGGGTGGTCATGCGCTCACGGACCACGCGCTCCATACGGGACAGACCAACACGCACCTGGTTCTGCACCAGCTCACCCACGGTACGCAGACGACGGTTACCAAAGTGGTCAATGTCATCGGTGTTGATCGGGATAACCACGCCCTCCGGGGAGGTCATCTCACGCTCACCAGCGTGCAGACGCACGAGGTATTCAAGCGTGGTAGCAATGTCCTCTTCCGTCAGCGTCAGTTCACCATCATGGTCACCGCCCAGACCAAGCTTGCGGTTGACCTTGTAGCGGCCCACGCGCGCCAGGTCATAGCGCTTCGGCTGGAAGAACGCGTTCTCCAGCAGAGCCTGCGCCAAATCACGCGTCGGCTGCTCACCCGGACGCTGCTTGCGGTAGATCTCCAGCAGAGCCTCGTCGGTGTTAGCCACACCGTCGTTCTCCAGCGTGGACATCATGATCTCGGAGAAGCCGAAACGCTCCTTGATCTGCGCCTCAGTCCAGCCCAGTGCCTTCAACAGCACGGTCACCGGCTGACGACGCTTACGGTCAATGCGCACACCCACCGTGTCACGCTTATCGACGTCAAACTCCAACCACGCACCACGCGAAGGAATCACCTTCACAGCGTGCAGAGGACGCTCGGTGGACTTATCGATGGTCTCATCGAAGTACACACCCGGGGAACGCACCAGCTGGGAAACGATAACGCGCTCCGTGCCGTTAACAATGAACGTGCCCTTGTCCGTCATCAGCGGGAAATCACCGATGAAGACAGTCTGAGACTTAATCTCCTGGGTGTCATTGTTAATGAACTCCGCCGTCACATACAGCGGTGCGGAGTAGTTAATGTCCTTGTCCTTGCACTCGTCGATCGTGTACTTCACGTCTTCGAAGCGCGGCTCAGACAGAGACAAGCTCATGTTGCCGGAGTAATCCTGGATCGGGGAGATCTCCTCGAGGATGTCCTCGAGCCCCGACGTAATGCGGGCATCATCCCCGCGTTCGGCAGCCTGGCGCTCACGCCATTCCGACGTGCCGACAAGCCAGGCGAAAGATTCAAGTTGAACATCAAGGAGTCCGGGCAAAGCAATAGGCTCGTCAATCTTAGCGAACGAGTAACGCTCCGGAGCTCCGGGAATAGTGGCCACCGATTTGGTCTGGCGGGAGACTGCCAAGATGGGTCCTTCCAGCACCTCACGCGGGTCTTACATACGGCGCTATATGTAAGCATTCCCGCTGGATAAATAGCATTTCTTTCATAGTGGAAGCCCCGTCCCCTAAAAAGCACAAAACCACCTTGTCAAATCGATTTCTCAATCGCTTTACCAAGGTTTACTTTTGGGCACCGGTGACGGCTTCCAGCGCAAGGAGACAGCTTATACCCCCAACAGCTGTTTGTAAAGCGCTCAGCTGGACCGATTTATCGGCCCGCTACTACGCCGTCACTTTCGCGTGGAACCTTACCACCCAATCCCGAAAGCGCCGCAACCCCTCGGCGTGTTACACATCCAGTTTCTGGTCGAGTTCCAGGCCTAGCTTCTGGTGGTCGCCCCCTGGGCGGCCACCACCCGGCCGGAACGCCCCCACCAATCCCAGAAGAACCAGCGCCGAACCAAGACCAATGACCACCCACGTCACGGTTTGGGAGATCGCCTGCGTCACTCCAGTCAGCTGCTCCGCCAACCCCACCTGCTGCGCCTCATCCATCGCCGCGTCATAGGACACGACATCCTGCACCCGGTTCCCTTCGCGGTCAGCGTAATAATCAGACACCTTCTCCGTCATACCCACTACCAAGCCCGTGACCTGGTCCACCGTAAACGTCCGCGATGCTTCATGGTGTAAGAACGCCTGGCCCCCACCCTGCTCCGGCGGCGCCATGATCGTGTTTGTCATATTCGCGTACAACGTGGCCACATTCACCGGTGTCACCTCTTGTGTAAAGGTGTAGACCTTCCGTCCACCAATCTCGTCTTCACCCGTAAAGGTCGCCGGAACCGCTTTGCGCAGCGTCGGCTCAAACACCTCATAGTTCTGCTGCTGCACATTCGACGGGAACTTCAGCCACACCCCCTCAACCGGCACAGTCTCCTCCGGCATCACCATCACGGTGCTCAACTTCGCTGGCGACACAAACTCCCCCGTCCTGCGGTCCATCTCCAACGACCACGTCGCCGCCGAAATCAGATTCTCCAGGTCATCGCCCTTATCCTCCCGCCGCAGCGTATCCCCAATACGCAGCGCCACCACCTTGTCCGTGGCCGGGTTCTGCACCGTCATGTGCAACTGCCGCGTCACCGCGGTGGTCTCCTCCCCCACCTGCGCTGCCGGATCCTTCATCGTCCACGTTGTCTTTTCCAAGTCCAGCGGGAACCGCGCATCACCGTTCAAAAACGACGGCGCCGCCAACCCCGCCACCACCAACGCCAAACCCAGGCCAACGAGGAGAGCAGAAAGAATACGGGACTTTGGAAGCATGCCAGCGAGTTTACGGGCTTGGCCCTGGGGAGTGTTAAGGAGCCACCGCGGCAACTCCCCGGAGTTCGTCGTGGGCGGCTCTCGGGGCAATCCGGTTCTGCACGATTTTCAAAAGTATGTAGCAATCCTGGTCTTTTAATGGGGGTTGTGTGTTCAGACCACCGATTTAGTAACGCCATGGTGAGGATCGAGTAACGCCCGGGTGAGTATCCAGTAACACCCGGGCG
>NZ_JASPJK010000009.1 GCF_030232265.1 Corynebacterium sp. MSK041
AAATCAAGATCACCGCATTATCCCAGGCTGCCCCGGGAATCCGTATCGGTTTATCCACACGAAATGTCCCTTAAGCCGTTGCTCTCAACTCCGGAGAGCTGAGTGCAGTCCTGGTCTTTTACAAGGGGTTGTGCGCGATTTCCGGGAGTTCGGGCCCCACACGCCCGGAAGCACACCCCCAAACCGCCCTCACTCTCCCTCCCTAACGGGAAGTTCCTAGAGTTAACCGCATGACTGACTTGAACACTCTCCTTGAAGGCCCCGCCCGCGCGCAGGCCGTGAACGATCTCGTTGCCCTGGTGGATAAGACCACCGCTAACCTGTCTGGGCTCACCGGTATGGCTGTGAAGTCGGCGCTGGGCGCCGCGAAGAAGGCTGACGCAGATGCAGTGTCGAAAGGGGTCGATCGGGTGTTGCCCAGCATCCTGAAGGAACTCAACCCGCACTGGGCTGCCTACAAGGGCGATGCCAGCCAGAACAGTTTCGGCGCCTACCTCGCAGCGCATGAGGATGAAGTGGCTGATTCTGTGCTAAAGGTGGGCGATGCTTTTGCAGACAAGGCGCCTGCGGCCGTGAGCAAGGTGTACTCCTCCATGCGCGGAAAGATCTCCGGCATCGTGGCACCAGCCTTGCCGGAGTTCGGGGAGATCCTGGAGAAGCACGCGCAGTAGCACCACAACACCACCCAAAACCAACTCAGCACCGCCAGGAACTTTGGTAGCCTCAAGCGGTGTAAGACACGGGGTGCCGGCGCGCATAAACGAGCTGGCTGAGATCACACCCGTTGAACCTGATCGAATTAGTATTCGCGGAGGAATTGTCTATGAGTGACATTCGCGTACCCAATAAACGCATACCCAATGTGCTCACCATCGCCGGCACGGACCCATCAGGCGGCGCCGGCATCCAAGCTGATCTGAAGGCGTTTTCAGCCGCTGGCGCTTATGGCATGAGCGTGATCACCGCTGTGGTTGCGCAAAACACCCAGGGGGTGCGGGCGTTTCAGGCATTAGACCCAGACTTCGTCTTCGACCAGGCGGCGGCGGTATTTGAGGACGTACAGGTTGATGCGGTGAAGATTGGCATGGTGGCCAACGCCGGCATCATCGAGGCGATCACAAAAGCCCTGGACCAGTACACAGATAAGGCAACGTGCCCGGTGGTGCTTGATCCGGTGATGGTGGCTAAGAGCGGGGATAGCCTGCTGGACGCGGATACGGAGGGCGCGCTGCGCGATCAGCTGGTGCCCCGGTCCACGCTGATTACGCCGAATCTGCCGGAAGCGTCGGTGCTCCTCGGTTTGGACGAGGAGATGAGCAAACTGGATCAGATGCAGGAGCACGCAGACGATCTGCTTAAACTCGGCTGCGATTGGGTGCTGCTCAAGGGAGGCCACCTGGAGGGCCACACGAGCGAGCTGAGCACGGACATTCTCATCGGCCCGGATACGCGCATTGAGCTGACCGCTCCACGCATTGCCACGACGAATGATCACGGCACGGGCTGCACCCTGTCCGCCGCTATCGCTGCGCGTTTGCCGCGCATGGACATGGAGTCCGCGGTCCGTGAGGCGAAGGAGTACCTCACGGCAGCGCTCAAGCACGCTGACCAGCTCAATGTGGGCCACGGCCATGGCCCGGTCCACCACTTCCACAATCTTTGGGGGAACAATGCCTAGGTTTACCGAGGAATTGCGCGACGCCCACCGCGAAACATGGGACGCCGCCGTCAATCACAGGTTTGTGAAGGAGCTTTTCAGCGGCTCAATTCCCAACAACGTCATGGCCGGATACCTGGTGCAGGACTACCGCTTCCTGGACAGTTTCCTGCAGTTGCTCGGCGCAGCGATGTCCACGGCGGATGATCTGGAACCGCGTCTGCGCCTGTCCCAGTTCATCGGCGAGGTCGCCGGGGATGAGAACACGTACTTCCTGCGCTCCTTCGAAGAACTCGGTGTGACCGAGGAGCTGCGCGCCAACACCCCGGACTCCCCCGCCTGCACGGGCTTTACCGGCCTCATGCGTGAGGCAGCGCAGACTCGCTCCTACGCCGCAGCCCTCGGCGTGCTTGTCGTCGCCGAGTGGCTCTACCTCGACTGGGCTATCAAGGCACCAGAGAAGCGCCCGGCAAGCTTCGTCCACAACGAGTGGATTGAGCTGCACGATTACCCAGAGTTCCACGACCTGGTGGCGTTCCTGCGCAGTGAGGTGGACCGCCTGGGTGAGCGCAGCGAAGAAGACCGCCGCATCATCACCGAGTACTTCGGCCGTGCCGTGGCACTTGAGCTGGACTTCTTCAACAATTCCTACGAGCAACCACTAGAGGTGTAGAACATGAATCTTCTGGAGCTTCTCAAGCAGGACGCCCCCGAGTGGGATGCGTACATTCACCACAAGTTCGTGGAGGATCTCGGCCAGGGCACGCTGCCGTTGCCGATCTTCCAGGATTACCTGGTGCAGGATTATCTCTTCCTCGTGCAGTACGCCCGCGCCAACGCGCTGGCCGCCTACAAAGCGCGCACCCTTGGTGAGGTGGAAGCAGCCGCGCAGGGCCTGTCCGCCACCATCCATGAGACGAATCTGCACCGCCGCCTGACGGAGCGCTGGGGCATCACCAGCGAGGAACTCGACACCGCCCCGGAGAAGCAGGCCACCGTTGCTTACACCCGCTACGTGCTGGACACCGGGATGGCTGGGGATTTGCTGGAGCTGCAGATCGCCCTGGCCCCTTGCCAGATCGGGTACGCCGAAATTGGCACCAACCTGGAGCCACAGCTCACGTCCAACCCGGATCACCCATACGCCGAGTGGATCCAGGAGTACTCCGGCGATGCCTTTCAGAATCAGGCTAAGTACATGACTTCGCTTCTCGACGATCTCTTGGCCGTCCCCGCCACCGACATCGCGGGCACGAAGCGTTACGAGCGCCTCTTGGACATCTTCCGCACCGCTACCCGCCTGGAAGCGGACTTCTGGCAGCAGGCCCTCGACTCCCAGTAAAGCCTCTACAGAGCCTCCACGAAGCGGTCTAACCGGTCCGCAACCCGCTCCGGTTTGCGGGCCCACCGCGTGTGGCCAAGACCGCCGTTGATCTGTTCAACGTGCACAAGGTCCGGGTTGAACTTTTCGGCCAGCCATGCGGCGGAGGCTAGGGTGCAGTCCTCATCATCCGTGAACCGGGTGAGCAGGATGGGCACGGTGACTTCTTTCATCCGTGCCTCATAATCCATGTCCTGGCCCCGCAGGTTAGCCAACGAGTTCCGGTGGCAGAACCTTTTCCACTCCCGCACGTGAACATCGGACTGGCGGCCATAGCCGGGCAGATCCACCCGGCCGGCTGGCCAGAACCCAAAGATCCTGGATACCGCCGACATGAACAAGCTGCCGTAGGCCACACGGCGTCGATCCGCCCCCACGAAGCCTTCCACGTATGGGCTGCCGGAACCCACGCCCATCATGCCCACCACGTTGAGTTCCTTCGCCTCCGGGCGGGCCAGGAACAGCGAGCCCACCTGGCCGCCCATGGAGTGAACCAGCAGCAACGTCGGATAGTCCTCCGGCAGGTTCAGTGCTTCCTTCGCTGCCCTGATGGTTATCGGGTAATCCTCCGACGCGGTGTCGTGGTAACCCCAACGCGACCGCCGCGTCGCCTTGGCATTACTCCTCCCCTGCCCGCGGAGCTCCCCAATCACCACCGGGTAACCCCGATTAGCCAACTCCTGTGCCGTCGGCCGGAAGTACCGCGCCCCCATGCCAAAGCCCGGCCAAATAGCCACCAACGGCTTGGGCCCCTGCCCCACCGCACGTTGTGGTGGGAAGACATACACCGGTGACATCGTTCCATCGGGTAGTACTACAGGGGCATCAACGAAGATATAGTCCTTCGACTGACTGGTTTCGCTCATGCGGATAGTGTGCCAGATCACATTCGTCGATAAGGCAAAAGGCCCGTGCGAAACCGCCTCACTGGTCAGGGCTTAGAAGGGCTCGACGTTCCCTTCAGGGTTGCGCGGCGGAACCTCTTCAGAAGAACTACCGCTGGACGATCCTTCAATCTTGATGGAGCTGTTCGCATCACCCGACGGGGTGCTGCACCAGTCGTACAAGATGAACCCTGCAGCAACCAAAGCCAGAATCGCGCCAGCGACCTCACCCGCCTGCTTCACGTTCGGGTCATTCAGGAAGCCCTGCAGCTGCCCATTCACCTCATCCAGGCGAGCCCCGATTCCACCAAACTGCTCACCATGCTGCTCAAACACCCAGTTGTGCTTGTTTCCTGTACGGCCGAACGGCACATCGTCGTCAGAGCTTTGCGCTTGACCGCGGCTCGCCTCTTGAACACGCGCACCAATCTGCGCGTTCAGACCATCCAACTGACCCTGCAGCTGACCCAAGTACGGCTCGATCAACTTGCCGCCAGTCTGTGCCAACAGAACAACCGGCAACAACCACAGAATCGGCGAACGCACAGCATTACCAAAACAACGCTCTGCAACAGCACCACTGGCAGCCGACAATCCCGACTGTGCCGGACCCGATGACGCCGGATCCTCAGGCTCGGGTTTTGGCTGCCCTGCCTCATTGTTGGCACCACAGGCACCACATTCCTCATTAGTCAGTGGCGTGGCCGCGGCCTCCAATGTGAGCGGCCCAGGGCCGACAACAGCAGCCGCCCCCAAAGCCAAAGAAACAGCAGATACAGCTGCGATCCCTGCACGGGACGTCCTACGCGTACGCCGGTTTGGTGTGATCATAAATACTCCTTATAACTGTTATGCACTAAAAATGGGATCCCCCATTGCAAATACCTATTTATTACTGTGCCAAATAAGAGCAAGATAAGCCAGAATTAAATGTTTCACAGGTTCAAACAAACCCATTGCTGCAGCGCCCGCGGCACCCCAGCACCCAATGAGAAGCTCCCCGTTGGTCAGCGTCTGATTTCTCAGACCAACCAGCGGGGAGCAACACAGTGCCGCGAGGCGGGAACAAATCCCGCCTCGCCTAGTGCCTAGAGAGGCTCGACACTATCCTGCGGCGACGGCGATGGCGACGGTGCCGGGGACGGCTCCTTGCCACCAGGGGTAGACGAACCACCACCCTTAATAGAGGTCTTCGCCTGACCGACCGGACTACCACACCAGTCGTACAGAACAGCCCCAGCAGCAACCAACGCCAGAATCAGACCAGCAGCCTGACCCAACTTCTGCACCATCGGATCATTCACAAAACCCTGCAACTGCGCATTGGCCTCACTGACACGACGACCAATCTCACCAAACTGATCGCCATACTGCTCTTTCAACCGGTCATGCTGCTGACCAACACGACCACCAAGACCATGATCATCAAAATCATGTCCATGACGACGCATCTCTTCTTGAACACGAGCATTAATCTGCGCATTCAAACCATCCAACTGACCTTGCACCTGACCCAAGTACGGCTGAATCAACTTGCCACCAAGCGAGGCCAGCAAACCAATCGGCAGCAACCATAGAATCGGCGAACGCACAGCATTACCAAAACAACGCTCCGCAACAGCTCCACTGGAACCAGAACCAGACGGGTCTGAAGAACCAGACGAACCACCAGGCGTTGTCGGCGGAACCGGAGTCGGCTCGCTTGGCTTAGTGGGCTCAGTCGGCTTTGTTGGGGTTGTCGATGAATCACCAGGTTCACCCGGCTCGCCCGGATCAGACGGCTCAGTCGGTTCAGTCGGCTTAGTGGGCTCAGTCGGCTTCGTCGGGGTTGTCGACGAATCACCAGGTTCACCCGGCTCACCCGGCTCGCCCGGCTCAGACGGCTCGGAAGGCTCACCAGGCTCCGTCGGCTTCGTCGGCTTCGTCGGCGACGTCACAGTAGACGTCTCCGTCGAACCTTCACACTTGCACTTGGTGCCCACGCGAATCTTGCGCGGCGTCGGCTCCTTGATGGTCTGCTCGGTGGTTTCCGGCTCGCCGACAGGCTGGCCGTTCACGAGCTTCCAGGTCTTGGTGGTTTCCTTTTCACCGAAGGCACCGGCCTGGTCCTCAATGACCTGGCCTACTTCGAGGTTCGGGTCGTATTCAACCATGGTTTCAAACGGAATCTGCTGTGTGCTCTTATCCGTCAGTTCGGTTTCCTGGTCCTTGGCAGGACCAACCTCGATGATGTGTGTCACCGGGTCGCTGATCTTCTCAACGGAATCCTCGGTGGTGGCCTCACCGTTTTCAGCATTCACCGTGACGGTGTGCTTGACCTCACCAGGCTTGCCCTCCTGGGCAACCTTGGTTTCACCAGGCTTCAGCTCAGGATTCGGGCGAATTTCAACCTCAAACGGAGTGGTCTCCGTCCACTCAATCTTCGTGGACGCAGGTTTGCCCTTGGTGCCCACCTTGATGATCTTGTTCACTGGCTCAGCCACACGCTCAGTCTCGGTGTTCGTACCCGTGACCTGCGAGTTCACGATGGTCTGGGTCGTAGTCACCTTGTCCTTGCCCGGCTTACCTTCCTGAACAGTTTCCTGCTTGCCGGCCTCAAGGGCGTCATCGAAGATGATCTCGGTCTCAAACGGCACGTCCACCTCAGACTCAGTGGTGTAAGTGCCTTCAGTCTTCGTGCCCACACGAATCTCAGCCGCAACCGGCTCCTTCGTGCGCTCCGTCGTCACGGTCGGCTCCCCGTCAGGCTTACCGCCCTTGATCTTCTGAGTCGACGTCACAACCTCTGTGCCAAGCTCGCCTTGCTTATCGACGACCTGCTTGCCGGCCTCAAGGGTGTCATCAAAGATGATCTTCGTCTCGAACAGAACCGGCTTCTCGGTCTTGGTCACCACCTCGGTGTCCTCAACCTCAGCCTGCGGGCCGTACTCGATGATGCGGTCCTCCGGTTCGAGGCGAGAGACAACACCCGTCACCTTCGCTTCACCATTGACACCGGTGAAGGTGGCCTCGTAGGTCGCCTGGCCATCGGCGCCCTCTTGGACAACCTTTGTCTCACCCGGCGCGAGCTCCGAGTTCGGGCGCAAGACGGTGCTAAACGGAATTGGCACCGACCACGTCACCTTGTCCGTCGCAGTCGCCTGCTTGGTACCCACCTTGATCACCTGATCAACAGGCTCCTCAATGATCTCCTCAGAGATCTGCGGATCACCCGGCTGCGAGTTGGTGATATCGCGCGTAATGGTCACCTTCTTCTTGCCCGGCTTACCTTCCTGGGTCACCTTGGACTCACCAGCAGGCATCTCCGGATCAAGCTCGATCTTCACACCGAATGGAACCTCAGTCTCAACAGTCTCGGTGTTCGTACCGGTGGTCTTGGTGCCCACGCGGATGATCTGCTTGACCGGTTCCTTGGTGCGCTCGGTAGTCACCTCAGGATCACCAGACGGCTTACCGTCGACGATCTTCTGGGTCGACGTCACAACCTCAGTACCGTTCTCGCCCTGCTGATCAACCTTCTGCTCACCAGCGGCAAGCGTGTCATCAAAGACAATCTCCGTCTCAAACGGAACCGGCTTCTCAGTCTTTGTCACCACAGAGGTGTCATCAGCCTTCGGGCCATACTCAATGATCTCGTTGACCGGATCCTTCGTCTGCTTCTCCTCAGGGGTCACCGTTGCCTGGTCACCGGTGGCGGTGAAATCAGCGGTGTAGGTCTTCTCACCCGGAACACCCTTCTGAACAACCTTGATCTCACCAGGCTTGAGTTCCGGATTCGGGCGGGTCTCTACCTCAAACGGAACCTGAGCAGTCCACGTGACCTTCGAGGAAGCCTCAGACGGCTTCGTACCCACCTTGATCACCTGATCAACAGGCTGTTTGGTGATCTCCTCGGTGATCTGCGGGTCACCCGGCTGGGAGTTGGTGATGTCGCGCTTGATCGTCACCGTCTTCTCACCCGGAACACCCGGCGTGGTCACCTCGGAGGTGCCAGCCGCCATATTCGGATCGAACTCGATCTTCACACCGAACGGGACCTCAGACTTAACGGTCTCAGTGTTCGTACCCGTGGTCTTGGTACCCACGCGGATGACAGCGTCCTGCTTCTCGGTCACCGTTGTCGTCTGAACGACGGGGTCGCCGGAGGGTTTGCCGTCGACAAGCTTCTGCGTGCTTGTCACCTTCTCCTCGCCGACGACACCTTGCTTATCGACGACCTGCTCACCCGCGGCCAACGTGTCATCGAAGACGATCGTGGTCTCAAACGGGATCTTGCGCGTGGTCTCCGTGACCAGCTCCTGATCCTTTAGGCGCGGACCGTGCTCAACAATGCGATCTGTCGGTTCGGTGCGAGCCTTAGTCTCCGTGACCGTTGCTTCACCGTTGACACCATTGAAGACGGCGGCGTAGGAAGCCTCACCGTTCGAGCCTTCCTGAACAACCTTCACTTCACCCGGCGCGAGATTCGGGTTCTCGCGGATGACCGTGGAGTACGGGATCGGCTCTGTCCACTCCACCTTCTCACTCATCGGCTTCGTGCCAATGACCACAACTTCATCGACCGGGTCCTCCACACGCTTCCACGTGCGGTCTTTGTTCAAAGTCTCCTTACCCGGCTTACCTTCGGTCTCCACCTTGTAGGTGCCCTGGTTCACCGTCGGGTCGTACTTGTACACAGTGTTGAACGGAATCTCCCGCTCCAGGACGTCAATGACCGTCACCTTTGCCTTCGTGGTGTCCGTGGTGCCATCCTCGTAGGTCACCGTGACAGGAATGTCGATCGCGTCACCAATTTTCGCCCCCTTGGGTGCGGTTGCGGTGATCGTGCCATCGTCATCAATGCTGACGGTCCACCCAGCAGGAATATCGCCGAGCTTGAACGGCTTGTCCTTGGCCAGCTTGGCGTTGTCTGGGTTATCAAAGTCCACCGGCAAGGTCGCCGTCTCACCCGGATACACCGTTTCAGCCTGGTACGTTGGCTCAGCTTCCCAGCTGTTGCTCAACTTCACCACGGTCGTGACAGGCACCTCCGGGGTCGATCCATCCGGCGTTGCCACCTTGACGGTGATCGTCTTTTTATCACCCGGCTTAGCATCGGCCGGCGGAGTGGCCGTGACAACACCGGTCTTCGGGTCGATGGAGTACGTCCAGCCGTCTTCTTCCTTGGTCAGGAGCGGTTGGCCATCCAGGTCGCCGAAGGAGAACGTAGAGCCCCTCGGGGCATCCTTCACCTTGTGCTCCACCGGTTCATTCGGGCCGGTGGATTCCACAGGATAAACAGGAACAATGTCGCTGCGCAGAACCGTGATGGTGGCCGTGACCGGCACCATTTTCGTTTCCCCGACCCGATAGAACGTATGGACCGGAACGTCCAGGATGTAACCCTCAGGTGCGGTGCGCGGGATCGTGGTGGTGATTTCACCAGTATCCTCATCGATCGTGAGGTGCCACGTGCCACTGTCATCCTCAACCGTGTACTCGAGCTCTTCATTGGCGAAGCTGTAACGGTAAGGCGGCTGGTCTGTCTCACTACCGCTCAAACCCTTCTCCGGAAGGGTTGGTGTGAGAGTCACAGCCTTGCCCGGCCTATCCGTCACCCTGTCATAGTCAGGAATCTTAATTTCAGCGATGACCTGGAAGCGGACTTCCACCTCATCTGTCGTCTGGTCCGGGTAGGTGGCCTTCACCGTCGGGGAGATGGTCGTGCCCAAGGGAACGTCGTTATAAGCCGCCACTGCAGTGACCTTGCCAGTCGGATCAACCGTGACAGTCCAGCCCTCTGGAACAGTAGATTGATCGACCTCAAACTTCTCTGGGAAAACGGGCTTACGGCCCCTCATGATGGGCTTGGTGCCAATCTGGGAGGTGATCTCCTGATTCGGCAGACCCTTTGCCACAGCCGGGCGCACCAGATCGGTGACCTGTGTGTTATTCGGGTCCACGAGCACGAAAAGCTGAATCTCATCGGTGGAACCGTTTGAGTACTCCACCGTGATCTTCGGGCGTGCAAATGTATTCGGCATCGGATTCTCCGGGGATGTGACGGTGACGTTGTAGTCCTCGTCCATCTCTACGTCCCAGCCCTCCAGGACGTACGTGTCATCCAGTTCGACTGTGGCCTCAAAGCCACCGTCAGCCTTCTTCTTAGCCAGTTCCTTGAGCAGGTCCGGCACCTGGGTGAAAGTCACTGTCTGGCGCCCAGTGTTCACCGGACCCCTCGGCCCATCCACACCCGAGATGATCTTCTTCTCATTCTGGTCATACCGCGGAGTGTGGTCCTCCGTGTCATCCAGCCTGAAGCCCTTCGAATCGATGACATTCGGCTTGTTGTAGCGCGTCAGTGAGTTAGAGCTGTCAAACGCATCGCCGTACCCATTGTTGTTCTCCACTGCGGCCTTAAGCTGATCCACACTGCGCGGCAACGCAATAACGGAGAAGTTCACATTCTTATCCGCCGCCAGATCCGTGCCACGGTATTTGGGCCACGTGGAGTAAATATCACCCTTCTCATCCACGCGCAGACGCTGCGAACCACCAGACTCCTTGGCATTTGAAGTGCCGATGAACTTGCCGTTGTCGTCATAGGCCTCTACCACCATGCGCGACAACGAGTCGTCTTGGCCTTGGCTATCTTCATCCAACGCCGGAATATTAATGTGACCGACCTTGGTCTCTTCTCCCTCAACGATCACGTGCTTGTCAAAGCTCTCCCAGTTCACCGTGATGGGATTGCACTCCATGTTCTCACTGGGCCACGGGTTCACAACCGCGGTGAAAGCAGCGTTGTCTCCCCGCGTAGCGAAAGGACTGAGAATGTTGTCCTTCGTGTAGTTGCCCTGCCACGCATAACGCACTGGGTTATCAGCACCAGCCTGCGCGAACTGCTTGACCTCATCTTCAGTCAGGTCAGCAGCAAGATTCAGGTTCCTTTGTGTGCGGCTCGCGGTGATGTCGATGGACTCATCAGCTTTGGCCGTAACAGGCCCATTGTCAGACGGAAGAGTCTGGCCGGGAGCCATCGCCGGAACCGTACCGATATTGAGGGAGGCGCCGAAGTTTCCCGAGTTGGAAAAGCTCCAATCCGCAAACGTACGGTCCTTTGAGTTGTCAAAAGCGACACTCAAGCCCCACTGCGTCTTGTCCTTACTTTGCTGGGTCGGCTCCAGCGTGTGCCATGTAAAACCAGCCTGGCTGCCACCACCAGGCTTGGGGGAAGAAACAAAAACAGTACACTTATTCCCACCCGTATCCAGGTCCGAGGCCTTCTGGTCCTGTTTCTCCACCGCACCTTGGCCATCATCGCCGCGGAGGCCGCCGGTGAACTCTGCTGCCGTGGCCTGAGTATTCACAGCGCCAGGACCGACAACAGCAACCGCACCCAACGCCAGTGAAACGACCGATGCAATAGCTATCCCTGTACGGGTAGACGTTCGCTGACGCCGAGTTGATGTAGCCACAATTACTCCTTCAGACTTTTGTGCACTATGAATGGGAAGCCCAGACAGGTATCCATAGTTACTGTGCCAAATATCTGCTCGTTTAGCCAACAAAAAATGTTATAAAACACCAGATAGACCTATATAGGGGCAGCTTCGCTCCCAGATCACAGTGTCTGGATCCCAGCACGACCAATAAGTGCTGGTACACGCCATATCTCCTGAGACACGCATCAAACGAAACTTATGTATGAGGTCCACCACATCTGACTAATACGGCGTCAATGAACTACGGTGCGCGAAAAAGCTTCCCCCCCCCGTCCAGTGCCCCGGACACGGTTAATTGGTGGTTTCTGCCACGAATTGTTCAAAACGGTCCGCGATGATCTGTGGCTCCCGCGCCCAACGGTTATGCCCCAAGCCGCCAGAGAGTTCCTCGGCTTTGCGCGGTGCCTTGGTCAGGTGCGTAAGGAGATACTCGCAGGAGGCGAGGGTGCATTCATCGTCATTGGTGAACCGTGTGAGCAGGACCGGTACGTCGACCTTCTTAATCGCCGCCGCATAATCAATGTCCTGCCCCGCCAAGTTCGCAATCGAGTTAGTCCGGTTGAACAACGACCACTCGTACACATGCCGGCCGGACTGGCGGCCGTAGCCGGCAATATCTAATGCGCCACCCGGCCAAAAACCACGCAACTTAGCTACCTGCCCCATGAGCTGCCCGCCCAACAAAGCGCGAACAAACGCGCGACCCTGGAACCCGCGGTAATAGGGACTGCCCGTGCCCACGCCCATCAAACCTTTCAGGTTGAGCTCCTTGGCCTCCGGGCGGGCAAGGAACATCGAGCCCACCTGGCCGCCCATTGAGTGCGTCAACATAAACGTGGGGTGATCCCGCGGCAAACCCAGCTCCTGCTTGGCCGCCTCAATCGCCCGCGGATAATCCTCCGACGCAAGATTGTGGTAGCCCCACTGATTATCCGGCAGCGCCTTCGTGGAATTCGTGCCCTGCCCGCGCAGCTCCCCAATAGCCACGTAGTAGCCACGCGCCGCCAACTCACGCGCCAACGGCCGGTAATAACGCGCCCCCATGCCAAAGCCCGGCCACATCATCACCAAAGGAGCACCATCGGCCAGATCCTCCGGATCAAAGCAATACACGGTGCTCACCGAATGATCCGGCAAGTACGACAAGGTATAACGCTCAGTCACAGACATGAGGAATATTGTGCCAACAAAAGGCAACCGGGGTGCGTCGATAAGCTAAATTATCCGCGACCCCGGGCAACCTCACTGCGCACTACACGTCGAGGAAGCGCACATCCTTCGCCTTGCGGGTGATGAAGGAACGGCGCGCCGCCACATCATCGCCCATGAGGATGGAGAAGAGCTCATCCGCACGCTGCGCATCCTCCAGCTCAACGCGGCGCAGCACACGGTGCTCCTTATCCAGCGTGGTCTCCCACAACTCGCCCGGATTCATCTCACCCAGACCCTTGTAGCGCTGAATGCCGTCATCAGTGTTGATCTTGCGGCCCTCAGCCAAGCCGGCCTCCAGCTCCGCGTCACGCTCCGCATCTGAATACGCGTAACCCGGCTCACCCTTCTGCCACTTCAACTTGTACAACGGCGGATTAGCCAGATACACGTGACCGTTAGCAATCAGCTCCGGCATCAGGCGGTACAGCAGCGTGAGCAGCAGCGTTGCAATGTGCTGACCATCCACATCCGCATCGGCCATGAGCACGATCTTGTGGTAGCGCAGCTTCGAAATATCAAACTCATCATTGATGCCCGTGCCCAGCGCCGTGATGATCGCCTGAACCTCATTGTTATTCAGCACACGATCAAGACGAGCCTTTTCCACGTTCAGGATCTTGCCGCGCAACGGCAGAATCGCCTGGTACATCGAGTCACGTCCCTGCTTCGCCGAACCACCAGCGGAGTCACCCTCCACGATGAACAGCTCGGACACAACCGGGTCCTTCGAACGGCAATCCGCCAGCTTGCCCGGCAGACCACCCAGGTCCGTCGCGGACTTACGGCGCACAGACTCACGCGCCTTACGCGCCGCCTCACGCGCCTGTGAGGAAGACACTGCCTTCTTGATGATTACCTTGGCCTCAGCCGGGTTCGCATCAAACCAGTCATTCAAATGCTCATTGACAGAACGCTGCACAAAACCCTTGATCTCGGAGTTGCCCAGCTTCGTCTTCGTCTGACCCTCAAACTGCGGGTCCGCCACGCGCACAGAGATCACCGCGGCCAGACCCTCACGGCAGTCATCGCCCGTTAGATTCGGATCCTTATCCTTAATCAGCTTGTGCTCACGCGCATAGCGGTTCATCAGCGAGGTCAGCGCTGCACGGAAACCTTCCTCGTGCGTACCGCCCTCATGCGTATTAATCGTGTTGGCAAAGGTGTGCACCGACTCCTTGAAGCCACTGTTCCACTGCATGGCGATCTCAAGCTCATGCTCCTCGCCCTTCGCCTCAAACCCAACGATCGACGGGTGAATCGCCGTCTTCGTACGGTTCAGGTAATTGACGTAATCCACCAGGCCGTCCGGGTAGAAGTACGTGACCTTCTTCTCACGCTTCTTCTTCGTGGCCGGGGCGACACCCGTCTCATCATTGCTGTCCTCGGTCTTCTCCGTGTCAGCATCGGCATCTGCTTCTGCGTCATCGAAGGAGTCGCCATCGAGAGCCTGTGCCGTATCGCCTTCCTCGGCGATCGCCTCAAGCTCCAGCTCCTCATCGGAGACACGCTCATCCTTCAGTGTGATAGTCAGGCCCTTGTTCAGGAAGGCCATCTCCTGCAGGCGGCGCGCAATCGTGTCGTAATCAAAATCGACCGTCTCAAAAATCTCGGCGTCCGGCCAGAAACGAATCGTCGTACCCGTGCCACGCGCGTTATCGCCCTCAATGAGCTCATCCGGCACCGCATTCTTGAAATTCTGCAGCCAGTGCTTACCGTCGCGCTTAATATCCGCCTCTACACGAGTGGACAAAGCATTAACGACGGAAATACCCACACCATGCAGACCACCCGAAACCGCATAGGACTCCGAGTCAAACTTGCCGCCCGCGTGCAGCTGCGTCATCACAACCTGCACCGTCGGCGCGCCCGACGGGTGCATCTCCACCGGAATACCACGGCCGTTGTCCACCACCTGGACACCACCATCCGCGAGCAGGGTCACCTCGACCTTGTCCGCGTAACCAGCCATCGCCTCATCGACGGAGTTATCCACGACCTCCCACACCAAGTGGTGCAGGCCGCGCGCACCGGTCGAACCGATGTACATGCCGGGGCGCTTACGCACCGCTTCCAACCCCTCAAGGATGGTGATCGATGACGCATCATAATGCGGTTGTTGCTCAGCCACTTTCCCGAAACTCTCCTGTCACGGCGTTCATTACGTCTCTAACCCGTGCCATCTTACACGCTTGTGGTTCCCCACAGCCGCACCGCCAGCGCCAGCGAGAGCGCGTTTCTCGCGCGATTTACCCGCACTTACCAAATCCACCAAAGTATTTGAACAGGATTCCACTGTTTCAAGCTCAGTATCCAAGCACACCTAAGGGCACCACGTGGACCCCGCTCGGAAGCGTGTAGGCATACTCAGTTCCTGTAATGACGGCCAAAAATGCTGGCTTTCCTACTTTGTCTAAATCAACTCGATCATTTGCAAGTTTCAGCAGATTTTTTTCCGCTTCATTAATCCTGCTTGAACCTAGCTTTACCTCGCAGGCAGCCCACTTTGAATCCTCGGGATATTCAATGATCGCGTCTACTTCTAGGCCTGTGTTATCGCGGTAGTGATAAACCCTGCCAAACTCAGCACTGGCAAGAGTTCTCAAATCTCTTATCACCATCGACTCGAAGACTTGACCGAAATACTCCGGGTCGCTAGCCAGCCGATCGACCCCGACCCCAAGAGCTGCACACGCAAGACTCGGATCAGCCAAATGAAGTTTTGACGAGGTTCGCAGACGCGATCGCGATCGGAGCGACACACTCCAAGCTGGGAGCTCCTCTAACGCAAAGACCTGGTTCAAAGCATCGATGTAGCCTGCGACAGTTTTCGGTTCCACTGAGCTACCCGCTGGAGCGATATCTTTAGCGATATTTTGGAGCGTTGCCTCGCTCGAGATATTTCGAGCGACGGATGACATCAATCTTCGTACGGCATCTGGGTTATGCCTCACGCCTACCGCTGCTTCAAGTTCAGACTCGTAGATATTCTCACAGTAAGAACGGTTGAAAGCTATCGCTTGTCGTGTCCCGATTTCCAACAGTCCGGGCCATCCCCCACGAACAGCTTGTTCCGCTAAATCCTTGTAACCCAATTCTGAGGTCGCACTAACACTCTCCTCCGTCCCCAGTTGATTCAAAGAAATTGAACCCGAGGAAGCACCGCTTTCGACTAAAGCCATGGGACGCATACGTAGCCGAGCAATACGCCCTGCACCCGAATGTCGGCTTTCATCCATGGTTGGTGATGATGACCCGGACAATATGAATTGTCCTCGTTGTTGCCGGTAATCGATCTCATGCCTAATGGCATTCCAGATTGACGGAGCTAATTGCCATTCGTCGATCAGCCGCGGAGTATCGCCTTTCAAAATTTCTGAGGGATTCAATTCCGCTAGCTGCACCATGCTCGGAGATTTATCCAGCCGGACATGACTAGCAGCCTTGGCAAGAGCTGTGGATGTTTTTCCGCAGCCGCGAGGCCCCTCAATCAAAACTGCGCCCATGGCCTCTAGAAGCTCGGTGAGAACGGAGTCTATAGCCCGACCTTTATACTGCATAGGACCATCATAACCTGAATTGCAACGATTTCATGACCTGATGTGCAATGTTTTTATAACCCTTTTTGCAACAATTTCATGACCCGATTTGCAATTACCCATATGTATCCCGCGGCCCCCGGCCCTTGACGTGCAGGGGCCCGTACCGCCAGTTCTTTGTCTTCGGTGGGTAGACGTGCAGCTTTGTAATCACGCCGGGGCCGATCTTCTCCGCGATCTTGGACAACACCGTGGACTGCATGTACTTCAAGTTTGTGGCCCAGGCAGTCTGGTCGCAGGATATAAAAACCTCCCCGTTTTTGATCATGGTCACCTCAGTGTGCTGAGCGATCTTCTCCCCCACCAAGGACTCCCAGTTCCCCATGACCCAGCCGTGCGCGATGGACTCCGTCCAGTCCCGCTGTGCAATCTCGTTTTTCACCAAGGAGCCAAAACCCTTCACGTCATAGCCACGACGCAGCGCCCGGCCATCCGCACCCGTCGGCCGACCAAAAAGTGGCCGAGTTTTTGTCTCCTCCGGAGTGAGGTCCAAGCCCGGAACCTTCAGTCCTTCCACTGCTGTGTTGCCCTTGCCCGTGCTACGCCGCGGGATGACGTTGGCGCCCTGCCGGTTCAGGTTTGGCAGTTTGCCGCCACGACGCTTCGCGGTGGCGCGCAGGTTCTCAAACGTGGACGCGACTAGGTCTTGTGGTGGGATTTGCTCGGTCATTCGGTGGCCTCCGCGATGCGGGAGATCCCATCGACCATCTCCACGGAGTAGCGCGCGGACACATGGTCGTCGAGGTTTTCCGGCAGGTCATCGCCGACAGCAGCGGTAATGAGCACTTGCTCGGCTTCTTCGGCGACGGCGACGAGCCTTTGGCGTCGTTTAGCATCAAGCTCCGCAAAGACATCGTCGAGAATAAGCACCGGCGCCGAACCATCCGCCGACAGCAACGCATACTCCGCGAGGTGCAGAGACAGTGCGAAAGACCAGGTCTCGCCGTGGCTAGCGTAGCCCTTCGCCGGCTGATCGCCGAGCATGAGCACGAGGTCATCGCGGTGCGGGCCCACGAGCGTAGTACCACGATCAATCTCCTCACGGCGACGACGGGACAGTTCCGTGAGGAAAGCGGCTTCGAGGATCTCCGCCGTGATCTCTCCATTGCCAGCCAGTTCCGTCACCGCGCGGTCCAGCGTGGAGGAATAGCTTATCTGCGCTGGACGCGATTCCGGCGCGACCGACGCATACGCTACGTGCACATTCGGAGCCAACTCACTGGTCAGCTTCATCCGGCCGGCTACTACCTGGGCACCGAGGCGGGCTAGCTGCAAGTCCCATGCGTCGAGAGTGCTCAGCGCACTGGCACCCGAATCATCGCTGTATCCCCTGCGTAGCGCCATGTTGGAATTGCGCAACAGGGCGTTGCGCTGCCGCAACACCTTGTCATAATCCGCCTTCGCCCCACCGAAACGCGGCGCGCGAATAGCGGCCAACCCATCCAAGAACCGTCGGCGTTCTGCTGGCTCTCCCACCACGAGAGCGAGGTCCTCCGGCGCAAACACCACGGTGCGCAACACCCCAAGGATTTCGCGTGGTGACTTCAACCGTGTCCGGTTGATCTGCGCCTGGTTCGCCTCCCGCGGGCTGATGAGCAGATGCGTGGTTAGCTCCCGGCCCTCATTGACTGTGGTGGCGGAGATCCTCGCATTCGCGGCACCGGCCCGCACGAGTGGAACATCCGACGACACCCGGTGACTGGCCAACGTGGCTGAGTAAATCACCGATTCCACGATGTTGGTTTTGCCGTGACCATTGCGGCCCGAAAACACCGTGACCCCCGGCTCGAGCGACAACGACAGCTCAGGCCATGAGCGGAAGTCACGCAGATCGAGTTCGCGGAGATACACAAAAACCCCGGGGTTTTTTAATTACAGCTATTTACCTGGCGTTTTAGCCCGGCAGACGCACCGGCATGAGCAGGTAGGTGAAGTTGGTGGCAGGAGTGTCAAAGCTTCCGTCCGCATTTGCCTCCGGCATCTCCTCCGGTTCCGGGATCATGATCGCCGGGCGGGAAGATTCCGTGAAACCAAAGACCACACGGTCCGTAGGAATCACCGACAAACCATCTCGCAGGTAGCCAGAGTTGAAGGCAATGAGCAGCTCATCATCACCCGTGAACGCACACTGCAGGGACTCGCTCGCCTCACCGGAATCCGCACCGGAGGCAAAGAGAGTGACCTCGCCTGGCTTGAAGTGCATGCGCAGTTGCGCATTACGGTCAGCGACCAAGCTCACGCGACGAATAGCTTCCACCAGCGGAGCAATTTCAACACTTGCCATCGACGTGTGCGTCTTCGGCAGCAGCGGCTGAATATTCGGGAAATCCGCATCCAGCAGGCGGGTTGTGGTTTCGCGGTTAGCGGAGTGCAGACCAAACAGGCCTTCCCCACCCACGTTGTCACCAGTACCAACAGCGATTTCCACCGGCTCTTCCAGGTGCGTATCCAGCGTGCGCGCGTTATCCAACAGCGTCTTAGCCGGGATGAGCAGCTTCGCCTCCACGTCCGGGCTCACCGGCTGCCATTCCAAGGAACGCAGTGCCAAACGGAAACGGTCCGTCGCCGCGAGCTGAACGCGGTTACCGGAGACTTCCATGTGCACACCCGTGAGCATCGGCAACGTGTCGTCGCGGCCAGCAGCGGAAGCAACCTGGGTGATAGCATCCACGAAAGTCGAGGTAGACAGCGTGCCGGTGACCTCCGGGAGCGTGGGCAGCTGCGGGTAATCATCCAGCGGCATGAGCGGCAGCTCAAAACGAGCAGACCCGCCCTGCAGCAGCAGACGCTTCCCATCAACCACGGAAACCTCAACCGGTTTTGCCGGCATGTTGGACACAATGTCCGCCATGAGCTTGCCCGCCACAGCAACGCGACCGGGCTCATCCACCTCGGCGCCGATGCGCACTCGCGTGGACACTTCGTAGTCAAAGCCCGCGAATTCCAAACCGTTGTCATCCGCAGTGATGACTACCGCGCGCAGCACCGGCTGCGTGTTCTTCGTAGGCAGGTTGCGGGCGACCCACGCGACAGCGTCAGTCAGGTCATCCTTATGCACGCGGAATGACACGTTGATGTCGTCCATGATCGGCTCCTTGATGGTCGGAAGAGGCGGGAGCCCATGACTGCTCAACGGCATTGGCCCCACATCTGCCCAAGATTACAAGTTCTGCGCTCCACCCTAGGCAGTGGGTGCGACACGCACCACTTGTGGTTCCCCCGTCGTGGCACACGGGCCGCCGAGGTTCTCCCCACGCTCTATTTCTCTTGAGATTAATACTAGAAAAAGAACCGGTAAGAACAGTAAGTCCTGTGTACTCTGTGGAGATCGCGGTTCCGGTGCACGGTAATCGTGTTTTTCGGTTGTGAGCTGTGGGTGTGGATAACCTGTGGATAACTCAGATCCTCTGTGGAATTTCAGATTCCTATTCCCATTCCTCACAGCCGAAGGTGAGTTATCCACCCCTCATTCACAGCCTTAGGCACACCATGTGGAATCAGGGACGATGCAGACGAGGGACTGTGGATAACCAAAACTGTGACTAATCTCATTTAATGACAATAGTGGAATTACACAGGTGTGAATAACTCTGTGGATAACTCGGCGGGAGGGGTGAGAGGGAGACGTGGGTTAAGTGCCAAGGCCTGCTGAACAACAGATCTCGGTGTAAAACTTTACATTGCATTGGTAACTATCAAATAGTAGAAATTTTTTACCAGGGGTTTCATCCGGGCCGGTTTTTTGCGTTGTAAGTTTTTACACACGGAGGGAGACGTCGAAAAGCAAAAAAGACCGCCCCACGCGCGAGCGGTCCTTAATGTGAATCGAGTTAGCGTGCGCGGACGCGGTTTTTGATGATCTGGGTGAGTTCCTGGATCTCGTCGTAGGTCTCCCGGTTCTCCGTCATTTCCTTGCGGATCTTGCGGTTGGCGTACATGACCGTGGTGTGGTCCTTGCCGCCGAACTCCTGGCCGATCTTGGGCAGGGAGAGATCCGTCAGTTCGCGACACAGGTACATGGCCAGCTGACGGGCGTGCGCAACCGTACGTGTCTTGCCGGAACCGGTGAGGCGATCCATGGAGATACGGAAGTACTCCGCGGCCACCTCCTTGATGGTGGCGGCAGTGATGGTGACATCGCCTTCATCCGGAAGGATGTCGCGCAGGGCAACTTGGGCGACATCGAGCGTGATCGGCTCATTGATCAAGGAGGAGTACGCCGAGACCCTGATCAGGGCGCCTTCGAGCTCACGGATGGAGGACTCGAACTGGGACGCGATGAGGGTCAGCACATCATCACTGACCTGGGTGCCATCGGCGGCCGCCTTCTTCATCAGAATGGCAATGCGCGTTTCCAAATCCGGCGGCTGAATATCCGTGATCAGCCCGCCCTCAAAGCGGGTGCGCAGGCGATCTTCCAGCGTGGTCAGCTGACGCGGTGGCCTGTCAGAGGACAAAATGATCTGCTTGTTCGCCTGGTGCAGCGCGTTGAAGGTGTGGAAGAACTCCTCCTGAGTACCTTCCTTACCCTCCAAGAACTGGATGTCATCCACCATGAGGATGTCCAAGTCACGGTAACGGCGCTTGAAGGATTCCTGCCGGTCATCGCGCACTGAGTTGATGTAGTCATTGGTGAACTCTTCCGAGGACACATACCTAATGCGCAGGTCCGGCTGCAGCACCCGGGCGTAATTGCCGGCGGCGTGAAGCAGGTGCGTCTTGCCCAGGCCGGAACCACCCCAAATGAACAAAGGGTTGTAAGCACGGGCGGGGTTTTCCGCCACGGCGACGGCCGCACCGTTGGCAAAACGGTTGGAAGAACCAATAACAAAATTCTCAAACGTGTACTTCGGATTCAGCGAGGTCTCACGGTTCGGATCCACCGCCGGCTTCTCACGTGGAATACGTTGAGGCGCCGGCACGATCGGATGCGCTGACTGCTGGCGCGAAGACTCTTCCACCAGGTTCTCCTGCTGCTGGGAGTGAATCCGCGCGAGCTCATCAAGCCCCATGGGCAGCTGCTCACCGATAAGCGGCGTAGCTGGTGGTGCCGGCGCTGTTGACTCTGTAGCCGCAGCTTCCTCCTCCGCGGACTGCGAGTAGGTGGAGTACCACTGGCGGGCGGGCTGGCTCGGGGCTGGAGTTGGAATGGGAGATGGTGCTGGGGCAGGTGCCGGCGGTTCGGGAGCCTGCTCATGTTGTGGAGCTTGCTCATGGGAAGAAATTGTCACAGCGAGGGTGCACGGCATGCCCATGCGCTGGCTAAGCAACTCACTGATATGGGAGGCAAGACGTGTTTCCACCACATTCTTGGCTGCCTCATGCGGGGCGGACAGAATGCAGTAGCCCTCCCCCAGCACGGCGGGGCGACACAGCTGCAAGTAGGCGCGGTCGCCGGGGGTGAAAGTAGGAACACTGGAATTCGGGCGCTCAGAAAGAACCAGGAGTTCGGCAACGATCTCGTGCCACAGGGCGTCAAGCCCCTGCTCTTCGTTTGCCATGCTTCTCCTACTAATTTTTCAGGAACCCAGTCTCGCGGTTGTCCACGGGGCTATCCACATCTTCGACGGGATGTAATTTCCGCTCTCACCTTGTAGTCCACAACTTTATCCACAGGTGTGAGTTTTTGAGTCGCAGAGTTTATCCACAAGATAGGCCTCTATCTGTGGAAAAACAATTAACACTCAAAAACCCGCTGTGAACTGTGCTTTTGTACTAGATCGCACATAAACCTCAAGTGATAGTTGAGGTTTATCCACAACGGGGATAGTTGATTCTTTGTGAAGTTGTGGTGATAGAAACTTTCTACTCTGGAAATGGTCGGACTGTCTAGAAATCGGTGTTTTCTGCGGTACGTTTTCATGGCGTCGGGGGGATGGTGAACTCGGCGGTGATTCGCAGTGGCGCGTTGATTGACAGGTCTCTCGCAGGTTGCCTCGGCGTGTCGCCGATGACCTGCGGAAAAACACACGCTTGTAATTTCGGGGGTAGTGGGATGAGCAGCGTGGCTCCCCCGCGCGTCGATTTGTCAGCTGGGCCAACGCTGCCGTATTCTGTCGTGGTCTGTCACACCTGTCACAGGGTGTGCGTGAGAGCGTTATCTGCGCCGAGCACCGGGCCGCCGCCCACCGATACCCCAGGTCGTGGGATTGATGGGAAGCGAGTCAGCTCGGATAACGCATGCCACTGGCTTGAGAGTCGAGTGAGGCCTCAAGCCGCTTAGAGCAATCTCACCGAAAATGTTTTCCGGTTGCCTTAACCCCGGAAGGCGCGTGCACCACCGCACCAACGATGGAGCAGTGGAGTACCGCCGTAGGCTGCCATGACGTCAAGGAGTCACCGTGCCTAAGCGGACTTTTCAGCCCAATAACCGTCGTCGTGCCCGCAAGCACGGCTTCCGTACCCGTATGAGCACCCGCGCTGGCCGCGCTATCGTTTCCGCGCGCCGCAAGAAGGGCCGCAAGAGCCTCACCGCGTAAGTGCTTTGTAGTGCTACCACGCCCCCATAAGCTCACATCCTCGGCGGACTTCCGCCGCGCGATGCGTCAAGGTGGACGTGCTGGCACCCGCACCATCGTGGTGCACTACTACACCCGAACCGAACCCATCATCACCGGTGGCCCACGGTTCGGGTTAGTTGTGTCTAAGCAGGTGGGTAACGCTGTTGTCCGGCACCGGGTGAGTAGGCAGTTGCGGCATGTGTGCCTGGGATTCGTCGATAAGCTTCCGCGCGAAACTGACATTGTCCTGCGCGCACTGCCCGCGAGCGCGCACACCTCTTCGGAGGATTTGCGCAAGGATCTGGCCAATGCCCTGAAACGAGCATCAGCGAAACACAACCATGAGTAACGCTAAACCCGCCCAGCGCGCCATCCTGGCGCTCGTGCACCTTTACCAAAAATATCTTTCACCCCTTAAAATGGGACCAACATGTCGCTTCGAGCCCACATGTAGCGCCTACGCTCTCACAGCTGTGTCAGAGCATGGCGCATGGAAAGGTAGTTGGCTCACCGCCGCCCGCCTCTGCAAATGTGGGCCTTGGCATCCCGGCGGATACGACCCCGTACCACAAGTCAGGAGTTAGACCCCAGTGCTGAATTTCATCTACTGGCCGATCTCTGCCATCCTCTGGTTCTGGCACAAGGTCTTCGGCTACATCTTCTCCCCCGATTCGGGTGCCTCCTGGATCCTGGCCATCATCTTCCTTACGTTCACCATCCGCGTGTTCCTGGTCAAGCCGATGGTCAACCAGCTGCGCGCCGGCCGGAAGATGCAGGAGCTGCAGCCCCAGCTGGCTGAGCTTCGCGCCAAGTACGGCAAGGACCAGGCCAAGATGGCCGCGGAAACCCAGAAGCTGTACAAAGAAGCCAACATGAACCCGCTGGCCAGCTGCATCGTGCCGCTGGCTCAGCTGCCGGTATTCCTTGGTCTGTTCCACGTGCTGCGCTCCTTCAACCGCACCGGTACTGGTGCCGGTGGCCTGGGCCTGAGCGTGGAGCAGAACCGCAATACTGCGAACTACATCTTCTCCCCCGAAGATGTGCAGTCCTTCCTGGACGCCCGTGTGTTCGGCGTGCCGCTGTCCTCCTACATCTCCATGCCGCAGGAGCAGTACGCAGCGTTCGCTCCCGTCGACTTCACCAAGATGAACATCATCATGGTCGCCGTCCCGCTGATCCTCATCAGCGTGGTCATGACCCACTTCAACGCCCGCCTATCCATGAAGCGTCAGCGCGAGCGCATGGCTAAGCGCAAGGCCGATGAGGCAGCAAAGGGCAAGAAGCCGGCTAACAATGGTCCGATGTCTGCGGAGATGATGGAAACGCAGATGAAGACCATGAACGGCATGATGCTGTGGTTCCTCCCGGCAACACTGCTGATCACCGGTGTGTTCTGGCACATCGGTCTGCTCACCTACATGGTGACCAACAACGTGTGGACCTTCATCCAGTCCATGATCGTCTTTGACAAGATGGACCGCGAAGAAGCCGCTGAAGAAGAGGCCCGCCGCGAAGCAAAGCGCGCCTCTGCTCCGCTGCCGGGTGCCCGCAAGGTGGATAACCGCACCAAGAAGCAGCGTCAGGCTGACGCGAAGAAGCAGAAGTAGATCCCCCATGACGGACAACCTTTCCCACTGCGAGCCCGCCCCCGCCGCCGCCAGCACCGTCTTCGGCGACCGGCTGGAGCTCGCTCAGGCCTACCACGATTCTCTGGCCACAACGGCCGCGGAACGTGGATTCATCGGCCCGAAAGAGGTCTCCCGCCTGTGGAGCCGCCACATTCTCAACTGCGCCGTGATTTCAGAGGCGTTCACGGAAGGCCAGTCCGTCGCTGACATTGGCTCCGGCGCGGGGCTGCCCGGAATCCCGCTGGCCATTGCACGCCCGGACCTCTCGGTCACGCTCATCGAGCCTCTGCTGAAGCGCTCCACCTACCTCGGCGAAGTCAAAGCAGAACTCGGCCTAGACAACGTCACCGTCATTCGTGGCCGTGCGGAGGAGCAAAAGAAGATGCTTTTCGACGTCGTCACCTCCCGCGCCGTCGCCCCCCTTGGAAAACTCGCCGTCTGGTCATTGCCATTGGTGCGGCCGGGTGGGGCGATGGTGGCGATGAAGGGGGTGTCCGTAAGCGAAGAGCTTGAACGCGACGCGAAAGTCATCGCAAAAGCCGGCGGTGTGGATGCCGAAATTTTCGCGGTTGGTGCGGATGTACTGGAACAACCCACCACCCTGATCCGCATCACACGGGCGGGCTAAACGGATGTCGCGGGCGTTTATTAGAGTCTGTCTGTAACAGTTCATTTATTCAACGGGAGGCAACGTGGGTCAGGACACCGTGCCCAAACCTGAAGAGCCCCGCGTGATCACCGTGGCTAATCAAAAAGGCGGGGTGGGCAAAACCACCACCTCCGTCAACCTGGCTGCATCTTTGGCCAAACTCGGGTGCAAGGTGCTGGTGATTGACCTTGATCCCCAGGGCAACGCCTCCACCGCACTCGGTGCTGCACACCGCGACGGGGAAACTTCCTCCTACGAGGTCCTCATCGGTGCTGCCACCGCGGAGGAAGCCCTCCAACAATCCGGCCCCAACTTGTACTGCATTCCCGCCACCATCGACCTGGCTGGGGCGGAAATTGAACTAGTCAGCTTGGTGCGCCGCGAGTATCGTCTGGCCGATGCGCTGCGCCGCGGCTTTTTAAAGCACCACGAGTTCGACTACGTCTTCGTGGACTGCCCGCCTTCGCTGGGTTTGCTGACCATTAACGCGATGAATGCGGTGGATGAAGTTCTCATTCCCATTCAGTGCGAGTACTACGCCCTTGAAGGCGTGGGCCAACTGTTGAACAACATCAGTATGATCCGGCAGGCCCTCAACCCGAATCTGCACATCTCCGCCGTGCTGCTGACCATGTACGATGGCCGCACCAAACTCTCCGAGCAAGTGGCCAGCGAAGTCCGCGGCCAGTTCGGTGACGTGGTGCTGCGCAACGTCATCCCACGCTCCATCAAAGTGTCCGAAGCCCCTGGATACGGCCAAACCGTCATCGACTATGACCCCGTCTCCACCGGAGCTATGGCTTACTTCGATGCAGCCAGAGAACTAGCAACCCGCGGCGACTATCAGCCGCACCCAACAACAGGGCCCATCGGCGTGAGCCCCGAGATCGCCGCCCAACTTGGTCAGGAGGACAACTAACATGGCGCAACAGCGTAAAGGCGGACTAGGCCGTGGCCTCGCCGCCCTCATCCCGTCCAACCCGGACCACCACCAGAAAACCGGCCCGCTGGGTGACAGCGCCGCCGACGTCATCATCGGTGGGGCCAAGGGCGCACGGGAGTCTTCTGGGTCTTCTCGTGATTCGGGTTCTTCGGCGCCGTCGATTCCTGGCGCACCAGTGATCGGTGGTTCTACTGGTGCTGGCTCTCGTGCTGGTACCGTGCCTGCCGCAATGGCGAGTGCGGATTCCTTTGGTGCCACCTACCAGGAGATTCCCATCGGGGACATCTTCCCCAATGCCAAGCAGCCGCGTACGGAATTTGATGAGGATGAGCTCGCTGAACTGGTTCACTCCGTCAAGGAATTTGGTCTGCTGCAGCCCATCGTTGTGCGCCCCGCCAAGGATGGCTATGAGCTCATCATGGGTGAGCGCCGTTGGCGTGCATCCTCCAAGGCAGGCCTGAAACACATCCCCGCCATCGTGCGTGACACCTCTGATGAGGACATGCTGCGCGACGCACTGTTGGAGAACATCCACCGCGTCCAGCTCAATCCCCTCGAAGAAGGCGCTGCCTACCAGCAGCTGCTTGAGGAGTTCGGTGTCACCCAAGAAGAACTCGCCGACCGCCTTGGCCGGTCCCGCCCCACGATTACGAACACGATTCGCCTGCTCAA
Organism: Corynebacterium sp. MSK041; assembly: GCF_030232265.1. GTDB lineage: Bacteria > Actinomycetota > Actinomycetes > Mycobacteriales > Mycobacteriaceae > Corynebacterium. The sequence goes on from NZ_JASPJK010000009.1 coordinate 26,607, forward strand.
CTTGCCTGTCCCTGTGCAGCGCCGCGTCGCCGCTGGTGTGTTGAGCGCCGGGCACGCCCGCGCATTGCTGGCCGTCAAGGCAGGTGCGGAGGCCCAGGAGCAGCTGGCGGATCGCATCGTGGCCGAGGGCTTAAGTGTCCGCGCCACCGAGGAAGCCGTGACCCTGCTCAACCGCTCGGGCGCGCTGCCGGAGAAACCCAAGCGCCAGCCCACCCCGCAGCCAGAGTTCCTCACCCAAGCCGCTGACCGTCTTGCCGATGAATGGGACACCAAAGTCTCCGTCACCATGGGCAAGCGCAAAGGCAAGATCGTCGTGGAATTCGGGGACCGCGAGGACTTTGAGCGCATCCTGGCCTTGATTGAGGGCAGAGAATAAACGCGACTAAACGCGACTAACTTGGACCGTGAAGAACTGAGCGTCACCGCCAGCCCAAAAACACCAAAACCCCCTGACCAGGGGGTTTAGAAAATGGGTGTGCGGTGCGGACTCTTTCACCGGCCACGAGGTTAGTCCCGTTCCTCCTGCAGGAGCTCCTTGAAGGAGTAGGTGCCCGTCGGCTGGTTGTCCTGGTCTAGGAGGTACAGGCGCTTCACGGCGACAACGATGGCCTCGGCGATAGCATCGCGCTGGGTGGGGTCCGTGACAATGGACACGTCATGCGGGTTGGTTAGATAGCCCAGCACCACTTCAACGGACGGCATCTCCGTCATGCGGAGCAGCTCCCACGTGCGGCCGTGGGTGTAGCAGTTGCCCAGGTTGGTGCGCGCAACAATTTCACGCTGGATGAAACCGGAGAGGGTCTCCCCCGTCATGGAGGACGCACCCTGTTCCGAACCAAAGTAGAACGTGGCCACGCCGTTGGCCTTGTCATTGTGGTAGCGGTCCAGCTGCAAAGAGATGAGCAGATCCGCATCAAACCCATTGGCCATATCGGCACGCGCCTTCGGCGAGGGGTGATCACCGCGCGGGCGGGACATGATCGTCTCCATACCAGCGGCGATCATGCGGGCCTCCACGCGGGAAGCCAGATCCCACAGGATTTCCTCCTCGGAAATCTGCCCATGCCGGCCGGTGACATCCATGGTGTTGGACATGTCAATGTTCGGGTCAATCACCACGCGCTTACCCGTCAGGCGCGGGCCGGCTAGGCGGACCACCTCGCGCTCACGGATCGCCTGGGTAGAGCCACCTGTGATCCGGCGGCCAAGCAGGCTCAAGGCGTGGAGCGTTTCCGGCCCACACATCCCGTCATCCTGGATGCCGTAATTCAGCTGGTAATTGGACAGTGCCTCATGCGTATCCGGGCCAAAGTGACCATCAATACGGCCCGAGTAAAAGCCCAGCTCTTGGAGCTGCTTCTGCAGCTGGCTCACGTCATCGCCCACCATGATCTGGTTTGGCTGGTAGCTCAGCACACGCGCGCCAAGGGTGTAAGAAGCCTGACGCAGTTCACGCAACGTCAAATCATCAATCTCACCGGAAGGCAAGATTCCGCGGGACTGTTGGAAGGCTTTGAGGGTGTTGGCCAAGGCGTCGTCGAAAAGCATTTCTTCCGGCGAGAACTTACGGCGACTCCACTCCCCCACATCCCCCTCAAAACCGGTGAGCAGGCCGAGCCGCGCAAGCGTCGAGCGGACCTCAGCGACGCGCGGGCTTGAATCCCCGACCGCAAGACGTCCTATCACTGCTCACCTTTCTTCATGGACACGTACCGCAACAATCTTACTGACCATGCGGAAGAAACCGGCGATGGTCCGCCTCTATCTAGATATGTGCCTCAAGGCGAGCGATAATGCTCTCCTTCGGCTCCACGCCGACGAAGTTCTCCACCACTTCCCCATCTTTGAAAACGAGCAGGTTCGGGATGGACATCACCTGGTACGTCGCGGCGAGCATGCGCTCCTGGTCCACGTTGACCTTGACCACCTTCGCGCGGCCCGCCAGCTCCTCGGCCACCTCTTCGAGTGCAGGTGCCAGCCTGTGGCAGGGACCGCACCACTCAGCCCAGAAATCCACGAGCACCGGCACATCGGCGTCAATGACTTCCTGCTTGAACGTGGCCTGTGTAGCTTCGATAGAACCTGACATTGAGTGCTCCTTACTTCCTTAGTTAAGGGTGGTTGTGGTTGAGCTTGTGGTTAAAAGTCGCGGTTTTTAGAGCGACTCCAAGTAGTGCTCCGCATCAATGGCTGCCCGGCAACCAGATCCCGCTGCGGTAATTGCCTGGCGGTAGTAGTTGTCTACCAGATCACCAGCAGCGAAGACACCCGGGATGGAGGTCTTCGTGCTTGGGTGCTCCACGGTGACATAGCCCTCCGCATCCGTGGCTACCTGGCCGTCGAGGAAGCCGGAACGCGGATCGTGGCCGATAGCCACGAACATGGCGGTTGCGTCCAGCTCGGACTGCTCGCCCGTCACCGTGTTTTTCAGACGCAGGCCAGCAACCTTGCCGCCGTCTTCGAGGACTTCCTCCACCACGGTGTTGGTGAGGATCTCAATCTTCTCATTCGCCCGCGCACGGTCCAGCATGATCTGGGAGGCGCGGAACTCCTCACGGCGGTGAATAAGCGTGATCTTGGAACCGAAACGGCTGAGGAAGGTGGCTTCCTCCATCGCCGAATCGCCACCGCCAACAACGGCAATGTGCTGGTCCTTGAAGAAGAAGCCGTCACAGGTCGCACACGTGGACACACCACGACCGGTCATCTCCTGCTCGCCCGGGATACCCAGGTGGCGCGGTGCCGCACCGGTGGCCAGGATGACAGCGCGGGCAGTGAACATCTCATCGCCGACGTGCACCTTCTTAATATCGCCATCCAGCTCAACGCTGTCCACCATCTCCGCGCGCAGGTCCGCGCCGAAACGCTCCGCCTGCGCACGCATCTCCATCATGAGGTCCGGGCCCATAATGCCCTTCTCAAAACCGGGGTAGTTTTCCACCTCGGTGGTATTCATCAACTCACCACCAAATTCAAAACCTTCAAACACCAGCGGTTTCAGGTTTGCGCGCGCGGTGTACAGCGCCGCTGTGTAACCAGCGGGGCCGGAGCCAATGACGATGACATCGTGAGTTTCATTCGGTTCGGTCATGCGTGCCAGTCTAACGCGCCACCTCCTCCGTGAAGTAGTCCACGATCATCTCGCGCGCCCGATGGCGCCGGGACTTCACGGTTCCGGGTGCCACGCCGAGTTCGCGGGCGGCGGTGGTGACGGTGAGCCCTTGGACGTCGATAAGCATGAGTGCCCTGCGGTTCGCCGACGGCATCTTGGCCAGGATCTGCCGCAGTGTCATGATCCGATCGAAATTCTGCAACGGCGCGTACGCCGCGGCGGTGATCATGGCGGGCACCATCGTGTCCTCATCATCCAAACTCAGGTGGCGGCGCTTGTTGTCCGCGCGTTTCGCGTGGTCATACCCTGCGTTGCGCACCAGACGGTACAGCCACGTGGCCAGAGCGGCCTCCGAGCGGAAGGTGTGCATGTTCAGCGACGCCTTCAACAGCGCTTCCTGCACAATGTCCTGCGCATCATCGAGGTTGCGCGCATTCTTGCGGGCCACAGCAATCAGCCGCGGAGTATGCCTATCGACGATCGCCTCAAACGCCTTCACATCCCCCTTCAAATACTCCGCCGCCAACGCCTCATCCGACCATGCGCGCTGTAATTGCTGAGTTCGCTGTGTGCGCTGTGTTCTCCGCGCTTTTCTGCGCTCTAACTTGTTCATGGTTGTCCCCCCAGACAATCCCCATTCCCCGAATATGTGCCTTTATGTTCCTTGATGTGCCTTCATTGTGGCATGCGAATTGGGGCTGTGCCAGCAAAAAGTGTCCACTTAAGTGGACATTGGGGAAAATCAGGGGAACGGCAAAAAGTCGGGGACTTTTTAGTCAACCAACTCACGCATGCGGGTGCCCACGATGGTGATCTCCCGGATCACCGCTGGTTCCCCGGACCAGTTGGCGTTATCAGCAGGGGCACTAATAGCAATGACAATGCCTTCAAGCGCGGCAAGTTCCGGCTGCTGCGGGACCTTGATGGAAAAACGCTCGCCCGTCAATGTGCCGGTAGTGAGGACGGGCAAGTCGGTGTCTGCAGTATCTCGAGCCTCGCGCGGGAGGGCATAGATGGTGTAGTCGAGCCCACCGGTCTCACTGTTGAGGATGATGTTGCGCGCGGTGAACGTCGTGCTGCCGGCGCGCTCCTGTGGGGTGAGCACAATCCGGTCGCCGGGTGACACGGTTGCGGTGGTGGCGGTATCTCCATCCGTCAGCGCATCAAAGGCAGGATCGGCGGCGCGGGAAGAAATGATCACGGCGGGCGAGGGTGAATCGGTGGAGTCCTTCTCAGCCTGTTCCACCTGTTCCACCGAGTCCTTGGTCACCGGCGCATCGGGGTTCTTGCTGAACTGGCTGATGATGAAGACGGTCAGCGCAGCAATCGCGACAACAGCCACGATGGCCACCGACACCAGCGCGGTTGCGCCAATGGTGCCCACACCACGTGCACCAAAACCAGCGACGCGTGCCGGCTGCGGTTCAGTTTCCGGGGCGGGCTGGGGTGTCGGCTGGGGTGCTTCCAGGGTGTTATCCAGCGTGGCGTCTGGCTGCGTTGCTGCCATGAGGACCTCACGTGCGGAATCGCAGGCAGCTTCATCGGCCTCAGCGCTCGCGGTGGCCAGCACCGTGGGGAAGGCGAGGACAACAATGCCGTCCTGGGTCACGCGCATGCGGTTGCGGTTATCCAGACCCAGCGCCAGGCCACGCTCATGGGCGGCGTGGATGGACTCGGTCAGTGGCACCATTGCGGCATGGACGGCGTCTTCCACCAGCGGTGTGGTGGATTCGGCCACGGCCTGCAGGGAGGACCCGCTGATCCACTCCGCCACAACGAGGCAGCCGGTGCGGTAGGAAATGACATCCAGGATCGGGGCGACTGCGGGCAGGTGTAGTGCTGCGATCTCCCGGGTGCGGTGCGCCACCCCAGCAGCATCAAGCGCAGCCTGGCGCGGTGGCACGGGAGCCAGTGGCGCGGCACCACACGTATCCACGAAGGTCAGCGCCACCGTCCGGCCGGTACGCAACTCCGTGGCTTGCCAGAAGCGCGCACTCCCGGCGGAACCGTGGTCGCGTAGGAGACGGAAACGCCCGTCGGAGACTGCCGCGCCGGGCACCAGCCGTGGTCCGCGCACAACACCAGCGGACATGGGGGGTGGGACGGGGGAGGTGTTGAAGGTGTCGTCGACAAGAAATTGAACCGGAACATCCTCGGCCGCAACGCTGGCGGCGGGCGTGGTCCGAATGATCTTGTTCAGGCCTGGGATCTTGGCCAGCGCGGCGCCGAGGCTGCGCACTTCGGTGAGGTCAGAGAAGGATAGGACGATGCCGGTGACAATGACGAAGATGATGCCCAGCACCGCGACTTCCACCAGGAGGCCCACCGAACCCGGAATCAGCGGGGGCAGGATGTCGAGGAAGAAGCGGGTCATTACCGCTGCGGCGATGCCAACCAGGCCAGCTGCTGCCGCCCACACTGCGGTGTGCAATACGTCCTTGAAGCCCAGGTTGCCCAACTTGCGGTGCAGCAAAAACGCACCAACGATCGCGCCGGCCACGAAACCGAAACCGTTGGCCGCGCCGAGCAGCACCACCACTTGGTCGGGGCTTGCCGCCACGGATGGGGCGAGCATGGCCAGCACCACCTTGGTCACCGTGATGCCGGCGATGATGAACGTGGGTGTCCAGGCTTCTTCCCGCGCGTAAAACACGCGCAGGTGCAGCATCACCAGAGCGTACGGGATAAGCGTGAACGCGGAGAAACTCAGCGTCATACCCAGTGTGCGCGCATCCGTTTCGGTGAACTGGCCGTAGTGGAACAGGGCGACACCGATGTCGGGGCCCAGCGCCGTCATGAAGATGATGATGGGAATGAGCGCGATGAACGTGAGCTTCGTGCCCAAGGTCAGATCGCGCACCACCGCGGCATCATCACCATCCGCCGCATTGCGGGACAGGCGAGGCATGATCGCGGTGAGAAGAGTCACGCCGATGATGCCGTACGGCACCTGTAACAGCAGCCAGTGCTGCATGTAAATCGCCGGGGCGGAACTGTAGGCCTCTGACGCGATGCGGTTGTTAATGATGTAGCCGAGCTGCGAAATAGCCACGTACGTGACAATGGCCACGGCCATGCCACCGAACTGCTTCAGCCGGTCATCCAACCCCCATAGTGGCCGCAGATCAATGTTGAGGCGCCGCAGCGCCGGCACCATGATCAGGCACTGCACCACCACACCAAGCGTGGTGCCCAAACCCAGCAACAGCACGTGCGGGTCCATCACACCGGTGAGGTCATCCTTTTCAATACTGCCCGGCAGCAGCATGTACAAGGCCAGCACCGCGATGGACACCAAGTTGTTCACCACCGGCGCCCACGCGCCGGGCCGGAACACTTCCTTCGTGTTCAGCACCGCCATGAATAGGGAGAACAGCCCGTAGAACATGATCTGCGGCAAGAGTAGATAGGCGAAGGAGGTGGATTGCACCACATTGACTTCACCGTCCGCGTCCAACATCACGCGCGTGAGTAGCGGTGCCGCTATCACCGTGATCACCGTGACTACGGTGACCAACGTCAATGTCAGTGTGAACAGCCGCCGGATAAACGCAGCACCCTGGTCCGCGTCTTCCTTCTCCGCGCGCACGAGCACCGGCACCACCAAGGCGGTGAGAACCGAGCCGAGCACGATCTCCGTGATCATGTTCGGCAGAGTGTTCGCGGTATTGAAAGCGGAGGCCACCGCACCGCCAAGCGCGGAGGTGATCATCACCGTGCGGATGAACCCGGTGATGCGCGACATCAACGTCGCCACAGCCATCGAGCCGGTTGAGCGCACGACAGAACTGTCGCTCGCGGGCTTCCGTTCAAGCTGCGTCACAGGTTCTCCAAAGGGGTCAAAGATAGATATGGCAGAGCTGCCATAGGACTATGGGTATGTTAGCCCTCCTGCGCCACACGTTTCACGCCGCGAGACTCACGCTGATCACCCCGCCGCTTCCCACGCTGGAACATCAACGCGAAAACAAACAGGGCGCTGGCACCCGCAATGATGATCCAATTCTGCACCGCACCACCTGCGGTTTGAACAGCAATGTCTACCGGCTGGGAGATCGGCTGGCCCTCCGGTGTGGCCAGGTAGAGCTGTAGTTTCGTCTGCTCGTCGCTTTCTTCCAAGTCCGCCGTCATCTGCAGGGTCAGCGAGCCGCGCGCGGGGATGCGGAACTCAGAAGGTGTGTTCAGGTGCGCGCCTTCGGGGCCCTTGTACAGGATCGATGCATCCACCGGCAGGGGCAGCCCGTTCTGCGCCACGATGAGCAGCGGGGAGGACTCCGAAGCACGGGTGTACACATTGCCCGGTGGGATTAAGGTGATGGCGGCGCGCAGGCCAGCCAGCGCATCGCGGTTGCCGTTGAGCCGCTGCCGGGTGCGTTCCTGCGCCTCCATGTAGCCGGTGTAGGACCGTCGGCCTGTCACTGTCAGGGCGGTGAGCAGATCCTGGCGCAGGGGCAAGGTGTAGCCGTAGCGGGTCAGTGCGATGGCGGGTTCGCTGCCGAGGAGGGACGTGAGATCGTCGATAAACGCCCCCTGCTGCGACGCATTGAGCACTTCCGTGTCGGAGTAGACCGTCGGATCAGCCTCCCACAGGCTTGGCTCGCCGGGGATGAGCTGTGCCGGGTCATCCGGCATGCGGGTGTAGTCCGCCAGGCTCATGGGCACGCTCGTGTGCTCGCGGAAGAGCTCGCTGACCGTTTCCATCACTGCCCGCGCGGTCTTCGGTTCCCACGCGGCTGGCGGTGCTACGAGGACAGGCTCCGGCGCTTTGGTGCTCTCCCCCACCACCACGTGCGAGGTCGCTGCGGTGCGCACCGCCGTGGCCGCGGTGTTATCCCGCGCCACCTGCGAGTCCCGCGTGTAATCAAAGCGCAAGTGATCATCGGAAAAACCTGTGGTCTCCGGGTTCGGCCCGGTGGCTGCCAGGATCGACGCGAGCTCATAATCAAAGCCCACACCCACCACGCCGGGGCGTAGGTCCGTGAAACGACTGGGCGTAACGCTTATCGACGTCGTATTGTCCGCCACCAACACCCTCACCGGTTGCGCGGGCTGCGGTGCAGCAATCCCCGCGGCATTGGGCATTGCCGGATCATCCAGTGTGGTCTGCTGCTCACCTTCCACGCGCCCATCCGGCTCACGGTCTGCGGTTTCCGTGGTGGTGCTCGTCTGCTCCTCCCACGCCCCCTGCATTCCTACTTCCGTCACGCGGGACCGGCTGTGATCAGCCCAACCCATGCCCGGCAGAGTCGTGTCGGTGAGGTAGCCCGACCCCGGCAGAACCACGTTGCGCATGACCGGGGTGCCCAGGACGCGCTCCGCGGTGAACGGCCCTCGTTCCAGTGCCTCACGCATGAGCCAGCGGTTACCCGTGCGTGCGACGGCCTCCAAGTCCGTGTTGGCCCAGGGCATAGCAAGCACGCACTTGTTTTTTGCCACTGCCCGGATCTTGTCCAGCCACGCCGCGGCATCATCAGCCCCGGTCCCCTCGGTGGAATCCTTGCCGGTGTCCGAGTTGCCCCAGGAATCACGCAGGCGCCGGCGTTTCTCGGCCGGGGCTGGCCTGTCATCATTCACGGTGTAGCCGCCCGCCATCCGGTCCACGGTGTCCAACAGCGCTGGGTCCACCGCCAGGCAGGTTTCATCCCCGGCACCCAACTCGCCATAAATATCCACCAGCTGATCCAGCCGGCCACCCGGCGCGATCTGCCCCGCTAGCTGCTCTGAGGACAGAATCAGTGGTGGCCGGTTGGGTGCCTCGCCCGTCTCCCCTGGGACGATGTCCACCGGCGCGGTAATGGGGTACAGCACGGACATGCCGGCGGGTGTGCGCTCAATTTCTGTGTTCGCCGCAGTTTCTGGCGCCGAACCCCGCACCGTCATGTGCCAGCGCTCCGTGTCTACGACGGCACCGGCATTCTCCAGCACCATCATCACTGGCTGCGTCACCGTGACAGGGTGGTCTTCCGCATCAAAGGTCACCTCAACGTCCACGTGCCCATCCGGCGGCACCGTGGGTACTGTCACTTGCGCACCAGCCACCGTGTACTCCCCCACCTGCGCCACGGTTGCTGCCCGCGCATCCGTCAAGGATCCGGACACCGGTCCCCGGCGCGGGGTCAGCATCAGACCATCAGCGGGTTCTGCACCATCGTTGTGCACCCGTACTGTCGCACGAATGGTGTCGTTGCTGGGGGTGGTGGCGGGGGCGTCGATAAGCGAAATGCTTAACCCCTGGGTGCCTTCACCTAGTCTGATCTGCGAATTCACCCACTGGTCCGCCACCGTGGGATTATCCGGTGCGAGCGGCACCGGAATCGACTGCGCCGCGGCGAACGGCATCCCAGCAGCACACGCCACAGCAGCAACCGCCGCACTGCGCTTGCCCTGCTTGCCCCGCGACATCACCGCGGAGTCACCCGCCCCGCATCACGCTCCGCGCGCGCCAAATCCGGCATCCGATCAATCGCAATACGCGCCAACTTCCGCTCATCCGCATACGCCAAATGCTCAATCAGCTCACTGATGGGCACCCACGCGACTTCGGTGACCTCCGGGTCGTCGTTATTCAGCACCCCATCGACATAGCGCAACAAATTGTGGTGCACCGTCTTATGTATCCGCACGCCATCAGAGACAAACCAGTAGTCAATGACACCGAGCTCCTCAAACGGCTCCCCGTAAATCCCGGTTTCTTCCCACACCTCACGGCGCGAGGTATCCCACTGATCCTCCCCCGGCTCCACATGCCCCTTCGGCATGGACCACAGCAGTCGCCCACGCCGATCAATACGGCCAATCAGCGCCACATAAATCCGCGCCAGATTCACCGACCCGTCCTTACGCACCGCCTCCGCCATGCCGGATACAACGAGCCCACCCGCGCTCGTCTCATCCCGCGTCTCCATCGTGTGCGACGGCGTGTACGTGCGCTTCGCACCGCTTGTCGACGAATTCGGCCGCCTATAGTAATTCTTCCCGCCACGCTTGTTGTTGCGCTGGTTACCCCGCTGATTCCCGCGCTTGCTGTGCTTGCTGTGCTGGCCACCCCGTTGGTTGCCCCGCTTGCGGTGCTTGTTAGGGTTCTGCTTCTCTGAACTCTTTTCCCCTGAGCCCTGCTTGTCTGGGCTCTGTTTATTTTGTGCATGGCCAGATCCGCGGCGGCGCCGGCGACGCCTCCGCTGTCCTTGGCCCTGCGGCGGGGTGTTCTCAGTCATTGTGTCCGATCGTATCCGGCGGGCTCATATATAGGGAACTTGAGGCCTGTAAGGTAAGGCGGGTGAATACTCCGACCAATACTTCGGCGAATACTCCGACTAATCCGGTTGATCCCGCCGGACTGTTTAATCTGCCGGAGAAGGGGGACTCGACTGCGTTTATTGGGTTGTTGGCGCGGGCGGAGGGGGCCGTCGGAAAGCTTGATGGCCTGCTGGCCCCGCTGGCGCGTGCTTTTCATGCGCGCGGTGAGTCGTTGTACCTGGTGGGCGGGCCTGTGCGTGATGCGATGTTGGGGCGACTGGGCAATGACCTGGACTTCACCACTTCCGCGCGGCCAGAGGTCATCCACGAAATTCTCGACGAGTGGGGCGAGGCCGTCTGGGACACCGGCATTGAGTTTGGCACGGTGTCCGCGACGAAGGATGGCCAGCAGGTGGAAATCACCACATTCCGCGCTGACCTGTATGACGGCGTGACGCGCAACCCGGAAGTCACCTTCGGCGACACCGTCGAAGGCGACCTCGTGCGCCGTGATTTCCGCGTGAATGCGATGGCGATTGAGCTGGCGTCTGAGTCTTCTGGTTCTTCGAGCTCTGGGCTCGAATTAGACTTCCACGACCCCTGCGACGGCCTGAAAGACCTGCTCAACCATGTTCTGGACACCCCGCAGGAGCCGGAGGTGAGCTTCCGCGACGACCCGCTGCGGATGCTGCGCGCGGCACGGTTTGTGTCGCAGCTTGGCTTCACGGTGAGCCCGCGCGTGAAGCAGGCGATGACGGATATGGCGGATGAGATTAACCGCATCACTGTTGAGCGCGTGCAGGCTGAGCTGGACAAACTCATGCTGGGCATCCAGCCGTGGGCGGGCATTGACCTGCTCGTGGAAACCGGCCTGGCGGACCACGTTCTGCCGGAGATTCCCGCGCTGAAACTGGAGCGCGATGAGCACATGCAGCACAAGGACGTCTACGCCCATTCACTGACCGTGCTGCGCCAGGCGACGGAGCTCGAGGACCCGGAAGAGGGCCCTGACCTGGTGCTGCGGTGGGCGGCGCTGCTCCACGACATTGGTAAGCCGGACACGCGTGAACTCCATGACGGTGGTCGTGTGTCTTTCCACCACCACGAGGTCGTGGGCGCGAAGCTGGCCCGCAAGCGTATGCGCAAGTTGAAGTACCCCAAGCACGTCATCGCTGATGTCAGCCAGCTGGTGTACCTGCACATGCGCTTCTACGGTTTCGGCGAAGGCCAGTGGACCGATTCCGCTGTCCGCCGCTATGTCACCGATGCCGGTGAACTGCTCCCGCGCCTGAACAAACTCGTGCGCGCCGACTGCACCACGCGCAACCCCAAGAAGGCCGCTCGCCTGCGCCGCACCTATGACCACCTGGAAGAACGCATCGCGGACCTCTCCGCCAAGGAGGACCTCGCCCGTGTCCGCCCGGACTTGGACGGCAACGAGATCATGCAGATCCTTGGCCTTAAGCCCGGCCCCGAGGTGGGTAAGGCCTGGAAGTACATGAAGGAACTCCGTTTGGAGCGCGGCGAGCTGGACCACGACGAGGCCGTCGCTGAGCTCAAGGCCTGGTGGGAGGCCAACCATGGCTGAGTTCTTCTACGCTGACCGCCTCTTCACCGCGCTTGAGCGCGAGGAGCCTGCCCCGGGCATGCTCATGCTCGCCGCGCCGGGCATGCTTAGCGACGAATTCGCGCGCACCGTCGTCCTCATCATCGAACACAACCTGGAGCACACCCTCGGCGTTGTGCTCAACCGCCGCAGTGAGATCGCCGTGGCCAATGTTCTCACCGAATGGCTCGACTACGTTGCCAAACCTCAGGCGCTCTACCTTGGCGGGCCGCTTGGCCCCCAGGCCGCTATCGGTGTTGGCGTGACCACCGCCGGCACTGTGCTCGAGGAGCATCCGGAGTTCACCCGTCTGGCCAACCGCCTCGTCCACGTGGACCTACGCACCGATCCCACCACCCTCGACGGCCTGCTCGAAGGCGTGCGCATCTTCGCCGGTTACGCCGAATGGGAGCCCGGCCAGCTCGACGAGGAGATTGAGCGCGGCGACTGGTACGTCGCCCCCGCCCTGCCCTCCGACGTCATCGCCCCGGCCGGCACCGACCTGTACAGCGACATCATGCGCCGCCAGCCCATGCCCCTGCCACTGTTCTCGACGTTCCCGGCGGATATTGATGACAACTAGATCCGAAATCCGCGGCGGCATCCGCGACACCTGGCTCGTCGGCCTTGGCCTCATCCCACTCGGCCTCGCCTTCGGCTTGGTCATGGTCCAAGCTGGCTTCGCGTGGTGGTGGACACCGATCTTCTCCATCATCATCTACGCCGGCTCGATGGAATTCCTCGCCGTCCAACTCGTCTCCACCGGCGTCGGCCCACTGTCTGCCGCCATCACCGGCTTCATGGTCAACTTTCGCCACATTTTCTACGGCCTCACGTTCCCCCGCCACCTCATTTCTTCACCGCTCGGCCGCGCGTACAGCACTTATGCGCTTACCGACGAGTCCTACGCCATCTCTTCCTCCCGCCCCCCAACCGCCCCCAACTCTGGTGCCCGTGTCCTGACCATTCAGATCCTGTGCCAGTTGATGTGGGTGCTGCCGGGCATCGTGGGGGCGTTGTTGGGGGCGACGATTCCGTCCTCAGTCATTGGCGTCGATTACGCACTGACCGCACTCTTCATTGTTCTGGCCTACGAGGCTTTCCGCGCGAACCCGGATTTCTCCCTGCCGCTGACCGCCACCGCGATCGCCGCGCTTCTTGCCGTGCTCGCTCCCAGCTGGCTCCTCATGGCCGGGTTGAGCGCCTACTTCCTCGTGCTCATCCTTCGTTATGCCCGGCCTGGCGTCGACCGGTCTCTTGAGCTCCGCGTCGGCCGTGCTTCTTCGGGTGGTGAAAAGTAGTGGGGGTTTTTGGTCTGCCTGAGGGCGTCACCTTATCTATGGTCGCCGCGGTACTCATCCCCGTGGCCATCGTCACCGTTTTACTGCGCGCCCTCCCCTTCTCTTTCCTCCGCCTCCTCAAAGGCAGCCCGTTCATTGACTTCCTCGGAGCCACCATGCCCGTCGGCGTGATGACGGTCCTGGTCGTCTACACCTTCTCCACCATCGCCCACGACCCTTCCGTCCCCCACGGCCTGCCCGCTGCCCTCATCGCCGGTGCCCTCACGCTTGCTCTCCACGCCTGGAAGCGCCGAGCCGGCCTTTCCATCCTCGCCGGCACCGCCGCCTACATGGTGTTGGTCAACCTGGTGTTTTAGTCGGTAGTTTAATCCCCGGGTGGTTCTGTTACCAAACTGAATTCTTGGCAAACTTTTGGTGAACAAGCTGTTCAGCGCTCTTTGCCGGCGTTAATCTGCAGTTGCTGTCTCACGTACTGCTTTCCACTCAAGGAGCTCCCATGAAGCGTCGTTTCATTGCTGCCGGCCTCGCTGCAGCTACCGCCCTGTCCTTTTCCGTTGCTCCGGCGCAGGCCCAGAACAACATGACGTCGTCGTACAACGACTTCTTCGGCCAAAACGGCGCCTCGTCTAAGCGGATGGGTCAAGCTTGGAATAGGGGCGATTTCGCCGAGGTAGGCCGCATCCAAAAGGAGATCTATGAGGCACGCGACAATATGGACGGTTCCATTAAGAATGACAGAGCGAAGGGCTACAAGTACGGCACTACCTTTGACATTCTGCTTGGCACCGGTGTTGTCGCTGCGCTTCTTGCCATCCTCGGTGGCGTTGCGTTCCAGCAGGGCCTGATCAAGCTCCCGTTCTAAAAACTCTGGGACTTTTTGAACTAACCCCAACCACTTCTCCATGCTCGAAAAGAGTGCGGAGGGGGCGGCTGGGGTTTTGGTTTGTTGGGGGGCGTCGATAAGCAAATAGCTCCTTTAGCTGCGGTGAACATTCTATGAATGCGCTGCTTGATTGGTGGATCGGCCCTAAGCTGTGCGTGCTTGAAACTAGCTTAAGGAGTACCGATGAAGTCCCGTTTTATTGCTGTCGCGTTGGCTGTATGTGTGCTCGGCGGGGAATAGCTCGCAGTACCGGTCTTTTGCCACGGATGAGCAGCTGAAAACCAAGTGGGATGAGGCCGTGCCCATGGGGTTCTTCTCCCCCACGATTGAGAAGATCTACGACCTTGAGATTGGGGACGTCACCTCGCAGGAGTACCAGGCGGCGAATGAGGGCAAGTTTGAGGCGAAGCCGACGGCGAATGAGGTGCTGCGGCATTCGCTAGTGGTGCTTTTGAGCAGTTGCCGCAGTTGCAGGGGTTGTTCTAAGGCTGGCTGTAGGTGGTCTTGGGTCGGGCTTAGGGGATGCTTGTAGACAGAATTTCACGTGCGCTGACCTCGGGGTTGTGGATAAGTGTTCGAAAAGAGGGGTATTTAAAGCCTTTTGGCAAGGGACGTGTCGCACCCATGTGAAAGTATGTGCGTATGTGCTCAAGGTGAGTGCATGGCAACGACTTCGCTTGGGAAAGGGGGCGACATGAGTGCACCGGTAAAAACGCCAAGTTTTGCGACGGAGAACCCGTCCGATCCGGTCGCGCAAGCGCATTGGGCACTACGCAAAGCCGAGTATGAGCTGTTCAAGGAGTACGCCGAGGGGGATGTTGAGCTGGTGGATAGCCGCGATTTCGACCAGGAGTACGCGCGGTTATCCAAGTCCACTGGCATGCCAAAGTGGCAGGTAGATAGCGCCGTCATGGCCTACATGGCGCTGCGAGAGCTACCGCGCTTGCGGGAACTGCAACGCGAGTATCAGCGCTTGGACCTGCCTCGATTGAAGGCTTTGAGCGACGCGATGGACAGCTTCGGGGAGAATGCCTCGCCGGAGGTCTACGCCGCGGTAGATGAGGTGATGGTGGAGATCTTCACCCCGAACCGACACAACGCCGCGCTGCCTACGGTGAGCACCATCAAAAGGAGAATCAACAAGCTCATCGCGGACTTCGACAACGCGGCGGCGTTCTGCCCCGAGAACCGCAAGGAGCGCGAGGAGCGCCCCAAAGAAATCCCGCCGGGCTCATGTGAAGTCACCTTCCACAACGGCCGCGTGGGCGCTCATGCCAGCGGGATGACCGTGATGGGCGACATTGCCACGATGGCAATGACGAGAGCGATTATCGACGTAACAGCGCGCGCCCACGGCCTCACCCTCGAAGAGACGGTGCTCAAGCTCCTCACAGGGGAGATCACCCCGACGGGCAACGCCACCGTGAGCGTGTACGCGCCCAAAGGACCTGACGGTTCGGTGGATCTGACCAAGTCCGTGTTCTTCCCCGGCTTCGGCTGGACCAACGCGGTGGGCACGGAGAAGTTCCACTCGCTGGCTGGGCTGAACGGGTTTGAGACCAAAAACCCCGCCACTTTTGTGGACCTCGAGTCCACCGCAACGCACACCGTCAACGGCCACGATGCGCCGGAGAAGGTCAAAGAATTCGTGCGCATGCGCGACGGCCACTGCATCTTCCCCGGCTGCACGGTCCCCGCCCGCCGCTGCCAGCTCGACCACCGCATCCCCTTCGAAGAAGGCGGCCCCACCACCGCCTCAAACCTCTACTGCCTGTGCCAAAAACACCACAACGTAAAAACCGATAAAAGGGCCTTCTACCTGCCCGATCCCTTCACTGGCGACATCGTGTGGCTCTTCGCGGACGGCACCTACGCCATCACTAAACCCGCGGGCTTCGTCGGCGACCAGGTCACACCAACAGCACCGCGCTGGGTCTCTACGCTCAGCCAAGTCCGCCGCCACAAGCAAAAAGTCGCCCACTTTTACGCAAAAGCACACAAGCTTATCGACGGCTACGAGGCCGGCACCCCCTACCCCACCACCATCGAAGCGCTGGAGAAACTCGAACAAGAATACGGCCTCAAGTTCCCCTTCGCCCCTGAACCGCCAGTTCAGGAGCCTGATCCGGACTACGAGCCACCGCCGGAGGACGACGAGGTTGAGGAGGAGGAGGTGGGTGCCTAGGTGCCTAAAGCTCTAAAGCTCCGGGAACTTCGCGCGGGCTTCGGCCCAGAGTCCCTCAAAATGGTCGGCGGTGACGCGCTCAGCCTCGATGCCTTCGAACTGGTCGTAGGTGTCCGGGTGTGGGACGGTGTCGAGGGGGCGGTTGGCGTTGCCGATGACGTGGCCGTCGATAAACGCCCCCGTAATGGCGTGGTCTGGGGTGAGTTCAATCATGCGCACCATGCGGCATTCGTGTGGGCTGATCTCGACGAGTTCGGCGATGTTGACTACGGAACCGGCGCCGGGGATCGTCAGCGTGGTGCGGACAAAAAGTCCCGGGGTTTTTGGTTCGGACTGTGCGTCACTCACTGCGCCGCTACTCCTGCTCGCCGGCGATGACCGTGCCGCCATCCTGAGTGACGGGGGCGGGAACCATGCCGGACTGGGAGGGGCCATCCACAACCGCGCCGGTGGCGATGTCGAAGACGGATCCATGGGACGGGCAACGCACCGTGTTGCCGTTGACCTGTGTGATCGGGCTGCCTTGGTGTGGGCAGGTGGTGGAGTACGCCACAAAATTGCCCTCAGTTGGCTGGGCGATGATGAACTTGTCCACGATAACGGCGCTGCCTACTGGAACCTGGGTTGCGGCGACCTCGGCGGGAGCGGGCTTGCCGCAGGCGGCGAGGAAGGCGCCGGCAAAGGTAGTGGCGGTGCCGAGGATGAACATGCGACGGGAGCAGACGGGGCCGGAAGGGTTCTGGGCTGCTGGGTTTGCTGCTGGGTTCTGGGCTGTCATGGTTTCAGGGTAGCGCGCTTCATCGCGGTGACGTAGGAAACGAGTTCGGATTTCAGGGCGTCCATGTCGCGGATGGTGCCCGGGTTGGGGTGGGTGTAGTCCACGTGAGTGTCGATGATCTTCGCGATGGCGGAGCCAGTGATGGCTCCCGACGCCCCGGCGGCGATGGCGTCGGCCACGTGCTGCGGGGTGGAGATGCCGAAGCCGAGGAGGACGGGGGCGCCGCCGTAGGAGGTGATGTTGGCGACGACGTCCGAAAGCCCTGTCGTCTGCGACTCGTGCTCGGTGCCTGTCACGCCGTCGCGGGAGATGGCGTAGATGTAGCCGCGAGAATGAGTGGCAACACCTTCGAGGACCTCAGGACGAGCCTGAGCAGGGGCGATGAAGACAGGATCAATGCCAACGGCGGTGGCGGCCTCAACGAAGGGGGCGCCCTCGCGTACTGGGGCGTCGGGGACGAGGACTGCGTCGGCACCGGCTTCGTGGAGTTCCGCGTAGAACTTCTCCAGGCCACGGACATACGGCACGTTGGCGTAGACCAGCATGCCGATCGGGGTGTCCGGGTGGCGGCGGCGGATCTCACGGATCTGCTCCAGGCAGGAATCTACGGTGGCGCCGCCGTCGAGGGCGCGGAGGTGGGCCTTCTGGATGGTGGGGCCGTCAGCGACGGGATCGGAGAAGGGGATGCCGAGTTCGAGGGCGTCGGCCCCGGCGCTAATAAGCGTAGAGATGATCTCCACCGCATCGTCGGCTGATGGGTCGCCGAGCATGACGAATGGGACAAAAGCCCCCTCATTTTTTGCTTCGAGGGCTTCAAACAGCGCGGTGAAACGGGACATTAGTTGGTTCCCTTCTCTTCATCAGTGTCGTCAGTGTCGTCAGTGACCAGGTATTCCGGGTGCTCTTCCAGGGTCTTGCGGACGTGGGCGATGTCCTTGTCGCCGCGGCCGGACAGGGACACGAGGATGGTGGCCGGGGTCTGGGACTCACGGGCCTCCTCCGCGCGCTGCAGGGCGTAGGCCAGAGCGTGGGAGGATTCGAGGGCGGGGATGATGCCCTCGTGGCGCGACAGGTTTTGGAAAGCGCGCAGGGCTTCTTCGTCGGTGACGGGCACATACTTCGCGCGGCCTGTCTTAGCCAGGTGGGCATGTTGGGGGCCGACCGCCGGGTAGTCCAGGCCGGCGGAAATGGAATAAGACTCTTCCACCTGGCCGTCTGGATCACGCATGAGGTAGGACTTCGTGCCGTGCAGAATACCCATCGTGCCAGCGTAAATAGCGGCGCCGTGCTGGCCGGAGTTCACGCCGTGGCCGCCGGGCTCAGCGCCGACGAGCTCGACGGATTCGTCGTCGATGAAGTCCGCGAACATGCCAATGGCGTTGGAGCCACCGCCGATGCAGGCGACGACGATGTCCGGCAGCGCCCCTGTCTGTTCCAGCATCTGGGCCTTCGCCTCGACGGAGATGACCTTGTGGAACTCGCGCACGATCGTGGGGAACGGGTGCGGGCCAGCAGCGGTGCCAAGGAGGTAGTGGGAATTGTGGAAGGTGGCGGTCCAATCGCGCAGCGCTTCATTGACTGCATCCTTGAGGGTGCCGGAACCGGAATCCACGCCGACGACCTCAGCGCCCATGAGGCGCATGCGGTACACGTTCGGGGCTTGGCGCTCCATATCCTTGGCGCCCATGTAGATCACGCAGTCAAGGTCCATGAGGGCACAAGCCAGGGCGGTGGCGGTGCCGTGCTGGCCGGCGCCGGTCTCCGCAATGATGCGGGTCTTGCCCATCTTCTTGGCCAGAAGTGCCTGGCCAATCACCTGGTTGGTTTTGTGGGCACCACCATGCACGAGGTCCTCGCGCTTGAGGAAGATCCGGGCGTAATCATTGTCGCGCGTGAGGTTCTTCGCCTCCCACAGCGGGGTCGGGCGGCCGAGGTAATCACGGAGGAGACGGCGGTATTCGGACATGAACTCTTCGTCGTTCCAAGCGTCGACAAAAGCCTGTTCAAGCTGGTCAAGCGCGGGAAGTAGTGACTCCGCGACGAACTGCCCGCCGAACTCTCCGAAGTATGCGGGAAGGATGGTCCGGCCGCCGTCGCGTGAATGGGTGGAGTCAGTCATGTGGATTCCTCCGTGAAAATGATGAGTTCAAGTTAGTAGTGAAAGTTTCGGATCCGCTCAAACACGGCACGCAGCGCGCCCGCGTCCTTCTGGCCGGCCCACTCCCCTGCTTCGGCGGGGTATTCCACGCCGGAGTTGAGGTCAACGCCGAGGCAGCCGACAGACAGCGCGGCGTCGAGGTGGTCGGCGCCGATGCCGCCCGCGAGGAGGCTGTGCGCGCGGACCTCGTCGGGGATGGTGCTCCAGTCGAATTTGGAGCCGGAACCGCCGTCCTTCGCATCAAGCACAAGCTTATCGACGTCTCCCGCCAGCCCCCGCGCAACCTCCGCCCCATCGGGGTGCGACATGGAGACGGCGCGCCAGACCTCAGGTGCCGGGATGGTGTCGGGAAGAGTTGCAAGGTCGGCGCGAATGGCGCGAATAAGCTCCTGCTCGGCGTTGAGGCTCCCCTGGTAGGGAGCGTGAATCTGTACGGCGTGGATCGGGCCGTCGATACTGGCGATGAGGTCGGCCCAACCTTCGGTGCGACGACTGACGGCAACGTAGTGAAGGCCGGGCTCGTGCGCCATGATGTTTTTCGATGTTTCACGTGAAACATTGCGCGGGCTGGAGTCCTCGAAGATGAGGCCACCGTAGACGACGCCGGCGGCGCGGGCGGCTTGGGCGGCGGACCAGGAGGTGAGGCCGCAGACTTTATTGGGGCCGTAGACCAGCATGCGGGCGGCCCAGTCGATGTCCGGGGTGCCGGTGAGTTGGGAGCCGACGAGGAAGCCGTCGGAGTGGCCGCCGAGACGGCGGACGGTCTCCACATCGCTGATGCCGGACTCGGAGACGATGAGGGCGCCTTCGGGAGCAAGCGGTGCAAGGCGTGCGGATCGGTCCAGGTCAATGGACAGATCGTGCAGGTTGCGGTGGTTAACGCCGAAGATCTTGGCGCCAAGTTTGGTGGCGCGGGCGGCCTCCTCTTCATCGATGACTTCGGTGAGGACGTCGAGGCCGAGGCGGTCGGCTTCGGAGTGGAGGCGGGTATAGGTGGCGTCGTCAAGCACGCTCAGCATGAGCAAGATGGCGTCGGCGCCGAAGTAGCGCGCGGCGTGGATCTGGCACTCGTCGATGATGAAGTCCTTGCACAACACTGGGAGGTGGGTGGTGGATGCGACGGTGGCCAAGTGGTCGTAGTCTCCCCCGAAGCGGTTGGGCTCGCAGAGGACGGAGATGCCGGCGGCGTAGCGGGAGTAGATGGACGCGATGGCGCCGGGCTCGTAGTGCTCGCGGATCATGCCGAGTGATGGCGAGGAGGACTTGCACTCCATGATGAAGCGCGTGCCGGGGCGCGCGAGCGAATCGTAGAGGGAACGCTCGGAGCGCGGCAGGGTCAGTGGGTCCACGTGGGAGATGCGGGCGCGAATTTCGTCAAGGTGACGAAATCGGCTCTGAACAATACCCTCCAAAACTGTTGGCAGGCCCTCAGAAGGGCGCACAGCGGATTTGCCCTGGTCAGAGGGGGTAAAATCAGAGGGGGTAAGATTATGCGCCATAATTCGCTCCCTCGTGCTTGGCCAACCATTCGCGGACGGTGCCGTTAGCCAGAAGCTCGGTGGCCTTGGTTACGCCTTCGGCCATCGTGTCCGCCATGGCGTAGAGGTAGAACATCACACCGGCGGTGGCGGCGACGGCATCGCGGTGGGCGTCGGGGCCGGTGCCCTCGAAGGTGGCGCGGATCGCGGCGGCGTTCTCTTCGCCGTTGCCGCCTTCCAACTCCTCGAGGGTGTAGGTAGGCAGGCCGAGGTCCTCCGGGGTGATGGTGTAGTGCTCGATGTTGCCTTCGCGGTCCAGCTCCCAGACTTCGGTGGGGCCGTGGACGGCGATCTCGTCGGTGCCAGCGCCGTGAACGATAAGGGCGCGACCACGGCCAAGTTCACGCATGGTCTCAGCGATGGTCTGGCCAAGAGCAGGGTTGGCAATACCCATGATCTGGTACTCGGGGCGCCCCGGGGCGAGCAGCGGGCCAAGGGTGTTGAACAGGGTGGATACGCCCAGGGACTTACGCACCGGCTGCACGTGGGCGATCGCCGGGTTGTAGGCGGGGGCGAAAAGGAAGGTGAAGTTGGATGCCTCGAACTGTCGGACGGCACGCTCTGGGTCCAGGTCGAGTGGGATGTTCAGGGCTTCCAACACGTCAGCGGAGCCGGACTTGGAGGAGACGGAACGGTTACCGCACTTGATCATCTTCACTCCCCCAGCGGCAGCAACGAGGGAGGCGGCGGTGGTGATGTTGATGGTGTTCTTGCCGTCACCACCCGTGCCGGCGGTGTCCATGAGGCCCTCACCAGTGATGGGGAACGGACGGCCAGCGGCCAGGAAGGCCTTGGCGGCACCGGCGATATCGGCGAAGGTTTCACCGCGGGTACGCACGGTGGCAAGGAGGGCGGCGATGTGGACATCGTCATAATCGCCCACGGTGAGCGGGGTGAACGCCTCGATGGCCTCCTCTAGCGAGGGGTTCTTGTTATCCAGGAAACGACGGAGGATTTCGAGGGATTTTTCACTAGCCATTGTTGCTCACCTTAACTTTCACGGAGTCTTTCTTCTCTAATAATTCCTTCACGCAGCGCTCCAGCAGCACGGGCCCAGCCGGGGTCAGGATGGACTCGGGGTGGAACTGGAGGCCGATGGACATGCCATCGGTGGTCTGCGCGGCCATGACCACATCGCCGACTTTGGTCTCGGTGCGGGCGAGAACCTCGATGCCAGCGGGGACATCGACGGTGCCCAAGGAGTGGTAGCGCGCCACGGGAACGAGGCGTCCCGGGGTGTCGCCGTGTTCGGGGCCACTGTCGATGGTCAGGCCGGTGAAGAGGGGGCTGGCCACGCCAACGTCGCTAAGCGTCATTGCTTCACTGACACCATGGACCGGGCCGCAGGGGCTGACCTTGCCACCGAAGTGCTCGATGAGCGCCTGGTAGCCAAGGCAAATGCCGAGGATGGGGATGCGGCCCTGGGCTGCGTGGATGAGGTCCATCATGCAGCCGGCGTCCGCGGGATAGCCGGGGCCGGGCGAGAGGATGATCACGTCGGGCTCGGCGGCAAGCACTTGGTCGACGGAGACGGTGTTGCGGAACACGGTGAACTCGATGGCAGGCTCGGTGATGGTGGCCAGAGCGTCCACGAGGTTGTACACAAAGGAATCTTGGTTATCCAGCAGGACAACACGGGCGGGCGAGTTCATCGGATGACCTCCACGGTCTTGGCCTGCGCCATCGCAATGGCATTAAGAACAGCGTAGGCCTTGTGCAGGGTCTCATCAGCTTCGGCCTGAGGGTTAGAGTCACGGACAACACCGGCGCCGGCCTGCACGGTGGCCATCCCGGCGCGGACGAAGGCGGAGCGGATGACAATGCATGTATCGAATTCGCCGTTGCCACGCAGGTACCCTACTGCCCCACCGTAGGAGCCACGGCGGGTGCCTTCGAGTTCGCGGATGAGTTCGGTGGCGCGCAGCTTCGGGGCGCCGGTCAGGGTGCCCATGTTCATAGAGGCGCGGTAGGCGTCGAGGGCATCCAGGTCGTCCGCAAGCGTTGCGGTCACCCGGGAGACTAGGTGCATGACGCGGGAGTAGCGGTCCACCTGCAGTAGCTCACGCACCTGGCGGGTGCCGGGGCGAGCCACACGGGCCATGTCATTGCGTGCCAAGTCCACGAGCATGGTGTGCTCGGCGATCTCCTTGGCATCCGTGCGCAGTTCCAGCTCCATGCGCGTGTCCAACTCATGGGTCGCACCACGCGGGCGGGTGCCAGCGATGGGATAGAGCTGCACCTCGCGGGTGGCGGCGGAGAACTTCAAGTTAGATTCCGGTGAGGCACCGAAAAGCTCGTACGGCTCCCCCGCCCGATCGAGCCCTCGCACATAAAACATGTATGGCGACGGATTAGAATCGCGCAGCTGCTGGTACGCCGCAAAAGCATCCGGGCACTCGGTCGTGAACGCACGCGCCGGGACGACCTGATAAATATCGCCGTTATAAATATTGTCTTTCAGCTTGTCTACATCGCGGCGGAACTCATCATCCGCCAAGCTCGCCTCCACGCGCAACGTGCCCTCGCCCTGCGGGGTTGCGGGCGTGGGGGTGTGTGCGGTGCGGATCAGCTCAGCAAGCTCAAGCATTCGCTTATCGACGTCCCCCGCCCCCCAATCAACCCCCGACAACCGCGCCGTCGACGCGCGGTGATCAATGGTGAGCACGATCTCGGCGAGGATGAACTGGAAATCCGGGTACGTGTTCGTGCTTTCGGCGACATCGGGGAGATTCTCGAACGTGGCCAGGTAATCAAACGCGAAACCGCCCACGACCATGGGGAGGATGTCCTCGGAGTCGGTGTAACCCGCATCGCGGGTGAGAGCGCGCAGCACCTCGACGGTGCTTGGGGCGGTGAGGCGCTCACGCTCATCCGCGGCCGTGGACGGTGGGAAGCTGAACGTGACCGGCTCGCGTGAGGTGAGGTAGGAAGCGAGCTGCTCCGTCAGACGCGCAATGATCTGCTCCCCCGCCGGGCTCAGTGGCTCCGCCACAACCTCGTGGCCACTACACGTCAAACGCACGGACGCGCCGAGCACGGCCACGGACTGCAAACCAGACTTCGTGGTGATGTCCGCCGATTCCAACAGAACCGTATCCGTGAGCGAGGTCCCGCCAAGCTGCGCGAACAATGCGGAGGCATCAGCGTGATACGCCACGTCCCTGTGTTGAACACGGGGTGCAGGATTGGTCATGCCGTCAAGCTTAGGCCGGTGGGTAGCCATTTAATTCTGATCCGCCTCACGCGCTGCATTGCGGAGCGCATCCAGGTTCACCGCGGGAGCCGGGGCCTCGTCGGCAGTGGTGGCGTTGGCAGCCTGCGCATCGTCGATAAGCCGTGCAGCACGCGCGCCCATGTTCCCGCCGAGCGCACATGCGACTACCGCAAGCACCGCGAGCAGGACGGGCGCAACCCACAGCCACCCGGACGCGATGAATGAAAACGCGCCACCGAATGCCAGCGCGGCACCCCCGAAGATCAAGTACGGGCCCACAACGCGGTGAGCCTGCACCCAAATACCTTCATCCTTACGCACCTCCGGCACGCGCAAACCCACGATGCTGTTACCCGGCAGGCGACCCGCGGTGGCGAGCGCGCCGGGAACCAGCAAAGCAAGAGCACAAACGATGAAAATAGTTCCGATGATGGCGCCAGCAGTCATGCCTGGAAGTCTACCGATAGGGCGACAGTTTCGTATTGCGGGGTTCCGTGTTGGACAATGCAGGAGTACATGTCAATTCCCGTACAAAGGTTTCAACTATGAACTCTAAGCCGATCACCCGGTCGCTGCTGTTCTGGATCGTCGTGGCGATAGTCCTCGGCATCGCATGCAGCTTCTTCTTCCCCACGTGGCTCGCCCGCATCTTCATCACCTTCAACGGTCTGTTTTCTAACTTCCTGGGCTTCTTCGTCCCGGTGCTCATCTTCGCGTTGATCACCCCGGCCATCGCCGGTCTGGGCAAGGGTGCCGGCAAGTGGCTCGGCCTCACCGCCGGTATCGCCTACGGCTCCACCATCATCTCCGGTCTCATCGCCTGGGGTCTCTCCGTGGCGCTGTACCCGTGGCTGTTGGGTGACCAGAAGCTCATCACGGCTGTGGATGACGTGGAGGAGGGCGCCCTGTCCCCCTTCTTCTCCGTGGAGATTGATCCGCCGTTCGCTGTCATGACTGCCCTGGTGCTCGCCTTCTGCGTGGGTATTGCTATGACCGCCGTGAAGTCCGACACGATGTACAAGTTGGCCACCGAGTTTGAGGGCGTGATTATGAAGGTGGTTACGTCCTTTGTTATCCCGCTGCTGCCGCTGTTTATCTTCGGCATGTTCCTCAACCTGGGTATGAACGACAACATGGGCGCCACCCTCACCGCCTTTGGCAAGGTGCTAGCCCTGGCCGTCATCATGACTATCCTGCTGCTCATCCTCCAGTACCTCATTGCCGGCGCCATCGCTGGCGTCAACCCGGTGACCGCCCTGCGCAACATGCTGCCGGCCTACTTCACCGCCCTGGGTACCTCGTCGTCTGCAGCAACCATCCCGGTGACCCTCAAGTCCACGCTGAATAACAAGGTGGATGAGAACGTCGCCGGCTTCGTCGTCCCGCTGTGCGCAACGATCCACCTGTCCGGCTCCATGATGAAGATCGGCCTCTACGCCTTCGCCGTCATCTACATGGCGGGTATGGACATCTCCTGGGGTCTCTCCCTCGGCTTCATCCTCCTGCTCGGCATCATGATGATCGCCGCGCCGGGTGTCCCCGGTGGCGCCATCATGGCGGCAACCGGTCTGCTCGCTTCTATGCTCGGCTTCAACGACGACATGGTCGCCCTCATGATCGCCGCCTACATCGTCATCGACTCCTTCGGCACCGCCGCCAACGTCACCGGCGACGGCGCGATTGCGCTTGTGGTCAACCGTTTCGCCGCCGGCAAGATGGAGCGCACCTCCACAGAGGATGCTGAGAAGCAGGAGCTTATCGACGAAAGCGCGTAGCACCGTCTAATCCCCTTTTGGCTTTAGCCAAAACCGATGTTTCACGTGAAACATCGGTTTTTCTTTGTGCGCCTAGGATGGGGCGCATGGCTTTGGGATCAACAAAGAAGTTCACCCTCGGCGCACTCAGCGTCGTCGCCCTCGCCGGGGCTGGCGGTGCCGGACTGACCTACGCTTTGACGGACGCGCCCGACCCGGCGCAGTTCGTTGTTGAGGTTGGCCAGGCACCCACCGTGACTATCGACGACCCCCAGGACGTCCTCTCCCCAGAGGACGAAGCCCGTATGCTTCGCGACGCGGAGCGTCTAGACCACCCCGCCGTGGTGAAGGAACTCCACTACCTCGTCTTCGCCACGAACCACGAGAATGTTCTCGACTCTGTGGAGGAGTACGTGCGTGACACCTACCCGGAGCTCATTGGCAATGCGTCTAACGACGATGCCCGTTTCGCCGATGGCACCGCCATCATCGGCGTTGGCCTTGATCCCCGCCAAGCCTTCGCCTACTACGGTGATGACGTAGCCGCGCAGCTCCAGGTCGATTACGGCCAGCGCGATGAAGAGGTGCTCGACGCCATGAAGCCCGGCGTCCGTGACGGCAACATCCCGGCCGGCCTCTTCGCAGCTGCCAAGACCGCTTTCGACGTTGAAGCCGCCGAGGAATATGGCTTCGACCAAGCAAAGGGTGACCGGGACGGCCTTGCTATTGGTGGCGGCATGGGTGCTGTTGGTGTTGGCACTTTCATCGCTGTTGGCACCGGCGTCTCCCGGTGGAGCCGCCGCCGGAAACTAGAGCAAGCACATGAGGACTACAAGGCCGTGACAGGTGAGTACGCGGCGCTCTCTGGCCGCCTCGACGAAGTGGACATTCGCGCCAACTCCCTGTCTTCCGCCTTCGCCGATGCGGAGATGCGCAAACAGTGGGCTGAGGTCCGTGATCACTTCCTTGGCTACCACGAGACCGTCAGCGGTGCCGGCGGGATCGGGGACATTGACATGACCAATGACAAGCAGGTGCTGAAGAACAGCAAGAAGCTACGCCAGGCCGCTGAGTCCGTCGAGCATGTCTCCAACGCCGAGAACAACATCAACCGGATGTTCAACATCGACAATGGCGACGCCGCCACCCGCCGCACCAGCCTCACGGACTTGCGCGAGGATGTCATGGCCGCCCGCGTCGGCGTGAAGAATAACCAGCTGAACTACGAGCTCGGCCAGCTGCTAGAGAGCATCAACTGGCTCGATGCCAACCCGACGGCCCCGAACTTCATGGACGAATTCGTCCGTGTGCTGGGGGATTACCGGCTGCTCCTCGAGCAGGTTAAGAAGGAAGAGTTCTCCGACGTGAAGGAATACGAGCCACTCCGTCGCCCTGCCGTCTACGACCGCGATTACTACTACTTCCCCGGCTACGTCACCTACGCATCCATGAGCAGCTGGCACGACAGCAACGTTCGCGCCCACGAACAGGCCCAGTCCTCCAGTACCAGCCCCGGCGTTTCCTCCTCCGGCTTCAGCGCCTCGGGTAGCTCCTCATCGTTCTAGGGAGAGACATCTTGACCGCCGCTATCTACTACGCCAGCTTCTATGGCTCCACCAAGCAATACGCTGAGGAACTCGCCACGCGCCTCGGTACCACTGCCGAGGAGATCACCGAGGGCAGCGCGTCTACTATCCGCGCATCTGATGAACCCCTGATCATCCTCTCCCCTATTCACGGGCCATCCCATCCCGGCGTGAAGGTGGTGAAGGAGGTGGGTCAGGAGGGCGTCGAGAAGCGAAAAGTAGCCCTCGTGACAGTCGGCATGACTCTCGACCACGTGGTGGAGGCGCAGGACCCGGCTCGTGCGCTGCTCGGCGACCTGGCTGGGGATGTCGAGCGCTTCTACCTGCCCGGCCGGCTCAACTACTCCGAGCTGAGCCCCAAACATCGCAACATCATGAAAGGCCTGATCACGATGTTGAAGCTCAAGCCCGGCAAAACCGAGAACGAGCGCATGATGATTGATACCTACGGCACAAACACTGATCGCGTCGACCTGGGTAGGCTCGACGCGATCGTGGAGTGGGCGAAAAAGTAGAGGTTTGGTCATTCGCACCCCGATGTTTCACGTGAAACATCGCTAGAGGCGTCCGGGCGCTGTGCTGGTGGGGGTGACCTATTACACTGGCTAACCATGACTAACGCGACTGGACCGGCGTACCGCTACACGGCGGGTATTGCTAATGAGATTGAGCAGAAGTGGCAGAAGTACTGGATCGACAACGGGACGTTTAATGCCCCGAACCCGGTGGGCGATCTAGCTACGGGTGAGGGCGAGCTGCCGGCTGACAAGCTCAATGTCCAGGACATGTTCCCCTACCCCTCCGGCGCGGGCCTGCACGTGGGGCACCCGCTGGGTTACATCGCGACGGATGTCTTCGCACGCTACAACCGCATGCTGGGCAAGAACGTGTTGCACACGCTCGGCTACGACGCATTTGGTCTGCCAGCGGAGCAGTACGCCATCCAGACGGGTACGCACCCGCGCACGACCACGATGGCGAATATTGAGAACATGACGCGTCAGCTGGACGCGCTGGGTCTGGGCCACGACCGGCGCCGTTCGGTGGCCACCACGGACCCGGAGTTTTACAAGTGGACGCAGTGGATCTTCCTGCAGATCTTCAACGCATGGTTCGATGAGGATCAGCAGAAGGCACGCCCGATCGCGGAGCTTGTTAGCGAGCTTGAGGCAGGTACCCGTACCACCAAGGATGGCCGCGTGTACGCCGAGCTCGACACGACGGAGAAGCAGAAGGCTATCGACGAATTCCGCCTCGTTTACCTGTCTGACTCCATGGTCAACTGGTGCCCGGGCCTGGGCACGGTGCTGGCAAACGAGGAGGTCACCGCTGATGGTCGCTCGGAGCGTGGCAACTTCCCGGTCTTCCGCAAGCGTCTACGCCAGTGGATGATGCGCATCACCGCGTACTCGGACAGGCTTCTAGACGACTTGGAGCTGCTCGACTGGCCCGACAAGGTCAAGGCAATGCAGCGCAACTGGATCGGGCGTTCCCGTGGTGCGGAAGTGACCTTCCGTGCCCAGGGCCCGGCAGGTCAGGAATTCGGCATCGACGTCTTCACCACCCGCCCAGACACCCTGTTTGGTGCCACCTACATGGTGCTCGCGCCGGAGCATGAGCTCGTGGATGAGTTGGTGGCTGGGGAGTATGCGGGGGACGTCGATAAGCGATGGACCTTTGGCGAAGCGACGCCGAAGGACGCTGTGGCCGCATATAAGCGCGCGATCGCGGCGAAGTCTGACGTGGAGCGACAGGAGAATAAGGAAAAGACCGGTGTTTTCTTGGGCTCGTATGCCGTGAACCCGGTGAGCGGCGAGAAGGTGCCGGTGTTCATTGCGGACTACGTGCTCATGGGCTACGGCACGGGCGCGATCATGGCGGTGCCGGCGCACGATGAGCGTGACTACGAGTTCGCTTCCGTTTTTGGTCTGCCGATCGTGCCGGTGCTCGACGGCGCGAACATCGAGGAAGAGGCCTTTACTGAGGACGGCCCGCACATCAACTCCGCGAATGACCGTGGCCTGGACATCAATGGTCTGGGCAAGGACGAGGGCATTGAGAAGGCCATCGCCTGGCTAGTCAGCGAAGGGGCTGGTGAGGAGCGTATTCAGTACAAGCTGCGCGATTGGCTGTTTGCGCGTCAGCGCTACTGGGGTGAGCCTTTCCCGATCGTGTACGACGAGAACGGTGTGGCGCACGCGCTGCCTGAGTCCATGCTGCCGGTCGAGCTGCCGGATGTGGAGGACTACAACCCGGTCTCCTTCGATCCGGAGGATGCTGACTCCGAGCCCGCTCCCCCTCTGGCGAAGGCCACCGATTGGGTGAACGTGACGCTGGATCTTGGCGATGGTGAGAAGCAGTACACCCGCGACACCAACGTCATGCCGCAGTGGGCAGGATCGTCCTGGTACCAGCTGCGCTACATCGATCCGACGAATGCGGACAAGTTCTGCGACCTGGAAAATGAGCGCTACTGGACCGGACCGCAACCGGACAAGCACGGCGCGAATGACCCGGGCGGTGTGGACCTCTACGTCGGTGGTGTTGAGCACGCGGTGCTGCACCTGCTCTATGCACGTTTCTGGCACAAGGTGCTCTTTGACCTGGGGCACGTCAGCTCCAAGGAGCCGTACCGTCGCCTGTACAACCAGGGCTACATCCAGGCGTACGCCTACACCGATTCCCGTGGTGTGTACGTGCCGGCCGCTGAGGTTGAGGAGAAGGACGGCAAGTTCTACTACAACGGCGAAGAGGTCAACCAGGAGTACGGCAAGATGGGCAAGTCCCTGAAGAATGCCGTTGCTCCGGATGACATCGCACGGGACTTTGGTGCCGATACGCTGCGTGTTTATGAGATGTCCATGGGACCGCTGGACACCTCGCGTCCATGGGCGACCAAGGACGTTGTGGGCTCCCACCGCTTCCTTCAGCGCCTGTGGCGCCTGGTCGTCGACGAGGAGACCGGTGAGGTCACCGTCAGCGACGAGCCGATGAGTGAGGAGGATGCGAAGCAGCTGCACCGCACCATCGCTGGTGTGCGTGAGGACTACGAGCACCTCCGCGACAACACCGTCGTGGCCAAGCTCATCGAGTTCGTGAACTACCTGACCAAGACCCGCGAGGCGACCGGCAATGTTTCACGTGAAACAGTGGAACCGCTCGTGCAGATGGTCTCCCCCGTTGCGCCGCACATCGCCGAAGAGCTGTGGATGCGCCTCGGCCATGAAGGCACCATCACGTTCGAGCCGTTCCCGACCTTCGACGAGAGCTTGCTTGTGGACGACACGGTGGAAATCCCCGTCCAGATCAACGGCAAGGTTCGCGCGCGTGTGGACGTACCGACCGAGGCGTCCAAGGACGAGATCGAACAGATCGCGCTTGCCGACGACCGTGTCACTAGCCTCATCGAAGGCAAGAACGTGGTGAAGACCATCGTGGTGCCAGGCCGCATGGTCAACTTGGTGGTCAAGTAGGTTGGAAAGGGCGTCGATGTCGAAGCAGTGCACTGCCACGATTGGCGCCCTCGTTGGCTATTCGGGCGTGGTCATCGCCCTGACCATGCTAAAAGCCTTTTATCGCATCGGCTACCTGTGGGACCCCGCCAACCAAATGCGGCGGGGACTCTCCCTCGCCCCGTTCGATGACCTGATCAATGCCAGCTCATGGTTCGGGCCCGTCTTTGAGTACGGCGGGAATATCGCATTCTTCGTGCCCGTGGGCATGCTGGCCTACATTCTTTTTCAGCGAACACCCCGCCCACTTCTTGTAACGACCCTGCTCGGAGCAGGTTTCAGCCTGGCTATCGAGACATCCCAATACATCTTCGCGCTTGGCTACAGCGACATCGATGACCTGATGATGAACACCCTCGGTGCCTTCATCGGTGCCGTACTGGCCAAACTATCCGGCCCGAAATTCCACTGGCTCTGGATTGGACTTGCTTCCCTAGCGACAATCACCTTCATCGGGCTGGTTATCGGCGGGGAGAGCCTCGGGGATCCCAGCAAGGTGAAGCAGGTCTAGCAATGACACACTAAAAGCGACCACCCCGCCTATCGCGCGAGGCGAAAAGCCTTCTGGGGCTCTTGTCAGCGGGGTGGAACCTTTGAGCAAATTATAGCTCAACGACGGTGCGACCGTGGCGCGCGTTGCCGGCAAGCAGGTCGGCGCCGGCCTGGATGGCGCCTTCGAGGTCGACGGTGTCGGTGTAGGAGCGGAGCTTGTCCACGTCGAGGGATTCGGCGAGGATGGCCCAGGCTTCATCACGGAAGGCGGCGGGGGCATCGACGGAATTGATGCCGGCGAGGTTGACGCCACGGAGGATGAACGGGATCACGGTGGTGTCCAGGTCCGGGCCGGCGGCCAAGCCACAGGAGGTGACGGTCCCGCCCCACTGGACCTGGGCGAGCAGGTTGGCCAGCGGGGTGGAGCCGACGGTGTCGATGGCGCCACCGAAGCGGGCCTTCTGCAGTGGCTTGCCTTTGTTGGCCAGTTCGGCGCGGTCGATGACGTCGATGGCGCCGAGTTCGCGCAGGTAATCGCTATGTTCCTCGACGCGGCCGGTGATGGCAGCGACCTCATGACCACGGGCGGCAAGCAGTTGGATGGCAATAGAACCAACACCACCTGTGGCGCCGGTGACGGCAACGGGGCCGCGGACGGCACCGTCCTCATGGTCGGGGCGGGAGTTGGTGAAGCGCTCGTAGGAGGCCACGGACATGGCGGCGGTGTAGCCAGCGGTGCCGATGGCGGCGGCGGTCCAGGCGTCGAAGGTGGCGGGGACGCGGGTGATGTGGGAGGCGTCGATACGCAATTCGGGCGTGTAACCGCCATTGCGGCGCTCCCCGATGCCCCAGCCGTTGACGGTGACGAGTGTGCCGTCTTCGAGCGTGCCCACGGCGTCGATGCCGGGGACGATGGGTAGGGTGCGCACAACACCCTTGTTGCCGGCGAGAGCCATGCCGTCCTTGTAATTGACGGAGGAGTGGCTGACGTGAATGAGGGTGTCGCCTTCGCCGGCGTGCTCCGGGGTGGTGTCGACGATCTGCGGGCCGTTATCAGTAACAAGGAGAGTCTTCGTAGCGGTCATAGTCCCCCAGCGTAGGCATATTTCCATAGACTGTGCAGATATGAGCTCGAAGACCCACGATGAACGCGACGTGTTCACCCGCACCGTTTTCCCGGACGGTGAAGAGCCGGACCCACGCTTCACGCTGGCCAATGAGCGCACGTTCCTCGCGTGGACGCGCACTGCGCTGGCGTTTCTGGCCGGCGGTATCGCGCTTGAAGCATTCGGGATCGGAGGGTTGAGCCCCGATGTCCGCCAAATCGCGGCGGTGGCGCTCATCCTGGTGGGTGCCGCCATTGCGACGGGCGCGGCAGTGCGGTGGGTACGCATTGAGCGGGCGCTGCGACACAAAAAGCCACTGCCTGCGCCAGGCATCGTGCCGGTGCTGGGGGTTGGTGTGGCGCTGGCCAGCGTCATCGTCCTGGTTGGGCTGTTTTAGGAGCCTGGTGTGTCGCGCATGAACCACTCCCCCATCCCCGTTGCGGACCTGGGCTTGCAGCCAGAGCGCACCGCGCTGTCCTGGACGCGCACCGCGTTGGCCATGTTCGTGGCATCCTTGACGCTGCTGCGCTGGTCAGTGCCCTATTCGGCGCTGGTGTTCGGGGCGATTGGGCTGCTGTGTTGCATCGCGCTGGTGATCATCGCGCGCAACCGGGCTCAGTACCGCGTCGGGGCAGAGGGCATCAAGCAGGAACAGGTGCGGGCCAATGTTTTCGGGGTGTTTGCCATCACCATCGGCATGGCCATGTTCGCGGCCATTGGGTTGTTCCTGGTGTTGGATGCGGGCTGAGTGCGCACTGTGGTGCTTGGTGGCACTTTGTGGCGCTAGTCCTCCGGGAAGGTCAGCATGATCGCCAGGACCTCCCGGCCGGGGGTGGTGTGCACGATGTTGCCCGGGGTGGAGTTCTGTTCAAGGACACCGAGGGCGATGAACAAGTCGACCACAAACTCCGGGTTCTTCGGTCGCTGTGTGTCACCGGTTGGGTCGGCCACCCAGCTCAGTACTTCCTCGGCGTCCTCGGCGTAGACAGCGCTGAAGTAGAGGTACAGGTCCTCCTCGAAGCAGGTCAGAAGAACGTCCGCCTCTTCAGCAACGGCTGTTCCGCCGGGTAGGGAGAAGAGGTAGTTATCCTCGACTTCCAAATAGTCCCTGACCTGCAGGAAAGAGCGAAGCGCGTTGACGGGTGGCACAGCCTCAGCAGCGTGGTTGCCGGGCTCGAGGGCAAGACCGAAGTTCTCTGCCAGGGTGCGCACATCACCGGGGCGAAGGGTCCCCTTGTTAGTCAGTTTCACGCCCTCCATGCAGTGGTCCAAGAAGGCACGAATATTGGACACGATGCGGGTGAAGGGATACAGATCAACATCATCACCATCCGGCAGGTGGTCGGCGAAGAATTCCGACATCGCGGCGATCACGGCTGGGTTCCGCTCTGGATTGGGGTCAAGGGAGATGATCTGCTGCAGGTCAGGGCGGGAATTGATGAAGGAATCGAAGTCCTCCGCAATACCTGGCGTGCGGGGATCTTCGGTGAAATCCTCCGGCTCAGGCATGAAGAAATCCTCGGAGGAATACGCCATACGCTCTGCCACGGTGCAGTGATCAGTGGTGGACAAACGCTCGATGAGGCGCTCCGGGGACATCACCGGCATGAAGCTGAGCAGCAGCGGCGAGATCCGCATGTCCGGTTCCAGGCCAGCAGCAAGGCGCATCGCCTCGCGGTGGAACGCCGTCATCATCTCCGGGCCACCGCAGGCTTCGATGACGTCGGGCCCCTGCGCGTTCACCAGCATGGGTGCCGGCGAATCAATGTCGGAGATCCCCAGTACCTCAAGGTGAATAGTCCAATTCGCCGCCGGGTCATACACGTAGGTCATCTCACCGATATCACCGATGGCCAGCGTGGTTTCATCCTTCTCATCGGCGCCGGGGGATGCGGTGTAGAGGGTGCGTTGGCCATCTTCCTCAGCGATGTAGATGTGGTTGGGGGTGCCGGAGAAGCCAAAAGCTGCGTCGATAAGCAAGGCAAACGAGCCCAGGTGCATGTGGTCTGAAACATTGACCAACCTGGTCACTTGCGGGCTGGAACCTTCCAAAGTCAGGAGCAGCGTGATGATCATGTTGCCCACATTACGGCCCAGAACTCCTCCGTGGGGGCCGATATTGTCCACTTAAGTGGACATCGGGAGAATTTAACGCCCGCCGAGCAGAATCGCGGACACCGCGCGATCGGAGACGTTGACCACATTCAGGGTCTTCGCGCCGGGCTGAGTGATGGCAATCGTGGCGGGATCCAGGCTCTCATTCTCCAGAAACAGGCCCTTGTCCAGCGCAATCACGCCGTGCGTGAAAGTCTCATCCACCACGAACACGAACTCCGCGCCGGGCTCCACGCGCAACTGCGCGCCGAGCATCGGACGTGCGGTTTCCACGGGGCTTGTCTGCCCAAAAAGCTTGCCGACGAACACCAGGCCCTCCCCCGCCACCCCCGAATCAAACCCAGTGAGGGAGAACGGCAGTGGCTTGTACTCCGCAAAATCCATGGTGGTGGGCGTGCATGCGCTGTCAGTGATACCCAGTTGGAAGCTGGTAGCACCCGTGCGTGCACCGGGCAGGAGAGTTTCCGTGCCACTGACCCAGGTGAGCACCTGCTTGTTCGGATTGCCAGCGCGAGCAGAGGTCCACCCGCCAAAGGTCTCACCGTCCGCCAGTGGCAGGCGACGGAAGGTCACCTCCGCAGCACCTGGGCGCGGTTCGGGAGGCGTGAAAGCGGAATCGGTGCCAGTCATGCGGACAGATTACATCAGCGCAAAAGGGGCCGGGCGCGGAAACTTAGCTCGGCAGCAGCGAGCAGCGCAAGAGCAGCGGTGATCAGTAGCGTGCCAGGCAGGTAACCAGCATCCACCGGCAACGCACCCACGGCGGAACCACTGGCAATGCCCACCTGGAATGTCACCACATAAATGGAGGATGCGCGGTTTTGGTTCGCCTCCCCAGCATGGAGGAACAACGTGGTGGCGGCGGTGGGCAGGCCACCACCGGCAACACCGAGCAGCATGATCACAGCCACGGCGAAGACCAACGCCAGTGCCGGTGTCGTGCCTTTGAGAACCAGCGCGCAGAAACCAGCGAGGCCAGCACACAAGATCAAGCCTGTGCCCAGGGCATTCATGCGCAGCATCCGGCGGTCTGAGCGTTTGCCCGCAGACAGCACGCCGACGATGCCGAACAGACCATAAGCAAACAGGCCGAGGGCGACGTAGGAGTGGCCGAGGGTGTGCTCCACAAACAGGCCCAAGTAGGTATAAGTGCAAAACAGCGCCGTAATCACCAGCGCCAGGTACACCACCAGCGCTGGAAGCGCGGAGCGCAGCTCGACGCCCTCTTCTTTCCCCCGCGGTGGCACGGCAGGCAGGGAGGGCAAGAAGAACATGAGCAGCACAAACGCCACGGCCACGAGCGCACCAAGGATCCACGTGGCACCACGCCAGCCCACGGCACTACCCATGAGTGTGGTCAGCGGGGAGCCCGCCACCAACGCCATGGTGGAACCCAAAGACACCACGCCCACCGCCTTCGCCGTCATTCCTGGTGGGGCCATACGCGCGGCCATGGGGTTGACCAAGGACCAGAACAAACCGTGGGTCAAAGCTGCGCAGACGCGACCCGCCACCAACATCCAGTAATTCGCGGCCAAGCCCTGAAGAACGATGCCCGCCAACAGGAAGCCAAGAGTGGCCATGAATACCGGTTTGCGGTCAAAACGGGAGGTCAGCTCCATGAGTGGGATGGTGATGATGGCAACGATGCCGGCATACACCGTCATTAACAACCCCACCTGGCCTTCCGTCACACCCAGGTCAGCCGCCATTGGGCTGATCAAGCCGATGGAGAACATCTCAAAGGTCACGTACACAAACGCGGCAAAACCCATCGCGTTCAATGGCACGTAGGGGAAACCCAGGGAGGGTGAAGACAGCTTTGAAGACACACTGCAACGCTAGACCTGAGTGGCAAGAATTGCATGTTGCCGAGGCCACGCATAAGCAGAAAAAGTGCTAGAACGTGAATATGCCCAATCAACCGCCACCATGGACGTCGCGCCACACGGGCAAGACGTATCCCACGATCCGGCAATTCGACGGCAAACACCTCGCTGCAGTTGTGCTGTTCATCATGCTGTGTGGTGTGCTCGTGGTCGCTGTGAAGCGGCTCCCGCGCGGCACAGTCAAGGCTGCACGCCGGGTCGCTGGCGCGATCATGGGGATCATCACCACCGTGTACTTCATCTGGGTGCTCAACCCGAAGCGCCTGGTGTGGGATGAAACCGCGCCATTTCATGTCACTGACCTGCTGCGATACATCACGCCACTGGCCCTTGGCACCGGCAATCCAACGGCGACGGCGCTGTCCTACTACTGGGGGCTCTTCCTCAACCCCATGGCCATTTTCTTCCCGGACATGGCGTATGTGCAGGACAAGAAGTGGCTGCAAGAGCTCGCCTATTGGTACTTCCACATCGCCGCGACAGTCGTGCCCGTCGTGCTCACCTTCGGCCTGGGCTACCGGCCGAGCTGGAAAGACTGGCGCGTGGTCGCCGGCATCACCATGGTCTGGGCCGCGGTGTCCGGCGTGGCTAACAAGGTCACGGGTGGCAACTACTTCTTCTCCAACGGGCATCCGCGCGGCTGGTCACCGCTGAAGTTCTTCGGCCCGTGGCCCTGGTATTTGCTCATCTGCGCGCCGGGCCTGCCGTTCGTGTTTGCGCTGATGACAGGTGTGTGGCGGCAGAACCGCTAAAAAGCCCGGGACTTTTTAGCCCGATTTCCCGCGGGCTCTGGCGGCAGAATTCGCAACTTCGCCGTGGCGGCGGGGATGGCCTCCGCGATCTTGGAAGCGCTCGTCGGCCCCGGCCCGAACTCCGTCTGTGCGGAGAGCCACGCCGCGGTGGCGTGAATGATCACGGATTGCGCCACGCCCAATGTGGCCCTGCCCCACCGCGCCTGCTCACGCGCCATCCGTGCGCCCATGATCCCGGCAAGCACATCACCGGAACCAGGCGTGGCCGCCCACGACGTGCCGGTGTCCACCACGATCGTGTGGTCCCGCGCCGGGTCGGCCACGATGGTCGCCCGTCCCTTGCGCACAACAGTGCAGTTCAACGCCTGGGACAGAGCCTGTGTTTCCTCCCAGCGGCTCGCCGGCTCAATGCCCAGGGCATCACGCAGCCGTTCACACTCGCCATCGTGTGGGGTCAGCACCGTCTCTCCGGGCCGCCCGCGCACTAACTCGCGCAGTTCGGGGTCGGTGGAAAGGAGGGTGAGGCCGTCGGCGTCGATAAGCAGTGGCTCCTCGCGCCCCAACAACAACGCCAACTCGCCGCGCGCCTGCGAATCCGTGCCCACGCCCGGCCCGAAGACCCACGCCTGCACGCGCCCTGCATCCTCAAGCCTTTGCTTCACGACGACCTCCGGCAGCCCCTGCACCACCTCCCCCGCCTGCGGCCCCGCATACCGCACCATCGCCGGCGTGGCGCGCACCGCACCCGTTGTGGCCAGTACCGCCGCACCCGGGTATGTGGCACTACCAGCGCGAATGCCCACGACGCCGCCGGTGTACTTGTCGTCGTAGAATCCCGGCTCCATGAGCGGTTCGTTGTCGGCGGGCAGTGGGTCGAGGCTGTCCGGCCACGGTTGGGGTGTTTCGCCGGGGACGGCGCGGAAGAGCACCGTGTCGCTGGTACTCACGTCTAGCTCATCCGCGATGGTGCGGCCATCGGCGATGGACGGCTGCGCCAACAACTGAATCCCGCACTCCGGCGCCAACCCGTGCGCCCGGCGCCATCCGCCAAACGTCACCGTTGCATCCGCAGTGACGTGGATGTCCCCGCATTCCCCCGTATCCGCATCGACCCCGGACGGCACATCCACCGCCAACACGTGCGCGTACCAGTCCGCCAGGCTGTCGAGTACCTGTCCGACCTGCTCATCCAGACCACCCGCGCCGCCGATGCCTGTCAGTCCATCGATGGCGAGGCGGTAATCACGGCAATCCTCGGGTGCGTCTTCGAGCACCGTGCCCCCAACGTCTGTGAACGCCTTTAGTGCCGGCTCATGCGCACTCCCCCACGCCAACCACGCATCTACCGCATGCCCCGCCAACGCGAGCTCCGCCCCGGCATACAACGCGTCACCCCCATTGCCGCCCTTGCCCACGAGCAGCAAACACTTCGGCGACTCCCGAAAATCCCCCACAGGATCCGGCCACCCAAGCATCGCCTCTGCCGCTTTAAACACGGCGTGAGCTGCAGATTTCATCAGCTCATCAGGCGCACTCTGGGCCTTAAGCAGTGGCTCCTCGGCCGCACGGATCTGTTCAGCTGTGTAGGCATGAAGCATGGCTCCCACCCTAGTCGCGTTAACGCTAGCGGTCGAGGGGATTAGTTAGCCAGCAAGGACCTCGCTCACGTTTGTGCAATCCACCTTCATGCCCATGTTGAAGGTCTTCTGGCGGAAAGGTTCCTGATCAGGCACCACTTTCAAACCATCGCGGGCAAGCTCATTGATGACGTGACCGATACTCGAGTTCTGCTGCGCGGCCGTGGTTTTGGCGGCCATGTACACGTCATCGTCTAACCTGATAGTGCGCCTCATGGGGTCAACCTATCACCATTGGTGACGCAGGTAAAAGACCTTTTGGCCTACTGGCAGCCCGGACACCAGTACAGTTTGCGGCCCTCCACCACCTTCATCTCAATGGGCGTGCCACACACGTAGCAAGGGTCGCCGGCGCGACGGTAGACGTACACCTCGCCGCCGTGGTCGTCCTTGCGTGGGGGTCGGCCCATCGCCTCCGGGGTGTGCTCGGGGCGGACGGTATCAATCCGGCCATGGTCGACGCCGTAGTCCATGAGCTCGGCTAGGTCCGTCCACACCGCATCGAACTCGCTGCGGCTCAACTGATTGCCGGGCAGAGCCGGGTGAATCCCCTGCCGGAACAGCACCTCAGCACGGTAAATATTGCCCACACCAGCGAAAAGCTTCTGGTCCATCAGCTGCGACCCAATCGTGCGCCGGGAGCGCGACACCCGCTCAAACAAGGCGTCAGGCGGCTCCTTCTCCACGATCGGGTCAAAGCCAGACTTATCCGCGATTGCGTCCGCCTCCCCCTGCCCCATCAAAAGGCATGCCTGGGGTCCACGTAGGTTCGCGGCCACAGTGCCATTGGAGATGTGCAGGCGCATCTGCCCCCACTCCTCATCCGCCGGCTCAAAGCGCAGCGAACCAATCAGCCCAAGATGGATGTACACCACCCTGGTGTCCCTCTGTTCCGTTTCGAAAGGAATGAACAGGTGTTTGCCGTGGGCGTGGGCGGTGGTGAGGGTGGAGCCGTCGATAAGCTTTGCTTCCTTGGCGAATCTCCCCTGCGGGCTGGTGACCTCGACCTCGCGGCCGCCGAACTCCGCGTTCAGCTGGCGCGCGAGGCGATGAAGAACATGACCTTCGGGCACTTGTTTACTTCGGCTCCACTGGGTTCTTAGACACGACGACGCCGTCCGAATCGGCGTAAACGTAGTGGCCAGGGACGAATTCAATGCCGCCGAGGCGCAGCACGATGTTCTGCTCACCCACGCCGTCCTTGTTGGACTTGCGCGGGTTTGTGCCTAGGGCCTTGCAGCCGAAGTCCATGGTGGCAACCTCGGCGGAGTCGCGGATCGGGCCGTTGATGATCACGCCGGCCCAACCGTTCTTCACACCGGCGGCGGCGATCATGTCGCCCATGAGTGCGGTGTGCATGGAGGCGTGGCCATCCACAACGAGGACCTTGCCCTCACCCGGGGAGTTCAGCGTCTTCTTGACCAGGCCGTTGTCCTGGAAGCAGGAGATGGTCTGGATCTCGCCGCAGAATTCGACCTTGCCGCCGTAGTTGCGGAACTGGATGTCGCAACTTTGCACGTCCTTGTCGTGGATATCGGCGATGTCGGCGGTGGCGATGAACTGGATGTCGGTCATGTGTGCTCCTTCGTTCGTGGTGTTTTTCGGGGATTGATGGTTACTGAGTTTACGCTTTTCAGTGCACGTTTTGGGGCGTGGTCTGTGTCGGGTGGGTTGTATTCGTCCTCCTTCTGGGGTTGATCCCGGCGGGAGTTGTACACGATTTTCGAAAGTTGGGAGCACGTCCTGGGAAAATAGTGATTTTGTGCACGATTTTTTAAATTCAAGTGCAGCCAACCCCCAGCCCGCCCCAGCCCCAGCCCACCCCAATCTGAGCAAAGAGAAAACCCGCACTACACAACGGCAGTGCGGGTTTCTAGTCAGATCAAGCTACAAGCTTAGAACTGGCCTTCCTCCGTGGAGCCCTTGAGGGCGGTGGTGGAGGAGTTCGGGTCGACGGTGGTAGCAACGCGGTCGAAGTAGCCAGCGCCAACCTCGCGCTGGTGCTTGACAGCGGTGAAGCCGCGCTCGGATGCTGCCTGGAACTCGCGGTTCTGCAGGTCGACGAACGCCGGCATGCCCTCGCGAGCGTAGCCGTAAGCCAGGTCGAACATGGAGTAGTTGAGGGCGTGGAAGCCAGCCAGGGTGATGAACTGGAAGGTGAAGCCCATCTTGCCCAGCTCCTTCTGGAACTTGGCGATCTCCTCTGCGTCCAGGTGGGAGGACCAGTTGAAGGATGGGGAGCAGTTGTAGGCGAGCAGCTGGTCCGGGAACTCAGCGTGGACGCCCTCGGCGAACTTCTTAGCCAGCTCGAGGTCCGGGGTACCGGTCTCCATCCAGATCATGTCAGCGTACGGAGCGTAGGACTTAGCACGCTCGATGCACGGCTCGACACCGTTCTTGACGTAGTAGTAGCCCTCAGCGGAACGCTCGCCGGTGAGGAACTTAGCGTCGCGCTCATCAACGTCGGAGGTCAGCAGGGTTGCAGCCTCAGCGTCGGTGCGGCCGATAACCACGGTTGGGACGTTGAGGACGTCTGCTGCCAGACGTGCGGAGGACAGGGTGCGGATGTGCTGCTGGGTCGGGATGAGGACCTTGCCGCCCAGGTGGCCACACTTCTTCTCAGAAGCGAGCTGATCCTCCCAGTGGGTACCAGCGGCACCAGCCTGGATCATTGCGCGCTGCAGCTCGTAGACGTTGAGGGCGCCACCGAAGCCGGCCTCACCGTCAGCGACGATCGGCACGAGCCAGTTGTCCACGGAGTCATCGCCCTCGACGCGTGCGATCTGGTCTGCACGGGTCAGAGCGTTGTTGATACGACGGACAACGTTCGGCACGGAGTTAGCCGGGTACAGGGACTGGTCCGGGTAGGTGTTGCCGGAGAGGTTAGCGTCACCAGCGACCTGCCAACCGGAGAGGTAGACAGCCTTCAGGCCAGCGCGGACCTGCTGAACAGCCTGGTTACCGGTGAGGGCGCCGAGGGCGTGGATGTAGGAGCCGTCGCCCTTGGTGATGCCGTCCCAGAGGATCTCAGCGCCACGGCGTGCGAGGGTCTGCTCCTCGATGACGGTGCCCTGCAGAGCCTCAACCTGCTCAGCGGTGTAGTCGCGGGTAATGCCCTTCCAGCGCGGGTTCTCGTCCCAGTCCTTCTGGATCTCCTGTGCGGTACGAGCCTGTCCTGTGGTGGTCATGTGGTCCCCTTTCTGACGGGATCTAAGTTGGAAGCTTCCACTCAACTTCGTGTTTTGGGCGTGTGCGTGGGCACAGCGCTGTAGACATGGTGAGTTGAGCCACGCCCTTGGCGTTCATGTCCAGTATCCCTATCTGTGAACCGCATAGTCAATACATATGAGGGGTTACGTTTTTTAAGGGGGTGAGTTGGCTCGCTGTTTCTTTGTGTTCAAGTACCTTGCTTATCGACGAAACCGCAGGCCACCCCCGCTAATTTCCCCTTGTGGCGTGGGACTTTGGTGCGTGAAGGGGATTTTGTTTGGGGTGAAAAGGCGGGCAAGACGGAGCGGTTTGATTCACGAATTCGGGGGTGATGGGGGGAGCGTCGATAAGCAAAGGCTTAACGCAGGTGACCGCCCTCACTAAGCTGGCTTGCACATGCCCGTGCCACAGGCACTGCCTAGAATGGGTGGGCGAACACAAAGTCTGGCTGAAAGGATCTCATTTATGACGACACCGCAATTCGAGGACCGCACCGAGCGCGTCGAGGTGGCTGGGCTGGCTGTGGCCCGCCCGCTGTATGACTTCGTGGTGGAGAAGCTGCTCCCCGAGATCAACGTTGATGCCGATAAGTTCTGGGGCGATGTTGCTAAGTACTTCGCTGACTTGACCCCGAAGAACAAGGCACTGCTCGCTCGCCGCGACGAGCTGCAGGCAACGATGGACCAGTACTACCGCGACAACCCGGGCCAACCCGATCCGGCGGCGCACGAGGAGTTCCTGCGCTCCATTGGTTACCTCGTGGATCAGCCGCTGGACGGAGCGATCCGCACGGAGAACGTGGATCCGGAGTTCGCTTCTGTTGCTGGCCCGCAGCTGGTTGTGCCGATTACGAACGCCCGTTTTGCTATCAACGCAGCTAACGCGCGTTACGGCTCCCTGTATGACGCGCTGTACGGCACTGATGCTATCCCGACGGATGGTGGTGCTGAGCCGGGCAAGGGCTACAACCCGGTCCGCGGTGACCGCGTGATTGCGTGGGCACGTAACTTCCTCGATGAGGCTGTGCCGCTCGAAGGCGCATCCCACGCTGACGTGGACTCCTACGAGATTGCGGAGGACGGCTCCCTCAAGATCGTGTCTGAGGGCAACGAGGTCTCCCTGAAGGACCCGGCAGTGTACCTCGGCTACCAGGGCTCCAAGGATGCGCCGACCGGTATTGTGCTGCGCCACAACGGCCTGCACATCATCATCAAGATCGATCGCGAGCACCCGGTGGGCAAGACCGACCGCGCTGGCGTTGCTGACGTGGTGCTGGAGTCCGCTGTCACCGCGATTATGGACTTTGAGGATTCCGTCGCTGCTGTTGACGGCACCGATAAGGCTGGCGCATACGAGACCTGGTTCGGCCTGAACCGCGGCGACATCTCCGAGACCGTGACCAAGGGCGACAAGACCTTTGAGCGCACCCTGGCAGATGACGTCACCTTCACCGCCAAGGATGGCTCCGAGGGATCCCTGCACGGTCGTGTGATGATGCTGTGCCGCAACGTTGGCCACCTGATGACTACGCCGGCGATCCTCGTGGACGGCGAGGAGGTGCCGGAAGGTCTGCTCGACGGCATCATCACCGTCGCCGCTGCTATCCCGGGTCTGCGCGAGGGCAATGCCCGCGGTAACTCCCGCGTTGGCTCTGTCTACGTGGTGAAGCCGAAGCAGCACGGTCCGGATGAGGTCGCTTTCACCAACGAGATCTTCGACCGTGTCGAGGAGATCCTGGGTCTGCCGAAGCACACCGTCAAGGTGGGTGTCATGGACGAGGAGCGTCGCACCTCCGTCAACCTGGACGCCTGCATCATGGCTGCTGCTGACCGCCTGGTGTTCATCAACACCGGCTTCCTGGACCGCACTGGTGATGAGATCCACACCGCTATGCAGGCCGGCCCGATGGTCCGCAAGGCAAACCTGCAGACTGCACCGTGGAAGATCGCTTATGAGAACCACAACGTTGACGCTGGTATCGCTCACTCCCTGCCTGGCCGCGCCCAGATTGGTAAGGGCATGTGGGCAGAGACGGATCACATGGCTGCTCTGCTGGAGAAGAAGATTGGCCAGCCGCGTGAGGGTGCAAACACCGCATGGGTTCCGTCCCCGACCGGCGCTACCCTGCACGCCACCCACTACCACCAGGTAGATGTTCACGCTGTTCAGGATGAGCTGCGTGCCGCTGGTCGCCGTGATTCCCTCAAGGGCCTGCTCACCGTCCCGGTCAGCATCGAGGGCGATGTGTGGTCCGATGCAGAGAAGGCTGAGGAGCTGGACAACAACTGCCAGTCCATCCTGGGCTACGTGGTCCGCTGGGTTGAGCAGGGTGTTGGCTGCTCCAAGGTGCCGGACATCCACGATGTGGACCTGATGGAGGACCGCGCAACGCTGCGTATTTCCTCCCAGCTGTTGGCTAACTGGCTCGTCCACGGTGTCATCACCGAGGACCAGGTGTTGGATTCCCTGAAGCGCATGGCTGTGAAGGTCGACGAGCAGAACGCGGGCGACCCGAACTACCTGCCGATGGCGGCGGACTACGACAAGTCCATCGGTTTCCAGGCTGCGAAGGACCTCATCTTCAAGGGCACCGAGTCCCCGTCTGGTTACACGGAGCCGATCCTGCAC
The DNA here is from genome assembly GCF_030232265.1 of Corynebacterium sp. MSK041. Lineage (GTDB taxonomy): Bacteria > Actinomycetota > Actinomycetes > Mycobacteriales > Mycobacteriaceae > Corynebacterium. The sequence continues at coordinate 71,299 of NZ_JASPJK010000009.1, forward strand.
GCGAAGCGTCGTGAGTTCAAGGCTGCACACGGCCTTGCTTAAACAGCCCTAGGGCTGTTTAAGCAAGCAAAAGCACGGGTCCAGGCCTTAAGCAAGGATTGAGGCTTAGAGCTCAGAGCCCAGGTTGCCGTCTACCTGCGAGAATTTTGCGGAGGTAGGTGTCAGCCTGGGCTCTTTTGCGTTGTGTGCGTGTAGTCTTTAGTGCCGATAGCTACGACGCGAGGAGGGACCATGGCGTACTCAGTGGGGTTCGACCGCCAGAAATACATCGAATTGCAGTCGGAGCACATCTCCAAGCGCAGAGAAGAAATCGGCGGCAAGCTGTACCTCGAAATGGGCGGAAAGCTTTTCGACGATCACCATGCCTCCCGTGTCCTCCCCGGCTTCACCCCGGACAACAAAATCGCCATGCTGGAGCGCATTAAGGACGAAGTTGAGATCGTCGTGTGCGTGGCCGCGCCGGACCTCGTACGCCAAAAAGTGCGCGCTGACCTGGGCATCACCTACGAAGATGAGGTTCTAAGGCTTATCGACGTCTTCCGGGAACGCGGCTTCTTAGTCGAGAACGTGGTGATCACTCAGTACGAAGCCGGCGCCGAGCAGGCGGACATGCTGCGCGAGAAGCTGGAGCGCTTGGGCCTGACCGTGCTACTGCACCGCGTCATCCCCGGTTACCCGAATGACATCGCGCGCATCGTGTCACCGGAGGGTTTCGGCCGCAACGAGTATGTGCAGACCAGCCGTGATGTTGTGGTGATGACGGCGCCGGGCCCAGGTTCCGGGAAGTTAGCCACGTGCTTGAGCCAGGTGTACCAGGACAACCAGCGGGGTACGGCGGCGGGCTACGCCAAGTTTGAGACGTTCCCGATTTGGAACCTGCCGCTGGAACACCCAGTGAACTTGGCCTACGAGGCCGCGACGGTGGACTTGGATGATAACAACGTCATTGACCAGTATCACCTCGCCGCCTATGGCGAGCAGGTCTCCTCCTACAATCGTGATATTGAGGTCTTCCCGCTACTCAAAGCCTTGTTGAAGGAGGCCACGGGCACGGAGCCGTACCAGTCCCCCACTGACATGGGTGTGAACATGGCTGGCTACTGCATCTCCGATGATGCGGCGTGCCGGCATGCGGCAGAGCAGGAGATCATCCGCCGTTTCCTGATTGCGCAGGTGGACTTCCGGCGCGGTGATGTGGATGAGCAAGTGCCGGTTCGTGCTGCCAACGTGATGCGGAAAGCGGGTTTGACCGTGGCGGACCGCCCAGTGGTGGCGCCGGCTCTCGATGTCGCGGAGACCACCGGTAACCCGGGCGCGGCGCTGGAATTGCCGGACGGCACGATCGTGACCGGTAAGACCTCCGATCTGCTTGGTCCTTCTGCAGCAGTGCTGCTCAACGCGCTGAAAACGCTGGCCGGTATCGCTGATGAGGTGCACTTGCTTTCCCCCGATGCGATTGAGCCGATCCAACGCCTGAAAACCCGGTACCTGGGTTCGCGCAACCCGCGCTTGCATACTGATGAGGTGCTCATCGCTCTGTCCACCTCCGCGGCGGAGGATGATAACGCCCGCCTGGCGCTGGAGCAGCTTCAGTCCCTGCGGGGTTGTGATGCGCACATCACCACCATCTTGGGGTCCGTGGATGAGGGGATCTTCCGCTCCCTCGGTGTGCTGGCCACCACGGAACCGCAGTACTGGCGTAAGGCGTTGTACCACCGCCGCTAGGTGCAATTTCCAGCCACGGCGCGAACTTCTTAGACTGGATGCATGCAAGAAAAGATCCTGCTCTACTACCAGTTCCGCCCCATCGCTGACCCGGAGGCGGTGCGTCTGTGGCAGCGGGATCTCTGCGAAGGCTTAGGGCTATTTGGCCGCATCATCATCTCCCCCGACGGCATCAACGGCACCGTCGGTGGGGACATGGATGCCTGCAAGACCTACGTGCGCAAAACCAAGGAGTACTTCCGCGGCATTGAGTTCAAGTGGTCCGAGGGCGGCAAGGCAGACTTCCCGAAACTCAGCGTGAAAGTGCGCGATGAGATTGTCACTTTCGGTGTGCCGGAAGAATTGCGTGTGGATGCATCGGGGGTTGTCGGTGGCGGCCGCCACTTGAAACCGGAAGAGGTCAACGAACTCGTGCAAAAGCGCGATGACGTTGTCTTTTTCGATGGCCGCAATGCGTATGAGGCAGAGATTGGCAAATTCAAAAACGCCGTTGTGCCCGATGTGAACACCACGCACGACTTCATCGCGGAGCTGGAATCCGGCAAGTATGACTGGATGAAAGACAAGCCGGTCGTGTCCTACTGCACCGGCGGTATCCGCTGCGAGATCTTGTCATCGCTGATGATTAACCGCGGCTTCGAAGAGGTCTACCAAATCGACGGCGGCATCGTCCGCTACGGCGAGAAGTTTGGCAACCAGGGCTTGTGGGAAGGTTCCCTCTACGTCTTTGACAAGCGCATGCACACTGAATTCGGCCCCGAAAATGACCCGGATTTTGTGCAGCTCGGTCACTGCGTGCACTGCGGTGCGCCCACGAACCAGCACTACAACTGCGTTAACGAGCCAGAGTGCCGGCGCCAGTACCTGAGCTGCCCGGGCTGCCGCGAAAAGCAGCCGTACTGCACAGATTGTTGCTAGCTGGCCTTATTGTTCTAGCTGGCCTTATTGTTCTAGCTCGCCGTTTACGGCCAGCTAGGCGCTATCGGTTGCCAGGATCCCGATGGTGATGGTCAGCCACCACATGGCAAAAGGCACGATGGGTAGCCAGAACACGCCCATCCATGGCATCCAGCGCTCGTAACGGTTGAGTTTGCGCACCATGATGATGGCGCAGCCGATGATGCCGGCGACTGGTGGGATGGAACTGACCACGGCCCAGATGGTGCGCCACGTGGCGGTGCACAGCCAGGTGGCCTCCCCTGCTTCGCACAGGGGGCCGCCCGTCATGCGAGAGATGAGGGCGAGGATCCCGGCCACGAGAAAGGTGGCAGCCACGATGCCACCGGCGAACCAGAGCGCCTGCTTCGTGGAGGCTTCATTGCGGGCGTTGACCTCTTTCGGGTCAGGCTGGTCCGCAAACTCTTCCAAGCTGTGTGGCTCCGGGCGGAGTTTATTGTGGTAGTCCGCTGAATCATGCAGGTCATTTTCTGGGTGACCAGGAGCGAAACCGGGACGATTCTCATGGGAAGCCATGAGTGTGAGTCTATCCCCGCAAGACAATAACTGGAACTGGGGCGTAGCTCAGGAATTCTGCTGTGTGCGGTCCGACGTGGACGTAGCCAGGACGAATCTTGGATTGTGGTGAGGAGTCAACGAAGAGAAGGTCCCCCTTCTTCCACTTCTGGGAATCCACAACGGTGCGCCAGCCTTCGCCAGCACTGACCAAGGTTTCTACCTCAAAGTTCTTCAGCTCCGCGTGGGGGTCCTTGATATTCAGGTCCCGGGCCACATTCAGCACGACATCCCAGGCGCGGTCGAGGAGGGCGAGGGAGGCTTCATTCCATTCGTCGACAAGCGGGCGATGGGTGAGATCATCGTCGAAGTTGTACGTTTCCTCCGGCGAGAAAGCCATGATGCGCAACTCCACATCAAGCGTGAGCGCGAGCGCGGCAGCGAGTCCGATGCCTCGTGCGGAGCTGCGCGCGGCTTCCTCTGTGTCCAAGAAGGCGAAGTTCACGCGCGTGATGCCCTTCTTGGCCAGCTTGGCGCCGCGCGGAATAATGCCCACCGAGGCGGGTGCTGAACGCATCACAATATCCGCCGCCGATGCGGCAACAAAGCGACCTAACGCGGCCTTCGGTTTGGAGCCGAACAGAACAAGGTCCGCATCGAACCTCTTAATCTCCTCTTTGAGTAGCCTGTTACGTGGCTTTCCATCGCGGAAAACCATGAACTCCTTGTCCCACGCGCGACTAGGTACGTGGTGTTTCATTGCTCGGCGCACGTCCTGAGTGCGCTCATCCAGGGTGTTCTCAAACCACTTCTTGTACTTCTTGCTCGACGTGGAACGGAATTGCGACCACGGGCGCGGTTCAGTGGTAATCACCCTGATCTCTGCGGGAAGGGACTGCGCGAGCCACCCCGCTAAATGCACTGCTTCTTCCCCGGACTGATCCCAGCTCACGGCGATGCGTAAAGGGCGCTCGCTGCCTTTCGACGACAGAAGCGCTGGCAAATACGAATGTTTGGCCATGTGCTGGAAGGGATCGACGGGGGAAAATCAGGGTAAAACTACCTAAATCTTATCCACCCCAAGAACCATGTGCCAGAAGGTCCCCCACTGAGGCTTCGCTGCCTAGGCCAAGTTGTTGGTGGTGTACAGCTCCGAGAGCTTCTCGAACACAGGGATGCTGTCCTTGAGCAGCTGGAGGTCCTCAGCATCCAAGGTGGCAAGCATCTCCGTGACGTACTTGGTGCGCTCCTCGGCCACACGGTCATATTCCTTGCGGCCGATCTCGGTGATTTCCACCCGAACACCACGGCGATCTTCCTCATCGCGGACACGGTGGATCAGATCACGCTGTTCGAGCTGGTGCAAAGTGTTGGAGGCCGTTGGCATACGAATGCCTTCCTCTTGCGCGAGCTGGCTAATGCGCATCGGACCGGATTCAATGAGCCGCTCCATGATGGACAACTGCGGGCCAGTGAGATCAGACTGCTGTGCGATACGGAAGTAAGCCACGTACAGCTTGGTCAAAAACGGTCGTACCTCGGCCGCGATCTCGTGCGCAACATCCACTTTGTTGATCATGCCCACTATCGTAGGCAATTCGTGCGAATAAATGCTATTTTCCGGTGTAATTTTGTGCATTAAAGTTTGCAGGATTGGAGTACACTCGCCCACCGTGTTTCGTCTCAGCGCTGAAGTGTCCCACGAGTGGGAGCGTCGCATGACTTTGCGCGACTTTCATGCGGGCCGAATCCCTCAAGCTGAGCTTTGCGACGCGGACTTTTTACTCAAAGCCGCCGCCGAACACCACGGAACTGACTCGCCCCGCCCCTGCCCTATCTGCGAATCAGTCATGCAAGATGTTCTGTGGATCTATGGCGACAACCTAGGCCGCCGCTCTGGGACCGCACGCAGCGAGGCGGAGATTGATGAGATCACGGCGCAGGTAGGCCCTATTACTGTCCACCGGGTGGAAGTGTGCCGGCACTGCGGTTGGAACCATTTGCTCACTGAAGCACGGGCGGAACCGGACACAGCGTAGTGGCCTTGGTGGTTCCCCTAGTGCTGTGATTTCAGGTTGAAACAACTACCCTGAAGTAATCTGACCTTAAATGTGTCCTACACAGTCCTGAATACTTCTCATAGGCAGGAAGAGCACTCCATTGTCACGCGAATCTGATTCCCGTAACTCCCGCAACTCGCAGGGTGCCCACGCACGCAAGGGTGCGAGCATGCGCAACGAGGGGCCGAAGCGCGCCGACGCTAGCGGCAACTCTTCAGCGACGCCGAAGAAAGCGGCGAAGAAGGTTGTGAAGAAAACGGTGAAGAAGACCGTGAAGAAAACAGCGAAAAAGGCAACGACCGGCGCAGCAGCCGCGGGTGGCGCGAAGGCGACGAAGAAAAACGAGAAGAGCTCTGGTTCCAAAGGCAGCCGTGCAAAACAGTGGTGGGCAGCGTTAGCTCTGGCGCTCGTCCTCGTGCTGGCCGTGCCGTTGACTGTTTTTGGTGTGAACTACGCGCGCGCTGACCTGCCCGCACCGGACGAGATCCAAACCGCGCAGATCTCCACCATCTTCGCGTCTGACGGTTCGACGGAGCTGGCACGCCTTGTTCCGGCTGAAGGTAACCGCCAGCAGGTCACCCTTGATCAGGTGCCGGAGCATGTGCAGAACGCTGTGCTCGCGGCGGAGGACCGTGACTTCTGGGATAACTCCGGTTTCTCCTTCACCGGTTTTGGTCGCGCGTTGCTTGGCCAAATCACTGGTAATGCTTCCGCCGGTGGTGGTTCGACGATCACCCAGCAGTATGTGAAGAACACCATCGTGGGCAATGAGCACTCCTACAGCCGCAAGTTCAACGAGCTGGTCTACTCCATCAAGATGACCCGTAACTGGTCCAAGGAAGAAATCCTGCAGGGCTACTTGAACACCATTTACTTCGGGCGTAACGCTTACGGTATTCAGGCAGCAGCCCAGGCTTACTTCAACAAGCCTGCTTCGGAGCTGACTGTTGAGGAAGGTGCGGTGCTGGCCGGACTGATCCAGCTGCCCAGCCAGTTGGATCCCTGGAATAACCCGCAGGAGTCGGAGAACCGCTGGAACTATGTGCTTGACGGCATGGTTGCGGAGGGCTGGTTGAGCCCAGAAGAGCGCGCCGGGGCGCACTTCCCGGAAACGCGTGATCCAGCCACCTACTCCGCATACACGGAAGCAACGGGCGCGAACGGCCTGATTAAGAACCAGGTGATTGAGGAACTTTCCCACATTGGTATCACCGAAGATGATGTGACCAACCGTGGCCTGCAGATCACCACCACCATTGACCCAGTGGTGCAGCAGAACATCCTGGACACAGCGGAGGCACAGATGGCGCCGCTGCAGGAGGATGCGCGGACTGGTGTGGTGGCGATTGATCCGTCGACAGGCGCTGTGCGCGGCTACTACGGTGGCGACGATGCTTCCGGCTGGGACTACGCAAACGCGGGCCTGCAAACCGGCTCGACGTTCAAGATCTTTGGCCTGGCTGCTGCGCTACAGCAGGGTATCCCGCTGTCGGCTGTGTATGACTCCTCCCCTGTCACCGTGGGTAATGCGCGCATTACTAATGACGGCGGCGGTGGTGGCGGCATGACCACCATGGCTGAGGCGATGAAGAACTCCTACAACACGTCCTTCATCCGCATCCAGTCTGACCTGGACAACACCACCTATGACACCGCTGACACCGCCCATGCTCTAGGCGTGGCGCGCTCGCTGCCGAACATTCCGGAGACTCTCCGTGAGCCGGACGGTAGCCAGCCGTATGACGGCATTATCTTGGGCCAGTACCAGTCCCGTGTCATTGACATGGCTACCGGCATGGCTACCTTGATCAACCGTGGTGTGTGGCACCCAACCCACTTTGTGCAGCGCGTGACGTCTGCTGACGGTGAGGTGCTCTACGAGTTTGATCCGGAGTACAAGGAACGCCGTATCTCCGGCCAGGTAGCGGATAACGTTATCCAGTCCATGCTGCCCATCGCCGGCTGGTCTAACTCCGCCCTGGCGGGTGGCCGCCCGAGCGCCGCCAAGACCGGTACCGCCCAGTTTGGCAATACCGGTGGCACGAAGGACGCCTGGATGGTCGGCGGCACCCCTGAGTTGGCTGTGGCTGTGTGGGTGGGTACCGCAGACAACACGTCCCGCATCTACAACGCGTGGGGTGGCAACATGTACGGCTCTATGACTCCGGGCTCCATTTGGAAGGGTGTGCTGGACAGCTCTTTGGCCAACACGGACTTCCGGCAGTTCCCCACCGCCACCCCGATCAACTGGGGCGTGAACCCGTACACCGGTGGCACGTACCCGATCACTCCGATTTACACGAACCCCTCTGGGCCGTCTGAGTTTGATCCGTCGGAAAGTGAGGACGCACCGGATCAAGCTCCTGAGCCCGCACCGGAAGCACCACCAGCCCCGGCGCCGATACCTGACCTGGACCTCGGAGACTTGTTAGACGGCCTAGTGGGTTAGGGGATTTAAGTGACAAAGGGATGGGCACATCCAGTTGACCGCGTACAACCTGCGCGGACGGAGCCAATCGCGCAGGGAGTGGTCGCCGCGCTCGGCGGCCCGATGGGGCGCTTCGCCCAGATCGGTCGTGGTCGCTGGTGGACACCATTGCGCGCCATCATCGCGGTTGCCTGGGTGTTTCTCGCGCTCGGTGCACTGGCCAAATCAAACTGTGCGCGGGGCAAGCTTATTGATGGCGCTATGCATCTCAATTGGGACGGCAACCGCCAGTACACCTCCTTTTGCTACAACGACATCGTCCCGCTTTACGGCGGGCGTGGGCTTGACCAACCAGGTTTTGTCTACGACTACTCGTGGGTTGAAGGTGACTTGACCCGGTACATGGAGTATCCGGTTCTCGCTGGTCTTTTCCAGGGGGTCATGGGTTGGATTGCGCGCACGACCTACCCGCTCATGGACTGGGCGTTGCCAGAATCCGGTTGGTACTTCTACCTCACCGCGTTTGTCATGGCTGTGATCTGGGTGGGTACGGCGCGCATGGTTGCGGAACTCGCCGGTAACCGCATTTGGGACACGATCCTGGTGGTGGCCTCTCCCCTGCTGATCGTGCATGCGTTTACGAACTGGGATATTCCCTCCATCGCGTTCATGGTTGGTGCTCTTCTGGCGGCGCGCAATAAGAAGTTCTGGTTGGCCGGCGTGCTCATCGGCTTTGGTACCGCCTTCAAGATGTGGCCACTTTTCCTGCTCGGCGCCTACCTTGTTATTGCGCTGCGGAAGAAAAACTTCGTGCCTTTCTTGCAGATGCTCGCCGCCACAGTCGTGTCCTGGCTTGTGGTCAACGTGCCCATCATGCTGCATAACTACGATGCCTGGCACGAGTTCCAGCGTCTCAACACCGAACGCGGCTGGGAGTGGACCACGATTTACGCCGTGATCTCCCGTGCCTTCGGCTGGACCGGATTCGACTCGGGCGATGGCGCACCGGTCATTTTGAATGCGGTGACGCTGGCGTTGTTCCTCGCTGGATGCCTCTTTGTTCTCATCGCTGGATTGAAGGCGCCGCAAATACCGCGCGTGGCTGAGCTTTTCGTCCTCATCGTCGGGTTTTTCTTGCTCTTCAACAAGGTGTGGAGCCCCCAGTACTCTTTGTGGCTCGTTGTTCCGGCGGTGCTCGCTCTGCCCCACTGGCGCCTGCTGCTCACATGGATGACGGCGGACATGCTCGTCTGGCCGATTCTCATGTGGCACATGATGGGCACCGATAACCTTGGCCTGCCCGGCGCCGCACTCAATATCATCGTGCTTATCCGTGATGCACTGATCGTGGCCATCATGGTGCTTGTCGTCCGCCAAATGTACGGCCGCCGCCCCGACAAGGTCCGCGACGCGCACTACGGCTGTGACCCGCTACTCACCACACCAGCTGATTGGGAGGAGGCTAAACAACAATGGGAACCGCAACCATCCTTGGAATTTGCTCCATCTTCATCGCTTTCGCCCTCTTCGGTGTCTGCTTCTGGGCAGTCGTGAAAAAGAAGCCGGTTGGCCTCGCCGTCACGTTGGGCATCCTGGCGTTCATCTTCATGACGATCCTGCCAGTCTCCCTCGCCGTCTTCTTCGCGGCGCCGAACCCCTAAGGGTCGGTTTGACTATGTCACGCTGCGCCCGGCAAAAGCCCAGGTCGCCTTCTCTCGCTTGAGCGCATAGTCAAACTGAGTCGGTACGGTGGGGAGGCATGAAGAAACTATCGACGATTGCCATTGCCCCCACCCTCCTCTTCCTCACCGCATGCGGCGGCGCTCAAGAGCCTGCCACCACGACGGAGACAACGACGCAAACTGCGACTGAAACAACCGTTGTGCAGCCGGACACACCCGCTCAGGATGCCCCGCAGCGTGAGCTGCCTTCCGCGGTCAGCGGATACACCGAGAAGGCCGAGGCCGAGCTTATCGACGAAGGCGTGACCAAAGACGACGTCGACCGCGTTCTCACTGCTGCCCTGAACAACGATCCCGGGGTTGAGATCGAGTGGGACGATGACGGCTACTGGGAGATTGAACTGGGCGCCATTGACATCGACATTGATCCAAATGGGCTCGTCGTGGATGTGGATAGGGATGACTAGGGTCCCGTCGGCGTCGATAAGCAATTTCTCCCTGCTTATGCCCTGGGGTACGCTGGTGGGGTTGCTTGACGTAAGCGACCCTCCTGCCACTGCCACAAGGGCGGTGGCCGACATCATTGAAACGACCATAGGAGGTGATGAGGTCCCGTGCGTCACTACGAAGTAATGATCATCTTTGACCCGAGTCAGGATGAGCGCACCGTCGCCCCGTCCCTGGACAAGTTCCTCGAAACTGTCCGCAAGGATAACGGCAAGGTGGAAAATGTTGATATCTGGGGCAAGCGCCGCTTTGCCTACCCGATCGACAAGAAGGAAGAGGGTGTCTACGCAGTAGTCACCCTGGATTGCGAGTCCGAGACCGTTCAGGAGCTCGACCGCCGTCTGAACCTGAACGACAACATTCTGCGAACCAAGGTTCTGCGCACCGACAAGAAGTAAGCGCGAACTTTTAGAACGAGGCTTCTTTCGTGCCGGTATACACCAGTGCAAAAGGGCTAAAACCCCAGCACATGGGCAATGTTCACCCTAGGTTATATGCTTGGGTGTGAAAGAAAACCAGCACAACTACATGGACTCATTCGCATAAAGGTAAAGGTAAGGACGAAACATCATGGCACAGGGCGAAACTCCAATCACCGTCGTAGGCAACCTCGTTGCTGATCCGGAACTACGCTTCACGCCGGCTGGCGTGGCCGTAGCTAACTTCCGTATCGCATCCACTCCCCGCACGTACAACCGTGACACTGGTCAGTGGGACGATGGGGATGCTTTGTTCCTGACATGCAATGTGTGGCGCGGTGCCGCCGAGAATGTCGCTGAATCCCTGACCAAAGGCATGCGCGTCATTGTTAATGGCCGTCTGCGTCAGCGTTCCTACCAGACCCGCGAAGGCGAAAACCGCACGGTATTTGAGGTCGAGGTCGACGAGGTCGGCCCGTCCCTGAAGTACGCTTCTGCTTCCGTTTCCCGGAACCCGCGTGAGGGCGGTTCCGGCGGCGGCTTTGGCGGTAACCAGGGCGGCCAGCAATTCCAGAACAACCAGAACACTGGTGGTTTCGGCGGTCAGAGCCAGGGCGGCCAAGGCCAGGGCAATCAGTCCCAGGGTGGCCAGAATCAGCCCGCGAATGATCCGTGGAACTCCGCTCCTCCCGCCGGTGGATTCGGCGGCATGGACGATGAGCCCCCGTTCTAAAGACGCAGCATTTCAAGTACAACGAACATCTTTCACGAAAAGGAAGGGTAAGGATTCATGAAACTGATCCTCACCGCTGCCGTTGAGAACCTTGGTGAACCCGGCGATATTGTCGAGGTCAAGGACGGCTACGGACGTAACCTTCTGCTCCCCCGCGGCCTGGCCATCGTGGCTACCCGCGGTGCTGAGAAGCAGATTGAGGACATCAAGCGTGCCCAGGAGCAGCGCTCTGTGCGCGACCTGGAACACGCGAAGGAGCTGCGTGATCAGCTCGACCAGCTGCAGGGCGTGACCGTCAAGGTCCGCACCGGCAACAATGGCAAGCTGTTCGGCTCTGTGAAGCCGGCTGACATTGTCGCTGCCGTTGAGGCAGCTGGCGGCCCGGCGCTGGACAAGCGTCGCGTTGACGTACCTAAGGGTCTGGTCACCCGTACCGGTGGCTACCAGGTCAAGGTCAGGCTCCACGATGACGTGGAGGGCAAGGTGAACTTCGAGGTCGTGAGCGCTTAATACCGCTTAACGGCGATTGACAGGGCATAACCCTACATCAATCCAACGACAACAGCATTAAACGCGGGTCCCACTTGTGAGGAGTGGGGCCCGCGTTTGTTTTGTTTATGGGGTTGTGGGTTATGCACAAGCCCTGTGGATAACTAGTGGATAACTGATGATTGCAGCGTGCGAGAAGGTAACCAAAAGGTAAAATTAAGGCGATTCTCAGGTGTGAGGAGAACCTGCTGGTAGGGGTTTTATTCACCGTTTGTTGCCGTTTGAAGTTATGAATATAACCGGTTTGTACTGGATGTTTGTGGGTGAGTGTGGAAATCTTCCCGCGTTATCCACAGGTTATCCACAACCGCGGGTCGGTGCATGTGGAAACCGACGTGCACTTTGATCGAGTTATCCACAGGAGCGTGTGGATAACTGGTGTGGGCGAGGCTGTGGAAGATGGTGAGTGGCCCCGTGCGAGGTAACATCGACGGGCAATAGGGGTCAACGGAGGTTAGGTATGACGGTAGGCGGAAACACGGCCGGCAACAGCGCTGGCGGCGACACGAACGGCTTTGACGGAGAGAGCTTCGACAGCTTTGCGGACAGTGCGGTGCCACCACCGCCACCACCGCCGGAGGAGTCCGAGGCGCGGGGCGGTTCTTCGCGTTTTAAAGATCGGCCGGATCGCAGCCGCGGGTTTACTAAGGACCGCACGGACCTGACCGAGTACCGCCAACCACCGCATGACCGGCAGGCGGAGCAGGGTGTGCTCGGTGCGATGTTGCTCAGCTCATCCACGGTGGTGGACGTGACTGAGGAGCTGCAACCGGAGGATTTCTACTACCCGGCACACCAGCTGATCTACCAGGCAATATTGGAGCTCTATTCGCAGGGCTCTGATATTGACGTGCTTATTGTCGCCGGCCGGCTCGACCGCATGGGCAACCTGGAGCGCGTCGGGGGAGCGCCGTATCTGCACACGCTGATCTCTGAGGTGCCTACCGCAGCCAATGCGCGGTATTACGCCGACATCGTCGCGGAAAAATCAACGTTGCGTCAGCTTGTCGACGCGGGCACGCGCGTCGCCCAACTCGGCTACGAGGGCGGCGAAGGCATGGAAGTTGACGCCCTCGTCGACCGTGCCCAGCAGGAGATCTTCGCTGTTGCGCAGAAGCAAACGGGTGAGGATTACCGCCCGTTGTCGGAGCTGCTCAAGCCGACCGTGGATGAGCTCGCCGCCTACGAGAAGGACGGTGGTCTTGCAGCAGGCGTGCCCACCGGCTTCATTGATCTGGACCGCCTAACCAATGGCCTGCACGCCGGCCAGATGATCATCATCGCGGCACGTCCTGGTGTGGGTAAGTCCACCCTGGCCATGGACTTCGTGCGTTCGTGCTCGATCCACAATGGCTTGACTTCGGTGATCTTCTCCCTGGAGATGAGCGCTTCGGAGATTGTCATGCGTTTGTTGTCGGCGGAGACGGAGATCAAACTCTCTGCCATGCGCTCCGGCCAGATGGAGGAGAAGGACTGGGAGAAACTCACGGACCGTCTCCAGCAGATTCAAGCTGCACCGATCTTCGTCGATGATTCCCCGAACCTGACGATGATGGAGATTCGCTCCAAGGCCCGCCGACTGAAGCAGCAGCATGGTCTCGACCTCGTGGTCCTGGACTATATGCAGCTGATGAGCTCCGGCAAGAAGGTCGAATCACGCCAGCAGGAGGTCTCGGACTTCTCACGTCAACTTAAGCTTCTGGCCAAGGAGCTTGAGGTCCCCGTGATTGCTATTTCGCAGCTGAACCGTGGTCCGGAATCACGTACGGATAAGCGCCCGCAGTTGGCGGACCTGCGTGAATCCGGTTCGTTGGAGCAGGATGCGGACATCGTTATGCTGCTGTACCGCCCGGACTCGCAGGACAGGGATAATGAGCGCGCCGGTGAGGCCGACATCATCGTGGCTAAGCACCGTGGTGGCCCGATTGACACGATCGCGGTGGCGCACCAGTTGCATTACTCGCGCTTTGTCAACATGGCCCGTGGCTAGAGATAGCTAGCATCACGCCAGCGCCTTGCCACGCTGCTCCGGCAGTGTGAACGCCGCAATACCGGCGACCGCAAAAGCAGCCGCGAAAAGACCGAAGACCGCCATCGACCCACCCCAGGCCAGCACCGGCGGGACGATGAGCGGGGCAATGATGGAGCCGATCCGGCCAAAGGATGCGCCGGCACCCGTGCCGGTAGCGCGGATAGAGGTGGGGTAGAGCTCCGGGCCGATGGCGTAGAGCGCACCCCAGGCACCGAGGTTGAAGAAGGAGAGCAGACAGCCGGCAGCAATGATCTGCCACGGCGCGGCAGCTAGACCGAAAAGCACTGCAGAGAAAGCTGAACCCGCCAGGAAAGTGGACAGGGTGATGCGGCGGCCCCAGATCTCAATGAGCCAGGCAGCCGCGGCGTAACCGGGCAGCTGTGCAAGCGTGATAACCAGCGTGAAGCTAAAGGAGCGCACCAGGGTAAAACCTTGATCCACCAGCAACGATGGAATCCAAATGAATGCGCCGTAGTAGGAGAGTGACACCCCGAACCAGACGAGCCAGAAGGCTGCGGTGCGACGCCGCAAAGCCGGGCCCCAAATACCACCGGTGAATTCAGGTTTGTCTATAGCGATGGGGGAGGGGTCCACCTCCTCCAAGTCAGCGGGGTCAGCGGCAGCTTCGAAGGAGGTAACAATCTCTTCGGCCTCCTCGTGTCGGCCCTTCGACTCCAAAAAGCGGACCGATTCCGGCAGGCCCATGCGCACGTAGATGGCATACAGCGCAGGTACGGCACCGAGTGCGAAGCCCCAACGCCAGCCATTCTCGCCCTGGGAGACCACGAAAGTGCCAATCACCGCGGCGAGGATCCAGCCCACGGCCCAGAAGCCCTCGAGGATGACCACCATGCGGCCACGGCTGCGGCGTGGAGCGAATTCGCTGACCAGGGTGGAGGCAACCGGAAGTTCCGCACCCAGGCCCAAGCCAACGAAGAAACGGAAGACCATAAGAGCACCGACGGACCAGGCAAATGCTGATGCGCCGGTTGCTAGACCGTAGACAAGCAAAGTGGCGGCGAAGATTTGGCGGCGACCAAATTTATCGGCCAGAAGCCCGCCCAATGTTGCGCCGATGGCCATGCCGATGAACCCGACGGAGGCGATCCAGGAGGTGGTGGATTTATCCAGGTCCCAGTGCACGGCCAGCGCCGCGATGATGAAGGACACCAGGCCAACATCCATGGCGTCAAGCGCCCACCCGATGCCGGAGCCAACCAGAAGTCGGCGATGTTTAGAAGTGACAGGCAGGCGGTCAAGCCGCTCATTACGGGTGGTCATGGCGGAAAATCTTACTCAGCCACGGCGCAGCCTCAGTGAATTGGTCACAACAAAGACAGAAGAGAACGCCATCGCGATGCCCGCCAACATCGGGTTGAGCAGCCCAAAAGCGGCTACGGGAATGAGGATGACGTTGTAGGCGAAAGCCCAGAACAGGTTGCCCTTGATGGTGCGCAGCGTGCGCCGGGAAAGGCGGATCGCATCGGCTGCGCTGCCCAGATCGTTGCCCATGAGGGTGATGTCAGCGGCCTGGATGGCTACATCCGTGCCGGATCCCATGGCCAAGCCCAGGTCAGCGGTGGCAAGCGCAGCAGCATCGTTGACGCCGTCGCCGACCATCGCCACTGTTTTTCCTCGGGCTTGAAGCTTTTCGAGGGCCTCAACCTTCCCCGCCGGCAACACCGACGCCGTCACGCAGTCCTGGTCAATTCCCACTGCTCGCGCCACAGCGTGCGCAGCACCCGGATTATCACCGGTGAGCAAGTGCGGGGTGAGGCCCAAGGAACGCAGATCCGCAATTGCTTGCGCGGATGTCTCCTTGATGGTGTCGCTCACCGCGATGACACCAGCAGCAGTGCCATCCACGGTCACAGTCACGGCAGTGGCACCTTCAGCTTCATAAGCTTCCGCTTCAGCGCCACGGCCGCGGCCAACAGTGACGCGGGAGCCACGGACAAGCGCCTGCACTCCTTGCCCTGCTTCAGAGTTGAAGCTCTGAGCCACGGGGATCTCAAGTCCGCGCTCATTCGCCGCGGTGACAATAGCCTGCGCAATCGGGTGCTCTGAGCCAGACTCCACAGCTGCCGCTAAAGTGAGCAACTCGTCCGCGCTCAACTCGGCATCTGCCGCCGGGACCACAGCATCCACCGACATGTTGCCACTGGTCACAGTGCCTGTTTTGTCCAAGACGATCGTGTCCACCTTGCGTGTGGATTCCAGGATCTCCGGGCCCTTGATCAGAAGGCCCAGCTGCGCGCCACGGCCCGTGCCCACCAGAATTGCAGTGGGTGTGGCTAGGCCCAATGCGCAGGGGCAGGCGATGATAAGCACAGCCACAGCAGCGGAGAATGCCGTCGGCGCATCGTGCCCAAGAAGCAGGTGTATCGCCAAAGTAATCAGCGAAGTAACAATCACTGCCGGCACAAAGACCCGGGAAATCCGGTCCACTAGGCGCTCAACCGGTGCCTCTCCCGCCTGCGCGTTGCGGACCAGTTCGATCATCTGCGCCCACGTGGTCTCCGAACCGATACGAGTGGCCTCAATGATCAGGCGGCCCGACAGGTTCACCGTGGTGCCGGTGACGGTGTCGCCCTCGCCGACATCGACGGGGACGGATTCGCCGGTGAGCATGGAGTTGTCAATCGTCGATAAGCCTGAAAGCACCACGCCATCCGTGGCGATCTTCTCGCCCGGCCGCACCACAAAGTGATCACCGACCTGCAGCTCCCCAGCCGGAATGCGCACCTCTTGTCCGTCGCGCAGAACCGTGGCGTCCTTTGCACCCATGGTGGCCAACTCGCGCAAAGCTTCGGAGGAACGGCCCTTTGCCTTCATCTCAAACCAGCGGCCGAGCAGCAGGAACGTGATCACCACCGCGACGGTTTCAAGATAAATCGGTGGCACCTCGTGGCCAGCAGGGCCCGTGAACTGCACCCACAGGGCCCACAACGACCACACGTAGGCAGCCGTCGTGCCCAGGGAAATCAACGTGTCCATCGTCACCGCACCGTGGCGCAGGTTCGTCCACGTCGCGCGATGGAAAGGAGAACCAGCCACGAAGTACACCACCGTGGTCAGTGCCAGCGCGAGCCACTCCCAGCCTGGGAACTGGGTTACCGGAACCATCGACAGCACGGACACCGGAACGGTCAGCACCGCCGACCAGATCACAGTGCGCTTGAGCTTCTCCGTCTCCTCATCGCGAATGGCATCAACATCAGGGGTCGGCTCACCCGACTCAGTATCAGCCCCAGCGCCCGCCGACGCGCCACCGACTACAAAAGCCTCATAGCCCGCATCGCGGACCACCTGCATGAGGGCATCCGGATCCGTCAACGACGGATCAAAATCCACCGCAGCCGTCTCCGTGGAAAAATTCACCGTGGCATCCACCCCGGGAACCTTGTTCAGTTTGCGTTGCACACGCGAAGAACACGACGTACAGGTCATGCCCATCACGCCTAAATCAAGGTGGGATGGTGTGGGGGTGCTTGTCATGTTTAACTCCTTACACAGCAGCTAGACCCCGGTCAAACTAGTTCATCCAGGCGGCTAAGCCAGGGTATAACCAGCTTCCGCGACTGCCTCAGCAATCTGCTCGCGGGTGAAACCGGAGCCAATGACCTCGACGTTACCCGTAGTGTGATCAGCCTTAACACTGGTCACGCCAGGGACCTCGCTGATCTCCTCTTTGACGCTGGCCTCACAGTGGGCGCACGTCATGCCGTCAACGGTAAAAACAGTTGTTTCAGTACTCATGGGATTAATGGTAGGCGTACTTTAGACGTCGATAAGCGAAAAGCCGGCATACTCAACCGCGTACTCAATCTGTTCATCCGTGAAACCTTCGCCCGTGACCTGCATAAGGCCGGCTTCCACATCAATATCCACCCCCTGCGTGCCCAGCACTTGGCTCACTTCAGACTGAAGTTTTTCAACAGACGTTGCGTCCTGCGGTCCTTCGAACCGGTAGTTCTTGGTCACGGTTGCTCCTTTTCTGCCCCGCATGGGAATGAATCGAAACTGAGTGGGGTTGAACTCACTGATAGACGTTACCCGAGCAGACGAAAAGGATTAATAATGAGCACCATTAATATTACGGAAGACACGTTCACCCAGGTCATCCAAGACAATGACACCGTGATCGTGGACGCGTGGGCGAGCTGGTGCGGGCCGTGCAAGGCTTTCGCCCCGACGTTTGAGAAGGCGTCGGACAAGCACGAAGACATCGTCTTTGCCAAGCTCGACACCGAGGCTAACCAGGGGCTCGCGGCCGCGCTGCAGATCCAGTCCATCCCCACGCTTTTCGCGTTCCGTGAGGGCATTCTCCTCGGTCAGACGTCCGGTGCCATGCCGCCCGCCGCGTTCGAGGAGTTCATTCAAGCAGTCCGCGACGTGGACATGGAGCAGGTGCACCGTGACATCGCCGCGCAGAACGCACAGGAGGACGAGGCTTAAGGCCTTTTCGCTTATCGACGGAGCAGAGCATTCCCACGTAAACTCGGGAACGTATCTGCTCCCTACTTATTTAAGGACGCGCAACATGGCTAACCCGTTTAGCAAGGGCTGGAAGTACCTCATGCAATCGTTTGATTCGGCGATTGATGAGAATGCTGATCCGAAGGTCCAGATCGAGCAGGCCGCGAACGCGGCGAAGGAGCAGCACAACGCGATCACGCGCCAGGCTGCGGAGATCATCGGCCAGAAGAAGCAGCTGGAAATCAAGATGAACCGGCTGCGTGAAAACCAGACGCAGCAGCAGGAGAAGACAAAGACTGCACTGCAGATGGCGGACAAGGCCACCGCCGAGGGCGATTCCGCGAAGGCGCAGGAGTTCAACAACACTGCTGAAGCTCTCGCTGCTCAGCTGGTCACAACCGAGCAGGAGCTCGCCGACCTGACTGCGCAGTACGCGACGGCAGAGCAAGCAGCCAAGCAGGCTGAGGAAGAGCAGCGCAGGTCTGAAGCGCGCCTGGAAGAGCAGCTGGCTGAGGTCAACCGCCTCCGTGCGCAGGTTGACCAGGCAAACATGCAGGAGATGTCCGCGCAGGCAATGGACACCATTGGCCAGTTCCGTACCGATGATTCCGTGCCCACCCTCGATGGCGTGCGTGACAAGATTGAGCGCCGCTACACCACGGCACTTGGCCAGCAGGAACTTGCTGAATCCAACCCGGACAACGTCATGTCAGAGATTGAATCTGGCCAGGCTGGCACCGATGCTGCTGCGACCTCCAAGTTGGCGGAAATCCGCGCGGCCATGGAGAAGGAAGCTGCTACCGCCGGCGAGCTCACACCGGGGACCGAATCGGGTGGGGCCCAAGGCGTGGAGGCCGGGCAAGAAGATGGGCAACAATAACCTAGAACGAAACCTGAATTCGGCTAGGTCTGTTTCTAGTTTTGGTTCCGCCGGATATTGATGAGCACTGCGCGGATCCCCGAGTGAAAACCATCGCGCAAGTTGACGCGTTGGTTTTCACTCAGTGTGTACTCGTGCAGCGTTTCACAGGCGAACTGCAGAAGCGGGCGATCGATCTCCGGTGGCAAACCACCGCCGGATAGCATGTGCGCTTTATCGCGCTGCTCGGAAGAAGCCGCGTTGTCGAACCACCACGTTGCATACTGTTGTCCCACGTCAAACGGTGTTTGGAACCCGGAAGAGGTCCACACTTCCTCCGGCAGCGGGACATAACGGGAACGCAGCTTCCGGCGTGGTGCCATCATGGACGGCTTCGGTGTGTGTGCCGCGCCAGTGTCGCTTGTGGTTTCAGCCAGCTGTGCTGGTGATGGTGCCGGCTTAGGCGCCGGCGCCGGTTCGGGTGATGGCTCAGGCGCCGGAGTGGTGGAAACCTCAGGAGTCTCGGGAGCCGGTTCGTTTTCAGGTTTGGCCATAGGCTCCGCCGCAGATGGTTCCGTAGACTCCTCGCAGGGTTCTTCAACGGGGAGGGGAGCGGCCTCCGGGTCGTCGACAAGCTGAGCAGACAGTGGCTGCTCACCGTCGGGGCGAGGGATGTCGCACATGCCCTCGTTGTCTTCCATTTCGGCATCCGCGAGTGGACGTTCGCGGATGCTCGGCGGGAGGGGGCCTTCAAGGATTTGAAGTTGCATCGCGTCGGCGAAATCCTCGCGTGGGTCCAGGATCGTCGTCGTGTCACACGCGTGGCGTAGGGCAGAGGACATGGAATCCCAGCCGAAGCCGTAAAGGTGCACGCGGATGCCAGCGTTGGTGGCTTCTTCGACGCCCGGGATCATATCCGCATCGCCACTGACCAGCACGAAGTCGGTGTAGTGGCCGCGCATGGCATTGACCACGATGTCAGCAACCAGGCGGGTATCCACACCTTTTTGTGTGCGACGTTCACCCCACTCAATGAGTTGACCTGTACGCAGCTGAACGCCGTCGCACGTGCGCAGTGCGCGCTGGTAGCGGTGCGGGCCCGAGTCGGGGATGCCGTCGTACCAGTACTGACGGTGAATCGGCTGATCAAGCTGCTGCGTGATCATGCCGGAAAGATTGGCAACGACCTCTGGGAGGTCAATTTCTAACTGAGACCGTGCTCCTGTCTCCCACGAGTTGTAAAAGCTCGCGAGCAGATAAGACGTGTCCACAAAGACGAGTGTGCGTTCAAGCATGGCTCCTGATTTCCGTATCTATTCATGTAGCTAAAAAGTTTTGTCGTCCACCCAGTGTGCCTGACTTGCGTGGGTCTCGCTAAGAAATCTCGTTGACCAGCTCTGAGCGGGCCCACATAGGTGGCTTCTGCCCTGTTCAACGCACTTCAGCGCCAAAAAATTCTCATGCTTGTATGGTTGGTTACGCAACTGACTAACCGGAGGTGTTTCGTGGGCAATGACGCTGAGCCGTTATTCCTTCAGATCGCTCGTCTCATCCAGGAGCAGATCATGGACGGTGAACTCGAACCTGGGCAGCGCGCTCCCTCAACGAATGAGCTCGCCGCATTCCACAGCATCAATCCCGCCACCGCGCGCAAAGGGCTGAGCTTGCTTGTCGACGCCGGAGTCCTTGAAAAACGCCGCGGCATCGGGATGTTCGTCACCGACGGTGCGCGGGAACGCATCGTGAGCACGCGCCGCGAGGACTTCGCCGGCGACTACATCGCACCGCTTATCGACGAAGCCCTCCGCCTGACCTACTCCCGCACCGACCTCCACGACCTCATCGACCGCGTCGCAGAAAGCAGAGGAATGTACCAATGACCATTCACGTCTCACGTTTGGCTCACAGCTTTGGCAAAACCGATGTCCTGCGAGGCGTCACCGTGGACTTCGGTCCCGGTATCCACGGCCTTCTCGGCCGCAATGGTGTGGGCAAGTCGACGCTGCTGAACATTTTCGGCGGACAACTCAAACCAGAATCTGGCACGGTCGAGGTCTTTGGCGAGCGCCCCTTCGACAATGCCCGCGTCATGGATAACACCTGCCTGACCGGTGTGGACACTGCGTATCCGGGCTCGTGGTCCGGCACTGATGTGATCAAAGGCGCGCAGCTGCGTTACCGCACGTGGGACCCAGCGCTTGCCGACGAGCTCATCGCCGATTTCGTCATGGGCGGTGCCCTGAGCACCCGCTACGACAAGCTCTCGCGCGGACAGCGTGCCATGGTCGCCATCATTATCGGGCTGGCATCGGGTACAGAGCTTTTGCTTCTCGACGAACCCTATGTCGGCCTCGACACCCACAACACGGACGTCTTCTACCGCCATCTTCTTGCCCAGGCTGATTCCGGCCGGACGATTGTGATGGCCACGCACCATATCGACGATGCGGCAAAAGTCCTGGATGATGCGGTGATCTTGGGGCGTGATGGGGTCGTGCTCAAGCAATGTGCCCCTGAGGATGCTGATGAATTCGCTGTCGCGGGCCCGGAACTCGTACCTCTTAGCGACGCCCCGCGTCATGCCCGCGCCGCCACCTTTGACGACCTCATCGAGCACTACCTGGAGGTGTCCTAGATGAACACGAGCCTGCTCGGATATTTCCGCCACCAACTTGTCGCAGCACCGCTGACGCGTCTGATCTGGATGCTCCCGATATTGGCGATGCTCGCTTCCGGGCTGTTTTACGTCGAACGTGAGTCGCCTACTGCTGTCATCTTCGGCCCAATGATGCTGACAGTGTTCATGATCGGGACATTGTCGTTGGAGGACACCGCCTATACGGCGTACGGAATGCCGAAGTCGCGCGCGAGAAAGCTAACCGCGATGGCGGTCGTGCCCGCGGTACTGTTCGGTGCTTCGATTGCACTATTCGCACGCCCGGACTGGGTCGGCATCGCGGGCGCACTCGTGGCACTGGTGTCGGGTTTGCTCTTCGGTTCGCAGTACACGGCCGGCAATGCGGTCGATAGCGACCGGGAGGCGGGTTCGCGCATCGGTCGTGGCAGCTTCGAATTCGAATTGATCTTCAAACCGCAGCTGCTGTGGGCACTCGGTGTGGCCATTGCGCACTGCATCTTCCTGTACCTGTCGGACTTCATCGGCAATGACAGATTTCGCCTGCTCTTCGGTGGTATACCGATCATCGTTTGGTACTCCGCTTACTGCATGCAGGGGATCGGCATCCCCGGTCCGGCAACGGGCGCGAGCTACGGCGTGCCGCGCCGGCACTGGCTGGTCTTGTCATGGGCGGCTGCGCTGGTCTCGGTCGCGGCGTATATCGGCGTGGCTGCTCTGGCATCGCCATCCGAGTTCTCCTGGGCTGCAGTGATCACCATCGGTGCCGGCGGTTGTGCCAGTGCCATCATCGGCGCCGCAGTGAAGATCTGGCGCACGGAAGTGGGCATGGTCCCCGGCTACCTGATGTTCTTCATTGCCAATGGGGCATCCAATGCCCAAGGCTTCCGCGACGGCGCAGTCATCTTTGCACTGGTGACAGCCGGAATCCTCGCGTTGATCGGCATTGTCATTCAGGCTGGGTATCTCTTGGGTTCAATCAGCCCGAAACATGCTCAAAAGAACCTTTAAACAACATGACTTAACCAGGGGATTTGTGTTGTTGGTTGGGTGTGTGTAGCTTTGTGTGAGTCAGCGTGACCGACAACGCCCCGCCGGACAGTCTGATTGGGACTGGGTTTTGGTGAGATGGCGGTAGGAAAACGAGCGTTGATGGTTCCTTTCATGTGATCCGCATGTGCTGCGATTTTGTTTGTGGTGTGGGTGTGTGTAAGGTTCAGCAAGCTGCTTTGAACGGGCCCTGTTGTGGGGTGTGTTTGGGTGTGCGTGTGTTGTGTGAGAACTCGATAGTGTGCCAATGATTTTTTGTTTGGTTGGTTTGTGACTGTTTGCTCCGTTTTGGGGTGTGTGCTGGTCGATGCTGTTTGAACCATTGATGGAATGGTGTCGTCTGGTTGGTCGCATGGCTGATTAGATTTTTTTGTTGTTGTCTTTTTTCCTCGTCGATTGGGGCAGCAACGTTGGATGAACCTTTTTGGTTTGTCGAGTAATTTTTGGATGTGCCAGGCCAGCATCTTGTTTGTGGTGTTGGTGTGGTTTGTTTTGGTTAGGTTTTGGGCTTTTCACGGCTCGGTAATCTTTTACTGAATTGATGCTCACGTTTGTGGGTGTTTTTTGTGGAGAGTTTGATCCTGGCTCAGGATGAACGCTGGCGGCGTGCTTAA